>JAIPBD010000004.1 GCA_021739765.1 Melioribacteraceae bacterium
CGAAGGTGTAAATACCAATCCAACAACAGATGACGAGAAATGGTATTTGAAATATACGTTTATGAATGAAGGCGGCGGATTAATAGGCGAAGCGATGGTCGAGATAGATCAAAGTGCAGCGAGCAGCGGAGGTTGGGTATTAGACACAAACTCGGTAGGCGAAGTAATCTTACCGGAAGACAGTTACACAACAACGATTCAGTTGGTAGGCGGTAAGGACGCAACAGGTACAGTCTGGGCGGATGAATTTATCTTGCAAGGCAGAACCGGTTGGGCAGGTGGCATCTGGAATGAGACAGTCGGTGTACCGGATGGCTGGATATATTGGTTACCAAGAGGCGAAGATGGAAATATCTCTGACGGATATGAAAATACAAGAGTAACAGACGAAGAATCCTATCATGGAAAGTACTCACTTAAGTTCGATATACCGAAAGGAACTCATGACGGATTTATCGGAACGAGAATGTATCCTTTAGGCGGAGGCTCAGGATCGGCAAAAGGAGCAAATGATATATCAACATTAGGCGATGTAAATGTTGGTGATATGTTACGAATAAGTGTCTGGATCAAGGCATCAAATTTAACACCGGATTCAGTAGATGTAGTAGGCGATCAATGGAGTGTGTCCTTAACACCAATCTTCCATAACTCATTGGGTGGTAATGAAGGCTTCAATGATATATGGGCAAGTGATATTCCGTTAGTATTTCCAAAAGTAACGGAATTTGATTGGACACAATTCTATATAGATGTAATGGTACCGGAAAATTCAAAATCATTGTCAATGCGATTACATCCGTTGGGAAGATTCCAAGGTACGGTTTACATGGATGGGTTGGAAGTTAAGAGGATAAATGATGTAACAAATATTGAAAGTGACAAGTATTTGCCGACTGAATACGCGTTATATCAAAACTTCCCGAATCCTTTTAATCCGAGTACAATACTAAGTTATTCCTTACCGCTCGAATCCAATGTAATTATCAAAATTTATGATATGATTGGTCGTGAAGTGAAAACATTGGTAAATGATTACAAAAATGCCGGTGTACATGAAATCACATGGAACGGTGATAATAATTATGGTTCAAAAGTAGTTAGCGGTACGTACGTAT
Source organism: Melioribacteraceae bacterium (assembly GCA_021739765.1). Classification (GTDB taxonomy): domain Bacteria; phylum Bacteroidota; class Ignavibacteria; order Ignavibacteriales; family Melioribacteraceae; genus JAIPBD01. The sequence goes on from JAIPBD010000004.1 coordinate 1,119, forward strand.
ATACGATAAAAGCCGGTGATTTCTTCCAAGCCAAAAAAATGATAATGCTCAAGTAACAGATTAATATTGGGGAGGCAATTTATTTGCCTCTCCTTTTCTAAATTCTAATTCAATTAATAATAGAGTGGGTGAATGTAATGTTCACTAAAATGAAATTTATTTACTTTGTTTCTATAATCCTGATAATCTGCACTACAAATTTGTCAGCAGGTACAACCGGAAAGATTGCGGGAGTAATAACCGATAAAGCAACCGGTGAACCATTATTTGGTGCAAATGTACTGGTAGTAGGAACAAACTACGGAGGCGCCGCGAATATTGATGGCGAGTACTTCATCATAAATGTCCCGCCGGGAGTGTATGAAATTCGTGCTTCGGTTATTGGATTTACTTCAATAGTTGTAAAAAATGTTAGAGTGTCTGTTGATCAGACTACTAAAATTGATTTTGAATTATCCGAAGAAGCCGTTCAGATGTCGGATGTTGTAGTGACAGCAAGTAAACCGATAGTTCAAAAGGATTTGACGTCAACGGAGTCTAAAGTTAGTGGCGAACAAATCTCCATGCTACCTCTTGAAGATGTCGCTTCAGTTGTAAATCTCCAGGCCGGTGTTGTGGATGGTCACTTCAGAGGCGGTAGAGGAAACGAAGTTAAATATCTGATTGACGGAGTTCCCGTTAACGATGCTTTTACAGGTCAGTCAAGTTTGAATGCTGAAGTAAATAGTATTGAAGAAGTACAAGTTTTAACCGGAACATTTAACGCCGAATATGGTGAAGCGCTTTCAGGTGTTGTAAATCAAGTAACCAAAATCGCGGGCGATGAACTTGATGGTGAATTCTCCTTTTATTCGGGCGATTATGTATCAGGCAGAGATGGTCTCTTTACCAACATTGATAATATTACTCCAACCGGAAGTTATAATTTTCAAGGTAGTTTGAGTGGACCTGTTCCCGGATTAAAAAATTTGTTGAAATTCTTTATCTCAGGAAGATACAATTACAACGACGGATATTTGTATGGACGGAGAATGTTTAATCCCTCTGATTCATCTAATTTTTCGGCGAATGACAGAGAAGATTGGCATGTAGGAAATACAGGTGATAACGAATACGTTCCGATGAATTACGGTAAAAGATTATCGCTGAACGGAAAACTTGCTTTGAATGTCGGCAGTGGTAAAGGAATTGTTTTTACAGGAATTTATCAAGACAATGAATACAAATCATACAATCATCAATACAAATTAAATCCGGATGGTGATTACACAAGGTTTGAGAAAAGTTATCTGGGAATTGTAAGTTATACTTTGGTGCTCAGTAATTCCGCATTTATTGATTTTTCAACTTCGGGGCTTTTATCGGAGTATAATCAATATGTTTTTGAAAATCCGTTAGATTCCAGATATGTAAATCCGGATAGACGGAATGACGTCAGCGGGAGTTCATTTTATACGGGCGGAACCGAGAACTGGCATTTCAATCATCAAACAACATCTATAACGAATAAAGCAGATTTAACCTGGCAGTTCAATCAAACCAACCAGCTTAAAATGGGCCTTGAATATCAGTATCATAATTTAGACTATGAAGATTTTCAAATTGTGATTGACGCGACATCAGGGTTTGAACCTGTTTTACCGGAAAAAGGAGCATTTAATTACAATACTTATTCCGCGAATCCGTTCCAATTTGCCGCTTATGTGCAAGATAAAATAGAACTCGATTATTTAATTATAAACGCGGGGTTACGTTTCGATTATTTTCAACCGGATGGCAAATTCTTAAAAGATCCTAATAGAATAAACGTTTTGGATGAATTACAGCCGCCGTTTCCCGATTCACTTTTATCAAGCGCGACCGCAAAGTTTCAGTTTAGTCCACGAATTGGTATATCTTATCCGATTACGGATAGGGGAGCGATTCATATTTCGTACGGACATTTTTTCCAGATTCCACCATTCGAAAATCTGTACAGAAATCCGAATTTTAGAATTCCTCTAACCGGAAATTTTCCTGCGAATATCGGCAATACAATCGGTAATTCTGATCTTGAACCGCAGCAAACTGTTATGTATGAGATTGGGCTTCAACAAGCTTTAACCGAAGAAATTGGAGTTACGGTTACCGGGTATTATAAAGATATTCGTAATCTTCTCAGTACCGAAATTTATATCAAAAACGAATTTCGAAAATTCAGTAAACTCGTTAACAAAGATTATGGAGCGGTAAAAGGTCTAACCTTGTCCCTCCAAAAACGGTTTCTAAATGGTTTTGGGGCTACCGTAGATTACACCTATCAAGTAGCAAAAGGAAACGCATCTGATCCAAATGACGCGTTTAATAAGGCTCAATCAAATCCACCTATTGAAATCAACAAACAACTTGTTCCGTTAAATTGGGATAGAACACATTCGTTCAATTTTACATTAACCGCCGGGCAACCTGGCGATTACATCGCGAGTTTAGTAGGAAGGCTCGGATCAGGTTTTCCATATACTCCTTCTCTTCAAAATCAAAGAACCGGTTTGGAAAACAGTGACAATAAGCCAAGCATCTTTAATGTTGATTTATACGCAACAAAATATTTTAAAATTGGAGTGTATCAAATATCAGTATTTGCAAAAGTTTATAATTTATTCGATACGGCAAATGAATACGACGTGTTTGGTGATACGGGAAGAGCCGGATATTCTTTGGAGCTCACACGAGATCAGGAACAACCTCGCGGTGTTAACAGCTTAAAAGAATTTTATTCGAGACCAGATTTTTATTCAGCTCCGAGACAAATAATTCTCGGTGCTTCGATCGCATTCCAGTAATTGGTAAATCTTGGAGGAAACGTGTTTACGTTAAAATGTAAACAAAAATTTATTACGAAAATTTTATTAGTTCATATCTTGTTATTAATACAGGTTAATGCACAAATAGTTGTTGATAAAAACAAAGGCGACCACAATCAAACCCGTAAGGGATTTATGGATGGTAATCTTGCGGCAACTGTTTATTACAATTTTGGCGAAATTGCCGATTGGTTAAACGAACCAAGTCGCAGTGGTGTATGGCCGAAAGGTACCAATCATACTTATGTTGATGGTGTTGCAATAATTGTGCAAGCCGAAGCGCAAGATCCATTGGGTAATTATATACATCCGCTTGAAAGCAATTATTACGAGTTCACGCGTTACGATCAAGCTACCGGAGTAACTTATGGTTGGTGGCCGCTGCCCGGATACGCAGCTCCTTACAGCTCTCAGCCTGCCCGAAGCGATGTTCCCGAAAGTTGGCCTTCAAGCTGGCCGGACAGGGAATCAGATTGGGATGGCTATTGGAATGGCTTTTTTGGGAAAGGGGTTTTTAACGCCGATGTTGAAACTTACTTTGTATTTGATGATCATGAAGACCGCGAATACCTGCTAAATAATAATTTTACGCCCGATGAAGATGATCAGGATAGAGGCGGTCTCGGAATGCAAGTTAAAGCGAGAGGATTCCAATGGTCTCAAGTTCTCGCCGAAGACGCGATTTTCTGGTATTATGAAATCAGAAATATGGGAACGTACGATTATGAAAAAACTCTTTTCGCCCAGTATGTAGATTGGGGAATTGGCGGACATGATAATTCATCCAACAATGCCGGTGATTATAATACAATTCTTGATATGTCTTATGCATGGTCGACTGTGCCGAGAGGAAGTCCGGGAAATTGGAGTCCTGTTGGTCTTGCCGGATACGCATTTTTGGAAAGTCCCGGCGTTCCGGATGATAGAAAGGATAACGATCAGGATGGATTGACAGATGAGAGAAGGGATAACGCGGCTACCACTTTTATCGAAAGTCCGGATCTTGACCCATTTTTGCTGAACGCGTTCAACGATACCGTAAAATTTAATACCTTCTATGGTTATTCTTGGAAACCTCATTGGGACGCGGATGAGAACGCGAACTGGGATTCTTACTTCGATTTGAATGAAAATGGAGTCTGGGATGAAGGCGAACTTTTGCGTGACGATGTAGGAACGGATGGAATTGGTCCTTTTGATGATGGTTATGACGGACCTGATCTCGATGGAACCGAAGGAAATGGAAGACCTGATGAAGGTGAGCCTGACTTCGGAATACTTGATAAAGATGAATCCGACCAATTAGGTCTCACCGGATTTGCGATTTACCCGGTTCACACTTATGAACTTGATAATGATGAAGAGAATTGGCAAGTTCTTGCAGGACTGCCCGAACCGCACGGTCAATCACTTCAGGGTGTCAATCTCGCTAATTATTTCTCAAGTTATCTTTTTGAGATGGTTGGCAGGAATACGTACTCCCAACGAACGGGTGAAATGGAAGATGCGGGACAAACCGAACGATTTTCTATGTCGATGATTTTTGGTATTAGCGAAAATGATCTTTTTCGAAGAAAGAAAACAGTTCAACAGATTTATAACGCGAACTACAGATTTGCCAAACCACCGGAAAAACCGATATTAACCGCTGTGCCCGGCGATGGCAAAGTTACACTTTATTGGGATGATAGAGCTGAAAAAACATTCGATGCTTTTTACCAAAGAGTGAATTTTGAAGGATATAGAATTTATCGTTCAACGGAGCCAAACTTCCTGGAAAACAAAACCATAACCGATGCTTTTGGTAAGGAAACTTTTAGAGTTCCGCTTGCGCAGTTCGATAATATTAATGGTGTTGAGGGATTACATCCGATCGATGTTAACGGAGCACTTTTTTATCTCGGTGACGACACTGGTCTAAAACATTCATTCGTTGATTCTACGGTTCAGAACGGGCAGACTTATTATTATGCAATCGCGGCTTATGATCGAGGATATGTAACCACAACTATCGAGGGAAATGTGGAAGGAATTCCTCCCTCCGAAACTACAACAATATTAAAGCAGGATATTAACGGCAACGTAACATCAGACATCAACACGGCAGTAGTTACACCAAGAGCGCCTGCCGCGGGTTATCTTGCGCCGCAAATCCAATCATTTGAAGCAACCGGGCCCGGTACAGGTACCGCGTCGGTTACTGTTTTGAATCCCGATTCGGTACATAATAATAATATTTACAGATTGCAATTTTATGAAGACACACGATTTCATAATGCTGCCCATCCTTTTTATTCTCTGATCAATATTACAGAGGATGATACGTTAATCAGGAAAGCAGAAATATTAGGTGAAGAAGTTCAAACACCCGTAATGGATGGGTTTACAATAGATTTAGAAACAGACACCGCTGTAACCGTAAATTTTGAAAAATCTACTTGGACTACAGGAAAAAGTAATTATATCGTTCAAATTGGTTTCGATTCTCGATACCGTGCCGCATATCAAGGAAAACGAATTGACTACTCGGCTGATTTTGAAATTGAACTGACTGAACCCGGACAAGGTGAAATTTCTTTCCCTGCGAGTGGATTTAGTAAACCGATTCAATCAAACATTATTGTTCGAAATCTGACGGAGGGGATCGATGATTTTCAATTCATCTTTAGAGATGCAAACGCCGATGAAATCTTCAACGACGGCGACGCGATTTTTCTTGTTGTGGGAGATTCATTAGGTAAAAAAGCGACTTCATTTTCCAATGTCAGAATAAGTTGGTCAATGACTCTTATTAAAGATACAACCATCGCGGAAAGCGAACAGATTCATCCTGAATTTGGTGATGTTTACAAAATCGTAACTAACAAACCTTTTAGAAATAACGAGTTTTTTGAATTTACAACGCTCGGCCAGCAGTTTAGCAAATCCAAAGCTGAAAATGATCTTGAAGATATACAGGTCGTACCTAATCCGTACGTAGGTGCCGCGTCCTGGGAGCCATACTCAACCGCAGTGGGCAGGGGTGAAAGAAGGATTTTCTTTACCAATCTTCCGAATCAGTGTACAATTCGTATCTACACCTTAAGTGGTAATCTGGTTGATACAATCGAGCACGAGAGCGCAATATCTGATGGACAGAAGGGCTGGGATTTAGTTTCTAAGGATGGAATGGATATAGCATATGGAGTGTACATTTTTCATGTTGAAGCACCAGGTGTCGGAGAAAAAATTGGCCGCTTTGCAATTATTAAATAAAATTTTAAATAAAGAATTCCTCACGGGGAAAAATCATGCTTAAAATAAAACCGCATTATAAATTGTTGCTGATAGCAACGTTGTTATGTTTTAATTCGTCATTCGCGCAAAATGTTTCAAAGACCGGAACAACAGCCGCGAGTTTTTTGGAAATCGGCGTTGGCGCGGGAGCAAATGGAATTGGTGGTGCTTTCGTTAGTATCGCCGATAACGCATCAGCTCTTTATTGGAATCCCGGCGGTATTGCGGGACTTTCGCAATTCGAAGTGATTGTTGTTCATACAGATTGGATCGCGGAAACTAATTTTGATTTTGCAGGTCTTGTTCTCCCACTTGGAGATTTCGGAACTCTCGGCCTTAGTTTTACATCTCTTTCGATGGATGATATGAAAGTAACAACCGTCGAGCTACCGGGAGGAACCGGGGAATATTTTAGCGCAAGTGATATCGCTGTCGGTGTTTCTTACGCAAGAAATCTGACCGATCGATTCTCAATCGGGTTTACGCTTAAATACATCGAGCAGAGAATTTGGCACATGAGTGCTTCAGCCTTCGCAATTGATGCCGGAACAAAATTTAGAACAGATTTACTCGGTGGATTAACAATTGGCGCTACAATGTCAAATTTTGGAACTCCGATGGAGCTAAACGGAAGAGACGCAAGGTATTTTATTCGTGTTGATCAAACAAAGCAAGGATCTACCGATCAAATCCCTACTTCGATTGAAATGGATACTTGGGAATTACCGTTGATTTTTCAAATAGGAATTTCAACATACGCTGTTAATACCGACTTATATAAAGTATTGATAGCAACCGACGCAATGGTGCCAAATAATAATTATCAAAGTATGAACTTTGGCGCTGAGTTTTCCTATAACGACTATCTATTTATTCGCGGCGGATATAACTCGGCTTTCCTTAATGATAGCGAAGGCGGTTTATCGGTTGGAGCCGGATTAAATACCAAGATGATATTTTCCGACGCGGTTGTGAATTTTGACTACGCGTTCAGAGATTTTGGACGATTACAAAGTCTGCACAATTTTTCCGTAGGTATAAAATTTTAATGAATATCTATTTATTCATAAAAAAAATAAGTATCACTCCAAGCTCGAACTTGCCCGGAGTTCTTTATCCGATTCTGCTCTGTTTGTTGTTCGGAACAAATCAATCATTATCTCAAAATTTATTTAGTGAATTGAACAGTAGCTCGATAAGTCCTACTGACATTGTCGCAAAAATAGGTGACAAAACAATTACGGTTGAAGAATTTTTTTACAGTTATGAATACGGTCCTACATTTCCGAAGAGGAAGGAGAATTCAAAAGAGGTACATCTGGAGTTTTTGATTAACGAGAAACTGATAGCTTTAGAAGCCATTAGCGATAAAGTATTTGATGAGGTCAGTATCAGTTCATTATACAACGATATTCAAGCTGATCTTGCCACAGAGGAAATGTTTAAAGAGGAAATCCTAAGTACAATTGAAATTAAAGAATCTGAGATTGATTCTATTGTACAGGATAAACAAACGGAAGTTGAACTAAAATGGCTTTTTTCTAACGACATTAACGGCGCGCAACAATTCCTAAATTCTTTGAAAGAGGGCGTTTCGTTTGATTCATTATTTTATTCTCAAATTAATGATACTGTATTTCTCGATATGAGGTCGATGACTTCCTCAATTTATTTGCTCAAAAGAAAAAATCCTCTGTTGGCTGAAATTGTAGATACAATGAAAGCCGGTCATTATTCCGCTCCTATTCATGTAAATAACGAATGGTATATCATTAAAGTTGATAACATTTGGAAAACAAAATTAACCGGTATGAACGAATTGGAGAAGTTACGATTCGAAGCTAAACAAGCGGCAATTAAATCTAAAATGGATCAGGCTTCCGATAATTACGTCAAAAATTTATTATCAAGTAAAAATCCTATCATCAATAAGGACGCGTTTAATTTGCTGCGGTCTTATTTGGGGAAATATATTTTACCGGGAGAGAAGTATAAAAGCTGGAAATTAGAGGAAAATTTAGATCGGGCTCTAACGGAATTAGGACTCAAAAGAGGGGATGAATATCCCGGAATTGAATTAGTAAGCAGTGACAATCAATCGCTAATGCTCGATGAATTTATTTTTTGGTATCGGAACAGAAGTTTACAGATAAAATTCGATGAATCAAGTTTTAACGCATTTTCCTCTTCCATCCAAGGATTGATCTGGAGGATGGTCAGAGATCAGTTTTTAACGAATCTCGCGAATGAGAAAGGCTACTTTAAAAATGAGTGGGTGCAAAAGCAATCCAAATGGTGGAAAGATAAAGTCGCTTACAGCGCGATGCGACAAAAATATGCCAACTCAATTTTGATGGAGAATAACGAAATAGACGTGGCAGCAGAAAACGAAAATCTGCAATCGAAATACTCGCATGAATTAGTGGAAAAAATGTTTCGCGCTATTCAGATGGCAAAACGGAAATATGATGTAGAAATCAACAATGAAGTATTGAATAAATTAATTGTCTCCGAATCTAATAATCCTAAAGCGGTAGATTTTTATATCGCTAAAACCGGTGGATTAATTCCACGCCCGCCATATCCAACCATCGATAATGAATGGGTTAACTGGCTATAATTAAATGAAATCAATGTCAAAAAAAATTATTGTTTCTGTCCTTTTTTTGTTGATGTTTATCAGCTGCGGTGATGATAACAGCTCGGGAGATAAAATAACTTATTGGAGTTCAAACAATTCTTATGAGATTCAATTCGCTGATTTTATAACAAAGAAATGGAATATCCAAAGCGATATTAACGTCAGATTTCAACCTGTACCGGAAGGACAATCGAGTGAAGAAGTTATTCTTGCCGCTGTTGTAGGGGAGACCACACCGGATGTATATTCCAATATGTGGCAGGGCGATGTTGAGGTTTACGCTCAAGCGGGCGTACTTGTTCCGCTTGATACTCTCGATGGTTTTATGGAATTTCTCCGCGAACGCTGCGATAGTAGCGTAATTGAAGAGATCACCTCGCTCGACGGGCATGTGTATCAAATCCCCTGGAAAATTAATCCGATAATGCTTTATTACAATCAAAACATTATTGATACACTAAATATCGAAGGAGTTCCGGGAACATATTCACAATACACGGACGCAGCGAGAAGATTCAAAAAAGATAAAGATGGGGACGGGTATGTTGATCAATGGTTTGGTTACGCTGAAGTTAAAGTAACATGGTGGCAAAGATTTTTTGATTTTTATCCGCTTTATTTGGCGGCCTCCGGTGGCGGCTCTTTAGTTAAAGACAGAAAAGCCGCGTTTAATAATGAAGCTGCGGTTAATGTTTTCAGATTTTTGCGGAATCTTTACGCGAATAATTATTTCGCAAAAGAAAGGTTATCCGCGAGACAAGATGTTTTTCTTTCCGGCGTGATAGCAACACGATTTACAGGTCCGTGGGAGATTGCCCGCGCTGAACAGTTTAAACCGGAAGGGTTCAAATATAATTTCTCGCAAATTCCTGTGCCCGATAATCACACAGGACCGGTTTATACTTACGGCGATCCCAAAAACATTGTAATCTTTAAAAGCTGCAAATATCCTGAAAAGGCTTGGCAGTTTTTAAGAATGATGATCGATGAAGAAAATGATTTAAAACTTTTGGAATTCAGCAATCAACTTCCCAGACGAAAAAACATTTCAGAAAATCCGCTTTACAGCGATTACTTTGCAAAAAATCCGTTAATGAAAAAGTTCGCTCAGCAATCCGAATATGTTAAAGGAACCGACGCAAGTCCTGTTTTGAAGGAAGTCTTCGATTTAATCTCTCAGCAATATGAAGCGTGTGTTGTTTACGGCACCAAAACTCCCGAACAAGCAATTAATGATGCCGCCGAAGCGGTAAACCTACTATTTATTGAATGAGACGGCGAATGAAATTAAAGCAAAAAATAGTGCCCTATCTGCTTATATCGCCATACATTTTACATTTCAGTTTGTTTGTCGCGTTTCCTGTTGTCTTTTCGATTGTTCTTACATTTCATAAATGGAATATAATCGCACCGATGGAATACACAGGCTTCAGCAATTATGTAAGATTGTTCAAAGACGCCGTTTTTCTTAAATCACTTGGAAACACGCTTATCTTCCTGGTTATTCACATCCCGCTTCAAATTATCGTCGCTTTGGTACTTGCACAGATACTCAATCAAAATATTAAATTTAGAGGATTTTTTAGGGCTGCTTTCTTTCTTCCGGTGATCGTTTCCGGCGTTGTTGTTACAATTCTTTGGGAACAATTATATGGATTCGACACAGGATTGTTAAACAGAATGCTTGTAAGTGTTGGAATGAATAAGGTAGGATGGTTGACTGATCCGAATGTCGCGATGTCTTCGATCGCGTTGATGGCCACTTGGAAAAACGTAGGATTGTACATAATTCTGTTTCTTGTCGGACTCCAAACAGTGCCGACACAATACTACGAAGCCGCAGATATGGAAGGCGCAAACAGATGGCAGAAATTTTTCAAAATCACATTGCCGATGATAAATCCGACAATTTTTATGGTGGTTATATTATCAACTATCGGTGGGTTCTCACTTTTTATCGAGCCTTATGTTATGACCGGCGGCGGACCGCTAAACAGTACAATCTCGGCTGTACTTTACATCTATAAACAAGGTTTCTTCTATTATCACATGGGATATTCCGCGACTCTCGGCTTATTCTTTGCCTTGATAATTCTGCTTGTAGTTGTTATCCAAAAACGATTTGTTGAGCGTGACGTTTGAAAATATTTAAAAAAATATCATTCTATTTCTTTCTTACGCTGGGCGCGCTGGTATTTATTTATCCTTTTTACTGGATGGTAACGGCATCGCTCGCACCGGAGAATGAAATCGCGAATTTAACTTTATTGCCAACCGGGCTGTCGTTCGATGCTTATTCTCAAATGTTTACTAAAATTCCAATCGGCAGGGCGTTCATTAATAGTTTAATTGTTGCCTCATCTATAACGATAGGCGTGTTAGTTTTCGGCTCAATGATCGGCTACGCGTTATCAAGATTGGAATTCAAAGGAAGGAATTTCGTTTTTTATATAATCATTTTCACAATGACTTTGCCTTTCCAGATCACACTTATTCCTCAATATATAATTATGGTGAAATTTGGCTGGGTGGATACTTATCTCGCGCTAATTGTGCCTTACTTTATAAATACACTTGGGATAATAATGTTTCGTCAGTATTTCAAGTCTATCCCACAAAGTTTGATCGACGCGGCACGACTTGATGGTTGCGGAGATATTAAAATTATTTTCAAAATCCTTTGGCCTAACACAATTCCGGCATTAGTAACAATCGGGATAATTACTTTTATGGCTTCATGGAATGAAGTGCTTTGGCCGTTAATTGTAATACGAAACGAAGAATTGATGACAATGCCCCAGCTTGTAACTCTTTTTGCTGTCGGTGGAAGAGCTGATTCGCAGCTTGGCGTTAAACTGGCTTCGGCTGTAATTCTCGCGCTCCCGATTATCGTGGCTTATATATTTTTCCAGAAATACTTTATCCAAAGTATGGCATCGAGCGGAATGAAGGACTAATAATGAGATTAGAAAGATTAGAAACACTCTTAAAAGCAGATCCAACTAAAGTTATTCTGCAATTTTTTCTGATGAATGAGGAAAGAACGATCAGAATAATTAAAAGAATTCTATTGCTTTCAGATGTGGAAGTTGAAAAAAAACTTGATGAAGTGTTATCAGAATTTTCAAAGCGTCATAAAAATTTGAAAAATTTACTTATTGAAAATTTTGGAAAGGTCGATAAGTATATTGATGATCCATCTATTCTCTCTGAGAAAAGAAAATTACTCATCGGCGGATATTTTTCGAAAGAATACTCAATTGAGTCCGCAGCACTTTTTAATCCATCGATCGTTCCTCACCCTGATCAAGTTGGGATTGATAACGGTGATTTGAAGTTCGTTTTAAGTCTAAGAGCAACCGGAGAAGGGCATATATCATCCATTGAGTTCAGAGAAGGAATTATTTCATCGGGTGGTGAAGTGAAATTTATCAATGACTCCGAATATAGAATACTGCCGAAAAAACTTTCTTATACGTGGGAAGAGATTGAAAAAAAAGGATCTTCAAACGAATCCACACAAAATTCAGATCAGAAGAGGTTGTTGGATGTAAACTACAAAAGCCATTTTGATCCGTCATCAAAATTATCTGAGCGAGTGTTATTCCCTAATTCGCCGACTGAGACAATGGGACTCGAAGACGCACGATTCGTGAAATTTACCGATGAGAATATTACAACTTATTACGCGACTTATACCGCGTATAACGGTCGAGATATCAGTTCTCAAATTATTGAAACTAAAGACTTTATCAACTTCGAAACCGGGCTGCTCTACGGAAAATCGGTTAAAGATAAAGGGATGGCTATTTTCCCCCGAAAAATTAGGGGGAAATATTACATAACGTCACGGCAAGACGGCGAAAGTCTTTTCCTAATGGAATCCGATGATCTTTATAATTGGAATAACGCGGAGAAAATTTTAGCTCCCGAGGAATCTTGGGGGATAATCCAATTAGGCAATTGCGGATCACCGATAGAAACCGAAGCCGGTTGGCTGCTGATAACACATGCAGTCGGACCGTTTAGGAAATATGTAATCAGCGCGATATTACTGGATCTTGATAATCCATATAAAGTTATCGGGAAGCTTAATGAACCGTTAATAGAACCGAATGAGCAGGAAAGGGAGGGATATGTACCGAATGTTGTTTATTCGTGTGGTTCAATTGTTCATAAAAATAATTTAATTATTCCCTATGCAATGTCTGATGCAGCTTGTGGTTTTGCAAAAGTAAACCTAAAGGAACTTCTGAAAAAAATATTATAAAAATTTATTCACTAATGCGGTAATACTATGGAAATTCTACGCTATAACTCGAATCCAATCTTAACTAAAGCAGATGTGTCATTTAAAGTAAACAGTATTTTTAATCCCGGAGCTGTAAAATTTAACAACAAATATATACTTGTCTGCCGGGTAGAAATGCCGAACGGGAGATCGTCATTCATCAAAGCAGAAAGTGATGATGGCTATAGTTTCACGGTCGACAAAAAACTTCTGCTAACTCCGGAAAGTCATACCGAGTTTTACGAATATGTTGAATGGGGGATCGAAGATCCGAGAATAACACAGATAGAAGATAAGTTCTACTTAACGTATACCGGCTATTCAAAAAATATGCCCCTTGTAATTTTAGCGGAGACTGAAGATTTCAAGAACTTCAAAATTCACGGTCCAATTTCCGAACCTTCAAATAAAGATTGCTCCATTTTCCCGGAAAAAATAAACGGTTATTACTGGAAAGTGGACAGGCCGTCTGCCGAAAGCAGAAGAGATATCTGGGTGAGTAAAAGTCCCGACCTAATACATTGGGGCAGTCCAAAGATAGTAATGCAGCCTGAGCAGGGAACATGGGAGCAAGATAAGATCGGTGCGTCAAGTAATCCGATCAGAACCAAGGATGGTTGGTTGATGCTTTATCACGGAGTACGTGGATTTGGTATTTCCTCTATTTACAAATTGGGTGTTGTGTTATTAGATATAAATGAGCCTTGGAAAGTGATTGGTAAAAGTAGAGAACCAATCCTTTCACCTGATCAGGATTATGAAAGAATAGGGGATGTTGGGAATGTTGTCTTTTCGAACGGCTGGATTGTTGAGGATGATGAAAGAATAAAAGTCTATTACAGCGGGGCTGATACAAATATTTGCGTAGCAGACACCTCCATTAATGAACTGATTGAGGTTTGCAAATGAGACTAAAAAACTCAATTACACTCCCGGTTTTTCTTCTGTTTTTTGTTTTTGCTCATTTGTCATGTGCTCAAATTAAAGAGTTAGTAATTAACACCGCTCATCTTGATTACCTCTACGAAGAAATTGAGGTAGAAGGCAAAGATATGGCAATCATTCATATTTATAGCGATGCTCCAGATTATAAATTTGTTGGAGATGATGATGAAGGCATCGCCTGTATTGATGATGTTGCCAGAGCCGCTATTTTTTATCTAAAGGATTGGCAAATCAATAAAACTACAACAAGTTTAAATAAAAATAAATTGCTCTTGGAATTCGTTTTGCACTTGCAAGCCGAGAACGGCTATTTCTATAATTTTATTTGGGAAGATTATTCCATAAATCGTGATTTCAAAACAAGCGTTGCTGAACCAAATTGGTGGTCGTGGCGTGCGCTTTGGGTTTTATCCGAATCATATTTGGTTTATAAAAATGACGATCCCGTATTTGCCGATAGAATATGGACAAGCATAGAAAAATTAATTACTTCGGTTAAGAATGATATTCCGGTCGAACAAAACAAAACTAATATTGCAGGGTTGACAATCCCTTCATGGTTGCCGAACAAACACGCTTCAGATCAAACAGCTGTACTTTTACTTGGACTTTCCGTTTATCATCAACAGACAAATGATGAAGTAATTTTAAACTACATCAAAAAGCTATGTCAGGGAATTACGCAGATGCAGATTATCGACGAAGCGAGTGAAGTAAACGGCGCGTTTTTAAGTTGGGAAAATAGCTGGCATGCATGGGGTAATTCACAATCTTACGCTCTATTAAAATCTTATAAGATTATAAATGATGACGAATTGCTGCACGCGGCTCTTAGAGAGTTAGACCAATTTTACGATTATCTGATTGAGACAAATTATTTGATGCATTTTAATGTAACCAAAGAAGCTGAGCGAATATTAGTTGCCGACAAGGGTAAATTTTCCCAAATAGCGTATAATATTAGGCCGATGATTTTTGCTCTGCTTGAAGCTTCTGATATTACAAAGAATGAGAAGTATTCCGAGAAAGCGGCGGTTGTGGCATCATGGTTTTTCGGTAATAATCGCGCTAATGCCGTAATGTATGATGAGAAAAGTGGAAGGATTTATGATGGAATAAATTCGGAAGAAGATGTTAATAAAAATTCCGGAGCTGAATCCACAATTGAAGGATTGTTAAGTCTAATCAGTATTAAATCCGATCCGGCTTCTCTTAAATATTTTTTACAAAATGAGTAAGATATTAAAAGATTTAATAATCTTTTCTCCAAAGGATGTAGATCTGAGTCATTCACCTTTGAGCTCTCTCGGTGAAAGTACAAATGTGCTTGGTGCATTTAATCCCGCATTAACAAAGCTTCCTAACGGTAATTTATTAATTATGGTAAGAGTCGCAGAAAAACTTCTCTCTCCGACAGAAAATGGAAATTTTAGATTTATAAGATGGGATTCTGAAAAAGGATATGTACTCGAGTCAGTAAAAACTGATTTGTTAATTACAGATGATCCCAGAAAGTATGAATTTAAAAATAGAAAATATACGACTTACGGATTAACTTCTTTTTCATGGCTCCTTCCGGTTGAATTAAACGATGTTGGCAGTGAAGTATTGAAAATACACTATGAGAGGATTATTCAACCGCAGCAAGCATATCAAGAATATGGAATAGAGGATGCGCGTTTAACTCAGATTGACCAAAAGTATTACATGACAACCTGCAGCGTTTCCTCATTTAGACATTCAACAACACTTTACGTTTCGGAAGACGGACTTAATTACAAACTTGAAGGAATAATTCAAGATCATCAGAATAAAGACATGGTCTTATTTCCTGAAAATATCAACGGATTTTATTACGCGTTAACCAGACCGGTTGGCGACCACTATTTCCATTCAAATACAATTTCCGAAACTATACCGGGACCGGGAATTTGTATGTCACGTTCCCCGGATTTACTCCATTGGAAGCCGGTGGAAGATTTTATTATTCAGCCAAAATTAAATACACTCGCTTCGGATAAACTTGGAGGTGGAGCAAATCCGATTTTAACTGATGAAGGTTGGCTTGTTTTATTTCACGGCGTTTCTAACGGAGATGTTGTCGGAAAATATTCAACAATGGCTTTGGTGCTAGATAAAAATGAGCCATATAAGATAAAAACGATTAATCTATCAAAACCAATATTAAAATCTTTCGAAGAACTTCCTGAGGATTTGGAAAAAATCAGTTACATCGATGATGTAGTTTTTACTTCAGGAATAGTTGAGAAAGAAAATTATTTCATCGTCGCTTCGGGCGAGCGGGATCTCTGTTGCAGAATAACTCATTTAGAAAAATCCTCCTTAACAAATTTATTGTGAAATTTATCTTAAACAATTATGAATAAATTAATTCTTAATAATGACTGGGTGTTTTCCATATCTGAACATTCAGAACAAAATGAAACAATCCCGCTCGAAGGAATAAACTCGTCGAAGTGGTATTCAGCCTCTGTTCCCGGAACTGTTCACACAGATTTGTTAAATAATAAATTGATTAATGATCCATTCTACAGTGATAATGAAACAAACCTTGAATGGATTTCCAAACAAGATTGGGTTTATAAAACCTCTTTTGATTTCCACCCCGAAAAGAAGAAAAACTATAATCTTGTTTTTGAAGGACTCGATACAATTTCGGATATTTATCTCAACGATAAGAAAATTGCTTCGACACAAAATATGTTTTTGTCTTACAAAATTAGTATCAAGAAATTCGTAAAAGACGGCGAAAACGAATTAAAAATTTATTTTCACTCACCGGTAAATTTTGCAATTGAGCAAGAAAACAAGCATGGAAAGTTACCGGTTGAGCTGAACTCGTATCGAGTATATATCCGTAAAGCTCAATATTCGTTTGGTTGGGATTGGGGTCCATCATTCCCGACATCAGGAATATGGCGTGAAGTTTATATTAAAGAGGAAAATCCGGTTGAAATAAATTCTATTCAGTTCAGCACAACTAATCTTTCAAAATCGAAAGCAAAAGTAAAAGTAAATCTTGATTTGAAGTGTAGTGACAGCACTAAAAAATTATTAGTTGTTGAATTAGGCGGAAAAAGCAAAAAAGTAAAAATAACAGGCAGCACGAAATCCGAGATAGTTTTTACTCTAAATAATCCCAAGTTGTGGTGGCCGAATGGTGAAGGCGAACAAAATTTACATGTCGTAAAACTTATGGTACTAGACGGCGACGGAAATGAAATAACATCAGCTGAAAAAAAAGTCGGAATCAGAACTATCGAACTTATCACTTCCGAAAAAAAGAAAAATACCTTCAAACTTAGAGTAAACGGAAGGGACATATTCGCAAAAGGTGTTAATTGGATTCCGGCTGATTCATTTTTACCCAGGGTGGATAAATCGAAATATTCAAAACTGATCGGTGGCGCAAAATCCGCGAACATGAATATTATTAGGGTTTGGGGTGGAGGAATTTACGAGGATGATTATTTTTATCAACTCTGCGACGAGTTAGGTCTTTTGGTTTGGCAGGACTTTATGTTTGCCTGCGGCGCTTATCCCGAACAGAAAAAATTTATCAAAAATATTGAAGAAGAAGTTGAACAAAATGTTTTAAGACTGCAGTATCACCCTTCAATAGCTTTGTGGTGTGGTAATAATGAGAACGAGTGGATTTGGTATCAAAAATATGATAAGAATTACAAAAAGATGCCGGGTTATAAAATCTACCATTCCGTCATCCCGTCCATTCTTAATAAGCTGGATCCGCATCGTGCGTATCATCCATCATCGCCATTTGGATCAGATGAGGACCCGAATTCACCCAACTCCGGCAATACACATCAATGGCGAATATGGAGTATGTGGGTCGATTACCAGGAAGTAAAAAATGACAAAAGTTTGTTTGTAAGCGAGTTTGGTTTTCAAGGACCGGCGAATAAAGAAACTTTAGAAAAAGTAATACCGAACGAACACAGAAAAGTTCACGATAGAATATTTGAATTTCATAACAAACAAGTTGAAGGACCGGAAAGGGTTGCAAAATTTTTATCGGCTCATTTGCCTGTCACAGCCAAATGGGATGATTATCTCTATCTCGCTCAGTTAAATCAAGCTTTTGCGCTTAAAACATGTTTAGAGCATTGGCGGACAAATGGACGCTCAAACGGCAGCATTATTTGGCAATTAAATGATTGCTGGCCCGTAACAAGCTGGGCAATTGTTGATTCGGACCTTAAACCCAAAATGGCTTATCACTTTGTGAAAAATATATTCACTCCGCAGCTTGTTTACTTTGCTGAATTTGATGACACAATTGAAGTCAGAATACAAAACCAAAGCGTGTCTGAATTTTCCGGAAATGTTGAATTGATACAAATCGACACAACGGAAAACAAAACATTCAATAAGATAAACGAAAAAGTGACACTTGAGCCAAATCAGACAAAAATGATTCTCAAAATACCAAAGAGTGAAATTATTTCAGATGATAACAGTTTGTTAATATCACGACTGCACTCAACAACTAATGATCTTGTTAATACAAATTACTTCGCCGTCAAGAAATGGAAACATTATAATATAGTTAAAGTAACTCCTTCGATAGAGATTAAAGGTTCTGACAATACTAAAACGATAGTTATTTCATCGCCGAAAGCTGCTTTATTTGTCGATTTGTATTCGAAAGGAATTGAATTCGAAGATAGGGGATTTGTCCTTTTGCCGGGTGAATCAAAGAAAATAAAGCTTACCGGCAATGTGATGAACTTGAAGGAAGATGACATCAAGATTTTTACCTTGAATAAATATTTGACATAAAAATTATCAGTGGAGGGCTTCATTGATTTACAAAAATTTGGGAAGAAGCGGATTAAAAGTTAGCAGACTTTGTCTTGGTACAATGAACTTCGGAGAAGTAACACCAAAAAAAGAAAGCTTTAACATAATGGATGAAGCTGTTAATCTTGGGATAAATTTTATTGATACCGCCAATGTTTATGGTGGAAAATTTGGAGAAGGAATTACAGAAAATATAATTGGCCAATGGCTGACCGGAAACAAATCCCAAAGGGATAAAATTGTACTCGCCACAAAAGTTCATAATCCGATGGGCAATCTCCCGAATGAAAACTTGCTTTCTGCTTACCATATTAAAAGAGCTTGCGAAAATAGTTTGAAAAGATTAAAAACGGATCATATTGATCTTTACCAAATTCATCATGTAGATCGGACAACACCTTGGGAGGAGATATGGCAAGCTTTCGAGCAACTGATTACCGAAGGGAAAATCACTTATGCCGGAAGCAGTAACTTCGCCGGTTGGGATCTCGCAACAGCAAGTGAGAGGGCAAATAAAAGGGATATGTTTGGATTAGTGAGCGAGCAGAGCAAATATAATTTGTTCAACAGAAAAATAGAACGAGAGGTGATTCCCGCTTGCGAATATTATGGGATTGGTATTATTCCATGGAGTCCGCTGGAAGGAGGATTACTTGGTGGCGTTATTAAAAAAAGGAAAGAGGGAAGAAGAAACACAAACGAAATAAAAGACAAGTTTGTTCAGAACAAAGTACAAATCGAGCAGTGGGAAAAGTTCTGCGCTGAGATTAATGAAGACCCCGGAGAATCAGCACTTGCTTGGCTTCTACATCAAAAAGTTGTTACTTCACCAATAATCGGCCCAAGAAATGTTGAGCAGCTAAAAAAATCAATCCGTGCATTGGAGATAAGTTTTGATGAAAACCACTTAGAAAAAATTGATCAGATTTTCCCACCGGCCGGAATTGCGCCCCATTATTATTCGTGGTGAAAGGAGAATTCTAATGCTTAAAAATCTGAAACTAATGGCATGTAAATATGCTGGAAAACTAACTATTATTAGTTTAATATTATTTTCCACTCTTAATCTTTTCGCTCAACAAATTAACATCAATCCTATCGATAAAATGCCCGATTTCCCAAATCCGTATTTAATGCGTGACTGGGAAGAAGTTACAAAAGGCTACGATGAATTTGTGTTTAATTTAGATGCTGAAGGTCAATACCTCCCGCTTCTTTTTTTCAGAAATAACACGGTTAATTATCCCGGTGATCAAAGTTTCGGTTTACACACAGTTGTCGGTACAACCTCACCTACATCTGGAGAAGCTATAAACGTGTTACCTGCTGTTATCGGTGCAACCTTGGTCGGAATTGATAAAAGCAACCAGAATGGTTACAACTGGGTACGAATGTGCCGCGAATATTTTAATAATCGTCCCGAACAAAACGTCTATAAAAATCATCCGGTTGATGACACCTATGACGATTGGTGGTATGAAACTATGCCGAATGTATTTTTCTATCAACTTTATGACTTGTATCCAAACACAGACGATTTTGATTTTCAATTAAGAAGCGTCGCAAATCAGTGGTTGTTAGCTGTGGAGGCCATGAAAGGGAGTTCGACTCCTTGGAATATTCCAAATATGGATTACAGAGGTTGGGATCTTGCCACTATGACTCCTCACATTGGTAGTGTAAAAGAGCCGGAAGCTGCCGGAGCAATTGCCTGGCTATTATATAACGCTTATAAAGAAACAGGGGAAGAGAAATATAAAATAGGCGCTGAATGGTCGATGGAGTTTTTAAATAATTATCCGACAAATCCTTCTTATGAATTACAACTTCCTTACGGAATTTATATCGCGGCGAAAATGAATGCCGAATTAGGGACAGATTACAATATTGAAAAAATGCTCAACTGGACTTTTAATGTCGGACCGCTGCGCGATTGGGGTGCAATTGTGGGGACTTGGGGTGGACTCGATGTTTCGGGATTGATTGGTGAAGTAAATGGAAGCAATGATTATCCCTTCCTGATGAACACTTTTGAACAAGCCGGCGCTCTACTTCCGCTGCTTCGATATGATGACCGTTTTGCCGACGCCCTTGGAAAATGGATGTTGAACGCCGCGAATGCTTCGAGATTATTTTATTCAAACTACTTGCCGGCGCATAAGCAAGACAGTGAAGAATGGGCGTATGTACATGATACAAATTCATACCTCGGGCACGAGGCGATGCGCCAGACTCAATTTGCGGCTTCCCCTTATGCGACCGGGGACGCGATCAACGGCGGATGGGGAAAGACTAATCTTGCGCTTTACGCCTCATCTCATGTGGGAATATTCGGCGGTATAATTGACACAACCGATGTTGACGGTATTCTAAAATTAGATTTATTAAAAACAGATTTCTTTAGAGATGAGGCTTATCCTACTTACATGATTTATAATCCTCATGAAGCAAATCATTCCGTTTCAATAAATATTGGTTCAAGCAGCAGTGATATTTACGAAACAACAACTAATGGTTTTTTAATGAACGGAGTTTCGGGAAACATTCAATTAACAATTCCAGCCAAAAAAGCTTATGTAGTTGTTGTTACTCCGAATGGTGGAAATGTGAAGTATGAGTACGATAAATTATTAGTTAATGATGTAGTTGTCGATTATATGTCGGGGCAATCAGTTGCAAACTATCCACCAAGAATAAAAAGTTTAGCCGCAGAAATGTTAACGGTTTTAAAAAATGACACAGTAAAAGTTTACTGCACGGCTGTTGATAGAGAAAACGATGAGTTGGAATATATCTGGAAAAGTGAGTTTGGAGAATTACAATTAACCGGCAGTCAAATTAATTGGATTGCGCCGGATGAAATCGGAGAATTTGAAATCTCAGTTGTTGTGAACGATAAAAACGGATTATCAGATTCTTCGAAAATAAATATTCAGGTACTCGATGAAATTAATACAGAACCTACAATTTTGAAAATGACGGCGGAACCACGAAAAATAGATCTCGGTGAACAGACGATTATCGAATGTTTTGCAAACGATAACGAAGATGATCAGCTCAACTATTTATGGAACAGCGCGTTTGGATCAATTGAGGGCACAGGGAATGAAATCGTATGGACGGCTCCAATTGAACCCGGAAATTATACGGTAAGTTGTATTGTCTCCGATTCTAAAAATCTAACGGCGACAGATAGCATCACGATTTCCGTGAGAGATTTGTCCGAAACTCAAACCGGAAATTTGATTGCATATTTACCTTTCAGCGGAACAGTTTCCGATGAAAGTTCGAATCAAAATCCGGTTACAATTTCGGGAGCCGCTTTTTCCACGGATAGATTCGCGGTCTCATCCTCCGCATTAGTTTTCGATGGAATTAACGACAATGTTAGAATCACAAATTCGAGTATTCTTAATTTCCCCCAAGCCATCAGCGTGAATTTTTGGATACTGATTCGAAAGTTTTATGACCGCGAACAATATCCCATTTCACACGGGAATTGGGAAAAAAGATGGAAAGTCTCCATTTCGAATCAAAAAATTAGATGGACAGTAAACACTACGAACGGAATTGTCGATCTCGATTCAGAGAATAATGTTGAACTTAACAAGTGGTACAATATCACAGCTTTATACTCGGGAACGGATTTAGAGTTGTATATCGATGGTAAACTTGACGCGTTCAGTAATTGGGGTGGAAATCTTAATACTTCGAATGTTGATTTAACTCTCGGGCAGTCAGTTCCCGGTGATAACAATTATAACTTCAATGGGAAACTTGATGAAATACGAATTTACGATTACGCCCTTCCGCTTTCGGAAATCGAAAAGTTTTATGATTTATCGACCGATTTGAACGAAGATGGACACAAAGTACTTCCGGATAGAACTTCACTTTACCAAAATTATCCTAACCCGTTTAATAGTCAGACTAATATCAGCTACCAGATACATAAATCCACATTTGTCGAAATTGATATTTACAACTTACTCGGACAAAAAGTTATTACGCTTTTAAATGAAGAGAAACCGGCCGGTTCATATTGGTTAAAATGGGATGGTTTAAATCTAATTGGTACTAAAGTTCCTTCAGGTATTTATTTCATTAGAATGAAAGCCGGTAATTATATCGATGTAAAAAAAGCGGCATTGCTTAATTAATCATGCAATTGTTAACCCAGACTTAAGTCGTGGGTTAACGAGAAAAGTTAAAGCATCGGATGCGTTTTAAATGTTTATAAACACGTGTTATTGAATTATAAAATTGAAAAATATCTTGAGAAATAAAATGAATAGAAAAATAATAGCTCTCTTTATAATCATTCTGATTAGTAGCGCGAACTTATATTCACAAGGGAATGATTTATTACAGATAGAATCAGATTATGAAGTTGGGCAGATTGAAGTCGGGGGACCGTTCGTCGGGATTGAAATACACAAAAGTTTTCCGATGATTAACCGAATTAGTTTTTACTACCCCGTTGCAAATAGCATTGATATAAGTCAGGACTATTGGAAAAGAGAAAATTACAGAATTATGTCGATGGGAATGAAGGTTGGAACTCAAGAAAAATTCATGCTCGAAAACGAACCTTGGAAAGTTATTCAATCACCATACGATGTTGAATTTCAAAAAGAAATTGAGAACACCGGTATTTCAATTAAATATGAATTCTGTATATCCAGACCAGCAATGGTTTCTAAGTTTAGCCTGACAAATAACAGTGACTCAATAAAGTCTTATGAACTATTTCTCAGTTACGAAGCTGTAATTCGTACAAGCCATACTTACAATTTAATAGACAACGGAAAAACGAAAATTGGAGAAAACGGGAGGTTGGTAACTGTAACTTATGATACTGTCGAAGCCGGACACTCGCAAATATTCTTCAATAATGTTGGTGATGAACCAACATTATCAGCAGCTAATTACAACAACAACACTTTTAAAAGTGCTTCACACGAGTGGTTGAATTCGGAACAACCTTTTTTAAATGATAATAAGTCTAAGCCCACAACATCCTTCATATATAAAAAAGAATTAAAACCCGGAGAGAGTTTAAATATTATTCAGCTTATCGGTTCGGTCAAAATTGATGAAGCAGATGAAGTAATCAGTTATCTAAGTGAAAATTATAAAAAAGAAATCGAGGATTATAAAGAATATGTTTTGACGAACTCGGTTAAGAGGGAAGTAATAAAAACCGGCGATCCAAATTTCGACTTTACAACCGATTGGGCATTGGGAGTTTTAGCGACAAATAATCATTATATAGACTCAAACATAGCGCCGATGCCGGCTCAAGCGGAGTATAATTTTTACTTCACTCATGATGTGCTCGTCACAGATTTAGCCGTAGTTAATTACGATTTGGAGCGAGTGAAAAATGATTTAGAATTTATTATCTCCCTCGCGAATGAAGATCATGTAATTCCTCACGCTTACTACTGGAAGGATACCGAATATAGAACAGAATTTGCGGATCATGATAACTGGAATAATTTCTGGATAAATATTGTCGCGGCAAGTTATCTGCGCCATTCCGATGATAAATCATTTGTTGAGAAATTATATCCCTATTTATCAAAGAGTATAGAAACAGCTTTATTAACTATTGGGGACGA
Organism: Melioribacteraceae bacterium; assembly: GCA_021739765.1. GTDB lineage: Bacteria > Bacteroidota > Ignavibacteria > Ignavibacteriales > Melioribacteraceae > JAIPBD01. The sequence continues at coordinate 25,581 of JAIPBD010000004.1, forward strand.
TAGTTTAATGTGGTCGTTCAGACCGGATTGGTGGGATATCGGCAAACTTTACGGTCCGAAAGTTTATATGACAGCTTTAGCGGCAAGGACAATTGAAGATTACATTTTCATTTCCACAAAATTAGGATTGAACATTGACGAACTCGGCAAGTATGAAAAATTAGCGACCGGGTTAAAAGATAATATGATTCAAAAATTATGGAGTGATGAGTATAAATTCTTAATGAATTATTATGAATCCGGCAAATTAGATCCTCATTATTATATTGGTTCTCTTGTCCCTGCTTACATGGGTATGCTTGATCATCAAAAAACTACAGAGTTACTAACCACTGCTAAAAAAAATATGGTGGATGAAAAAGTTGGAATATATAACGCATTTCCAATGGATTTTCATACACTTGGTGATTACCTAAAATTTTCGGGAAACGAAGCGGGAGATGTCTATTATTATTTTAACGGTGGCATCTGGCCTCAAGGTAATGCTTGGTATACACTGGCCTTAATTCGGAATGGTCAGAAAGATGAAGCATTAAATTTTATTAAGAATGTTATGACTTTGGATGGGTTAATTAACGGACCTAATGGTCAGCCTGCTATGTACGAAGTTAGAAACGGAAATAAAAGCAATTCCGCTGAATACGGCAAAGTAGATAAACCACAGTTTATGTGGGCGGGCGCGTGGTATCTCAATTGTCTTTATAACTTGCTCTTTATTAACAATGATACATGGAACATAACCTTCGATCCTTACCTTCCTAAAGGAACCAATACCATAACCGGTACATTGTACATCGCCGGAAACAAAACCGATGTTGAAGTTTCCGGAAGCGGAGAAGAAGTTGGATCAGTTTATTATGACGGTGTAATCTATCCCTCACTTGTTTATCCGTCCGAATTAGAAAAAATAGAGAAAGTTCAAATCAATTTGGGCGAGACAAAATCACCAATCGTAACTGCTTCAAATTCAATTCTCAATTCTGCCGAATTATCCAATGATAAATTATTAATAAAGTTGTCTGCATTCTCCGGACATGAAAATAGAACGGAAATTATATCCCCTTGGGAACCTAAAAGCATTCAATTAAACTCGGTAACGAGTACGGATTTCATGTCCGTGGAACTCGATAACGATTTATTTAGAATTCAGATAGAATTTAAACATAATTCAACTTCAGAAGACATAATTGAAATTAAATTTTAGAAGAAGAGCGAAATGAACTCAAATAAATTGTTAAATACAAAACTGATTCTGACGTTATTCGTAATTCTGTTGAGTACAACCGGATTCTCTCAGACAATTGTTGATAATAATAAAGGAAACCATAACAACACAAAAAAAGGTTTTATGGATGGAAATTTGGTTGGCACGGTCTACTACAATTTTGGTGAAGTTGGTGATTACTTAAACGAAAAAAACAGAAGCGGTGTTTGGCCTAAAGGAACTGTTCACACCTATCTTGATGGTGTGGCAATAATTGTTCAAGCTGAAGCTGAAGGAATAAATGGTAATAAAATTCACCCGCTCGAAACAAACTATTATGAGTTCACCCGTTACAATCCCTCGACCGGAATTACTTACGGATGGTGGCCGCTACCAAATTATGCTAATCCTTTTGGTTCCAGTCCGGCAAGAAGTGATGATGATTTTACAAATCAAAAAACATGGCCTGAGCACTGGCCGGATCGACCATCCGATTGGGACGGATATTGGAATGGATATTTTGGTAAAGGTGTGAAGAATGCCGACCTGGAAACATATTTCGTGTTTGATGATAATGAAGATAGAGAATATTTGGATAAATATAGTTTTTATCCTGACCAGGGCGATTTGACAAGAGGTGGTCTTGGTATGCAAGTAAAAACCAGAGGATTCCAATGGTCTAATATTTTGGCTACGGATGTTATTTTCTGGTACTATGAGATTACTAACGTCGGGACATATGATTACGAAAAAACCTTATTTGCTCAATATGTGGATTGGGGTATCGGCGGTGCGAATGATAATAACGGTGATTATAGTGAACTGCTCGACATTTCTTATGCATGGTCTGTTCAGCCGTATGGAAGTCCCGGAAACTGGGGACCTGTTGGTCTTGCGGGTTATGCCTTTCTCGAAAGTCCCGGAATACCTGATGATAGAAGAGATAATGATAAGGACGGACTGACGGATGAGAAACGGGATAATACTCCGCTTAATTTTATTGATGATCCTGATCAAGATCCATTTTTACTTGATGCAAGTCGGGACACGACAAAATTTCAAACATTTTATGGTTACTCGTGGAAACCACATTGGGATGCGGACGAAAATGCAAATTGGCGCACATACCTCGATGCGAACGGTAACGGCAAATGGGATTCAGCTGAACCGGTGAATGACGATGTTGGTAGTGATGGATTAGGGCCTTTCGATGATGATTACCCGGGACCGGATTTTGATGGCACAGAGGTAAATGGGAAACCTGATCAAGGAGAACCAAATTTTGGCATACTTGATAAAGATGAATCGGATCAACTTGGGTTAACGGGATTTTCTATTTTTTCCGTTCATACATACGAGTTGAACAGAGATGAATCTAATTGGACCGTACTTTCCGGATTGCCCGAACCACATGGACAAGAATTAACCGGTGTCAATCTCGCTAATTATTTCTCAAGCTATTTATTTAGCATGAATGGAAGAAATACTTATTCATTGGAGACAGGCAAAGCGGAAGAAACCGGGGAAACAGAAAGGTTTTCAATGGCACTTATTTTTGGTATATCCGAATCCGATTTGTTCCGCAGAAAGAAAACCGTTCAGCAAATCTATAATGCAAATTATCGATTTGCCAAACCACCTGAAAAACCAATTATCACAGCAATCCCGGGTGATGGAAAAGTCACTCTCTACTGGGATGACAGGGCCGAAAAGACATTTGATGCATTCTATCAAAGAATAAATTTCGAAGGATATAGGATTTACCGTTCAACTGAATCTAATTTTTTGGAAAATAAAACTATCACAGATGCGTTTGGTAAATCCACATTCAGAGAACCGATTGCTCAATTTGATGTAGTTGACGGTGTCACCGGTCTTCACCCGATTGACGTAAACGGAGCACTTTTTTATCTGGGTGACGATTCCGGGTTAAAGCATTCATTTATCGATTCTACTGTTCAAAATGGTCAAACATATTATTACGCGGTTACCTCGTATGATAGAGGTTATAATACGATTACCGTCGAAGGGAAAAAAGAGGGGATTCCTCCTTCCGAAACAACAACGATTTTGAAGGTTGATATAAATGGCAATGTAACTCCGGATATAAATACAGCGGTTGTTACGCCGAGAGCGCCGGCTGCCGGTTATATTCCTCCTGAAATATATGGGTTTGAAGCTACCGGTCCGGGCACGGGTACAATTTCGATCTCAATACTCAATCCTGATTCGGTTAAAAGTGAAAATACCTACAGAATTGAATTTTATGAAGATTCAAGATACAGTAACGCGTCACATCCATATTATCGAATGGTTAATGTTAGTTCTCAGGATACTTTACTTACCGGTCGTCGTATTGAAAGCGTAGAAACACAAACGCCTGTTATTCACGGCATGACTGTAGACATAAAAAGTGATACCGCGGTTTCAATCGATTTTAATAAATCATCATGGAAAATTGGGAATAGTAACTACATAGTTCAGCCTGGTTTTGATTCGCGATTTCAAGCTGCCTATAATGGAAAGAGAATTAATTATCCCGCCGATTTTGAAATTGAAATTGTGGACCCGGGAGAAGGGACAATATCATTTCCGGCGAGCGGATTTAGTAAACCGATTCAATCCAATATTATCGTAAGAAATTTAACCGAGGGGATTGACGATTTTCAATTCATATTTCGTGATGAGAATAAAGATCAACTTTTTAATGACGGCGATGCGCTGTTTTTTGTAGTTGGCGATTCACTCGGTAAGAAAGCTAATTCATTTGCCGATGTGAGAATAAGTTGGTCATTGTCCTTGTTTAAGGATACAACGATTTCCGAAGATGAACGGCGACCTCCACAGATTGGCGATATTTATAAAATTGTCACAAACAAAACTTTCAGAAACAAAGAATTCTTTGAATTCACTTCGAGTGGACAAAGTTTCAGTAAAACCAAAGCAATATCCGAAATCGATAAAATTGAAGTCGTGCCGAATCCTTATGCCGGTGCGGCATCTTGGGAACCATACTCAACATCAGTGGGCAGAGGCGATCGGCGAATATATTTTATGCATTTACCAAGCGAATGTACAATCCGGATTTACACCCTGAGCGGTAAACTTGTCGATACAATCGAATATTCAAGCAGCGTTGCCGATGGACAGCAAAGTTGGAATTTGGTTTCAAGAGACGGAATGGACATCGCGTATGGAGTATATGTTTATCACGTTGAGGCGCCTGGAATCGGAGAGAAAATTGGGAAATTTGCCATTATAAAATAAAAAGATTATAAAATCTGAATTATGAAAAAACTATTATCAATATTATTATTTTTTATCATGACCGTTTCCTCCGGGCAAATTCTAAATGATTCTGAAATTCTGGAATTGAGAGAAAAACTTTCAGTCAACTTTTTCGGCGATTCTCAAATTGAAGTCGGAGGACCGTATGCCGGGTTAGAGTTTCATCATTCATCACCTCTTTTACAAAGAATAAGTCTTTACTATCCGGTAGCCAACAGTATTGATAACAGCACGGATTATTGGTACAGAGATACAACCCACATTCTGAATATTAGACTAAAAGTAAATAATGGCGAATATGAAGAGTTGGGTAATGAGATATGGAAATATAATCTTACTCCATACCGTGTAAGTTTTTCTAAAGCAGACGAAGAAAAGAAAGTCGAGATTACTTATGAGTTTTGCAAAAATTCCCCGGCTTTCGTAATAAAATATAAAATTGAAAACAAAACAGAAAATTCAGCAACATTTGAATTTGAAACTGATTTAACCACCGTATTAAAAACATGTCATACCTATAATACAATTACTGCGGATTCTTTTTCCCTGTTTAATTCTAATACCGCGTATAAATATTCTTTCAGTAATATTGAAACAAAATTTGCTCAGTTATTTATTCTAAACACGGCTGAAAAACCAATCGACCCCATTGGAAATCTTCACTCAGCAAAATTTAATTATGAAAAATTATTAAAACCGGGTGAGAGTTTTATAGTCGAACAAATTATTGGGTCTACAACTCGTGAAGAATTTGAATCAATCACAAATCATCTGATCAAAAATTATAAAGATGAAGTGAAGAATTACGAATCCCAGATATTAACCCAAAGCTTCAAAACAAGTTTATTTACAACCGGCAGCGAGAAATTAGATTTTACAACTCTTTGGGCGAAAGCTGTTATCTCGTCCAACCGCCATTATCTGGATAATGAACTTGTCCCAATGCCATGTCCCGCCGAGTATAATTTTTATTTCACACATGATGTTCTTGTTACGGATTTGGCTGTTGTCTTTTATGATTTGGAAAGGGTAAAAAATAATTTGTTGTTTTTAGCGAAACATAAAAGTCCGGGTGATGTGCTTCCTCATGCTTATTATTGGAAAGACTCATCCTATGCCACGGAATTTTCGGAAAAGGATAGCTGGAATCATCTTTGGTTTTTAATACTTTGCGGAAAGTATCTGCGCCATTCCGGGGATCTGGAAACCCTCGAAAGCCTGTATCCGATAATAAACCAAAGTATAAATATAACGTTGAATAAAAAGCAGCCGGATGACCTTATGTGGGCAGCCAGACCGGACGGATGGGATATTGGGACAAGCTACGGACCGAGAACATTTATGACTGTTATGGCGATTAAGGCTTTTAAAGAATATGTATATATATCAACTACTCTTCAAAAAAATGTTGATAGGATGATTTATTTCGATAGTCTGTCAAACAGGATGAATGAGCAGCTTATCAATGTTTTGTGGAGCGATGAGTTGAATTATCTGATCAATTATTACGAAGATGGCAGTCAGGATCAGCATTATTATATTGGTTCGCTCTTAGCCTCACATTTCGGTTTTTTGAATTCAGAAAAAAATGAAAAGTTAATTAATTCCGCAACCCTCAATTTACTCGATAAAAATCTTGGTATTTATAATGTATATCCCATGGATTTTCATCTGCTCAAAGATTTCTTAAAATTTCAGGGTAATGAGGTTGGACCTCCATTCTACTATGCAAACGGAGGAGTGTGGCAGCATGGAAATGCGTGGTACACTCTTGGCTTAATTAGCACCGGACAAAATGACGCGGCATATTCTTTTATAAATAATATTATGACTATGGATGGAATTATTAATAGTCCTAACGGTCAGCCTGCAATGTATGAATATAGAATAAGTGATAAATCAAATCTCGAAGTTTACGGCAAAATTGACAAACCCCAATTTCTTTGGGCTGGCGGATGGTATCTTTATTCTCTTTATAATCTGTTCGGAGTGGTCGAAAACCAGTGGAATGTTTCATTTAAACCATTTCTGCCTGATGATTTAGGCAATATTAATTTCCAATTGACGATTAAAGGTGAGTTGGTCCCGGTTACTATTTCCGGAAATGGTGAAGATGTATCTTCCATAAATTTTAACGGAAAGCAGCTTCCGACACTTGTTATTCCTGATGATTATCCCGAACCGGAAAAAATAGAAATCAAAATGGGTTCTCTCCAAACTCCGATGATTAATAAAATAAACGGAAAACTTAGTCAGACTCAATATTCTCAAGAAAAGAAACAACTCAGTTTTAGGATTGAATCATTTCTCGGAAACGAACTCAATTGTGAAGTTGTAAGTCCGATTGAGATTTCCGAAATATTTATCGATGGCAAAAACAAAACGAGCTTTTCAACTAATCTAAGTGAAAACAAAACTCATCGAATTAAATTCTCAACAAAACAGAATTTGCAATTCACAGAAGTTATTTTGAATTTTAAGAATGAATAGGCAGGTAAAATATGTCCAAAGTTGAATTAAGAAATATCGCGAAGATTTATGACGGAGCTACCAAGGTTGTTAAAGATGTAAACATTCATGTCGATGATCACGATTTTGTTGTGCTGGTAGGACCATCCGGGTGCGGAAAATCAACAACTTTGCGCATGATCGCCGGTTTAGAGGAAGTGACCGAAGGGGAAATTCTTATCGATGGGGTTGTTGTAAACGATCAGCCTCCAAAAGACCGGGATATTGCGATGGTCTTCCAGAATTATGCCTTGTATCCACATATGACTGTTTATGAAAATATGGCTTTTGGCTTAAAACTGAGGAAATATCCCAAAAATGAAATAACCGAAAGAGTAAATGATGCTGCGAAAATACTGGGTCTGGAGAAATTTTTGAACAGAAAACCAAAAGAATTATCAGGCGGACAAAGACAAAGAGTAGCGGTAGGTCGCGCAATCGTCAGAAAACCAAAAGTATTTCTGTTTGATGAACCATTGAGCAATCTTGACGCAAAACTCAGAGTCCAAATGAGAACGGAAATATCCAAACTGCATAAAAAACTTAAAGCAACAATAATCTATGTAACCCATGACCAGACAGAAGCAATGACGATGGGGAACAAAATTGTAATTATGAAAGACGGGGAAGTCCAACAGATTGGAGCTCCGTTAAATTTGTACAACAATCCGGTAAATAAATTTGTCGCCGGTTTTATCGGAAGTCCTTCTATGAATTTTATTGACGGGAATCTTATAAATAAAGACGGGCTATCATTCCAAGCAGAAGATAATTCTTCAATATCACTTTCCGGAAAAAGTTTCGATTTTTTAAGTAATCATTTAAATGAAAAGATCGTTATGGGAATTCGACCCGAAGACTTCAAGGTTGACTCAAATCAATTTACTGGAAATGGAAGTTACATTAATGCAAAAATTGAGGTGGTTGAACCACTCGGCAACGAGACTTTTTTATATTTCTCGATTAAAGATACTCAGCTAATCGCGAGGGTGGATTCAGCTACTAAAATTGAAGTTGATGAAATGCTCAAACTTCATCTCGACTTAGAAAAAATATTCTTTTTTGATGAGAATGAAATTCGATTGAACTGAGCTATGATTTTTTTCGTTTGATTTAAACTTTAATATAGAATCAGTAAAATTATGGACGAAATATTGATAATTTTCCCGGAATTCTATTGGTGAAAAAAACTCAACAATAATTATATTGCACACGCTATTATCAATTTTAACTTAATTGTTCTGACAAATTTGCGGAGGTGTGGTTGAGTTCTTCGAAAGGTACAACAATATCATCAAAAGATAGGATCTCCAACGGGCAAAAATTTGCTTACGGTCTGGGCTCGATTGTTAATAATTTGCTGGGAAGTGCTATTGGTTTCATGTCAATTGTGCTAAATGTCGGATTAGGAATCAATCCGGCGTTAGTCGGAACCTTGCAAGCCATACCGCGTTTTACCGACGCGCTCACCGACCCTATCATGGGATTTATTTCAGATAAAACAAGATCTCGGTTTGGCCGTCGTCGCCCGTATATTTTTATCGGAGCAATTGGCGTAGGATTAGTTTTCGCGTTGATGTGGCAATTGCCAGCCGGCAATTCCGAAATGTTTTATTTCTGGTTTTTCTTAATCGGTTCGATAATCTTTTATCTTTTTTATACAATTTTTGCTACTCCCTGGGTGGCTCTGGGTTATGAATTAACAAACGATTATCATGAACGAACTCGTTTGATGGCGGTTATGAATTTTATGGGGCAATTTGCCTGGATCACACTCCCATGGTTTTATGCCTTCATGGAAAATGATACGTTTTTCGATAACTCAGTCGAAGGCGCGCGCGGACTTGCCATTATGATAGGGATTTTTGCGGCGGTTGTCGGAATAATGCCGGCAATTTTTTGTAAAGAAAAATTCGTTCCTTCTGCCGATGAAAAACACGAAAAAGTAAGTTTGTGGGTTGGACTCAAAGAGAATATTGTTGAATTCTTTAAAGGACTTGTAATAACATTAAAAAGAAAAGACTTTTTGAAATTGTGCATCGGCACATTTTTTCTTTTTAACTCAATCATGCTGGTCGGTGCGTTTAGTTCATACATCACGATATTCTATGTCTCTGGTGGAGATCAGGATATGGGTGCGAGATATATGGGATTGTTTGGGACGATCAATACCGCTTCCACACTTGCTGCGATTGCCGCTGTTGCGTGGATTTCTGAGCGTCTCGGCAAACGTAGAACTTTTATGCTGGCAACATTCGCGACATTGCTCGGAAGTTTGTTGAAATGGGTCTGTTATGATCCAATGGTGCCCTGGAAAGTACTTTTACCGGCACCATTGATCGCAATAGGAATGGGAGGATTATTTACTCTTATGGGTTCTATGATTGCGGATGTTTGTGATTTGGATGAACTTGAAACCGGAGAACGGCGGGAGGGAATGTTTGGTTCAATTTATTGGTGGATGGTTAAATTAGGTATGGCGCTTGCGTTTGCATTGTCCGGTTACTTGCTCAACGCAACCGGATTTGATGTCGAATTAGGCGGAGCTCAAACTTCAGCAACATTCGATATGATGATATTTTTTGACGTTGCGATTCCCGTTGTAGCTGCTGCGATCTCAATTCTCGCTGTTTATTTCTTCAAGATTACTGAGGAAAGATCAAGGGAGATTCGTAAAGAATTAGAATTGCGACACGAAGCCAAAAAATTAAAATCAAATCCGGCTACTTAAGACAGATTATGGTGAAAAGAGCAAATTAATCCATAATATTTTGACTCGATTTTCGGTTTAACAGTTAGAATTTGATTGCATAATCTTGAATATTAGCTTAATTTTGTTATTCTTTTTGAAATGTTGTAGACTTTCAATTGATGCCGGGGTGGCGGAATTGGTAGACGCACAGGACTTAAAATCCTGTGGGAGGTTTCTCCCGTGCCGGTTCGAGCCCGGCCCTCGGTACCACAACAAGTAGAAAGTGTAAAGATAAAGGGTGAAAGCAGAACTGAAGTATTCATTTATTACTTTGATTTGAGAATCTATATCGGTTAAATATTGTTTTAGATACTTGAATTACAAGATTAATTTAGAATAGAAATTCTTCCTTTTAGCTTTGATCTTTTTCCTTTTATCTTGAAAAGGGTTCTTAGCTCAGTTGGTTAGAGCGTCTGCTTGACGTGCAGAAGGTCAGAGGTTCGAATCCTCTAGAACCCACTAGTCAAGTAGAGAGATAAAGTGGGAAAACGCAGATTTTACACTTTATCTTATTATAGAAGTGATTTATAAAAGGAGGGCGCTCCTAAATTAATTACGCAAATACATATTATGATTATAACATTACCTGACGGCTCGACAAGAGAGTATGAAGTAGGTACTTCGCCGTTACAGGTTGCAGAATCAATATCAGGTCGCTTAGCTAAAGAAGCACTTGTCTCTCGAATCAATGGAGTTGCGAAAGATTTAAATACTCCGATTAGAAGTGACAGCTCCCTTGAGATCCTCACCTTTAACGATGAATACGGACAACATACTTACTGGCATTCAACATCACATTTGATGGCGCATGCAATTAAAGAACTATACCCCGAAGCAAAATTCGGTGTTGGTCCCGCAATTGATAATGGCTTTTACTATGATTTTGATATCAACACTAAACTTTCCTTAGAAGATCTCGATAAAATCGAGAAAAAAATGGTAGAGATTACCAACCGTGATGAACAATTCAAAAGAAGCGAACTCTCAAAAAAGGAAGCATTGGCTCTTTTTAACGGGGATGAATATAAAAATGAATTAATTTCCGATTTCGATGAAGAAAATGAAATTATAAGCATTTATGGTGAAGGTAATTTTACCGACTTGTGCACCGGTCCTCATCTTCCATCAACGGGTAAAATAAAATACTTTAAATTGTTAAGCGTTTCCGGTTCTTATTGGCGCGGTGACGAAAAAAACAAACAATTGCAAAGGATCTATGGTGTATCTTTTCCAAAAAAGAAAATGCTCGAGGATTATCTTGAACGCCTGGAAGAAGCAAAAAAACGTGATCATCGTAAACTTGGAAAAGAATTAGAGTTATTTCACATCACTCATGAAGTTGGCGCGGGATTGCCACTTTGGTTGCCGAAAGGAACTATTTTAAGAGAAGCTCTTGAGAATTTCCTTAGGGAAGAACAGAAAAAAAGAGAATATCAACCGGTTGTAACTCCGCATATCGGAAATATAAACTTATACAAAAGAAGCGGACACTATCCTTACTACAAGGATAGTCAATTCCCTCCGATCAAATTTGAAGGCGATGACGAGGAGTATTTGTTAAAACCGATGAACTGTCCTCATCATTTTCAAATTTATTCTTCAAAGCCAAGAAGTTATCGTGATTTACCAATCAGATTAGCCGAATTCGGCACTGTATATCGATATGAACAATCCGGTGAATTAAATGGTGTGACTCGTGTAAGATCGTTTGCTGTTGATGATTCTCACATGTTTGTTCGAGATGATCAGCTAAAAGATGAATTATGCAGCGTTATTGATCTTATCCAATATGTTTTCAAAACCCTTGGATTTGAAGATTTTGTTACCCAGCTATCATTTAGGGATGGGGATGACGAGAAATACGGTGGTGCGAAAGAATTATGGGCCAAAGCTCAAACAGAAATTAAAGAAGCCGCTGATTTGATGAAGCTGAACTACAAAATTGAAGAAGGTGAGGCGGCATTCTACGGTCCTAAAATTGATTTTATGGTAAAAGATGCGCTCGGACGAAAATGGCAATTGGGAACAGTTCAGATTGATTATGTAATGCCTGAAAGATTTGATTTAGAATACACCGGAGCGGACGGTCAAAAACATCGTCCAGTGGTAATTCATCGTGCTCCCTTTGGATCGCTCGAAAGATTTATCGGAATTCTAATTGAACATTTTGGCGGGGACTTCCCAACATGGCTTGCTCCCATCCAAGTTGCGATTGTTCCGGTATCTCAGAATTTCTTCGATTACGCTGAAAAAATTAAACAAGCACTGAAAGATGCTGATATACGGGTTGAATTTGACACTCGAAACGAAAAAATTGGTTATAAAATCCGACATTGGGAAACTCAAAAAGTACCATATATGCTTATTGTCGGCGAAAAAGAAGTGGACTCAAATTCTGTTTCGGTACGCCGTCATAAAGTGGGTGATAAAGGGGCAATGGCTTTAGATGAATTTATAGCCGAAATTAAAAACGAAATTTCAAATAAAATTATTAACAATTAAGAGAGGTTTTCATCGCAAAACAAAAACTAAGAGTAAATCAAGAGATTAATTATCCTGAAATAAGAGTAATTGATGAAAAAGGAACACAATTAGGTGTTTTTACTGTCAGCGCCGCTTTGAGAAAAGCTGAAGAGGCACATCTTGATTTAGTGGAAATTGCTCCAAACGCAAAACCACCCGTATGTAAAATTATTGATTACGGAAAATTTGTTTATGAGCAGCAAAAGCGAGAAAAAATTCAGAAGAAAAAACAACACGTAACTGTGTTAAAAGAAATCAGACTGCATCCTAACACGGATACACATGATTTTGATTTTAAGGCTAGACACGCTGAAGGTTTCTTGCAAGAGGGCAACAAAGTAAAAGTTTCGGTTATTTTTAAAGGACGGGAACTGGCTTACAAGGAGCACGGCGAGGAGCTTATTAAAAAATTTATTGAAAGATTAGAAGATTGTTCTAAAGTGGAGCAACATGCAAGATTTGAAGGTAGAACAATGCATGCGATTCTTGCTCCTGAAAAACCGAAAAAAACTTAATTAAATAAACGGGAATTAGCGATGCCAAAAATGAAAAGCAATAGAGGAGCGGCAAAAACTTTTAGAGTTACCGGTTCCGGCAAAATCAAAAGAAATAAAGCTTTTAAGTCTCATATCCTCACAAAGAAAAGCACAAAAACAAAACGAAATTTGCGTAAAGCAACTCTTGTAGCAGAATCTGATGCAAAAAGAGTAAAAATTATGATTCAAAAGTAGGAGAGAAAACAGATGCCAAGGACAAAGAATAACGTTGCTTCGCGTAAGAAGAAAAGAAAAATACTCAAAATGGCGAAAGGTTACTGGGGATCGCGCAGTAACGTTTTTACAATTGCAAAAAACCATGTTGAAAAAGGCTTAACTCACGCTTATAACGATCGAAAGTTAAAGAAAAGAACTTTTAGACAAATCTGGATTGTACGAATAAACGCGGCAGCAAGAATTAATGGAACAACTTATTCTAAATTAATTCACGCAATGAATGAAAAAGGCGTTACAATAAATAGAAAAGTCTTAGCCAATTTAGCTACCGAAAATCCTCAAGCTTTTGCGGATGTAGTTAAGTTTGTAATGAATTAATTTCATCCTCTCGGGTAGATTTCGAAGGAAGTTTTGCTGGAGAGGAATTTTTTTAAATTGTCGAAAAATTATAACTATGCAGAACAAAATCGATGATATCCAAAATCATTTTGAGAAGGAACTGAATTTAATCGAAAATTCCGACCAGTTGGAGGAGTTCCGGGTTAAATATTTAGGGCGTAACGGATCAATTTCTGAATTATTCGAAGAATTTAAAAGTCTACCGAAGGAAGAAAAGCCAAAATACGGCAAAACCCTAAATGTTCTTAAAAATAAATACCAATCTCTTTTTGATTCGAAAAAGGAAGAAATTTCAGCCAAAAGTACTGTATCTAAATCTGATATTGACTTTACCCTTCCCGGAAGAGAAAGAAAACTTGGCAGAACTCATATTCTTACCCAGACAATGTTCGAAATAAAAGCTTTTTTCAAAAATTTGGGTTTTTCAATTCATGAAGGTCCGGAGTTGGAATCCGATTATTACAATTTCGAAGCGTTAAATTTTCCTGCTGATCATCCGGCAAGAGATATGCAGGATACATATTTCGTCGCTGATGATTTTTTGATGCGCACGCACACTTCGCCGGTTCAAATCCGATTGATGAAAAATTCCAAACCTCCGATACGCGCCATAATGCCAGGAAAAGTTTACAGGAATGAAGCGATCAGCGCAAAAAGTTATTGCTTGTTTCATCAAGTTGAAGGATTGTTTGTAGATACTGATGTTACTTTTGCCGAATTAAAAGGAACGTTGGTAGCCTTCGCGAAACACTTTTACGGAAAAGATGTGAAATACCGTTTTCGGGCAAGTTATTTCCCGTTTACGGAACCGAGCGCGGAAGTAGATGTTTGGTGGCAGCCGAAAGGTAAAGAGGGGAAATGGCTCGAAATTCTAGGTTGTGGAATGGTTGATCCTAATGTTTTGGAAAATGTCGGAATTGATTCGGAAAAGTATGTCGGATACGCATTTGGAATGGGTGTGGAAAGAATCGCTTTATTACGTTACGGAATTAACGATATCCGCCTATTTTTTGATAATGATAATAGATTTTTAACTCAATTCTAATTCTGGAGTAAATCGTGAATATTTCTTTAAACTGGCTCAAAGATTATATTGATTTAGATGGGATTTCATTAAATGAAATTCTTGATAAATTAACGATAATTGGTTTGGAAGTTGAAGAAGTTATAAATCAACGAGCAAGTTTTAACAAAATTATTGTTGGTTATGTTAAAGAAAAAGGAAAACATCCAAATGCCGATAAGTTATCCGTGTGTAAGGTTGAGGATGGAAAAAATGTCTATGATGTAGTATGTGGTGCGCCAAATGTGGAAAAAGGACAAAAAGTGGTTTTTGCGCAAATCGGAGCTATAATTCCGAATGGTGGCTTCGAAATCAGAAAAGCTAAGATTCGTGGCGAAAAATCGGAAGGAATGATTTGTTCAGAAAGTGAATTGGAAATAAGTGAGAATCATGATGGAATTATGGTTCTGGATGAATCCGCTCAAGTCGGACAAAACATTTCCGAATATTTTGGACTTGATGATGTAATAATTGATGTTGCGATCACACCTAACCGTTCCGATGCTTTAAGTCACATAGGTATTGCCAGAGATTTAGCGGCTGTTTTTGGAAAAGATGTAAAATTACCTAAAATTACTCTGATCGAATCTGATGAATCAGCGCACAACCTTGCCTCTATCGAGATTGAAAATTTGACCGATTGTCCCAGATATTCCGGCAAAGTTGTAACCGGAGTTGAAATTAAGGATTCACCCAAGTGGATGCAGCAAAGATTGAAAAATATAGGTTTGCGCCCAATTAATAACATCGTGGACGTTACAAATTACGTTTTGCATGAATTTGGTCAACCGTTGCATGGATTTGACCTCGACACTCTGGCCGAAAAAAAAATTATTGTTAAATCTGCTACGAAGGGTGAAAAGTTCGTCACGTTAGATTCGAAAGAGAGAGAATTAGACGAAGATGATTTAATGATTTGCGATGGTGAAAAAAGTGTAGCTATTGCGGGTGTGATGGGCGGTGAAAATTCTGAAGTTAATCCCAATACAAAAAATGTACTGATAGAAAGTGCGTATTTTAGACCGAGTGCGGTAAGGAAAACTTCGAAAAAATTGGGTTTATCGACCGACGCGTCCTATCGGTTTGAACGTGGAACTGATCCGAATATTACATTTATTGCGGCCGAAAGAGCTGCACAACTAATAGCCGAAACATCCGGCGGTAAAGTTGCGAAAGGTGTAATCGATGTTTACCCTCAAATTATTCCCGCCAGGAAAGTACTTTTACGATTTAGCAGAATATCGAAAATTCTGGGATACGAAATACCAAAAGAAGAAGTGAAAGCTATATTTTCTGATCTTGGGATGGAAGTAAATTCAGTATCGAATGAAGAAATAAGCATCACCGTGCCAACATCACGGCACGACATTGAAAGAGAAATTGATCTGATTGAAGAAGTTGCCCGAATTTACGGTTACGATAAAATTCCAAATGTTGAAAAAGTCTCGATTACACTCGATGATAAAATAGATCAGTCAGCGTTTAATGATAATTTGCGACAAATTCTGACCGGATTAGGGTTTAACGAAATAATAACCAACTCGCTTCTAAGCGATCAAATCGCAAATAAATTCGGTAATGGAGTTGGGATTCTTAATCCCCAAAGCAGTGAAATGTCTTTTCTCCGAACATCTCTGATTCCCGGAGCGCTAAACACACTATCAAAAAATATTAATGTAAAAGAAAAAGATCTTTGCTTATTTGAAATGGGTAAAGTTTTCAATAAATCGAATGAAGATAATATTAAATCATTCGATGATTTTGTGGAGAATGAACATTTAATAATGATCTCCACCGGACAAATCGAACAAAACGAATGGTATTCGGAGAGTAGAAAAAGTGATATTTACGATCTGAAAGGGAATATTACTTCTCTTCTGAAATCCTTAAAAATGGAAACAAAAGTTCAAATAAAAAATACGCAGGAAGAAAATGTATTTTTTGATCAATATTTTGAATTAAGGTTCAGAAAGAAAAGTTTAGTTGGAACCGCCGGTAAATTAAAGAAAGAATTCTGCAATTTACTCGATGTTAAACAAGAAGTTTATTGTGCGATTTTTGATTTGGAAGAACTTAAGAAAATTGGTGCAAATGAAGTTTCTTTCAATGAATTATTGCGTTATCCGAAAGTTGAGAGAGATTTTGCTTTTATTTTGGACAAACATATCAGGAACGAAGATATCATTAAAACAGCTTATTCACAAAGCTCTAATCTATTGAAAAATATAAAGTTATTTGATATCTTCGAAAGTGACTCTTTAGGTGAAAGTAAAAAAAGTCTTGCATTCGAATTAGAGTACTATGATGAATCGAGAACGCTTGAAGAATCCGAAGTTGATGACGATTTCTGGAAACTCATTGAAGCAATCAAAACTAAATTTAATGCTGAATTGAGAGGTAAATAGTGTCGAGCAAATCAAAATATGATTCATTTATTGAAGAACTTACATCGTTAGAAAAAAGTATTTACAAATTCATTCAAAAAAATGCTGAGTTAGTTGAATTTAATAAAGCATTGCAGAAAAAAATTAATCAACTTGATAAAGAGAACGAAACACTTAAATTAAAAGTGAAGGAGTCAGAAAAAGAGCAGAGTGGTAATAACTTAGAGACTGATAATTATAATAATTTAAATAAGATGAGCGCGGTTGATAAACAGGTATTAAGTGGTGAAATTAATACATTAGTTGATAAAATCAATTATCATTTGCGTTCGGTAACTTAATGTTTAGAGTGGTATCGCAGAATGACCGATAGAAAGAAGCTTAAAGTAAAAATCTTTGACAAAGAGTATTCTTTGTTGGTAGAGAATGAAGATGTTGCGTCAGAATTGGCAAAGTATGTTAATAGTGTAATGGAAGAGACTAAATCCGAATTAAGAAATCAACCAACTGAAACAATAGCAATAATATCTGCATTGAATATAGCTTATGATTTATTTGTGGAAAAAAATAGATTTAAGGAATTTAGTATTCAGGCTACGGACAAGATTAAAAAGATTAAGCTTCTTATCAACGAAACGGTTGAACCTGCCGAACCCTCATAAATTTCCGCTCTGTCAGTCGTCTTAATAAAGAACTAACGTCATGAAGACAGGGTCGTTGACTTGCGATGTGTATTACAGGCCTAGTAGCAATGCAAATTGTGATTATTCCGGTTTTTTGCCGGTTTAACTTTGGAAGTAAAAAGCATCGGGCAATTTCCCGCATTGTGTCTAAATAAGAGTTCTTTGCGTTACAGCGGCTGTCAGAGTCGGTTTAATACTGTTCATTTGGAGGAAATATGGGAATGGAACCGTTATATCTAGCAGGAATCGCATTTGGTATCGGAATAATTGCTTTTCTCTTAGGATGGAAAATAAACTCATCTATTGGTAAAGTAAGTGTAGAAAATGGAAAATTAGAAGCTAAAAAACTTCTTGAAGAAGCGGAAAAAGAATCGCGTACTTTAAAAAAGGAAAAATTACTCGAAGTAAAAGACGAATGGTTAAAGCAAAAACAAAAGTTCGACAATGAATTAAATCACAAACGGCAGAAAATTCAGAACTATGAAAAACAAGTCGAAAACCGTGAAGAGAATCTCGACAAAAAAGTTGAGGTAATTAATCAGAGAGAAAGAGCGGTAAAAGAGTTAGAAAAAAGAAACGAAGCAGAACAGGAAACTATAAAAAGAAAACATTCCGAATTAGACAGACTAATTCATGATCAAAATATCCGTCTCGAAAAAACTGCTGCACTTACTGCCGATGAAGCCAAAAAGATGCTGATGGAAAACATGATTGATAAGGCCAAAAGTGAAGCGTCCCAGTACGTATCTGAACTAAGAGATAAGGCAAAATTAGAATCTAAAAAAGAAGCGCAAAAAATTATTGTTCAAGCAATACAAAGAACCGCCGTCGATCATTCTGTTGAGACAACGGTTTCGGTGGTTCAGATTCAAAATGATGAAATGAAAGGCAGGATAATTGGCCGGGAAGGAAGAAACATCCGCGCTTTCGAAGCAGCTACCGGAGTTGACGTAATTGTTGATGACACTCCCGAAGCTGTTATTCTTTCTGCTTTTGATCAATTTAGAAGAGAAGTGGCGAGAATTTCGCTTGAAAGATTAATAAGTGATGGCAGAATACATCCGGCGAGAATCGAAGAAGTTGTTATTAAGGTTAAATCCGAACTTGAAGAAGAAATTCTGAAAGAAGGTGAAAATACTTTAATTCAACTTGGATTACACGGCGTGAACAACGAGTTAACCAAACATATCGGCAGAATGAAATACCGTTCCAGTTACGGTCAAAACTTATTGCAGCATAGTATTGAAGTCGCTTACCTCACAGGAATTATGGCCGCCGAACTTGGTTTTGATACAACAATTGCCAAGAAAGCCGGACTTATGCATGATATTGGTAAAACTATTGATCGCGACGTTGAAGGACCACATGCACTGCTCGGATATGATCTTGCTAAGAAATATCGTGAACACCCGATAGTAATAAACGCTATTGGAAGTCACCATGAAGATATGGAAATGGAACATCCCATCTCAGCTTTAGTTCAGGCTGCTGATGCGATTAGCGGAGCGAGACCGGGTGCCCGCAGAGAACCACTGGAAAGCTACGTGAAACGATTAGAAAATCTGGAAAGTTTGGCGACTTCATTTGAAGGTGTTGCGAAAACTTATGCTATTCAAGCCGGTCGGGAAATTCGTGTAGTTGTTGAACCTGATAAAGTTGATGACAACTACTCAGATCAATTAGCCAACGAAATCGCCGAGAAAATTCAGGAAGAAATGGAATATCCGGGTCAGATAAAAGTAGTTGTTATTCGTGAAGTTAGAAAAATTTCATACGCAAAATAATAATTAAAAGAGGTTGTTTGTAAACTGTTAATTGTCGCTTATTTTTGAATACTCAATCAAAATTAATTGATAAAATGAGTGTTCAATTTTTGGAAAATGATGATAATTCCGTTTAGAGAAAATCTCTTTTTGTTGTAAAAATTATGGAAAAAAGTTTACTCATCGGTGTTACAGGTGGAATTGGAAGTGGGAAATCAACTTTTTGTAATATTGCACAAAAAGCCGGCTATCCAATTTTATTCGCGGATGATATCTCCAAAAAATTTCTCGGCACAGATCCCGTTGTAAAATCAAAATTAATTAAAAGATTAGGTACACAATCCTATTCTAATGGCAAGCCAAATAAAGATTTTATCGCCGATAAAATCTTCAGCAGTCCCGAAATCTTAAAATTTGTTAACTCGGTTCTACATCCTCCCACAATCGACTATATTGTAAATGAATCAAATTTGCTTCTTCAATCCAATCTGCTTGTTTTTGTTGAATCCGCAATCCTTTTCGAAGCAAAAATGGATGATATATTTGATTTAATTGTACTTGTTAAATCGGAAACTGACTTACAAATAAATAGAGTAAAAAAACGCAATAATCTTACTGAAGAAAAAATACATTTAATACTCAATTCACAGCTTCCGGATGAAAATAAAGAATCAAAATGTGATTTTGTTATTAATAATATTAAAGGAATTGATGATTTAGAAGAGAAGTCGAAATTCGTTTTGGGATTAATCGAGAATCTGACCCGCATCGAAATGGACGCGGATCAGCTGTAACAAGTTTATATTGAATATTTTTAATTCAAGTCAATTTATTAATCTTTTTGCAAAATTTGAGGTGGAAGTTGAATATTGTAAAAACCGGTATCGTAAAATTTGTAAAAATTCTGCCAAAAAATTTGGTGTTTGTCTTTGCTAAAAAATATATAGCAGGCACAAAATTGCAAGATGCTGTCGAGGTTGTAAAAGAGTTAAACAGTATTGGAATTATGGCAACAATGGATGTTCTCGGCGAAGCGATTTCCAATAAAAAGGAGGCGGAAGATGCTAAAAACGAATGCCTCGAAGTACTTGAGAATATTAAAACGCACAAACTGGATTCGAATTTATCGATCAAACCGACACAACTTGGGTTGGCAATTGATGAGGATTTCTGCTATTTCCAATTAAAAGAAATTGTGGAAAAAGCAAAATCTTACAATAATTTCGTAAGAATCGACATGGAAGATTCTTCGCTCACTGACAAAACTATTAAGCTTTTTGATAGAATAAATAAAGATTTTGATAATGTTGGAATTGTGCTTCAAGCATATCTTAAACGAACAGCCGATGACGTTGACAAACTAAATCCACAAAATACGGACTATCGTTTATGCAAAGGAATTTATGTTGAACCGGAAAAGATCGCTTATAAGGATCGAAAAAAAGTACAAGACAATTTTATTGAGTTGATGTCTAAAATTATCTCAAACGGAAATTATGTGGGAATCGCTACACACGATGAGGTATTGGTTGATGCAGCTTATAAGTATGTAACTGAAAATAAAATTGATAAAGATAAATTTGAATTTCAAATGTTATACGGAGTGAGAGAGGAGTTAAGAAATAAAATTAGTGCTGATGGTTACAGATTAAGAGTTTATGTTCCGTTCGGTGAGCATTGGTATCATTATTCCGTCCGACGATTACAAGAAAATCCTACGCTTGCCTGGTACATTACAAAAAGTCTTTTCACAAAAAAATAAATGATTACACTTGGTATAGAAACTTCATGCGATGAGACATCAATAGCAATTTTGCAAGATGGGGTTTTAAAGGCCAATATCATTTCATCTCAGGAATTTCATAAGGATTACGGTGGGGTTGTTCCTGAATTATCAAGTCGTGCGCATCTGCAGCTTGTGCTTCCGTTATTGAGAAAAGCGTTGAGTCAATCTGAAATAGAATTAAAAGAGATCGATTTAATTGCCGCAACTGCCGGTCCCGGATTAATTGGACCATTGCTTGTCGGACTATCATTCGGCAAAAGTTTAGCGTATTCACTTAAAAAAGATTTTATCGCGGTTAATCACATCGAGGGCCATATCTATTCCGGTTTTTTGATGAACGAAAAACCTAATTTCCCGTATCTCTGCCTTGTTGTTTCCGGTGGACATACTCTCGCATTATTGGTAGAAAGTGAATCTGAAATTATTAAATTGGGCGGAACAATAGACGACGCGATCGGAGAAGCGTTTGATAAAGTCGCGAAATTGCTGGGACTTGGTTATCCCGGCGGACCTTTAATTCAGAAATTTTCGGAAGAGGGCGATCCGAAATTCACCGCCTTCCCAATTGCACAGTTGGATAACCGTTACGATTTTTCATTTAGTGGAATTAAAACCTCCGTTCTGAGGTTTATTGAGAACAATTATAAATCATCCGAAATAATGAATTTAGCCGAAAAAGAAAATGTAGCCGCTGCATTTCAAAAAGCAGCCATCGAACCATTGCTGCGAACGATAAGAAACGCAACCGAAGAATTTGACGTAAAATCCGTTTGTATTGTCGGTGGTGTGGCTGCAAACAAAAAATTGAGAGAAGAAGTTGAGATGTTAGGGGAACAACGTTCGCTTAAGGTTGTAATTCCAAAAATGGAATTTTGTGGAGATAACGCTGCAATGATTGCCCTTCGCGGCCAAATGCTTTATAAAAACGGAGTGCGGCATGATCTTAACGAAAACGCATTTCCGAGAAATCCAATTAACTTATTCCGACAAAGACCAGGTCTGGTTTAATGGAAACAGAAAAAAAAGCACTTTTTAGCCAGAATGAGATGCACGCGATAGCCGGATTTTTTGGCTTCGCTCTCGGAGTAATGCTTTTCACCTTTTTTACGGCGAATTATTATTCAATGAATGAGCCTGTCACTTTCAAAATAAAGAAAGGGGAGTCATTTAATGAAGTCGTCTACAATTTATCTGAAGAAAAAATCATATCAAGTGAATTCAATCTAAAGTTCGCCGCGTTCGTATCCGGTTCCGCTAATAATGTAAAAGCGGGAATCTATAAAATCCCAAATGGATTGACTTATTTCGAACTTCTTGAGGTTCTGCTTAAAGGCGTTCCGGCTGAGCAAAAATTAATCACCATTCCGGAAGGAATTTGGCAGCATGAACTCGCCGGTTTGCTGAGAAGGGAGATGGGAATTGATTCGGCAAAATTTATGGAATTAAGTGAAGACCCCGAGTTTATTAAATCGTTAAATATTGATACGGACAATCTTGAAGGTTATCTGCTACCCGAAACATATTATTTTCACCTCGATTGGGATGAAAAGGATATGATCAGGAAATTGGCCGGTGCAATGAATGAGATTTTTGATACTTCGGTGAAATCAAAAATTAATAAACTAGGCCTTACAAAACATTCGCTGCTAACTATGGCTTCAATTATTGATGGAGAATCGAATAAAGTTTCCGAGTTTAGGCGAATTTCAGGAGTTTATTATAATCGATTAAATCGAGGTATGCTTTTACAAGCTGATCCAACCGTTCAATATCTTATCAGGCATAAGAAAAGAAATAACAGAGTGCTTTTTAAAGATTTGGAAATTGATTCACGATATAACACTTATATTTATAAAGGGCTTCCACCCGGTCCGATTAATAATCCCGGGAAGGATGCGATTCTCGCTGCTTTATATCCGGAGAAACATGAGCTTTTCTATTTTGTTTATGACGGAAACGGCGGACATGAATTCTCAAAATATTATTCCGAACATATTAAAAATGTTGAAAAGTATCGCAGGTGGTTGAGATCTCAAAAATAATAACTAATATTATTGTCGCACTACTCTTGTTTAGTTGTGCTAATCCATTACCTCCCTCCGGCGGTGAAGTCGATAAAATTCCCCCGGAAATCATTTCATTTTATCCCCAGAATGAAACAACGAATTATTCCGAAAATAATCTGGAAATCGAATTTTCTGAATATGTCGAAAAGAGGACTGCTCAAGACGCAATATTTATATCTCCATTAATAGAAGGTGAATTAGATTATGATTGGTCAGGTCGTACGTTAACGGTAGAATTTATTGACTCGTTAAAACAGAATACTACTTATACGATCTCTGTCGGTACCGAAGTTCGTGATATTAATGGTCGCAACAAGATGGTTTCGCCATTTGTATTTACATTTTCGACCGGTGAGCAAATTGATAAATCGAAAATTGAAGGTATGGTTTACGATAAAGAGCCGAGTGGAGTATTTATTTACGCATACAAAGTTGAAGACGATACTTTGAACATGTTAAATAAAAAACCGGATTATGTTACTCAAGCCGGAGAGGACGGAAAATATGTGCTATCCGGATTAGCGGTTTCGGATTACCACCTCGCCGCGGTAAAAGATTTGTTGAGCGATTTGGCAATCGATCTGGTTTCCGATAAATATGGTCTTCCCTCTAAAGAAGTGAGCATTACTTCAAAGGATACAATAATCAGTAATATTAATTTTAGATTGACTTTCCTAGATACGGTTGAACCGAGTATCAATAAAATAACCATGACCGATCAACACAGAATATTGTTAGAATTCTCCGAAAGGATTGATTCGACTAAACTATCTAAAGAAAATTTCTTCATTTTTGACAGTACTCTTACTAAAGAGTATAATGTAGAATTTTACTCAAAGAGAGGTTTGCCTTTCCTTCAAAGTGTAATAAGTATCGCGGACTCAATTCCTGACACGAACCAGGTGTTTCTCGGTGTTAAAAATTTAACAGATATTTTTGGAAATATAAATCGATCATCAATGACCGAATTTTCAGTCTCCACTAAACCGGACAGTGTAAAACCTTCCTTATCCAAAAAAGAAGGGGACTTTGGCGAAAACAAATTAAGTCTTGAGAATCCATTTATTGACCTGAAGTTTAGTGAATCGATAATCACAGACGGTATAAAGAATAAAATTAGATTTTTTGACGCCGATAAAATTTCCATTCCAATTGCAATTGAAATTTTTGATAATGCGGCTGCTCGAGTTAAACCTTCCATTAAACTAAAACAAAAAGCTTCCTATAATTTGCAAATCGATTTTGAAAAGCTGAGAGACGCGGCGGGGAATAGTGGTGATTCTTCGCAGACATTTAGCTTTTCGGTCATAAGTAATTTGGATTATTCCGGGATATTCGGTTCTGTGCGTGATGTGGAAAGTGTGGATAAAACGAAAATAATTCTGGAATCAATTACGAAAGGGAAACAAATATCCTATTCCGTTGAACCGGCATCGGATGGACAATTTAGTTTTAATCCCATAAAACCCGGAAAATATATCATTTGGTCTTTTATGGATTTGGATGAAAATGGTGAGTACTCGTTTGGCTCAATCGAACCTTACAAAATTGCAGAACCGTTTACATACTATTCTGATACTCTGGAGGCTAAAGCACGCTGGCCTTTAATCGATGTTTTTTTGGAATATAAGTAGTTACTCACTCTTTTGATAAATTATATTCCCATTTTTAATTGTCATATAATTTTTATTCTCTCCGACAAAATAAACCAGATCCGAAAACTCAGTTGTATCTAGAACCATCAGATCAGCGCTTTTACCGATTTCGAGGCTGCCGACCTCATTTTCTAAACCCAAAGCCTTAGCCGCGTTAATTGTTACAGCCGAAATCGCTTCTTCAACACTCATCCCCATACTTATGCACGCCATCGATATAATTAGATGTAGATTGGAAATGTGAGATGATCCCGGATTATAGTCAGTTGCCAAGGCAACAATCGCGTCATTTTCAATTAATTTTCTCGCCGGTGCGAAGCCATAATTGAGGAAAAAAGAAACTCCGGGAAGAAGGACAGAGACAGTTTCGGATTTTGAAAGTTTTTGAATATCGGTGTCAGCCAAAACTTCAAGATGATCAACGCTGGTTGCGTTATGTTTGAGCGCGGTCTCTAATCCGCCGATATTATTAAATTGTTCGGTATGTAGCTTTAACGGGAGTCCAAGTTCTGTGGCCACGGTGAATATTTGGTCAATCTCGTTTGAATTAAAAGCGGTTTTTTCACAAAATCCGTCGCAAAATTTTGCCAGTTTATTTTGTGCTACATACGGAAGAATTTGTTCGGTAAGTAACTTTATATACCCATTTTTTTCATGCTGATACTCCGGAGGGAATGTATGAGCACCGAGGAATGTGGGAATAATTGTGATCGCTGACCATTGTTTGATTTGGTCAAGTGCTTTTAGAATTTTAATTTCGTCAAAATAACTTAATCCATAACCGCTCTTTATTTCGAGAGTTGTAACCCCTTGTTGAATAAATCGTTGAATCCTTGGTTTCATTAACTCTACAAGATCTTCCAAACTGGATTGCCGAACTGACCTTACTGTAGAATTAATTCCGCCCCCTTTTTCGGCGATCTCTTCATAGGAAACACCCGCCAACCTCTCCCGAAATTCTCCGGATCTGGAACCGGCAAACGCGGTGTGTGTATGGCAGTCGATCAATCCCGGCAGAATTACTTTATCCTTGAGATCGATAATTTGGTCGAATTTTTTACGGCCAAGCGAATTGTTTGGAATAAGATCAAGGATTTTTCCGTCTTCGATCAGAAGCGAGTGATTTTCAAGTAGAGAAATAGCATTCATCGAAATTCCTCTTTTGAAATTTAATCCATTAGTTTCTACGGTAATTATTTGTGAAGGATTCTTGAATAAGGTTATCATTTTCTACTAGGTGAGTATAAGTTTAAGAAACTGTATGAATGCAAGCCTTTATAATCGAAAATTTTTGTCAATAAGTCAAGATTTTAGTATTTTTGCTACTCAAATATCAACCAACAACAGAAAACCCAGATGCCACCCAAAAAATTAAAAATCTTATATGTTACGTCCGAAGTTGTACCATTCGTAAAAACCGGTGGATTAGCGGATGTTTCATCTGCTTTGCCTCAGAAGTTACAGGAACAAGGTCACCAGGTTAGAATAGTGGTGCCGAAATATGGGGCGATCGACGAAAGGAAATACAAAATTCATGAAGTTGTTCGTTTAAAAGATCTTGATGTTAAGATTGGTGAAAAAGATGTCGTGTTTTCTTTAAGGTCATCATTTCTGATCGGACCAAAAGTTCGAGTGCAAATTTATTTTCTTGACAACCACGAATATTATGGCAGCCGTCACAGCCTTTACGCCGATCCTCTAACCGGAAATGATTTTCCCGATAACGACGAAAGATTTATACTGCTCGCCAGATCTGTATTTGAACTGATTCTTAAACTGGGGTGGGTGCCAGATGTAATTCATTGCAATGATTGGCAATGCGGACTGATTCCCGCTTATCTAAAAACGATGTTCAAAGATCACGAGATGTTCCAAAACATTAAAACTTTATTTACAATTCATAACCTTTCATACCAAGGTGTATTTCCGAAAGCAACATTTAAAAAGACCGGGCTGCCCGAAGAGTTGAATACCGCAAACGGAATGATTCATAACGGTAAAGTAAATTTTATGAAAGCCGGATTAAACTATTCTGATACCATTAATACAGTTAGTGAGACCTATGCCGAAGAAATTTGTAATGATGAAGAACTTAGCTCCGGGATGCATAAAATATTAAAAAGAAGAAAAGATGATGTATTCGGTATTGTAAATGGAATTGATGATCGAATCTGGAACCCTTCAACTGATAAGCTGATTGAAAAAAAATACTCACTTAAAAATCTAGATGATAAAAAACTTAATAAAAGAGCTCTTTCAGAAAAGTTTGGATTTGACTATAACCCGGATCGACCAACGATTGGAATTATATCACGTTTGTATGATCATAAAGGGTTCGATTTGCTTGAAAAAGCTTTTCCTGCACTCATGAAACTTGATCTGAATCTGATTTTATTAGGAACGGGTGATAAGAAGTATCATAAGTTTTTTGAATCAGCAGTTATGGATTATTCCGATAAATTTTATTGCTACCTCGGATTTGACGACGAACTAGCGCATTTAATTGAAGCCGGTTCAGATATGTATTTGATGCCTTCAAAGTACGAACCTTGTGGGCTAAACCAGATGTACAGTTTGATGTATGGGACCGTTCCAATCGTCAGGGAAACCGGTGGATTAGCTGATACAGTTGAAAATTATGATCCTAAAGAAGATACGGGAAATGGGTTTTCATTTCAAAAGTATGATCCTAAGGAACTTGTAAAAACTGTGAAAGCAGCGCTGGATATTTACACTAACGATCCAAAGACCTGGACTAAAATCATGAAAAATGGAATGAAATCTAATTTTACATGGTTGAATAGCTCTAAATTATATGTTGATTTGTACAAAAAGGTAATTAGTTAATATTTAATGCCATCCTATGCAGTATTTTTAGATCGAGACGGAACCTTGAATATTGATCCGGGTTATTTAGGTGACCCGGATAAAGTAAAGTTATACACCGGTGTTTCTGAAGGTCTTTCTAATCTTAAAAAGAATAGTTTTGATTTGATTGTGATTACAAATCAATCAGGAATTTCTCGCGGTTTGATTACGTTGAAAGATGTAAACGCGGTGAATCTTAGAGTTAATGAAATTCTCTGGAATGAAGCAAAAGTTAAAATTGATAAATTTTACAGCTGTCCGTTTCATCCTGATTTCAGTTCCGAAGAGGAAGTCAGTTGTAGAAAACCTTCTCCCCGGATGGTTCTTTCTGCGGCAAAAGAAAGAGATATTGATTTGACAAAATCATATTTCATAGGTGATAAAGTAATTGATGTTGAATGTGGGAACAATGCCGGATTAAAAACGGTATTAGTTAGAAATTCTAAAAACGATGAGGAAATTAATCTCTTGCGAAAACGTGGAATTTCAGCCAACTTTGTAGCTGAGAATTTTTTAAGCGCATGCGATTATATCTTAGCTGATTTTTCCGGAGGAATTGTTGAAAAATAGATTTTTATTGATATTAGGTTTTGCTCTGCTTTTTGTGACTGGATGTGAAGAAGATCCGAGCTCTATTGGGTCGACTCTTTTTAATAAAGAATTTGAAATTATTGAGGTTTCTTCCGATTCTTTGGCACAATCCGGCAGCTACTTTAAAGTTGACACGATATTATATGTTAGCTCGAGAAGAATGTTGTTAGGTGATGCGGGGGATGTTGAATCATCAATAGTGATGAAATACTTTGTAAGTTATCCTGACTCATTACAAGATAAACTCGAGAATGACCAAATTACTTTTACCGGCGCGAAAGCTCGTTTCACCAAGAATTACTTGTATGGTGACTCGAATGCGGTTTTAGGCTTTTCTGTACATGAATTGAAGAATAATTGGACTACAACAGGATTTAACAAAGATTCTCTAAGCTTTCTTGAATACGACCAATCGATTGATATCGCGTTTAATAAAACAGAAACCGATTCTACGCTTGAATTCAATTTAGATGTTGACGTGGTAAATAGTTGGATTGATAAAGTTGCTTTTGACGGGGTCAAAGATAACAATGGAATTATTCTTAAACCCCAAGGTGTTAGCAAAATTGTTGGTTTCCCGACGATAAATTCATCCGGTGTGGTTTCGAATATTGAGTTGTATTACACGGATAATTCGGGACGGAGCGATACTCTTTTTCTAGGTCAATTTATTGATGTTCACGATGTTGAAGGCACTCTTCCTTCTGATGCGAATAATAATTATTATCTCCAATCGGGTTTACCTGTTTATATGAGTTATCATTTTGACTTATCCTTTTTACCTTCGAACGCGGTATTAAATACTGCCGAATTGCAAATTAATATGGATTCACTAAATACAACATTTGGAAGTGTAGCATCCGATACTTTGTATCTGTATATGTTGGAAGATAGTACTTCAAACACTATTCAGGAAACTTATAGGGGAGCGATTCTTACGAGAACCGGAAATACTTATTCCGGCGATATCGTTTCTTTTATTCATAATTGGAATCAAAACATTGAGAATCAAGGATTTCGGATCGAACTATCCGACCAATCACGAACCGTGAATAAAGTTGCGATTTATAATAGCAACCATGCTTTAAGACCAAAAATATTATTTACTTATACCAGGAATTAGATGAAAAGGTTAATAGTTCTATTAGTTGTATTTGTTCAAGGAATTATGATTGCCGGTGGTGGCTCAATCTATTCAAAATATGGTCTTGGCGATCTTAGATTTTATAATTCCGCCCGTCGACTAGCTCTTGGTGGATTAGGAACAAGTCTGGAAGATCAAAATGCGCTTAATGCTTTTAATCCCGCAGGTTGGAATAAATTAGCTTACACAAGACTGGAAGTTGGAGTCAATTTTATTCAAGGCGGAGTTAATTCCGATGCCGGTTCTTCAGGTTTTTCCAATGCTGATTTTTCGGGTTTTATGATTGGATTCCCAGTTTATGAAGACTACGGAATTAGTTTTGCGATGGGATTAGTCCCATTTTCATCAACAAACTATGAAGTCGAAAGTGCTGTAACCGATCCAGTAAAAAATTATAATTTGGTCAGTTCCGGTAGTGGGTCATTATCAAAAGCATTTTTTGGAGCAACTTACAAATTACCTTTGGATATTATGTTTGGCGCTTCATTAGAATATTATACCGGAAGTTATATTGCGAGTTCAAAATTGGAATTCGGCTCAGATGCCACATTTAGTGATGCTGAATTTAAACGCAACACAAGCTACAGCGGATTAGGTTTCACTCTTGGAGCTATTTCTCCCGATCTTTCAAATGAATTGGATATTTCAAAACTATCGGATCTAAAGATTGGTGTCAGCTATAATTTTATAAGTGATCTGAGAGCAGATACTTCTTACAATATTGTTTCTAATTTAGGCGAAACCGAAGTTTCAAAATCTTTGGTGAATGTTCAAATTCCGGAAAGATTTAGTGTAGGATTAAGTTTTAAGTGGGATAAAGATTATTTAATTTTAGCCGATTATTTAAATCAACCTTGGTCGGAATATGCAATCAATTCTATTTCACGACCTAATCTAAAGAATTTTTCAAAGTATAGTGTCGGACTTGAATATAAAAATCCTAATTACCATAACGGTTCTTTTTGGGAACAGATGATTCTGCGTGGAGGTTTAAGTTATGAATCAACACAATACCAAGTGAATGGAGAGGATATCAGCGCAATGATGATCTCCGGTGGATTTACAATTCCATTAGGACCTATAAGCGCAATTGAAGTAGGTCTTGAATTTGGCAGAAGAGGAACGACAGACAGTAATTTATTACAAGAAAATGTTTTCAAACTCTCTACTTCGGTAAGTATCGGTGAAACATGGTTCGTTAGGAGAGACAGATAAAAACAATATGAGGAGCAGTAAATTGAAAAGGATACTATTATTAATGCCGATTTTGATTTTCTTCATTGTGCCGAAATCAATCGTGGCTCAAGATGATTCTCAATTAGTCGTAATTCCACGTCCGGATAGTCTTCAATTCATGGCCCATGTTAGTCTGTGGTATGAAGCCTATAAAACAAAAGATTACAATTCATCGCTCACGCACGGTTTTGAAGTAATTCGTAGAGATGAAACATTCAATAAATATAAATTTTACACCCGAATGGAAGAGATTCTCAGATATATGCACGATAGCACGGATGCTGATGAATCATACAAATCTGTTTATGCTGATACTTTGATATATCTTTACGATTTAGCTGCAAAGATCGATACTGAACGCACAGGATATTATTTAGCGAGAAAGGCTTTCACTTACGAACAATGGTTTGAGAAAGAACCTGAAGAAGTAATTGAGGCTTACGAAAATGCGATAGGCACCGGACATAATATTTCTGATATTTATTATGACAGACTTGGTATTTATTACTCCTCGCATGCTGATGAATCAAATGATTATAAACTTAAAGCGCTTGAATTATATTCGAATCTCTCCGAAAAGGATCCTACGAATCAACTGTGGGTTTCTCGGATGAATAATCTGGCCGAAGATGAATATGAGTTGATAGAGATTACAAAAAAATCATGGGATCTTGATCCGGAATCACTTGAAAAAGCTTATAAATATGCAATGACCGCGATTCGCGTTAATGAATATGAAACCGCGATTGAACCGTTGTTATTTTTAACTGAACGATCTCCTGACGTTATTAACTATTGGAGGGAATTGGCCAGAGCTTACGATAAAACCGGTAAAACTGATGAAGCTATCAAAGCCTACAATTCTTTAATCAATCTTGAACCTGAAAACAGAGATAATTATTTGAATTTGGCAATTATATATCAAGGATTAAATCAATTGAGCGTTGCCAGATCATTTCTTAAAAAAGCAAGCAGTGCCGATCCTGATTGGGATTATCCTTTATACATCGAAGCTCAAATTTATGAGCAAGCCGCCAGGAATTGCATCGCCGGCAAATTTGAATTCGAAGATAAATGTGTTTATCAGTTAGCCACGGATACTTACCGGCAAGCAGCTGCAAAGGGTGGTGACTTCTCTGAAAGAGCCCGAAGCAGAGCTAATTCAATTGCGGAATTTGGTCCCTCCCAAGAGGATTATTTCTTTAGAAAATTGAAAACCGGTGCTGTTATTAATATTAAAGGTAAGTGCTACGATTGGATAGGCAGATCAATTACTGTACCGTAACGGAGAAAATTTATGAGTAGTTTTTTAGAACAAGATTCGGAAATTTATGATGTTTTACAAAAAGAATTACATCGACAAAAATCAAATCTTGAATTAATAGCTTCCGAAAACTTTACAAGCCCGGCTGTTCTTGAAGCAGCCGGTTCTGTTTTAACCAACAAATACGCAGAAGGTTACCCGGGTAAAAGGTATTATGGCGGGTGTGAATTCGTTGATTTAGCCGAAGATCTCGCTCGCGATAGGTTAAAAGAACTATTTGGTGCCGAATATGTAAATGTGCAGCCGCATAGCGGATCTCAAGCAAATATGGCGGTCTATTTTACCCTTCTCCAACCCGGAGACACAATTTTGGGTTTGAGTTTAGACCACGGTGGTCACCTTACACATGGTTCTCCGGTAAATTTCTCCGGGAAACTTTTTCGCGCAGTATCATACACACTCGATAAAGAAACAAAACTTTTAGATTACAATTTAATCGAAGAATTGGCGGTTAAAGAGAAACCCAAGTTAATTGTTACAGGAGCAAGCGCGTATTCCCGCGAGTGGGATTATAAAAAATTTCGTGAAATTGCGGATAAAGTTGGCGCGTTGTTGCTCTGCGATATGGCACATCCTGCCGGCCTTATTGCCAAAGGATTATTAAATAATCCTCTGGAACATTGCCATGTAGTTACTTCAACAACTCATAAAACATTGCGCGGGCCTCGAGGCGGTGTAATTTTATTAGGTAAAGATTTTGAAAATCCTCTTGGGGTTAAAACCATGAAGGGGGATAGATTAAAATTAATGTCGGAAATGTTCGATTCCACAGTAATGCCCGGAATTCAAGGCGGTCCATTGATGCACATTATTATGGCCAAAGCTGTTGCTTTCAAAGAGGCTTTAGATGATTCATTCTTGTCGTATGCGCAACAAGTGATTAAAAATTCGCAAAAAATGGCTTCGGAATTAATGAATTATAATTTTGAAGTTATTTCCGGTGGAACTGATAATCACCTTCTTTTAATTGATGTTACCAATAAAAATATAAGTGGAAAAAAGGCTGAAAAGGCGTTAGAAATAGCCGGGATGACGGTAAATAAAAATATGATCCCGTTTGATACAAAAAGTCCATTTGTTACATCGGGAATCAGAATTGGAACGCCGGCCGTAACAACGAGAGGTATGAAAGAAGGAGATATGGTTCAGATAGCGGATTTTATCAATCGCGCAATTAACAATTTTGAAGATGAAATTGTGCTAAACGATATCAGAAAAGAAGTAAATCATTTTTGTTCCTCATTTCCACTTTTTGCAGAATAGACCTGTAAACGATGGGAGAGGAATCTAAAAAGTTAGGTAATAGCAGCAATGAGATGGGATTCCTCGAACATCTTGAGGAATTGCGCTGGCGAGTGATGTATGCGTTGCTGGGTATCGTTGTCGGAATGATCGTAGCATGGTTTTTTAAGGATTTTATTGTAGAAACCATTTTGCTTCGTCCGGCTGCAGTCGCCAATATGAATCTTCAAAATCTTCGTCCGTTTGGTCAACTATTTCTATTTTTACAAGTTGCCGCGATAGTAGGTTTTATTCTCAGCACACCGAATTTTTTCTATCAAGTTTGGAAGTTTATTGCTCCAGCTTTGCACTCTCACGAAAAAAAATACGCAACTGCGATAGTTACATTTTCAACCGTCTGTTTTTTGGGCGGTGTAGTATTCGCGTATTTTGTAATGCTCCCGTTAACTTTGAAGTTTGCCGCCTCATTTGGAACAGAACAAATTGAAAACAATTTCGCGATTACCGAGTATTTCTCCATTATTTTGAGTGTGATGTTAGCGGCCGGATTAGTATTTGAATTACCGATGCTCTCATTTTTTCTATCCAAAATTGGAATTCTCACACCAAAGATAATGAGAAAATTCAGAAGGCATTCCATAGTTACAATTCTGGTGCTGGCGGCTTTTCTAACGCCGGGAACCGACCCTGTAGCACAAGTCTTATTAGCAGTTCCATTGGTTTTATTGTATGAAATAAGTATTATAGTTTCAAAAATATTCTCAAAGAAAAGTGACTAATTCCGTACTAAATCAAATTAGCAAACCGATTTCAGACGAACTCGACGAATTTCAATCCAGGTTTAAGATAGCATTAAAATCTAAGGTGGGAGTTGTTGATCTCGTTACTAAGTATATTCTCAAGCAAAAGGGGAAAAAGATTCGTCCGACTCTAGTATTGCTTTCGAGTAAAGTTGCAGGTGGAATTACAGAGCGTTCATACCGGGGAGCAATTTTAGTTGAACTGTTGCACACCGCAACGTTGGTGCATGATGATGTCGTTGATCAGGCAGAAAAAAGAAGGGGACTTCCTTCAATAAATGCTGTTTGGAAAAACAAAGTTGCCGTTTTGATGGGAGATTACCTGCTCGCGCGCGGTCTTATGCTCTCTGTGGAAGGCGAAGATTATGATTTTCTAAAAACCATAACCGGAACCGTAAAACGGATGTCAGAAGGTGAGCTACTCCAAATAAATAAATCAAGAAAAATTAATTTGGATGAGGACACATATTTTAGGATAATATCCGATAAAACCGCGAGTTTATTGGCTACTTGCTGTGAAATTGGTGCAGCTTCCAAATTGGATGATCCGGCTCAGATTGACGCGATGAGACAGTTTGGTGAAAATCTCGGTATCGCATTTCAAATTAGAGATGATATACTCGATTATGTTGGTTCTTCATCTGTTATCGGAAAACCGCACGCAGCAGATTTACGCGAGAAAAAAATAACGTTACCGTTGATCTACTCATTAAAAAATGCCGATTCCAAACAAAAGAAAGAAATTATTAAATTAGTTAAGAATATTTCAGAAAAGGGTGCTGTAGACAAAGTCGTTCAGTATGTAAAAGACTTAAAGGGAATTGATGAATCCTATGAAACGGCTCGCAAATATTCGGAAAGAGCTAAAGAAAATATTGCATTGTTCGAGGATTCGCCAAGCAAGCTGGCATTGGAGGCTTTAGTTGATTTTGTCATTAACAGAAAAAATTAATCAATTACATTTCATTTCAGATTAATTATCTCTTTTTTAGAATTAATTTTTGTAATTAACCATTCTTTTCTTATTTTTATCATCATTTTTGAATTCATATATCATATCTGATTAAATATTTATAGAGTATTTTTGTTTCAAACAAACGGTTCAAAAATTAGTATCAAACCACAAACCTTAATGCATAATTCTAATAATTATAGTTGCGGAATTAAATGAAGAAATCTGCGTTAGATTACATCTTAAAAGTACGTTTACCGCTTGCATTATTTGTCATTCTAATTACATTTGCGCTAACTTTTTACGCATCCCGTGCGGAAAGAGATGGTTTAGGTTATGCTCCGGAACAGCCTATCGCTTATTCCCATAAGTTGCACGCCGGATTGATGGAAATTGATTGTCAATATTGCCATACAGGTGTTGAAAAGGGAAGACACGCGTTAGTTCCCTCTGTAAATATTTGTATGAATTGCCATGCTGTAGCGCGTAAAGATCGACCTGAAATTATCAAGTTAACCGAATACTACGAAAAAGGTATTCCGGTGCCGTGGAAAAGAATTCATAAAGTCCCGGAATATGCCTACTTCAATCATAGCGTGCATGTTAATACCGGAATCCAATGCGAAACATGTCACGGAGAAATTCGTGAAATGGAAGTTGTTCAACAAGTCCGAAGTTTTACAATGGCTAATTGTTTGAGCTGTCATCGTAATCCACAAGAAAATTTGCCTTATTTGACAGAAGTTAAGAATGGACCCGTTAATTGCGCGGCTTGCCACAGATAGGATATTTAACTATGAGCGAAAAATTATTGCGAAGAAGTTTTTTCCGGTCAATTAGCATTACTGCAATTGGCGCTCTTGTATTTTCTAAAATTCCTTTTACAGGAAATAAAAGACAAAAAATAAGTTTAAATAAAAAAGTTTCAATTCATCAATCAGCAATTGAACGAAAAGTGTAAGGTCTGATAAATGTCCGATTCCAAGATTAATAAAACAAAGTCTTCAGATTATTGGAAAAGTCTAAAAGAATATTACGACGATCCGGAGATTCTTAAAGCCAAAGCTAACGAATTTCAAGATGGTGTAACGGATGACTTTGATCCTTCTTCAATGAGTGGACTTTCCAGGAGAAAATTTCTTGCTTTAATGACCGCTTCGGCGGCTTTAACTGCTACCGCGTGTTCGGATTACAGAGATAAAGGAGAAATAATTCCTTATACAAATCGGCCCGAAGGTTTACTTCCCGGTAAACCGGGATATTACGCTTCTACAATTAACGACGGAAATGAGAGCTACGGAGTTCTTGTAAAAACAAGAGAAGGGCGCCCCATTAAAGTTGATGGGAATCCCGATCATCCGATTAATAAAGGAAAAATTAACGCAAAAATTCACGCTTCACTTTTGGATTTATACGATCCCGAAAGAATTACCGATCCTATGAAAGCGGGTAGAAAATCAGATTGGGCAACCGTAAATACCGAGATTATTTCCAAACTTGAAGCCGCTAAGACAAATGGTAAAGAAATTGCGATTCTTACCAATTCAATCAATTCACCCTCTTCTTTCGCAGTTTTACAAAAATTCATAGAAAAATATCCTACAACAAAATTATACAGTTACGAACTGCACAATAATGCGAATCGGCTTAATGGTTGGAAACGAGCTTATAGCGCTGACTCGATTTTGCCTGCAATTAAATGGAACGAAGCAAAAATAATATTAAATATGGATTCTGATTTTTTAGGCAGAGAAGGCAATACAATTGAGAATTCTCTTCTTTTTGCCGACTCTCGTGATATTATGAAATCCGATGATTTTAACAGATTATACTCGGTTGAAGCGGGAATGTCGTTAACAGGAATGAATTCAGATTATCGTATTAGATTGAGTGCTGAATCATATTATGAATTTGTTTTAAGTCTCTTAAATGAAATCGTAGTAAAAAGAAATGTATCAGCATTTCCCGTTAATTCGCAACTGTTATCGGAAATTCAGAAACATTCGCTTACTAACTTTATATCGAAAAATAATCTTAATGAAGGAAGAATTTACAATCTTGTTTCTGATCTTTTAAGAAACAGAGGTAAATCGATTGTTTATGCCGGAGATAGTTGCAATTCTGATACACACTATGCAGTGATTTTATTAAACGAAGTACTTGAAAATACGAACATTTATGATTTTGAGAATGGGTTCAATTCGGTTTATGCTCTATCCGACGCATCTGAGTTAGATGAATTAGTGTCCAATCTTAATAGTGGAAATGTCACGGCTTTAATTAACTTCGATTCAAACCCGGTTTTTAATTTAACTTCAAAAGGATTTGGATCAGCGATTGAAAATGCCGGAACGGTGATTACTTTTGCTTTAACACCAAACGAAACATCGGATGTTAGCGAATATGTTCTGCCGATCAACCATGCACTCGAATCTTGGGGAGACGCGCACACTCGAGTTGGAGTTTATAGTCTGCAACAACCGGTTATCAATCCTATATTTAATACAAGAGAAAAAGAAGCCGAAATTTTAACTTGGATAAGCGGCAATGAAAATAAATATTCGCAAGATATCTTTCATTCATTCTTAAAAGCGAACTTTAATACATATATCGGTGAAAAAATTAATCCGGTCGCCGGTCAGGATAGATTCTGGTACGCATCTTTGCATGATGGTTTTGTAAAATTGAAGCCCACGGAATCTCAACCACCCGTTTTTCAGCAGACAAAGCTTAAAGCAACCGGTAAACCGTCGGATAATGTTCTTTTACAGATTCAACCGAGCTATTTTGTTGGTGATGGAAGATATTCTAATAATGGTTGGTTACAAGAATTACCGCATCCCGTTGCTAAAGTCGCGTGGGATAATTTTGCCGCGATTTCACCAAAGTATGCCGAAAATCTTGGCGTTGAAAATAACGATCTTATCGATATTTCGTATGGTGATATTTCCATCTCAATCCCTGTAATTATTCAACCCGGAACAGCTGATAATACAATTATTGTTGAGACGGGATATGGAAGAAAAGTTTGTGGAGATGTCGGCTTGGAAGTTGGATTTGATGTTAATCCATTGATTGATTCATCATCGATCAATCCTTATTTGGTATCCGGAGTTTCGGTTTCTAAAGGGAATGGTTCTTATGAATTGGTTTCTGTCCAAGAGCACCACGCAATTGATGATGAATTTGTAAAAGATATTCATAAAAAAAGAAATATAATTCAAGAAGGTACTTTAGAAGAGTACAAAAATCATCCTCACTTTTTGCATGAAGGGAAACATGAGATTTTCAGTATTACCGATGAACATGAATACAATGATGTGAAATGGGGGATGTCAATTGATTTGAACAAATGTACAGGTTGTGGAATTTGTACTGCTTCATGTTCAATTGAAAACAATGTTCCTGTAGTCGGCAAAGATCAAGTTGGAGTTGGCAGGGAAATGTCATGGATTAGAATTGACAGATATTACTCAGGAACGCCTGAAGAACCGGAAGTTAGTCAACAACCGATGTTATGTCAGCATTGCGATAACGCGCCATGCGAAAATGTTTGTCCCGTTAACGCTACAAATCATTCACCTGATGGATTGAATCAAATGGCGTATAACAGATGTGTGGGAACCCGCTACTGTGCGAACAACTGTCCTTATAAAGTACGTCGTTTCAACTTTTATAATTTCCGTGATCATTTTGAAGATTCATACTATGATAATGAATTAACTTCTTTGGTAAATAATCCTGAAGTTACGGTTCGATCACGCGGGGTTATGGAAAAATGTACATTCTGCGTTCAAAGAATAATGGATTCCAGAGAAACAGCTATTAGAGAAGGCAGACAATTAAAAGGAAGTGATGTAACAACAGCATGCCAACAAGCATGTCCGACAAATGCAATTGTTTTTGGTGATACAAACGACGCTGAATCGGAAGTTTCAAAATATCGAAATCATGAGCTGGGTTATCATGTTCTCGAAGAATTGAACGTGAAACCGAACGTCACTTATTTGGCAAAACTAAGAAATACTCATTCGGAGGATGTTTAGTGTCCGCTATTGATTATACTCAAGAATTATCTGTAGTTGAAGGGAAACCTCCTTTACGAGAGATTGATGAATTAATTATACAACCACTCGATACAAAACCCGATAAAAATTTCTTTATCGCGTTAAGTATTACCGGATCAATGCTTCTTCTCGGAGCCTTAATGCTTGCCTGGTCTTTCTATAAAGGTACCGGAGTTTGGGGAAATAATAATCCTGTTGCATGGGGATTTCCGATTGTGAACTTTGTTTTTTGGGTTGGAATTGGTCATGCCGGAACTTTGATTAGCGCGATATTATTTCTTTTCCGACAAAAGTGGAGAACCGGAATTGCGCGATTTGCAGAAGGAATGACGATTTTCGCGGTTATGACCGCCGGCGTCTTCCCAATTATTCATACCGGTCGTCCGTGGTTGGCCGGGTATTTACTGCCTTATCCGAATCAGCACGATCTTTGGGTCAATTTTCACTCACCATTAGTTTGGGATGTTTTTGCCGTTTCAACATATTTTACGGTCTCTTTTGTGTTCTGGTATGTAGGATTGATTCCTGACTTTGGAACTCTAAGAGATAGAACAGCGAGCAAAATTAAAAAAGTTATTTATTCTGTTTTCAGTTTGGGTTGGAGACATTCAAATCGCCATTGGCAACATTATGAAATGGTTTATTTAGTACTTGCCGGATTTGCTACTCCTTTGGTACTCTCCGTTCATACAATTGTAAGTTTTGACTTTGCGGTTTCAATTTTACCCGGCTGGCATACAACAATATTCCCTCCTTATTTTGTAGCCGGTGCTGTATTTTCAGGATTCGCGATGGTTCAAAATGTTTTAATAATAATCAGAAAAATCTTTCATTTCGAACACATAATTACTCTTGATACTCTCGAAAGAATGAATAAAATTATACTCTTGACGGGAATGATGGTCGGATACGCTTATGCGATGGAATTTTTTATCGCTTGGTACAGTGGAGTTCAGCCGGAACAATTCGCGTTTTTGAACCGAGCTTTTGGTCCATATATGTGGGCATATTGGATTATGGTTTCATGTAATGTGATTTTCCCACAATTTTTCTGGATCAAGAAAATAAGAAGAAAAATTTCGGTCATGTTCATTATCGCAGTTTTAGTAAATGTAGGAATGTGGTTCGAAAGATTTGTAATTACCGTAACTTCACTTTCAAGAGATTATTTACCTTCCAGTTGGGCATATTACAAGCCTACTTTAGTCGATGGCGGAATTTTAATTGGAAGTTTTGGTTTATTCTTTACACTTTTGATTCTATTTACAAAATCATTGCCTGTAATATCAATTTCTGAAGTTAAAGCAGTTGTCGATGGTGCACAACCATCTCATGGAGAACATTGATAATGAGTGATAAAACGATATTTGCTTATTCAGCTTTATTTGATTCCCCGGATGATATAATTCATGCGGCTGAAGAAGTAAAAAAACAAGGTTTTGAAAAATATGATGTAAATACACCATATCCTGTTCATGGTATGGATGACGCAATGAAATTATCCCCTTCAAAATTGGGATATGTTGCTTTGTTCTTTGGACTATCCGGAATGTTAGCCGCAATTATTCTTACTTACTTCACATCTGTGGTTGATTATCCTCAAGTTATCGGCGGCAAACCTTTTTATGCTTTTCCAGGATATGTCCCTGTAATGTTCGAACTAACCGTACTTTCAGCAGCAGTTCTTACTGTTGCTACAATGTTACTTATTTTCTTTAAACTTCCGAATAATAGACATCCTCTTCACGATACAAATTACATGAAAGCGGTATCGAGTGATAAGTATGGTTTGTACATTGAAATTGAAGATGAAAAATATGACGAAGCTGTAATAAAATCGCTTTTTGAACGGTTTAATGCTAAAGTGATCGAACCGATCTACTATGATGATACCGAAGTTGAGCATAAAAATAGAATATTTGAACCTAAATTTATTATCGGGCTGGTACTTATCGCGGTTATAACTTCTGGAACAACCTATTTTACACTAAACAAATTGATGTTCATGATTCCATTTTCATGGATGATGGATCAAGATAAAATTGTTCCTCAAGAATCTTATGAATTATTTGCTGATGGTTTTGGTATGAGAAATCCGGTTGAAGGCACGATTGCTCGCGGTCAACTCCCGTATGAATATTATCAAAAACCCGAAGAAGCCGCAGTCGCGTTAATTAATCCGTTATTCCCAACCGCAGAGAATTTTGCTCTCGGTAAAAAGAAATACGATATTTATTGCAGCCCCTGTCA
Source organism: Melioribacteraceae bacterium (assembly GCA_021739765.1). Classification (GTDB taxonomy): domain Bacteria; phylum Bacteroidota; class Ignavibacteria; order Ignavibacteriales; family Melioribacteraceae; genus JAIPBD01. The sequence continues at coordinate 66,842 of JAIPBD010000004.1, forward strand.
TGGTTACCACGGCGAAGGGGATAGCAGAATGAGAGGACAATTTCCAAATCCGCCTAGTTTACATTCTGAAAAAGTTAGAGATTGGACTGATGGAAGAATTTATCATGTTATAACTGAAGGACAGAATGTAATGCCTTCATATTCTACTCAACTTTCGAGAGAAGAAAAGTGGGCGACTGTATTATACATAAGAGCTTTGCAGAGATCGTTAAATGCTAAGGAGTCAGATCTAGAATGAGTGAACCAGTAAATCCTGTGGAATACACGAAAAAAGAGCTGCCCGCATCAATGTCAAAAATTGCGACCGCTCTAATCGCGATTGGCCTGATCGGTGTTATTTTAGCATATTTATTTGATACTACACGCGCTTCGTTTAATGGATTAGTTATGTTGATGTTTGTAACTAGCATCGGAGCGGGCTCGGTTTTCCTTATTGCAATTGAATATTTGGGTGGCGCGGTCTGGAGTACTCCGTTCCGAAGAGTAAGTGAATTTCTCGGAGCTGTTGTATTTTTACTGCCTCTCCTTGCTTTACCGGTATACCTGAATTTGCATTCTATTTTTGAATGGACACATTTAGAAGTTGTTGAAGCCGATAAAATTTTATCCGGGAAAAGTGCATATCTCAATCCAACATTTTTTACAGTCAGAGTTATCATCTTTTTTTCAATCTGGATTCTTTTTTACCTGATACTCACTCGTAATTCTAAAAAACAAGACTCGAATGGTGACCAAAACCTCACGAAAATCAATATTAAAGTTTCTGCTATTTTTATTCCGTTTTTTGGTTTGACACTAACTTTCGCGGCAATTGATTGGATTATGAGTTTGGAACCTCATTGGTTCTCAACAATTTTTGGTGTTTATTATTTCTCGGGTACTATGTTGGCGGCGCTTTCTTTTGCCACCATTTTAATAGTTTACTTGAATGAAAAAGGATATTTCGTAAAAGGAATCTCAAAAGACAATTATTATAGTCTTGGAGCGCTGCTTTTTGCATTTGTTAATTTTTGGGCTTACATCGCATTTAGTCAATTCTTATTAATTTGGTACGCGAATCTGCCTGAAGAAACATTCTGGTACTTAGCGAGGTGGGATGGCGCGTGGAAGTATGTTACAATAAGCACAATATTTATCCACTTCTTGCTTCCATATATAGTTTTAGCTCCACAACCGGCGAAAAAGGATCCTAAAAGACTCATTGTTGCGAGCGTAATAATTTTATTTGCTCATTTCTTGGATATATTCTGGCTTGTGATGCCCACATTCGGGAAAGAATCTTTTGCTTTCGGCTGGATCGAAATAGCCTTCCCGATACTGGCGGTAGGTCTTATTTTATTTGTTTTTGTATTCAAATATAAAAGTGAAAATCTTGTACCAATTCGTGATCCTAAATTAAAAAGAGGACTCAACTTTAGGCTCTAGGAAACCATATGGAAAACGAAAATAAAAATAAAAAATTTGAATCGGAATTAGACTTTAAGTCTTTGCTCAAAGATCCGCTGCGATTATTCGGGTGGAGTTACATTTATATATTTGTAATTATTGTAGCTCTGGGTGTATACTACGTTAAATCGATTAATGCGGTTACGAGCAATGCAACAAATCCTAGAATTACACCGATAAGTTCAAAAACTGAAGTACCAATGGCAAAAGGTGGATTATTGCCGGCTGTAAATTTGAATGTTGTTTCTCAGCCAAATCCCGAAATGTTGGAAAAGGGAAAAGAGTTATATACCCAAAATTGTGCTTCGTGCCATGGCGATAATGGATTGGGAAATGGTGTAGCGGGCGCGACCTTAAATCCGGCACCTCGTAATTTTGTTAACCCCGTAAAGTGGACTAACGGAAATAAATTTTCAGACATGTATAAAACTTTACAAGAAGGAATATTAACCAACGGAATGGCCGCCTATGAATATATTCCGGTTGCTGACCGATTCGCGATCATACATTATGTTAGAACTTTTGGGGAATATCCGGAATTGACAGATTCTGAATTGTCAGATTTGGATTTAATTTATAATTTAACCCAAGAAACTCTTAAACCGAATACTATTCCTGTCGATTTAGCAATAGAAAAATTAACAACTGAAGAGATGAACGAAATTCAAAATATCAGTTCAGCTCTAAATACAATTGCGGCAGATCAATCTTTGGGAGCACAATTACTAAAAGCAAACAGTTGGAGCCTCACAAAAGTATTATATACTTTTAATAAATCGGGAAGTAATGATTTTGCTTCCTATTTTAATTTGGTTCAAGCAGGGGCAATAGATTTTGGCTATCGGGGAAGTGTACTATTATTGAATGAAGAAGAAATGAAAACTATGTTTGATTATTTGTTAAACAAAAATATATAAATTAATGAAACGAATATTCGTAACATATTGCTTTATAATACTTTATGCGATTTCAATTAAAGCTCAAGATCAGGTAGAAGTTGGTATTGATGAACAACTCGGCGCTATCATTCCCCTTGATGTGGAATTTGTCGATTCTGAGGGAGATACCGTTACTTTGGGTGAAGTGATTAATAAACCTGTATTGTTATCCTTAGTTTATTATGAATGTCCCGGGATTTGCAGTCCATTACTTAGTGAATTAAGTTGGACTTTAGATCGCATCGACCTTGCTCCCGGTGAAGATTTTCAGGTAATTGCTTTAAGTTTCGACCATCGAGAAACTCCTGCGATATCCTCCAAATGGAAAAAAAATTATCTTAAAAGTTTTACGAAACGCGAATTTCCATCCTCAGCATGGACATTTTTAACCGGGGACAGTCTTAGCATCAAAAAAGTTACTGACGCGGTAGGTTTTAGATTCAAAAAGTCAGATGATGATCAATATCTCCACGCAGGTACTTTGGTTTCATTGTCGCCTGAAGGAAAGATATCACGATATATTTTTGGATCAGACTACAATCAATTTGACCTAAAAATGGCATTGATTGATGCCGAAAGCGGAAAAACTCAACCGACTGTTGCTAAGATGCTTCAGTTTTGTTTTAGTTATGATCCCGAAGGCAGAACTTATACATTAAATATTACTCGAATTGTTGGAACTATCATGTTGTTAGGAATCGGAGCTTTTGCTTTGGTGCTGACGGTAAAGAAAAAAAAGAATAGGGGAGCTTAGGTTAAATGGCAAACGGAACGATTGCTGAACATGCCAAGTCTTTTTATGAAGAAGGAACGTCGAAGAAGACAGGATTATTAGGTTGGTTTTTTAGTACCGATCATAAAAGAATCGGTATTATGTACTTAGCCGCATTGAGTACGTTTTTTATTATTGGTGTTATTTTAGCTCTTTTTATGCGATTAGAGTTAATTGCTCCCGGTGAAACTTTAATGGATGCTCAAACTTACAATACCATTTTTACTCTGCATGGGGTGATTATGATATTTTTGTTTATTGTTCCTGGAATTCCCGCAATTTTCGGCAATTTCTTTTTACCGTTGATGCTGGGTGCAAAGGATGTTTCTTTCCCAAGATTAAATTTACTCTCTTTCTGGATCTATATCGTTGGTGCGATTTTAGTTGTAATATCATTATTTGTTCCCGGCGGACCCATCGATACCGGCTGGACATTTTATATTCCTTATAGCGTAAGAACAGGCACCAATGTTTCATTAGCAATATTCGCTGCTTTTGTACTTGGATTCTCGTCCATCTTAACCGGTTTGAATTTTATAACGACAGTGCATCGATTAAAAGCCCCGGGAATGGGATTTTTCAAAATGCCACTTTTTGTATGGTCGACTTATGCTACTGCTTGGATTCAGGTTTTAGCGACTCCGGTAATTGGGATTACGATTCTTCTTGTCATAATGGAACGAGCATTTGGAATTGGAATTTTTGATCCTTCACTTGGTGGAGATCCGATTTTATATCAGCATTTATTCTGGATTTATTCTCATCCTGCGGTATATATAATGATTTTACCGGCGATGGGAATCGTCTCTGAGATTATCCCGACTTTTGCCAGACGAACAATTTTTGGTTATAACGCCATTGCGCTTTCAAGTTTGGCGATCGCGTTTGTAGGATATCTTGTTTGGGCACATCATATGTTCACATCCGGTATGAGTGATACCGCAAGAATTGTATTTTCGTTTTTGACTTTTATTGTTGCTCTGCCAAGTGGTGTAAAGGTATTTAACTGGGTTGCGACAATGTATAAAGGATCGATTGATCCCCAGCCACCATTTTTATGGGTGATGGCATTTATTGTACTGTTTTCCATTGGCGGCTTAACCGGATTGGTTTTGGGTTCATTGGCTACCGATATACATCTTCATGATACTTACTTTGTAGTGGCTCATTTTCACTACGTGATGTTTGGAGGCACGGGAACGATATTCTTCGCCGGTTTATATTACTGGTTTCCCAAAATGTTCGGAAAACTTTACCATACAAAACTTGCAAATATTGGTGTCGCGTTATTCTTCGTCGCTTTTAATTTACTTTATTTCCCAAAGTTTATAATGGGTTATCAAGGAATGCCGCGAAGATATTATGACTATTTACCTGAATTCGCTGATTTGCAGCTTGTTTCAACTATCGGATCGTGGTTGATGGCGATTGCTCTGATCATTGTTTTTGGGAATCTGATTCGAAGTTTGAGGACAGGAAGAAAAGCTACTTCAAATCCTTGGGGCGGCGTAACTTTAGAGTGGCACACGACTTCTCCGCCACCGTTAGAAAATTTTGAAACAGATATCGTTGTAACTCACGACCCATACGATTTCAGCCAATTGGAGGATATGAAGAATGAGTAATAATCACGAAATAGTGGTTCCAACAGAAACTCACGGGCATGTACATCGTGATGATGTTGGGGCAAGAATGGGAATGTGGTTATTCCTTTTTACAGAATTGCTTCTTTTTGGGGGCATGTTTTTAATTTATGGAGTTTACCGTTTTCAGTATTCCGAAGAGTTTCACTTCGCGGCGATGGAATTAAATACAGGAATTGGTACTCTAAACACAATTGTACTGCTTACCAGCAGTTTAACAGTTGCTCTTTCAATATCGGCTTTGCAAAAGAAAAATAAATTTTTATCGGTAGTTTTTCTCTCATTGACCATCGTTTTTGCTCTCGCTTTTATGGTGAACAAATTTTTTGAATGGTCTGCTAAATTTTCTCATGGAATTTATCCCGGATCGGAAGATTTAATAAATAAATCAAATGGGGAAGTTGTCTTTTTCGGACTTTATTATGTAATGACTGGAATACACGGATTACATATTGTGATCGGTGTTATACTTTTATCATTTATTCTTGTATTTCTGATTCGAGATAAAATTACTCCAGATAATTTTGTGAAATTGGAAAATGCCGGTTTGTATTGGCATTTGGTGGATCTGATCTGGATTTTCCTATTTCCATTATTCTATTTAATCCAATAGGTTTGTTAATTATGCAAGATGGTCATTCAAACGAAGAACATTCACACGTAACAAGTTACGGTACTTTAGTTATCATTTGGTTAGCACTTTTAGGATTAACCTCAATCACGGTAACTGTTGCCGGAATCAGTTTGGGAATGTATACATTATTTGTCGCGATGTTTATAGCCGCTGTTAAATCAGCTTTGGTTATAAACATTTTTATGCATATAAAATTCGAAGATCCGATATTTAAGGTGTTTCTGCTTGTTAGTGCTCTAACACTGTTGGTTATTTTCGTGCTAACTTTTGTTGATTTTAGTTTTAGGTGAGGAGATAAATGGGCTCAGGCGCTACCCAATATGTAGAAACTGTTGATTCTGTGATGCTTTACATTGTAGGCATTTCAGTGGTTCTTTTAATTGGAATCACTGCCGTTATGATATATTTTGTTGTGAAGTATAACAGGAAGAAAGGGCACAAACCGGAAAATATTCACGGTAATTGGCTGTTAGAGACCATTTGGATTGCCATTCCTACTGTTCTGGTAATGACAATGTTCTATTACAGTTACATCGGATACAAAGATTTGAGAAATTTCCCCGAAGATGGCTTGGAAGTAAATGTTACCGCAAGAATGTGGGGCTGGACTTTTGAGTATGAAAACGGAAAACAAACAGACTCATTGTACGTTCCTGTTAATCAGCCTGTCATGTTATTTTTAGAATCAGTCGACGTTAATCATTCTTTCTACGTTCCTGCGTTTAGAATTAAAGAAGATGTGATTGCGGGACGAGTGAACAAATTGCATTTTACTTCCGATATGGTTGGTGATTATGACATCGCCTGCGCCGAATATTGTGGATTAAAACATTCAATGATGTACAGCAAGGTTAAAGTGATGGAAGTCGCCGATTTTGATAAATGGTACGCTGAAACAGATGCGACGACCGATGAAACAAATATCGAAACGAATCCTGTGGATTCTACGGCTGCCGAAATTAAACCAACCGGCGAAATGTAATCCGATGATTGCCGATCAAAAAATATTATCACAGAAAACGGTTGAAACGAATATTCTCTATTCATTTAAGAATTTCATAAGTATTGCATCAGAACTTGGGAAAATGAGAATTACTTTTTTCGTCGGAATAACAACCGTGATCGGTTACATACTTGCGACTAGTTCTGTTGATCTTAAAATAGCGTTAACAACTTTTGGTGTGTTTTTAATCGCTTCCGGTTCCAGTGCCCTAAACCATGTTCAGGAAGCTAAGTATGATTCAATGATGGATCGAACAAAAAGTCGACCCATACCGTCGGGTAAGATTAGCAAAACTAACGCCGGAATTTTTGCGGTAGCCTTACTTTTTAGCGGTTCTATTTTGATGTTTATTTCATCCGGGTTTGTTCCACTTGGTTTGGCGTTTTTAACACTTGTCTGGTACAATGTGATTTATACTCCGTTAAAGCAAAAATTTGCTCTTGCGATTATTCCCGGTTCTCTTGTAGGAGCATTGCCTCCCGTAATCGGTTGGGCAGCATCGGGATTAAGTATATTTGAAGATCCGATACTTGCATTGGCTTTGTTCTTTTTTGTTTGGCAGATACCACATTTTTGGCTTCTGCTGATTCTTCATGGAAAGGATTACGAAAAAGCAGGTTATCCGACTCTTAATAAACTGTTTAGTGACAGTCAATTAAGTAGAATTTCATTTATCTGGATCGCGGCTTTAGCGGTATTATCTTTGTTTATTGTCAGTTTTGACGCTTCATTTACCGCATATAGTATTACTTCGTTAATAGCGTTGGCTGTTTGGCTCGTATTAACCTCGAGAAAGTTGTTGGATGAATTTAGCAGATTGGTTGTTAAGAAGTCATTTCTTACAATTAATCTTTATGTATTGTTAGTCGTTTTGGTTTTATCGATCGATAAACTAATTTAATTAGTAAAGGTAGGGAAATGGATTTTATAGATAATCTTGTATTACCTCAATCTCCTGAACATATGGAATTGTTGAAGGATCTTTTGATTCTGACTTATATACTTTTTATTCCGTATATCACATTATTGCTTGGAAGTACAATCTTGTCATATTACTATTCCGGGCGCGGAATAAAAGAGGAAAATTCTTCCTTTATCTCATTTGCAAAAGATTTAATTGATCTTGTAACATTTACAAAATCTGTTGCGTTTGGCTTTGCCGTTATTCCTCTCTTTAGCGCACTATTTTGTTATGCGCAATTGCTTCATGAAAATCCCGTTTCTTTAAGTCCGTATATTTCCTTAACGATTTTATTCTTATTTATAAGCCTTGTTTTTGTCTATACCTTTAAACATTCATTCCATTTGAAGGATATTCTTTCTCAAGTAGATGAAAATAAAATTGATTCAGATGTGAATCATTATAAAAGCTCTTCGGTAAAACTTTTTAATAAATCCGGTAAATATGCCGTTCTATTTTTATTAATTACTTTATACCTTTTTTCTGCCTCCATCGAATTATCATTTAGAGTGCAGACTTACACCGAAACACCTTCAATTATTGATGTATTAATCTCGTTTTCAGCTTTCACATATTTTATGTATCTCGTTGCGTTGTCATTTGGATTAACTTCGCTTGTGGTCTTATTCAAATATTTTAGACCAAATAGCGAAACCAAAGTGAAAAGTGAAGAGTATTCAGAGTTTCTCAGAACAAAATCACTCTCACTTGGAATTGTCAGTTTATTGATAATTCCATTTACCGTCGCGTTGAATATAATTACCAAACCCGGAACGGCTTTAACTTCAGGTGTGTTTACCCTAACAATTATCGCGATACTCGGACTGTTATTTCTGGGCAATTTTCTATATGTAATGCTCAAATACGCGAATACGAGATATACCACCTCAAGTGTATTCGTATTTCTCATTATTTTGTGTTTACTGATTGTTAAAGATCAACTTGCATTTAGCAGCTCAACCCATAAACAATACTTTGTATTAGCTTCGGCTTTTGCTGATTACGAGCAAAAGATGATGGAAGAAATGGGTGGTGGAGCTGCAGTAATTAGCGGAGAAGATATTTTTAATGGAAGATGTATTGCATGCCATAAGTTTGAGGAAAAATTAGTCGGACCGCCGTACAATTCAGTTTTACCCAAATATGAAGGGAAGCAGGAAGACTTAGTTAAATTTATTTTGAATCCTGTCAAGGTTAATCCGGATTATCCGGCGATGCCTAATCAAGGTCTTAAACCAAACGAAGCCAAAGCAATCGCGGAATACATCGTAAATATGTATCAATCAAAGTAAATCGAAATTATTATAAAGCGCTAAATTAAAGGGATCTATTTTGATCCCTTTTTTATTTATTGTATAAATCAGATTTCTTTTCAATAATCTGATTCAAAATCTTTATTTTTGAACTCATTATAGAAAAACCAAATAAAATGTTAGCTGTTTTAGAAGCACTCACACTCTCCACCGATTACCTTGCGAAAAAGGGAATTGAATCTGCGAGACTAAATGCGGAACTGTTCCTCGCTGATATCCTTGAATGCAAAAGACTCGAACTTTATATGCAGTTTGAACGCCCGCTCTCCGAAGATGAGCTGAACAAATATCGCGCTATGATCGCGAGAAGAGGGAAGTTCGAACCATTGCAATATATCTTAGGATATACAGAATTTTACGGGTACCGGTTTGAATTGGAATCGTCAGTTTTGATTCCACGTCAGGAGACTGAATTACTGGTCGAAAAAATTATTCATGACTGCAAAACCAATCCGAAAACACAAATATTAGATATCGGCTGCGGCTCAGGATGTATTTCAATTAGTCTTGCTAAACACCTTACTTCCTCACAAATAATTGGCTGGGATATTGATGAAACCGCTATCAATGTTTCGAATTCTAATGCGAAACTGAATGAAGTTTCAAACGTGCAGTTTCAAATTCGTGATGTTCTGCAGAATCATTTTCCGGCAGAAAATAAATTTGACTTGATCGTTTCGAATCCGCCCTATGTTTCAATGGAGGATTATCAGAAAACACAAAAAGAAGTCAAGGATTTTGAGCCGGTTTCAGCGGTAACAGATTATGGAAATGGTTTTAAGTTTTATGAACGAATAATTGATATCAGCAAACAATTACTGATTGAAAATGGCGCGCTATATTTCGAATTGGGTCATCATCACGCGGAAAAGGTTAAAAACCTAATGAGTGAAAAATTCGATCAGATTGAATTATTAGAGGATTATCAAAATATTCCCCGTGTAATTAAAGGGGTCTTAAAATGAGAGCGTTGGTGCAGCGTGTTTCTTCCGGCGGAGTTAAAATCCCATCCGAAAACTATACTAAATCGATTAAAAAGGGGTTAGTTATTTTACTTGGGGTTGCTGAGAACGACTCCTCGCACGATGTTGTATTCGTGGCGGATAAATGCTGCAATCTTAGAATTTTTGAAGACGAAAACGAAAAGATGAATCTTTCACTCAAAGATATTAAGGGGGAAGTTCTCGTTATCTCACAGTTTACACTTTATGGAGATACAAGGAAAGGGAACAGACCAAGTTTTTCGAATGCGGCACGGCCTGAATTAGCGGAAAAATATTATGAAGAATTTGTTTCAAGAATGAAAATAAATTTAGGTGAAAGCAAGGTGAAAACCGGCATTTTTGCTACGATGATGCAAGTCGAAATTAACAATGATGGACCTGTAACTTTGTTGGTTGAATCTAAACAAAAAGTGGAAAATTGAAATCTACCTTACTAATATTTGTGGATGGTATCGGGATCGGTAAAAACGATCCGGAAGCAAACCCTTTTATTAAATACAATTATAAGTTTCTCTCAGAAACATTTAGTACAATCCCAACTCTGGAAAACCAATACTTAGAATCGGAAAATAGATTTCTATTTCCCGTTGATGCAAATCTTGGGGTGGAAGGTTTACCCCAAAGCGGAACCGGGCAAACCGCTATATTTTGCGGTGTTAACGCACCTAAAATTGTGGGCAAACATTTTGGACCATATCCTTATTCAACTTTAATCCCGATTATTGAAATGGATAATATTTTTAGATATTACCGGGATCGAGGAAAAAAATCGTTTTTTGCGAACGCTTATCCAAAAATATTTTTTGATTATATCAAAACTAAAAAGGGAAGATTGAGTGTCACTTCTCTGAGTTGTTTGTTATCGGGAATTAAACTTAATGGTCCCACAGCTGTAAGGAATGGAAAAGCACTAACCGCTGAAATTGATAATAAAAGATGGGTTGAGAAACTGGATTACAAACTTCCGGTAATTAAACCCGAAACCGCCGCGAAACGATTATTACAAATTACGGAAGAAAACAACCTTACCGTTTACGAATTTTTCCTAACCGATCATTTTGGGCACGGTCGATCAATGGAAATATTTGAAAGAACAATGGGTGTATTTGACAAATTTATGTGTTATATTTTAAATAATATTAGTTCGAATATCAGCTTGATTGTCTGCTCAGATCATGGCAATTTTGAAGATATTTCAATTAAAACTCACACTAGAAACCCGGCATTGACAATTTCAGCCGGAAGAGGAGCAAAATTTCTTTCTGAAAAGATAAAAGATTTAACTGATTTAAAATTAGCCTTGTGGGAGAATGATTCTTGAATAATTATCCGATAATAAAGTTCACTTTATACTTTATTATCGGAATTTTGCTTCAATCAATATTATCCCTTTCAACTTTAGCTCTCCTTATAATTACTTTTTTACTGCTTATTTCAAATATTCTTTTAGTAACCGCGAACAATGTCAGATTCAAACAATTAGTTTTTGTTACTGCTCCGGCCCTTATTGTCCTCACTTCAATGCTTTTCACGAGCATCCCCGGAAAAATAACCGAGGAATATCCGTATGATTTACCGATTATAAAATCATCAACCATCATTGGTGAAGTTGTTGAAATAGATTTAGTTAAAGATTCTAAATGGAGTTTTGTCCTAATCTCCGAATCAATCAAAATGAATGATGATTTTGACAAAACACCGAGAAAAATCGTCGTGAATCTTTTCTTTGAGAAATTCGGTGAAATTCAAAATTTATACGATTCAGTAGACATCGGCGATATCGTATATTTCGACGCAAGAATTATAAAACCGGCTGAGGCTCGAAATCCGGGGGAATTTAATTATTACGAATATCTGAAATCTGTCGGTATCAGTATTCAGGCAAATATTTATAAACCTGAATCAATGAAAATTGTGGATAATTCAGAACTTAGTTTCTCTTCGTATATTCATTTCATCAGGAAGAATGTCGATTCACAAATTTTACGAATGTTTATTCATGAAACTGCTGCGTTAATAAGAGGATTGTTGTTGGCAGATCGGGGAAATATAGATTTCGATCTTCGCCAATCATTTGTGAATGTCGGTGTTATTCATGTGCTTGCGGTTTCGGGACTCCACGTCGGCTTCATCATTTTTATATTCTATTTTTTGTTCTCCAGGCTAAATACTTATTCAAGATACTGGATGTCAATCTTAGGAATTGTTTTATTTATGATTCTGACAAATTTCCCGACCTCGGTAGTGCGTGCTTCAATAATGGCAGTAGCGATGATACTTTCACTCCTTTCCAACAGATCTTACAATAGCCTAAACGCATTGGCACTTGCCGCTATGATTATATTGTTGATCAATCCGGATGATTTATTCGATCCGGGATTTCAGCTCTCATTTTCATCTGTTTGCGCCATTGTGATATTATATCCTAAACTTAAAGATGGATTGGGCACCTCACGAATTCGAAATAAATATCTGCGGGGATTACTTGATTTCCTGCTGGTTTCGATTTCCGCACAGATAGGGACGTTGCCCTTTACAATCTATTATTTTGGAAAATTTTCCCTTGCCGGAATATTCGCCAATTTAATCGTAATTCCGCTTATCGGAATAATTCTCGGCTCGGCAATTTTAACACTTGTTATTTCAGTTATAACCGTTAATCTTGGCCAAATATTTGGCTCCTCTGTAAATTTACTCAGCGAAATCATGTTTTGGATTATCAAAATTTTCGACAGCGCGGAGTATTCGTTTATCAGAATCAGCGGGTTTTCTGTTTGGGATGGCATCCTATTCTTTATGACAATTATAATGTTTGTGTTCTTTTCGAGATTTTTGGTTCACAGATTAACAAAATTTATAATCTTTCTTCTTCTCGCAATTAACTTCCTGATCTGGGCAAAACTTGACAATTCAACTTTAATTCCGAATAATATTTTAACGGTTATGGCTATTGATGTCGGGCAAGGAGACGCTTGTTTGGTAAAAACACCTAACGGCAAAATTATTCTAATCGACTCCGGAAACGCGACGCCCTATTTTGATTCGGGAGAACGAACAATTATTCCCATTTTACACAATCTCGAAATTGAAAAAATTGATTACGCTCTAATTTCCCACGTTGATTCAGATCATTATAAAGGAATATTTTCACTCGTTAAAGCCGGATATATTAAAGAAGTATTCAAACCACAGTTAATCGAAGACTTGAAAAAAGATATAGAATTTGAGGACTTTTTAAGTGAATTCGAAATTCCTATTCATTATTATGATAAATCGATTTTGGAGCTGGGAAACATTAGGTTATTTATCCTTAATCACCGGGAAAGTAATACTACTCAACAATTTGATGCTAATAACAGCAGCGGAATAATTAAATTGGTCTATGGAAATTGTTCGATTCTATTTATGGGCGACGCAGAAATCCCCGCCGAAAAATATTATGGCAAAGTCTATGGAAAGTTTGTTGATTCCGACATTTTAAAAGTTGGTCATCATGGAAGCAAAACCAGTTCTTCGGATGAATTTCTAAATTTAGTTTCACCAAAAATTGCATTAATAAGCTGTGGTATAATGAATAAGTTTAAACATCCTTCTGCAATTACCCTGGATAAAATGAATGAAAAAAGTGTTGAAATTTACCGAACAGATGAATCGGGATGCTTGATATTCCAGTCTGATGGAAATGATTTCAGAAAAATTGATTGGTTTAATTGATGCGGATTCTAAATAATATATCACTAAAAAATCTAAATACATTTGGCCTCGATGTATCCGCAAAGTATTTTGTAACAGTTGAATCAGAAGAAGATGTGTTAGAATTACTCTCAAGTGAAATTATCAGAAATGAAAAGTGGATGGTGTTAGGCGGGGGGAGCAACGTTCTTTTCCGTAAAGATTACAATGGGTTAATAATTAAAAATGATATTAAAGGAAGAACAGTTGAAAAAAACGGCGGAGTAAAAGTGGGATTTTCTGCCGGAGAAGATTGGGATGAATCCGTTGCTTTTTCTGTTGAAAATAATTATTGGGGAATTGAAAATCTATCCTGGATTCCTGGAAAAGTCGGGGCGGCTCCTATTCAAAATATTGGAGCATACGGTGTAGAATTAAAAGATGTTTTCCATTCCGTTGAGTTTTATAATGTGGAAAATAGAGAAAAATACACACTTGGAGCTGAAGAATGTCAGTTCGGATATCGGGACAGCATTTTCAAGAATAAACTTCGCGGTAAAATTATCATCACAAAAGTTCATCTTAATCTTTCGGAAATACCCAATCCAATTTTGGAATACAATGGAATAATAAGCGCTTTCGAATCAAAAAAAATAACTGAACCGACTCTAACCGAAATTAGAAATCTGATAATTGAGATAAGAAAATCAAAATTGCCCGATCCTTATTTTTTACCGAATGCCGGAAGTTTTTTCAAAAATCCGGTAATCGGGCAGGAACAGTACATCGAATTGTTGGAAGAATTTCCTAAAATTCCGGCTTTCGTAAATGATAAAAACAGATATAAAATTCCTGCCGCCTGGTTAATCGAGCAGACCGGATTAAAAGGATTTAAAAAAGGTAAAGTTGGAACCCATCAAAACCAACCGTTGGTAATACTAAACTTGGGATACAAAAAGGGTCAAAGAATAATTGATTTTGCAAATTATGTAACCCGAGAAGTAAAAAATAAGTTCGGAATAAAATTAGAAAAAGAAGTAAATATCGTTTAGAAAACAAATTCCAGAGGTTTTATGTCAAGTAACAATTCTGAATCTCAAAGTCCTAAAAAAGCCTTCTCAGTTGTATTAAAAGAAGCATTCTCGGAACTAAAAGAAACTTCAATCGCATTCGTTAAAGCCCCAAAAGCACTTTGGGGAGTAAACGTACCTTATGTTTTAGAAGGATTGGTTTACTTTGGAATTCTCACGATCCTGGGTAAATATGCGGCGGAAAATGTGGGACTTTTAGACACTCAAGCCTCCTTGATTTATAGCCTTGTAACTGGTGGTATCACATTTTTTATGCTTGTACTCGGTGGATATTCGGATAAACTTGGAGTCCGGTCGTCAATTACTATTGCATTTATCGCCTTTGCTGTTGGAAGAATATTTGTTGCGCTATCCGGTACATTAACTCTTGATAACGGTTTATGGTCACCAATGTTTTTTATGATGAATTTTGGGCTGCTGCTGATGGTGGTCGGATATGGACTTTATCAGCCGGCGGCTTACGCGGGTGTGAAAAGATATACAACCCCGCAAACAGCGGCCATGGGATATGCTGCGATTTACGGTTTTATGAATCTCGGAGCATTTCTTTCAGGTTTTATATCATCTTTTTCGCGTCAAGGATTTGAAGATACTTTCCCACCTAACGGATTGACCGCGGTTTTCTGGATTTATGTAGGAATAACGGTATTCGCTTTATTGGTTTCAATGTTTTTACTTACGAAAAAATCTGATGAAGATGCCGTTAAGATGGTGGAAGAATCATTAAAAAAGAACAGTACTAAAGCAAATGAAGCTGAAAAAGAGGAAGAAGAACCGGATATTCAAAAACCGAAAATAAATAACGCGCTTCTTACACTTTATGGGATTTTGACTCTGACATTTTTAACATTCTCCAATGTTATTCTCGGATCAGAATACAGTACGAACCTAAATTTTGGATTATTCACCATTGATTTGTTTTTATTGATTTCGATTGCTTTAGGTAGTTTGTTCTGTTTCGAATATTTGAAAAATCGTCCATTCCATCCATTCCGTGATCCAAGGTTTACGTTTTTTATATTTATACTGGTTCCGGTTCAAACTCTGTTCGCGCACAATTGGCTTACAATTCCGCTTTATCTCGATCGTGCATTTGCGGGATCGTTTATCGGTGAGTATTTTGAAGTATTTTCAAACCTAAACCCGATTTTGATATTCTTCCTGGCCCCGATTGTTGCCGGTTTAACATCAAAAGCTAATATTTATAAAATGATGATTTACGGAACAATGGTTATGGCGCTGCCGACTTTCTTGCTGACCGTCGGTCCGAGTACCCCATTATTTTTACTTTATATTCTGTTGATGACAATAGGGGAATCAATGTGGCAGCCTCGATTTTTGCAATGGATTTCCGAAGTCGCGCCAAAAGGAATGACGGGTTTATACATGGGCGTCGGTCAGTTCCCGTGGTTTCTTACAAAAGTAATTACCGGATTTTACTCCGGATGGTTTTTGATGAATTATTGCCCAATCGATACATTACCGCAAGATATGAGCACAGGAATGATGTGGTTCATTTATGGGTTAATTGCAATGGTCAGTCCAATTGGTCTCATCCTTGCTAAAAAATGGATGATGAAAGGATTAAAAGAAAAATATTAGTCAAGGAGAACAAATGATAAATCTACAAGTTTTGGTTAACCAGAAATTTATTTCTGAAATTCAACGCGCGTACGAAAGCAATTATGGGTTATTGGAACCGGAATACGCAAGTATCCTCGCGTGGAGCGCGAATTTGGCTCTCGAAAATATTTCTAATTCCGACGCATTATACCATAATGTTGACCACACAATGATGGCGACTTTTGCCGCGCAAGAAATAATAAGGGGCAAACATCTCAAAGAAGGGGGCGTATCCCCGGAAGATTGGATGCATTACATCCTGGCAATTTTGTTTCATGATATCGGATATGTAAAAGGTGTTTGTGGCGGTGATAGAGTCGGGGATTTTATCTATTCCAAAGGTGTTGGCGATGAAACAATAAAGCTTGGATTCGGTAGTACCGACGCGGCTCTGACTCCGTATCATGTCGATCGAAGCAAACAGTTTGTCTTGGAAAGATTTGCACAGAATAAAATTATCAACGCGGAACGGGTTGCCAAATATATCGAATTTACAAGATTTCCGGTGCCGGATGATGCGGATCATAAAGATACAAAAGGACTGGCCGGATTAACCCGGGCTGCGGATTTTATAGGCCAACTTGGCGATCCGAATTACATGAGGAAAATTCCCGCTTTGTTTTATGAATTTGTTGAAAATGATGTCCATACAAAAATTGGTTATAATGATCCCGGTGATATGAGAAAAAATTACGCTAAGTTTTTCTGGGATAGTGTCAGCCCCTTCATTCAAGACGCTTTGGGCTACTTGTGGATTACGCAAGAAGGGAAGCAATGGATTTCCAGTCTGCACGCGCATGTATTCGTGATTGAACATTTGGAAGATTAATTGGCTTCGTTAAGTTTAGTTGGAATATCTAATCTGAATTGACGTAAAAATCGAAAAATTTTTAGCTGCAGAAACAGAATAATTCCACTATGGTAGTTCTCAATAGATTTCGTTGGTTTAATTGCTCCGAATGAGTGAAAACCTACCGGAAGTTAAGCATTACACCTGTAAAGTGACTCACCAACATCAGGAAGTCTGATTTTACCGCTTAACAATGAGAGATTATCGTTTAGGAATCATACATCACCACTTAGCAATCATATATCACCATATAGAAGTCATACATCACCACTTAGAAATCATATATCACCATATAGAAGTCATACATCACCGCTTAGCAGTCATATATCACCATTGAGCAATGGTACATAATCACTCGGCAATGAAAGATCATCGTTTAGTATTCATACATCACCGCTTAGAAATAAAAGACTACCGATGAACAATCCCGGAGGGTTTTTGTACAGTATAATATTCGGCTTTTAAGTATAAGACTGGGTGTTGAAAAGTTGAATTTTAAGGCCACAGCAATGATGATTCCATAGGAATAAAAAATACGAATGCTCAAAAACAACCATGCATTTTCTTTGAGAAATGGTATGGTTTGTCCTTATTCGGGATCATTAACCCAAAATTTTAATCTTGGGTTAATATGTAAATAAAGAACTTTACGCGAAACCGTTTCAACGGTTTTAAGGCTTTTCACGCAAGCCCTCAATTACTTTGTTATTATTCTTATGGAATAATCCGGGTTAAAATTCTCTGATTTGTGTTATAAAAGATTTCGACCGTACGGGGATTTTGTATGCAACGAAGTTTAATTCTGAAATATTAGATCAGAACCTTAATTTCTGAATTTTTATGCCAAATCAAGGCAGATTAACTCAGAATAAAAAATCCAACTATCAAAAAACAAACATGCCGATTCTGGGAGAAACGGCATGTTTTATCATAATCAATCTAATTGTCGTCAGGCAAAAAATCTAATCTTCTAATTTTACTGCCGTTCCATTGGCAGAAACCATCAACATGCTGCCGCCTTGCCCTACGGTTTCATAATCGAGGTCAATGCATAAAATCGCGTTTCCACCCAGACCTTCCGCCTGCTCAATCATTTCTTTAATCGCAATATCTTTCGCCATTCTTAATTCTTTTTCATAGGAAGTTGAACGACCTCCAACGATATCTCGAATTCCGGCAAAAAAATCTTTGAAGATATTTGCGCCCATTATGGCTTCGCCCGATACTAAGCCAAGATATTCCTTTATTTTTCGCCCTTCAATGTTGTGTGTGGTGGTGACTAACATAATTCCCTCGAATAAAATGTAAAATAAAAATTAATCTAAAATAAGTTTTCGTCATTATCCAATTGATCTTCGTCGTCGTCTGACATGGTAAACATACTGCTGAGCATATCTTTAAATTTTGCGCCAAACTCAATGCGACTTTTACTTAAAATCGAGTATTCCGCCAGACCGTGAAGCGCGAATTCCATCAATAAATATTTCTCATCGTTTTTAACATTCGCATGGTGTTTCTGAACAATTTCTTTCAGTCCCGGCACTTCATCCAATTTTTTCCTGTAATCCTCGTTTGAGAAATGATTAAGAATATCAACAGATTTACCCTTCGCAAAAAACTGCATTATTTCTTTGTACGGGTTTTCTTCATGTTCCCGTTTTATTTTTTCGGGGGAAGGGAAGAGTTGATTAAATAATTTCCGAATCGCTTTTCCCAACAATATTTGCGCTACTTTTGCCGGACCTTCTTGTTCGCCTTCATATACCAATTCAATTTTTCCGGTTATTGAAGGAATTACGCCGATAAAATCAGTTATTCTAATTACGGTTTGATCTTCTTGATTAATAAGCATTCTGCGTTCGGCGGTACTGACCAAATTTTCGTAAGCAGAGATTGTCAGTCTGGCTGAGACGCCGCTTTTTTTATCAACATACTCGCTATCTCTCGCTTCGAAAGCTATCTGCTCAATCAGATTTTCCACCAAATCGAAAGATTTTATTGACACTTTTTGCATTTCGGTAATGATTGCTTCTTGTTGAGTAATTTGTTTGGAAATTTCAACTGTTTTTGGATAATGAGTTAAAATCTGCGAATCTATTCTGTCTTTTAACGGAGTTACAATCGAACCTCTGCTTGTGTAATCTTCGGGGTTGGCTGTAAAAACAAATTGAACATCGAGCGGAAGACGGATTTTGAATCCTCGAATTTGAACATCTTTTTCTTGCAGAATATTAAACAAGGCGACTTGAATTCTGGCTTGTAAATCGGGGAGTTCGTTTATTACAAAGATCGAACGATGCGATCTTGGGATTAAACCGAAATGAATTACTCGTTCATCCGAGTAGGGAAGTTTTAGCGAAGCTGCTTTGATCGGGTCAACATCACCGATTAAATCCGCGATCGAAACATCGGGAGTTGCTAATTTTTCCGTAAATCTTGATGATCTGTGAATCCATTCGATCGGTGTTTCGTCCCCCATCTCTTTAATTTTATCGATGCCAAATCGAGAAAGGGGCTTAAAAGGATCGTCATTCAGTTCTGATCCTTCAATTATCGGAATGTATTCATCAAGCAAATTAACCATCAAACGGGCGATTCGCGTTTTAGCTTGTCCGCGCAATCCGAGTAAGATTATGTTGTGTCTCGAAAGGATTGATGTATGAATATCCGGGATAACGGTTTCATTATAACCGATAATTCCTTCAAATTCGGTCTCATGATTTTGAAGTTTTTTGATCAAATTTTTTCTGAGTTCATCTTTAATCGAAATACTTTTGTATCCGCTTTCTTTCAATTTTCCGAATGTTTTAATATTTACAATATCTGTCATTAAATTTTCCTTTTGGATTATCGCATTGTTTTTCTGCGGTTTTTGACAAAATCTTCAAAAATGTATTCACCCAAACCATCCAGGCTGCTGTAATATGCTCTGCCTTGATTTGTGGAAGTAAACTCCCTGACAAATTGTTGAAGATAAGGATCGCGGGCGATCATAAAAGTTGTGATTGTTATTCCCAATTTTCTGCATCTCGCGGCCTGATCGAGTGTTTTATTAATTATTTTTCTATCGAGACCAAAGCTGTTTTTATAATATTTTATCCCAAATTTTAGGCAAGTTGGTTTCCCGTCGGTGATCATAAAAATCTGTTTGTTTTGTGTTTTTCTTCGCCGAAGCAAATCCATTGCGAGTTCAAGTCCGGCAAATGTATTTGTATGATACGGACCGACTTCGAGATAAGGTAGATCTTTGATGTTTATTGTCCATGCGTCATTTCCAAATACCAGTATATCGAGTGTGTCCTTCGGGTAACGTGTTGTAATTAGCTCAGAGAGCGCCATAGCAACGGTTTTAGCGGGAGTGATGCGGTCTTCGCCATAAAGAATCATCGAATGTGAAATATCGATCATCAATACGGTAGAAGCGGTAGTTTTAAATTCTTGCTCTTCAATTTCCAGATCATTTTCAGTCAATTTGAAATCGTTTAATCCATGATTTATTTGCGCGTTTCTTAACGACCCGGTCATGTTTATCTGATCGGGTGAATCGCCGAACTGGAAATCGCGGAATTCCGAGATTTTTTCTCCCCCTGATCCGGAATATGGAGTACGATGATTACCGGATGAACTTTTTCTAAGCTTGCCGAAAATCTCATTTAATGATTGTTTTCTAATTGCTTGCTCAGTTTTTGCAGTAATTTTAAACGAACCGGTTTCATTTTCATCATCGGCAAGAAAGCCTTTTTGCTTCAGTTCGTTAATAAAATCACCAATGCCGTATTGATCATCGGTCAGATCATATTTGCGATCTAGTTCATTCAAATACTTTAGAGTTTCTGAGACATCGCCGGAGAAAATATTTAACAATTTTAAGAAAAGATCTTTGAGCTGATCAAATTTTAGTTTGCCGGGATCATCGGGTTGAAAATCACTAAATCTATATCCAATCATTCGTAAATTACCTTTCTATTATGAACTGTTCTTTCAAAATATTAGTTCTAAAAACATTTTATATTGTTAAGAAATAAAGAAATTAATTAAATGTGATATTTTGGTTAAATTGCCCAATATATTTGAATTAGTCATCTTAGAGAAAAAATCAATTACAAAAAACAAATTGTTCGAAAAATCAAACATGCAAAAATTATATCAATATCAGTAAGAATATATGAATTTAGATAGAGAATATATTATTCAATGTATCAGCATAGCATCGAATAATCTAAGACTAAATACCGATAAGATACAGGTAGTAACACTTCTGAAACAGTTTGTAAACGAGTCAGATGATATTCAACAAATGATTTCACAACTTAAAAAGACGACAACATTTTCTAAGTTCGCAATCAAACTCGGAGAAATTAATGATTTTTTAGTCAGATCAAAAATTGATTTTCTGACAGTTTCAGATTCCTTTAAAAAACATAGCAGCAGTTTAATTTCGGAATTCAGCAAATTACTCGAGAATGCCAATCCGGCAGAAGTAAGAGCGGTTTTTGACAAAATTCGCGGGAATAATAATTCCGCTGTTGAGAGATCCGAAAATGGTACTTCCGAATCCGATCGAGAAATTGCAAATCCATTACAATCCAAACCAATCGCCGAACATAAACCAGAAGAAACTCACAAAAACGAAGAAGAAGAGTTTGATATTGATCAATTCACGGAAAGAATTCTTAAAGCTATTAAAGAGATTGACTCGATACTCGGTGAGATGGAAATCGGAAATGTTGATGATGATGAAATAACTTACTATTCGGAAATTATGTTAACACATGCAGAGCAAGCCGAAGAGCATGATTTTGAAGTAATTTCGAAAATGCACTATATTTTTGCGGATGGTTTTCAGATGTACAGGGATGAAAAACTTGAAAACACAAAGGAAACCATTGAACTGCTCCGGGCTTGTTTAATAATAATCGTAGCGCTGGTTAAAAAGAAAAATGTCGATCTAACTTTGTATATTGAGCAGACAGAAACACTTGAAAAGCAAATTAACGCAATAATTAAGTCAGAGATTTAATGAAGTATTATGCAGTAATTATGGCTGGAGGCAGTGGCGCCAAATTTTGGCCGATCACCACCGAAACACAATCCAAACAATTTTTAAAAGTTTTCAATTCGGAAACTCTAATTGAAGAAACTATCGGTCGATTAGAAGGTTTGATACCGAACGATCAAATAATTATTGTTACAACGGAAAACCAATACAAAGCAATTCTAAGAGTTGCATCCACCATCCCGAAAGAAAATATTTTAGTTGAGCCGTTCGCAAAAAACACCGCCGCCGCTATCGGGTACGCGTCTGTAGTGATCAAGACTCGCTGTGAGGACGCGGTAATATTTAACCTCCCGGCGGATCATTATGTTGATAGCATCGATAAATTTCAAGAGTCGTTGAAATGTGCCGCCGCCGCCGCCGAAAATCATAATGGATTGATTACCATTGGAATTCATCCCGATTACCCTGAGGATTCATTTGGATATTTACAATTTGATGATGAAATAGAGGATGGCGTTTTTAAAGTGTTGAAGTTTGCCGAGAAACCAAATCTTTCTACCGCTGAAAGATTTGTAAAAGCCGGCGACTTCCTCTGGAACTCCGGCATTTTTGTATGGAAATTGAGTGTAATTCTTAATCAACTCGAAGAGAATCTTCCCGAATTATTTACCGGCTTAACAAAAATTGAAGGCGCACTCAACGATCCCAAATTTGAATATTTCCTCCTGAGCAGTTACGGTCAATTTCGAAATTTATCGATTGATTATGGTCTTATGGAGAAATCAGATATTGTTTACACAGTAAAGGGCAACTTTAAATGGAGTGATATCGGGAGCTGGGAAACGGTATTCAATCTGTTGGAAAAGGATGGAAATGGGAATTCGTTGCATGGGAAAGTTTATACCGACGATGTGCAGAATTCATATATCCGCTCAAACGAAAAGGTTGCTGCGGTTATCGGGGTTGATAATTTAATTGTTATTAACCATAAAAGGGGACTGTTAATCTGTTCAATGGAAAAAGCGGAAGAAGTGAAAGAAATCGTTGATTTTCTAAAAATCCATAAATTTAATTAAGCTTGTATGAAAAAGTTAATAACCGAAAAAGATGTTCAAGCAATAATTAACGACGGCAAAGCTGAAATTGTTGTAAGATCGGACTCAGTATTAACTCCGCTGGCAAAGGATAGAATCAAATCAGCCGGGCTTACAATACTTGAGAGTGATGAACATTTGCTCAGAAGACACGCATCGGATCAAACGGAACAAAAAATATTTTACAAAGCTGCGATTGGCGGTGATCATACCGGTTTCGAAATTAAAAATAAGATGAAATCGTTTCTTGAACAAAAAGGGATAAAAATTATTGATGTTGGAACCAATAGCCATGTATCTTGTGATTATCCCGACTTTGCGCATTTAGCCTCGTCAAAAGTCGCGATGAGAGAAGTAGATTTCGCGATTATTTTTGACGCAACCGGTATTCCCTCGGCAATTACCGCAAATAAAATTCCCGGTATTCGGGCTGCTACATGTTACAACGAATTTTCGGCCAAAAGCGCAAGAAGCCACAACAATGCAAATGTGTTGGTAATCGGCGCTAAAACTTTGGGCGAAGAAACGATTAAATCAATAATTGAAACTTGGTTGAAAACCGATTTTGAAGGTGGTCGTCATCAAAAACGGTTGGACAAAATTCGCGCAATTGAAGATAAGTATACGGGTAAAATACCATTTAGTGATTAATTTCATGAGATAGAAGATATCTCAGAAAAAAAGGGAAATAAGTACGAAAACTTCAGCTTTTTCTTCGTTTGTTTATTTTATAAACTTTTGTTTGGAGATAATTAGGGATTTTTTCAGTCTCTACAAACAAAGGAATGTCGGCGCGTTAGTATTATTACGACAAATCCTTTTCACCGGAGTTGATGCGGCGGGTTTAATCATATTTTCTTCATTTGTAATTGCCAGTCTTATCATTGTGCAAGTAAGTGAGATCAGTCCTAATTTATCCCAAAGTCAAATGGTAATGACAATTCTTGTAACCGTAATTACACGTGAATTGGCAACATTTATCCCGGCCTTAATAATTATCGCGAGATCCGGGACGGCTATAGCCAGTGAGTTGGGAAATATGGTGATCAATAATGAAATTGAGTCAATTATTTCGTTTGGGATTTCACCAATATCATATCTGGTTGTTCCTCGCGTATTTGGTGTGATAATGTCAATTTTTCCGCTGGCAATATTTTTTAATGCCGCGGGATATCTCGGAAGCGGGTTAGTTTTACAATCCTTCTACGATGTTGATTTTCTCGATTTTATAACTAGAATCTCCGCCGAACTGAAATTGGACGATTTATTAAAGATTTTTATAAAATCGGTTATTTTTGGTTTTATCATCGGAGTTGTCAGTTCGTTTAACGGACTCAGTGTTCAAAAAGCGAGCACCGAGGTACCTCAGAGGACTTCCAAAGCGGTTGTTCAAGGATTTGCCGGAATAATTGTATTTGATATCATTATTGCATTATTATTTAATCTATAGATGTCAGCTCAAATCCAAATATCGCAGATCTCTTTCCGGGAAGACGATGAAAATTTCTATAGTGATATTTCGTTGAATATTACCGGCGGTGAATTGGTTCTTGTTATGGGAACTTATTCTTCCGGAGGAGAACTTCTTATCAAATCTATTGCGGGAATAATTGAACCGAATTCCGGGGAAATATTGATCAATGGTGATAACATATTTGATGCAAAGTCTAATGAGATAGTTAAAATGCGTAAGTTAACTTCATATGTTTTTGATAATGGCGGATTGATTTCAAATCTATCCATAGAACAGAATTTACTTTTGCCGCTAAATATTCATTTTCCTAATTTAACCGATAAAGAAAAAGAAGTCAGACTAAATGGATATCTGATTCAATTCGGGCTTAACGATTACCGAAACAAAAGACCATCTGAATTAAATATTGAATTACGAAAATTAATCGGTTATGTTAGAGCACTAATAACAAATCCTAAAATTATTATGATGAATGAACCTCTTGCAAATCTCAGTGCAGGTACTTCTGAAAAATTTATTGATACTATAATAAATTTGCACGGCAAGGGCATTACACAAATAATTAACACATATTCGACAAGTTCACTGCTAAAAATGGCGGATCGAGTTGTGGTTATGGAACATGGTCATATGAACTTTATTGGCAACAGAGAAGATTTTTATGAAACACATTTTGCGGACAATACTGAAACAGGTAATTAATTGAAATTGAAACTGAAATATACCGGTGTTTTTGTTACAATATTTATTGTTTCAGCTTTTATACTGTTCGCAACTTTGATTGTACTTCTTACTTATGATAAGAAAATTTTTGATGAAACTTTTACTTATCAAACTCGATTCAATGATGCTATCGGTCTATCTGTTTCAACTCCCATAATGTTTAAAGGATTTCGTATCGGGAGAATTACTGACTTTTCTTTAAATCCGGAGAATCTCGTTGATGCCGAATTTATCGTTTATGAGGAATATGTCGAACGAATAGTGGAATTTTCCGCACTAAATAAATCAATAAATCCGGTTTCAAATACGAGCTCCATTGATTTATTGGAAGGACCGTATTTGGATCGACCCCTCGCGGCCGGGGCTTATGTTCCATCTATCGAAACTGTTGAAGGCGCAATGTTGTTGAGGGAGGGGAAGGTTAAAAAAACCGGCGATATCCTTTATAATATTCTTACAAATTTGAATGTAATGCTCGAAAGTTTCAATATGCGCGATTCTATGGACGCTAATTTACTAACTGCGTCTTTAGAAAGATTATATGAACTGACTAACGCCTTTGACGGAATGTCGGGCAATCTGAATAATTTAGTACAAAATCTGGATATGATTGTTAAAAATAATAAATCCAATTTGAACAATGCGGTAACAGGAGTTGTGGATCTTGTGGATACGCTGAAAGAATCCGGTGCACAACTTAATCATGGCTTGAGAAATCTGGATCAATTGATAAATAATTACAAAACTCCGGATGGCTTAGGACAAAGATTGTTTGATGAGGATAAAGTTATGCTGCCGAAAGTTGATACTCTACTGCAAGAGTCAAATAAATTTATGAAAAGTATTAACGTACAATCCTATAAACTGCCGCTTATTATTGATAATTTACAAAGAACATTAAACGAGCTGAAACAAACGCTGGAAGGTGTTAATAATAGTCCTTTGATTAAATATGGCATTCCCGAAACCGAAGGCTCGTCAACTTTTGGAAGGAGGATCAGATAAAATTATCTCTAAAAATATTCTTGTTTTCATTTTGCGTGGCGTTAATCGGCTGTTCGTTTGCTGGCGAAACATCGAACTACGGCATAGTCAAAAAGGAAGCTTTTCAGTTAGTTTCTTTGGCCGATCGATATTACCTGGAAGGTGATACGGAATCTGCGCTCGCGGTTTATAAAGAAGCGTTTAATAAATTTTCGATGATTGATGATCTGGAAGGCAAAGTACTTTCTTCTCTTTATATCTCAGGAACTTACAATGTGATGGAGCAATTTGATGAAGCGAACGAATGGTTTGACAAAGCAAGCAATTATTCGGAAGGTTCTTACGAAAGTATTCTCACTCTAACCAAATGCGAACAACTCTATCAGAGAAAAAATTATGAAGAAATTCTAAATTTGATATCATCGAAAACGATTGAAAGTTATCAGAATGAAATTCAACTGCAATTAGATAGTTATGAATTGCTATCAGCTCAAGCACTAAACAAAACCATTGAGTCATTGCGTGATGAATTGATTTCAAACTACAATTCGAATGAAATTAATACAGTACCCGAGATTAAATCCTTTTTGGGTTTCTCAATCGGGAAGTCATATTTTTATTCTGGAGAGTTTTCCAAAGCGAATCAATACTTGAGTGAAGCTTTAAGTATTGATAAAGAATTGGCTAACACCCCCGCAATTGCGGAAACATTATTCATGCTCGGTCTAAACTCCGAAGCCATGGGCGATATTACCGAAGCGAGAACTTATTTTCAAAGATCGTATGAATCCTATTCATCGATTAACTCATTTAGAAAAATGAGTGAAATTGAAAAAAAAATTGATTCGCTTTAATTCTATTTGCACCTCAAGTTTTGTTAATTCCTTCATCTTTTTTAGATTTGTTTTCTAAAAATGGAAATCAAAAAATTGTTTATTGAAAATGCTCCCGTGGATTCAGTTTCTGAAATACAACCCGGGATTCACCTTCTAAAAGTTTACTCACCATCGATCGCAAAAAATTCCAGACCGGGACAGTTTTGCAATATAAAAGTATCTGAAACGAAATTTCCTTTGTTAAGGCGGCCTTTCAGCATCTGTAATGTAGATGGTGATTTTATATATTTTATGTTTAATGTTTATGGTGAAGGTACTAAATTACTTTCCATAAAGAAAAAAAATGAGACCATCGATGTACTCGGCCCTTTGGGAAATGGATTTGATTTGGATGGTAATTATAAGCAAGCGATAATAGTTGCCGGTGGACTTGGCTCCGCGCCTTTTGCATACGTTACAAAATCTTTCATCAATAAAAATGTTATTTCATTTATCGGTGGTCGTTCAAAGAAAGATGTAATCACATACGGATTACTGAATATTAAATCTGTAACTGAAGATGGTTCGTTGGGCATGAAGGGGAATGTAATAGACCTCCTAAAGAACAACATTAGCGAAATTGATATTGATAATTCCCGAATATTTGCGTGCGGTCCAAACGCCATGTTAAGAGCTTTAAAATCCTTCGCGATGGAAAACAGCATCGAATGTTACGCCTCTACGGAATGCGCGATGGCTTGCGGGTTCGGTATTTGTCAAGGTTGCCCGATTGAAAATGCGGATACTGACGGCTACAAACTTGTGTGTAAAGACGGGCCGGTTTTTAATGTGAAGGATGTGGTTATATGAGTCAGGTTGATTTATCTGTCAAGATTGGCAAATTAACGCTTAAAAACCCGGTGTTGTTGGCTTCGGGAACTGTCGGATACGGTAATGAGATATCGAATTTTACAGATCTCAGCCGAATTGGCGCCATTATCACAAAATCCGTCTCCTTGAAACCAAGGATCGGGAATCCACCACAAAGGATTGTTGAAACTCCTTCCGGAATGCTTAATGCGATAGGTTTGGCCAATGTTGGTTTGGAAAAGTTTATTGAAGAAAAAATTCCTTATCTGGAGAAGGTAAATTCAACTCTTATCTGTAATATAGCGGCATCCTCAATTGAAGAATACGTGGAGTGTACAAAAACACTTGATTCCCAAACGGCAATTAAAGGTTTCGAGATTAATGTTTCATGTCCCAATGTAAAAGACGGTGGTCTTGAATTTGGAAACAATATATCGGTTGTTGGTAAAATCACCGAGAAAGTTCGTGAAGTGACGGATAAGACAATAATAATCAAATTATCACCTAATGTATCTCGAATATCAGATTTTGCGAAAGTAGCAAAGGAAGAAGGTGCTGACGCTGTATCGGCGATAAACACATTGGTTGGCACTTCGTTTAATATATTCACAAAGAAGCCAAAGATTTTTAATGTTACCGGTGGTTTATCCGGACCGGCGATAAAACCGGTTGCCCTAGCTAAAGTATTGGAAATTAGTAGAAATGTCGACATTCCAATAATTGGAATTGGTGGAATTATGGATTGGAAAGACGCCGCCGAATTTATGATTGCGGGAGCGACGGCGTTCCAAATCGGTACGGTGAATTTTATTAATCCACGCGCGGGATTGGAAATTTCAGAAGGACTTGAAAATTACTGTGCGCAGATGAAACTTGACAAAATCTCTGAATTGACAGCCTCGTATCTGATATAGTATGAAAATCGAAGAAGCACTTGATCAGCTTTTCGCGATGAAAAGATTCAGTGTTAAGCTTGGACTTGAAACAATAACAAAATTTCTTGCTTACCTTGGAAATCCTCAAAACAATCTTAAAATATTTCATATAGCTGGATCTAATGGAAAGGGGAGTACGGCTTCATTTTTAAAAAGTATACTAATGGAAGCCGGATACAATGTAGGCTTGTATACCTCACCACATTACGTAGATTTTAACGAACGTATCTCCATCAACGGAATCCAAATATCAGATGATGAAATATTAAAATTCCTTGAGGAACATCAGGATTTTATAAAGGAAAATGAAACTACTTTCTTTGAAATCACTACAGCAATGATGTTTAATTATTTTGCCAATGCTGAAGTAGATTTTGCCGTAATTGAAGTTGGACTCGGAGGACGGTTGGATGCGACTAATGTGATTACTCCGATAGCTGCTTTAATCACAACAATATCACTCGAACACAAGCAAATTTTAGGCGATACATTGGAAGCAATTGCAAATGAAAAAGGCGATATAATTAAAGCCGGCTCCAGAGCATTTTTTGGTATTATGCCAGATGAAGCTCTTGATGTATTAAAGACAATTTCAGTGAAACGCGGGTGTGATTATAAAATATTAAATGAAGAAATTAAGTTCGATACAGAAAAATTTCACTTCAATGGATTAAATATTTACAAAACACCTCTGGCAGGGAGCCACCAACTATATAATCTCGCGCTCTCAGTATTAGCGGTTCAAAGTGTGGTTGAAGGAATCGGACGAAATTCAATCTTGAACGGAATTAAAAATGTAGTAAAGAACACAAAAATTCAGGGCAGATATGAGATCTTCCATAAAAATCCAACTGTAATTTTTGATTCCGCGCATAATCCCCAATCTTTAGGTTCATTTTTACAAACATTTAAGAATGAAGAAAATATATTTAATAACAAAGAATTAATTATCGGAGTTCTTAATGATAAGGATTATAAAAATATATTTGATCAGTTAATTCCATATTTCGATTCAATAAAAATTACATCGATAAAGAATGAACGGTCACAATCGGTTGATCTGATTGCAGAACACTTAGTTGAAACGGGTGCATCCTTTAGTGTTCACGATAACCCGGAAGAATATTTTGTGGGATGGTTAAATGATAATAATCATAAAAATGATTGCTTAGTAGTTCTTGGAAGTATATATTTGGTGGGACAAATAAAAAAATACCTAATGGGATTAAAAAGTACTTGACTTTATTCTACCATAGGTCTAAATTTCGATTAAACCTCTTGTTCCTTTCAACTTTCAAAATTAATTAGACTGAACAATCAAAAAAAAAATCGAATCCTCAAGCAATATTAAAAACTTATAATTAAAATCCTCAGTTATATATAAAAATTAGGTATCTATGGACATTTCAGAACTTCAATCGAAAAAAATTATCGAATTGTACAAAATTGCAAAAGACTTAAATCTTGCGGCTTACAGTGATCTTAGGAAACAAGATTTAATTTTTAGAATTTTAGAAGCCCAGACACAAAAAGATGGTTTTACATTTTCAAAAGGTGTTTTGGAAGTATTAAGCGATGGATATGGATTTCTCCGTTCCTCCGATTATAACTATCTTCCTTCACCCGACGATATTTACGTCTCTCCTTCACAAATTAAAAGATTTAGTCTTCGAACCGGTGACTTTGTAAGTGGTCAGGTTCGTCCGCCAAAAGATGGTGAAAGGTTTTTTGCATTACTTAGGGTTGAAGCGGTTAATGATAAAGATCCCGAAACAATTCGTGAAAGAACTTTATTCGATAACTTAACACCTTTGTATCCGACAAAAAGGATGAAACTTGAGTCGGCTCCCGGTGAACACTCCATGCGAATTATTGATATGGTTTCGCCAATCGGAAAAGGGCAAAGAGGTTTAATAGTTTCACCTCCAAAAAGTGGTAAAACAATTCTTCTTCAAAAAATCGCGAATTCAATTTCCAGAAATCATCCGGAAGTTAAATTGATTATGCTCTTAATTGATGAAAGACCTGAAGAAGTTACCGACATGCAAAGGTCTGTGAACGCTGAAGTGATATCCTCTACATTTGATGAACCGGCAGATCGGCATGTGCAAGTGGCTAATATGGTTATCGAAAAAGCCAAACGTATGGTGGAAAGCAAAGAGGACGTTGTGATTTTATTGGATAGTATTACCAGATTAGCTCGAGCTCATAATACTGTGATTCCTCATAGCGGCAGAATTCTTTCCGGTGGTGTTGATTCAAACGCGTTGCAAAAACCCAAAAGATTTTTCGGATCGGCCAGAAATACTGAAGATGGCGGAAGTTTAACAATCATTGCTACGGCTTTGATCGAAACCGGTAGCAGAATGGATGAGGTGATTTTTGAAGAGTTCAAAGGAACCGGTAATATGGAATTGGTTCTTGAACGCGATCTTGCTGATAGAAGAATCTTCCCTGCAATTGATGTGAATAAATCGGGAACAAGAAAGGAAGAATTGCTGCTTAACGAAGAAGAACTAAATAAAGTATGGATATTGAGAAAAATTTTGAGTGATTTTGATACAATTGAATCCATGGAATTTATGTTAGACAAACTTCGCGGTACTAAAAATAATAAAGAATTTATGCTGAGTATGAATAGGTAGTGATACTTATTCATATTCGCATTATGAATTCAATACCAAAATTTTATCTGAAACCCTCCCAGAAGAACAATTGTCCAAGTTCTAAAAAAGCAGGATACACATGAAAAATCTTCTCGTATGTTTATTCCTAATTTCCTCCGTTTTAGTTGCTCAACGAAGTCTTGAGAGAAAATTCAATCCAAATCAACCGGTTGTTTTTAGCATCCACAAGGTGCCGTCAGATTCAATCGTCGCGGTTTATATTTCGTATAAAGTCCCGTTTAGAAATTTAGTTTTTGTGAAAGAGGATGATCTCTATTCAAGCGGTCTAAATCTACTATTTGATATTTTGAAGGATGACGAAATTATTGACAGAAAATCAGCGACTTCTCCTGTTAAAATTTCTAATTATGAAAAAACTAAAAGCGCCGAGCAATATATTGAAGGATTAGTTAAAATTGATCTCCCTTTCGGAAATTATACTGTTCGACCGACAGCGAAATCAATCATATCACAAAAAATCTATCCTCTTGAAGAAATCGATTTACAATTGGATAAAGATTCGATGAAAGTACTCGATCCTATAGTTTTAGATAAAATTAAATGTAATGGCAATGCTGCGTTGGTTAATTTTAGCAACGGAATTCCTTATTCACCAGATAATTATTCGATGCTTTTCCCAATCTCAGATCTCAACCTGGATTCAATAAAAGTCGCAT
Organism: Melioribacteraceae bacterium; assembly: GCA_021739765.1. Taxonomy (GTDB): domain Bacteria; phylum Bacteroidota; class Ignavibacteria; order Ignavibacteriales; family Melioribacteraceae; genus JAIPBD01. The sequence goes on from JAIPBD010000004.1 coordinate 99,029, forward strand.
TCATTCAAAATGAAAAAACTATCTTCGAATCAACCCTTACGAATCCGCAAAAAATTAATATTGGATACGAACTTTGTGAAGAAAAATTAGTTCTAAGTTCATCCGGTAAAGAAAAATTCAATCTTTTTGAACTTACGGGTAAAACAAATTTGCTCGCTAAAGAGATGGTTGAAATCACAATCTCCGGTTCGGGGTTTTCAACAAAGGTTCTGAAAAATGTTGTTTGGATTGATGAACCGATTTTTCTAAGAAATAAAGAAAGAGCAATCCAACTTCTCGAATACATGATTAGTTATGATGAAGTGAGCGACTTATTGTCCGAGGATGAAGAAGAATATGATAAAGTGTTAACTGATTTTTGGAAAGATTATGATCCGAACAAATCAACGGCTTTTAATGAATTAATGTCTGTTTATTACAGTCGAGCCGATTATGCGATGAAAAATTTCAGTACGGTCAATAACAGAGAAGGCGCTTTTACCGATAGAGGAAGAATTTATATTAAGTTCGGCAAACCGGTTGAAATCCGTAGAGAATATTCCAGCATCAATAACACTCTGGAAATTTGGGAATATGAGAAAAAACAATTTATATTTACCGACAAGGATGGACTAGGAAATTTTAGTTTAATGAACCAATGATAACAGTTGCAGTAACTTGCGGAGACATTAACGGCATCGGACCTGAAATTGCAATTAAAGCAATGGCGGCATTAGATGATGACCAGACTAAATTTATATTTTGCCTTCCCGAAAATGTTTACCGAACCTATCGCAAAACTTCGCTTTCTGATTTTCAAATATTTGATGAAGAAACCACAACCGAATCCCGTAAAAACCAAGTATTACTATTTGATCGATGTGAACAAAAAATCGGGAGTTCAACTTTTGAATCCGGTGCTGCTTCGTTTTTATCAATAAAAAAGTGTTTTGAACTTGTTGTCTCAAAAAAAGCGGACGCGATGGTCACCGCTCCAATCTCTAAAACAGCGCTAAATTTGGCCCGAATTGATTTTCCCGGTCACACTGAAATGCTTGGTGAATGGACAAACACCAAAGAATATTTAATGCTTTTCTACTCAAATGAATTTCTATCCGCGCCCTTGACGATTCATCTACCCTTACTTCGCGTTGCCGGCAACATAACCAAAATGAAGCTGAAATCAGCGTTGAAGGTGGCTGCTTCCAGTTTGTTAAATGATTTTGGGATTAAAGATGCACGAATCGCGGTGTTGGGACTAAACCCGCACGCAGGTGAAAACGGACTTATCGGTGAAGAAGAATTAGAAATAATTACACCCGTAATTGAAGATTTTAATACTAAAAATGTTGAAGGTCCTTTTGTCGCCGATGCGTTTTTCGGACAAAAACTGTACAAAAATTATGATTTAATTTTGGGAATGTACCACGATCAAGTTTTAATTCCCTTTAAGATGCTCAATTTTGAGAGTGGTGTAAACTTTACGGCCGGACTCCCAATTATCCGGACATCACCGGATCATGGTACGGCATTTAATATTGCCGGAAAGAATATAGCTAATCCTACCAGTATGATTGAGGCAATTAAACTCGCAATTATGATCGCTAAGAACCGGATAAACAATGCCGGTTAAAAATTCAAATTACAGTCTATTCTCCAATATTTATGCTCACCTGATGAAAGATATCGATTACAAAATGTGGGGAAGATATTTAATAGAAATTTGTGAAAATCAAAAAATTAATAAATCAAAAGCGTTGGAAATTGGCGGGGGATTAGGCAATATTGCCACCGAAATTGTAAAAGATTTTAATCTTTATATATTATCCGATCTATCTGCGGATATGCTGAAACTTTCACGTTTTGATTCTGATAAAATTGTTTGTGATATGCGAAACTTACCTTTCAAGAATAAATTTGATATCATTTTCGCGACTTTCGACTCTGTTAATTACTTAACCGACGAATCTGATTTTATTAGATTTTTGAATTGCGCGGATGATCTAATGGACAAAAATAGTATTCTAACTTTTGATGTCAGCACAGAAAAAAATTGTCGCAAGATTCAAAAACAACTTAATCGTAAGGGTGTTTTTAATAATTTTCGCTACTCGCAGATAAGCGAATTTCAAAAAAAAACACGAATCCATCAAAATATCGTGAAGATATGGGATGAGAAAGGGACGGAGCATATAGAAGTGCATAATCAAAAGATCTATGAATTTTTTGATTATTTTAAAATGATTGAGAGATCAAACCTTTATGTTGCTGAATGCTTCGATTGTTTTTCATTTGAAGATGCCGATGATGATTCTGATAGAATGCAATTTGTATTAAAACAAAAGAGAAATATTAATGATTGAATTTAACAATGTTTATTTTTCATATAAAAATCAACCGGTATTAAACGATGCTACCTTTAAAGTCGAGAAAGGTGATTTTTCGTTTCTTATTGGCAGGAGCGGAGCGGGTAAATCGACAATCTTCCAAATGATTTACGCAAATATTTTTCCATCCGAAGGAACGGTAAATGTTGGTGATTATATCACAAAAAATATCAAAGAGAAAGACATTCCTAATCTAAGAAGACAAGTAGGAATTATATTTCAGGATTTTCGAATACTCAGCGATAGAAACATTTATGACAATTTGGCATTCATTCTTCAGGTAACAAATGCTAAGAAAAAAGTTATTAAAAAGAGAGTATTTAATGTGTTATCGGATGTGGGATTAGTTCACCGCCAGAAGAGTTTTGCCTCGGAGTTATCGGGAGGTGAAAAACAAAGGATAGCGATAGCAAGGGCGATTATAAATGATCCTCCAATAATTATAGCAGACGAACCGACCGGCAATTTAGATCCTGAAACGACTCAGGAGATTCTTGACATTTTAATCAAAATAAATAAAAGGGGAACGACCGTGCTGTTTGCAACCCACAATTATGATCTTGTTGAGAGGACTGATGGAAAAGTATTTAGAATTAAGGATAGCAAGATTACTGAACTAAACACACAGTCTAAATTTTAAGCTTTTCTAACTTTTTTGTTATTTTCTTCGAGATTTGTTCAACGGTACCTTCCGCATTTATAAATATCTCTTTGGTTTTATCTTTGTAGAAATCTAAAACAGGTTTTGTTTGTTTGTGGTAAACCTTAAGTCTGTTTTTAATTACTTTTTCTTCATCATCTTTTCTTTTTACCAAACTATTTTTACGTCCGCAATTCGGGCATTCGTTTTCAATAGGAATATCTAACAAGTTTACAATATTTAGACAATTATTACATACTCTGCGGGAAGAAAGGCGATTGATAATCAGTTCGTCTTTTGTATCCAATACAACTAAAATTGGATTAGGCAGTTTGAGATCTTGGAAAATTTTCCACAATAGTTCAGCTTGTTGAGCGGTGCGCGGGAAGCCATCGAGTATGAGTCCAGCATTGGTCTTTTTTGATCGAATAATTTTTTTAATTATTGCACCCATTATTTCATCAGGAACAAGTTCACCGCGATCCATTCTTATCTTGACTTTAATCCCTAATTCAGTGCCCTTTTTTATTTCCGAACGGAGTATATCTCCGGTAGAAATGTGAGGTATGTTCAGCTGTTTCGATAAAATTTTTGCCTGTGTTCCTTTTCCTGCCCCAGGTGCTCCAAAAAGTATTATTCGCATTTCAGCCTCGGTATATTTTCAAATAGAATAATTAATAAATAAAAATACAATTATGTCCATATATTTCAAAAGGTAAAACGCATATTTTTGTCTAATTATTTGGGCTTCTCAAACTTCGAAAAAAAACGGTCATCAAAGATTCACTCTCGTTTGAGAGTAAACCGCTAAACACTTTTACGTGATGATTAAAAAGTTTTTGATCGGGTATATTATAGATCGAACCGCACGATCCGAATTTAGGCTCAAAAGATCCAAAAAAAAGTCTTGTGATTCTTGAGTTGATAATTGCCCCCGTACACATTAAGCATGGCTCAACTGTAACATATAAATCGCATTCAAGTAAAAATTTATCTCCAAGATTGTTCGAGGCAGCGGTAATAGCCAACATTTCGGCGTGTGCTGTCGGGTCTTTAAGCGATTCAACCTGATTGTGTCCTTTGCCAATAATTCTATTATTATAAACAACGACCGCGCCAATTGGTACTTCATTCTTTGATAATGCTGTTTCGGCTTCCTGAAGCGCGGCGTACATAAATTTGTAGGAGTTTTCAGAGAAAAGCATGATGTTCCCATTTTAGGGAATTGTACGCCCGGGAGGACTCGAACCCCCAACCCTCAGAGCCGAAATCTGATGCTCTATCCATTTGAGCTACGGACGCATATTCAATAAAAATTACAAACAATTTTATATTCATAAAATCGTGTACACCCGGGAGGATTCGAACCTCCAACCGCTTGATTCGTAGTCAAGTACTCTATCCAGTTGAGCTACGGGTGCAAAAAAGAACTGTAAATATATTACTAATGTGATTCTTAAGCAACGGAAACTATGAGTCAATTATGCCAATTGAGTTGTGATTTAGATTCTCTCCCCAGTTCTTTTTCTTGCTTTCAGAACTAATTTTTATGAACTTTCGTGATCAATTCTTTGTGGATAAAATAGTTTTTATTTAACGATTTATTCAAAATTGATAATTAAAAAATATCGAAGAGGAGTTAATATGTGTGGAATTGTAGGATATATTGGGGACAGAGATTGTGTTCCAATAATAATAGAAGGACTTAAAAGGCTCGAATACCGTGGTTATGATTCAGCCGGAATTGCAGTACTATCTGATGGAACTAAAGAAGTTATTAAAACGAAAGGAAAGGTTTCTGAATTAGAAGCCGAAGTTGCAAAACAAGGCTTAGCCGGAAAGATGGGCATCGGACATACAAGATGGGCTACGCATGGAGTCCCAAACCAATTAAATGCTCACCCACATTTTAACCAAGAAAAAACACTTTTTTTAATCCATAATGGAATTATTGAAAATTACTCTGAGTTAAAAAATAAACTAATTAAAAAGGGGTATAGTTTTTACAGCGAGACTGATTCTGAGGTGGTTGTAAATTTGATTGATCGATATATCAAAAAGGGAAGAGATCTCGCCGCAGCGGTTAAATATGCTTTAAACAAAATTGATGGGACATACGGACTTGCAGTCATGTACGAAAATGAACCGGACAAAATTGTTGTTGCAAGAAAGGGATCACCTTTAGTTCTCGGTATAGGCGAAGGGGAATATTATATCGCTTCGGATGTTAACGCATTAATAGCTTATACTCAACATGTCGTTTATTTAAATGATGATGAAATAGCCGAGATTACGAAAGATTCGTTTACGGTTAGAACAATTACCGATGAAGAAATACAGCATGAAATACTTAAAGTTGAAATGACGGAAGATGAAATTACAAAATCCGGTTATCCCCATTTTATGTTAAAAGAAATTATGGAACAGCCTCTCTCGATTGAAAACTCAATGAGAGGAAGGTTTATTACCGATGAAGGAATCGTTAAACTTGGCGGACTTATCGGCTATGAAGATAGGATCGCGAGATCGAAAAGGATCATTCTTTCAGCTTGTGGTACTTCGTGGCATGCAGCATTGGTTGGTGAATATATGTTGGAAGAATTTACCGGAATTCCTGTTGAGGTTGAATATGCATCTGAATTCCGTTATAGAAATCCGATTGTTGGTGAAGATGATACAGTATTTTTTATATCTCAATCGGGTGAAACGGCTGATACATTGGCAGCTATGCGAGAAGCAAAACGAAAAGGAGCCCTGGCACTTGGAATTTGTAATGTTGTAGGAAGTTCAATTGCTCGTGAGAGTGAAGCCGGAGTTTATATTCATGCCGGACCTGAAATCGGTGTTGCTTCTACAAAAGCTTTTACATCGCAATTGGTTGTTTTAAGCTTGATCACGATCCTGATCGCAAGAAAAAGGAATATGGATTTTGAAATTGGTGTAGAACTGATTGAAAACCTTAAAGCTTTACCTCAAAAAGTGGAGGAGATATTAAAACTTAATGACGAGATTGAGAAAATTGCTGAGCATTATGTAAATTCCAATAATTTCTTATATCTCGGGCGCGGTTATAATTTCCCTGTTGCGTTGGAAGGTGCATTAAAACTGAAAGAAATCTCTTACATTCATGCTGAGGGATATCCTGCTGCGGAAATGAAACACGGTCCAATAGCATTAATCGACGAAAATATGCCTACGGTTTTTATTGCTCCAAAAGATGCGGTTTATGATAAAATCTTAAGTAATATCGAAGAAGTAAAAGCACGTAAGGGGAAGATTATTGCCATCGCCCATGTTGATGATACAAGAATTGATGAGTTGGTAGATCATGTTATAAAAATTCCGGAATGTCATTATCTTTTCCAACCAATTTTAAATGTTATCCCGCTTCAAATTTTGGCATATCACATCGCTGTCAAAAAAGGTCTTAATGTTGATCAACCCAGGAATTTGGCTAAAAGTGTTACTGTTGAATAAATACTCACGAGGTGGAAAATGCGAAAGAAAAATGTTCTCATTATGGGAGCTGCCGGGAGGGACTTTCATAACTTTAATGTAGTTTACAGAAATAACGCGGATTTTAATGTTGTAGCTTTTACGGCTACTCAGATTCCTAATATTGATGGTCGAAAATATCCATCAGAGCTTGCCGGTGAGTTGTATCCGGAAGGAATTAAAATTTTTGAAGAAGAAAAGCTGGAACAACTTATATCCGAATACGAAGTTGATGAAGTAGTTTTTTCATATTCAGATGTTCCATTCAATTATGTGATGAAGAAAGCTTCGATTGTTAATGCTGCCGGAGCTTCTTTTAAACTTTTAAGTGCTAACGAAACGCAGGTTAAGAGCACTAAACCATTAATTTCGGTTCTCGCCGTTAGAACCGGATGCGGTAAATCGCAAACATCCAGAAAAATTGTCCGAATTCTCCGCGATGCCGGCAAAAAGGTTGTAGCAATAAGGCACCCAATGCCTTATGGAGATTTAGCAAAACAAAGAGTACAACGTTTCGCGACAATTGAAGACCTAAAAAAACATGATTGCACTATCGAAGAAATCGAAGAATATGAACCACATATTGCTCTCGGGGGAATAATTTATGCCGGAGTTGATTACGAAGCAATTCTTCGCGAGGCAGAAAAAGAAGCTGATGTAATCTTATGGGATGGCGGTAATAATGATATGTCATTCTATAAATCAGATTTAACTTTTACGGTTGTTGATCCGCATCGCCCCGGTCATGAATTATGTTATTATCCTGGAAATACATCACTTCGAATGGCAGATGTTGCAGTTGTGAATAAAATTGATTCGGCTGATGCAAACAATATCCTTGAAGTTATAGAGAATATCCGAAATGAAAATCCCGGAGCCTTGATTATTGAAGGAGCTTCTCCATTAGTTGTTGATCATCCGGAATTGATCACCGGAAAAAGAGTGTTGATTGTTGAAGATGGGCCGACACTTACACATGGTGAAATGAAATACGGAGCTGGAACGGTGGCCGCACAGAAATTAGGAGCTTCGGAAATTATTGACCCGAGACCATTCACCGTTTCATCAATCACCGAAACATTTAAGAAATATCCGGGAATTGGCGTTCTGTTACCGGCCATGGGATATGGCGAACAACAGATGAAGGACCTGGAAGAAACTATAAATAATACTGATTGTGATTCTGTGGTTATCGGAACACCTATTGATTTAGGTCGAATTCTTAAGATCAATAAACCCTCTACAAGAGTTATGTATGAATTGCAAGAAATCGGATCGTTAACCATCGAAAAAGTATTAAGAGATAGGAAATTTATATGAAAAAACTTGCTGTTGTCGCTTTCGGCGGAAACGCGCTTCTCCGCGGCAATGAAGTTGGAACTATTGAGCAACAAGAAAAAAATACTTACGATGCTTGTAAAAGTTTACTCGGTCTGATCAATTCAGATTATAACATCATAATCACACATGGAAACGGACCACAGGTTGGAAACATTCTTCTTAAAAATGAAGCCGGATTTAATGAGTTCAAACTTCCGAAAATGCCGCTGGATGTTTGTGTAGCAGATTCCCAAGGCCAAATTGGTTATATGATTGAACGCTCAATGAGAAATGTTCTAAAAGAAGAGGGGATTGATAAAAATGTGGTTGTAATTGTTTCTCAAGTTTTTGTCGATAAAAATGACCCCGCTTTCGAAAATCCTACTAAACCAATCGGACCATTTTATCTAAAAGAAGAAGCAGATTTGATCACAAAATCGAGTAAATGGGTTTTTAAAAAGGATAGCAAAAATCGCGGCTGGAGGAGAGTAGTCGCGTCACCGATTCCATTAGGAATAATGAATACGCCTGTAATAAAAAAGCTGGCGGAAGAAGGAAATATCGTTATCGCTGTTGGCGGGGGTGGAATTCCAATCTACCTGCATAAGAATGGTTACCATGAAGCAATTGAAGCAGTTATAGATAAAGACTTAGCATCCGCCTTTTTAGCAAAAGAAATCGATGCGGATAATTTTTACATCGTTACCGATGTTCCTAAAGTCTGCATTAATTTTAATACGCCGAGCGAGCAGAAATTAGATCGAATCTCTGTAGCTGAGGTTAAAAAGCTGCTTCATGAGGGACAATTTCCTTATGGAAGCATGGGTCCAAAAGTTAAAGCCGCAATATTATTCGCTGAATCTTCCGGCAAAGAGGCTGTTATAACCAACCAGGAAGAACTGGAATTGGATAATTGCGGAACAAGAATTTACAAATCAAATTGAGGAGAAAATTTTGGCATTTAATTTAAGAAATCGAAATTTTCTAAAACTTTTAGATTTTTCAACGAAAGAGATTGAATATCTGCTTGATCTTTCAAGGGATCTTAAACGAGCAAAATATGCAGGGACAGAGCAGAAAATGCTTTCGGGTAAAAACATCGTTTTATTATTTGCAAAAGATTCTACAAGAACACGATGCGCTTTTGAAGTCGCTGCTCTTGATCAGGGAGCCGGAGTTACTTTTATCGGCCCTTCAGGTTCACAAATGGGAAAAAAGGAATCGATGAAAGATACGGCTAGAGTTTTAGGACGTATGTATGATGGAATAGAATATCGGGGTTACGGGCAAGACATTGTTGAAGAACTTGGCGCATATGCCGGTGTTCCTGTTTGGAATGGTTTGACTGATGAGTTTCATCCGACACAAGTGTTGGCGGATTTACTCACGATTATAGAGCATTCAAATAAGCCGTTGTCGGAGATTACACTGGCATATCTTGGTGATGCGAGAAATAATATGGGTAATTCTTTATTGATCGGATGTGCAAAAATGGGAATGAATTTCAGAGCCGTTGCTCCAAAGAAGTTATGGCCTAATGAAGATCTGGTTAAAAAAGCTAAAGAAATTGCGAGCAAAACAGGAGCAACAATTTCATTAAATGAGGATCCTGTTGAGGGTGTTAGAGACGCCGACTTTCTTTATACGGATGTTTGGGTTTCAATGGGTGAACCTGAGGAAGTTTGGGAAACGAGAATTAATCTCATGAAACCGTACCAAATAAACATGGAAATGATAAAAAATACCGGAAATCCGAACGTGAAATTCCTTCACTGTTTGCCTGCATTTCATAATAGAGAAACGGTGGTTGGAGAGGATACTTATCAAAAGTTTGGAATTGAATCGATGGAAGTGACTGATGATGTATTTGAGTCGGAATATTCAATTGTTTTTGATGAAGCAGAAAATAGATTACACACAATTAAAGCTGTAATGGTCGCAACCCTCGGAAATTGATATTTTTCCTTTGGAAAAAATTATAAAATGAGGTATTTTTGTTCTTGTCCTTATGGGCAGATAGCTCAGTCGGTAGAGCAATGGACTGAAAATCCATGTGTCGGCGGTTCAATTCCGTCTCTGCCCACTTTCTGCAAGCCAGGTTACCGAACCTGGCTTTTTTGTTTTTAAACCCTCTCACTATTTCAATTATAATCCGAACTTGTTGAATTTTGAGACAACCAATCTTGTCCTTTAGCAGATTCATCCAATTGACGACAACTTTTGTTCCCCATCTTCTGCAGCCGTGTAAAATCGTGCAATAAAGATCTACAACCCAAAATTTCAAATTATTTGTATTATGTTGTAAAAATACAACCTCACTTTAGAGGAGAATGATTAAATTCCGTTGTTTTAATAGTAGCTATAATATAAGATTGAAATGCAAAAATACTATCATGGGTCATTTTTGGAACTCTGTCATTTTATAAACTTGATTAAAATACCGCTGAAAATTAATCGTAGTTATACTGAGTCCGTTGGTCAATTTTCTCCCTATATTTTTTACATCGAAATTGGGATTTATTAGTACATAAAAAAAGGACTGCGCATGCCTCTCATTGAACATATTACGGTGTTAAATTTGATATGGCTATTTTCCTTCAGTTTATTACAGTTGGTTGCCGCTTTTATCAATCGATATGCTTTAGTTGTAACGATTATCTTAGTTACCTCATTATCCTTCATACTGTACAGTTCTAATATTTTAATTCTCTTCTTGCTACTACAACTGATTATTTTTTCAATTCTATTCTTCATTTCAACACGGAATATGGAAACCGATTCTCAACTTAAATTAGATTTAAAGAAACAGAATATTGGATTCGGGTTGAGTTTATTTCAAAATTTACCAATCCATTTAATAAATAATGAAGGCAAAATTGTTCAAAACAACGAAAATAATTTTGAGGGAAATAAATGCGGTCTCAGTAAAATTGATAGTACCAATTTATTGATGAATTCTATTGGAGAATCAAACGAGGCTGAGGATTATTATCAATATTACAATGAGGCTGATCCTTCGTTTGTCATTACTGTGGCCATCGAGGATGTTTTACTTAACATCGGAATTAGGGAGAATGAATCTGCCGGATATTTTGTGGTTTATTTGGAAAAAAATAATGTTCTTGAATGCAACTATTGCCCAAGTTTAGATACTAAATACAAGTTTGGAAATATTTACAATACTTTTGAGTCAGCGATTAATTCAGTACGTAATCAGATAGACGCAAAAACGAAGTCTGAAATAAGTAATTTTAAGACTGATTTGAAAGTATTTGATTGGTCTAATAAAACGGATAATTTAATATATGTCGATTTAGGACACTGCCCCAAATGTCCTCCTTATATCAAATATGAAATAAATTCTTCGTCTCATTATCTGGAGGACTACAGGTCCTTCGTTTTTGAGCTCTTTCCATTCATGAATTCCATTATGGTAAATGCTCCTCATTAAATTTGAGCGATTATCGTTAAAATAATGGAAGGGAATTTTGAATGGAATTGTAGTATTTTCGACAATCAATTGATTTTACGTACCAAACCTTAATTAGCGATAAAATGTCTCAAATAATAAAAAACTATGCGGCTTTTGGCGAAGTTGAATTTAGAAGTTATTCTCGTTCTAAGTCAATTAGAATAAGAATTAAACCTTTTGGTGGTGTACTTGTAACGTATCCAAAATATGTTTCATTCAAAAAAGTTGAATTATTTATTACAGAAAAAAGCGGATGGATAAAGGAAAATATTAAAAAAGTGGCGGCGTTTGAACGCACCGCTCCAGTCATCGGTTCCGATTTTGAAACAAAGTCTCATACGCTCCAGATAAAATGGACAAACGCAAATCTTAATAAAATTAGAGTAATTAATAACTGTTTAATTGTGTATTTACCCATTGGTTCTCAGATAAATGATTCGGCGAATCAAGAACAGATAAAAAAGGGTGTTGATCGGGTTTTAAAAATCGAAGCGGTCGAATATTTGCCAAAACGATTAAGCGAATTGGCAAAAGTCAATAATTTATTATATCACGACTTGAGAATTAAAAATATCAGATCAAGATGGGGAAGTTGTTCAATCAAAAATAATATCAACTTATCAATTCATCTTATGCGGTTGCCATACGAATTAATTGATTATGTGTTGCTGCATGAGTTGACGCATACTATCATTAAGAATCATTCCCAAAAATTTTGGCAAAAACTCGAAGAATTTTTGCCAAATTCAAAAAAGTATGATGGACAACTTAAAAATTACAGTACAAGAATTTATTAGTTCCGCTTAATTTTTTTTATTACTCTTTTATCGTATTGGTAGATGAGAAATGCAGTGACCAAAGCGAGAAGGGCAAAAATTGCCCACATTATATCGGGTCTGTTTAAATCTCTCGCGAATGCGGCATAAAGTTGACCTGATAAAATTCCGCCGAATAAATTACCTAATGCGACACACCAATAAAAGTAACCCATATAGAGTGCTACCTTGTCCGGAGGTGCAATTTTTCCGGTGTATTCTTTTGATTTTGGGCTAGCCATCATTTCACCAAATGAAAAGATTAAAATTCCCACGGCGACTATCCATCCTGTTGTGCCAAATATCATTACACTGAAACTAACTACGGTTATCAGTACGCCCCAGAAAATAGTTGTGAACGGTTTTAGTTTTGTCACGAAGTAAGAAACGAATACTTGAAAAAATATTATTGCGCCGGCATTTATGTTAATTATATATTCCGGATTAACTTGGCCAACAGTTGCCATGCTTGAACGTAGCGAATCGGTATATTGGGAAAATCCAAATGTTTCCAGAGTTGATGTGAACAACGACATAAGGTCAGAAGTGTCGACAAAATCACGAATATAAAGGGGAAGTGTATAAAATATTTGGTTGAATGAAGTCCAAAAACCGGACATCAACAATAGAAATAATCCAAACCTCCAATCACCCAATTTCATCTTTGTTTTGTACCAGGGGAAAGTTTCATTCTCAGAAGGTTTTTTCAAAATTAAATCATAAACAACATTTAGTAAGGTCCAGGCAAGGGAGATAATAACTATCTCGCCCCACGTAATCGATCCATCTGATGTGAACTTTGAGCCAATCACCAAAACGGTTAAAAGTCCGAATACGTAAACGAAAAAACGGGCATTTCCAAGTACTTCAACCATATCGCTCAAAACTTTTTTTAGATTTCGTTTAGAAGCGGAAGTACTTTCGGAGGTGGGTTCTTTATAAAATATTGTTACAAAAATGAAATTGATCGAAATCCAAATTGCCGAAGAAATAAATACGTAATTCCAATCCATTGCTCTTACTATTCCGGCAACAATCGGTCCCACGAAACCGCCAATATTAACCATCATATAAAATATTCCAAATCCCAACGAACTGGTTCTTTCATTTGTAACCTTTGAAACGGTTCCGATAATAACCGGTTTAAACATTGCTGCGCCCAAAGCGACAAGCATAAAAGCGAGAAAAAATGAAGGGAATGTTTTGAATTGTCCAAGCATATAGTAGGCGGGAACCAAAACAACAAAAGAGGCAAAGAGCATTCTACGGAATCCATATCTATCAGCCAGAGCCCCTGTCACAACCGGGAAAAGGTAAAGAAAAAATGTAACGACCCCTTGCAAAACCCCACGGTCTTCGTCTGTAAAACCCAACCCTCCATCGTTGACTGCACCTGTTATATATAGAGAGGATACGGCAAAAAATCCATACCATGCCATTCTTTCAAAAATTTCCATTGTATTTGTAACCCAAAACGTTGTTGGAAATTCTTTCAATCGTATCTTATCACTTTTCATCAACCCACCTTGAAAAAAAATTGAAAATAATACGCAAGATTACGAAAAATGTTCTGTAAAAGGAAAAATACGGTTTCTATTTGCACTTTTCTAAATTAAGTTTAACTTTGTGCCATAGATATAAAGAATTAGAGTATTGATTCAGCCAAATCTTTAATTCTAATCCCAAAGGACCATGAAAGAAAAAAATAAGATATCTGTTCTTAAACCCTTAGTTGTTCTAATGGGTATGAGTTTGGTTTTATATTTTGTAAACCGGGCTATTGATACACACTTGAACGAATTGGGTGAATCAATATTTGCTTCACTTTATTTTAAAGATCTTGGCAATTTTGTTAACTCTTTCGGCGGATTGTCGGAAGTTATTACTGCTGTATTAGGAATTGAGATTACAGCCGTTGCGATTATTGTACAATTGGCCGCGAATAAATACTCATCTAAGATTATGGAGCTCTTTATTACGAATAAAGTAAACTTCGTGATAATTTCTATCTTTATCATAACTTCCATCAATACTATTCTTGTTTCAAATACAATTACGGAAGTTTACATACCTTACTGGAGTATCACATTTACTCTGTTTGCCGTATCCATCAGTTTATTATTAGTGATTCCTCATTTCAGTTATGTATTTAATTTTCTTCGTCCGGAAAATTTTCTTTTCTTCGTTAAACGCGACACAGTTAAAATAATAAAAAAGATAGCTGACGGTAAAAAGACATATTCGAAATCCGATAAGGATGAGGTTTCTGATAATATCACTTTTGTTGGTGATATTTTGTTGAATTCAGTCTATCAAGGCGATAGAGCAGTTGCAATTCTTTGTCTGGATACCCTTAGCAGTTTCGTATCCGATTATTTACCCTACAAGAAGCAGTTGCCGGATGAATGGTTTAGATTGACCGGAACTGAATCCCGTGATCCTGATTTCTCGAATTATTCCAATTTTGTATTAAGGACTATTGAGGAGCGCCGGGTAATTATTGAGCGTAAAGTTTTTCGTCTTTACGATGTTATTTATAATGTTACAAAGGCAACTTTGCGCGATGTTGCTTCCGGTGTGCTTTACAATTCGGAAGCAATTGCACTAAAAGCAATTGAAACCAATGATAGTGGGGCGTTGCATACTTCTTTCCAATATATGAATTCTTATTTAAGATTCGCGATCACGGGGAAGGATCCGCGTTCTGCTTTCAATACTTTAGAACATTACAGAATTATTGCGGAGAAATTAATTGAAACCGACCCCGATTTAGTTGAGCAAGTAAGTTTTTATTTCAAATATTATGGTCAGGAAGCTAATAAGTATGGAGTACTATTCATTCTTGAAACAGCTGCGCATGATTTGTGCAAACTAAATGAACTTGCATATTCTAAAAAAGCCCCCAATCGGGATAAACTGTTAGCCATGTTTCTAACATTGGACGAGAGAATGGACGAGGCATCTGAAAGCAAAGAGAGGTCGTTAATCGGCGTAAGGATTGCCCAAACACAATTGGCAGCATTTTATTTATTAAATGGTGCTGTTGATTTGGCAAGATTAATCTTCGAAGATATGAAAATAGAACCGTCATCAAGAATTAAGAAAATTGAGGAAATAATTTTTAGTACGACAAATGAAGAATTTTGGGAAATAACACCAAGAGGAATAAATTTTTATTATGTTGCGCCTGAACGAAGAAATGCTCTAAAACAATTTTTTACGTGGTTTGATCAAGATATTCCAAAATAAATAATGATTTATTGATTTTTTTTTTTAGATTAGATAATCAATTTGATTTCAGACATAATAACTTATTTTGCTTCATAATAAATTTGATTTTTTTCATTATTGTTGATATTATGAGCATAAAGTTCATATCTATAAGTTTCATTCATCTCATAATTAAGGAGGATTAACTGTGGCAACAACTAATTCAAATGGGAACCAACCCAAAACCGGATTTGGACGTTACATGGTTTACACATTCATTCCACGCTATGCGAATAACGTGAATGGTATTGTTTACATGGGTGCTGCTATTCTTATCATCATCGTTGGACTTAGAGGTTTAGGTTCCATAGCTGGGGAAATAGCAATTGTGCCGAGATTTTTAATTGGCGACGATAATAAAGTATTACCCACATACGTTATGGGCGCTTTATTCTTAGAATTCTTCTTACTTTTTATTATGGCGATTGTTACATTCTTTACGCCCGAAGATGAACCGCATCAGGCTGGCGGAGCTTCTCATGGCGGCTCAGGCGAAGAAGCGGCTGTTGCTCGCACTTTGGCTAAATTTGAAAGTCCTGACTACGAAAAAGAATTGGCAAGATTGAAAAAATTAACTGATGAAGAAGTACAAATGATTGAGACTTATCTGGATAAGTTTGATGAAATCTCTAAAAAGATTTTTGAAATACAAAAATCTAATGTTGAAGCATTAAGCAAGATGGCGCAATCTCTAAAACAATAATCCATAATATGTTTCAATCAAGTTAGAGGTTTAAAATTATGTTAAAATTATTTTTACCAGCAGGAAATAAGAGTGTTGTTTATTTCATTCTGTATGTTGTGTTGATTACTGAATTATTGATTGTAATCACAGAACGTGATGAATTGGAAGAAAAAGAACACGCAATCCGTGATAAGATGATTGGATCAATTGCTGCTTCTTATAAGCAACCGGTTTTATTATTTATTCCGGTTACAGAATCTAATCACAATATCAGATCAAAAGAACCGAGTAAAACGATATTGCAACCGTTGGGTCTCGTTTCAGATGAAGAAAAACTAAATGTTCAATTTAGAGTTGATGTGGCGGAAGAATCTAGAAGAACTCCTCCAAATTGGCCGGATGGTGGAATAACGTCGGACAATGGCACTGATAAGTATTCAATTCAAAAAAATAATGACGGAAGTGCAATTTTTCTCGCTGATTTGACGGCGACCGGAGAATATGTTTTTGATGTATTTTTTGAAGTTGAGAGGGTGTTGCCTACTTATCTTACTGATGAGTTATTGATCGCCCTTGCTGAAGAATTGGATCTGATTGAAGGCGCTTCGGGCGGAGGTCACGGCTCAGCGGCTACATCATTAGACGAAGTTACTATAAAACCTCTGATTGCAAAGAGCGAAACGGAAGGTTTTACTGTTATAGCTAAAGTTGTTGGTGGCGTTCAAAAACGTGAAGCAACTATTCAGTTTTAAAAATTTGTTATAGTTTTTGATTATTAGTGGAAATTAATTTCTGAATTTAGGAGAAAAAATGAAGCGATTATTCATTTTATTTATCTTTATATCTTCTTTGATAATTGCACAAGTTCCATCAAATGTATCAGATACAGTTAAGGCTGTTTCTTTAAAGGAATTTAAGGTACCTTCCGACAAGAACATTGTGTTACAAGATGTATTGTCGGCAAGTTTTGCCGGTACTTTGCTTGATGCGAATGGAAGCGTTGTTAGGGAGTCTTCAAACGGAGTCCAAATTCCATCTGCGGATGAATTGGTTAAATTAACCCGCGGTGGTAGGGGAACAACAGTTCAATATTCCCTCTTGGAAACAATTCCAAATCCGGGTACCTATTATATGAAGATAGATATTAATTTCCGCAGTGAAACCGGGAGTCGTTCGGCCACCGCATATTATATGGTAATCGTTGATTACCCGACAATTGCGGCTCCACTTGAATTTTCCGACTCCTACTTATTCACCGAGCAGTTAAAATTTAGTTTTGCCACAATAGAATATGGTGATCCTACTCTCTACACTTTTGATGTTCAGGATGCCAGCGGTTCAAGCATTGAATCAGGGGAAGGGCCAATTGTGGATATGGCCACAGCTTTTTCACAGGAAAAAAATGTTGATAGAAGTATTCGGGTTGTGGGCATGTATAACGGTCAAGAATTTCAGTTTAAAAACCCGGTTGATGGCACAGTTCAGTCATCAACTTGGGAGTTTTTGCTGAAGGCACCACAAATGAGCATGTTTCATGTTTGGATTGATCCTGACAACAATCCAAATAACGCTGAAAATTCAATATTTTATCTTAATGATAAAGCAATGCTTCTCTACGTAGCCTTGATGCAACCGAATGCTAAAGGGGCTTATATTGCTGTCGGACCAAAAATTCGTGGATTGCAGGTACAATCAACTTCACCAATTATTACAGGTGGAAGACCGATTGAGAGTGATCCATTCTCATTTATTCAACTAGATGTTGATAATGATTATGTTGAAAATATTATGGAATCTCCCGGAAGTGAGTTCGTTCAATTAACAATTACGTTTACAGATCAATTCAATCGAAGACATACCCAAAGTCTAGAGGCATATGTCATTAATTAGTCATGGAATAAATATGTTCAAGTATTACAAGGTATTCATATTATTAATTTTTCTAGGTCTCTCTAATAGTCTTCTCGCTCAGCAAAGAGCTGTTGAAGATTTTATTAAGAAGATAGACGTTAAGTTAAAAGATGATGTTAAATATCTCAATTTACATTTTTACACTTATCGTCCAAGCGAAAACCCTGATCCAGAATTTAGGTCAATTCCCCGACCGGAAGGAAGGGAACCGTACTCTTTCGTTGATGATGAATATTACTCCTACGATATAGTGTTTTTAAAGGACGGCGTTGGTCTTGATTCAATTTATGTTCTATACGTAAAACAAATAAAACAACCGGCTCCTACTGAGGGAGGTTTATTTGATCAGGCTGCCGCTACAAATGATACCACAATCGTATTAAAGTTTAACGACCTTTGGTATTTAAAAAATGAACAACGTTCCTATTATGACAAATTCCTTGAAATTATTCAGCAAAAACTGATCGAATCCGAAGATAATTATCAAGAAGTCCCGACATTACTCGGCTTAAATGTGGATAATCAAATTAAAACCAGCTTAGGAATGACGTCTCGGGATAATTCAGACTATCTTCGTTTTGAAAGAATTATGAGTCATCACTGGTTTATGAAAGAACCGGAAAAAAGATCTGGGAGAGGCAGAGGAGGTTCTGCCGGAGCTGACTCACCATTTAGATTCGATGTCAGCCTTACAAAAATAGGGTTCTCCCATGAAATGATGTCTTTTGGTAATGGCGTCGCCGGAGTGGAAATCTCATTCGAAGAACCGGTATTAAATTTATTGCCTTACCAATCAGGTGCAATGGCCGCCGGATCAAGAATATTATTCGCGATGGCGAATGATCCGGATATTAATAAATCTACATACTTAGACGCTCGTTTTCAAATCAGACTACCGCTCGGGAAACTTTACGATGCAATGCCTTTTGTAATACTTGATTCAACTACGCTCAATACAAGTACCTCAGTTGTCGGGGATATTTCGGTAACCCGTCCATTTGATCTTCCATTTATGAGACTTTACTTCGCTTTTGGTGATCCTGTTTACACATCGCCGGAATACATTGTTAATAAGGGGGCGTCAAGATATGCGTATTATTCTTTCAGCCAGGCCGAATTCACTTATTCCTTTTTCTGGAACACAAGTGAGATTAAGGAAGGACGGTTTAAACTTGATGTTGGCGGGGGCTATTATGATATCCACAAAGCGACATTAAATGCATCCGGTGGGATTGGTAAAAAAGAAGTAATTCAAGACAAATTTTTCCCTGTAATCGGTTTACAATATGCTTTTGTTCCGAGAAACAATCCCTTGTTTGGTGGAAGTACGAAATTCTTCGACGGTCAAGTGAAACTTAATACTTGGTTCAAAATTGCTGAGCTTGGCGATAATCAAGTTTTAAGATTCGAAGCAATGTACGTTTCTGATCCAATCACAAGAAAAAAGCGTGAATGGGAAACTTCTGGCGGTATTTTAGTTCAATTTAGATATAGATATGGGATGTAGGGAGATAAAATGAAAATGATTAAAAAATACATACTGCTTATTTTTATGATTCTCTCAATTTCATTATCGGCACAGGATAATACTAATAATGCAGCTGATGCCATTTCGGAGATGAATCTTATATTTTCCAATTTAGATTACAATACTATTGCATTTGACGATCTTCGTCAAAAGTGGTTTATATCCGATCCTGAATTGGTTCGTGACGTATTCAGCAGATTCGTTGTAACGAATTCGCTTAGAAAAAACGGATTACCGGTCAGTTTAGATTCAATTCAGGCGCAAGTGGATTATATTTATGAAGGTGAAGTTATAATCGATTTACAACGCAGGTATTATGATAATGAAATTGATCAATTTGCATTTGTTCGTGCCGACTTGGTTTCTGCGGAAAATCCGGTTTACATGTTCGATCCTGTTGATGACGGGTTTTATCTTAAGTCAATCATTGGTCCGACTTTGTATGAAAAGTTAAAAGAACAAATTTATTTCTTCAGCAATATTTCAAAAGATCCATTTGATACTAAAACCGGTTACTACTTTGATGTTGAAATTAACGCTCTTAATGGCAGAATGATGTATTGGACTACCACATCAAGCGCGAGAAATAAATATTTAGTGGCTCTCTTTTCAAAATGGGGACATAATAACATTTATTTTCCGGGCTGGTCATTGGGTGAAGTTGTGCTCGGTACAGAGTTAACTTATTACGAAAAACTTGGCGATGATCCGAGGAATTATAATTATAGAGTCAGATTAGGAACTTCAGTCCCTTCTGGCAAGGTTGCAAAATCTGCAATTCCGGACGTGCCGATTTTTAAGTCATCGCAAAATATTTATTATAATATTTCCGGCGATTTACTTAAACCGTTCTGGGATATTGAGGACATCTATATTGAACTTGAAGGAATGTTCGCTTTTGGGGAATACACTTATAGTGATTATGAACTTAAAAGGAAAACTGAATTCTATTCAATGCAAAACTTCTTCGGCATGAAGGTCGAATATCGAAATATTTTTAATTTATTCGATCTTGGAATGTTTGAAGCAGGAGCGAGAATATTTAGTCATGATATGCATCATTTTGAAGCTGATGCTTCGAGGCTTACAGCACTTGATGCAAATAAGGGACTATTTGATAAATTTACTCATTTCTTCGGTCTTGATTGGGGAGTTCGTAAAAGAGGCGGTTTAGTTCAACATCATGTGATGGCGGATTTTGGATATTCTTCAGCCGGTTACGGTTATGTTGGGATGAGAGCAAAGGTTACGGTAAGTGACACTTACGGATACGAAATAGTGTTTTATAATAATTTAGGACTGGATCCTGCTGAGTATCCATATCGTAATGATACTTATTTAATGTTTTCTTCAATTCTTCATATAAACTATTGATATTCGTTTGCCTAAAAGGAGAATAGAAAACATCAATTCGTGGTTTATGAAACTTGGCTTTATAATTTTATTAGTTTGTTTTACAATTTCAATTTCTGCTCAATCAAAAGAGCAGGAATTGTTATTGTATTATAAATTGATTGAAAAGAAGCTCGAAGAAGATCAAACCTATCTCAGTGTTAAATCATTATCAATCAATACTCAAGATATTAAAGCTAAAATTTCTGAAAATGTTCCTCGATATTACAATTCGAATCCACTCGTATTTAATGAAAAAGACGGATACACTTATTATTTCCTTTATTTAGATGAAACGATCGATATTGACTCAATCGTGCTAATCGGAATCGTTGAGGAAATCGCACCGTCCGTTTCTACCGAAGGTGCCGGTATTTTCGCAGCGGCTGCTGCGCCTACCGATCCAATACGTGAAACTGTTTTTAAATTTAGAGACATTCATTCTCTGATGAAAACTAATCCCGATATTTACAAAAATTTAGTTGAATTAATTAGTGATCAGCTTCAATCAGATCCGCTACTTGAACCTCGTGAATTGAATAATATTGCTGAAAAATCAAAGCTCCAGAAAAGTAAGGGAATTTCTTCTAAAGACAACGCTGATTTTCTTAATTACAATTATGTAAATGGACGCCATCATTATCCCGAAATAAAGAAAGAAACTTCCAATAGAAGGGGGAGAGGAAGGGGAAGTGCCAGCGCTTCTTCCGGAACAGATTATAAAATTGACGCAAGTTTATCACATGTAACTTTTTTTAGTAAGGAAATTGATTTCGGGTTTTCTGGTGTTGCAGCAGAAATAAATTTTGATGAGTACCTGCTAAATATGTTGCCTTGGCAACCCATGACTATGAGCATTGGTTTGCGAGGATTAATTGCACTTTCCGGCGACAAAGAAGATATGATGAAAGATTATATTCTTGATTTACGTATTCTTGGAAGAGCAAGACTCGATTTATCCTCGGTAGTAACTTCACTTCCTTGGATATTCCTCGATAAACCCGGTTTAAACGTTGGATCAGGAATAGTTTTTGATCTCAAAACAACAAGAGCGTACGGCTTACCTTTTATAAATCTTTATTTTTCCGGTGGATCTAATGACGTAACCACTCCATACACCACATTTCTGGAAAATGGGGTTGAGACCGCATATTTTTCATTTAATCAATGGGAAACTTCTTTTTCATTTTTTTGGAATACCAGCGAAAAAGCAAAATTCAGATTTAAATCAGATCTGGGTTTGGCGGGATTTAATGTTGTAAAAGCGACCTACGGCACATCGCCTTCCGAAGAAAAAGATTATACTGCCTTTTCTCCGATATTTAGACTTGAGGGTACTTTCGTGCCAAGCGAAGGCAACGAGTTGTTTGGAGCAAAAATTCGATTGTTCGATAGTGTAATTAAAGGTGGATTTTGGCTGAAAGTTTTAACACTTGATGATGTTCATACTTTCAGATTTGAAACAACATTTATATTACAACCCATGTTCAGACCTCGAAAGATTTGGGAGCCCGAAGGTCCAAGTATGTTTCAAATTAGATATAGATACGGATTCTAATGTTTAATAATAATATATATCTTCGCCTCATTATTATTCTTATGATTTCAGCTCTTTGTAGCTCAAAAAGTGTTGCTCAAGAGATGTCCGATAGTATTATGGTTGTAGAAGCCAAAGAAATATATCGTAATATGGAATATAGCACGGTTTCTTTCGATGATCTCAAACCAAAATGGTACATAACTGACCCTGTTTTTGTCAGGGAAATTTTCAACAGGATAGTTGTAAAAAACGCACTCAGATATAATGGGGAAAAACCTTCCAGAGAATTGTTAGAGGAAAAAGTTGAGGATGTTTATAACGGTAGTGTTTTTATTGAGCTCAGAAGAAGATATTACGATGATGAAATTGAAATCCTAAGATTTTTTTCTGAAGCAAATCTTAACAACGACAGCTCCGACTATTTCTTTGATCCGTTGATTGATTATGTAATGATAAGGGATATAGTCGGTGTTGAGCTTTATGATAACTTAAAACAACTGTTTTATTCCCATACTGATCTTACCAAAAAATCGTTTGATAACCAGTTGATGTACAGTTATGATATTTATCTGAATCTGTTTCGGCCTAAATTGATGTTTTGGACACTGACAACTCAAGCAAGAAATAAATACTTATTGAGTTTTTTCGGTCAGTGGGGAAATGATTACATCAGCATACCCGGTTGGCATTATCCTGCATATTTTTCAGGAATTGAACTAACCTACATCGATTCTGTAGTGAATAATCAACCTAAATTTGCATATTCAGCTAATATCGGAATATCGACTCCGGTTAGAGAACCGCAATTGAAATTAAATACTGACGAATTTGGTCAGCGTCTCTTCTACACAGGCACACAATTCTACATGAAACTCCAGGGCAATCCGCTTATATTTATTGATCCGGAATTGGATGATTTCGATTTTACACTCGAATTTGTCGCTTCAATGAGTGAAAATAGTGTTGCCGACATGGGTATTAACTACGATTCCAAATTTTTCTCAACACGAAATTATTTTGTGCTGTTTGCCAGATACAACGATCTGATGAACTTTATGGATATGGGATGGCTGCATGCTGGATTTGGAATTACGGCATACGATGTTGAACAGTATTTGTTAGACCCGCGACAAACCAGTTTGCAATCAATAACTTCGGATGGAATTGCCGGCTGGAAAGCTGGAATTGCAATGGAGGGCGGCATATCAAACTTCGGTGGATTACTGCAATATAACTTCGATCTTTTACTGAACTTTAACTTTTCCGATGCTCTTGGAGGATTTGGTTTCAAAAGCAGCTTTACAATTAGCAATAACATCGGATTTGAATTCAAATATTTAAAAAGCATAAGGCTGTCATCCGATCCTTTACCGTTTTATAAACTGGACAGTTATTTGGTTTTCTCGCCCATAATTAGAATTAACTATTAGAAATTCGGGCATTTTCTGTAATTAAAAATTGATAATGGGGAAGTACCTAAAAATGAAAGGCATATTTTCCATGTACCGTTCGCTGATAATATTACTAATTTTTAGTGGTTTTATATATGGTCAAAAGTCTCTTGATCTCACCGCTCCTAATGGTGGGGAAAGATGGCAAATTGGATCAACACAAACAATAACTTGGAATTCGAGTAGTATTACACAGGTTGGAATTCAACTTTCAACCGATAATGGAAATACATGGCAAACAGTTAGCACGGCAGTAAATGCAAGTCTAAATCAGTTTTCTTGGGATATCAGTACAGTCAATTTCGATCCTTCTTCACAAAGCTTGATTCGCGTTTACGATTTATCGGATGCGACTTTTGCTGATACATCGAACGCAACTTTTACATTATCCGAACTCACCATATTGGAACCGCTTGCTTCTACAAAATGGAAAGTAAATTCATCGGTCGATGTTCTGTGGTCAGCGAGTTCTGATATAACATTTGTAACCATTGAATACTCTATCGATGGTGGAACGAATTGGACAAATATAGCGAGTAATCAAACCGCGAGCGCAGGAACTTATACATGGTGGGTTCAAAATACGCCCACTTCCCAAGCAGTTTTTAGAATTAAAGATTCAAATGCTCCAACAGTAGTTGTGACCACTTCAGATATTTTTACAATCGCTGACATAAACTTAACTTCACCGAGCGGCGGCCAGGATTGGTTCTCGGGAACTGACCAAGTTATATCGTGGACTTCCACTAATATCACGAATGTTAAATTAGAATATTCAAATGATAACGGTTCTTCCTGGATTACCATTGAAAATTCAATTTCAGCAGGCGCCGGTAATTACACCTGGACGGTTCCAAATGATCCTTCAGATGAAGCTTTGGTGAGGGTAAGTGACGCTTCAGCCTCAAATGTTTCCGATCAAAGCGATACAAAATTTGTAATCAGTTCGGTTGAAGTAACATCTCCCAATGGAGCGAATGGTTGGGAAATTGGGTCTGAGCAGACTATTACTTGGACTTCCAATTTGACAGGGAATGTTAAAATTGAGTTATCAACTGACGGTGGTAATTCTTACGGAACAACAATTATCTCAAGTATTAATGCTTCAACCGGAAGTTATGATTACACTGTTCCTAATTTACCTTCAAATCAAGGAATAATAAAAATCTCCAATTTGGCTGATCCAAATGAGTTTGACATTTCTGATGATAATTTTACGATAGGTGCACTGACATTGACGGCACCGGTTGGCGGTGAAACTTGGCAAAACAATAATCAATACACTGTTTCATGGACAAATACTTCCGGTATTGATTTTATCAATATAGAATATTCCCTCGATGGCACTAATTATACAACTTTCGCAACGAATATCGCGTCAAGTGATGGAAGTTCGGTATTTACTATTCCGGGGAACGCATCATCAGCCAACGCGAAAATTAGGATAAGCGATGCTGAGACCGGAACCGGCATTAGTGATGTTAGTAACGTATTTACAATCAGCCGATTTTTATTTATTTCACCAGTCTCATCCACTGCATGGGAGAATGGTTCGACGCAGACTATTCAGTGGACTGCATCAAATCTTAATAATATTGATTTAGCTTATACCACAAACAGCGGAACGTCCTGGGTAGATATTACATCTTCCTATGATGCCTCACTTGGATCATTTAACTGGACAATTCCTTCAGGAATTTCTACGACAGAATTGTTTTTGCGCCAGAGAGATTCAAATCGTCCGACTACAAATGTCGCCTATTCTAATCAGTTTAAGGCCGGAAGAGTGACGGTTGATACTCCGGGTGGAGGCGATAAAATTCTCGGCGGAAGTTCGTATGATATTTCATGGACGAGCAGTTCGAGTATTTCAAATCTGCAAATTCAATACTCTTCGAACGGAGGAACAAGTTTTTCTACTGTTTCGGGTGGAGGATCTGTTGATGCGACTACGCCGCCATTTTCATGGACGGTGCCAAATGTTTCGTCCACAAATTCAAGAATAAAGATTGCGGACGCAGATGGATTAACAATAAACGATACGTCTGCTGTTTTTTCTATTGCGACACTTCAAGTAACAGCTCCGATTAGCGGAGGTCTGCCGGCTGGCGGTTCGACGGCGATAACCTGGACTAATAGTTCGAACATCGCAAATGTCAATATTGAATTTACGCTTGATGGTACAAATTGGACTTCGATTGCAAATAATGTTTCAGCCGCACTTGGTACGTTCAATTGGGATATTCCCAGTGGTATATCATCGTCTAACGCTCAAGTAAGAATTTCTGATGTTACTGATACCGAAATTGCCGCAACCGGTGCAGCATTTAGAATTGGAACTGTTGTTTTGGATAAACCCGAAGGAACAGATATTCTAACGGCAAACAGTACTTATAATATTGAGTGGACGGCGACTTCGAGTGTTTCAGATGTAAAATTAGAATACTCGACAAATGACGGGGTAAGCTATACAACTATTTCAGGTGGTTCTTTAGTTGAGGCTTCACTCGGATCATTTAACTGGACAATTCCTAACCTATTTACTACAACTGCTAAAATTAGAATCAGCGATGCAAACGCTTCGACAATTTCGGATGAAAGCGAAACATTCACTATTTCCACTCTCAGAATTAGTTTTCCGAGTGGTGGTGAAGCAATATCGACCGGTGAGAATATAGATATCACTTGGACGCAAAGTGCGAATGTTTCAAGAATAAATCTTGAATACTCCTTGGATAGTACGAATTATGTTTCAATTGCATCTAACATTGATGCGACTTTGGGGACTTTTAATTGGACAATTCCCGGCGGTCTATCGTCATCAGGTGCTGTAATTCGAATTTCAGATTTTGACAATCCGGCGGTTAGGCAGCTGAGTAATTCTTTCAAATTTGGAACTGTTTCGGTAAGTATTCCTGATGGCACGGAAAAAGTGTTTGGCGGAGGAATTTTTAGAATCGAATGGTTTTCAAGTTCCAGTATTTCTAATGTTCGTCTTGAATACTCAACAGATGACGGAGCAAATTTTAATAATATTACGGGTGGAACTTCTGTTCCCGCTTCACAAGGATTTTTTGATTGGACGGTGCCCTCTGTTTCAACCAATAACGCAAGAATTCGGATTTCGGATGCTGCCGGTGATCAGATTAATGATACAAGCGCGGCATTTTCAATATACACTTTGGAGGTCACTTCGCCGAATGGAGGAGAAGGGCTTCGAACTGATATTGGAACAAATATTACTTGGAACAGCCAGAATATTTCTGACATCAAGATTGAATATTCAACTAATAACGGCTCGAATTGGAATATAATTAACTCCTCCGTTGATGCTTCGCTGGGAACATTTGCGTGGACCCCGACAATTTCTTCCTCACAATTTTTGATAAGATTGAGTGACGCTTCAAACGCAGCTTACTTCGATGTTAGTGATTCGGTCTTTAAAGTCGCGGATATCAAAATAGTTTCGCCCAATGGCGGGGAAACCTTTCAAGCCAATTCAAATCAAACAATTACTTGGTCTCGCTCTTCAAACATAACTTTAATCAATCTCGATCTTTCGACAGATAACGGCGGATCATGGGTTAATATTGTTTCTCAGGCAGATGCTACGCAGGATAGTTATAATTTCACTGTTTCGGATGTTGCAACAAATCAAGCTCTCATTCGAATATCTGATGACGGAAGTGCAAATATTACTGATAATAGCGATGCGGCATTTACAATCAAAAAATTGAAAGTTGTTTCACCAAATGGCGGATCAACCTATTTGGCAGGTTCAAACACAAATATCACTTGGAGTAACGCAGGTGTTGATACCGTCCTTATCGAATATACTACCAATTCCGGATTGTCCTGGAATACAATAAGCACGGTTCCGGCAACGCCATCATCATTCACTTGGAACATTCCCAATGCACCCACTAATGAGCTTTTGGTTCGAGTTTCAGATAATAGTACCGCACCTTCAGAAATTGTAGATATTAGCGATAATTCGAGTGTTATAAAATCAATTGTAATAACATCTCCAAATGGTGGTGAGAGTTTTGAAGTTAGGACAAATCAAACAATTACTTGGGATTCTCATCCTGATTTAAATACCCTAAGATTGGAATATAGCGTTAACAGCGGTAATTGGCAGCTTATTTCAACCGGAGTATCTGCTGATGCCGGAACATACAATTGGACAATTCCTAATGTAATTAGTTCAAATGTACGTGTCAGAGCGATTGATGAGGATAATACAACTGCTATTGATACAACGGACGGAACCTTTTCAGTTGGAAGTTTAAGTCTTGCGTCTCCTCAAGGGAATGCCAGATTACAAGCAGGGGAATCATTTAATATTGCATGGACTACGATTAGTTCTATTTCTAACGTTAAACTTGAATACTCAATAGATAACGGAGCAACATACACGGAAATAGTCGCTTCAGTCACAGCTTCGGATGAGTCTTATACCTGGTCGGTTCCGACAACTCCAACTTCTCAGGGAAAAATTAAGATTAGTGATGTCGACGCTCCTTCAGTATTTTCCGAAACTCAAGTGCCGTTTACTATCGCGCAAATAGCAATTCAATCTCCAAATGGCGGCGAAGTAGTTAAAGTTAATGACAGTTATCAAATTGGTTGGTCTGTTGCCAATATTTCTAATATTGAAATTGACTATTCGTTAAATAACGGAACAAGTTGGAATTCAATTGCTGATAACTACGACGCAACTCTCGGTGTAATTGATTGGACAGCCAATTCTACTTCCCAAACTGCGCTGATCAGGATTATGGATTCTTCTGATAGTACAATAGTTGATCAGAGTGATCTTACATTTAAAATATTACGATTAGACATAACTTCACCAATTGGTGGCGAAGAATGGATGGTTGGAAATCAAAATCAAATTACTTGGAATTCCAGCGGAATCTCAAATGTGAAAATCGAATATTCTTCAAATTCCGGAACATCTTGGAACAGTATCATTGCTTCAACGAATGCGGCGACCGGTGCATATAATTGGACCTTGCCTTCAATTTCCAGTCAAACTGTTTTGGTAAGATTAAGCGATGTAGATAATCCCACGATCCAAGATTCCTCCGATGCTGAATTTTTAGTTGGTGACATTGATATTACTTCACCTTTAACCGGAGCTTTTCTCCAGTCGGGTTCTTTAACAGATATAGAGTGGACCGCTTCCTCGAGTATCGGTAATGTGAAAATTGAATATAGAGAGAATGAAACAGCTGCGTGGCAAACAATTGTTTCAAGCTATAATGCGTCATTGGGAACAATTGAGTGGAGAATCCCTGGGGCATTAAGTACAACCGAGGCGCGAATAAAATTAACACATACCCTAAACGGTTCTGAAATTGCCGACAGTACCGGATTATTTACCGTTAATTCGTTGCAGTTATTGTCTCCTAATTCCGGTGAATTTTTACAGGCCGGTACAACAGAATCAATTACTTGGAGCAGTAGTAATGTTGCTAATTTAAGAATTGAATATGCGACAGACGTTGTAAATCCTTCATGGAACATTATTGTAAACAGTTATCCGGCGGGTGGGGGATCTTATTCTTGGAATGTTCCTTCAAATCTTTCTGCTGATAGCGCCTTAATTAGAATTACCGATGTCGCAAATACTGATATCCAAGCGCAAAGTGATGGTGCATTTCAGATTGGTTGGATAAAAGTTAACAGTCCGACCCTGACAGATGTTTGGCAAAGTTCTACGCAAAAAAATATTACATGGAACACCAGTAATAGTGTTCAAAATGTTCGGATTGAATATTCTTTGGATAACGGGTCAAATTGGAACGTAATCAGTTCATCTGTTTCAGCTGCTTTAGGCAGTTATACTTGGACAATCCCATCATCGCTTTCATCAAGTACCGGGTTGATAAGAATAAGTGACGCTTCATCAAACTTTGAAATTACTGATAACAGTGACAATTTCTCATTGGTGTTTATAAATTTAACGCAACCAAACGGAAGTCAAAACTGGCAAGAAGGAAGCACTCATAACATTAATTGGGCAGCCAGTGATTTAGTAACAAATCTTGATATTGACTATTCAACTAATGCCGGTTCAACGTGGAATTCAATCGATACTGATGTTCTGGCTAACAGCGGGGTTTATTCATGGACTTTACCGAGTCCTTTAACTAGTACCCAAGCGTTAATTCGTTTAACAGATTCTGATAATGCTACGGTCAGTGATCAAAGTGATGCAGTCTTTACAATTTCAAGTTTGTCCCTGACTTCTCCTTTGGGTGGTGAAAAATGGAAAGCGGGAGGTACTGAGTCGATTACATGGAGCAGCTCAAATATTACCAACGTCAAATTAGAGTATTCAGATGATAACGGATTAAGTTGGAACAGTATTGTAAATAGATTAAGCGCTTCATTAGGAACTTACGACTGGACAATTCCTTCAATCGCATCAAACCAAACAAAAATTAGGATTACTTCTGCTGCTGACGCTACAATAGCCGATTCGAGCAATGTCTTTTCAGTTAGCAGTATTGCGATTTTATCCCCAAATGGGGGAGAAGAGTTTCAAGCCGGCGCTCAAACTTCAATTACATGGAGTTCTTCAATTATTAGCACTGTAAATTTATTTTACAGCACTGATAATGGTGCTAATTGGAATACAATTGTAAACAATTTCGCAGCCGCCGGTGGATCTTATGACTGGATGATACCGTCCGGAATTTCGTCAGCCTCTGCAAAAGTTAAAATCGAGGATACTGCTAATAATAGCGTTACGGATTCAAGTGACGCGGTATTCACGATTGGAAATCTGGTTCTAACTTCTCCATCCGGTGGTGATCATCTTCAAGCATCAAAAAGTGCGACAATTACATGGAATAGTGAAAATATATCCAACATAAAAATTGAATATTCTTTGGATAATGGTACCAGTTGGAATAATATAGCAAGTTCTGTTGCCGCGGCACTCGGTACCTATGAATGGTCGATTGATGCGGTTTCATCAAATCAAGCTTTGGTTAGATTGAGTTCAACCACAAATGCAACAATAAGTGACCAAAGTTCAGTATTCAAGATCAGTTTGCTCTCATTAACAAGTCCCGCAGGTGCAGAAGTTTGGCAATCGGGCTCAACAAAAAATATAACTTGGACTAGTTCACAAATTTCGAATGTAAAATTAGAATATAGCACGAATAGCGGTTCAACATGGAATTCAATTATTAACAGTACCGGAGCAGCAAGTGGATCGTATAGCTGGACACTGCCTTCCGCAAGTTCAGTTAATTCTCTGGTGCGTATTTCTGATGTATCAAATCCATCAATTTTGGATTCAAGCAGTTCAGTATTTACTATTGGTTCAATGAGTATTACTTCACCAAATGGTGGGGAAAAGTGGCAGTCCGGCTCAGAAAAAACAATTACTTGGTCCAGCGCTAATATTGGTAATATCACATTACAATACTCAAGTGATAATGGCTCAAATTGGAATACCATCTCAACTAACGTTTCGTCCTCGCTCGGTTCGTTTAACTGGACAATACCGGATTTTTCATCTAATCAAGTTTCAGTTAGATTATTCTCCGAATCTGATCAGAGTTTGACCGATAATTCCGACGCATTATTTACGGTAAGTAAATTGAGTTTAACTTCACCGAATGGCGGTGAAAACTGGCAATCAGGATCTACAAAAGCTATTACTTGGGAAAGTGGGCAAGTATCCAATGTAAGTCTTTCTTATTCAACTAATAATGGAAGTAGTTGGAATTCTATTGTAAACAACGTAGCGGCAAATACCGGATCATATTCATGGACTTTGCCATCTTTAAGCACTTCAAACGCGAAAATTAGAATTATTGATGTAAGTGATAATTCAATACGCGATTCAAGTTCCGCAGTTTTTGTGATTGGTTCGTTGAGTCTAACCAGCCCTGCCGGCGGTGAGAAATGGCAATCGGAAAGCTCGAAGTCTATCACTTGGACAAGTAGTAATATCGTAAATGTAAAAATTGAATATTCGATTGATAACGGATCAAATTGGTCCACCGTAATAAATACCATCGATGCGTCTCTCGGAAAATATGATTGGATTCTGCCGGATGTTTTTTCTACTCAAGCTAAAGTTAGAATTTCATCTGTGAATGATTCTACTTTAAATGATGAATCCCCGATACTAACAGTAAGTAAATTAGCGTTAAATTCACCGGTTGGCGGTGAAATATTGCAAGCCGGAAGTGTAAAAGCTATTACTTGGTCAAGTGGCGCAATTTCAAATGTAGCGATAGATTATTCTACTAATCAAGGTGGAACATGGAATCAAATATCCACTTCTGTATCAGCCGCTTTAGGAACTTTAAACTGGACTGTGCCTTCTTCAGCAACATCAAATGCGCTGGTTCGTATACATGATGTATCTGATGCTTCCATTAAAGATTCTAGTTCAACCACATTTACAATTGCCGCGATTTCATTAACTTCTCCTTCGGGTGGAGAAGTCTACCAATCTGGAGATACGGAAGTAATTTCCTGGACTTCCTCAAATGTTACCAGTCTTAAAATCGATTTTTCATCCGATAATGGTTCGACCTGGCAGAACATAATATCCTCCGTTTCCGCTAATTTAGGAAGTTATAGTTGGGAAATTGACGATTTTTCATCCGCAAATACCTTGGTGCGAATAAGTTCAACGGTTGATACTTCGTTTAATGATGTTAGTCCGATATTCACCGTTAAAAAATTAGATTTAACCTCTCCAAATGGCGCTGAGCTTTTGCAAACCGGCGCAACTAAATCAATTACTTGGACGAGCGGTCAAGTAAACAATATTAATATCTCTTATTCGGTTGATGGTGGTGTAATTTGGAATCAGATAGCCGCGAATTATTTGGCGTCAAATAATTCTTATCTGTGGACCGTACCATCAATAAATTCAACAAATGCGCTGATAAAAATTGTTGATGCAACGAATAACGCGATTGCGGATTCGAGCGCCTCGGCATTTACCATTGGATCTTTGAGTGTTACTTCTCCTGCGGGTGGGGAAGTTTGGCAATCAGGCAGTACCGAAGATATCACATGGTCGAGCATAAATATGAATTCGGTCAAGATAGAATATTCTACAAATAATGGAGCAAATTGGAGCGAAATTATCGGATCGGTTTCAGCATCTCTTGGAAAATATAGTTGGACAATACCGGATTTTGCTTCGAATATCTCAAAAATTAGAATCAGTTCCGTAACTTCTCCGACGGTGAAATCTGAAAGTAATCTGTTTACGGTTGGGAAGTTAAGTTTAACAAGTCCGAATGGGGGCGAAAATTGGGAAGCGTTGTCTTCGCACGCAATTACATGGTCTAGCAATGATATCTCTAATATAGATTTAGCTTATAGTTTGGATAATGGCCAGAACTGGACAACAATTGTTGCAAACTTATCAGCCGCATTGGGCACCTATACTTGGAATATTCCAGATACGGCATCTGCAACTACTTTGGTTAGAATTTCTGACAGCAATAATTCAACAGTTAGAGATTCCAGCACCGGCACATTTTCGATAAGCCGTATTACATTTACGAACCCAATTTCCGGTAGTAAATTTAGAACTGGAACCGAAAGAAATATTACATGGAATGCCGAAAATCTATCATCACTTAAATTGGAATACTCTACTAATAATGGTACAAGTTGGAATGTAATTATAAATAGTGTAACAGCTTCGTCCGGATCTTACACTTGGTCAATTCCTGGGGATGCAGGTTCTACCCAAGCAAGAATAAGAGCCAGCTCGATTAATGATGCTACAATCTCTGAAACGAGTGATTTATTTACAATTACCGAACTTACTTTAACTTCTCCGGATGGAGCAGAAAAATACCAGTCTGAAAGTACTCAATCAATTACGTGGAGCAGTACTAATATTACCAATTTGAATCTATTCTACAGTGATGATAACGGTACATCATGGAATCAGATTGCGGTTAATGTTCAGGCTTCAACAGGTTCTTACAACTGGGCGATTCCGGCAGGAGTAGGTTCAACTCAAATGCTTGTTAAGTTGGTTGATGCGAATGATAATACTGTTGAAGATGTTAGCAATAATGCATTTACTGTCGCGAATTTAGTTGTTAATTCTCCGCTAAGCGGTACAAAACTTCAGTCGGGAACAGATGCAACTATCACTTGGACAAGTGAGAACACCGGAAATCTTAAAATCGAGTATTCCCTAGACAATGGAAGTTCTTGGACAACAATTATAAATTCAATTAACGAGACACTTGGCCAATATGTCTGGACATTGCCGGATAGTATCCCTTCAAACCAATCACAGATTAGAGTTTCTGCCGTATCAGATCCATCATTTTTTGATGTGAGTGATGTATTTACGGTAACTTATTTGGGATTGACGTCACCAATCGGATCAGAAAGATGGCAAGTTGGCACTCAGCAAAATATTACATGGAACAGTGATTTTATTAATCAAGTTAATCTTTACTATAGTTTAGATGATGGTCAGAATTGGAATCAAATCGCTGGCAATGTTACTGCTACTAACTCTACATACGCATGGAATATACCATCAGCATTAGCCGCAACTTCCGATGCGAGAGTTAAAATTTCTGACGCTTCCCAGACTTCAATTTCAGATTCCAGCGGAGCATCATTCACGATCGGATCATTATTGCTTACTTCACCTATCGGAGGGGAAAAATTACAGAGCGGTAAAGATTTCGATATTGAGTGGAGTGGAAATAAAACCCTCGACGCTATCAAAATTGAATATTCGCTCAATGGTGGTGGAAGTTGGGTTTCGGTTCAATCAGGTGTTACAGCGAGCGTTGGTAAATTTACGTGGACACTTCCCGATACTTTCTCGAATACTGCTCGAGTCAGGATAACTGACATTG
This sequence comes from Melioribacteraceae bacterium, assembly GCA_021739765.1. GTDB lineage: Bacteria > Bacteroidota > Ignavibacteria > Ignavibacteriales > Melioribacteraceae > JAIPBD01. The sequence continues at coordinate 133,800 of JAIPBD010000004.1, forward strand.
AAAAAAATAATCTCGTAAGCTCCAGTGCGGATTTCACAATTGCCAGATTAGCAATTACATCTCCGACCGGTGGCGAATATTGGCAAGGTGGTACTGTTAAAAACATTACTTGGCAGTCTAATCAAATCAACAACATAAAACTTGAACTATCTGTGGATGATGGAGCGAGTTGGAGTGTTCTTGGTAATCCTTCTCAGAGCGCGGCGAATAAATCTTATTCTTGGAACATTAATTCGACATTATCGAGCCAAAATTCATTAATCAGGATATCTGATGTAGATCAAATTTCGATTAGTGATACAATTAATAATCCGTTTGTCGTGGGCAATATTGTTGTCAGTAATCCAAATGGCGGCGAGATTATTCAGTCAGGATCTACGTATGGAATTAATTGGACTAATACGGCAAGTATTGAAAATGTGAAAATAGAATATTCTACAGACGGCGGCTCATCATTTGGAATCGTCGTAAATTCTACACCGGCTGATAATTCATATGATTGGAATGTCCCGACAAATATTTCCACAGATCAAGCAATTTTAAGAATAACTGATGCCGCATCTTCGGGTGGTATTGTTGACACTTCGGATAACAGATTTACAATTTCATCGCTAATGGTTACATCTCCAATCGGCGGAGAGAGTTTTAAAGTTGGCTCTAATCAAAACATTGAATGGACCGCGAGTACAAATATTACTCAAATTAAGTTAGAATATTTTACTTCCAACAATGGCTGGCAATTAATATCTAATAATGTTGCCGCAAACTTAGGAACGTTCAACTGGACGGTTCCGAGTGATCCATCAGATTCGGTCGAAATTCGTATCAGTAATGTTGCGAATCTGAGTGTTTCTGATCAGACGGATAATAAATTCAGAATTTCTGATGTATCATTAACCGCGCCCACGGGCGGCGAAAAATGGCAGGTATTAAAACCGCGTGAAATTAGATGGACAAACACTTCGAATGTCGATCAAGTTGATCTTTATTACTCTGTAAACGGAGGTTCAACTTGGAATCTTATTGAATCAAATTTGGCAGCAGCAACAGGTAAATATGATTGGAGATTACCTGATCAAACAACTTCAACCGGTTTTATTAAAATAGCTGATTCTGAATCTTCGGACGAAGTTATTGATACAAATGTAACCGCTTTTGTAATATCCAGGCTATTATTAACATCTCCTGTTGCAGAGGCGAGTTGGGTTGCCGGTGATACAAAAATAATTAAGTGGAATTCAAGTTCGGATATAAGCGCGGTGGCTCTGGAATATTCTGTAAATAGCGGAGCGACATGGAATTCCATCAACGATTCTGTTAATGCGGCTTCGGCTCAATATTCGTGGAATATCCCTAATTCGCTTCCAAATGGTCAAATATTCATTAAAGTTAATGATTTTGATAATTCTGAATTGGCAGATACTACGAATGTAATAACAATAATTTCCCCAAGTTTAGCCCTCGTAACTCCAAATGGCGGAGAATTTATAAAGGCTGGAGCAAATTATAACATCACATGGAACAGCAGCAGCGACATAACCAACCTGAAATTAGAATACACCACAAACTCAGGATCAAATTGGAATGTAATTGAAAATACAATCGCCGCGAGTTCAGGAAGTTATTCATGGAATGTTCCTCCGACGTTATCATCAACAAATACAAAATTGAGAATCCGTGACGCGGTGAACACATTTGTATTAGATACGAGTTCAACTTCCTTTAAAGTTGGCTGGGTTCAATTGGTAACACCTAACGGCGGTGAGCATTGGCAAGCAAGTTCGAGTCAGGACATTATTTGGAATCACAGCTCAAGTGTTCAGAATGTAAGAATTGAGTATTCTACGAATAATGGGTCAAGTTGGACTTTACTTGAGACTTCATACCCGGCTGATTCAAACAAAATTAATTGGGATATAAGCAATATTTCTACATCAACCGGATTAGTAAGAATTAGTGACGCCAATTCATCTTTAGCGATTGATGATATTAGCGAAGCTAATTTTACGGTTAGTTTAATTCAACTTAGCCTTCCTAATGGCGGGGAGGAAATTAAATCCGGAACCGATTATTTAATTAAATGGACTAATAGTCCTGATATCACAAATATTGATCTGCTTTATTCCTTGGATGGAGGAACCTCTTATCAAACCTTGGTTTCGAATATTGATGCATCTGTAGGCGAATATAACTGGACTTTGCCCACAAACATTAGTTCTGCTCAAGCTTTAATAAGGGTTCGGGATTTTAATTCACCGCTTGTAAGAGATGCAAGTGACGCGATTTTTGATATCAAACGGTTAAGTATTACAACTCCTATCGGTGGAGAAACTTGGCAGGTATTTACAAATCAAACTATTACTTGGACTGCAGGCAATGTTCAAAAAATAAATATTGAGTATTCCACTAATAACGGAAGCAATTGGGTTAAGGTTGCTGATTCAATTACCGCTTCGATTGGTTCATACAATTGGAATGTGCCTAATAGTGTTACCGAAGCGGCCAGATTACGACTAAGTGATATTAGTAATAGCAATATTGCTGCTGTCAGTGATTCTTTTACAATATTTAATCCTTCAATTTCTATTACATCTCCAACCGGTGGTGAGCATTGGAAAGCCGGTAGTAATCATAAAATTACATGGACTAGCGCACTCGTAAATAGTGTGAAAATTGAGTTCTCGGCTGATAGCGGATCAACCTGGCAGCTGTTAACAAGTTCTTTCCCGGCAGATTCATCTTACAATTGGGCAATTTCCGATAATATCGAAACTGACCAGGCGTTGATAAAAGTTACCGATGTTGCTAATGAACATATAGTCGATTCTAGTTCTACAATTTTTGCGATTAGTAAAATAAATCTTACTTCACCAATCGCCGGTGAGTATTGGAATTCGGGTCGCGTTAAAAAGATTACCTGGCAATCCAGTCCGGCAATTACAGGAGTAAGAATTCAATATTCGACGGATGCCGGTCAAAATTGGCTGACAATAAGTGGTGCAAACAATGTCAATGGAGCCACCGGTCAATTCAACTGGGATATTCCAGACTTTCTTTCTACTTCCGTAGGTCGAATTAGAGTTATGAGTTCGGCTGATACATCCTTGCAGGATGTAATTAACGGAGATTTATTCCTCGGTTGGGTGAAAATGACAGATCCTAACGGCGGGGAAGTTATTCAAGAAGGGAAAAATTATACGCTTAAATGGACAAATAGCAACATAGTCTCAAGCGTAAGATTTGATTTAATTGATGGTCGGAATAACCAAATTATTGAAACATTCAGCGACACCAGCACACAAAGCGGTGGAAGCTCTGTTTATCAATTCCCATCAAATCTGCTTACTGATTCAGTTATAATCAGAGTTAGTGATCTTTCCTCAGACTTAAATATTGTCGATTCTTCGGATGCCTTCTTTACGGTTGCATCGTTAAATGTTGTCGCTCCAGCTTTAGATGACACATGGGAAGCCGGAAAACAACAAACAATTCAATGGTCTCACAGCAGCGAAGTGAACACAATTGATATAGAATTTTCGAGAAACAACGGCTCGACCTGGGAAGTAATTGCAAGCAATGTGAATGCAGATGATGTTACGTTCAACTGGACGCCATCAATCGATATTTTCTCGGATAATTGTCTTATCAGATTAAAAGATGTTACAAATGCAAACATTACAAATGCTAGTGATAGGTTTAATATTTTCAAACCATTCGTGGATTTATCATATCCTAATGGTGGTGAACGATTATTAGCCGGCACTGTAGATACTTTAAGATGGACTTCAAGTTTTGCATCTGTTCTTAGATTAGAATTAAGCACTGATGGCGGCAATACATGGGCCGATACTTTAAGCACAACGGTTTCGGCAGCTGATTCCTCCTATATTTGGAGCATTCCACCCGGACTGGCTTCAAATACCTTACGATTTAAACTAACTGATATATCTAATGCGAATGTTAGAGACGTAAGTCTTAGTAATTTTGCAGTCGGAAGTCTTGCTTTAACTTCTCCAAATGGTGGTGAAAATTGGCAAGCCGGCAAATCGAATTCTATTTCATGGACAAATTCCAGCAATGTTGATGTTGTAAATATTTATTACACTACCGAACAAAATCCGGTTGATTCAAATTGGATTCTTCTCGGTACAAATGTTACCGCCGATGCACAGATTTATAATTGGAATATTAATGAAAATGTTAACTCAACAACCGCGAGTGTAAAGATTGTTGAATCTGTGCAAAATTCGAAAATTGAATCGGTCAGTGATAATATTTTCACGATCAGCCGGTTGAATCTTGTCGCGCCAAACGGTGGTGAATTTTGGGCCGGTGGATCACCTCAGACCATAAAATGGATCTCGTCCGACAATGTTAATTCGGTTCATATTGATTTCTCTACCGATAATGGACAGACCTACAGTCGATTGTTCAGTTCTGTTTCTGCTGCGCTTGGCGAAATAAGTTGGAACGTTCCTTCCAGCTTGTTCTCGGATTCTATATTTGTAAAAATTTATGATGCAAACAACGTTAATATTGCTGATGAAAGTGATAATAAATTCTCGATCGGATCGATAAATATCGTAACATTTACCAGCAATGAAAAAATTCTTGAAGGCGAATTGAAACGATTGGAATGGGAATACACTACTAATATTAAGAGAGTGGATATTCACTATCGGTTGGCTGATGGGGTTTGGCGACAGGTAATCCTGAATTATCCTGCGGATTCATCTTACTATAATTGGGTTGTACCATTTACACCTTCGGATTCCAATTATATCAGAATCAGAAACTCGGCAAACTTTGCTTTTAGTGATACAAGTGACGCTCCATTCACGATTGCAAGACTTAATCTATCAACTCCAAATGGCGGTCAAGTTTGGAAAACTGGCAATATAAATGATATTCAATGGGAAAGTGAATTTATTTCAAACGTTGAACTCCACTATACAACGGATACTACGCCGGTTCCTTCAAACTGGGTAGCGATTACACGTTCCGCCTGGCCGGCAGATTCTACAACTTATCATTGGTCTGTAACTGATGAATTATCCAAAGCAAGTCCGAATTATAGAGTGAGGATTCGTGATATAGATTTCCCATCAATTCAGAAAATAAGTGATAATAATTTCACTATGAGTTATATAAAAGTATTGCAGCCGAACGGAATTAATGGTCAGCAAATTGGTACTGAATACGATATCAAATGGTTGGCAAGCTCGAGCACGATCAAAAATGTTAATATTTATGTTCAAACCGCGATTAGTGATGAAAATTGGGAACCGATTGAAAGATTCTTAAAAGCTGATACTACAGGTTATACATGGGATATTCAATCGAATGCGACCAACACTGCCCGCATTAAAGTTGAGGATGCTGATAATCCGGCAACAATTTTTGATGTCAGTGACAGCGTGTTCACAATTAGTCAAATTACACTTACTTTCCCTAAAGGTGGTGAATTCCAAAAATTGCAAATTGGAAAAACTTACGATATTACTTGGGAATCGGATTTTATCGAGGGAGTTGAAATTGAATATTCGATCGATTCCGGCAACACATGGAATTTATTAGAAAATTATGAACCCGCAGCATCCGGCAGATATAGCTGGACAGTTGAAAATACTCCCACCCGGGAAGCACTTGTAAGAATTAGTGATTTCAACTTTTCAAATGTTCACGATATTAGTTCTTCGCCGTTTACTTTGTCAAGAATTGAGCTCGTTCAACCTAACGAAAGAACAGCTTACCGGGTTAACAGCCAAACAAAAATTAAATGGAGTGTTGAAAATATAGATTCGATCCGAATCCAAATTTCAACTGATAATGGTGTAACCTGGCCGATTCTCGAATCCATTCAGAGCGCAAGCGTGGGTGAATACGACTGGACTGTGCCGAGTGTTGTTTCCAGCACAGCTAAGGTGCGTATAACTGATTTCTATGATCTTAGTATCAATGATGCTTCGGATACTTCTTTTGTGATTGGCGATTATCCTTCAATTCAAGTAGTAAGGGATATTCAAAGCGATACACTTTTATTTATCTACGAGTTTAATACTCCCGGCGAAACTTTAAGTATTTCCGGATTCGACTATCAAGTTTCACAGCAGGGAGCTACTTTTAATGGTTTGAGTAGTCTCGTTGGAAACTATTCTAATATTGCTGGTCCGGTTACGGATACGATCAAATGGTCGACAAAAGGAATAACAACATTAAGTAAGTTTGAAGGACCCGTAAATGTTGATTTTCGATTCCTCTCTAATTTTGATGTAACTTATCCTGTCGCTTTGGATTCTGTCGGACTCGATAACAGGGCACCAATATTTGATGAAAATTCGATTGTGTTTGAACAACAACCTTATCTGAAAGGATGGAACAGTGTTTCGTCTGAATGGTCAGCTGCTTCGGATACTTCAAAACCGATAAGGTACTCGATTTCATATTCACGCGATAATGTTTTTGATGAACCTGTTGTTTCAGCTTTTAGAGACAGCTTGGTTTATACAAATCTCAGAACTTCTACTAATTACAATGTGAAATTGGTAGTCTCGGATGCGCTTGGAAATGAACAATCTTATTTGAAAACTTTCAAAACAAGGGCTGCGGCTGATTTTGTCGGTACCACCACTGAAAATGTAATTAATGCAGCCGATCTTGCCGCATTTGTGCAATCGTGGAGTATTCCCGATTCAATAAGCGGTGCGGATATGTATCCTTATACAGATTCAATTCCCACAATATCGGTTGTTGGTGATAATAAACTTGAACTAAATGATTTGTTGGTTTTTGTTGATATGTGGAATTATTTCCAAGTAAGCGGATTACCAAAATCCTCAACGATATTTGCTCAAAAGGATCTGGAAAGACGTGAACTCGATATTAGGAATTCAGAATCGGTATTCGAAATTCCTATGGATTTTGTCTCAGAAAATGATTTAGTGGCGCTTTCATTACAGATTAATTACCCACAAGCCACAATGAAATTTGATTCTTTATTCTTCGGTTCAAATTTGAAATCCTCGAATGATTTGGCTTTGATTTATAATGATAGTACCGGAGGAAGAGTAACGGTTGATTTTGCGAGTTTTGAAGGGAAATTGGATAAAAAATATAAATTTAGTGCTTTAGTCAACTCAAGTTTTGATCGAAACTCTCAATCGGATTCATTGGTTTTACAAATTGTAGGCTATAATTCGAATCTTCAGGAGAGTTACAAAAAGTCAATTACTTATGTATTGAACCAAATTCCTAATACTTATGAGTTATATCAAAATTATCCGAATCCTTTCAATCCGACAACTGTGATTCAGTACGATTTACCGGAAAATACTAAAGTAGAACTAATTGTTTATGATATCCTGGGTCAGCAAGTTGCAAAACTGCTCGATACGGAACAAAAAAGTGGAAGATATGAAGTCAAGTTTGATTCTAAATCAATCAGAGGCGGTCTTTCAAGTGGTGTTTATTTGTATAGGTTATCTACTAAGAACTATACGTTAACTAAAAAAATGATCTTATTGAAATAAGAACTTTAGGTAATAACATGATTACTGGAAGTTTAATGAATAAAATTAAACTAAGCATATTGATTCTCTCTTCACTAATCGCGACCGCGTGCGATTCATCTGTAGGTGTGTCTAATCCACCGCCTCTGTTGCAGCTTATTAAAGCTCCTGAAGAGGGTGAAATTCTCACGGAGAACTTTGTAACGTTTGGCTGGAAAGGTTCTGACGATAAATTCGTTTTTGAATATGAACTTTATACTTTTGATGAAGACAATGCGAAGGAAGAGTATAGCGGAAGGTTGCTAGGAAATAATATAACGGAAGTGACCTTCGAGGATTTGGATGAAGGGAAATACCAGTTTTGGATTAGGGGTACTTCATCAACCATACCCAAACCGCAGGAAAAAACCAGAAATTTTGAAGTTGATGCGCTTCAGGGTTCTTCAATTATGTTTTTTAAAACTACGACAAGAATGGAAAAAGATGATACTTCTTCAATTGGAATTCGTATGGAAGAAGTTGATAGTTTAGAAAGTTTCAAACTTACGATTAGTTTCGATCAACGGATTTTAACATTGATTTCAGTTGAAGGGGGAGATGTTACTAAACAACAAAACATTGAGCAAATAATTACACCTGACTTAAGCGGGAATAATTTAGCCATACTCAACGATGCGAATTCCAGAGGACGGGTTGTTGTTTATTCGGCATTCTTACGTGGTGGAAACTCTGCAAATTATAAAGGAGTTCCAGTGACATCCGCTGAACTTCTAAAACTCAAGTTTGTTGGAAAATCAACCGGTATTTCAGTTCTTTCATTTCCATTAATCGAGATGAGGAATGTGGATCGTAGCCTTATCGAAGTTACGAATCCCAGAACGGCTTTTGTGACCGTGGAATAATCAAAAAGTATTTCAGCTAAAAGGGATTATTGTGAAATAATCCCTTTTTCTTTTTAAACAGTTTGTTATGTTGAATAACCCAAATCGACTATTTATATTTGATTTTACAATAGAAGAGCGCGATGAATACTGATATAATCCTTAATACAAATTTTGATGATTTGAAATTATTCAGAAAAGGTAAAGTTAGAGAACTGTATGATCTCAACGATTCTTTTTTAATCGTTTCTTCAGACAGAATTTCTGCTTTTGATGTTATCATGAATGATGGGATTCCTGAAAAGGGAAAAGTCCTCACACAAATTTCAAAATTCTGGTTTGATCTAACTAGTGATATAGTTTCAAATCATGTTATCACATGCGACACGTCTGAATTCCCTGATGAAATTCAAAAGTACTCGGAAATATTGAGCGGAAGGTCGATGCTCGTAAAAAAGGCTGAGATGATTCCAATCGAATGCGTAGTGAGAGGGTATATTTCAGGATCGGGTTGGAACGATTATTTGGCAACCGGTAAAATATGTGGAATTGAACTACCAAGCGGTCTGCAAGAATCTGAAAAATTACCTCAAATAATATTTACACCGGCAACTAAAGCCGAAATCGGCGATCACGATCAGAATATTTCTTCTGAAGAGGCAATCGGTATAATTGGTAAAGAAACTTTTGACAAAGTGAAAAATTACAGCATCTCAATTTATAAAAGAGCTTTTGAGTACGCATTTAAAAAAGGTATTATAATTGCTGATACAAAAATGGAGTTTGGATTCTACGAAGGAGAAATAATCTTAATCGATGAATTATTAACACCCGATTCTTCAAGATTTTGGCCATTGGATTCGTATCAAATTGGAAAAGCACAAAATAGTTATGATAAACAATACGTTCGGGACTATCTTTTATCGGTTAATTTTAACAAACAACCGCCTCCGCCAAAATTACCTCCTGACGTAATCGAAAATACCAGAAAAAAATATACAGAAGCGCTTGTTAAACTTACTAAAAACGGAGTTGTGTGAGTGCTTCCACAAAAAGTAAATATTAAAGATAAAATAATGCTCGAACTTGTTTGGGATGATGGGAGCACGACGCATAACAACTTGGCTAAACTCAGGAAAAATTGTCCTTGCGCCATTTGTAAGTCCGAAAAGGACAAAAACGGCTCGAATTATATTCCAATTTTGTCAGGTCCGCAGATAAGAATCAAAAATATCCAAATGGTTGGGCATTATGCTTTTAATTTAGTTTGGGAAGATGGTCATAATACAGGTATTTATGAGTTCAATTTCTTAAAAAACATCTCCGATTAATCATGCTGCTCCCAAATCAATTAACCATTTTACGAATCATACTTACACCGGTATTTTTATACTTTTTCCTTTCGGATGATATTTTATTTAAACAGATCGGAGTGTTGGTATTTATTATAGCCGCATTAACCGATTGGTACGATGGATGGTTAGCGAGAAAATTTAATTACATAACGGATTGGGGAAAATTTATGGATCCCTTAGCCGATAAAATTCTGACATCCGCTGCATTTTTCGCGTTTGTTTACTTAGGAATTCTTGAATTATGGATGGTTATTGTAATTGTAATACGGGATTTTTTAATTACAATTTTAAGAATATATTCCGAATACAATGAAAAACCGATCGTTACAAGTAAACTCGCAAAATGGAAAACTTTTATTCAAATGACTTTTCTCTATTATCTTATTACGATTTATGCATTGCTGACGGTTGAATTTTTTACTGTTAATTATGCTTATTTGTTCGATTTATTAATGAATAGACAATTGATTTATTTTTCAATGCTGTTGGTCACCATTATTACTATTTGGTCGGGTATCAATTATTTGGTTAGGAATAAAGATTCTTTGAATAACAATGGCAACAACTAAAATGAATTTTTTTGAAAAACTGATTGGCTCCGGGATTTACACCGGATATTCACCAATCGCCTCCGGAACGGTGGGGAGCATTGCGGCAACACTAATTTATCTTATACCGGGATTTGAAAATCCTGCGTTCTTGATTGGTGCTTCAGCATTTGTTTTACTTATTGGTGTCCCGATTGCAACAAAATTCGAGGCAGTTTACGGGAAAGATCCTTCGGAATGCACAATCGATGAGTTCGGAGGAACCTGGATTTCACTGTTATTCATCCCCAAAGTCTGGTGGATTATCGGAATCACATTCGTGATTTGGCGTATATTAGATATTTTAAAACCCTTCCCGGCAGGAATGATTGAGAAAATAAATGGCGGTTGGGGAATTATGTTAGATGATTATGTTGCCGGTTTTTATACTTTTATTATTATGCAGATTTTACTTTACATTTTATACTAACGGAATTGACATGAAAAGTGTGATTATTACTATTGGAGACGAAATTCTTATTGGCCAAACAATCAATACAAATGCGGCGTTTATTGGTGAAAAACTAAGCGTGCTCAGTATTGATGTTATTCGCACTGTTGTTATCGGGGATGAACAAGAGTCGATTCTTAATGAGATTGAAGCGGCAGAGAAAATTGCGGATTTAATAATTTTAACTGGTGGATTAGGTCCAACTCATGATGATGTTACAAAAGCGGCAATTTCGAAGTATTTTGATTCTGAATTAGTATTAAACAGTACCGTTCTCACAAATATTCAAGATCTTTTTGATAAGCGTGGACGAAAAATTACTAAAATTAATGAGCAACAGGCATATATCCCCGAAGTCGCTCTCCCGATACATAATCCAAGGGGAACTGCTCCGGGAATGTGGATAAATCGAGGTAATAAAATATTCGTTTCACTGCCCGGTGTTCCTGCCGAAATGCGGGGGATGATTGATGAATATGTAATTCCTAAAATTAAAGAGTTAATTCCAAATTCCAATATTAATGTATTACGAAAAAATCTGTTAACAACCGGCATCCCGGAATCTTATTTATTCGAAAAATTAGGTGATTTAACCGAATTATTGGATTCTGCTAAACTCGCGTTTTTACCAAGTAAATATGGTGTCAAAATGCGAATCACAGTTTCCGGAGCTGATTCTTCTTCGCTTTCTGATAAAATAAGCGAAATTGAACAAAAAATACGAACTCGCGTCGGTCGATTTATTTACGGAAAGGATGGAGAGCTGCTCGAAAATGTAATTGCTCGATTAATGATAGATCGTGGTTTAACTTTGGCTGTCGCAGAATCTTGCACGGGAGGATTGGTTAGTCATAGAATTACAAATGTAAACGGGAGCAGTCAATTTTTTGAACGGGCTTTTGTAACTTACAGTAATGGTTCGAAGGTGGAGCATCTTAGTGTTGATGAGAATTATATAAACAAATATGGCGCGGTAAGTATTGAAGTCGCAAGACAAATGGCAGAAGGTGTTAGAGCTGTAAGTGGCACCGACATTGGACTCGCGATTACGGGGATTATGGGACCTACCGGTGGGACGGAGAATAAACCCGTAGGAACCGTGTTTATCGGTGTTTGTGATGAAAAAGTTTGCACCGCTAAAGAAGTGAAATTCGGTGATGAACGAGTATTGAACAAGGAGAGAACTTCGCAAGTCGCTTTGGATATTTTAAGGAGGCATCTGCTCGGAATTCCTTACGATGAATAGAATTTTTATTGCACTTGAGGTTCCGGGAACGGTTAAATACAAATTAGTTGATCTAAGGAAAAAAATGCTCCCAATTTCAGGTCTAAAGTGGGAGAGTCTAAAAAAGTTACATGTAACTTTGAAATTTATCGGTCCATGCACCGATAATCAAATTGTTTCGATTCACAAAAAGTTAATAACGGTACTTTCTAAGTTTAGCGCGATACAATGCTGCATTAATCATGTTGGATTCTTCCCGAATCAACATAAACCGAGAATATTTTGGGCTGGACTCGAGGAATCGAAAATTTTGAACGAAATGGTAACAAAAATTGATGTAAGTTTATCTTCTATTGGATTTGTTACGGAAAAAAGAAAAATTCATCCCCATATTACACTTCTAAGAATTAGGAGAGAATTAAACGCGGGGACTATTCATAAAGCGGTTCACCAACATTTTGAACATTTAAATTTCGTTGCAAATATGGTAACTTTGTACAAAAGTGAATTGTTACCAGAAAAATCAGTATATTCTAAGATTAAACAATATAATTTATTATAGAACGGAGGAAAAATGAGCGCTGATAAAGAGGCTCGATTAAAAATATTAGATGACGCGATTTATTCTATTGAAAAAAGTTATGGCAAAGGAGCTATAATGAAGTTGGGGGATGGTGTAATTAATAAATTGGAATCAATCCCAACCGGCTCTTTGTCTTTGGATTTTGCGCTCGGAATCGGAGGTGTGCCCAGAGGAAGGATAATTGAGATTTATGGTCCTGAATCTTCCGGTAAAACTACACTTACACTCCATATTATTTCGGAAGCCCAAAAGACTGGAGGATTGGCGGCATTTATAGATGCGGAGCATGCTTTAGATGTAAATTATGCCAAACGACTCAACGTTGATGTGAATAATCTTTTAATCTCGCAACCCGATTATGGTGAACAAGCCTTAGAAATTGTTGAAACATTAGTTCGAAGTAATGCACTCGATATTATAGTGGTTGATTCTGTTGCTGCTCTCGTTCCAAGATCCGAAATTGAAGGGGATATGGGAGATGCGCAAATGGGAGTCCAAGCCAGATTAATGTCTCAGGCCTTGAGAAAACTAACCGGTGTGATCAGTAAATCAAAAACTTCGGTGATTTTTATTAATCAGCTTAGAAGCAAAATTGGCGTTATGTTTGGCAATCCGGAAACAACAACCGGTGGAAATGCGCTTAAATTTTATGCCTCTCTTAGGATGGATATCAGAAGAATTGCCGCAATCAAAGATGGTCAAAATGTTATCGGGAATAGAACCAAAGTGAAAGTCGTAAAATCAAAAGTTGCCCCTCCATTCAAAGAGGTTGAATTCGATATTTTATATAATGAAGGAATTAGTAAAAGTGGAGATTTAATCGATATCGCGGTCAATTCCGGTATTATTAAAAAAAGCGGAGCATGGTTCTCTTTTGGCGAGGATCGTTTCCAAGGGCGGGAGCAATTCCGACAAAAACTAAACGAAGATCCTAATATGTATAAAACGCTCGAAGAAGAAGTTAAAGATTTTCTAGGCATGAACGGTAAAGAGGCCGTCTCTCCCGAAACTAAAAAAGTTGATACTACGACTGAGAAATCGGACAAAAAAAGCAAATAAATGAAAGTAACTTCAATAAAAAAATTGAAGAAAAAATATTTAATTGATTTTGATAATGAAGAAAAACTTTTTCTGTATGAGGATGTCTTAATTGATGCCGGACTCCATGTTGGGGATGAAATCAGTTACATTGAATTAAATGATTTTCGTAAACTGGATAATATCTACACAACAAGAAATAGTGCGTTCCGGTATCTTGCACGAAGGGAGCATTCTAAAAAGGAACTCAAGACAAAGTTAATTGCCAAAAAATATTCTGAAGATATCGTTGAAGAGGTTCTTACTGATTTAACAGCCCGTGGTTATATTAACGAATCTAAATTTATTGAAAATTTTGTCAGAGATAAGATTCTCCTCAAAAAAGATGGAATCAGAAAGATAAAAGCACAGTTGGTTCAAAAGGGCGTTTTCACAGATAATTTTGATGAAGTGATAGAATCGATAGATTTAGAAGAAGTTTATTGCAATAATATTGAAGAATTAGCATCAAAAAAAGCACGAACAGTCAGTGGTGAACCAATCATTAAAAAACAAAAAATATTTTCATACCTGTTGAACAAAGGGTATGAAACTGATCTTATTAAGCAAACTATTTCAAAAATACAACTGGAAGAAAAATAAAATCTTTCTTTAAATTTACTGTCAATTAAAAACAGATATACGTTATGACGAAATATAAAAGTCCCGATTACTTTAATCTCGACTCGCTTCACAGCGAAGAAGAATTGCTAATACGAAGTTCCATAAGGGATTTCGTTGAAGATAAAGTTCTACCCATCATTGAGAAAAACTACCAAGATGGCACTTTCCCACAAGAGTTAATTCCACAAATGGCCGAATTAGGCGTTTTTGGGGTAACACTTCCTGAAAAATATGGATGTGCAAATCTTAACAATATCGCTTACGGTCTTGTTATGCAAGAACTTGAACGCGGTGATAGTGGGCTTAGGAGTTTCGCATCAGTTCAAAGTGCTTTAGTTATGTATCCGATTTTTGAATTTGGAAGTGAAGATCAAAAAGATTACTGGCTGCCTAAACTTGCCAGAGGAGAAAAAATCGGATGTTTTGGACTGACAGAACCGGACTATGGTTCGAATCCCGGTGGGATGGTAACAAAAGCCGAAAAAGTTGACGGTGGTTACATTCTCAATGGCGCAAAAATGTGGATAACAAATGGAACAATTGCTGATGTTGCGGTTGTTTGGGCTAAATTGAACGGCAAAGTTAAAGGATTTTTAGTCGAAAAAGGATTCGAAGGATTCGAAGCTCCTGAAATGAAAGGGAAACATTCACTCCGTGCTTCGGTAACTTCAGAGCTAATATTTCAGGATGTTTTTGTACCTGAAGCCAACGTGTTGACAAAAAGCAGCGGATTGAAATCGCCTTTGATGTGCCTGAATCAAGCTCGATTTGGCATCTCATGGGGTGTCGTCGGAGCGATGATGGCTTGTTACGATTCTGCCTTAAATTATTCGAAATCCAGAATTCAATTTTCAAAACCTATCGCGGGTTATCAACTTATTCAAGCAAAACTTGCGCATATGATTACGGAAATTACTAAAGCGCAATTACTTAATTTTCAGCTGGCAAAATTAAAGGATAGCGGTTTGATTCGATTTCCACAAATTTCTATGGCAAAACTGAACAATTGTGAAAAAGCTCTTGAAATTGCACGAATTTCAAGAGAAATACACGGAGCAAACGGTATTCTGAATGAATATCCCGTCATGCGACATTCTTCCAATTTAGAATCAGTAAAAACTTACGAAGGCACACAAGAGATGCATACTTTAATAATTGGTGAAGACATCACGGGCATTTCGGCAATTGATTCTTAACAAAGGACTATTTGATGGAAAATAACAAGATTTTATTTGAAGCGTTAACATTCGATGATTTATTACTTATTCCAAGCAAGTCCTTAGTTCTGCCTCGGGATGTTGATGTCTCATCAAAATTAACAAGAGAAATTACGCTAAATGTACCTTTACTTTCTGCCGCGATGGATACGGTAACCGAATCTGATATGGCTATAGCTATGGCCGCGCAAGGTGGAATCGGAATCATCCATAAAAATATGTCCATTGAAAGACAAATGGACGAAGTTGATAAAGTGAAAAGATACGAAAGTGGGATGATTCATGATCCCATAACTTTGGCTCCGCATAAAACGATTGCTGATGCTGAAGATTTAATGAAGAAATATAAGATTTCAGGCATTCCTGTAGTTGATGAACAGCATAAATTAGTTGGTATCCTCACTAATCGAGATCTAAGATTCGAACCGAATATGCAGCAATCGGTAAAAGATTTTATGACTAAGGAAAATCTGATTACTGCTCCCGAAGGAACAACTCTGGAGCAAGCCGAAAAAATCCTTCAAAAGCACAGAATAGAAAAACTACCGGTGGTTGACGAAAACGGAGTTTTAAAAGGATTGATAACTTTCAAAGATATTTCGAAAAAGAAAAAATATCCGAATGCCTCTAAAGATGAACTCGGAAGACTTCGTGTTGGAGCCGCGGTTGGTGTTCAATCGAATACATTAGAACGAGTAGAGGCATTAATCAAATCGAAAGTTGATGTGATTATTGTCGATACAGCTCACGGCCATTCGGAAGGTGTGCTAAAAACAATACGAGAGGTAAGAAAAAACTTTAAGGATTTACAGCTAATTGCTGGTAATATAGTAACTAAGGATGCCGCACTTGAGTTAGTTGATTGTGGTGTAAATGCTGTGAAAGTGGGAATCGGAGCCGGATCAATTTGTACTACCCGAGTAGTGGCCGGTGTTGGAATGCCGCAGATAACTTCTGTAATGGTTGTAAGCGAAGCTTTGAAAAGTAAAGGAATTCCAATTATTGCTGATGGGGGAGTTAAACAAACTGGCGATGTTGCAAAAGCAATTGCGGCGGGAGCACAAACTGTGATGATTGGTGGCATGTTTGCCGGCGTTGACGAAACACCCGGGGAAAAAGTACTTTTCGAAGGACGTAGTTTTAAAGTTTATAGAGGAATGGGATCGATCGGAGCAATGAAAGAAGGAAGTAAAGATAGATATTTCCAGGATGCTGAAGACGATATCAAAAAATTAGTTCCCGAAGGTATTGAAGGCAGAGTTCCTTATAAAGGAGCGTTATCTGATACAGTTTACCAAATCGTTGGTGGATTAAGAGCCGCTATGGGGTATTGTGGCTCAAAGGATATTATCGAATTTATCAATAAATCCAGATTTGTTAAGATTTCTAATGCCGGATTGAGAGAAAGTCATCCTCACGATGTTATTCTGACAAAAGAATCACCAAATTACCAGTCCAAAGTTCTTTCATAATTAATTTTGATAAATGTATAAAGTTCTTATTCTCGCATATTATTTCCCGCCAATGGGACTCAGTGGAGTGCAGCGTACTCTCAAATTCGCAAAATATATGGCGGATTATAATTGGATGCCAACTGTAATTGCTCCCGGTAATTTACCCTATTTTGCCTTTGATCTAAATATGTTGGAGGAAGCCGAAGCGGCAAAAATCAACATTATTAGAACATCAGATTTTGATATTGATTCTATTTTGAACGGAAAATTCACTCTCAAATTAAAACATGAGAAGTTTCGGAAAGTTGTTAGCGATCTTAGCAAATCATTAATTCTGCCTGATAATAAAATCTTTTGGGCTAAAAAAGCATTTAGGTTTGCGCAAGAAGAACTTACAAAAAACAGCTACGATGCAATCTTTGTCTCATTGCCCCCTTTTTCCTTATTTAACATCGCTCTAAAACTAAAAAAGCAATTTGATATTCCATTAATTGTAGATTATCGGGATTCCTGGTTAAATAATCAGTTTGCACTATATCCTACGCCTATGCATCGTTCGTTCATCAAGAATATGGAAGATCGCTGTTTGAGGGGCTCGGATAAGATCATTACCACCAATCGGCGTGTTAAGGAAGATATGCTAAATACATATAAATTCTTGACTTACGACGATATAACACTGATTCCACACGGATTTGACCAAGCTGATTTTGATAATGCTGTTCAGGAAAAAAGAGTTACTAATAAAATGATTGTGACATATTCCGGGTCATTTTATGAATTTCAAACCCCCAAATACTTTCTACGGGCGTTTAAAAAACTGCTTGAAACAAAACCCAAAATCGCGAATAATATTGATTTAAGAATTGTTGGCTTGCTCCGAAATGAGCACATCCGTATGATTGACAGATTAGGACTTACAAATCATGTAAAGGTACTTGGTTATATTCCGCACAATGAAGCTATTCGTCAGTTGATTTCCAGCGATATATTATGGATGATGATTGGTAAACGGAAAAATACAGATATGTTAGTTACAGGGAAGATGTACGAATATTTTGGATCAAGGAAACCAATTATTGCATCTGTGCCAAAAGGAGCAGCAGAGTTTGTGCTTAAAGAATATGGTGCTTCTTATATTACTGATACTGAAGATGAAAACGCAATTATGGATGCTTTAATAAAATGTCATAAACTCTTTGTTAATAATAACTTACCTAGAGCAAATGAAGATTTTGTTAAAGGTTTCGATCGGAAATACCTTACCGAAAAACTTGTTAACGAATTCCAAAAATATTTAAAAGAGGTTGCATGAAAGTTGCTTTAATCGGTTCCGGAGGCAGAGAGCATGCTTTAGCCAAGGAGATTGTTAAAAGCAAAAACTTAGATAAATTATTCATTATCCCCGGTAATCCCGGAACGGCTCAATTGGGGCTAAATGTTGATCTTGATATTGGGGAGCACGAGAAAATAGTTGATTTTTGTTTAGCAAACGAGATTGAATTTATTGTAATCGGTCCTGAACAACCGCTTGTTGATGGATTAACCGATAAATGCTTGGAAAAAGGAATTAAAGTTTTCGGTCCAAGTAAGCAGGCTGCACGGCTCGAAGGAAGCAAAAAATACTCTAAAGAATTTATGCTGCGCCATAAAATACCGACAGCGGATTTTAGCTCTTTTACTATTGGAGAAAAGAGCGCCGTACTAAACTATTTGAATAAAACAACTTACCCTGTAGTAATTAAAACCTCGGGATTAGCAGCGGGAAAAGGTGTGGCAATTTGTCCCAACCTGGAATCTGCTTCAAGTACAATTAAAGATTATTTCGAACACAATAAATTTGGGAAAAGCGGTCATGAGATTGTAATTGAGCAATTTCTTGAAGGAGAAGAAGCCTCCATATTTGTGGTTTCTTCGGGAAATGATTATGTGATTCTTCCCAGTTCGCAAGATCACAAAAGAGCCTTTGACAATGATTATGGTCCAAATACCGGAGGGATGGGAGCATACTCCCCGGCGCCGGTTGTGACTGATGAAATCTTAAATTCAATCGAGCAAAAGATTATCAAACCTACAATAGATGGGCTGATAAAAGATCATACTCCTTATATCGGTTGCATATATATCGGAGTAATGATTAAAGGAGCAGATGCCAAAGTTGTAGAATATAACTGTAGATTTGGAGATCCCGAAGCACAGGTTGTTCTACCAAATCTGGAAGGTGATTTTTTGGAATTAATCTACTCGGCGGCATGTGGTAAAATTAACAAAGATGCTGTCAGATTCGAGAATTATTCTTCCTTATGTGTTGTCGCGGCTTCCGGAGGGTATCCTGAAGAATACAAAAAAGGATTCGAAATTCACGGTTTGGATAATATTTCCAAAGATTGTTATGTTTATCATGCAGGAACCAAAATAAAAAATGAGAAACTTGTTACAGACGGTGGGCGAGTTTTAGCCATTACATCCTCTGATAAGTCTGGGGATGTAAGTGCTTGTAGAGAAAAGGTTTACGCTCAATTAGCTAAAATAAAGTATGATGGTATTCATTATCGTAATGATATTGGATTTCGAGCATTAGGCAAAAAATAAGCCAATTAGCCCGGAGGCCATTTCATTTGCCTTCCTCCCAACAAATGCATGTGAATATGATAAACTTCCTGTCCGCCATTATCGCCGCAATTAAATACTAATCTGAAACCATCATCCGAAATTCCTTCATCAATCGCGATTTGATTCGCGGCGTCGTACATCTCACCAAGCAATGCAGCGTGCTCCGATCCAATTATTTCTCGAACCGTTGGGATCTCAATTTTAGGAATGATCAAAACATGCACGGGTGCTTTCGGATTAATATCTCTGAAAGCCAGTACATTTTCGCTTTCATATACAATATCAGCCGGAATTTCTTTGTTAATAATTTTTTGGAATATTGTTTCCGCCATTTTTACCCCTTCTCTAAATTATATTTTTTCAGTTTATTGTAAAGATGACTGCGTTGAATACCCAGAATATCGGCTGTTTTACTGATATTCCAGTCATTTGCGTCCAATTGTTTGGCAATGAAGGCTTTTTCGGCTTTATCTTTAAATTCTTGAAACGAGTTTGTTATATCAAGTAGATCATTAAATTCTTTTTTTGAAGAAGTTGACAGACGAGAAATGCTTTCGGCGGTTATCAAATCCTCAGATGTCATTATCGCAATTCTTTCGATAAAATTTCTTAATTCTCTAACATTTCCCGTCCAGGTTTGGGCTTTTAGATATTCGTATGCTCCTTCAGTAAAAACTTTTAGCGGGAAATCGTTTTTCTCGCAGCTTCCTTTAAGGAAGAAATCAGCGAGTAGCACTATATCTTCCTTTCGTTCCCGAAGTGGGGGAATATGTATCGGGATCACGTTTAAACGATGAAATAAATCCTCTCGAAAATTTCCATTTTCGATTTCCTCCTCGAGATTTTTATTTGTGGCAGCGACTAATCTAACATCAACATCAATTTTTTCTCCGCTTCCTACTCGTTCAATTTTACCATCTTCTATCGCTCTCAGTACTTTTGCCTGGGCCTGTGGTGCCATATCGCCGATTTCATCTAAGAATAAAGTCCCTTTGTGCGCAAGTTCAAATTTTCCAATCCGCTGTTTAACTGCTCCGGTAAATGAACCTTTTTCATGTCCGAATAGCTCCGATTCAATCAATTCATTTGGAATTGCCGCACAGTTCACTTCAATTATTTGCTCATCGCATCTGTTGCTTGATGTATGGATCGCCCTCGCGATCAATTCTTTGCCGGTTCCATTTTCGCCGGTTATCATAACCCGAGCATCAGTTTTTGCGACTCTTTCAACGGTTTTGAGAATATCCGTCATAATCTTACTTTGAGCAATAATTACGGTTTCTTTTATTTTATCGCTTTTTAATTTTTTATTTTCTTTAAGAAGGGAGGTTTGATTAACGGCATTGCGTACACTGATTAACAACTTTTCACGATCAATTGGTTTTTCTATAAAGTCGAACGCTCCCAGTTTGGTAGATTTTATCGCGTTTTCCAAACTGCTGTGGGCGGAAATCATAATTACGGGAAGGGTGATTCCTCTTTTTGATAAGCTGTTAAGGACTTCGAATCCTGTCATACCCGGCATCTGTATATCAAGCAATAGAGCGTCATAACTCTTAGACTCCAATGCTCCCAATCCGTCAATTGATTGAACATGGTAATCTACTTCATAATCTTCATACTCGAGAATCATTTTTATTGATTCACAAATTTCACGCTCATCGTCAACAATTAAGATTTTGCTCATTTTCCAATTCCGATTGTAAAGGTTGTACTAAAATAAGAATTGAAAAGCATAAATATCACCGATGGCATCAATTTCTCATATTTGACAACTAATTTACCAAAAATTTCTCCCAACAAGTTTGCTCTCAGATCCCTCTGGCTGAATCCGCCATCAACCCTGAATGAATCTTCAAAGTACTCCAAATAAATTCCGATAATTTTAGGTGAGATGAATGAGCCTAAGTTGTTTGAAAGAAACGCATTACCAAAGAAATGTGCGATTTTATCTTTGTCTCCAAAATCTGATTTGGGACTATCATAAAATAAATGTTTTGGAAGATTTTTTACTTTTTTAGAGAAACCATGTATTTGAATAAATGGAAGCGGGATTTCAAATTGATTGTGAAAAAAAGAAGTTTCCAGTTTCATTGCAGAAAAGGGAACAGTCGCGAATGTTAATGCCAAAAATGTTTCGGAGTGATCATTTTCAAAGGTTTTTAATGAGAAAGAATAGATTGAGTCTAACTTTGCTAAATCCTTTTCCAGTAATGATTTACTACTATTTTGGTGATTATCTGATTCGAAGTTTACTATAAAATGATTGATCTTCAAAATGCCCGGTTTATTTGATTGCGCATTGAGAAAAATTGAAAAAAGTAAAAAACACAAAAGGCAAAATGTGATAATCTTCATTCGAAAGCATCAACACTAAATCTGAAGAGTTGGGATTAAATAACACATTTTATTTCCTACCCAAATCAAGTTTGTATCACACCGACATTAAATTGTTTTACGATAGGACTCTGGTTTGCCATTTCTATCGAAAATGAAATATATTCACGGGTTTTTCTCGGGTCAATAATTTCGTCAATCCATAATCTGGCAGCTGAGTAATATGCTCCACTCTTGCTATCGTAGGAATTCTTAATTTCGTTTAACAAGTTGTTTTTATTCTCTTCCGAAATCTCTTTTCCCATTTTTGAAAGTTGTTTAATCTTTATATCCAAAAGCACACTGCTGGCTTGCGAACCACCCATTACGGCAATTTTTGCATTCGGGAAAGCGTAAATGAACCTTGGATCATAAGCTTTGCCGCACATTGCATAATTTCCGGCTCCAAAACTGTTTCCGACTATAATAGTAATTTTTGGAACAACAGAGTTTGCGACGGCGTTCACCATTTTTGCGCCGTCCTTTATAATTCCACCGTGCTCCGCTTTACTTCCAACCATAAATCCGGTTACATCCTGAAGAAAAATGAGAGGGATTTTTTTCTGGTTACAATTCATTATAAATCGGGATGCTTTATCAGCACTATCAGAATAAATTACGCCTCCAATTTGCATTTCTCCATTTTCGGATTTAATAATGGCTCTCTGATTCGCGACAATTCCAACTGCCCATCCATCAATTCTTGCATAAGCTGTAATTATCGTCTTTCCGTAACCGGCTTTGTATTCATCAATTTCCGAGTCATCAACAATTCTTGCAATAATTTCACGCGTATCGTATTGAGTGAGAGTATCTTGCGGCAGAATTCCTAGAATTTCCTTAGTATCAAACTTTGGCAATCTGGGTTCCGATCTGTCAAATCCGGCATTTTCTGCTTTGCCGAATTTGCCGATTAACGAGCGCAAATTCAAAATACACTCGTCATCATTTTTCATTATATAATCAGTGACACCCGAAACATTCGATTGAACCCTCGCGCCGCCAAGTTCTTCATTTTCAATTTTTTCACCAATAGCCGCGCGAACTAAATGTGACCCGGCTAAAAATACGGAGCCTTCACCCTCAACGATTAGTGCTTCATCACTCATAATAGGTAGATATGCTCCGCCGGCGACACATGGACCCATAATCGCGGCAAGTTGAGGAATGCCCAATGAAGACATAACAGCGTTGTTTCTGAATATCCTACCAAAATGTTCTTTGTCAGGGAATATTTCATCCTGAAGCGGTAGAAAAACTCCGGCACTATCAACCAAATATATTACCGGAATTCGATTCTCAATTGCAATTTCTTGTGCTCGGAGGTTTTTTTTTGCTGTAATCGGGAACCATGCTCCGGCTTTCACTGTGGCGTCATTTGCTACTATCAGACAGCTTTTCCCAGATATTTTTCCAATGCCAAATACGGTACCCGAAGAGGGAGCACCGCCGTACTCGGGATACATTTCATAAGCAGCAAACGTATTCAATTCGTAAAATTTAGAGTCAGTGTCGATTAATTTCGCAATTCTTTCGCGGGCAGTTAATTTTCCTTTTTGGTGCTGTCTTTCGATTGCCTTTTCACCGCCACCTAAACAGATTTCTTCTCTTCTTGCTTCTAATTTCCGAATCAAATCTTTTTGAAAATCTTCTTTCTTCAGATATGATTCGTCCTTTTTAATTTCTTTCCCGATTGAGCCCATTATTAATCTGCCAAAATATTTTTTGCAATAATAATTCGTTGAACTTCTGAAGTTCCTTCCCCGATTGTTAATAGTTTAACATCTCGATAATATTTTTCAACCGGGTAATCTTTTACAAATCCGTATCCTCCGAAAATTTGAACAGCTTCATTTGCTGCTTTTGTCGCAATTTCACTTGAAAATAACTTTGCCATCGAAGCACTTAGATTGATATCATTTCCTGAATCTTTAAGAGAAGCTGATTTATATGTGAGCAGTTTTGCAGCTTCAAGTTCGGTTGCCATATCAGCCAGTTTGAATTGGATTGCTTGAAACTCAGAGAGTGATTTCTGAAATTGCTTCCTCTCTTTAGAATACTTGACTGATGCATTTAGACAGCCGGCAGCTAAACCAATACTCAAAGCCGCGATAGAAATACGTCCGCCTTCAAGTATTTTCATCGCTTGAATGAATCCTTCATCCAAATTGCCAATTATATTTGCTTCCGGAACTCTGCAATTTTCAAATATTAGCTGAGTAGTTTCACTGGCTCGCATTCCTAATTTATTCTCTTTTTTACCAACCGAAAAACCGTCTGTCCCTTTTTCAACAATAAAAGCAGAAATGCCTTTCCTTCCTTTTTCTTTATCTGTTATTGCAAGAATTACAGCCGTTTTCCCGACTCCACCGTGGGTTATAAAATTCTTGGTTCCATTAAGAACGTAACAATCTCCATCCTTTTCTGCGGTGGTCTGCATTCCGCCCGCATCACTGCCTGAGGCGGGTTCTGTTAGTCCCCAAGCACCGATGGTTTTTCCGGTAGCAAGATCGGGCAAATATTTACTTTTTAATTCATCACTTGCAAAAAGATTAATATGATTTGTGCACAATCCGTTGTGAGCCGCAACCGAAAGGGCTAGGGAAGGGTCAACCTTCGCGATTTCCTCAACGACAATTGAATATTCAACATATCCGAGATTCGAACCACCAAATATTTCGGGAACTAAAATTCCCAGAAAACCCAATTCGCCGAGCTCTTGCATAATTTCCATAGGAAATTCTTGTGATTCGTCATATTCCATCACAATGGGTCTTATTCTTTGCTCAGCAAAATCTCTTATTGTATCCCGGATTACTATTTGTTCCTCTGTGAAATCAATAGTATGTCCACCTTTCATACTTTTCTCATTCATTGTTTTTCCTCTGTGATTTCGTTTTTATACTGATCAATAATTTCGAATGCCTTCTTGTAGGGTGAAATTTCTCTTTGAATAACAGACTTTAGGGAAGATTCTAAATTGTTTTCCCGTTCCGTATTCCATATTTCACGATTAATTCTTTCTCTTACAATTTCTTTTATTCTTAGCTTAAAGTTCTTTTCACGTTTTAATAGAAGATTACCGGATTCTATCAATTTAGCTCGATGTTCCATTATTTTTCCGAACAAATCCTCAATTCCTTTATTCTCTGACGCTACGGTTTTTATAATTTCAGGCTGTTCAAATGTCTCGCGTTTTGTTTTTAAAGCCAGCATAGATTGTAGTGACATATAAAACGATTCTGATCCGGGTCGGTCGGATTTGTTGAGGGCAAATAAATCAGCAATCTCCATCAATCCCGCTTTCATTGCCTGAATCGCGTCACCGCTTTCCGGCACAAGTGTAACAATAGTTGTATCAGCTGTTTTTACAATATCAAGTTCTGATTGACCAACTCCGACAGTTTCAAAAATGATAAAATCAAATTTTGCCGCGTCAAGGATATCGGCCACTTCGATAGTCTTTTTACTTAATCCGCCCAAACTACCGCGTGTAGCCATTGACCTGATATAAACCCCGTCGTCCATTCCAATTTCATTCATTCTAACTCGATCGCCAAGCAATGCACCTCCGGTAAATGGGCTTGTGGGATCAATTGCCAATATTCCAACGGTTTTATTCTCTTTTCGTAAAAGTTTTGTTATTTGATTTGCAAGTGTAGATTTTCCGGCTCCCGGGGGACCGGTTATTCCGATTTTGTATGCATTTCCCGTAAACGAATGGATCTGATTCAAAAGCTCTATCGAATCTTTATCTTCTGATTCAATATGAGTTATTGCTCGAGACATTCTTCTAATATCTCCATTACGGATTTGTGTAATTAAGGTTTCCTGGGACATTAATTAACTAAGTTTATCTGTAAAGATTGTGTTCAGCAATAAAGTTTTTAACTTTAATCGGAACAAGATTCTCCAAACTCTTATTATTATTAACTCTTCGCCTAATATCAGAAGAAGAAATATCAATAATAGGCGAATTCAAAACAATTCCATAATCGCGGAATTTGTGATTCGGTTTATCATAATCAATTTTATGCCTTCTGAGAACGATTAGTTTGACCAAGTCTAAGATCAGTTCAGGTTTTGTCCATTTGTCGAAGACCAAAAAATTATCATAACCGATAATTAATTCCATTTCGTTGTAGATTTTTGAAAGTTCTAATAATGTAGAATATGTGTAAGAGACAGATTCATTATTTATTTCGATATCAGAAACAGAAAATTCACTTTTATCTTCAATTGCCAATTGAATCATCTTCATTCTGTGCGAGGCAGGCGAGTATTTCATATCCAATTTATGTGGAGAAATATAAGCCGGAATAAACAAAATTTTATTTAGATTCCGCTCTTCCATTACAAATTTTGCTGTGACAAGATGACCATTATGGATAGGATCAAAACTACCGCCGTAAATACCGATTCTCATGGAGGGAATATAATACTTAACAAAGAAATAAAAAGAATTGTTTTATTTGGAAGATATTCGTTATAATTGAACGCAAATGATGCTGTTAACTCTTTTCTTGATTATAAATTTGCCCCTAAGTATATTATAAGTTTATTTTTGCTAGAAAATGGAAATTAAATACACAAATTACGCCGATGGCGTTCATGAATTTGATTTTAAAGTGCCGGTTGGCACGCTGGGATTGGGTAAACCGTTCTTTGGGAATCTGAATTTACACTGCAAAATGGACAAAAGTTCGAGCCAGATTGTACTCGATTCTTTTTTCGATATTGGCGCAATCTTGGTCTGTGACAGGTGTTTGGCAGAATTTGAAAAAATATTTTCAGGCTCTTTTGAGCTGGTTTATCTGTTTACAAAAAAGGAAGACCTTGGAGAGGATGATAATGTTTACTATCTCTCTCCTGAAGAATCCAAAATAAATGTTAAGCCGGATTTACTTGAATTTGTTAATCTTTCTTTACCAATGAAAATTTTATGCAAGGAAGATTGCAAAGGTTTATGTTCAAAATGTGGAGCAGATTTAAATTTAGTAGATTGTAATTGTAATAAAGAGGAAATAAATCTGATATGGGCTCCTCTACTCAAATTAAAAGACTAATAAAATAATTAAATGATAAGGTTATAAAATGGCACATCCGAAACGGAAAATTTCGAAAAGTAGAAGAGACAAACGAAGAACCCACTACAAAGCATATTCACCGGCAATGACTGTCTGTTCGAATTGCGGTGAAATGAAACTTAGTCACAGAGCCTGCTCAAGCTGTGGTTATTATGCCGGTCGTTCAATGTTTGTTCCTGAGAACTAATCTACCTGATGAATCAAGAAAAAAGTAAAAATTGTAGAGTAATTGTTGACGCAATGGGGGGCGATTACGCCCCCCGGAATGCAGTTATTGGAGCGGTTCAAGCCAGCAGTGAATTTTCCAACTCGGAGATATATCTTGTTGGAAAAAGAAATGAAATTGAAAATGTTCTAAAAACAGAAAACCTTTCCTTTGATCAATCCAGAATTATTGATGCCTCTGAAGTAATTGAAATGTCAGATTCCCCAACTTCCTCCATAAAAGCGAAGAAAGATTCGTCAATAGTAATTGGATTGCAAAATATTAAAGAAGGAAAAGCAGATGCTTTTGTAAGTGCCGGAAACACAGGTGCATGCAGTGCGGCATCTACTTTGATGCTTGGCCGGATTAAGGGAATATCACGTCCGACAATAATGGCATCATTCCCAAATCAAACCGGCGGATTTACGGCTGTGGCTGATGTAGGGGCTTTTGTTGATTCAAAGCCACAACATTTACTCGATTATGCAATTCTAAGCTCAATCTATATTGAGGAAATATTTCAAAAAACGGCTCCATCTGTGGGGCTTTTGAATGTTGGTGAAGAAAGAGGAAAAGGTTATAAATTAACCGCAGAAACTTTTGAGTTGTTGAAAAATTCCGGTTTGAACTTTACAGGAAATGTTGAAGGCAATGATATATTTAAAGGCTCTGTCGATATAGTTATTTGCGATGGTTTCGTCGGGAATATTGTTTTGAAATTTGCCGAAAGCATTATGCCGTTCTTAAAGGGATTGATGAGGAATTACGCGGATAAAAGTTTATTGAATAAAGTGCAAGCCGGAATTGCCAAAGGTCCTCTGAAAGCCGCGTTGAAAAATACCGACTATCAAACGCATGGCGGTGTTCCGCTGCTTGGTTTGAATGCCATCAGCATTATTGGGCACGGTTCCAGCTCACCGCTCGCAATCAAAAATATGGTATTAAGGGCGATTGAAATGCATGATAAAAATTTGATTAAAAAATTTGAAGAGGCAATTGGTAAATATGGAAAGACCTAAATCTATTGATAGAAAATATAATGCAGTGATTACCGCGGTCGGAATGTATGTGCCCGATGAAATTCTTGATAATAAATATTTTGAAGAAAGATTAGATACAAATGATGAGTGGATAAGAACTCGTACCGGAATTAGGGAAAGAAGAAGATTAAAAGAAGGGGCGACTAGCGACCTTGCCGCTGCTGCTGTTAAAGATTTGTTGGATTCCAAAGGAATGGATGCTAATGAAATTGATACAATAATTGTCGCGACTGTAACTCCGGATATGTTTTTCCCGTCAACGGCTTGTCTCGTGCAAAATAAAATCGGCGCAAACAATGCTTGGGGTTTTGATCTCTCCGCTGCATGCTCGGGTTTTCTTTTTGCTTTAGAAACCGCCGCATCAATGGTTGAGAGCGGCACACAGAAAAAGGTGATTGTTGTCGGCGCGGATAAAATGAGTACAATCGTAAATTATGATGACAGAAATAGTTGCATTCTTTTTGGAGATGCGGCATCTGCCGTATTAGTTGAGCCAACCGAGGACAAAAACATCGGCTGGAAAGATTCAGTGCTAAAAATTGACGGTTCGGGTAAAGATAGTCTTCATATGCTTGGTGGCGGAAGTTTGAATCCGTCAACATGTGAAACTGTCGCGCAAGGTCTTCATTTCCTTTATCAGGATGGTAAAGCGGTTTTTAAAGTTGCAGTTAAAGGGATGGCTGATATTTCAGTTGAATTGATGGAAAGAAATAATCTTACTTCCGAGGATGTTGCATATTTGGTTCCTCATCAGGCTAATTTGCGAATTATTGATGCTACGGCGAATAGAATGGGTATCAGCGGCGACAAAGTTATGATCAATATTGATAAGTATGGGAATACTACCGCAGCGACAATTCCGCTATGTTTAACTGAATATTACAGAGCCGGAAAATTGAAAAAAGGCGATAATCTTGTTTTAGCAGCTTTTGGTGCCGGATTTACTTGGGGCGCCGGTTTGTTAACTTGGGGTATGGATTAATGGGTAAAAAAGCTTTTCTTTTTCCGGGGCAAGGATCACAATCCGTTGGAATGGCGAAAGATTTGTTCGATAAATCGGTCGAAGCGAAGGAAATGATGAAAACTGCGGAAGAAGCAGTTGGATTTCCATTAACGCATATTATGTTTAACGGACCGGAAGAATCTTTGAAACAGACTGATGTTACACAGCCCGCAATTTTTCTGCACAGTGTTGTTCTCTCAAGTATTTTAAGAACTATTCAGCCCGATGCTACTGCCGGTCACTCTTTGGGTGAGTATAGCGCACTTGTGGCTGCTGGGGCGGTACAATTTCATGAAGCGGTTAAACTGGTTCATCTTCGTGGTAAATCAATGTTGGATGCCGGTAAAATAAACCCGGGAACGATGGCTGCAGTGATTGGTATGGATTCGAAAACTATCGAAGATATTTGTGAAAAAGCTTCTGCCGTTGGAATTGTGCAATGCGCTAATTTTAATTCCCCGGGACAAATCGTAATTTCCGGATCTGTGGAAGGTGTACATGAGGCTATGAAATTGGCAAAATCAGAAGGGGCTAAATTAGTTAAAGAACTTGTGGTGAGTGGCGCATTTCATTCACCTTTAATGCAACCGGCTGCTGAAAGTCTAAAAGCAAAATTATCCAATACTCCATTTTACGATAGTAAAGTTCCTGTTTATGCCAATGTGACGGCTAAACCGGTTTCAAAAGCAAGCGATTTTAAGGATTTACTTTTTGCCCAATTAAACGCTCCGGTTCGGTGGGAAGAAACTATTACCAATATGGTTAATGATGGATTCGATGAATTTATTGAGATTGGACCCGGAAAAGTTTTACAAGGTCTTGTAAAAAGAATTAACAAAAATGTTCAGATTTCCGGTATTGAAAAATACGAAGATGTTGAAAGGTTTTTGTAGTGCCTGATGAAATTACAAAGGAGATTAACGGATATTTTATTAATCCGATAATTTTTACTCAAAAATTTGTGAAATCTTGTGATGTTTGTGTTTGTTCGGGTGAATGTTGCTATTATGGAGTTTATACGGATGAAAAAGAGCACGATCTTATACTGAGCATCCAGGATAGAATAATTTCAACGATGGATGATTCACAAACCAAAGATGTTTCAAATTGGTTCGAAGAACCTCAAGAAGATAATGATTTTGATTCGGGAATCGCTTACGGAACCGAAATTTATAATGGAAAATGTGTTTTTCTTGATCAACAAGGGTATTGTTCGTTACAAAAAATTGCCATGCAAGCCGGTGAAGACAAGTGGAAATATAAACCGTTATATTGTATATTATTTCCGTTAGTGATTTACAATGATGCAATAACCGTTGATGACGATCACTTAAACCGTTTACATTATTGTAATAAATCAGAAAATCAAAGTTCAACCGTTTTTGATTGTTGCGCAGAAGAATTAAGATATTTGTTGGGTAATGACGGATTCTACGAATTGGAAGAGTACAAAACCGAATATTTAAATATGAAGAGAAGCTAAATGAATAGACTGAAAGCTATTGTTACCGGCGGTACCAGAGGAATTGGAAAAGCAATTGTTGAAGAACTGGTAAAACGCGATTCTTTAAAAATGGATGTGGCTTTCATCTATAACAGCAGTGATGAGAAAGCAAACCTTCTTAAAAACGAACTGCAAAATTCAGAAAATTCAATAATGGCTATCAAAGCCGATGTTTCTTCATTCGATCAAACGCAAGAAGCCGTGGGTAAAATTTTGGCTGAGTTTGGTACGATTGATGTACTGGTCAACAATGCAGGGATTACCCGTGATAATCTGTTGTTAAGAATGTCGGAACAAGATTTTGATGATGTTATCAGTGCAAATCTTAAAAGCGTGTTCAACTTTACAAAAGCCGTTTTGCGTCCAATGATTAAAAATAGATCAGGAAGAATTATTAATATCTCATCTGTTGTTGGAATAGTTGGTAATCCCGGACAAGCAAATTATGTCGCCTCAAAAGCAGGTGTAATTGGTTTAACAAAATCTATGGCAAAAGAACTCGCTTCCCGAAATATAAAAGTTAATGCTGTTGCTCCAGGTTTTATCAATACAGATATGACTTCAAAGTTAAATGAAGACCAACAAAATGCACTTTCTTCAAACATTCCACTTGGGAGAATCGGGAATGCTGAGGACATTGCGAAAGTCGTCGCATTTTTATGTTCGCCGGATTCAGACTATATTACCGGGCAAGTTATCGCTGTTGACGGCGGATTGACAATGTAAGTGAATTTTATTTTTAAATTATACACTAATCAATTAATAGGAGAGAGAAATGGATCTCGAAGCAAAAGTTAAAGAAATTGTTGTTGACAAATTAGGCGTTGAAGAATCGCAAGTTACTTCTACTGCATCATTTACGAATGATCTTGGTGCTGATTCTTTGGATATCGTTGAATTGGTTATGGGATTTGAATCCGAATTCGGGATTTCAATTCCTGACGAAGATGCAGAAAAAAT
The DNA here is from genome assembly GCA_021739765.1 of Melioribacteraceae bacterium. Lineage (GTDB taxonomy): Bacteria > Bacteroidota > Ignavibacteria > Ignavibacteriales > Melioribacteraceae > JAIPBD01. The sequence goes on from JAIPBD010000004.1 coordinate 165,550, forward strand.
CTCTACAGTGGGTGACGCTGTAACTTATTTATCTGATAAAGTAAACAAGTAATTTTAGAGGGGCTGTCTTAGAATACTCTCTCCGGAATTTTGCCGGAATTTGATCTGAAATTAATTGCTGAAACAGAGTTTAGCATTATAAATTAAGATTTTTGAGACAACCCCTGTTTTTTAAGCCAAAGGAGCATTGAGATGTCAAAGAGAAGAGTTGTTGTAACCGGTTTGGGAGTTTTAACTCCAATAGGCAATAACTTGCATGATTATTGGGAAGCACTTAAAGCCGGGAAAAGTGGAGCTTGTCCGATTTCTAAATTTGATACCGAAAGATTTGACACAAAATTTGCATGCGAAGTTCAAAATTTTGATCCCCAAGATTTTATGGATCGAAAGGAAGCGCGTCGTATGGATAATTTTACTCAATACGCTATGGCTACTGCTCAAATGGCAATGGATGATTCTAAAATCGATTTAGAAAAAGTGGACCATGAAAGAATTGGCGTAGTTTATGGAAGTGGTATTGGTGGAATGGATACATTCGAAACTCAGCATACCGCTTTTATGGAACACGGACCAAAAAGAATTAGTCCGTTTTTTGTACCAATGATGATCTCCGATATTGCTGCCGGACAGATTTCAATCCGATTTAGACTTAAAGGGCCAAATTATGCCACCACTTCAGCTTGTGCAACTTCATCACACGCGATCGCGGATGCATTTATTCTCATTCAGAGAGGATCGGCCGACGTGATGGTATGTGGCGGGTCTGAATCTTCGATCACACCGATGGCCATTGGGGGATTTAATTCAGCTCGAGCGCTTTCCACCTGGAATGATAGAATGGAAATTGCCTCCCGTCCATTTGATAAAGATAGAAATGGGTTTGTGATGGGAGAAGGTTCGGGTACATTAATATTAGAAGACTATGATCACGCAATTGCCCGAGGTGCTCAAATTTACGCTGAAATTTCCGGAGTAGGGTTAACCGGCGATGCCTATCATCTCACAGCACCGGCTCCTGGCGGTGAAGGTGCGGTTCGATCGATGAGAGAGGCGGTTAGAGATGCCGGAATTGAATTAACGGATATCGATTATATCAATGCTCACGGAACTTCAACCGAATTAAACGACGCGAATGAAACCGCGGCAATCAAAACTTTATTTGGCGATCATGCCTACAATTTAGTTGTAAGTTCAACTAAGTCTATGACAGGACATCTCCTCGGAGCTGCCGGAGCAATTGAATCAATCGCCAGTATTTTATCCATTAAAAATAGTTTAATCCCACCAACAATAAATCTTGATGAACCTAGTCCTGAATGTGATTTGAATTATTCTGCCAAAAAAATTACGGAGAAGGAAATTAAATTTGCATTGAGTAATACATTTGGTTTTGGTGGACATAACGCATCATTAATATTTAATAAATTCGAAGAATAATTGTTCAAAAAGCTGCATCAGTTTTTTTCTAAATTTAAGAAGATACGTATTACTGATTTTACTCCTAACTACGTTTCGGGTACAATTAATAATCTGTCGCAAAAACTTTCGATTAAATTTACAGATCCCGCTCTTTATATTGAAGCGTTAACCCACCGGTCGATCATTGAAAAAGAATCAAATTTTAAAGCTTCTAACCAACGACTGGAATTTCTTGGGGATGCGGTTTTGGGTTTGATCACGGCGGAATATCTCTTCTCTGAATACTCGGCAAAAAATGAAGGGTTTTTGACTAAATCGCGTTCAAAACTTGTGGATAGGGAAGCATTGGCTCTTGCGGCAAATAATATGAATTTAGGCGATTATGTTTTTTATGATAAAAGATTCATAAAGTTGACGGACAGCGGGTTTGATTCAATTCTTGCCGATGCTATGGAAGCGCTTATTGGTGCAATTTATATCGATTGCGGATTTCAAATATCCAAAAAATTCGTAATTAATTGGGTGATTGAACCGGGACTACGTTCCGGTTTGTTAAATCAAGAAAAGAATTATAAAGGAAAATTTTTGGAGTTACTTCACTCCGAAAAACGAGGAAACCCGAGGTATGTTGTCGTAAATGAAGTTGGTCAGGAACATAAAAAAGTATTTACCATACAAATTGAACTAGATAATGAAATTCTCGGTTCGGGGAAAGGCAGAAGCAAAAAAATAGCTGAGCAAAAAGCAGCTCGTGAAGCTTTAAAAAATTACAAATCTCATTCTTAATCTCTCTTTTTAATACTATTTTTACTTGTTGAATTAATTCATTTTATTGTAATGGAAGGATTTTATTATGGAATTTTTAGATTATCGTGAAAAGTTTGAAGAAAGGCATTTAGGACCTAATTCGGAAGAAACCGAGCAAATGTTGGAATTCTTAGAAGAAGATTCATTAGACAGCTTTATTGATAAAGTTGTCCCTCCCGCAATCAGATTAGAACAGAAGATGAATATTGGCGATGCACTGACCGAAAAAGAGTTTACCGAATTTTTTGAAAATATTGCTGAGAGAAACGAGGATTACAGATCGTTTATTGGAATGGGTTATTATCCTACAATTACTCCTTCCGTTATAAAACGCAACTTATTGGAAAATCCGGGTTGGTACACACAATATACTCCTTATCAAGCTGAAATCGCTCAGGGCCGTCTGCAAGCTTTATTAAATTTTCAGACAATGGTTACTGATTTAACCGGGATGGAAATCGCAAACGCTTCTCTCCTCGATGAAAGCACGGCTGGAGCTGAAGCGATGTTGATGTTGCATTCTTTAAGAAAAAAAGAAAAGAAAAATGCTGAGACTTTACTTGTATCTGATAAAGTATTTCCTCAAACGATCGAAGTAATTCAAACGCGTGCTGAACCTATCGGAATTAATGTCAAAGTTGTCTCTTATGATTCAATAAAATTTACGGAAGACGTTTTTGGATTGGTGCTCCAGTATCCTGACCTTGAAGGAACGGCAAATAACTTTAATGATCTTCTATCTTCATCAAAAGAGAAAAATGTATTTACGGCAGTTGCAGCAGATTTAATGAGTCTCACACTTCTTACTCCTCCCGGTGAATGGGGGGCTGATGTTGTTTTTGGAACAACACAAAGATTTGGAATTCCAATGGGATTCGGCGGACCGCATGCTGCCTATTTTGCTACAAAAGATGAGTATAAAAGACAAATACCCGGAAGGATTATCGGAGTTTCTGTCGATTCGAAAGGGCGCAAGGCTTTACGGATGGCTCTTCAAACACGTGAACAGCATATTAAACGTGAAAAAGCGACAAGTAACATCTGTACTGCCCAAGTACTTTTAGCCGTTATGGCCGGGATGTATGCCGCTTACCACGGACCACAAAGACTAAAAAATATTGCACTTAAAATAAATTCCCTAACTCAATTTCTTAAAAAAAATCTGACAGATTTGGGTTATTCTATCCGCACTGAAAATATGTTTGATACAATTTCAATCAGCATTGAGAATACTTCAAATTTGGACATGATCCGATCTGAGGCATTAACCCGGAAAATAAATTTCAATTACTTTCTGAACAATAAAATTTTGATTTCACTTGATGAAAAAACAGAACTGAAAGACATTGAAAAAATCATCGGAATATTCGCGAGTGCCAAAGGAAATGAAAAGTTATTTTTGGATAAAAATTCTGTGGACTACACCGAATTTCCGAAAGGACTAAAAAGAGAAACTCCTTATTTAACGTACGAGGAATTTAATACTTATCATTCTGAAACTGAGATGATGAGATATTTGAAAATGTTAGAGAATAAGGATTTATCACTCACAACTTCCATGATAGCTCTCGGATCATGCACCATGAAATTAAATGCCGCAAGTGAAATGTATCCCATCGGTCTTCCCAAAATTGCGGGGATTCATCCATTTGTTCCAAAAGATCAAGCGGCGGGTTATTTTCAAATCTTTGATGAATTGGAAAAACAACTTTGTGAAGTTACCGGATTTGCTGGAGTTTCATTACAGCCCAATTCAGGTGCGCAGGGTGAGTATGCCGGATTGATGGTTATCAGGGCTTACCATCATAACAATGGTGATTACCATAGAAAAGTAATTTTAATTCCTTCCTCCGCCCACGGAACTAATCCGGCGAGCGCAACAATGGCCGGTGGAAAAGTGGTTGTAGTTAAATGTGATGAAAACGGAAATATTGATATTGATGATTTGAAAAATAAAGCTGAACTAAATAAAGAAAATCTTTCTTGTTTAATGGTTACCTATCCTTCAACACATGGTGTTTTCGAACGAGGTATAAAATCCGTTTGTGCAATAATTCATGAGAACGGCGGACAAGTTTACATGGATGGTGCAAACATGAACGCTCAGGTTGGTTTAACCAATCCGTTTATAATTGGAGCGGATGTCTGTCATCTGAACCTGCATAAAACATTTTGCATCCCTCATGGTGGTGGAGGTCCGGGAATGGGGCCAATAGGTGTAGCTGAACATCTTGTACCATTTTTACCCGGTCATTCAGTAACGAACTTAGGCGGCGAAAAATCAATTTCGGCCATCTCCGCAGCTCCTTACGGTTCACCTTCAATTTTACCGATCTCTTACGCTTACATCAAAATGATGGGTGAGGAAGGACTCACAAATGCCACAAAAATAGCGATTTTGAACGCAAATTATTTGAGGAAAAAACTGCAATCGGCTTTTACGGTTTTATATACTGACAAAAATGGTTACTCAGCGCATGAATTAATATTCGACCTCCGTGAATATAAAAACACGCTAAATATCGAAGTTGATGATATCGCAAAAAGATTGATGGACTATGGATTTCATGCTCCGACCGTGTCATTTCCGGTACCGGGCACCATAATGGTAGAACCGACAGAGAGTGAGTCAAAAGCAGAATTGGATCGTTTTTGCGATGCGATGCTTTCAATAAAAGAAGAGATTGATGAAATCGCGAGGGGTGAATATCCGGAAAATGATAATGTGCTCAAAAATGCGCCGCATATAATGGAAGATGTAATAACTTCGGAATGGGATCGACCGTACACCCAGCAGAAAGCCGCTTTCCCGTTGGCGTGGATAAAATCAAACAAGTTTTGGCCCGCGGTTAGCAGAATTAATAATGTTCACGGCGACCGGAATCTGATATGCAGCTGTGCTCCAATTTCGGATTATGAAGAAGATAATTGATAATGAAAACCATTAATTACTGTAAAATATTAACATCCGCAAAACGAATTGCAATTGTCGGATTCAGCCGAAATGCTGACAGAACGAGCAGGCATATTGCCGATTTTTTGAAAGAAAACGGGTATGAAGTTTTAGGGGTTAATCCGGGTATTATTCAGAACACAATGGATGGGTTTCAAGTATACAAATCTCTCAAAGAAATTCCCGGTGATTTGGATATCATAAATGTATTTCGAAAATCTGAAGATATCCCTGCTCTAATTCCGGATGTTTTGTCGAAAGGATGCAAAACACTTTGGCTTCAACTCGGAATTAGAAATGATGAGGCTGTAGAAGTTGTTATGGAAAAGGGAATTGAGACAATCCAGGATCGCTGCATACTTGTGGAACACAGAAACTGCTTTAATTAGCACATCAAACGATATTGAGTGAAAAAAATTACTTTGCTTCTATATATTCTTCTATGCGGATCCATTTATGCAATTGGAACTGATTCGCTTGTCATTTCAAATGATCGGTTTGTAAAAATTGAAAACATTCTGATTAGTGGAAATGAGACAACAAAAGACTTTGTTATTTTTCGGGAAATGACTTTTCAAAGCGGAGACACCGTAAATAATGAGATGATTAAGTTCAACAAAGAAAGAATTTATTCTCTTGGACTTTTTAATTTTGTCAGAACCAAACTACAGCAGAAAAATGAAAAAATTAATCTGATTATTGAAGTAGAAGAAACATGGTATATATGGCCGATTCCAATTATTGATCTGAATGGAAATGATTTTAACAATATTTCTTACGGACTTGGATTATCCTACCGAAATTTTCGGGGGAGAAATGAGACTATTTTTGGCTTCTTTACGCTTGGATTCGATCCCCAATTTGGAATATCCTACATTAATCCGCTTATAAACGAAGAATATGATTTGAATCTTGAAGTGTCTTTTGCTTATCAGACTGAAAAAAACAAGTCGTTGGAAGCAATGGAATTGTACGGTGGTGATTTTAACTATCAAAGAATAAATACATTCATAAAAATTGGCAAACGATTCAATCAATTCAATAACTTATATATAGCTGCCGGATACGAACAAGTTAAAGCACCCGATGATTTTTTCCCAAATTTCACGGCATCCGGAACAAAGTTTGATAAATTCGGAGTTGCTTCACTAATGTATGTTTATGATTCACGGGATTTGAGACAATTACCGAGTAACGGTGTTTTCGGCCAAATCGAATATGCTCATAAAGGATTGGGTTCAGATGATGTCAATATCGGGGTTCTAAATATAGATTTTAGAGAATACCGCCCGCTGTATAAAGGAGTAACGAGTCGTTGGCGAATTGCTACCAGAAATTTATTTGGTGATAAGTTACCTTACTACGAGAATTCGGTGCTTGGTTATTCGCAGTACGTAAGGGGACACAAACAAAATCAGCGCGATGGAAACAATTTAATTTTGACTTCGGTGGAAACCAGTTTTTCAATTGTTGATGAGTTTGAGTTTTCCTATGAATTACCCGCGATCCCCAAGAGTTTAACGTCAGCTCGATTAGGGGTTCAGTTCAGTTTCTTTTACGATGCCGGACTTACATATAATCAAGGCGCGAAAGTTTTTAAGCAAAATTGGGATCATGGATTCGGTTTTGGAATCACGATTTTAGTACTTCCTTTTAATGCTCTTCGTGTAGAGTACGCGTTTAATGAGGATAAAAGTGGAGAAATAGTGTTTGGAGCCGGATTTGCTTTCTAACATAGAACTTTACTATACATTACCAACCAACTTCGATGGTAAATTGATCCGGCTTGAAGGACTCGAGTTCAAACATGCCGCAAAAGTAATGAGGCATTCTGAAGGAGATTTAATTCACATTACCGATGGAAAAGGGAAGATATTTTCCGCGAATATTTCTTCAATAAATCAAAATGAATTGGTATGTGAGAAGTTGGAAGTTTTTGAATACGAAAGAATATTGGAAAATATCACGATTGCCATTCCCCGATTAAAAAGTCCGGATCGTTTTGATTTTGCGCTTGAAAAATGTGTCGAGTTGGGTTTTACTAAGTTTGTTGTTTTTGAATCAGAACGAACAATTGCAAAAGGTGAAAAAACTGTCAGGTGGAATAAAATTGCTTTATCCGCGATGAAGCAATCGTTACGAGCGTTTGTTCCAAATGTAATTTATACGAACAAAATAAATAATATCGTATCTGATTATGATAATGTTATTGTATTCGAGCAGAATTCAATAAATAGAATTAATGATGATAAGTTCAGTGAAAGCATAACACAAGAAAACACTTTGCTGATTTTTGGGCCGGAGGGGGGACTCAGTGAAGCTGAACTCGAACAATTCTCGGAAAGCAATATTTATTCAATATCTGATTTTAGACTAAGGTCTGAAAGCGCGATCGTAAGTGTAGCCTCGTTTATCTCTCTTTCTACAAAGTGTTAAATTAGTCCCAATCTTTTCCTTGCAATGATCAGACGCTAAATAAAATGTTACTACAGCATCAACCAATTAATGCCGCTTCGTTGGCGTTTTTTTAGTTTTAGAAGGGAATTTGGTTGTTACAGGGATTTCGTTCATACTATAAACTAAAAATTAAGGAAGGTTTATCTTGAATAGCATAGCTTTGATAAAAGGCAAACGGTTTTAAAGCAATCCAATTATTCTTTTCATCAATCTTTCAAATTTAACTTTAGCCAAATCCGCTGTTTCAATCACTTCTTGATGGGATAATTTCTGATCTGAAATTCCGGCCGCGTAGTTGGTAATTAGTGAAATCGCTCCGACATCCAATCCCCGGACTAATCCGTAAATCGCTTCGTGAGCGGTCGACATTCCAACGGCATCCGCACCGGAGATTTTCATCATTCTTATTTCAGCCGGAGTTTCGTATGACGGACCTTTTGTGAAATAATAAATTCCGCGTTTGGTTTCTACATCTTCATCAAGAAAAGCCGAGTTGAAAACTTCCGCTATACCTTTTGAGGGAAAATTTAAAACCGCGTCATGCATGTCCGGAGAGCCGACTCCAAACAACTTAACCAAATCGTTTTTAATCGAAAGTGTGTTGAAATCTTGGATAATCATCAAATCGCCCGGATTTAGAAGTGGGTTAATTCCACCAGCCGCATTGGTTAAAATGAGTTTTTTGACACCGAGTGAAGCGGCTAACTCAACCGGAATCACAGAATCGGAAATGTGATAACCTTCATAGAGGTGAATCCTTCCTTGAAACAGCAAAAGTTTTTTCCCTCTGTGATCAACAAAATGGATTTGGCCTTGATGACCTTGAACGGTTGAAGGCGGATATCCCGGAATTTCTGATGTTGCAATAGATTTAATAATTACGAATGAGTTCGCAAATTCACCGAGACCGCTTCCCAAAATAAGAGCGATTTCGGGATTAAAGGGGGCGGCATCTTTTACGAACTGTATCAATTGTTTATATTTTTCTCGAATGTTAATCATTTTCCTATTTTTCTCGATTGAATCAGAATAAAATTCCAGCCAAAGTTGCGGTCATTAATGTGGCCAATGTTCCACCGATAACAGCTTTGATTCCTAAGCTTGCGAGGTCACTTCTTCGTTCGGGCGCTAACGGGGAAATCCCGCCAATTTGGATTGCAATTGAGCTGAGATTAGCAAAACCGCATAACGCGTAAGTTGCCATTAAAATAGCTTTTTCATTTATAAGATTTTTAGCCGCGATTAAATTTCCCATATCCAAATAGGCTACAAACTCATTCAAAACAACTTTGGTCCCGATCAAACTGCCGAATTCGAGCGCATTCTCCCAAGGGACACCTATTCCGAATGCTAAGTATTGAAGGCCGAGTCCGAGTAATAGCTGCATATTTAACGGTTGGTTATAAGCCTCGAATAAGATTGTATTTAATCCCGTTAAATCACCGGTAAATTCCAAAAGATTATTAACAAGCGCGATTAAAGCGATAAACGCAACAAGCATTGCGGCAACATTCAGTGACAATTTCAGACCGTCCGAAGCTCCGACTGCCGCAGATTCAATAACATTTGAGGCATTTTTTTCGACACTAATTTTTACCGAACCTTTAGTTTCGGGCGTTCCCGTTTCGGGAAATATTATTTTCGAAATTACCAGTGCTGCGGGAGCAGCCATTACACTGGCGCTTAAAAGGTGAGTTGCAAAAATTAATCTCGCTTCATTTAATCCAAGTCCCATCGATTCTGCGTATGATTGTCCTAAAATTTGAATATAAGCGGCCATAACACCGCCCGCGATTGTTGCCATTCCACCGGTCATAATAGTCATCAATTCGGATTTTGTCATTCCTTTCAAATATGGTTTAATCATCAGTGGTGCTTCAGTTTGACCAACAAATATGTTAGCCGTACAAGAAAGTGACTCAGCGCCACTCGTTCCCATTAATTTGGACATTACCCAGGCCATACCTTGAACAATTTTCTGCATTACTCCGAGATAATATAAAATTGACATCAAACTGGCGAAGAAAATTATAGTCGGTAAAACTTGGAACGCGAAAAACATTCCCAAACTTCCTTCGCTTCCTGGACTTTTGGCAAGATCACCGAATACGAATGTCGCGCCTTCGGTTGTATAATTAAGAACTAAAACAAAGAAACTGCTAATCCATGTAAAAAATGCTTTCGGCCAACCGAGAGGGGAGAAATATTGAGCGAGGTTATCACCTTTCATAATAAAAATTGCAAAGAAGAACTGAATGGATAATCCGGTTCCAACCAACCTCCAATTTATTTTGCTTTTATTATTCGAAAGTAAATATGCTATACCGAGCAAAATTACAATTCCTAAAAGACCATGTAACACATCAAGCATAAATTTGATCTCCGATTAATAGAGTTAGGGAATGTAATGACATTTTCTGCATCTTGCTTCGTAACTATCCGCCGCACCTACAAGCACTTTTTCTTTGGATTGAACCAATCTTTGTGTTCTGTTCGCGGGATTGCCGCAAACAACACAAATTGCCAATGTTTTTGTGATATATTCGGAAATTGTCAATAAATCAGCCATTGGACCAAAAGGTTCGGCTTTGTAATCTTGATCGAGGCCGGCAATAATTACTCTTCTGCCTTCATCGGCAAGTTTCTGAGCGACGGAGATAATTCCGGAGTCGAAAAATTGGGCTTCATCAATTCCGATCACTTGCGCGTTATTCGATTGTTGTAGTATTTCATCGCTTCGTTTTACTAAAACGGAGGGAAGAGATTGTTTGCTGTGAGAGACAATATTCTGCTTTGAATAACGAATATCTATCTCAGGTTTGAAAGTTTTTACAGTCAATTTCGCGATTTCGGCACGGCGTAGTCTTCGAATTAATTCTTCGGTTTTTCCGCTGAACATACATCCGGCGATCACTTCTATCCAGCCGGTTTCTATTGGCATTGAGTGTGGTCTAAATTCCATATTTCCTATAAAAATGATTCATCGAAAGAGAGTGGTAACAACGATTTTAACTTTTCTACTTGCGTATTTCCATGTTTATCGAACATAATTACCTCAAGCTCCGGTCCGCACATTTCCATCAGAACTTGCCGGCATGCACCGCATGGAGTAATTATTTTCTCAGAATCACTTGTAATGGCAATTGCTCGAAATTTTCGCGCACCTTTTAGATAAGCCTCGAAAACTGCTGTCCGCTCAGCGCAAAGTGTTAAACTGTATGATGAGTTTTCGATGTTTGTACCGAGGTGAATATTACCTTTTTCATCTAATAAAGCGGCTCCGACTCTAAATTTAGAGTATGGAGAATATGACAAATTTTTCGCCTCTTCCGCTTTCTTTAAAAGTTGTTCGTTTTTCATAAAACACCAAAAAATTGAACTAAAAAATAGACCTTTAAGAATTGAATTCAAAGGGAAAGGGGATAATAGCTGTTCATAAAAGTAGAAAGAATTGATCGATGAATTCTATGTTTATTTTTACTATTTCCACACAATACTTTTTGTTCTTGAATTCCAATAGTTGACAACAAGCAAAATTTCATAAAGAAATGAAAATGTGAAAATTTGCGTGAATGAGAATCTTAAATTGAATTCCTTTTCAAATCGTTTACCGGACTGAATATCTATCAATATTTTAAGCAGAGTCGGAATAACAAAAAACGGATGAAAAAAGGAGAATAGGAACGAGCAAGCGAAAACTATATTTAATATATGCCATATTGCCAAGAACAGTTTAACTTTTGTTGAGTAACGGGCTGAAGTGGAAACGTGCCGTGATCTTTGTTTTAAGTAAGAATTTAATCGTTTAGGGGGTTCGCTTACCGCAAATGCGGAGGTATTTGTGAATGCGTTTATGTTGTACTTCGCTTGAATAAATTTTTGAAGGAGCAAATCGTCATCACCGCTTTTGTATTTGTAAAGATCTTGATAACCATTCACAGCGAGAAAAGCTGATTTTCTAAATCCAAAACTACGGGATGCGGCAGAATAAGGAATTCCGAGGTTAGCAGCCGCAAATGTTATAATATGATTTCGCATATTTTCAAAGCAAAAATACAATTGCATAAAAGTAGATTCAGGGTTACACCAATAAGGCGCGCAACCAATTACTACATCATTTGCCTCAAACATTTGGGAGAATGTATTTAACCAGTTTGAACCATAAGTGCAATCCGCGTCAGTAAACACAATTAAATCGAACCGGGATTCAGAGATTCCATAATCGAGGGCATATTTTTTGCCGAAATTGCCTATATAATTTGATTTTAAAACACGAAAGTGGTTTATCCTGGAAGTGTAATTTCGTAATAATTCAAAAGTATTATCGGATGAATTATCATCCACGAAAATTGCCTCGAATTTATCAGCCGGATAATCTAAATTGGCTAAGGAGTTAATCAAATTTTCAATGTTTCCCGACTCGTTTTTAAGCGAAACGACGATCGAAATTGATTTAAGATTTTGATTATCTATTACAGGAATTACAGACTTTCTAAATGAGACCAGCAATCTCAAATAGAATATCAGAAAAAAAAAACAAATTATAGATACGACGGTGATCAATGCTTCATTGGCGGATTATTTATATTTTGTTGCTTAAAATAAACGATTAATAGATGAAATACACATTCAGAATTTTACTGCTTATAATTATTCTCGCAATATCGGAGCATCCGACTTTTGCTCAATTATCAAAACCCGGAATGCCGCGTACCATCAAGCACGAAAGCTTGAAGATTCCTTCCACGATTTCCCGAAAAATATTACCGCAATTTGATGTTGATAAATTGATAGAAGAGGACAAAAGGGAGCAATTAAAAGGTGTACCGTTTCGATTTGGAAATCCTATCAACGTTGATTTTACATTGCAAAATTCAGGTAAATGGGAAAACGTTGAAAAAGGAAAAGTATGGAGATTGAAAATCCAATCGGATGAAGCATTTACTTTAAACTTGATATTCAGAAAATATAGAATTCCGAAGGGAGCAGAGTTGTTTGTTTTTAATCCTGAAACGAATTCTGTACTGGGAGCATTTTCCTCAGCGAACAATAAGGAGCACGGGAAATTCGCTACGGGATTAGTAAAAGGTGATTATTTGATTCTGGAGTATTTTGAACCGAATAATGCGGAATTTATCGGGCAGATTGAAATTTCGAAAGTTATTCACGGATATGTCAACATTTTCAATCAAAATTTTGATGTTTTGGATTTTGGAGACGCGGGTGATTGTAATGTTAATATAAATTGTGAAGAAGGCGCGGACTGGCAGATTGAGAAACGGTCTGTTATGATGATTTTAGCCCAGGACAACTCACGAATTTGCACGGGAGCAATGATCAACAATGCAAGAGTTGATTTAACCCCGTATTTGCTTACCGGTTATCATTGCTTCAATGATCCGACAGAGGTTGAAACTTGGGTTTATATGTTTAATTATGAAAGTGAATCATGTGAAAATGTGGAAGGCTCAACTGACTACGTACTGCAAGGTTCATCCTTAGTTGCCTCCAATATTGAATCCGATTTTGCTTTGGTTCTTTTGGATGAGCCTCCGCCGGATAGTTTTAACGTACATTTTGCGGGATGGAATAGCGAAGAAATAAATTCTAATCATCATGTTATAATTCATCATCCCGATGGCGACATAAAAAAAATAAGCATTGACGCTGATACTTTGCGCTCGGTTGATTGGGAAGGGGATTTTCCCGGATCACATTGGGAGATTAGCAATTGGGAAGTTGGAACTACTGAAAAGGGGTCTTCCGGAGCACCAATATTCGACGAAAAACATAGGATTATTGGTCAACTTCACGGCGGCGAAGCGTCATGTACTAACAATGCGTGGGATTCGTTCGGCAAGTTTTCGTACTCCTGGGATCATTCAAATTCACCGACGCTTCGTTTAAAAGATTGGCTTGATCCCGACAATTCAGGAATTACATTCTTAGACGGCTGGGATCCTTCTTTGGGAAAACGAGACTCTATTTCACCAACTGAAATAACAGATCTGCAAATTTTAGATTCTACAAGTAATGGATTTGTTTTTTCTTGGACCGCACCGTTTGATACAACATTCGGAGGAGTTAGAGGATATGATTTGCGTTATTCCTTAAATCCAATTGAAAATAATGAAGACTTTAATGCCGCATCGCAGTATAGAATTGTTGATTTTCCGGCTGATTCAGGAGAAACCGAAAATTTTACAATAACCGGATTTGAGCCAGATGAACGATATTATTTCAAAATTTTATCTTATGATCGGTGGGGAAATAAATCCGTGCTTTCTAATTCCGTTCAGGCAAAAACTCTCTCTAATCCGTTAATTTCAGTTTCTAAGGATTCTTTGTCTTTTTTGGTGAAATCAGGCGATTCGGTTAAAGACTCAATTTCTATTTCAAATATAAGTCTTGAAAAATCAACTTTGGAAATTGAAGTTTACTACTCGAACACTTTTGAAAATTCACAAAGTATTAATCCAAACATTCATTTAAAAGCAAAGGAATCTATCTACGCGAAGAGCGAAAATGTTTCAAATAATGGAATACTGAATTTGGGCGGACCCGACCAATTTGGATATCGATGGTTCGACTCAAATGAAGAAGGAATAGATTATGAATGGATTGATATTTCCAATACCGGAAATATAATTTCATTCAGTAACAAAGATGACGGATATTCTGATTCATTGTCACTCGGTTTCAGTTTCCCTTTTTACGGCAATGAATACACCGGGTTTTGGATACTTTCTAACGGTTTAATCACATTTGAGAATTACACCAAAGACACTTATAACAACAGATCAATTCCAAATTCGGCGGTTCCTAATAATCTGATCTCACCACTTTGGGATGACCTATCGGGAGTAGATTCGGGCAAAGTATACTTTTACTCAGATGAAAGATATACGATTGTTCAATTTGTCAATTGGAATAAATACAGTGTTGTTGCTCCGGCACCGGGTGAATTTGAATTCCAAGTGATTCTTTATCCGAATGGAGAAATTAGATTTAACTACAAAAAAGTAATCGGATTAAGTAACGAAGCGACAGTCGGAATTGAAAATTCTGACGGAACCGATGGATTGTTAGTCGCATATAATACTGCTTACCTTGATTCAAATCTGACCGTGAAATTACTAAAAATCCCGGAATGGCTAAGTTTTGAAGGCGTTAACGGTTATATTCGCGAAAATTCTGATTTGGTTTTGGTTCTGAATATTTCCTCTAAGGATTTGGCGGTTGGGAAGTATAAAATGAATTTATTCATCGACCACAACGATAATACGAAAGGGGAAATCGTAATTCCCGTTTCTTTGGAAGTCGTTGATAGCATTACTTCTATCGAAGATCAACTCCCAACAAAGTTCACATTAGAGCAAAATTACCCAAATCCGTTTAATCCGGAAACCGTGATTTCATTTACAATTCCCACTGAAGAAGGCGAATACAAATTTGATGGTTATGTTTCTCTGAAAATTTATGATGTGTTGGGAAACGAAATTAAAACTTTGTTAAATGAACAAAAATCACCCGGAAAATATAGTGTAAAATTTGATGCGGGCAGATTCGCAAGTGGCATATATTTTTACAAAATAGACTATAATCACCATTCTGAGATTAAAAAGATGATTCTGATGAAATAGGATTTAATGTCTTTTCTAACTATAATTGATGGCATGTGTATCAAAAACTTATTCATATTAATAATTTTTCATTTCACCGTTTCGCCGATTTTCGGGCAGGTCTTAACCAAAGATTACTTCGATAAAAATGTGGAAATCTACCTAAAACTTTCCGACAAAAACAAATCACAACTAGAATGGATAAATAATCATATTTCGCTTGATCACCCTAAGGCGGATGGTATTTACGCCTATGCAAATTATGATGGATATAAATTTTTGATTGAAAACGAGATTAAGTTTGAAATACTAAAACGTCCATCCATGCTCAAGCCGATACGCGTTTCCGATAATATTGATTCTGTGATGAACTGGAACGTTTACCCGAGGTATCAGACTTACCTCGAACTGATGTATAAATTTGCTTCCGATTACCCAAATCTTTGTAAAGTTATTGATGCCGGCGAAACAATTGAAGGGAGAAAAATTATTTTCGCAATAATTAGCGATAGTGTAAACAGTAAGGAGAATGAACCCCAAGTTATGTACTCTTCAACAATGCATGGGGATGAGACAACGGGATATGTGTTAATGCTTAGATTGATCGATTATTTATTGAAAAACTATAACTCAGATTCTCTGAGTACAAAACTTGTCAAGAATTTAGAGATTTGGATCAATCCTTTAGCAAATCCGGACGGCACTTATTTTGTTTCCGATACAACAATAAACGGCGCGAGAAGGTATAATTATTTTGGATATGATCTTAATAGAAATTTTCCCGATCCGGTGTTCGGAGTCAATCAAAACGAACAATTAGAAACGAAAATAATGAGAGGAATTCTGGAGGAGAACAATTTTGTTCTTTCGGCAAATTTTCACGGTGGCGTTGAAGTTATAAATTATCCGTGGGATAGATGGGAAGAAGGACACCCTGATTCACTTTGGTTCGCGCTGATTTCCCGGAAATATGCTGATACTGCGCAGACTTATTCAACAAAAAATTATCTGGTAGATTATGATAACGGTATAACAAATGGTTTTAAGTGGACTCAAATAATTGGGGGAAGGCAAGATTATCAAGATTATTTCAATGATGGGCGTGAAACCACAATTGAATTGGATGCTACCAAAACTACTCCCGAAAACGAATTAAACGACTTATGGAATTTTAATTACCGCTCGCTGCTTCAATATCTGGAGCAGTCATTATTTGGTTTGAGTGGAACGGTAAAAGACAAAAACGGACTTCCACTTTCAGCGGAAATTCAAATTTCAGGCGATCAGAATTATTCTACTTCTGTTAATGCTGATTCAAATTCCGGATTGTTTCGGAAAATGTTATTCCCGGGTGAGTATAAAGTGATAATCGTTTCTGACGGATTCGATTCACTTGAAATTGAAAACGTAAAAATCTCTGCAGATTCACTCACTAAACTAAGCATAGAACTTGATCGGGAAGGAACAACATTCGTGTCTGATAATGGTATTAACTCCAATCGAATAAATCTTTATCAGAATTATCCGAATCCATTTAACCCGAAGACACAAATTGAATTCGATTTGAACACCGCACAATTCATTTCAATCAAGATTTATGATTCAATCGGGAATGAGCTAGACACAATTTTGGATGATTTTAAAGCCGCGGGAACACACAGAATTATATTTGACGCTTCGGATTATCCCTCAGGAGTATATTTTTACAAATTAGGATATGGTAAATATTCCCAAGTTAGGAAAATGATTCTAATCAAATGATTATTTGAGCTTACCAACCAGCCATATTAGAAATATCGCTCCAACCGTTGCGGTAACGATTGATCCAATAAAACCATAACTTGCCAAGCCGATTAGGCCGAATAAAAATCCTCCGATAAATGCTCCGGCGATCCCAAGAGCCAAATTCCCGAGAAGTCCGAAACCTTTTCCTTTCATTATTTTACCAGCGAGGAATCCTGCAATCAAGCCGATTACCAAAAAATATAAAAAGTCCATATTAACCCTCAAATCGTGGATTTACAATATTGTTATAAATTGAACCAAATGTGTAAGAAAATCCTACACGCCCCCAAAACTCAAATGAAGTTTCAAGTTCCTTTTGCCGCAACAAGACTTCATCAATTGACGCGTTGGAACGGGGAAGTGTAATTTGGTCGTGAATTCTTGAACCACCAAAATATATATCCAAATCAAGCCCTTTGTAAACTTTAATTTCGAAATCCGCATAAAGCTGGACTCTATTTTTCGCAAAATCTTCAAACAAATTATGATACGATAATGAAATGTCGATTTCTCCCCAGGGCTGATTGTATTCCATAATTAATTCGATTTCCTGCTTGGATAAATACTCGGCGGATTTTAGAAAAATTGTCTGTTCGTAATAATCATTGTGTTTAAAAAATATTTTGTACTGCAATTTGAATTGTTTACTGCTTGATTCCGAATAGGGGTAAAAATTGTATTCGATTCCCGGACCCGTCGAGAGCGCGAGTCGGGTATTTTGATAAGTTGAACTCCAGCTGTAAAACCAATAACCGAGTGACCAGTGACTATCAATTGAACGAATCGCGCTCGAACTGATATTCTGGCTCCGGGATACATTTTTTATGTTTTCAGCTTCAAATTCAAAATTACTTTCTTCGTAACTATTTCCAAAATTGAATTGGAATTTCCAATCTTCCGTTGTTTTTCCGATACTGAAATTTCCATACAAACTAAAATCGTTCTGTGATTCCTGACCACTGAAATAAGTGTTCAAACTTGTTCGAAAAACCCAGCTATTCCATGGGTCATCGACAATTTCTATGGTTTCATTGGAACCGTTAAAATCGATTGTTATATCCTCGGCAATTGGTGAGGCCGAAATAAAGCGCATTAATCCAATTTTGGTGTACTTAACTAATTTCTTACGAATATCATCATCAGTATCGATTTCTGTTGTGTTAACTTTAATCGTATCGTTGACGCCCGCAAATTCATTTCGACCGATAAAATTGAGATAATAAATACTTCCCGAACCGCCGGTATTTTCGTGCAAAACTAAGAGATGAATATCAGCGTCATTTCTATCCCTAACATGATCTACAAATTTTATCTCTTCGCGAAAAAAAGTATGGTCGCAGAAATCGCAATCAAGATAAAATCTAATTTTATTATTACCGTTTTGAGCAATGACAAGTGAGCTTACAAACAAGAAGAAGAAAAATTTAGAAAACATGAACTGGAACTCCGGATTGGAAAAATAACAACCATAAAAATAACAATTATCATAGATAAGATTTCGGAATTATGATCAAATCAAAATGGTGTTTATTCTTCCTCCAATAACCATTCCTCGGCGATATCATCCGGAATTCCCTCAATAAATCTCGAAGGTTTCGATAATGTTAATCCTTGATGTCTATCGAATATATTCATCGGATAACAGATATATAAATTTTCTTTCGCACGAGTGGAGGCCACATACATCAATCTGCGCTCCTCTTCAAGCGAATCTAAATTAGCGAGTGATTGTGAGGAGGGGAAGAAGCCGTCTACGGCGTGAATGATAAAAACCGAATGCCATTCTAACCCTTTGGCAGAATGTATTGTAGAGAGCGTTAAACGTTCGTTTTCGTTACTTGTGGGATCAACATCAACCACAGAATCGGTAGGTGGATCAAGCGCCATATCGTCTAGAAAAGAATCCACGGTGGAATAATTATTAGTCATGTTGAGTAAAATCTCAAGGTCTTTTCTTCTTTTATTAAAATCATCGTACTTGGTCAAAAAGATAGGTTCATAATAGGAATATGCTTTTTCCGCTTTTTCCATAGGATTAGTTTGTTTTACATGAAGTTCATTTAGCAGTTTGAATAAATTATAAATTTTTGCTCCAAACTGATCGGCAATTTGTTTTGTGGGAGCATGTTTGATTGAAAATACGCCATGGCTTACTTGATCTAATACCATTTGCGCTTTTTTGGGCCCGATCCCTTCATGAAGAAGTAAAACCCGATACCAGCTCACAAAATCGCTCGGATTTGCGGAAATTCGCAGGAATGCCAAAATATCTTTAACATGAGCGGTTTCAATAAACTTCATTCCGCCAATTTTGACATAAGGTACATTCGCTTTATTCAGCTCAATTTCAAGATCAAAAGACATATATGAAGATCTGAATAAAACCGCAATTTCTTCAAGTGCTATTCCTTCCTCACGCATTTCTAATATTCGTTCAACAATAAATCTCGATTGCATATTTTCGTTTGTTGCCGAAATAATTACCGGGAGTTCACCATCGATTTTGCGAGTGTATAATTCTTTAGAATATTTCTCGATACTCCTTTCAATTATTTTGTTCGCGAGATTCAGAATGGGTTGAGTGCTTCTAAAATTTTCCTCAAGTTTTATTATTTCCGTTCCTTCAAACAGGTTGGGGAATTGTATTATGTTCTTAAAATCAGCTCCACGAAACGAATAAATTGATTGTGAATCATCTCCAACTACCATCACGTTCGGATTGATTGCCGCGAGTGCTTTAACGATATCGGCTTGGAGCATGTTTGTATCCTGATATTCATCAATCATAATAAACTTGATATCTGAGAGAAATGCCTTTGTCGCGGCGGAAGGACTCGTTAAAAACTTCCTCAGGTAAATAAGCAGATCATCGTAATCTAAAAGATTGTTTTGAAATTTATACTTTTCATACAACTCTTTGATTTGTGCGAACTGTTCCTTGTAAATTGAAAAATGGGGATAATCAGTCTCCAAAATTTCCGACACTAATCTGCCCGTATTTGTACTAAGACTTAAAACTTTGTTAATTGTCGATTTATTTGGAAATCGCCTTTTCTGTTCACCAAGTTTTAATTGGCCGCGAATTAGGGAAATTACATCTTGGCTATCACCTTGATCTAAAATTGTAAAGTTTTGTTCGAGTCCAATATGTTTGGCGTTTCTTCGAAGTGTAATGTTTGCAAATGAATGAAATGTTCCGCCATTTATCCGGGAGCATCTGCTATCAAGGAGCATCGCGGCACGATTCAACATTTCTTTCGCCGCTTTTCTCGTGAAGGTAAGGAGCAAGATAGATTTAGGATCAATGCCCATCTCAACCATTCGCGCGACTCTGTAAACTAAAGTTCGAGTTTTACCGGTTCCGGCTCCGGCGATAACGAGATAAACGCCTTCGAGCGCTTTTACGGCTTCGTATTGAGATAGATTTAATTGAGTCTGGTAGTTAATTGTAAATTTGGATTCATCAACAATCGGGATACGCGATGTATCCCGCGAAGTTTTTTTAAGAACGTACTTTTTTGCCATTAACGTCGAAGTGCTTTCGGCTTGTTCAATATTTCACTAAAAATAATATAATCTTGCAAATTATCATGCTCTTTAAACATTTTTCGAATCCTTTTCGCCCGTTTATTTACTTTCCTTTGGCTTGAAGGAGACGACATTTTGATGTTGAGCCTCTGACTCAACTTCGGTTGATCAGATGGTCTGTATCTGATTTTATCCAATACTTCATTCGGATCAGTATAAACTACTTCCTGTTGAGTTTGCTTTTGTGGAATCTGACTTTCCGGTCGATACGATTGAGGAACCGGATTTCTCACCGGTTCCTCTGAATCTTCACCAAATAAATCGGGGACTTCAAAAAAGCTGTCATCTTTTTGATAAGTATCCGCCGAAGAATCTTCGTAACGATAATTTGAATTTGTCTCTTTGGGCGCATCCTTTGGCGCTTTTTTCTTCTTAAAAATGCTCAGCAAAAAACTGACTATAAAGAAGAGTAGAAACAGTATGTCAACTATATTATCCATTAATTATCGTCTTGGTCTTTTTTATTTTCGTCTTCGGGATCCGCAATCGAGTTTCTCATATCGGTATCGGCTTGAATGTTTCTCAAATTATAATAATCCATAACACCGAGATTTCCACTTCTAAATGCTTCAGCGATTGCCAAAGGAATTTCAGCTTCAGCTTCGACAACTTTGGCGCGCATCTTTGCCACCTCAGCGGTCATCTCTTGCTCCAACGCAACTGCTGCGGCTCGTCTTTCTTCTGCTTTTGCGCGGGCTACCTTTAGATCGGCATCAGCTTGATCTGTCTGCAAAATCGCACCGATATTTGTCCCAACATCAACATCAGCGATATCAATCGATAAAATTTCAAATGCGGTTCCGCTATCTAATCCTTTCCCTAAAACTACCTTGGAGATGCTGTCCGGATTTTCAAGAACTTCTTTATGTGTATTGCTGGAACCGATCGTAGAAACAATTCCTTCACCAACTCTTGCCAAAATCGTAGATTCTCCAGCCCCGCCAACCAATCGTTCAATATTTGCTCGAACCGTAATTCTTGCGATTGCTTTTAACTGAATACCATCTTTGGCAACAGCCGCGACTAAAGGAGTTTCTATTACTTTGGGAAGAACCGACATTTTTACGGCTTCGAGAACATCACGTCCGGCAAGGTCAATTGCGGCCGCTCTCTCAAAACTTAAATCCAAGTCCGCTTTACTTGCCGAAATTAGTGCATTTACCACTTTTGTAACATTTCCGCCTGCGAGGTAATGAGCTTCCAATAATCCGGTGTCAAGTATAATTCCCGCCTTTGACGAGGAAATCATATTTCTGACGATTACAGCAGGTGAAACTTTTCTCAAACGCATCCCAACCAAATCTTTAAATATTTTTAGTTTTACGCCCGAGAAATAAGCTGTAATAAAAAGCCCAATCGGAACAAAATAAGTGAAGAGTATCAGAAAAAATACTGCTCCAATAATTACAATTATCGATAATCCTGTTGTTGGATCCATCTTAAACCTCTAATAAAATGTATTAATAAGTATGTTGAAATTATGAAGATGTTTTGATTTATCCAACGCAAAACGAAATTATTATCAGACCTTCGGAGGTTGGGTCCCACCAAAACCAATTACATTGATTATAGAATAGTCTATCTTTATATTTAATGAAACTAATTAGCCATAATTCTGTTGTAAATAGAAATTTAAAGGATACTTATATAATGGACGGAAATTTTTCAGAAAGAGTGCAAGAAGTAATTAGACTCAGCAGAGAAGAAGCGTTACGATTGGGTCATGATTATATAGGAACCGAGCATCTTTTGCTTGGAATAATTAGAGAGGGACAAGGAGTCGCGGTTAAAATACTTCGGAATCTTGAAGTTGAACTCATAAAACTAAAAAAAGCGATTGAAGACACCGTCAGAACATCCGGTGGCACGCTTACTATTGGAAATATCCCCCTAACAAAACAAGCTGAAAAAGTATTAAAAATAACCCAAATTGAATCAAAAATATACAAATCTGATGTTATCGGAACGGAGCACATTTTGCTTTCCTTGCTCCGGGATGAAGATAATATCGCAACGCAAATTTTGCACCAGTTCAATGTTACTTATGAAAACGTACGCTCCGAACTGAATAATATTTTAAGCAGTAAATCGACAGGGGACAGGACTTTTGGGCAACCGGCTTCCAGACAACAACCCGGTAAAAAGACAGATAAAAGCAAAACTCCGGTGCTAGATAACTTCGGAAGAGATCTTACTAAGTTGGCTGTAGACGATAAGTTAGACCCGGTTATTGGAAGGGAAAAAGAGATAGAAAGGGTTGCACAAGTTTTGAGTCGAAGAAAGAAAAACAATCCTGTACTAATCGGTGAACCCGGTGTTGGTAAAACGGCAATCGCCGAAGGACTCGCTCTCCGAATAATTAATCGGAAAGTGCCGAGGATTTTACAAGAAAAAAGAGTTGTTACTCTTGATCTTGCCGGACTTGTAGCTGGAACCAAATATCGTGGTCAGTTTGAAGAAAGAATGAAAGCTTTGATGAATGAATTGGAAAAAGCGAACGATGTAATTTTGTTTATTGATGAACTTCACACAATTGTGGGAGCAGGGGGAGCATCCGGTTCGCTCGACGCTTCCAATATGTTTAAACCGGCATTAGCGAGAGGCGATATTCAATGTATTGGCGCAACTACGCTTGATGAATATCGTAAATTTATTGAAACCGATGGTGCCTTGGATCGAAGATTCCAGAAAGTAATGGTTGAACCACCCACCGTAGATGAGACAAAATTGATTTTGGAGAACATAAAATTCAAATACGAGGAGCATCACCGAGTAAAATATTCTGATGAAGCTATTGAATCCGCTGTTAAATTAAGTGACAGATACATCACCGACAGACACTTACCTGACAAAGCAATCGATGTTTTAGATGAAGCCGGATCACGGGTGCATCTTGGGAATTTTACAGTTTCTGATGAAATTCTGAAGCTGGAAGAGCAAATCGAAGACGTAAAAAAGCAAAAGATACAAGTCGTTAAACAACAAGACTACGAAGAAGCGGCCAGGTTAAGAGATCAAGAACGTACTTTACAATCTGATTTGGAAATTGCAAAGCAGGAATGGGACGTCAAAATGAACGATATTATTTATGACGTAAGCGAAGATGATATTGGAACGGTTGTTTCAATGATGACCGGAATTCCTGTTACCCGAGTCGTTCAAGCAGAATCTGAAAAACTCATGAAAATGGAAGATGCGCTCAAATCTAAGATTGTTGGACAAGATGAAGCCGTTCTAACCTTGACCAAAGCTATAAGGCGAACAAGAGCCGGATTGAAAAATCGGAACAAACCGATAGGCAGTTTCATTTTTCTTGGTCCTACGGGTGTTGGTAAAACCGAATTAGCTAAAGTTTTGGCAAAGTATTTATTTGATTCCGAAGATGCCCTCATCAGAATTGATATGAGTGAATACATGGAGAAATATGCGGTTTCTCGATTGGTTGGAGCACCTCCCGGATATGTCGGATACGAAGAGGGTGGTCAATTAACGGAGAAGGTGAGAAGAAGACCTTATTCGGTAGTTCTTTTTGATGAGATTGAAAAAGCTCATCCGGATGTGTTTAACATTCTTCTTCAAGTTCTCGATGATGGTCAACTTACCGATAGTCTTGGCAGAAAAGTAGACTTTAAAAACACGATTATAATTATGACTTCAAACGTCGGAACACGGGATCTTAAATCGACCGGTGGTTTTGGATTTGGAGGTGATGACATTGCCGGGAAGTATGAAAACCTTAAAAACGTCGTAAATGAGGCATTGCAAAGATTATTTAATCCTGAGTTTCTAAATAGGATTGATGAAAGCATCGTTTTCAGAAATCTTGAAAAAGATGATATTAAAGAAATTATCAAAATCGAATTGATTGACCTTATCGATAATATCAAAGAAAACAAAATGGAAATTGAAATTGATAAATCAGCGATGGAATTTCTTGCTGAAAAAGGGTTTGATCAAAAATACGGAGCACGGCCGCTCAAAAGGGGAATTCAAAAATTTGTTGAAGATCCTTTAGCGGAAGAACTTTTGATGGGCAACTTCAAAGACGGATCTAAAATTACCGTCAAACATAGAAAAAGTGCCGAGAAACTGCACTTTATTATTAAAGATGCTCCATCAAATGAATCGACTGATGAAGAAAAAGAGAAAGTTGACGGAAAGGATTAGTGTAAATGTTACTTACTGAAGAAAAGATTAGGCAAATTCTTGAATCAAAAAAAGACTGGATGTTGAGAGATAACGCCCTGGTAAAAACTTTTGAGTGTAATGATTTTATCGATGCAATTTCATTCGTGACGAAAGTCGGAATGCTATCCGAAAAAGCTGACCATCATCCCAATATATCGATTCATTCCTGGAATAAAGTCGAATTAGCGATATCAACGCACGATGAAGGCGGAATAACCGAGAAGGATATTTCCCTTTTGAATGCAATTGATCCTTAATTCTATCTTTTTGCGACTATTGTTTGGATGCTCTAATATTATTAAATATTAGGGCATTTTTATTATCTTCGAAAATCAAAAAATCAGACAATTCAATGAAAAAAACACATTTATTTTTCACCCTCGTTTTTATCTCTATTACCACATTCGGTCAAGTTAATTTTGATGATCACTTTTTTGAAAAAACACTCAGATTCGATTACATTCATGCGGGCGACAAAGAATCTGAAGCATACTATTTTGATGAAATGATTGAAGAACAATACTGGGGCGGATCAAAAAATAATCTGATTGATACGTTAGGACTCGGTAACAATATGTTTGAATTAATTGATATTGAGAGTAAAAATGTAATCTATTCTCGCGGTTATTCTACTTTGTTCAGAGAATGGCAAACCACCGACGAGGCTAATATTACAAAAAGGGGAATTCACGAAACTGTCGTTATGCCTTTCCCGAAAAAAACATCAGAAATAGTGATCTACTCAAGAGATAGAAACAATTCATTTGTTGAAAGATTCCGTTACCAAATCGATCCAAAAAATTACTTCATCAGAAAAGATAACAAACATGTTTTTGATAATTATCAAATTGAATATTCATCTGAACCCGCGAGTGCCTTGGATATCGTTTTTATTCCGGATGGTTATTCAATAGTTGAAATTGAGAAATTTATTTCCGACGCGGAACGATTTCGTGACTATTTGTTCGAATATGAGCCGTTTAAGGAGTTTAGGGACAAAATTAATATCTGGGCCGTCTTAGCCCATTCTATTGAATCCGGAATCGATAATCCTGCCAAAGGTGAATACAAAAAAAATATCGCTTCAACATCTTTTTATACATTTGATTCTGAACGTTATGTTATGACATACGATACCAAGACAGTGAGGGATTTAGCCGCAAATGCTCCATACGATCAAATTTATATTCTATCCAATTCTGCGAAATATGGAGGCGGTGCAATCTACAATTATTATTCCGCTACAACAGTTGATCACCCGAGCTCAAAACAAGTTTTTGTGCATGAATTAGCTCATGGATTTGCCGGCTTGGCCGACGAATATTTTACGAGCGATGTTTCTTACAACGAATTTTACCCCACAGACGTTGAGCCTTGGGAACCAAATATAACTACACTCGTAAATTTTGATTCAAAATGGAAAAGTTTATTAGATGAAGAAACACCTGTTCCAACTCCCGATACTGATGAATTTGAAAATAAAATCGGAGTTTTTGAAGGAGGGGGATATGCGGCTAAAAGTGTATTCAGATCAACAAGAAATTCATTAATGAATTCTTTTTCCAGCAACGAATTTAACGCAGTATGCAAACAAGTTTTAATTAATACTCTGAAATTCTACACACAATAATGAACGAACAAAATCTAATTTTCAACATATATCAGCGTTACAGAAATGATCTGATTTCGCTTCCTTGGGATACTTCCTTAATTGACTGGCAAGAGGATGGATTTAAATTCATATCTGTCAGAAAGAGCAAGTCGAGACATCCGGTCAGATTTATAAAAACCAAAAATTATTCTTTTGCCATAAAGCAGACCTCAAATCTGAAAGCGTATTTTGAATCCGTTACCTATAAAAAATTACTTGAGAAGGGAATTCCAACATTTGTTCCCGCCGGTCATGTGATTTACACCGATAAATTATTCACGGAAGAACACAAACTGCTTGCGGCAAACCAGGACGAAGAATTGGCATTTGTTGTTACAATGCTTGAAGATAATTCAATTCCACATTCTATATTATTTCAATATGATTTTAAGGAAGAGAATACTAAAGCAATTATAAAAGCGATTGCTGAATTAATCGCTTTGCTTCATCATAAAAATATTTACTGGGGAGATGCTCAACTTCAAAACAATTTAATAAAGTTCAACAAGTTGAAAGATACTAATGGACGAACAAAAACGGAATTAAAAGCATTTTTGGCCGATGCTGAAACCGTAGAAATCACCTCTAAAATCTCGGATGAAATGAGAGAGAAGGATATTTCCAAATTCTTCGAGTCTATTGATCAGTACAATTTGCTTTTAATTGAACAAGGGAAAGAAAAAGATATTTCCTTTTTGAAAAGTTATTTTGGTGGAAAATACGAGCAATTTCGATCTTTATACAAAACAATCAAGGCATTTGAAAAAACTACGGGAATAAATGTTCACGATCAGTTTGGAGAAATTAAAGATAAAAATACTATCGATGACATCTTAAAACAGATCGAAGAACACAAATGGTACTTAAATGAAAACCAGGTAAAAGAAATAACAATCCAAGAGGCAAGTATTGACTGGTTAAGAAATATTTATGCACCCATTATTAAAGAGTTCGAGGCACTTAAAATAGCCGATAACTTCCCAAATACCAATTCCGCAAGTTTGTACGCGCAAATTATGGCGCATAAATACTATATGAGTTTGGAAGTTAAAAAAGATGTTGGTGTAAAAAATGCAATTTTAGATTACGCTGAGAATTTTGCCACATCTGACAAATCATTTTTGAAGAACCTAAAACTTCTTGTTAAAAGAATTCTTGTAATCTACAATAATTATCCCGATACAAATAGTTAGAGTTAAATGGAACAACGTAAATTACTCAGAACAGTTGAAACCGTAGCTTCAAAATCATTTCCTTCATTTCGTGAATTGATGCAGGAGGTTGTGGATCAATTAGTCGAAAATGAAGAAATTAAGGTAACCGGTGGAAGGGTTTGGAAACTAAACAGACCCGAAAAGGCTTACCAAATTTATTATCAGCAGGGAAGTGTAACACGAATTCGCAAAAATTACCGACTCCTGGTAGATGACTTCCCAATTTTTAGTAAAATAGCCCAAAAAAGAACTGTACTTGCCGACGAAACGGACGAATTTCTGATTAAAAAGGGAATATTTAAATATTCTGCTTCCGGTTTCGGGTCAAAATTAAAAATTGGCGATAAAAGTTATTATGAATATCTGATAGCTGTAAACAGTGATGACGTAGACGAAAATCTTGGTTACACGCTAAACATTGTCGCTACCATATTGACTTCCAAACTAAAAGAGAAGAGAATTACCGAATCGAGGGTAAATTTGTTAGAAGATATCGATAGTGCAAAAAGACTTCAAAAAAGTATTCTACCGGAGCACGAGTACACTTTTCACGATTATCAACTTTTTGGTGTAACTGTCCCGGCCAGAACGCTTGGAGGAGATTTCTTCGATTATCTCCCGATTGGTGACGATGAAGAAAGGTTGGGAATTACAATCGGTGATGCGGCATCGAAAGGAATAGCCGCAGCGGCTGAAGCAATGTATATTTCCGGCGCAATTCGGATGGCGAGTAAGTTCCAGATTAAAATATCACCGTTAATGACCAGAATTAATGAAATAGTTAATAAAATATTTGCCGACGATCGATTCGCCAGTTTCTTTTATGGTGAAATTTCAAATGATAGAAAAGGACTTTTTCTATATTCGAACGCGGGACATAATCCGCCGATGTTTATATCTAAAAACGGAAAAAAGATCAGTTATTTAGATCCTACCGGTCCTTTACTTGGTCCGGCACCGCAGTCCAGATATGAAACTGATAGTCTTAATTTTTCAACCGGGGATGTATTATTACTCTATTCAGACGGAATTGTTGAAGCAGCGAATAATAAATTTCACTTTTTTGGAGAAAATCGGTTAAAAAATGTTCTTAGAAAGAACCACATAAATCCGCCTAAGAAAATAGCTTACGCCATTTTAGATGAAGTATATAAATTCTCTACTGAAGATTCTGAATATCAGGATGATAAAACTGTTGTGATAATTAAAAAGATAAAATAATATGAAATTTTCAGAAAAAATATTTGAGGCTGGAGTTGTGGGTGCGGGTGGAGCAGGATTTCCGACACACATCAAAGCTAAATCGAAAGTTGAATTTGTACTCGCAAACGGAGCCGAATGTGAACCGCTTATTCACAAAGATTTCGAAATTATGTTGAATCATGCTCCCGAAATTGTATCGGGGATGAAAATGATGATTGACAACACCGAGGCATCTAAAGGGTATTTCGGAATTAAAACCAAAAATTCTAACGCAATTGAGAAAATTCAGAATGAAATTGAAAATTCATTGATCGATATGTGCAAATTGGGAGATTTTTATCCCTCCGGTGACGAATATGAGTTGGTTTACTCAGCGACAAACAGACTAATTCCTCCTCACGGTATTCCTCTGGATGTTGGCTGTTTGGTAAATAATGTTGAAACATTTTACAACATACACCAAGCCATTACATTTAGTCAGCCGGTTACGGAGAAGTTTGTTTGTATTGCTGGCGCTGTTAAAAATCCTTCTTCATTTTTTGCGCCTGTTGGAACCAGTTTTAAAGATATTTTGGATTTTGTTGGTGGAAGCCCACTTTCGGATTATGCGATTTTTGTAAGTGGTTTGTTGATGGGAAAACTTTCATTTGACCTGGAAGATACAATTACTAAAACAACAGCCGGTTTAATCGTGCTACCGAAGGATCATTATTTAGTGAATAGGATGATAAGACCATTAGAGGATATGAACCGGATTGGTAAATCGGCATGCGACCAATGTTCATATTGCACCGAATTTTGCCCCAGATATTTGTTAGGATACGATGTGCAACCTCATAAAGTCATGAGATCCCTCGGCTTCTCAAAAACCCGGGAAACACACTGGAACCAGTATGCTGATCTATGTTGTTCATGTGGTTTATGCTCTTTATACGCTTGTCCGGAGGATTTATATCCCAGAGAGGCGTGTGATCAAAGTAAAGTGAAATTAAGAGCTGAGGGAATTAAATATGAGCAGAAAAAACTCGTAAAAGTACATCCGATTAAGGAGGGGAGAAGGGTTCCTCTAAAACAACTGATGAAAAGAATTAATGTGGCAGAGTATGAAAAACCAACTCCTTTTATCTCTGAATCCCCTGTTCCTTCAACCGTAAAAATCAAGTTGAAACAACACGTCGGCAAACCTGCCGTTGCGGTCGTCAATATTTCGCAATCTGTGAAAAAAGGTACGCTCATTGCCGATATTGATGAAAATTCAATGGGAGCACGGATACATACCTCAATCGATGGTGCTGTAACTTCAATTACCGATGACTATATCGAAATTAAAGCTAATTAGCGGAGAAATAAATGAAAATGAATTCGTTAGGATTGATAGAAATGACCAGTATTGCAGCCGGTATGCAAGCAGCTGATATAATGTTAAAAACCTCTGATGTTGAATTGGTTTTATCGAGAACGATCTGCTCAGGTAAATATATGGTTCTAATTGGCGGTGACGTTGCTGAAGTTCAATCAGCGATTGATGCTGCGACATCTGATATAGATTTTGCCGTAATTGATACATTTGTTATACCAAACGTTCATCCGGACATATTTCCTGCGCTTTCTGGACATTCTAATACCGACGATCTCGAAGCACTTGGAATATTGGAATCGTTTTCGGTAGCTTCATTAATTGAAGGAGCAGATGCTGCTGTAAAATCAGCGAACGTCAAAATTATTGAGATTCGTCTTGCAATGGCCTTAGGTGGCAAAGCATTCGCGACATTTACCGGTGAAGTTGCGGCTGTGACTTCAGCAATCGATTCAGGCGCGGCAAAAGTCGCTGAAAAAGGATTGCTGGTGAATAAAGTTGTAATTGCTCAACCAAGAAAAGAATTGTTATCGGAGATGATCTAAAAAGAGTTTGAAGCTGAGATGGTTGCAAAAGGAGTTAAAATTTAGTCACAATTGTCGCATAATGTATATTATGTAAACTAAGTAATTGCCTGAATATTAGAACATTCCCCTAAGTTTCATATAAAAAAGAATTACCGCGATTAGTATTATCACAGCAATTACCGGCGATTTCTTCCTGTATTTTGATTTCCGCGCATATCTGAATCCCAATTTCTTTTTTCGTTTTTCTTTCACGTCAGTTTCCGGATTGTAATATCGTGGCGTGTAATCAAATACTCTGTGATTAGGTCGTTTCATGATCATTTATAATGCTCCATGAAATGTTAATTTTTTGCTTAGCTGCCTAATAATGACTTGTTTACAATTAGTACTCAAAACTTCGCCATCACAATGAATAAAAGTTGGTCGCTCTAAATTAAGTTCCAACTTAGAAAATCTGTCCAAACTTGCCTCATGGATTTTTTCGGTTTTATTTAACAATACGAGCGGTAGTTTAAGGAAGATCTTCCATTTTTTAATGGAATTTATGAATGTAACATCAAATAATCCATCATTTATCAAACCATTTGGAGTTAAATAAAAACCTCCGCCAGCGGTTTTACCATTGCCGATAGCGATCAACAATCTTTCAGATTGCGAGATCAATTGATCATCAATTTTCCCGCTTGATTGAATATAATTATATTTAAAAACACCTTCAAATACGGAGATAATGTATGAAAATAAGCCGGAAAACAACTTTTTATTATTGTTTAGATGACTTACAAATGCGTCGAATCCCAAACCACAACTATTGGCAAACCGTTTTTTGTAGACAGTTTCATCGCCGAAATTAATAAACTCAATCTCCCCCGCGTCAGTTTGAATCAGTTTATCTGAGACAATATTTTGGATTGCTGTCTCAAATTTTCTATCTCCACCTAATGCATAAACGAAATCATTTCCGGTGCCCAACGGGAGCAAGCCTATTTTTATATTTGAGGACAATTCAACTCCATTCACAACTTCGTGCAGTGTTCCATCGCCACCACCAACCAAAATATTGTTTCCGAGTCGCGAATGTTCTAAAGCGAGATTTTGTGCATGGCCGGGATACTCTGTGAAGATTATCTCCAGTTCGATACTGGAAGAGGCAAATATTTTTTTTAACGATTCAAGATGTTTTTTATATAATCCACTACCGGCTTTAGGATTAATAATAAAAGTATATTTATTCAAAATGGGTTAACTACTTATTAAATAAAAGGTTAAGCGACTTCATTAAATAATGCGTCGAGGTATTTTTGTTTATCGAAATCTTGCAAATCGTCAATTCCCTCTCCAACTCCGATATATTTTACCGGGATTTGCAGCTCATTACAGATTTGAAATATCATTCCACCTTTAGCTGTCCCGTCCAGTTTTGTAACTATTAATCCCGTGATCTGAGAAAATTTTGAAAATTCACGTGCTTGGGTTAAGGCATTTTGCCCGGAATTACCGTCGACGACAAGATAAGCTTCATTTGGAGCATGATCCACAACTTTTTTAATTACTCTCTCAATCTTGGAAAGTTCGTGCATCAGATCATTTTTGGTGTGCAATCTTCCCGCTGTATCGATAAAAACTACATCGGCATTCATTTTATTAGCGGCTTCCATAGTTGCAAAAGCAACCGACGAAGGATCGCTACCCATTTTCCCGGAAATAATTTCTACGCCGGCCCTTCCAGCCCATACTTCTAATTGTTCGTTAGCAGCTGCTCTAAAAGTGTCGGCTGATCCTATTATTACTTTTTTCCCGGCATTCTTAAAATTACTCGCTAATTTTCCGATTGTTGTTGTCTTCCCTGCTCCGTTGACACCGACGATTAAAATAACGTATGGTTTATATTTTTCCATTTCATCTGCACTATTTGATCTGGAATCAGCGTTTTTGGTGAGTACTTTTCCTAATTCGTGTTTTATCAGTTTTAGGAAATTATCTTTAGATAAATCTTTTTCTTCTTTGAGTTTAATTCTTGCCATGTCAAGAATACTCTCCGATAATTCACTTCCGATATCACTGCTGATAAGAATCGATTCAACTTCATCGAGTGTATCTTCATTAACAAGCTCGATTCCGGTAAATGCTTCATTAAGGTTGTTAATGAATTTATTTCGGGTTTTGGAGAGACCCGATCTAAGTTTTTCAAAATTTATATTACTAAAGAGAGCCATTTCTATGATACCTAACGGATTCTACACCTCGAATTGTATATCCGATCGCGGATACAACAATCAGCAATGTACTTGAATAAAGCAGTATTGAATGAAGCCATTCAATCTGTTGAACATTTAAAACCACACCGGTAAAATATGCTCCAATCACTAAAACAGTAATTTTACCTAATAAATTGGATGGTAGAACTTTTCCAATAATTTTTGTCACGATCAATCCACCCGTAAAAATATAAAGATCTCTGATGATTACGGCCCAAAAGAAAAAGTCGGGGATCGCCGAAATCATGTAAAGCTTTATTACGATCAATGCATAAGAAATTTTATCTGCCAGCGGATCTATTATTTTACCAAATTCGGTAACCTGGTTTAATTTACGGGCAAAATAGCCATCAAGCATATCTGTAGCGGCAGAGAGCATCATTAATCCAAATGCATACAATCTGTAGACGTAATCAGTTTCAATTTCGTCAAGAATCGATAAAATCGGAAGCAATATAATAAAACGGGACAAACTCAGGTAGTTCGAGACCGTATTAAACTCTTTCCATGTTATTTTCATCTTACCACCGCAAATTTACCGGTTTTAACTTCTGTTTCATTTCCCATATCATCAAATAAAATTGCTCTGTAAATATAAATACCGGAATTGATTGTTTCGCCTGAATCGTCTTTCAAATCCCAAGAAACTCCGCCGTTATTATCATCTTCGATGATCGTAATGATTTTAGAACCACTCAGACTATAGATCGAAATTTCCGTGTTTACTACCAAATTAGCAAATGTAATTCCAACATTATTTGAATTTGTCCTAAAAGGATTGGGGAAAACATACATTTCCGAAAGATTTGTTTTCTGCGAACTTAAATTGATAACACTTCCTGCTCCCTCTTTCAGTTTGACAGAATTAGTATTTACTGATGAATAAATGTCACTTAACTGAAGAGAATATTCAATTCCTACCGCATTAATTGGATGTTTGGTGGAGAGCCGAAACTGAGTTGGGTCGTTTGTATTTGAAATTTTTTCAATTTGATTTGATGGAGTGAATGAAAAATCGGATGGATCGATGCTTGAAAAATCAAGCTCAAGATTAAAATTCAGTTGAACTGTATTAGAATTCAATATTTTGAAAGAAGTGATGTATAATTCTTCCACTTCCGGATTGCTCGAATACGGAAAAAGAAACGTGCTATCCGCAATGGGTGAATTATAATAATCTCTAAGATTTTTGATTGAGATTGAATTTTGTCCGTTAGAAAAGTCGCTCTCAAATTGAACTAAAATTGTATTTTGGTTCAATTGAGCAATCGAACTAAAATTCGAGCTCCCATTTAGGAAAAATGAGTTTTTTGTAATCATATCCTTATCCACTCTTCCATCAAACTGAATTTGGAGCGAAGTCGAAGTTTTAGCATCAACGGACACAAATTTCACCGGATGATGCGTATAGACTTCACTCGAGTTTGCTAACCCCAGCGAATTTATAATTGCGTCAGAATTCGATACTGTATACATATAACGTGTAGAAATTTCCAAACCGGTGTCAATTAGCACATTCTCAAACCCGGAATAGACTACATTAAAAGTAAGACTATCATCTGATCTAAAAACGAAGCTTTTATCAGAACCGGAAATTTTCCATTCTAATCGCACTTTATCATTAGAAATTGAGTAAATGTCGGTTATCTCCATCAGATTATTAGCCGCTGATCCGAATTCAAGTAAGGACGAAAATTCATTGCCCGGAAGGATCACATCTAAAATTCCATTCATGTTTAGGTCACCGGTGTAAATTTCCGCGAAAGATGATTTATTTTCGAGATTACCTGAATTTGAATAATATATTGGAAAGGTTTTATCATCTTCATGACGAAAAATGTAAGTATATGGAAAAATATTAATTATTAAATCATCACTTTTATCGTTATTTAAATCCGCTAACTTTATACTGGCTTCCGACTTATTAAATAGAAATGAATTAAATGCGGCTTCACTTGAAGCGAAATTCAAATTTGCAATTGTGTTTATTTTGTTCTGGAGTAAATTAAATACCAACACTTTATAATACGGAGCAATGTGTAAATAATCGGAAGAATTTAAGATTATGGCGAGATCAGTTTTGTTATCACCATCAAAATCCCCGGCCGTTAAAGCACCTTCAGAAAATAAATAACCTGTTTCTATTGAATAAGAATTGCTGTACGAATTAGGAGCATCAATCGAATATCCAAGAATATCACCTTCGCTATCAACAATAATAATTTCCATGCTCCCGTTATTGTCCAAATCACCGATTACCACATTTGCCGAATTAAACGTGTTTAAGTTAATTGACCGGTTCATAATCCGGCGAGGTGAAAAATTTACCAAAGTCGCCTCCTCCGTAAGAATCATTTCAGAGGAAGATAATTCGTAAATAGTTAGAGTTGAGTCGCTGCTCACAACAATTATTTCAATTTTACTGTCATTATCTAAATCCTGAACCAACACCGGCCAAAAATCACCTGATTCATCCTTCACTAAATTTTGAAATACATCAGTAGAATTTTCATTTATTTGATCGATATAACCATTACGAGCAAAAAGAGAAACCAATTCATTGTGATTATCATTGTTGAAATCGCCGAAAGCCTTTACAATTCTGTTCTCGATTTGATCGATAAAAATGAACTCTTCATTTATATATTTGTAGAATTTGGAATAATTCCCGTCATCATCGTTTGAATTAATGATTATTTCTGAAGGAACTCCATCATTGTAGAAATCAATCGGCTCACCAAAAGGGCGTCCGTGTGATATTTGGGTAATTGTATTATGATCGGATGGTAAAATTTTATTTTGTGTTGTTACTAAAATATTCTCACCATTATTATCGATTTTATTCTCTAATCCGCTGCTGTTCGTAAGCATGAAATAAACTTCATATTGAGTCTGATATTCTAAATTACGGATCAATTTATGATGAGTATTTTTTACAAAAGAGATGTTATTTTGCGCGTCATCCATTTGATGAATTGTAAAATTATCCGTGCTCCCGGATTTTCTAATGTAAATGTCGACAAGTGTAGGATCATCTGATTCTAATGCGGCGATAATTGAAGGCTGATTTTCCGAATATGCAGATTCAACGGTTAAATAATTTATTTTTGGTTCCGATCGGTCAACAATAAAGTTAACACGTTCCTCAATCACAGAATTATTGGTCAAGGTTACTTTAATTCTTGCGGTATAAGTAGTGTCAATTAAATTACTTAAATCAAGTGAATAAACCAGTTCATTAAAAATTTGTTTATCCGAATTATAGATTACAGTCCAATCGAGCGGTGATATGCCTTTGCCAATTTCAATACCAAAACTTGCAAAATTTGGATGCAGAACAGAAAGATTAAAATCGATATCAGAATTTGAAAAGCCAGAACCTTGTAAAGGCGAAATAAATGAAACTTCTCCTCGCGTGCCGCTCAAAGCACTTTTTACAGCTTTACCGGCGTTCAATCTACCAGAACCGGTTTTTCCATCCCAATTTGGTGTCTGAATATCATCCGAAGTAGATTTGAGAATAGTTTTTATATCGTTGAATGAAAAGTCATTTATGGATAATAAAAGTCCGATCGTTCCACTCACATGCGGAGCTGAAGCTGAGGTTCCACTTGCGGAAGCATA
This sequence comes from Melioribacteraceae bacterium, assembly GCA_021739765.1. GTDB lineage: Bacteria > Bacteroidota > Ignavibacteria > Ignavibacteriales > Melioribacteraceae > JAIPBD01. The sequence goes on from JAIPBD010000004.1 coordinate 202,203, forward strand.
ATTTCCGTTAAATTCTGTCGAAATAATATCGGTTCCCGGAGCTACTAAGTCCACCGTGCTCCCAAATGTTGAACTTGATGACAAATTATCGGATTTATTCGAATTACCGACGCTGATAACGTCATTAAAACCCGAGGGATAATGCTCTTCATCTGTTCCCGAATTTCCGGCACTACCGACGAAAATAATTCCATTAGCCGACGCATATTTGATAATATCCCTAAGTACTTTGGAGTAAATTTTATCTCCAAAACTCATATTAATAACTTTCACGCCCGAATTCATCGCGTACAATATTGCAGAAACTACATCATCTTCTTCCCCATATCCGTCGGGATCAAACGCGCGTAGTGGAAGAATTTTACAATTCGGAGCTATTCCTGCTATTCCAATTATATTATCTGATTGAGCCCCTATAATACCACTTACAAATGTACCGTGACCATTTTCATCTGTTGGGTCATTATCCCAATTAAAATAGTCACCGGATTGATTTTGGAGGCTTGCGCCGGATTTATCAACAAAATCAAATCCGGATATGTCATCGATAAATCCATTGGAATCGTTATCCTTTCCGTCTAAATCCGAAAGATCAATTCGTCCATTTTTATTTAAATCTTCGGCCGGATTAATGTAAATCTGATTTAACAGATCAGGATGTAATAAATCTATTCCGGTATCGATGACGCCAATTGTGATTGTAGAGTCTCCCGTAGTGTGCTCCCATGCTCCGGTTATATCTATTTTTTCTAATGACCATTGTTGTGAATACAAGCTGTCATTTGGAGTAGAATCTATCCGGTATGTATAATTTGGCTGAATATATTCAATTCGAGAATCTTTCATAAGAGTATTATAAAGTGAGAGTGAATCTATCACCCCTTCGAATTGGATAAAGAACAAATTGGCAGTATAACTTTTGTTTAACTGAACAAGGTTAAAGTCTTTTATTAGAACGACTTGATTGCTTTTAGAAATGGAATGATTCTGATTATAAAGATCTCGAATTGAGGTAGAATTAACGTATCCATGCGTTCTGACGAAAAAAGCTGATTGAGATAGAATTGGAAATGATAATAAAAAAATGAAGATTATTATCTTTTTAATCATCAAGTTCTTCTTTATTGTAAGCTGTATGAATAGGTATCGGATATTTTCCTGTAAAACAAGCAGTACAAAAATGCTCCCGATCATGATCGATCATAGCTGAAAGTAATTCATCTTCCGTCATATACCTAAGTGAATCAACACCAAGGAAACTTTCAATTTCGCCAATATTATTCCCGAACCTGTTTGCAATCAATTCTTCTTTTGAAGGGAAATCCATTCCATAATGGCATGGATTTAAAATTGGAGGTGAAGAAATCCGGATATGAATTGACTTGGGATTGGCTTCTTTCAATAACTTAACCAGCTGCCGGGACGTCGTGCCGCGTACAATCGAGTCATCAACTAATACAACGGTTCTGTTTTCAAGTACTCCACGAACGATATTAAATTTAATTCTAACTCCGATATCCCGTTTGGTTTGACCGGGTAAAATAAAAGTTCTTCCCACATAATGACTACGAATCAGCCCGATTTCAAATCTTGAATCAATTCCCATCTTGATAAGTTGATTTTGATAACCCAAAGCGGCGGTATTGGAGGAATCGGGAACGCTGATAACAACAACTTTTTTACCGTCCGGATCTTCAACCGGATGATGCTCCGCTAGTACTTTCCCTAATTTTCGTCTAATTTTATCAACATTTGACCCGAATATCCTGCTATCAGGTCTTGAAAAATAAATAAACTCAAAAACGCAATGTTTTGAAGGTGAATTGTTTTCATGGATTCGGTAGCTTTTTATATCACCCGTAGTTATCGTATTTTGGTCTAAAACAACTAATTCGCCCGGTTCAACCTCTCTAATTTCTTTAGCCAGATTAATATCCAGTGCGCATGTTTCTGATGTAGCAATAAAAGAACCGTTTAATTTTCCTAATGTAAGAGGCCGAAATCCGTGGGGATCACGAGCTGCAATAATTTTGTCGTCAGTCATGATGATCAAACTGTAAGAACCTTCGATCTTTTTAAGCGCGTCCCTAACTTGATCAACATGATTATCAAGTTTACTCTTTGCTATGAGATGAAGAATAACTTCTGTATCGCTCGTAGTCTGAAATATGCTTCCTTCTTCGATCAAATCCTTTCGAATAGCACGGGCGTTTGTCAAATTGCCATTATGGGCGATCGCAAGATTCCCCATTCTGTAATTTACGGTGAAGGGTTGAATGTTTTTTCTTGCATCGGAAGAACCGGCGGTTGAATATCGATTATGCCCGACTGCCATAGTTCCAGTCAGTTTATCCGAAAATATATCTTTTTGAGCGAAAATGTCAGAGACCAATCCAAACGACTTATAACGTTTAAAGATGGTTTTACCTTTTTCATTTTTATCGCAAGATATTATACCGGCGGCTTCTTGTCCCCTATGCTGCAGTGCATGAAGCGCGTAATAAGTAGGTAAAGAAGCGTTATCATGGCCTATTATCCCAAAAACACCACAATTACAAGTAGGTTTATCTGTAAAATTGTTCATTATTCGATTGTATTATTTAAAGGAAAATTGAAATAAGATATGGAATGCAAAATAGTAATTTCTGGGTGATAATCTCTTAAAAAATTGGGAAGTCGGTATGATACATTTGTAAATAAATGTCACGAATACGAGCGGTTTTAAAGTTGTTTCTAACTTTGAGCCATAAAAAAGCCGAATCTAATGATTCGGCTTACCTGTTGTAAACATTTAGTTTACAGAGTCGGAACGACAGGATTTGAACCTGCGACCACTTGACCCCCAGTCAAACTTAATTGCCCCATATCTTTTGTTTTTGGACTATAAACGAATATTTTTTGATAATGTGCCTATTGATGTGCTTATATATTGCCCGTTAAAACTCATAAAATTGGTTGAAATCGATAATTTATGAATCCCTCGAAACACAGAATATTACTTCGATAATCAAAGTGATTCCAGACATTTATGAATAGAAAACAAAATCGAGTCTTTCCGGTAATTTAGGAGTCATTTTATTGAATTCGAATTTACCATCACAGCTTCTAATTGGATTTCGTAACAAATAATTGCCGAATTCCACTATAATTAAAAAATATTAGTTATATTTAAAGTGTTTGCTCGAGATTAGAGAATGAATATGACAAAAACTGAATTTATAACAGCAATTAATCAACTCGATAAAGCAGTTAGCACAACCGGAAAAGTCTATAGATCAATAACTGCTGACGAGAAAAACATATCCTTCCTTAGACCCAATAAGACAGAACATGAAACAATCGATTTAAGAGAATTACTTGACCTTTTTGTGAGTGAAAAATCGCCAAATACTACCATAGCCAAAAAATATATCACGGGAAGAGTTCAATCACCTGCTATTGCAATAATTAATTCAATTAAATCTTCGTCATTATCACTCATTGCCAATTCAAGTGGAATGAAAATTAAGAGCAAAAAATCCACTCAGAATATCAAAAAGGAAGTTAAATCAAAGACTAATGCAGAAACTAAATTCTTTACTGAGTTTGCTAAGCTGATTGGTAATAAATATTTATTATCTGAGAGTGTTGGCAAACCAATCAAATCGGATCACACATTTCTCAATAGCAACTTCCGGGAATATGATTTTGATCAGAAAGTCCTCTACTCCATCGAAAAATTGTTAGATGCCCTCAATTCTGATAAAAATTTCAATTCAAAAAGTCTTTCTCACTATGTGGATGGAATGACCATTTATCATCCGATTCTTAAAACGAGAATAGTAGAATTTGATGAGGAACAACATTTTACACCTGCTCGAAATGAAACTCTAATTGCAACTTCAGCTTTTTTAGAATCCAATCTCTACAAGCTATATAAGAAGATTTGTGGTGATCTTGATTATATAAACGAAGATGTTCTAAAAAAACATCGTATCCGATCTGAATTGGTCAAAGTTCCAAAAACATTTAAAGCTTTTGTGCAATGGTTAGATGATAATTCGGTAAAATCCTCGGGTTATATCAAAGAGAAGTCTGGTTTCGAATTTCTTGGTGGTAGAATTGCTCAACGAGCATACTATGATTCGCTAAGAGATTTAGCTCATTTATCACCTAAAAATCAAGGTTTTGAATCAATTATTCGATTCCCAAAGAAATACTTCGAGGATAAGGCAAATTGCAATTTCCTTAATATTAAAAATGATGAGATTCGAGTAATGATTCATTTGTATTTAAAAGATATTTACGATCTAAAGTTGTAAGACTGAATTACTCGATAATTGTAATAATGAAAAGAATAAATGAAGCGGACTTCACATGAACGAATTTATCAATCATCTCACTGAATTTAATCGTAAAGAACGGTTTTTCTTGATTGGTCAAGCCTTAGGAAATGAAAACTTTATACTTTCTCCCGAGTTTAGAATTGAACTAAAATTAGCTCTTCCTAATCTTTCAAAAGAAATACCAGACAATGCGTTTGCAGCTATGGATTATCATCTGGATTGGATTTATGGCAGTGCATTTTTATCGGAAAATAAAAATCAAGTGAAACTGCACCCATTGGACAAGAAATACATCTCAGCAACTCAGGAGGATATTGACTTAATTGTAGCATTTGAAGATAGATTTCAGAATCAAACCCACTTGATTATGTGTGAATGCAAAGCCGAAACTGGATGGACCAATAAGCAAATCCAGTCAAAAGGTAGTCGTCTAAAAAATATCTTTGGGAAAGATGGTAAAAATTTTCAATCAATAATTCCTTATTTTATTTTAATTTCACCAAGAAAACCACTTAGAATTGATACTTTAGAATTACCCTCGTTTATGATAAATAATGGCGAAATCCCTTGGATGAGTTTGCGCATTCCCGAAAAGCTGAAAAAGATAACAAGAAGCAATGAACTCGGTAGGAATGATAAAGATGGACGCAATTGGAGAATCGAGTACACTTAACCATTACGTTAAAAACGTATTTCTTCCCAAATGATTTATAAAATTATTTTCGTCTTATAGAATAATTAAAATTAAAGGAGCAATAATGACGGAAAAAATCGAAATAAATTCAATTGATTTTTGGTTTAAAGTCACAGGTATGCTACAGCAGAATTGGGCATTGATCGAAAGTACACCAAATCAAAGCGTAATAGTTTATTTCATACATGATGCTTCTGGATTATTTGACCAGATGATCTTCCCTACTATTAATGAAGCAATCGAGGGACTGAAAAGAAATGGATTTAGACGTTATGTTGAAGATAGAGAATTTCAAGAAATTACACTTCCGCCATCAAAACCCTATCACATTGCTAAACACCCAAGTGGCAAGATTTATTCATCAGGAAAATATTGGGTCTAAATTCCATTTCTTCTAAAATGTATTAAAAAAAGGGTATCTCGTTTGGACTTTTAAATCATTGTAAAATAACGAGTTAATTTGTACTTTTACTGTATCAATAAAGGAACATTATTTAATACACTAAGTTGAGTTAAAATGAAAGTTGCTATTTATTCACGAGTCTCCACAAAAGACAAAGGACAAGACACTCAAAATCAAATCCTCCAACTTAAAAAGTATTGCAAATCACGGAATTTCACTATTTACCACATCTATGAAGATTACGAATCTGGTGCAAAAGGTCGGAAAGAAAGAGAGTCCTTTAATCAACTCTTCAAAGATGCAAGACAGCATAAATTTTCAATGGTTCTTTTTTGGAGTCTGGATCGATTTACCAGAGAAGGGATCTTCAAAACAATGATCTATTTGAAACAACTTGATGAATATGGCATAAAATTTCACTCATACAGTGAAGAATATCTGACAACGGATAATGAACTTGTGTCCCAAATTCTATTATCTGTAATGAGCTATTTCGCCAAACTTGAGAGAGAAAAAATATCTGAAAGGACTAAAGCTGGAATTGAGCGCGCGAGAGCAAAAGGTAAACAGATTGGTAGACCCAAAAAAGATAAATTGAGATTAGAGATCACTGAAATGCGAAAATCATTGTCTGTCAGACAAGTAGCAACGAAGCTGAGAATATCACCCAATACTGTTCAGAAGTATTCTCAGATTAATTGAATTATTGGTCTCTATTCATGCAAAAATCCTTCGAACCCAACTAAATATATATACCCCATTTCTTGTGCCTCATGATCCCAATCATTTGAATAATTCGTATTATTAATTTCATCATATACTACTGAATCTGAATAATAATATCTTACTACGTTGCTACAAAACAGTCCTTTGAGAATTAAACCTGGATCCGGTGTAAATTTTGTCGCAATAAATTCATTAAAATTATTAGACATCTTAAATAGTTTGTGAGATGCGTGAGTTAGAAACCAACCATTGTCAAACTCGATCTCAAGATTGTCACTTTGAATGACTTCATCGTTTATATACTTCAAATAGGCTTTTCTTGAAACAAATCCCAACCAATGACATTTTTCATCAGAGACACCTGATGATATGATTATAGATCCAAGTCTATTAGGACATAATAATCCATTCTGCGGAAATTTTGAGGTGTCTAATTCAAATGAAGTGTTTGAATCAAGTGCTCTTTCCCGTTCAGACCGATAAATAATAAGTTTATTTTTGGCTCTTGAAGTGGCCACATACAGGAGCCTTCTCTCTTCATCAAAAAACTGAGGGTCTTTCTCTTTAAAAGGCAATTCAACAATACTGAATGGTAAAATCACAGAATCAAATTCAAGTCCTTTAGACTTATGTATAGTCGACAATATGATTCTTGTATTATCTGAATTCGACAACTGTTGCATTTGTACTAATTTATATAGGCCGGCATCGTCCACATCACGAATTTCATCAAAATAATTCAGTAGGTCGCCCACAGTTATTGAACCAACGCTGGATGCCTTAAACTCCTCAATGAGAGATTTAAATACTTCAAAGGTTCGTGGATTCCATTTTGAATACTTTTTAAGAATCCTTTCAATTGTAGCTTCAAAAATGTTATTATAAAATTCATCAAAAGATTTTCCACTATGCTTTCGAATTTGATCTACTAAAATTGATATCTCTCTAAGTTTGAAAAAATTTGTTGAACTGCCTTGAATAATAATTTCATGATTTTTAAGTGATTCATTTTTAAGCAGCAGAGAATTAAAATAGTACAACTCTGAATTTGTTCTGAATAGAACAGCACAATCTTGGTATTTCTCGACATTGCTTTTTGTCTCATTAATTAATTTAATTAGTCGATTTACAATTGACTCGTAATCAAAATCTGATATTTCTATTTTTTCAAGTGATTGAGGGTTTTTAGATTTATCCAATCCCACTAAAATTTCTGTATTCATTCTGTCTTCATTCTTATCAATAATTCTACTCACTTCTGAAATAATCTCTTCAGTAGATCGATAATTCATATTTAGATACATTTTTTTTGCATCATTCTGCTGAATAAATTTCTGAAAGTATGGAACAGCAGAAATATCCGCACTATGTAATTTTCTCTCATAGCCGTAAATACTTTGATCAGGATCTCCGATAACCATTGTGGGTTTTTTAGAATTAATGTGATTAAGCATATCAAGTCGTTCTTTTGATATATCCTGATATTCATCGACAAAAAAGTATTGAGGATTTTGTAATCTGTTTGAGATTATTCCAGCGTGTTCAGCGTAGTCATTATTAAATGTTTCAATCCATTTATTTACATCTATATCTTTGACTAAATCATGTAAACAGTACTTTACAAGACTATGAAAAGTATGAATTTTTATACCTCGGGCTAAGTTTCCATATCCAAGCTTTCTCAGAAGAGAATTGATTCTATGCTTTAGTTCATTAACTATTGCACGATTATAAGCAAGAACAAGAATCTTCTCTGGTTTAACATTAAATTCGTGTATTAATCGTACGATACACATAATCAATGTATGAGTCTTCCCTGTGCCGGGACCTGCTATAACAGATAAACTATTATTGGGATCCGATTTATATATTTCCAATTGTTTTTCATTTAAGCCCCCAATTTTAGTATTAGTTTTCTCATCGTATACACCTTCTACTTCTTTATTCAGAGCTTCCTGTCTTAACTCCGATAAAATATGATTAACATTGTCTGCTTTTGGTACGAAATTTTCAAAAAGAGCAAGGATGTTTTTTGAATTATCGCATTCAAAATATTCTGTTATAAATTGGGTTCTGTCTTCATTTGATTGGAGATTAGCGAATATTTCTAATGAATAAATTCTGAGTTTTTTAAGATAATTGTATTCATTAAAAATTTGATTGACCTTATAATCATCACCTTCTCCACTTTCAGAATCTATTGGTTCAAAGTTTGTAAACTGAACTTCTATTCCCATATGAAGTAAAGGAGAGTTAAAATTAATATAACCTATTCCTTTAAGAAAAAGTAAAGAGCTTTCTAAATATTCTAAAGATAGATCGGGGGTATTCAGACTTAGCAGTTCATCGAATACATTAAACTCACGATTTTGTTTAAATAAATTATATATTCGCTGTAATAGAGACAATGAATACATGCTAAATTGATCAAGTTCCTCACTGACAAATTGATTGTCTTTTGAGATAATAAGGATTTTTTCTTGGTCAAGAACTTTTTGATTAATATGTATACCCTGGAAAGAATTAATAAGACTTATTAGACTCTTTATTCTGTAACCTCCTCCAAATGATCTTCTAAATTTTTCTTCATTTTTTAGAAAATATTCTTCGGTAAGCCAACTAAAATTTTCTTGTGTTATAAATTCTTTGAAAGTTTTCTCAAGAAGTTCATTTATATCATTTTCATTTATTTCAATCTTTTCATCTAATGCGGCAGCTTTGATAAGCGAACTAACAATTTTCAAATACGCTTCCAAGTAGATGTATCTTGAGTTTCTATTTTCTTCGGCTACCTGCATTTCCTTTGTTCTTTGCTCTGTTATTTTAATCCTAATCGATTGAGCCATCTTAATCATTTTTTTATCATGCATTCTCGCCAGTAGACCAAATAGTTTATCATATGATCCCGTGGATGTATGATTCAACAACTCGACAATTGGTACAATCGTTATCATCGAATCCGCAAAATTATTCTTTCGATAATTTTCTATAATGTCTAAAACTATCTTCTCATTTGTATTTTTTTCTGTTTCGGGGATTTCAATTGATTCGAATTCAAGATGAACAGGAAGATAATTCAGTAGTTTAACTCGCTGCAAAGTTTCAAGCCAATGCAGAGACATACGTAGAAGATTTGCCTTATCATTACTATCTCTGAAGTCCTCCAATTTACCCAAGAAATTATTACTTACAGGTAAAATAGAATTGATTGGTTTGACAAGATTAAATTGATCCAAAAGATTATTGAAAATTAATACAATGTCATCCCACCTAATAGTGCTGCGATGGATAAGATCTCGTTTTCTTTTAAAACTTTTCTCATTTGCAAAGAAATAGCAATTAATAGGATTGTTTAATGAAAATCCTGCATCCTCGAGACACTTAGCATCTCGACCTGCCCTGCCAACTTCTTGTAAATAGTCTTCAAGTGATGAGGGTGGATCGAAATGGAAAATATAATGTATGTTTGGAATGTCCATTCCCATCCCAAATGCTTTGGTAGCACTTAAAATTGATATTTCACCCCTCAAGAACTCCTGATATGTGTTATTTCTCTCTTCTCCCGACATGCCCGCATGGAAAGGAGCAATACTAATTTCTTTATTTACTTCTGTTAATAACTCAGCAATTTGTTCGGTTTTTTTTCTTGAGGAACAAAATATTATTGCTCTACTTTTCTCAATATCAAAGTTTTCATTTAGTATCATTACAATACTTGAAATTTTTTCGCTATCATCCCCAGCAGATAACGGGAATATCTCAAGATGTTCTCTAATTGGATTATAGTTTAGTAGATCTTCGAACCTTTCAATCATCAAATATTCTCCTCAAATCTTCGAAGACTTGATTAGTCACTGTAGCCGACATAAACAATACTTTAGCATTGTAGCCCTCCTTAATTTTATTCGCCACATATTTGGCTGCATATAGATAGTCCGGTCTAAAATCTAACCCCCATTGGGAAATACAGTGAGCCTCATCAAAAATCCAATACTCCGGACCATCGTCGTTCAAGAGCCGGAATTCAAAGTTCTTTATAAATTTTCTTGACCTAAATCGCTCTGGAGAAGTGTAAAGTAATTTTATATCTCCATTAGAAAACCTTCTGTAAATATCGTTTATTTCGAACCTCGAAAGATCTCCAGTCGGAGAATCAACTGAGTTATAAAAACCAGCATTAATGAGATTTTGTACTTGGTCAATCATAAGAGCCTTCAGGGGTGAAATCACTACGGAAAATTTACCCGATATTTCTCCTTTTAATAATGCAGGACCTTGGAATAGAATTGATTTGCCACCTCCAGTAGGTAGGCTGACCAGTATGCTGTTTGAATCTTTACTTAAAATTGACTTTAAATATCTTTCCTGAATTTCAGTCAAACTTCCGTTAGCACCATTTAGCCCTTTTGACTTTAAGAATGTTGATTCAATTGTTTTCTTCATCGTATCAAAATCATATTCCAATTCAGGTTTATTGTTATTAAATAATGCATCGATTTTTCGTTTTCTTTCTAAAAAAACTGACTTATCGTCCCAAATTTTTAGATCCACTGTGTTTTGATTAATATGCTTTAATTCTTCTGATAAATTGTTTTCAAGTAGATAAATTGTATTCAGATGCTTCGATTGCAAAATTAAATGCGATAATATCAAAAAGGTATCGATCTGATCTTCTTCCAACTTCGATGTGGGTTTAACAAAATTTCGAGGTTGAGTTTCAGTCAATTCCTCTTCATTTTCAGGTTGATCAAATGAATCATTTTCAACATCTTCATTATCGCTTGGATTTTCGATTAACTCTTTATCAACATCATTTAAAATCCTTGTTGCTTCACATTGAACTGTTTGAAAAATAAATATCATTTTAACAGTAGATGATTTTAAAATACTGACGATATCCTTCCTTGTTGTAAGCATAAGAGTAGTATGAAGTATATCAATCCTAAAAGTTGATAATTCTTGTGGTTCTGTAAATACAGTATAGCCGAGAGTTTGAAAAATTTTGGATACAATTTTTGTTTCTGAATCTTCGTTTAACACAATAATAGGCAAGAATTCTGGTCCCCCGGGGTGATTAGCGAAGATCAACTCAATCACCAATGAATTATATGACCAGTAGTGCGATCTATATTTTGAACTGTTTGATAACGCAAAAAGATCTTGACCATCTTCTCGAGATTTATCAAACAATAGGTTAGGAACAGTGACCGAATGATTTTTATTACTAATGAAATAATGACTAAAAGGAATTTCTTCGGTCATTCGAAAAATTTTATCACTTTCAACTTTCACATAGAAATAAAATACATTATCAATTTTCCTAGCATAAACACTTGAAAAGTCTAATATACTTTTCGATTCAACGATAAGTGGTAAAGTAGATACCGAAATTGGTGATTTGTTATTTACTGATCTTATTAAAGCAAATTTTTCATCCTCCGATAGGGATTCTAAAAGCAATTCTGATTTTAAAGAACCTAAATTTAGAACATCCTCTGACAGCATTTTTTTCGAAAGAAAGAATATATTTATTTCCTCTTTGAGAATATTTAGCTTTTCATATATAATTGACCTATAAGTGAATATATCCATGAAGATAGTATTCACATTTTCAGAAAATTCATTTTCAATACTTTCAATACTAAGTGGAATAGTTGGACCAGAAAATAAATCTCTTTCAATTTTGAAATTCATTCTAATAAATGGCGGAATTAAAGAAAGTGATTTACCAATATTTTCAACCTCCAATTCGTGTGAGAAATTTTTAAAAAAAGTGAAGAGAAAATCTGATTCTGTGATTTGTTCGACTGGGATTTTAGAAGAATTATAATAGGTGAAATACTTTGTGGCTATTCTTGAATTTGGAATATGATTGAAATTACTCAATAAGCATGTGGGAATAATTATTAAATTTTTACGCCCTCTATTAGTGAAATCAAGTTCTAAAAGTTCTGCATTGTTGTTTTTTTTAAAAAATTTATGAGATTGTTCCCTAAATTTTTCTAAAACAGAATCATCCACGTTTTCAAAAAAACGAAAATATTCTTCACATAAGTCTGAAAATACTTTGTTCCTTCCTAAATAATCAAATGAGAGTTCCTTAGAACAAAGAATTCGCATTATCTGTGAAATAAATAGTTTTTTGGCAAGTAATACGTCACTCTCCGCAGTATGGGCTGAATTTAGGGCATAAGATTGCTTAATTGGTTCCAGTAGACATTCAACCAAAATTGTATCCCATACATTATTTACATCTATATTATAGAGTCCGAACTCAGCAAGAATCGGCAAATCCCATTTTAAAATATTGTGTCCGATAAAAACATATTCTGAGTAATCTTTACTCAATTGCTGTATCAGCTCCTCCGATTTCGATTTATCTAAATTCTTAGTGGTCTTGAGTTCACCATGTGCGATATAAGAAATTTCATGGATTATTTTACCGTTTGACTCGATATCAATGAAGACATAGTCCTTTTTGTCTATTATCGGCTCAATTTGATTCAGGTAATACTTATTTGCATAATTGGAATCGATATGATTTAAAAGATCTATAAGGGCTGTGTTTACATTAAAATCTTGCTCGTGAAATTTTTCTAAAAATACTTTTTTAATTTCTGGATTAATCCGAATTAATTTGACGAGCTCATCTAAAACATCAAGTGATACTAACTGTTGAAAGATGTATTCAGTTAGTTCTGTTAAAAAAAACGGATTCAGAATTCCATTAGACAAATTATCAAATGGCGCTATGAAACTATTTAATTCCTCAATCCCCGTAATCCAGTACTCATCTCCTAATCCAGATTGGGTTATTGTTTTCGAATAAGACACAGAATAAAACCGCCTCGGTTTTAATTTTCTATTTACTGAGCATCGAAAGAGGTTGACGCTATTCGGCGAAATAAATTTTTTACCGTCATAAAATAATAGCCCATTTAGTGTTGTATTATATATCTGTATGTCTACTGCTCTGCGTTTTTCGTCCTCATCAGCAACTTCAAATGACAATTGGGGAATTTTGGAAGGGATAAGAGAAACATCCTTAATTTGTCTAAAGTCTATTAGTTTCTTAACATCCTCAGGCATATCATTGATATGGAAAAATATAGGATCTTGATCTTCCACTAAAAACCCAAAACCACGAGTAATATCGGGCTTATATTGACGATTGAAATTTCTTCTGGAGATTTCTACTTGGTCTACTAATAATATACGTTGAGCAATTCGCATTCTATCATCCAAAATTTATAATAAATAGTTTATGCTTAGCTCGAGATGCAGCAACATACATCTGGTAATCCGTTCCGTGATTTATATGATTTATGATTATCAATGCGTCTGCTTCCAATCCTTTGAATCGATTTATTGTATCATATATAATTTCATTACTTCTTGGAGGACTTGTTGAATATTTTCGATGCATTCTACCTTGAATCATCCTCATTTTATAAGGATCTTCATCGCTAAAATTATGAATTATTGAGAAGTTCTTTGATGTTAGCTTATATTCATCTCTGAGCCGAGTGAGCAATATCTTAATGATTTCGTCAAGTTTCTCAAATGTTGTAGCTGTAAAGAGTTCGACATCCTCACCATCGTAGTTTTCCTCAAATTCAAGAATCTCCACTTTGCCATATTTTTTGACTACTTGATTAATATTCTTTGTGTTTCTGCAATTCTCATCCAAAGGGATAATCGTTGAACTTATCGGGAGCTTAATTAGTGTATTCCTCACGTTCTGATTTGGGTCAAAAAAGATATAAAAATAGCTGTCTTCTACCATCAATAGCTTTATGAATTCCCACCATTCCGAATTAAAATCCTGTGCTTCATCAACCAAAATTGCGGAGTAGGAATACTTCTTTAGATCGCACTCCATCAAAGTATAAACTATCTCATTTTCCCAAAAATCCTGGTTTGGATTTTCAGGCCATTTTTGTGGATTACTTTCGGTGATAATTTTTCTTGCTAAACTATGGAATGTAAATACATCGACATTTTCCAATTGAGATTTAAGATAATCAGCCAAATTGTTGTTATAACACAATAACAGTGTTTTGGTACCATTCTCAGCTAATTCCCTCGCCTTAATTGATGCAATAATTGTTTTACCAGTTCCGGCAAATCCTTCAATTACTGCTCTTTTATTTCTCTTTGACATTTTATCGAAGACGTTCTTCTGTTTCTCCGTCAACCTGACAAACACTTCCTCTTCATCTTTTAATGATACTTTGAAACTACGGTGTAATTGAAATATTGGAGCCAAAACCTTATCTCTTATCAGCTCCAACTTATCTCGTGTAATCATTGCGGAAGAGGTATTTTTACGTGCCCAATAGTGATAAATGGATCCCAATTTTGATTCGAGATTGTCCAAGTCATTCGAATCAACTATTATCTCTCGGGAATAGTTGGGCGGCATTACGAGCAGGTTAAATTCCACACCTGGGAACACTGCAACATTACCATATGTAAAATTTATATGCTCGCGTGAGATATATATACCATTGTTGATAAGATTATCAATCAGCGCATGCATATTTTTTCTACCCTGTGCCATGGGTTCGCTTTTTAACTTATGCTTATTTCCAAATTCATCGGTGGAGTACATCGTGTTGGTATGTCCATCGTAATCAATTTCTTTTCCACCCTTTACTTCTAAGACTAATATTCCCAACTCAGGATGTAAAATTATAAAATCTGCTTCACCCTGTTGTAATGTTCCCTTGATATTACTAATAAACTCTACACTATGGAAGACCCAATATTCATCAGATAATTGTTCTTTAAGTTTACGAAGAAACTTTCTTTCAGATTGGGGTCCCGAAATATTTTTTACATTTGGATAGATTATTGCCATTTATAGCTCCCGAGCTTAATTATTTTTAATGATTACAATGGTTCTTTTTTACTATTTAGTCATCGCTAATTTATTGGTATATCTCCATTCAACCTTTTATCGGCCATATAGAGTATTCGATCGGAATCCATAAATGGAATATCCTTTGCTTCGCAAAAAACTTTTAAATCGATCAAATAAGTCAAATATTTATTGATGTTATTTTGAATTTTGAGAGGTGTCGAATTATCATTAACGTAAAGTTTATTTCCCATGAGTATTCTATAAACCCTACGATCAACGATCTGATAAATATTGGGATTTTTAAATCTCAATATTGTTGATGCCATTGGGAGATTAATCCCATCTGAAGTAAGAAGAGCAGAAAGCACTTTTTCAGATTGTTTTACATCAATTTTTCGTTTACTTCGTGAAATTTCATTAACAAGTTTAATCGTATCCTCTTTTAGAGCTGGGAAACGGTTTAGTTTCCAAAGTACGATCTCATTTATAATATCCGCATTATAGTCACCAGAATAAGTGTCAAGATTCTTCGTCAAATCAGGCTGATATTCATATTTTTTGTCGCTTTCGGTTAGCTTGAATTCTTCGCTACTTATTGTAATCAGTTTTGCCATTAATAAGTTACCGGTTTAATTTAAGATCTCAATTTCATCAATCATCCAAATTTTACTTTTGCCGACAACTTCATGCACAACAATTCGAGAGGCAATTTTTATTTTTTGGGCTAATTTCAGCTGATCTGAGAGTTTTGACGCAATAATCACTTTATACTCTCTATATTCATTCGAATAATGATCTTGAACAAGCAAATGCATTTCGTTAAACTCTTCTTTCCCAAGAATTCCAAGCAGTTTTGTAGCAATATCAGATTTTGGCATATCAAATCTTTTAAAAAAGTTTATCTTTCTGTCAATATTAGTAATTTCACCCACAACTGTAGCTGAATCATTCCCAGGTGTAACTTGGATGCGAAATGGTGCATTCTTACCATGTTTGAGAAAATGTTCGATTGTTGCTAATTGCTTCGAATCGAATTCGAGATCTTTCTCCCTTGCATGAGCTTTCAAATCATTAAGAATTTGATCATTGACAGTTCCATAAACATCAATAAGTTGTTCTATAATTGATGTTGTTTCCGTAGTGAGACAACTGTGCAATGGCCAAGGTGGTCCAAGATCATCGAAAAACACTTTTGATCCACATGAGCAGAAGAAATAGAAAACTTCCTCCCCACAATATTTACATTTAAGTGGAAATGCTCGAGTACTACATGATGAACTATGTGTTGGAATGGGCAAGTCTAAACTCCTTACTTAAATTTCTATGGTTTGCTTCCCGGATGAATTTGTTTGCTCCGCGATTTTCGAAATCTATAAATCTCTGTAAAAAAAATTGATCTGTAAATTAATTGTCTTTGTTTCGCATTCATCAAATTTGCAAAGGTTAGTCGGAATTTTTCAATTGTATTGATGGATTTGGTTAATTCCGCACAACCAAAACAACTCGTCATTTCTGATTCAGTTTTATCAATTTTTTGTAATTCACTATTCTCTCTAAAAATCCACTTATATTGGTTTATATCTTCCACTAAATAACTTTGCATTGGAATTTTGAAAATTGTTCTAATAAATCTATTGTCACCTATTGTTTTAGACTTAATTTTATCGATATCAAATTTTAGCTTCCATTTTGGAATGTCTGATTTATTAATCTGTCGCAACAGACCAATTTTCAGATCCATTACTATCCCATAATCCGGTTTAAAATTGGTATTGACTTTCATATTCAAATCCACATTCAAATTAAACCCGATACACTGCGTAATTATTTAATTGCCTACCATACTTCTGAATGGTTTTCATAATCAACTATCATCAGGTCTATCTTTCCTCTCAGATAATCAAAACGATCATACATGTAAACTGGTTCACCACTAAAAGCCAGCATAGAATTAAAGAAATCAGCAAAGAAACTAAGTTTTTTAAGTATTTTATATATTGCTTCAAACTTGTCTGGATCAAAAGAATCAATATGCGCACTAATTAAAATAGGAATCGATTCATCAAGTCTTTCATCGATCAAAGAATTTAATTCGCCAAACGGTGCAAAATGAATTTTATTTAAGAACAAATCGATCTCTTTAATATCCAAATGTCTTAGCTGTTCCTTATTTGAGAAATAACTTCCTATTTCGGCTAAAGTTCGTATTCCCTTATTTTTGAACTCTTTTTTTATTTTACCGCTGAACTCTTCAGGATTGGTCGAGTAGGCAAGATTATAGATCATAACAGTATAATTTTTGATATTGGCATGCTTATTTGAGGGAAATTGTGTAAATACTTGACGATTTAGCATGAAATTTACAAACTCTTCCTTGTGTTTATAAAAATTATTAAACCGATTATTTGAAACAATTGAGTCGATCTGTTTTTCGGTCTGCTTCATTCTTTCAATCGTAAGCCAAAGACCAAATAGAACCGCACCTGCTGTAAGTAGTTTTACTGGGAAATCAAATAGATCAAAGAAAAATGTAAAACCTTCTTGGGAGAAATCAAGTTGGATCTGCGAAAATTTATCAACAATGATGAAGAAGAAGAATATCACTGTGCTTAGAAGTGAAAGCATCCATAATATTTTTAGAATATAACTATAATTCTTAAGTTCTTCCTCTGTATTTGATTTTGTAAATAATCTGAGTTTCACTTCTCTTACCTGGTATTGGCACTTTCCATTACTTTAGAAACCAATGGATTAATAAAAGGCATCTGTGGTGTTCCATCCCCTTTTATTAAGCCTGTGTCTGCACGTGCGAATAGTGCTTGAAGTACAATTTCCCTTTCAGATGGTTCAACAGCCCCATCTTTGAGTAATGATAAGTATAAATAGGTTAGTTGACGACGTTCATCCGCATCTCTTGATAGATGATATGCACTTGTTGCTAAACGAATAAATGTATATATGAGATAGGAAAATGTTGATGCAATAATGGTGAAAATAATTATTCCCTTCACTTGATCTAAACCAATATTTCCTTTCATCCATTCTGGGAAAAACCATAATGAAATTACAAGAAAAATGACAAATATTGCAGAAACCCAAATTGCCAAATGAACCCATTTCTTGCCTTTTTCTTCATAATTAGTCTTTAATGCTTTCCAATATTGAGCTGGTTTTTGGAGTTTTAGCAAATCATCATAGGCGTTTGCTAAATCTGTTTTTTCTTCTTCCCAAACTTTAAGTTTCGTATTAAACACATTTTCAAAGCCTGGTAAATGTGTGTCAGTATATTCTTTTTCAATTACTTCGATCTTTTTCTGTAAATCTTGTTTTGCTTTAACTAACTGATCTAATTCAGATTCCGATTTCTGATTATATTTAGTTAAGTTATTTTGAAAATCTGTTTTTAGTTTATTTAAAATCCTAAAGTCATTTACTTCAATATCCTCCGAAATCGGATACAAAAATCTCATTGCATCGAGTAGACCTTGAAATTTTTCATGCGAATTGAAACTTGGGATATTTAGCTGATTTTGTACAATAATTACATAAGCAATTGAGGATCGATTTGGATTTTTTTCATACAAATCAGTTAGATATGTGGCTAATTCGGAGTCAGAAAATAATATATTCGATGAATTATTTATGTGCTGATTAAGTTTTTGTATCTGATTCATCAAAGAAGGTTCGTTATCCATTTTCTTAATTAAATCAATTATCCCATTTACTTGATTATAGAAATTATAAATATTCCTTATTCTATCATGTTGGTATTTTTCCCAATACTCGACCTCATTATGAATGAATTTTGAGAATTCGTCAAATTTACTGAAATGTTTATCGTTACTTGCATGTGTCGAGGATAGATTAATTCCATGCTCATAGGCGGACTTTAATACTTCCTCTCTCCTCACCTCAAAACTATTCTCTTCACCCATAAATACACCCTATTTTTAAATGATCTTTGGATATTTGTTCGCACATTGATTCGATTAACTGCTTCTCCTCTCCCTCAACAATTTTTTAACCTTTTCCACATCCCATTTCTTAGGATCAATTTTTGCATGATATCCTCGATAAGGCAAATATTCTTTTCCAATTAAAGGATTATTCCTTGTATCATATTCCGGTTTCCAATCCACAGCTATTCGGTATTCAAATTCATCAATGGAATAAAACAAGCGTTCGGCTTTTGTATAAGTCTTTCCATCCCATTCTTCAACAATTTCGCCAAGTCCAACTATTCCTTCGCCACTTTGATACATAAAAACATAATCGCCAACGCTCACTCTTTTGAAAAACCCTTTGTGTTTGTCATAAGTAGGTTTATTATCTCCGGCAAATGCCATCTCTGTTTTGTACCAAATATCGTATGCTTTAAGGCTAATTCCATTCAATTTGTCGGTGTTTATTACCCAATAAGTCACGGTTAACCTCTTTTATTTATTATTTCTTCTGAAAATGAATTATAGATTTTAATTTTTTTATCGCTTTTGAGCATATAGAATTACCAGTCAACTATATGATCTAATGCTTGATTAGGTAAATAAGGAATACATTCTTCATCTCCCAAATCTATAAAATGTGGAGAATCAAGTCCGGCTCCTGCACTCATTCTATCATTCATATAAGCAAGCATACACATGAAATCGAGAGCATCATCATTGAGTGTATATTCCGCTTTAACTTCTGGATTGAAGTAGTTGAATCCACCAATCCGGTTTTCATATTTGTTCAATTCTTTTGGAGCATATTTGAGCAGAATGTCGTACAATCTTTCCCAGTAAGGTCCGGTATAACGGTAAACATGCTGAGGATTGTTAATCCACAGCCCCAAAAGAACTCTACATTTCTCTTTAAGAAATTCTTCATCAGTCAGATTTCCTTTTGCTTCTTTTAACCTTTGTTCAATTACTACTTTCTTATACATTTATTTACCCAAACTATTATTTCGGAGCATGCTCCGATTACATGTATTCTTTAACCAATTTAAGTGTTCTATCATATTTGTCCGGCCAGCTCATTTCTGCTAAATCAGCGAACTTATTCCAAGTTTGAGGTATTACAATTCCTTTACCTCCGGCATTTACGAAATCTTCAACATTTTTATCTTTATCATCAATAAGGATTGTATTTGGTTTGGCTAAATAGTGTTTTTGGGGAGTGAGTATGTAATCTCTAAATCGTTTTCCGTAGCGTATCTGCATCCATTCGAGTTTACCGCTTGCGCTAATTGGATGTCTGCTGGGTTTGGAGCAGTAAACTACATTTGACACAATTTCGTTAAGATTCTTGTAGAAGTCATCAAATCCCGGATATGGTTCAAGTGTTGACCAAAATTCAAATGTATCAACCTTTTCCCAAAATCCATCTTCATTAAAACCATAAGCTTCTTCAATTCCCCAATCGTCTAAAGTCTTACCGGGTTCACCTAATAAATTTTTAACACCTCCAACAAAATCTACTGAGACTCCATCCATATCAAGGAATACTGTAAAATCGTCCAATTGATTTGTCTCCTTT
Organism: Melioribacteraceae bacterium; assembly: GCA_021739765.1. Taxonomy (GTDB): domain Bacteria; phylum Bacteroidota; class Ignavibacteria; order Ignavibacteriales; family Melioribacteraceae; genus JAIPBD01. Next base: position 222,737 of record JAIPBD010000004.1, read on the forward strand.
ATCATTTTATCTAATCCTTTATGTTCTGCTAAAGTATTCAGTAACCGAATAATTTGAGAATAATCATGTATAACTTTCCAAGAAATGTCTTCCAAATGTTGAAAGTCAAGTATTTGTTGATTTTTGATTTTTCTATAGCTTTTGTTTCAAGACCCCTTTTCAACTCTGAAAGCACTATAATCTATAATAAAGTCGTTAATTTCTTTTGAATAACTCCCATCATATATCAGAATATCTTGTAAAATAATGACTGCCCAGTAAATTATATTTAGCTTTGTAAATAGTCCTTTGTCTATATCACCAAATTCACTATTCTCTAATTCTAACTTGTCAATATTGACCAAAGATGTTGTAATTGCTGAAACAACTCCCGGAATATTACCTAAGATTTTGTACAATGCGTCACGACTCACTTTCTCATATTGGATACTAATTCCCTGGGATTTAGGTAAAGATTTTAATTCAGAAATCAGTAATGAAACTTTTGCATTTACTTCCGAGTTGATTGTATCTTGAAATATTTTTGACTTAGTGTAGTAAAACTCTTCATAAAATCTTGAGGCCCATTCGTTTATACTCAATTCAAATTTTATTTTTTTATCGGGTGGAATTGCTCTATTCTTTATGTGCTTTTCATGGTAACTTTGGATTTTCCCAATAAAACTAAATTCTTTAAATTTCTTTTGAAACTCTTCTCTATGCTTATAAAAATTATTAAATCGATTATTAGATGTAATTGATCTTATTTGCTCATTAGTTTGTTCCATTCGTTTAATTGTAAGCCATAAACCGAAGCAAACAACACTTGCGGTAAGTAATTTTATTGGGAATTCAAATATTGTGAGAAAACCAGAAAATCCTTTGACAGTGGGATTAAAATTATATTCTGAAGTTTGAAAAATAAGTAAATAAAGAAAAGTTATAATTGATATCGCTATCCCCGCGATCCAAATCCATAATAAAACTTTGCTGTAAAAATCTATTGTACTTAGTTTATGACTTATGTGTAATTCTTTTGTTTTCATTGCCTTTACTAATTTTATTAACTCGCCAACTTACTTACCACCGCCTCAACCAACTTCTCTTGCTCTTCTGTCTTTAACTTAATTTTATCCTCAAGCTTTTTACATAAACTCATGAACTGGTCAACTTTTTTGACAATTTGCTTTTGTTCAAGTATTGGTGGAAGCGCAATTTTCGAAACATTTAGTTTTGCTAAAGTTACTCTCGTAATTGCTACTCCGGTCATACTACCTCTGGTTTGGGCGTAATAGTAGGGTGATCTTAGATTAAGGAGAATATATTTTTCAATAATAAATGATGATGTTTTTATTAAAGCAACACTGGATAACATGCTAAACTCTTCTTTTAGGTTATTTAGTGTTGCCACACCTGTAGTTGCCCCATCCTTGATATATAGGATGTCACCGTATTCTGGATTGCACCTTTCATAAATAGCCCTATGAACTTGCGCCTCAACGAAGGTTATTTTTTTCGGAACTACACCTTCTAACTTTATATCTTTAGCTGATATATATTTAAAGTCACCTTTAGAATGATTAGGTGGCGAATTATGAGTACCATCAGTAATTTTAGTAGAAATATCTTGTAGACTCACCCACTCCCATCCATCCGGTAAACTAAACGGTTTTTCCTCTTCTGTGATTGCAGGCAATTCCTTCCCACCACGGCGGGCAGGCTGCTTTTTAATTTTCCCTTCAGCGATTAGTTTTTCTTTTTCTGCTTTTATATTTTTCAAGAGTTCTGATGCTGGTTCTACATCCGGGTTTTCTTTTCGCCATTGTTCGGTTAGTTTGCCTTGAACTGCGAGTTGAAGTATTGTCTGTTTAAGTTTGTTTACATTTTCCGGCACTGAGTAAAGTATTTCAAAGTTTTGGGTGATTCTGTTCCAGTTTAGTTGAAATTCTTTTTCATTTTGGGATTTGGTGAGTTTGTCTAATGCTGAGTTGCTAAGTTTAATTCTATTTGCTTCTTTGCGGTTTTTCTTCTCTTCCAGTTCATCCAACAAAGACATTAAGCTGTTTACTTTTTTTACTATTTCGTGCTGTTCTTGAAGTGGGGGAAGCAAAATATTGTTCTCTAAAAGCGATTTAAAGTGTCTTGCGTAACCCTTTGATACTATTCTAATACTTTTTAATGCCCAGTAAAAATACTTCGCATTAATAGGATTTATTGGTAATAGAAGCTTGGTCCCATCAGCACCGGGGATAAAATCAAAATCGACAAACTTTATCTCTCGAGTATGGTCACCGAAAACTATGAGAGGGCTCTGAATCTTAATTAGTTTACTATCATTATCAGAATAAGCTGTAATCTTTTCGATTCCTTGACCGACTACTGGATATTTTCCTGTATTTTTATATTCATTTGTTTTAATCTGATGTTTTTTTATCGAAATCGAATAAAACAACTTTCTAAGTGGTAAAATTCTCCATTCCGGCTTCCATGGAATACGTGAAACCGAATTCAGTGAATACTGGTTATTAATGCATCTCCTTCTTACCAAAGATGAAATTTCACTATTCAGAGCAAAAATTAATTTGTCAATAGAATCTTCCTTTTTTGTTTCTGTCAGCTTACCCTGAACTGCGAGTTGCAAAACCAATTCACGGGCTTTTGTTATTCCATTTGGGGCATCAATTATTTTTTCGAAGTTCTGAAAGAGTAGATTCATTAATTACCCAATGCCTCACTCAATTCATCTTTTAATTTGTTTTGCAGTTCTTTTATCTCAAGTTCCAGTTTATTGTACTTTTCTAAAATTTCTTCGGGGTCACCATTATCTTCATCTGCTGAATGTGGATTTTTATTATCAAGATTAAAGTTGTTTGCTTTTATATCCTCAAACTTAACTCTCCATGCATTCTCATTTTCCTTCCTTCCATCCCTTCCCTTTTTGGTATTTTTCCCCCACCAATCTTTAATTACATCAAATTCACTAAGTTGTATTGGCCTTGTTTTGTTGTAATTTTTAACTCCTTGGGGATGTTTCATTTCGTAGTACCAAACTTCCCTTGTCGGTTCACCTTTTGTGAAGAATAACAGATTGGTTCGTATTCCGGCGTAAGGGTTAAAAACACCATTTGGCAGACGAACAATTGTATGGAGATTGCAAGTTTCGAGAAGTTTTTCTTTAATTCTGGTTTTAATTCCTTCACCAAATAGAGTCCCATCCGGTAAAACTACTGCTGCTCTACCATTATTTTTAAGAAGATTCATTATCAGGACGAGAAATAAATCTGCTGTTTCCCTTGTTTGGAATTCTTTGGGGAAATTACTTTCTATTCCATCTTCTTCCATTCCACCAAAAGGAGGATTGGTTACGATGCAATGAACTCTATCAGCCGGACCGTAATCTTTTAATGGTCGGGAAAGTGAATTATCATGTTTAATGTTTACCGGAATTTCAATTCCGTGAAGAAACATATTGGTAATAGCCAACATGTGCGGAAGTGGTTTTTTCTCAATTCCTCTTATCGAATCTTGGAGTAACTTTTCATCTTCCTTACTTACGATTTGTTTTTTAAGATTATCGATAGCGCAAGTGAGAAAACCTCCGGTTCCACAAGCGGGATCATATACAATTTCACCAAGCTGTGGATTAATAATATCCACCATAAATTGAGTTACTGCTCTCGGTGTGTAGTATTCTCCGGCATTTCCGGCAGATTGTAAATCCTTTAGTATTTTCTCATAAATATCATTAAAAAGATGTCGGTCTTCGCTTCTGTTAAAATCGATATCTTCTTCAATTTTATTTATAACTTCCCGAAGCAAGTTCCCGGATTTCATGTAGTTGTATCCATCTTCGAATACTGAACCAACAACCTTTCCAAGTGGAGAGATACCGGAAACTGTTGAGAGTTTTTTCAGTTCGGGGAAAAGTGTGTTATTCACAAAACCGATTAATTCATCTCCGGTTAAACCTTCATCGTCTTTTGCCCAATTACTCCACCGTAAATCTTTTCTAATCGGAGATTTATAGTTTGGAATTGTTAATTCCCATTCTTGTTCCTTGTCGTCAAATATTTTTAGAAAAATTAACCAAACCATCTGGCTAATACGTTGTGCGTCTCCATCCACACCAACGTCTTTACGCATAATGTCTTGAATGGATTTAATAAGGGTTGTAATGCTCAAATAAAACTCCTATTTATGCAGCATAAAGGTCATTTTCCATTTCCTTTATCAGTTCTTCATATCTTTCTTTTCCACCAATTGATCTTACAATTTCAATAGGTGTTCCGAGTTTGTTAAATGGATCAAGTGTCAGAATTTCAGTTCCTTCGATATTCTGAATACCATCTTTCGAATATTTATCAAGGAGTGCTTCAACTACTTTAATGGATTGTTCACCGTACTTTTCGAAGTAATTTCTCTTTTTTACGTTGAGGGCACGTTCTTTTCTGGTCAAAGGTGGTTTACCCCATGCTACATGACAAACCAAATCAAATGCATCTATATCTTTCCCTACTTCATCTGCCAATTCTTCCCAAAAGACACCTTGTTTTTCAAGTTCTTCCATAATCACTTTTTTCTTTTCTGCATTAGTCCAACTGATCAGAAATTCATCAAGAGATTTGTATTTTCTGTAGATAGTTTTCTTAGTGTAGTCTTTCAATGATTCGGTAATAAGCTTTCCATCTTTATCGTAATATTGAACCCTTTCGGCAACAACGTAAACATGTACATCATCCACATAGTATTTTTTAGGTTTTTCACCTTCTTTGGGGGCGATATTTATATCTGGTGGAATAAAATCATTTGGATTTGTTGGAGGTGCTTCCATTCCTCCATCAGTACCTTCAGCCGGGTCATCTGGTGGTATCGGAGTTTCATCCAGTTTTGGTTTATAAATTTGAACGGGATCACCATCAAAATCTTTATCAGCAAATAGTTCTGTGGCCTTTTTGAAATCCATTATTGTGAAATAGAATTTGTCAAAATCTTCTCTTATTCTGGTTCCTCTACCAATAATCTGTTTGAACTCAGTCATGGACTGAATTCTTTGGTCGAGCACAATTAATTTACAAGTTTGTGCATCAACTCCGGTTGTCATTAATTTTGAAGTTGTTGCAATTACCGGATACCTTTCTTCAGGAGTGATGAAGTTATCTAATTGTAATTTCCCCTCTTCATTATCCCCGGTTATTCGCATTACATATTTGTAGTTTTCTTTTGCCCTATCGGGATTTCTATTTACAATCGCTTGCCTCATCCTTTCGGCATGATCGATATTATCGCAGAATACTATCGTTTTTGAATAGGGATCGGTTCCCTCTAAAAATTCTACAATCTTAGATGCTACAAGCTTTGTTCTATTATCCAATACAAGTGTTTTATCAAAATCCTTTTGATTGTAGATGCGATCTTCAATCTCTTGACCATATTTATCAACTTTACCTTTCGGAGGTCGCCATCCGGCTAAATCTTTGTCTGTATCAATCCTAACAACTTTGTACGGAGCTAAAAAGCCATCTTCAATACCTTGTTTTAAGGAATAAGTGTAGAGGGGGTCTCCGAAGTAATCTATGTTTGAAACGTCAACAGTTTCTTTGGGAGTTGCGGTTAAACCAATTTGAGATGCTGATTTGAAGTATTCAAGAATCTCCCTCCATGCTGAATCTTCTGCAGCACTTCCCCTGTGGCACTCGTCAATAACAATTAGATCAAAAAAGTCTGGAGAAAATTGTTTGTATATATTTTTTTCTTCTTCCGATCCGGTAACAGCTTGATAAAGAGATAGGTAAATTTCGTATGCTTTGTTTACTTGACGTTTGGAAATTTTTGTCATCGCACCTTTGAAAGGTTTGAAATCATTTGTCATTGTCTGGTCAACGAGAATATTTCTATCGGCCAAGAATAGAATCCTCTTTTTTGCCTTCGATTTCCAGAGTCTCCAAATAATTTGAAAAGCAGTAAAAGTCTTTCCTGTTCCGGTTGCCATCACCAGCAATACCCTATCTTGACCATTTGTGATAGCCTCAACGGATTTATTTATCGCCACTAATTGATAATATCTTGGAAGTTTTCCAGAATCGTCTGAATAATAATCTTGCCCTACAATTTCCTTTTTTTCCGGTGAGTCAAATCCCTTCCAAACACAATACTTCTCCCAAAGTTTTTTCGGTGATGGAAAATTATTCATCGATAATTCGATTTCCGGTTGTTCCTCATTTGTTTTATCATGAAAAAGGAAACCATCGCCATTTGAGGAAAAAACAAAAGGTATGTGCAGTGTTTCTGAATATCTAAGAGCTTGCTGCATTCCAGCACCGATTGAATTTTTGTTGTCTTTTGCCTCGATGATTGCAATTGGAATATTGGGCTTGTAATAAAGAATGTAGTCTGCCCGTTTTGTCTCTCCCCTTTTGAACATCTTACCACGGACTATAATACGTCCATTTGTAAAACTAACTTCTTCACGGATTTGCGAATCTATATCCCAACCGGCAGATGTTACTGCAGGAGTAACATATTTTGTACAAATATCCCGTTCGGAGAGAGTTTTCTTATCAGACACGATTATCCAGAATCTGTTTAATTGAATAAATTAAATTTATGTAAAAATTTCTAAATATTTCAAATATTATCGACTCAATCTATCTATTTAAGAATATGATTATTATTAAATTTTCTTTAGTTACTGTTGCCAAATTCACGCATTTTAGAAGAAACAGTTTTAAAATACGGTGTTATTTTTGCTGCAAATTGACAAAAATATCAATACGAGTATTATTTTTGCCAACCCCTCGATTTGACGAATAGAGAAAATATTTGCGCAATATGTTTATTGTTATTCAAATTAACAGCTGTTATCAAACAAAGAATAGTCTTTTCAAACTGTACTATCATCAGATTTAAGCAAATTGATAGTTTTTTCTATTCTAACTCAACATAAAAAAATCTAATACGGTTGAACCTCAAGATCAGAGTGAAAATTCAAAATTCAATTAAATTTCACTATCACGAAATGATATCCTTTTAATTATAATATGAATCTGGGATCGAGATATTGTTAAGGATAGGAGTAATACTCCCTTTTGTAACCCTGGCACGCAACCCGGTTTTTCTAAAAACACAATCTCTCATTAATTCACTAACATAGTCAGCAAATTCATATAATGTTAGAATTGAGTCATGTATTGTAATTGCATAGATTCCTTTCTTTCTAAGTTCGGAGATTACATCATTAAACATTAATTCAGCTTCGATCCGCTGAAGTAATATTGGAAGATTCCGATAGTCATGCCTCTTAAAATATTTGATTGCGCCAGCTACAGTCGGGAACACTCCACGAAAGATCAAAAAATCATTAGTGGTATATGAATTCTTGGCATAAAAAATAGTTTTTAATATATGTTTTTTCAGCTCACTTTTAGACATATCTTTTAATTTTAAGAGATCACGCAGATAATCATACAATGTACCCTCCTCAACAAGCTTTCTATAGAATAATACATCCGCTGTTAAATAGGACAAATCTATATCCTTTTGGTGAACATAGGGAGTTGTTCCTTGTAGAGACATCGTTTGTTTATAAACCTGATATGATGTTATTGTTTGATTGTTGTTATCACAATTGCAGTATTTGTCTAAAAGTGATGCAAATAATATCGGTTGACTGTTCTTAATATCGATTTCAACAAGATGATTTGATGAAAAGTGCAAGTATTGTCGGAGCGTTTTCTTTAAACTTGAAACATTGTGAAAAATGCGCCCACTTTTTTTGCCGAGGCTAAAATGAATATTTTTTTCGGCAATTTTTTCTATTGATAATTTTTGAAAATTGTAGCTATTTAATGTTATTAACCCTTTTTCCAATTGAGAATTTATATCATTTAGAGCATTGGAATGATGAATTTCCAATTTTTGCAGATTATTGTAAACGAATTCATGATTAATGTTTTGTATAGCTTCTTGAATTTTTTCTTCTCTGAAATTCCAAACTTTTTCAATGATTTTTTTGTCCACTAATATATCCCTTTTCATTTTTGAAGCCAGATATCTTTCTGATAAACGGTATCCCATCGACTTTTCTCCACAGATGTATCGGTTATCAGTTTCTAAATAACCTTCCAATAGTAGCTCTTTGACGTATTCTTTGTACCTACCCCCTAATATGCGCTTCAGAATTTCAGAATTGAGAGGTAAAAAGTCATCTTCTTCGTATGATTTGACAAAATTGCTCCTCTCAAACAAATTATTAAGAATGTAGTAGTATTTGTCTCGATGGCGGACCCGAAATGGCTTAAAGTTTTCTGATATTCTTACTTTCATAGAATCCTCATTCTTTTCTGGATTTAATGACAACTCACAGATTCAAGAAAGAAAATGACTTAGAGTCACTTTTCATTCTTCTCAAAAGTGGATTTGTAAATTACTCTTATACATATGTTAACAACAATACATAATTTTATGTTAGTTTTTCAACTATTTTTTTTATATTTGGATACTATTTTGTTGACAACAGGCAAATGTGGAGTACTTCATGAGTAAATCAAGTAAAAAAGCATATTGGAGTGGATATGTTCCCCCTTATGGATACCGTTATAATTCCGCGAATAAATCATTAGATATAGACCAGAATGAAAATGAAATACTATTGAGTATTTTTTCCTTGGCCCGAGCGAATAAATCTGCTTTAGAAATCGCTAAAGAATTGAATAGACACGGTATTAAGACAAGGCGAGGGAAAATGTGGAATTACACAACGATTTCAAATCTCCTGTCAAAAGACCGAATTGCATTTGCCGCTGGAATCATAGATGATAAACCAGGGGCAAATTGGGAGCCCATCATTGATAAAAGTCAATATCATGATTTAAGAAAAATCGAGCTTTCTCGGGAAAAGTCAAAACATCACCGGAAACGAGATTCTCTACTAACCGGACAAAACATCCTAAAGTGCGGATATTGCGGAGGAGCTGTTAAATCGGCAAAAACAAAGAAAAATGTCGGTGAAATTTACTATTACCGATGTTCAGATAAGCAGATTCGCGGAGCCGATTACTGTCCTGAATCAAAACTAATTCAACAATCAAAAGTTGATGATATTGTAATTAATAACCTTTCCCAAATTTTAAATAATCCCCTCCTATTAAAACAACTAACAGAATATAATCGAAAAAGTACCGAACTGTTTACCAATCGGATGTCACAAATTCAGGATAAGATTACAAGCCTTTTGATGATTGAGAAAAACTTATTCACTAATAAAGAAATGGTAGATGAAGAAATCAAGTCGTTAAAAAAGGATAGAAAAAAGATAATCGATCAGATTGACTCCCTCCTATCTCCCGATGATATACCATTCAGAATTTCAAAAAAACAAATAAATATCAGTGTGATTAAAAAAACAATCTCCCGAATTGAGATATTTGAAAAATATGTTACGATTCACTTTAGCATACCTATTGATGAAAATCTCAAAACCACAGAGAATTTCAACTATGGCTAATTGGTACGAAAGAGAAAACTCAAAGTACATTTGGATTCAGTATTATGACGCTGACGGTATGCAAGTTAGAGTTTCAACCAATAAGTATGTCCGAGTCAATGGAATTGTCATTCCACTCCTAAAAGGATTGAAAACCCACAGAAAGGAAGCACGTGAAATTTGTAAAGAAATTGAGGCGCAGAGGAAATTAAATTTATTCCAATCACGCTATACCTCCCAATACGGTGGGAGCAAAAATCTGAGTAGTGCATTCCAATCTTATCTTCAAACAAAAGGTTATCGAAAGAATGAGAAATTATCTGTGTCTTCGATTACTAATTGCAAAATTGCAGTAAGATATTTGATCAAAATAGCTGATGATAAACAAGTTTCCAAGTATACCGAATTCGATATGGAAAAATTTGAATTTTATCTTGATACGAAAGAACTTTCTCAAAACTCTCAGGCGATTTATTCACGTCATTTGAGAGCGATATTCAATTTTTTCATAAAACAAAAGTGGATTAAGGAGAATCCAATTTACGCCATCAGAGCTGAAAAAGTAAAACCAAGATCGATTCCTTTTGAAGATATGAATAGGATATTTAAATATATAAAGAAACACCAACCCTATTTATTTTATTATAACTTATTTCTTCTTATGTCTGGGGTGCGATCAAATGAAGCACTTACCGTAAAAATCAGTGATATAGATTTTAATCTTAAATTCCTTCGGATCCAGAATCAAAAAGCTAAGAGACAAAATGAAATCATCCCACTTTACAAAGAATTTGGATTTTTTTTAAAGAGACTCATCGGAGAAAGGAATTCTGGATTATTATTTAATTACTATAAAAACTATGAAGGTTATCAATCCGCCTGGAGAAGATCAATGAAAGCGATTGAAAAAAATCTTAGAAAAGAAAAAAATGATGAGACAATTATATTTAAATATCAGATGAAGCAATTTCGAAAAACTTTTGCAACATATTTACTCGAAAGCGGTTTGAGTCCACACGATGTCCAGTCTTTACTTCGTCATACAGATGTAAGAATACTATTAGAACACTATGCTGAAGTTAAAATGAATCGGATCAGAGATGAAATAGATACTAAAGTGCAATTCTTCAATAAAATTCTGCCTTTCAACCTGGAAGATATTTAGACAGATAAAAATGTGCCTAAAATGTGCTTATTTAAATCCCAAAATATCCCTAAAAAGCCCTATATAGATCATTACAAATGAGATTAAAAAAAGTGTGGACATAAAAAAACCTTGAAAACAAGCTGTAATCAAGGTTTTTTGAGTCGGAACGACAGGATTTGAACCTGCGACCACTTGACCCCCAGTCAAGTACGCTACCGGGCTGCGCCACGTTCCGATAATTATTTTAATTGTTGTTGTAAAGATAATAAAAAGCCTTTGATCTCTTCAAGGTCTTCTTTTAATGATGGTTCTTTTGTGACGTGTTCCTTAGTTTTTGAAATTGCTGCTTCTTCTCTGATTTTAGGTTCACTAACAACTTTTGTAGGAATTGAGCCACCTTCTAAAAGTATTTTTTTTGCACCTTCTATCGTATATTTTTCCTCTCGGAGCAGCTCTTTAATTTTAATAATCAATTTAATGTCTTTATTTGTATAAATTCGATTCCCTGCTCTATTTTTAGCCGGTTTCAATTGATCGAATTCAGTTTCCCAATATCTGAGAATATACTGTTCAAGACCTGTGAGTTTACTTACTTCACTTATCGAGTAATACAATTTTTTTAAGCCAAAGTCTTTCATATAACACTTTTATTAAATGTTTAATAAAAGTATATAATTTCAATTAAAGTATCAAGTTAGAATGATTGATTAAATCTTTTGTTTAATGAGAAAAGATAAATCGTTGAAATGAAACGATATAGCTATTGCTTTATTATTAGGCTGATTAAGTGTACAGCTGCTGAATAGCCATTAAATTTGAATCCGCTCAGATAACCGTTACAAGCGGTTGCCGTTATGGAAACATGTCTAAAATCTTCACGTGTGGCAAGATTTGATAAATGAACTTCGATTTTTGGTATCGTGCAAATTTCAAGAGCATCTCTGATCGCTACTGAGGTGTGCGAGTACCCTCCGGGATTTATAATCAATCCATCAAAAAAAGATGACGCTTTTTGGATTTTGTCGATGATTTCCCCTTCATAATTGGATTGAATGAACTCGAATTTATCCTCGGGGTGTTTTTTGGTCAGAAATATTTCCAAATCAACCAGACTCTCCTTCCCGTATTGCGATGGATCTCGTTTTCCGAGAAAATTGAGATTTGGTCCGTTAATCACTAATATTTTCATTGACCATCGTCCATTTCTTCAATTACTTCCCTTAATTTAGGTGTAAGATACATCTCATCTATTCCGAGCTCATTCAGTGCTGCGGCAAGTGTTTTAACTTTCCTTTGAAAATTAGCTAGTTTATTAATCACAATAATTTTATCCGTCTTTAACAAGCAATAACCACCCTTAAAGTCTCCTCTTTCGAATCTGACTTTGGCACCCATTTGTGCTGCAAGTGACTTCAAGTCCTGCAAAGTGGCTTCAAATTCTTTTTCTTTTAGTTTCATTAATGCTTTAATTTATATAAGATTGAGACTCTTAAAAACCAAAAATAGTCATTTACTATGAATGTTGCCTCAATTGATATTGGAACAAATACTGTAATTCTGTTAATATGCAAACTAGATGAACAATCAAAGCAATTAAAAGAACTGGAAAGTCGATACCTAATTCCAAGAATTGGTAAAGGTTTGGTTAATGGAGCGCCTTTTAATGTGTTACAAATACAAAAGTTAGAGGAAGTCTTATACAAATATTCTGATATCATCCAAAACTACAATTGCAAGCGCGTGCACGCTCTGGCTACAAATGCTTTTAGAATTGCCTCGAATAGTGATCAGGTTATTCATCAATTAAACGAAAAAATAGGAATTAATATCGAGATTATTTCGGGATTGCGAGAGGCCGAATTAACTTTCTTAGGCGCTTATTCCGCAACGGTTTCCCACGGGAACAAACTGTTAATTGATATTGGCGGTGGAAGCACGGAAATAATACTTGGTAATAAAAATGAAATATTATTTTCAAAAAGTTTTGATGTTGGTGTTGTATCGTTAACCGAAAAATTTATAATTGATACACCGGCGGAAGAAAAAATATTACTAAAAATGTTGGAGCATGTTGAGCATAAATTTGGAGATTTGTCAAAAGTCCTGCCCGGTCAATTCGAAGCTATTGCGGTTGCGGGAACACCAACTACTCTCTCATGTTTGCTGCAAAACCGGAAAGAATTTGATGAGGAAATTGTTGAAGGAAGTGAAATTTTACAAGATCAGTTATTCGAATTGTATAATTCTGTTAAATTAAAAAGTAATGAGCAAATTCTAAATCAATTCGGCAATGTAACAAAAGGAAGGGACGATCTTTTATTAGCCGGAATTATTATACTTAAACAAATCATGCAACTTGCTGAAATAAAAAGACTTACCGTAAGTAGTAAAGGATTGAGATATGGCATTTTGGTCGAAAAATATTTACGGTAAAACTAAATTAAAGGGAAAAAGATTAATCCGGCGCCGATAATTCCGGATATAAAAAGCGTTAAAACCACACTTAAAATTAGTGAATCCGATTGGATTTTGACCGCCATGAACAACAAAAATAATGTCCAAATCACCATGAGACCTTCGATTAGTGACAAAGCGTTAGCAGCGCCGGATCGAATTAGAAACGGAGATGGATTAAACGTTAACATATACTGACCGAATAACGCGTACTCAACCGGAAATAAGAAGAAAAAAGCGAAAAGTATAGGAATGAAAGAATAGATGAGAAGTGCGTAATTATCCTTAAATCGTGTTTCAATTTTTAGCATTTTAAAAAGCCATCGAAGGCAAACCGAAAATAGCGCAAGAATTCCCAAAGTTCCGACAATTGATAAAATTATATTTATCTCGTAATTCCCTACTTCTAATTGATTTACTCCTAGTGCTGCCCGTAGTGACGATGCAAGTAGGAATATTTTAACTCCAAGAAGAATGCTCAAAACAACACTGAAATTTTTATGATCGGCAAACACGATATTTGAAAGTGTATCTTTTGGGGATTCGAAAATGCGCCATGCCGTTTGCCAGAAATCTACATTTTCAATTCTTTTTCTTATATAAGCACCGCAATTGGTGCAAATATGTCGGTAAAATGAATTTTCCGATTCGCAATTACCACATTTCACGCTATTCTTCATCAAAACCTCATCCTCATATTTAATTGCGGAGTACCACTGCGCAAATCTTCGCTAACATTAAAATCGAACAGGTGCGCATCTACATACGCATCCACCAAATTGAGTAAATAAGTTAAGGCAAAATAAACCGCAAACAAATCCCTCTGATCTCGGTAAAGCTCTCTCAAATCTTTATAACCTTCTGTTTTAAATTCACTATCAATATATGCTTGCCGATACAATTCGTAATTGTTATCACTCGAAATCCATCCGTAAGTATAATAACCTATTAAACCCCAAATTATCGGAATTTTCCAATATGATTGGTTGTAGAATTGACCGAATCCAGGCAAAATGGCACTTCTTCCAACCGCTCCCCAGGGTGATTTTGTCATAACGAATGTTGAATCTTCACTTATGACGGTGGAATCCTGAACAAGTTCGTTTTGTGCCAATGAAAACGAAAGCGATAAAAAGAATAACAGCGTGAGTAATATTTTAAATGTTGGCGTCTTCAATTAGACTGAGCAGATCAAAAAGTCTTTCAAGTTCATCGTTGGAATAAAATTCAATTTTAAGTTCACCGGTTCCATCCTTTTTCTGACTGCAAGATACTTTTGTTCCTAAAATTGAGCGTAATTTATTTTCAATATCTGTTTTCGATATTGAATATCTGGTTTTCCCTTCAGTTTTTTTCTGTTCTTTTGGTTTATTGCTAGCCGGTTTTGACATTTCCTGAACAAGAGCTTCTACTTTTCGAACGGTTAGGGAATTTTTTACAATATTTCTAAATATCGCCAATTGGAATTCACGATTATTAATTGTTATAAGTGCTCTCGCATGACCGGCGGATATTTCTCCCTGTATTAAACTTTTTTGAATTTCTTCAGGTAATTTCAATAAACGAATTGTGTTTGTAACGGTAGATCGATTTTTGCCGACTCTTTCGGCAATTTCTTCTTGCGAAAGTGAGCATTCCTCCATCAATCTTTTATAAGCGACAGCAACTTCAATCGGATTAAGGTCTTCCCGTTGGATGTTTTCAATTAATGAAAGTGCTAAAATTGCTTCTTTAGAATCAACTTTTATAATATATGCCGGGATCTCTTTATAACCGATTTCTCGACAAGCTCTTAATCTCCTCTCACCGGAAATTAACTCATAATTTGTCTCGTCAAGCCTTCTTACCGTAACCGGCTGAATTAAACCGTTTTCTAAAATCGACTTTGTAAGATCGGCAAGCGCTTCGGGATTAAATTCGGTTCTTGGTTGATAAGGATTGTTGGAAATCAGATTAACCGGAATTTTTGCCAATATATTTACGGACTTGCCATCATCTTTAGATAGTTCTTCAATATTGGTTTTGGTTGATAACTTGTTCGAATTAATCACCGCTTCAGGATTAATTAAAGCGTCTAAGCCCCGCCCAAGTCCTGGTTTTATTTTACTCATCTGTGGATTTTTGTTCTAATTGTTGTGTTCGTCTAATTAACTCTGTTGCCAAAGAAATGTAGTTTTTCGCTCCCGAAGAAATCGCGTCATACATTAGGACCGGTTTTGAGTGGCTTGGAGCTTCTGCTATTCTTACATTTCTGCTAATCAATGTATCAAATACTTTCTCGCCAAAATATTTTTTCACTTCATCTACGACTTGATTTGCAATTCTCAGCCTGCTGTCGTACATCGTTAATACCACACCATCGATTATTAAGTCTTCATTAAAATGTTTTTTTACGATGTTAATTGTGTTTAAAAGCTGACCCAATCCCTCAAGAGCAAAATATTCACATTGGACGGGAATTATTACTGAATTTGAAGCAACAAGCGAATTCAAAGTTAAAAGTCCTAAGGAAGGAGGACAGTCGATAAAAATATAATCATATTTTTCATTCAGGCTTTGAACGGCTTCTTGAAGTATAAATTCTCTTTTTTCCATTGAAACCAGCTCGATTTCAGCACCGACCAAATTTATATTCGCGGGTAAAATATCAAGATATGGGATGTAAGTTGTTTGAACGCAGTCTGCCGCTTCTTCAGAACCGGCGATAACTTCATAAATCGATTTATCGGCTGTGATTCCAATACCGGATGAAGAATTCCCTTGGGGATCAATATCAATTAAAAGTGTTTTATATTCCGCTGCCGCGATTGAAGCCGAAAGATTGATTGAGGTTGTTGTTTTACCAACTCCCCCTTTTTGATTAGCTATTGAGATTATTCTTGCCATAAATTTTGATTAACGATCTCCAGACGGATAACAACATTTTAAATAAGTCAAAAGTTAGTAAAAAATGAGACGAATTAGAATTAATTTTCCTTAGAATTACTTAGGATCAATTTAATAAACCCGATCGTGGTTGCAAAATGTTTCATTTTACTATTATTGGAATTATAAATTGTTGGGATGTTTACAAATCCAACCAATAATCCGCATCTAACAGCATTTATAATGATTTCAGTTTCTGCAAGAAAATCATTCCTTCTCCATGAAATATTTTTTATCGAATTCACCCTGAAAGCTCTAAACCCACACTGACTGTCCTTTATCTCTGTTCCCAATTTTAGTGACAATAGTTTACTGGTTAAATAATTGCTCAACTTTCGGTGAAACGGCATCGTTTTTCGGTTTATTCTATTCGCTATTACAATATCACACGTTTCCAATTCAGTTAACAATCCGGGTATGTGTTCGGGTGGATGCTGAAGGTCTGAATCGATTGTAATAAAAACTTCCGCTCCTGAATCAATTGCGCGCTTAAATCCCCTTTTTAAGGAAAAACCTTTGCCCGAATTTTTATCGTTTTTAAGGAGAATAATTTTTTCTGATTTGGGAATTACCAACGATCCCCCATCATCCGAACAGTCATCAATAAAAATAACTTGATCGACATAGGCTAGCAGCGAACTTGTCAAAAGAGGAAGAGATTCTTTTTCATTAAAGAATGGAACAATGGCGATCGTTTTATTTTTTGATTTTTGTAAAATGGTCAAATACGCCCTTCCAACCTTTTTCTCTAGACATTTGCATACTACTTTCAAGTCTTCGTCTTAGTTTGTCGCGCGAGAGTCCAACTTCGAGCACTCCATCCTCTGCGATCGAAATACTTCCGGTTTCCTCGGAGACAATAATTGATATTACATCCGCTTGTTCGGAAATCCCCAGTCCGGCTCTGTGCCGCATTCCTAAATCACGTCCACTGATTTTTGTAGCAGACGTGAGAGGCAATGTACATCTCGCGGCTTCAATAATATCATTTCGGATAATTACGGCACCGTCATGTAACGGTGAACGCGGGAAAAATATCGATCGGAGTAAATTATGATTTACTTTAGCATTTAACAGTTCTCCGGTTTCAACAACACCTTTTATTCCGGTTGATTTAACCACTACCATAAGTGCTCCGTGTTGGTATTGAGCCATATCGAAAGCTACCTCAACAAGTATATCGGATGTGCTCCGTTCCTCGCTTTTGAGGAATAACCTCAAAAACGGATTTCTTCCGAGAACTATTAAAATTCTTCTAATTTCCGGTTGGAATAGCACAATAAACGCAATTACCCAAATATCTGTTATCAGCCGGAGTAAATAACCGAGTGCAAGGAAATTAGCTGCCTGGGCAAGAAATGACAACACTAAAACAAAGATTAGACCGAGAAATATCTGAGCGGCAATAGTTCCTTTGGTTAGTTCATATAACTTATAGATCAGAAAGGATACTATCGCAATATCGAATAAATCGACGATGGTAAAACTGATGAATCCGATTTTAAATAACTCAAACATTAGATATTTCGTATGGATTTAACAATGCCTGAGCCATCTTTTTTGTATGTGCGGCAATTTTGGCGTTGTGTGTTCTAAAAAAACGTGCTCCGTTCATAATCGAATATAACTCAAGGGATGAAGTAGCACTGTCCCGGTTTCTGATATTAACTTTTAATAAATCACCAATCAGCGACTTTCGAGAGACACCCACCATGATGGATTTCCCGATTCCTTTAAACTCATCCAATCTTCTTAGCAATTCATAATTATCTTCAATTCGTTTCCCGAATCCAATACCAGGATCGATGATTATATTATTAATTTGATTTTTTTCCAGTTCGGCAACCCTTTCGGCAAGAAAATCGTACACTTCGCTCACTACATCTGAATATTTTGGTGAATCCTGCATTGTTTTCGGAGTTCCCTTGATATGCATTATCATAATTGTGGCTTTGAATTTAGACACAACACCCATCATTTTTTTATCGAATGTCATAGCACTGATATCATTCACAATCTTTGCTCCGCTCTCCAGGGCAAGTTCCGCGACTTTCGCTTTTGTTGTATCCACTGAAATTAGTGTCTCTGGCCGTTTCGATAAGATTTTTCGAATTATGGGAATTACTCTCTCGATCTCCAAATCTTCATCAACCGGATTTGCTCCCGGTCTGGTAGATTCACCGCCGATATCTAAAATATCAATCCCCGATCTCAGCATAAATAATGCTCGTCGATACGCTTTATCAACCGTTGAAAATTTGCCGCCATCGGAAAAAGAATCCGGCGTTACGTTTAAAATTCCGACCGAATATGATTTTGTTAAATCGAATTCTCTTCCGGCAATCGTAATACTTTTAGTTGAATAATCAGAATAATTATGAAAAAGGCGGTTTATTTTAAAGCCAAGATCTTCGTATCCAAGAGGAATAATCTCTTTCGAAATTTCATGCAAAATCGAAAAATTGCCAAGTGCGAGAAGATTAACAGTATTATCATTGTTGACAATTTTGTAGCAGATTTCTTTCTTTTCAAGATAAATTTTCATCAGATCATCCGCCAGTTTCTTCTCGATATAGCGGATTTCCAACGCTCTAAGATCATTTGAAAGCAAATCTTTAAAAATGTTATATTTATCGCTGTAGCGTTTAAATACTTCAGGGAGCGATATATTGACGAGTTGGTAAATCAATTTTAGGTTAAATTAATCAATCAGGTTTTTCAATTCAATTACGGCGGCAGTAATATTTTCCGCTCCGAATACTGATGAACCGGCGATAAATACATCACAACCGGAATCAGATACCTTTTTTATATTTGAAGAATCAATACCACCATCGACCTGAATTAGAAAATGTAATCTGTGTTTTTTACGCATTTCAGAAAGCCGAGAAATTTTTGAAACGGAATTTTCGATAAATTTTTGACCGCCAAAACCCGGATTAACTGACATTATTAAAACATGATCCAATTCATGTAAAATTTCCGAAAGACTCTCAAGCGGTGTGGAAGGATTTAGAGCAACTCCGGCTTTTGCTCCCAACTGCTTTATTTTTGATATTGTTCTATGAAGGTGAACGACTTCCTCTTGATGTACGGTAAGTGAATCGGCTCCTGCCTTAACAAATGCTTCAAGATAATCATCCGGTTTCTCGATCATCAGATGAACATCAAGCGGCAACTTTGTTGCTTGATTCACTGCGTTAACAATCACCGGACCAAAAGAAATATTGGGTACAAATTTGCCATCCATAATATCACAATGAATGAGGTCGGCGCCCCCCATTTCTACAGAACGAATCTGCTTCGAAAGGTTGCTGAAATCGGAGGCCAATATAGAAGGAGCGATAAATTTCATATTAATTTGAACCAAATTTTATAATTGTTAAATCGACGGTTGAACCAACTTTTACAATTGCGTCCTCGCTTGGGATCTGACTAATTACAGTGTTCGGGAGAAGGTCATTCGATCTCTGAAAATAAATCTCTCCCACCGCAAGCGAATTTCGCTGAAGGATTGTTTCAGCTTCCTTTCTAGATTTACCAAGCAAATTTGGAACCCTGACCATTCCCACTCGTGGTCCGACACTAACTTTTAGATTAATCTCAGTTCCTCTGGCTACATTATCTCCTTTTGGAACGCTTTGTTCAACGATAATATCTGCAGGAAACTCTGAACGAACAGATTCAATTTCTCCGACGATCAAATTGTATTTTTCGATAGTAATTTTTGCATCTCGGATTGATTTCCCTTCAAGCTCAGGCATCGTTATCAAAGGCTCTCCGCCGCTTACCCAAATGTAAATTCTACGGTTGATTTTAACCTCCGATCCCGCTTCCGGTTTCTGAAAAATTATATCTCCCTTCTTGAATTTTTCGTCGAATTTTATCCCTTCTTCAATCGGATTCAGATCACTCTCAACTATAAGATTTAAAGCCTGTTCTTTACTCATACCAACAACATTAGGGACAATTGTAGTTGGAGAAGAAACCAGCCAGGGCATTACAACGAGATCCATAATAACTAAAAATCCGATTATCGGAATTATCGTGTAAAATCCGATTTTTATCATTTTTAAAAGTAGTTTTTTCATTTAATTACGAAGCTTTTTGATGAAGATGATCAAGGAAACTAAATTCATTACGATCAGAAAATAATAATTATTTCTTTTACTTATCTCAAAATAATAATATCTTTTCGTCTTTCACTTACAAATTACTGCATAATAATTAATGATTAGTATAAGTAATTTCCTTCCTCAACCTTTAATCAACAAAAGGAGCAATTATGTTTAAAAATCACCCGAAGGGTCTTCCAGTGCTTTTCTTTACTGAATTATGGGAAAGATTCGGTTTCTACCTCATGCTCGGTATTTTTACACTTTATATGATCGACCCGGATGGAATGGGCTTTAGTGATTTCAAAGCTGCTGACGTTTATGGTACTTACCTCGCTTTGGTTTATTTAACACCATTTTTAGGCGGATTGTTAGCCGATAGAGTGCTCGGATACCGCCTTTCTATCACAATTGGTGGCGCACTAATGGGAGTAGGATATATTATGCTGGCTATTCCCGGCGACACTGTTTTCTTTTTCTCACTTGGACTAATAATTATCGGAAACGGCTTTTTCAAACCAAATATTTCCACTTTAGTTGGCAATCTTTATAATGATGATCGGTTCAGAGATTATAAAGACTCGGGGTTTAATATTTTCTATATGGGAATAAACGTCGGCGCCTTTGTCTGTAATTTTGTCGCGGCCTATCTAAGAAATCAATATGGTTGGGGATATGCATTTGCCGCAGCCGGAATTGGGATGTTTTTAGGATTGATCTGGTTTTGGGCAGGACAAAAACATGTTAAAGAAGCTGATGTTATTAAACCGACTCAACCTGAAGATACTCCTCTACCGAAATTGCTCGGTACAATTTTTATTCCGGCATTGGCAGCCGGATTTATCGGCTGGATCGTTCCAACTTTACTTTTTGGAGAACCGATACTAGGCTCTCAATCAACCGATGCATTTCTTTTTGCTTCTTTACCGATAATATATTTTTACGCTTCTCTCTGGATTAAAGCAGGCGAAAAGGATAAAAGACCAATCGCGGCCTTACTCGCGGTTATGGGTGTTGTTATTATTTTTTGGGCAATTTTCCATCAAAATGGTTCCGCTCTAACGATTTGGGCGGAAAGGTATACCGATCGAACTATGCCTACAGTTTTGGAAGGATTTTCGGATACTTTTAATTTGACCCAAGAAGTTGATACTTCTCCCCGAGTTGTACCTCAACTTGATGCTCATGGTGTTCCTGTTACCGGAGACGATGGAAAAATCGTAACCGAAATTGGGCCGGATCCGTACTTTAATAATCTGGCAAAAGAGAATTGGCCTGAAGAAGGAAAAAGCCTCAAGTTAATTTCTACAGAAATATTTCAGTCTATAAATCCGTTCTTCGTGGTTGTTTTAACGCCGGTTGTAGTTGGATTCTTTAATATTTTAAGGCGGAGGAAAAAAGAACCCTCCACGCCCGGTAAAATTGGTTGGGGTATGTTGATCACTGCCCTTTCCACTGTTGTGATGATGATTGCCGTACTCGCTTCTCAAAACGGCGAGGTGAAAAGTTCTGCCTTTTGGCTCTTTTTGACATACGGTGTTGTTACAATCGGTGAGCTGTGTTTATCACCGATGGGACTTGCTTTAGTCTCCAAACTAAGTCCTCCACGCCTTACAGCACTGATGATGGGCGGATGGTTTTTGGCAACAGCGATTGGAAATAAACTCTCCGGAGTACTTTCCGGCTTATGGGGCGGAATTGATAATAAAGTCTTCTTCTTTATGATTAATTTTGTCGGAGCACTTATTGGCGCAGCATTAATTTTTATGCTGTTAAAATGGTTGAAAGAAATTATTAGGGAGCATACCGGATCTCACTAATTTCCGAAAAATCTAAAATTAAACCGGGTGCAAATATTTTATTTGTATCCGGTTTTTTTATTTTTGAAAGACTTTTCCAATTCTTGAAGGAGTTTGAACATGACCATTTGTTTATTTGAAGACCAAAAAGTACGTAATCTTAATCCACTTGTTTATTTAAGACCGGTTTATGATTTACGATGTGGAATACTTTCGCTTAGAAAAAAAGTTGAATATTATTTTGAAGGTGCTGAGTTACTGCTGCATGTAAGAAATCCTCTTGAAAATGTTACAAAAGAGAAAAATTCCGGCATCGTTGTAAACGATTTTCCTTCCAAAGAAATAATATTTATTAACGGCAGACTGTTGATTGATTATAAGCTATCAGTAAAAATCAAAGCACTGAAGCCCGGAAATGCAATCGTACAAAATGAGGACACTGTTGCTTTATGTTTAAAGAATGTATCAGAAGATGTTTTTGATTCCGAAGGAAATGCCAATATTAAAAATGCTGGCTTAAATGCTGAAAAGATTGATTCGGCGGTATTTATTAATTATCCGTGGGATTTGATATCAAATAACGAATTTGAACTGCTCGCAGATTATAAAAGGTTGGTGAAATCAAGTAAAAAATTCCTAAAAGAACAATACTACGGTGTTCATTTCATTGAAGAAGACTCAATCTTTTTAGGTGAAAAGGTTGAATTAAAACCCGGTGTAATATTGGATGCGACCGACGGACCAATTTATATTTCCAAAGGTGTAAAAATTCTGCACAATGCGGTGGTGATGGGACCTGCTTTTATCGGCAAAGATTCGATTATTAAAATGGGAGCAACTCTTTATCATAATACGAATATTGGTGAAGTTTGTAAAATTGGCGGTGAAGTTGAAGACTCAATTATTCAGGGGTTTTCGAATAAACAACACGACGGATTTTTAGGACATTCTGTGCTTGGCGAGTGGGTTAATCTCGGTGCGGGAACAAATAATTCCGATCTCAAAAATAATTATGGAAATATTTCTGTTGTGATAAATGGTGAGAGTGTAAACAGTGGATTGCAATTTGTGGGTTTAACTATGGGTGATCATTCTAAATCGGCAATTGGGACACAATTTAACACAGGAACGGTTGTCGGACTTTCTTCAAATATTTTTGGGAGCGGATTTCCACCTAAATATGTGCCTTCGTTTGCATGGGGTGGAGCTGATGAACTAATGGAATATAAAATTGAAAAAGCTTTAGAAGTTGCAGAAAAAGTTATGGCTCGAAGGAAAATTGTATTATCGGAAGCTGAAAAGGAATTGATAAGGAGTGTTTATGAGGAAACGTCATCTGAGCGTAATTTTTGAATCGAAATAATGTTTAAGAATTATTTTTATCTTAACCGGGGAATTGTTGAGCTTCGAGAAAAATTAATCGGAAAAGCGATTTACGAAATTTACACGCAAGAAAAAGATCAAATTTTTATTCGATTAGAATCGGAGCACGAAACTTTCGATCATCTGATTTTGTCATGTGTTCCCCACCTCCCCTATTTTTTGCTTCGGTCCGATCACAGGAAAGCTAAAAAAAATACCATAAACTTTTTCGATTCATTTCTTCCCTCAAAAATTGTTGATTTATCGATCGCTGAAAATGACAGAATAATCAAAATAGAACTCGAATTTTCATCTCTGTTTTTTCTGATAAGAGGAGGAAGTTCTAATGTCGTGATGTTTTCAGAAAAAACAGCCGAAGCTTTTCAGAAAAAGGAGCATGCCACACTTGCCGAATTACACACTGAAATCAGCAAGCTTAATTTCATCAAAGGATATAACCAAGCACATTTTATTAATCCAAAATCCTTCGAGGACCTTAAAAATCTGAGAAAGTCATTTCCGTTCGTTCCGAAAGAATTGATACAAAATGTTGGCATTACGGCTGGTGAAGATGAATCTTTGATTTCCGAAGAATTCCAGAGCAGTTTAAAGATGATATTGTATCAAGATATAATAATAGGTGAATTAGACGGTAAAACGAGTTTTTCACCGAATAATTTTGTAAAACATGATGGATTTAATCAGAAATATATCTTAGATAATTATAACGATGCGGTACAAAAATTCATTCAAAATTATCACTATTCGGGAAGAAAAGTAAAAGAAGAAAAAGTAATTAATCATGAGATTGAAGCCAATTTAGAAAAGCTATCCAACAAGATTAACAAACTCCGAAACCGTCTTGATCAAGGATCGAAAGAGAGCATATACCGAAGAAATGGAGAATTACTGCTTGCGAATATATATAGATTAAATCGCGGAATGGAAACGGTTGAAGTAGAAGATTACAACACCGGTGAATCGGTAAAAGTTACGCTGGATACCAAACTTTCACCGCAAAAAAACATAGACAAGTATTTTGAAAAAGCGAAAGATGAAAAAATCAATTATGAAAAATCGCAAATCTTACTTGAAGAAAGTCAGTCTAAGTACAATTATTATAAAGACTTAGAGAATAAATTAAACCAGACCGATTCATTTTCTGATTTAAATGAACTAAAAAATCAAATGGGTATTAGAAACAGTGGCAAAAAGAGAAAAATGAAAGACGAGATCAGCAGTAAATTTAGACATTTTGTTTTAGATGGGAAATATCACGTTTTCGTCGGTCGAGATGGGAAAAGCAACGATTATTTATCGATTAAGTTCGCAAAACAAAATGATTATTGGTTCCACGCCAGGGGTTTACCGGGATCACATACCATGCTCCGTGTTGATGATCCAAAAGAAGGAATTCCTAAAAATATTATAAAAAATGCGGCGTCCATTGCCGCTTACTTCAGCAAGGCGAAGACAGCCGGAACAGCACCGGTTTCATATACATTCGCAAAATTTGTAACGAAAAAGAAAGGTATGGATCCGGGTAAAGTTGCCGTGGCAAAGGAAAAAGTACTTTTAGTTACCCCCGAAATTCCCAAAAATGCAGAACAAATTGAAGACGAATAATAAAATTCAACTGATCTGCGAAGTGACCGGAAGTCCAAATTATTTGAATCAAGTTTGATTTATGTCTTGTTCGTCAACTTGAAGTTAGGACTAAGAATCGATATCTTAGAATATATGTTTCAAAACACTACTTATTTGTCATCTTAAACAATCAAAACTTTCTAACATACCATCTTAAAACTCTAATCTTTTTCGCACTTATTCAAATGGTGCCTTGAAAATGAATTTAGCAATTTATTTGCGTGATCACCTGACAGATCCCGCCCCTTTGGTTTCCCGAGATATATTTGAAATTGGATGTTCAATTTTGGATTTGTCACAAAATAATCCAAAACTGGAAATTTTGAATACAAATCGAGTTGAAGAATTTTCAAATTATGTAGAAAGTGTAATTTCAGACAGAAAAGTGAAAATCGCGGTTGGCGGTTATGCTGAAAATCGGGTTATTTATGATAAAAGCGCTGTTTTTGAAGGCATTGAAAGGCGAACAATCCATCTCGGAGTAGATATCTGGAGTAAGGCTTATACGCCGATCTATGCTCCCTTAGAAGGTAAAATCCATAGTTTTAAAAATAATACGGCGATTGGTGATTATGGCCCTACAATAATATTGGAGCACGACCTGAAAAAAAGAAAATTTTATACGCTTTATGGTCATTTGTCGGAAGATTCAATAAATGGGTTAAATGTTGGTCGGAAAATCTCAAAGGGAGAACAATTCGCAAAAATTGGGAATTATCCCTCTAATGGAAATTGGCCCCCGCACCTGCATTTCCAGATCATCAACGATTTGGAAGGTAATTCCGGAGACTATCCGGGAGTTTGTGCCGCATCACAGGCGGAAAAATATTTGCAAAATTGTCCCGATCCTCAAATAATGATGCCGTTTTTAAATAAATCAAGTATAATAAAATAAATAGGTTAGAATGTTACAGTTAAAGAAGATTGTAAAAGAATCAGATTTTGATGAAAAATTAACAAGAGAGTCCTTCGTGGATTTCCTTTTCACACACCTGGATAAGTTTGGTGATCCAAAGCAAGCAATTAACAAATGTATTGATTACGCCTTTGGCAAGGAAAATGCCAAGGGTGGATTTTGTATCGCTGCTTTTTACGATGGGAAATTGGTTGGAGCACTAATTATGAACGAAACCGGAATGGGTGGGTACATCCCTGAAAACGTTTTAGTATATGTCGCTGTCGATGCAAGTTACCGAGGGAAAGGATTCGGAAGAGAAATAGTTGAAAAATCTATTGCGATGACAAATGGCGATGTAAAATTGCACGTCGAATATGACAATCCGGCAAAACGTCTTTATGAACGAATTGGATTTACTACAAAATACGCTGAAATGCGTTTCAATAAATAACGGATAAAATGGCAACTCTAAAAGTATATTCTGAAAGAATATTAAATAACATTAGAAAATTAAACAGTTATTTGGGATCAAGAGACGCGCAATGGTCCATGGTTACAAAAATGCTCGGTGGAAATCGGAAAGTCCTTGAAAGTTTTTTGCACGATGATTCAATGAAACAAATTCATTCGCTCGCCGATTCGAGAATTTCAAATCTAAAAACCATAAAAAGCATTCGACCGGATTTAGTGACGATGTACATTAAACCCCCTGCGCCTACAATAGCAAAAAGTATTGTAAATTACGCTGATATATCTACTAACTCCTCTCTTCGGACAATCGAAGCACTTAATGCAGCTGCCAAAGCCGAAGGGAAAATACACCGGGTAGTTGTGATGATAGAAATGGGAGAATTGAGAGAAGGTGTGCTCCGCGAAAATATTCTAAAATTCTACGATAGGATTTTCAATCTTTCAAATATTGGCGTGATTGGTATCGGTACCAATCTTGGCTGCATGTACGGTATAGAACCAACTTATGATAAGTTGATTCAACTCAATTTATTCAAGCAGCTTATTGACGCTAAATTTGATCAAAATTTAGAGTTGGTTTCAGCGGGCAGTTCTATCACTTTACCTTTGATTCCTAAAGGGAAAATTCCTAAAGGAATAAACCATTACAGAATTGGGGAATCGGTTTTTCTCGGGGTCTCCCCTCTTGACAACAAAAGATTCAACGGATTATCAACTACAGCGTTTGAATTTTGCGCCGAGGTCTTGGAACTTGAAAAGAAAAGTAATGTGCCGGACGGCAGGCTCAGTGAAGCGAGCATTGGACATACAGCTTTAGATGAATTTGAAGATACCGAACACGAAGAGTCGTACCGCGCAATAGTCGATTTTGGCGTTCTTGATGTTGATGTCAACAACCTTACCCCGAAGGATAAAGATGTGGAATTTTTTGGAACCACATCGGACATGACGGTATACGACCTTGGACAGAAAAAAAACCTCTCAAGAGTTGGAGGGCAGCTTAAATTTGTACCAAATTATATGGCCGCTGCGCGCCTTCTAAACTCAAAATATGTCTCAATTGAAGTTATCTAAAATACTTAAAAGAAAGACTTTATATGCATTGGATTGATCTATCTATTTTTGCTTTATACATGACCGCCATGGTCGGGATCGGATATTATTTTCTCAGAAGTAACAAAGACGCCGAAGATTATTACGTTGGAGGCAGGTCCATGGGAAGTATTCACGTCGGCCTTTCAGTCGTAGCGACTGATGTTGGCGGCGGATTCTCAATTGGACTCGGAGGACTCGGATTTGTAATGGGAATATCGGGATCATGGATGCTCTTTACGGGATTGATTGGAGCATGGCTGTCTGCCGCATTATTAATTCCGAAGCTTCATAAAATGGAGAGTTTCAAACGGTTATTTACATTTCCTCAAATATTACAAGCATTTTACGACAGCAAAGTGGCAATTGCTGCCGGGGTAATCTCCGGTATCGGTTACATCGGATTTACAAGTTCGCAAATATTGGCGGGGGCAAAATTAGCTTCAGCTTCTTTTGTTGATCTCGACTTAAACACCGCTTTAATAATAATGGGCACAATAGTTATTTTTTATACTGTTCTGGGCGGCATAAAAGCTGTCATTTATACCGACACAGTGCAATGGATTATTTTGATGGCCGGTCTGATTTTAATAGGTATTCCGGTAACTTATTTCGCAATCGGTGAATATGACGCGATTGCAAAAGCACTGCCTTCAGAATTTCTGACATTAACGAACGTAAAATGGCAAACATTGGTTAATTGGGCTGTTACAATTATTCCAATTTGGTTTGTCGGAATGACACTTTATCAAAGGATTTATTCATGTAAAACTGAAAAAGAAGCTAAAAAGGCATGGTTTGTGGCCGGACTTTTTGAATGGCCGTTGATGGCGTTTATGGGTGTTGTGTTAGGAATGTTTTCGAGAGTCGGAGCGGAAAACGGAATGTTTGCTTATTTGGGATTTGCGGATATCGCGAGCATCGATGCGGAAATGGGATTACCGATGTTATTACGAACAGTGCTCCCGGTCGGTTTAATGGGACTTATGATGTCCGCCTATTTTTCAGCCATCATGTCAACAGCCGATAGCTGTTTGATGGCCGCATCCGGTAATTTTTTAACCGACATTCTTCAGCGAGCATTTAATATTGGAACGAACGACAAATCTTTATTAAGGACATCCCAATTTTTGACATTGATATTAGGTAGTCTCGCTCTTTTATTGGCAACAACAATGCAAAATGTTTTGGAACTGATGCTCTATTCATACGCTTTTATGGTTTCCGGTCTATTTGTCCCTGTTATTGGAGCGCTATATTGGAAAAAGGCCAGTTCATTAGCTGCGTTTTTATCGATGATTGTGGGGGGATTTACAACCATTTTTCTAATTATAACCGATTTCGATCTTCCATTAGGTCTTGATCCGAATATATACGGTATTTCAGCTTCAGCCCTAATATTTGTAGTGACGAGTTTCATTTATCCCGGCGATGGAGGTTATGAAAGATCAACTTTTAAAGTCTCAAGATAAATCAAAACTGGTTTCTCTTAGAAAAGAGCTCCATCGAAATCCGGAATTGGCTCATAATGAAGCGGAAACAGCAAAATTAATAATTGATTTTATCTCTAAGAATTCTAACCCGGATGAAATAATCACTGAAATTGCCGGAAATGGCATCCTTTTCATTTTTAAAGGAGAAAATCCGGCTAAAGGTAGAACCCTTCTTTTTCGTGCGGAATTAGACGCTTTACCGATTAAAGAATTAAATCAATTCGAATACATGTCGAGAAATTCGAATATTTCGCATAAATGCGGACATGATGGTCATATGACTATTTTATCCGCTCTTGCAATACTATTAAAACAAAGACCCAAAACCGGAAAAGTTCTTCTTCTTTTCCAGCCTGCTGAAGAAATAGGTGAAGGCGCTGAGCTTGTTCTAAATGATTCCAAATTCAAAAACCATGCTCCCGATTATGTATTTGCTTTGCACAATTTACCTGGATATAAGATTGGTACGGTGATTCTGAGAACCGACGTTTTTGCTTGCGCCTCAACCGGCATGAAAATTTCACTTACCGGAAAAACGAGTCATGCTGCAGAACCCGAAAACGGAGTTAATCCGGCTTACGCGGTTTCAGAAATTCTTGACTTTACGAGAAATTATGCTACACCAACCGATCTAAGCAGAGTAAACTTAATTACTCCAATATTTCTGAATCTTGGAAATGAAAACGCATTTGGTACCAACGCGGGTGATGCACGAATATATTTCACAATCAGATCGACTACGACGAAGGATTTTTCTGATTTAAAATTGAAATTCACGGAATACATTAGAAATAAAGCATCAGATTATAATTTACGCTGCGAGATCGATTGGACTGAAGAATTCCCGAATACGCTCAATGACGCTGACTGTGTTTCCACTATCGAAGCCGCCATATCAAAAATTGGATTGAATCAATTCCACTCTCCTTTTCCATTTCGCTGGTCGGAAGATTTTGGTCATTTTACACACAAGTTTCCCGGAGCACTTTTCGGATTAGGTTCAGGGGAAGATTTCCCGAACCTTCACAATCCGGATTATGATTTTCCTGATGAATTAATTGAGATCGGAGCAAGAATTTTTGCTCAAATTGTAAATGAATATCTAAACCAATCGAGTTAAAATGTTTCATTCATCCAGAATTGAGATAAGCAAATCTGCCTTACAAAGTAATATTTCATACATCAAAAATTTGATCGGGGAAAATGTAATTCTTTCTTCGGTTGTGAAAGGTAATGCTTATGGGCATGGAATTGAGCAGTTTGTTCAGACAGCGAAAATTTGCGGCATAAATCATTTTTCGGTTTACAGCGCTGATGAAGCGTACAGAGTTTATAAGGCTCTCGACGGAAAATCTGAAATAATGATTATGGGATGGATTGATAAATCCGTTATTGAATGGGCTATTCGGAAAGATGTGCAATTTTATGTTTTCAATTTTTTTAGACTTGAAGAAACAATAAATCTATCGAAAATTTTGAAGAAAAAAGCTCGAATCCATATTGAGCTAGAGACCGGTATGAATCGATCCGGTTTTATCAAAAAAGATTTCAATAAGCTTTTTGAAATTCTGAATACGAATGCTGAGCATTTGATTATTGAAGGATTGTGCACACATTATGCCGGCGCCGAAAGTGTCGCTAATTATGTACGAATTAACAGTCAGTACAAAAAGTTTTTACAATACAACAAATGGTTTTCACAAAAAGGACTAAACTATAAAGCGATACATTCTGCAAGTTCGGCGGCAACTATGAGCTACCCCAAAATGAGAATGGATATGGTGCGCGTCGGAATTTTGCTGTATGGATTTTGGCCGAGTCAGGAAACTTTTATTGAACATATTTCAAAACAAAAACTGCATCATGATCCGCTGAAAAGGATAATTTCCTGGAAAAGTAAAATTATGGGCCTTAAAACTGTAAAAAGAGGCGAATTTATAGGCTATGGAAATTATTATATTGCTTTACGCGAAATGTTGATAGCACTTGTTCCGGTCGGCTATTCTCATGGATTCAGTCGTTCAATGACCAACACCGGACGGGTTTTAATCCATGGCAAAAGATCAAATGTTGTTGGTGCCGTAAATATGAACATGATTATTGTTGATGTTACAGATATAGCATTTGTAAAAATCGGTGATGAGGTAGTTTTAATCGGGACTCAATTGGATGGTGAAATTACTGTTCATTCATTTACCGAGATGTCGGAGCAAATGAATTATGAACTTCTTACGAGACTTCCGACAAATATCCCCCGGAAAATTGTCGCATAAAAGTTTTATGATTCTAAAATATTGATCCCGGCTAAATAGGTCATAAAATTGCCGGGATCACAAATCGATTAACTTAGTATTGTTAATTATTTCTTCAGTACTAATCTAAAGCGCGCTTTTCCCTCTTCGAGATGAGTAATCGCTTTATTCACTTCTTCCATAGGAAATTCTTCCACCGTCGGATAAATATCATGACGAACACAAAAATCAAGCATTGTTTTGGTTAATGCCGGGCTTCCCAACGGGCTGCCGCTGACTGATTTTTCACCACCGATTAAACTAAATGCGGGAATCGCCATCGGTTCTAAAACTGCCCCGACAGTATGAAGTTTACCTTTTGGGGCTAATGTGCTGATGTAAGAATTCCAATCCAAGCTTACGTTCGTTGTATTTAGAACAAAATTCAACTTTCCGGCAATTGAGGCTAATTCTTCTGGATCTCTCGAATTAATTACTTTTGTCGCTCCCATCTTTAGAATTTCATTTTTTTTTGCCGGATTTGAACTAAAAGCAATCACTTCGCAGCCCCAGTGTTTCAGAAATTTAAGGGCCATATGTCCTAATCCGCCAATTCCAATTACTCCTACTGAGTCGGTTGGTTTTACACCGGCCAGAATTATCGGATTGAAAACAGTAATTCCGCCGCAAAGAAGCGGTCCGGCTTTACTCATATCAATTGCATCAGGTAGTGGAATTGCCCAAGTCCAATGTCCTCGAACATAATCTGCAAATCCACCATGTCTTCCTACAATTGTAGATTCAGCTTTTGAACAAAGGTGATGATTTCCGCTCATACATTCTTGACAGCTTGTACAAGATGCTGAAAACCATCCTAATCCGACTTTATCGCCTACTTTTACATTTTTAACCGAAGAACCTGCAGATACAACTTCGCCGACAATTTCATGACCTGGCACGAGCGGATATTGAGTCATTCCCCAGTCATTATTTATCATGCTTAAATCAGAATGACAAATTCCGCAATAAGATACTTTAATATCAACTTCTTCCGATCCGATTTCACCCAGTTCGTAGGAATAAGCTTCCAATTTGCCCTTTGGTTCCATTGCTGCATACGCGTTAATTTTCATATTTCTCCATATTAAATGATTCTTAATAACAATTACTAAAAAGGTGAGGGTTTCAATATAACTTGTAAATTTATCAAAATGAAATAATGATCATGAATTACTTGATTAACCTTAGATCAATTTTGTAAATATTTCGGGTGAGCACAGAATTTATTCAGTTCAGCCGAATTACATTCAAATTCTGCCCTTCCAAGAGTTCATGCTCTTTGGTATTCCAAGTAATCTTAGGATTGCTTGAAAACCTTTATCTGGTAAGATTCCTCGCATCATTACGGCGAGATTAACTGTTCTCGGTCGTTTCGGAGAATTTCTTCCCTTTTTGAGGCAAGAATTCACAATTGCTTTGGCAATTACATCATGATTTTTTACCTGGGGAGTTATTAAATTTCCCAGCATGCCAAGTTTAGCTCCTTCGAACATTCCTGTTCTTATATAACTCGGATGAACAGTAGACCATTTTACACCCTTTTTGCCAAGATTTTCCGATTCAAAACGCATCGATTCGGTAAATCCCCAAACAGCCCATTTTGTGGCAGAATAGACCGATAATCCACCAACTCCTAAAACCGAAGATGCGGATGAAATGTTGACAATATGCCCGCTGTTTCTTTTATACATACCCGGTAAAACTGCTCTGCACGTGTAAATCAGCGCGGTTAAATTCACATCTATTGTCTTTTGCCAAACTTCATTCGGTTGATCATTTAAGTTCCCTCCCATCACATATCCGGCGTTGTTAATGAGTATATCTACTTGACCCATTTCCTGTTCCGCAATTTTTGTTAATTCCGTTACTTGTTCATTTGAAGTTACATCACATTTGTGGAAGTAAACTTTTCCAAAATTTGATAATTCCGGTTTGATACTTTCGATTTCATTCTCATTTAAATCCCAAATTGTAACTTTTACATCCTCCTTCAGCAACCTTCTTACCGTTTCAAGTCCGATTCCCATAGCGCCACCGGTTACGATAGCGGATTTACCTGCTAGTTTCATCACGAAATCTCCTAAATAAGGATTAATAATCCGGCAAATTACGATAATATTAAGAAATCGTGTATCTTTGAAATTATTTTTATGGAAAATTTAACACTTTGAAAATAGACCCGGCATCGATCAAAAAAATACTTTTAATTAAACTTCGCGGAATCGGAGATGTTGTATTATCCACGATAATCTTTGACTCTCTTCAAACCGCATTCCCAGAAGCGCAAGTAGATTTTCTGACTGAAAAAGCGAGTAAAGATTTTTTGCTTCCACTTGATGAGATTTCTAATGTTTATATTTTTAATAGAGGGAGCACGAAAGACAGACTTAAATTAATACCAAAAATCAGAAAACAAAAATATGATTTAGTTATCGATCTTTTCTCTAATCCCGCAACAGCACAATTAACAAGACTTAGTGGAGCACGTTATCGGCTTGGTTTTCCTTATCGTGGAAGAAAATACGCCTACAATCTATTTGGACAGGAAGCACGCGCTAAAGTTCACTCTGCTGACTTACACCTTGAGTTGATCTCAGCCCTTGGAATAAAACCCGAGAATAATGGATTTAAATTTGGTTTAACAGAAGATGCTAAGTTATTTGCAAATAACTATTTAAGCGAATTAAATTCCACAAATGATTTAATATGTGCTATCGTTCCGGGCGGAGGTTGGCAATCAAAAAGATGCGACCCTTCCGTTTTTGCGAATATCGCTGATTCTGTGATTGAAAAATTTGGAGCCAAAGTTTTAATTTTATGGGGCCCTGAAGACAAAAATGAAGCTGAGCAAATTAAATTAAAAATGATCAATAATTGTTTATTTGCTCCGCCAACTTCATTGTTGGAGATGGGAGCACTGTTGAAGAATGTTGATTTCACAATTGCCAATGACAGCGGGCCGATGCACATATCTGTTGCAGTTGAAACTCCGACTTTGTCACTTCATGGACCAACTTCCCCATTTCTTCAAGGTGCGTTCGGCGCTAAAAACGAAACGGTACGATATGATGAGTTAAGCTGTATTGAATGTAACCTGCTTGAATGTAACAGAAAGCACGAATGTTTTCTTGAATTACCGATCGAAAGGGTCCTTGAATCCGTTAGAAGGTTGCTTGATAAAAATGGCATAAGGAAGAATTAATAGATGAAAATGATTGAAATATGGATTCGTAAATTATTACTTAATTCGTTTCTCTTTTTTAGATCCAATTCAAAGAATAAAAATGCCGGAGCCAAAATACCTGTATATGGAAATGTTTTAGTTATTCGATTAAATAGAATTGGTGACGCATTAGTTACCACTCCACTAATCCGACTACTCAAAAACGTAAATGAATACAAAGTATTTGTTCTCGCTGACCGTAAAAACTCTTTCATTTTTAACGGAAATAAGGACATATCAAAAGTTATTGTCTTTGAGAAAGGTATTGGTGGTTTCAAACAAATTAATAGAATTATTAGGGAGAATAATATTAAAATTGTCGTTGACTCTCACGATGACGTTTCAACTACCGTAAGTTTTTTGGTTGCACTTGCGAAAGTTTCGGTAAAAGTAGGCTTTGCCAAAGGTAACGATAAAATTTACACTCATCTTGTTGAAAAACCAGATCCAAAAAATGTTCATGTAATTGAAAGAGTGGCAAGTCTTATCTCCCCATTCGATAAAAATAAACCGCAAAATTTGAAGGTAATTTATAATCTCACAGATAATTCAGATAACATTGCCGAAAAATTTCTTCACGAACACAATTTAAAATCTTCATTTCTGATTGGTATAAATATATCTGCCGGCTCGGATGCGCGTTTTTGGGGTGTATCAAATTATCAGCGGATAATTATGGATATGGAGCATTCCGGAGCAAATGTATTTTTGTTGGCGCATGAAAAAGATAGAGAAAAAGCCGAAAATATTTCTGGCGGGAAATTGCAGATATTTTGCCATCCGGATTTGAATGTTTTCGCCGCGATAGTTTCTAAACTGGATTTGTTGTTTTCACCCGATACATCAATTGTTCACATCGCCGCTGCTTACAGAATACCGGTTTTTGGGCTCTATGTTCAATTTAACACGGACAATTTACCTTGGTTTCCATATAATTCTTTGCATGAGTATGTGTTAACAAAAGAACCAACACTTGAAAATGTCGGTTACGAAATCGTTGCCCAAAAGTTTTTCGAATTTATGGGGAAAATCTAAATCCGGGAGGGATTCCTCTTCCAAATTTGCCGACCGCTGAGAATTTAATACGAAAATTATAATCTATTGATAATCCTCATATTGCTTTTCGTTGATAATTAACGAACCGGATTCAACATCAATCGCTCTTTTCAGCATTGCACGTTTATCGTTTGTGAAGTAGACACTTCTGGCGAGTTCAATAAACTCTTGATCGAATTCCTTGTTTTTCTCTTTAATCCTAATTTTATCTTCAATATCCCACAACGCTTGGTTTATTTCTTTTAAATCGACGTATAACTTATGTGTGTCGTTAATCGGGATATTTTCCAATCCTTTTTTAAGGATATCAAGTTCTGTTTTTACATTTTTTATTTTTTCCGCATCAGTCACATTCTTCAACTTTATTTCTAAAATTGTTATTTTATCAACTAATTCACCGATAGATACTTCTATTTTCATATATAACTCAAATTTTATTATTCAACAAACTATATTGCAAAATATAATAATTATTTCTTAGTAGTCAGGATTATAGATCGATAATATCGCAAAAATATTTTCCGAAAGGGAGACTCCGTTGATTCTCGATGGTGCGATGGGGAGTTCCCTGGAAATGTTGGGAGAAGAATTACATCCTAAACTTTGGGCTTCGTATTTAAATTTTACAAAACCCGAAATTGTATCCGAGCTTCATAATTCGTATTTAAATGCCGGGGCGGATATAATTACAACCAATACATTCCGAACTAATCCGGTTGCGGTGGATTCATCCGGACTTACAATTGATAAAGTTAAATTCGTTGAATCAAGTGTTGAATTGGCGAAAAGGAACATTTACGATGGAAAAGTATTGATAGCGGGCTCAAATGCTCCGGCTGAGGATTGTTATCAAAAGAAACGGACGATTTCCCGGCAAGAATTAATCGATAATCACCAAACCCATATATCGTTGTTATATGAGTTTGGAAGCGATTTTATACTGAATGAAACTCAAAGTCATTTTGATGAAATTGAAATAATCTGCGAGTTCTGCGCGAAGGAAAATTTTCCATTTGTGATTTCTATTTATTTTACAAATGATGGTCGAATACTAAGCGGTGAAAAACTGGATGTTCTATTAGATTTTGTTGTAAAATATTCGCCGATCGCTGTCGGATTAAATTGTATTTCATTCCAAACCCTTCAAAAGATTCTTCCCGAATTAAAAATGAATTATAACTTTGGCTTTTATTGTAACGTCTGCAAACCAGCTTCTGTCAGCAAAAAAATGTCCGTCGATTTATCCCCACAAAATTATCTGGAACAAATTAAACCCAATATTACCGAAAAAACAAAATTTATAGGTTCTTGCTGCGGTTCGTCCCCTGCTTACACAAAAGTTCTCAAGGATTATTTTAATGCAAAAAATTGAATTAAAATCGATTGCTAAAATCAATGTCGGACTGAAAGTATTGAGGAAAAGAGATGACGGCTTCCATGATTTACAGACACTTTTTTATCCCGTTAAATCGCTTTATGATGATATTCTAATTGCTAAGAGTAAGAAATTCCAATTCCGGACAAATATTGCGGAGCTGAATACCGAAGAGAATTTAATTGTAAAAGCAGTAAAAATGATAGAGTCACAGCTAAACATAAAATTTGATGTGGAAATTTCTTGTAAGAAATCGATTCCTCAAGGAGCCGGACTTGCGGGTGGAAGTTCAAACGCGGCAACTGTTTTACTGGGTTTGATTAAGTTATTTGATCTCGAATTGCCAAATAAAAGATTATCAAAAATTGCGCTGGAGTTGGGTTCAGATGTTCCCTATTTTCTGAATCCGGTTCCGTCATTTGGCACATCGCGCGGGGAAGTTTTGGAGCAAATCAATTTTCCGTTGAAAGGATATTTGCTGATTGTTAATCCCGGAATACATATTTCAACTAAAGAAGCGTTTCAGAATGTGAAAAAAGATCCTTCGCTGATTAATTACAATAGACTGATAGTTGATGGTGAATTTGACTTCAATGAGATAAAACGTACTGTACAAAATGATTTTGAAGAGTATGTTTTTGAGAAATATCCTCAAATCGCTAAAATAAAAACTGATCTTTATGAATTCGGAGCAAGGTTTGCACTAATGACCGGAACCGGTTCAACAGTTTATGGGATATTTGATGATCTGTTAAAAGCTGAATATGCTGCTTCCCAACTAAATTCTTCATTTATGAAATTAGTATCTAACCTTGGTTAGAACCATCGCTCAATGTTCTAAAAAACTTTATCGCATCCATCCCATCGATAATATCATGATCAACGCAAATTGTTAATTTCATCTTGACCGTTTCATCTTGATCCTTAAATATACCTCCGAGACCTATAGTGGTTGTGTATGGAGTTCTCGGAATAAAATTAAATTTTGAAAAACCCTTGCTGTGCAAAGCTGAGACCGCTACCGTCCCCAACTTCTCCTTAAACATAAACGGATTTCTTATCAGAATTTTCCAAAATATAACTCTAAGCAGTTTTGGTAGGGCCAGATATATTCTCATGTCTTTATGTAAATAAAGCGCCTCTAATTCACCCGTTCTTGCTAATTTTAATTCTTCATCAATTGCCGGTAAAGATTTTGTATTCGCACTCCGAA
Organism: Melioribacteraceae bacterium; assembly: GCA_021739765.1. Classification (GTDB taxonomy): domain Bacteria; phylum Bacteroidota; class Ignavibacteria; order Ignavibacteriales; family Melioribacteraceae; genus JAIPBD01. The sequence goes on from JAIPBD010000004.1 coordinate 260,758, forward strand.
GAACGTACGGAAGCGGAATTCTTTCGGATTCAACAACCCTCTCAACCATAATTGAGATATCCACTTCATCAAAATGAACTAAATTTTTACCCTTCCTGTATGAATTGAATTTAGGATGTTTTTCGATCGCTCTTGAAATATTAAAAATAATGGTCGACATAAAAGTAACATTGTTAGCCTTACTGACTTGCCGGATTTTCGATACATTTAATTCAAAAACCCCGCTTACAAAATTTTTACTTTTTGAGGCATTTAGCGGGTCGGTAATTAACGTCCGAATTTTCGGAAATGTTTTTATAGTAAATTTTCCCCTTTTTGGATCCATCATTTTTCCTCGAGTATCATAGTCATACCGTATTTTGGCTTTAGTAGCATTGAAGATGAAATCTCAACCTTTTGTTTAGGATGCAGTTTAAAATCAAATTTTTGCAAAATTGCCGAAAGAATTATTACTAAATGAAACATCGCGAATGATTCTCCGATACAGTATCTTGGCCCGGCGCCGAAAGGAACAAAACTTAATCTCGGTCTTTTTTTGCGTTCTTCGTCCGTCCATCTTTCCGGTATAAAACTCTCCGGATTGGCGTAATATCTTTCATCTTTTTGAAAAAATAAGGGAACCATAAAAATCGAAGAATCTTTTTTAATGAGGTAATCATCCAGGAAAAAATCATTGATTGGAGTTCTGGTTATCATCCAAAGCGGTGGATATAACCTCATTGTTTCATTTATGCACATTCTGATGTACTTTAATTCTTGGTAATCATTATATTCGGGAAATTTACCATCAAGAGCAGTATTTATTTCAGACAAACATTTTGCCTTTGCATCCGGATTCTGGGATAGATTGTATAATGCCCAAGTTAAAACTTTAGCACTGGTGTCGTTCGCAGCCACGAATAATGTTCGAACTTCATCGAATAATTCATCATCCGACATTCTTTTACCCTCATTGCTTTCGGCGTGCATCAGCATATTTAAAATATCCAAATCCACGAAAGTATCTTCTTTTTTCCTTTTCTTAATTAATTCACGAAGTTTAAAATCAAGTTCGTTTTTGGTCTTCATAAATTTTTTGACTGATGGAAGCGGAAGTTTAATTGCCCTTTGCGGATCAAGTAAAAGGAACGGATTTGCGCTATTAAAAAGTTCGGTATAGTAAGCTCCAAGATCAATCAACTCTTCGCTTGAATCCGATGAAAACATTGAATTGAAAATAATTGCGATAAATAATCGTGTGATTTCAGTTTGAACATCAATATTGGGATTTTCCGCAACCATATTTCCCCATTTTGTAAGGAAATCGTTAGTGCAAAACGCCACTGTTTTGTAATATTCTTCAATTCTACTTTTATGAAAAGCAGGATTTATTAGTTTCCGCTGAGAGTCGTGAAACTCACCATCACTTGTAAAAATTCCATTTCCGAGTATTACTCGGCTTCTTTGATAACCCGTGCCTTTTGTAAAATTTTTGCTCTCTTTAACTAAAATTTGTTCAACGTATTCCAAGTTATTTATTAAATAAATGGGATGATTTGTGGCTTTTAGAAGCACAAAATCGCCATATTGCTTCTGTTTGTCTTTAAGGTAGCCGGCGATATTGGTATAAAATTTTAATGAAGCATTCGCACCCAGAAATCTGTGCTTAGGCCCCGGAGGGATTTTGTCTTGAGATGTAACAGTTTTCAATATTTGCCTTTATGGTTCAAAAACATTCTTGGTTTATATCTTAAAGAATCGAAATAGAAAATAATAGATCTGATGACGAAATATGAAATAAAATCAACAGTTACGCCAATACTAAAAGTAGTTTTTTGAAGAAATAAAAGCATCGATGTTTTTTAGATTTCCCGACCCATAAACACCTTATCATCTTTATGGGGAATTAGTGTTTCGTCACCAAAATTCAATCTAATTTTAAATTCGGTACCGGGAAATTGATCATCTCCGATTCTTGAAGGACTTTCAAAATCTATTTCCCCTCCCAATCGATCGAGAATTTCTTTAACCACTGAGAGCCCAAGTCCGGTGCCTTCGACACCATACGAACTGCCGGATTTTGATCTGAAAAACTGTTTGAAGATTTTGCTTTGATCATCTTTTGGGATTCCAATTCCATCATCCATAATTGATAAAAAGTAAGCGCCTTTCTCTTCGGAGGATTCAATTATAACCCGCCCGCCGTTTTTACCGTATTTTATGGCATTATTCAAAAGATTAGAAATCACCAATTCTATCAAAACATAATCACCGGATACAAGCCGATCAGAATCGCGCTTTTCGGAAAAACTAACTTTAATTTTCTTTGCGCTTGCGCTGTCTTCCTGCTTTGAAATTTGATTTTCGATTATTTCGTTCATATTAACAAATTCATTGGAAGTTGAACTTAGTAGGCGGATTTTCGAAATTCTAAGAACATTATTAATCATTTGAATGGATTCTTCGGTTCTGACTTTCGCGCGCTCAATTTTTTTCCTCATTTCGGGATCGATTTTACCGACATACCCGCCAAGTATCAAATCTAAAAGTGACTGTACCGCCGAAATCGGTGATTTTAATTCATGCACAACTCCCATAATATATTTTTGCTTTGCGACTTCTGTTTCGTTTAGTTTGGAAAGTGTTTCTTTTAATTCTTTTTCTCGTTGATATAATCTGCGGGCAATTGTATTTGTAAGTAATACACTTACAAAATTTATGAACGAGAGTGTAATTGCCGTCATCAATGTGAAGTTAAATGTGGGTGAAATGCCCTCTTCATAGATTCCTCTTATAATGTGGCTTTCAACTTCACCATAATGCTGCATAAATAGAAGAGAAATAATTATCACATTTAAAATAAAAGCGATGGAGATTATTACCCTTCCCGGTAGAATTAAACTGCCGATTATAAGCTGAAAAATTACAAATGTCAGAAATGGCGAATAAATTATTCCGGTGAAATATATTAGGAAGATAACACTTACAAGGTCTAGAATTGTTTGTATAAAAGAGAGATGAAGCGAATTAAAACTTCCGGGAACTGTTCCGACATATCCCCGGAAGTAATGAATTAATACGTTGTATAAAAGAATAATTCCTGCGGTAAAATAGATGCCTTCAATCTGTTTTATATCTAAAGTGAATTCGATAAAATAATCACTAAATGAAAAAAACAATATCAGCATCAAAACCGCGAGATAACGAAGCTGAATAAACCAAAGATTTCTTCTTCGGATCGAAATCCAAAACTCGTCGTAGTTTTCAACCCAAGATGGTACTAGTCTGATCATTACAATTTTGGCTGTTTCAAAAATATATGTTCAGCCGTTCTCCAGATTTAGTCAATAAATTTACCCCGTTTAGTGTAATGAGTGTGCAGCAATTTGTGCGATAATTCACCACACGGCCCATCCAAAAGGAAATTTGCGTAAATGTGGTTAACATAAGGATTCTCATGAGATTTCCTAAGTGTTAATCCTTCTTCTTCAGCATAAATCGCTTCTGCTCTTTTTTCTCTTATTTTTGCATTTGTTGGAATCGGTTGACCGCCACCGCCAAGACAACCGCCCGGGCATCCCATAAATTCTATAAAGTGGCATTCACTCAACTTTCCACCCGATTTAATATTTTCCATAACCTTTTTGGCATTGGCTGTTCCATGCGCGACGGCAACTTTTAAAGTAACTCCTTCCAACCATTTCCAATCCGGAATCAGCGGTTTCAAAATTGCCGGTACTTCCGCTACACCTTCAATAGGAAATTCAACATATTTGATGCCTTCAAATCCTCTTACCGGAATAATTTTAGCGTTTTGGAATACGTTTTCAACTTTATTTCCGGTAACCAATTCGATAATTGATCGAAGAGCAGCTTCCATTACTCCACCGGTCGCACCGAAAATTAATCCCGCTCCCGATGCTTCCCCAAAGGGATCATCAAAATCAGATTTAGGCATTTCCGGAAGATGAATTCCGGCCTCGCGAATCATTTGAGCCAATTCCCTTGTGGTTAATCCGTAATCCACGTCTTTAAATCCCGAATCACGCATTTCAGGCCGTTCGCATTCAAATTTCTTGGCGGAGCATGGCATTACCGCAACTGTTACAATATCAGCCGGATCAATTCCCTGGAGTTTGGCATAATAGGTTTTTATCAATGCTCCGAACATTTGCTGCGGTGATTTGGCACTGCTTAAATTATCGATAAACTCCGGATAGAAGTGTTCGAGATATTTAACCCAACCGGGAGAACATGATGTAAATTGAGGTACTTTCACTTCCGCATTGCCTTCGACAAGAGCATTGTAAAGTCGAAGTATCAGTTCCGTTCCCTCTTCCATAATTGTTAAATCTGCCGTAAAATTAGTATCAAATATCTTATCAAATCCGATTCTTCTTAAAGCTGTATTTAATTCCCTAGTAAGCGAAGTTCCGGGTTCCATCCCAAATTCTTCACAAATTGCGGCTCTTGGCGATGGAGCGGTTTGTATAATAACATGTTTTGTGGGATTATCGATCGCTTCCCAAATCTTGTCGGAAGGGTCATTCGCGTGTAATGCTCCCGTCGGGCACCGGTTGATACACTGTCCGCAATTAATACAAACTACATCGGCAAGTGGTTTATCCAAAAAAGTGCTTATTGTAGTATCAATTCCGCGATTAACAGCTTCGAGAACTCCGACTTCCTGTAAATCGATGCAGGTTCTTACACATCTTTTACAAAGAATACATTTATCCATATCTCTGATTACAGAAAATGAAGATTTATCGACATCGTATTTAGATTTTTGAATATGACCGAAATTATATCGGTCTACGCCATATTCCTTGGCTAATTTTTGCAGTTCACAATTATTATTTCTAACGCAAGAGTAACACTCGCCAAAATGTTCACTCAACATCAAATCGATAATGTGCCTTCTTGCCTTGCGAACCATCGGGGTTGTTGTTTTAATTTTTATGGGAGCAGTGATCGGGAAAGTGCAAGATGATTGCAGAGTTTTCATTCCTTCAACATCAACAACACAAATTCTGCAAACACCGGCAATACACAAATCATCGTGGTGACAGAGGGTTGGAATATGAATATTGTTGTTTTTGCATGCCTCCAAAATCGTTGTTCCGAAAGGAACGGTAACTTTCTCACCATTTATTTCAATTGTAACATTACTCCCAATTCCTTCTTTTTCAGCGGGAAGTTCCAACTTATTTGGTTTTTGGCTTACCGGAGCACGGCTTTCATCATTAATTAACATTTCGACCTCCACTGGATTTCGCGAATATCTCTTCACGGAAATTTTCGAGAATTGAAATAAAAGAATTAGGGCTTGTTTGTCCCAATCCGCATTTTGATGCAACTTGCATTGATCTGCCAAGATCTATCAATTGATTGATATACTTGAACGTGTATTCACCCTTTTCTAATTTTTCAATTCCATCCAATAGTTTTGCGTTCCCGATTCGGCAAGGTGTGCACTGGCCGCAAGATTCTTCAACAAAAAATTCCATAAAATTTTTGAGAATTTTAAGCATACTTCTCGATTCATTAAAGATCATTATCGATCCACCGGTTCCGGCGTCTTCGTATGCTAATTTTCGGTCAAATTGAGTTTTGGGATAACAATACCCTGAAGCGCCGCCAACTTGAACCGCCTTTGTATTACTTGCGCCCGCCAAATCAAGTATTTCCGAAATAGTTGTTCCCCAAGGCAGTTCATAAACACCTGGTTTTTCACAATCACCAGAGACGGAAAAGAGTTTAATTCCGGTTGATTTATCAGTTCCATAATTTCTGAACCATTCCCCTCCTTTTGTAATGATGTGTGAAACTGCGGCAAAAGTTTCAACATTATTAACTGTGGTCGGGAAACCCATAAATCCGGTATTTACAGGATATGGAGGCCTGTTTCTAGCTTCGCCTCGGTGACCTTCGAGTGATTCGATCAAAGCGGTTTCTTCACCGCAAACATACGCACCCGAACCGAGTCTTATTTCAATATCAAAATTGTATTTGGATTGGAGAATATTCTCACCGAGCAGGTTGTCCTTCTTCATTTGTTGAAGGTAATCTTCCAAAGATTTTAGCATGTATTCATATTCAGCACGCAAATAGACAAATCCTTTTTGTGCTCCAACCGTAATTCCGCCTACAACCATACCATCAAAGACCAATTCGGGATGTTCGAGAAGTAAAAATCGATCCTTGAACGTACCCGGTTCACCTTCGTCGGCATTACAAACAACATATTTTTTATCGGCTTTTGCGGCGGCCGTTAACATCCATTTTGTGGCAGTGGGAAATCCGGCGCCGCCCCTCCCCTTAATTTTTGATTCTTTTAATTCAAACAACACGTCTTGTCGACTGATCCCTACGGCTTTTCTTATCGCCTCACCGGGTGAATAGTCGGCAAAAATAACGGGTTGAAATTTTACAGTTTCTAAATCTTCCATTTTCACCCCTAATTAATTCCGTTTAGAATTTCAATCACTTTTTGTGGTGTAACTTTTGTATAAACTCTTTCGTTTACAATTAACGCAGGACCTTGATCGCACATCCCCAAACAATTCGCGTATTCCAGTGTTATGTTTTTATCATTTGTCGTTTCCCCGAATTTGATTCCGAGTTCCCGTTCCAATGCTTCTTCTATTTCATTTTTCCCGAGTAAATCGCAAATTATTGTTTTGCACAAGCGGATCGTATTTCTTCCCTTTGGCTTGGAGTGTAGAAATGAATAAAACGATATAACGCTGTAAACTTCAACCGGGTGAATATCTAATAAACGAGCGATCTCCTGCTGCGCGAAATCTGATATATGTTGATGCTTTCTTTGCACGCCTTGAAGAACAGGAAGTAAGCTTGATCTGTCTCTACCGAATTGTTCAATCAAACCGGTAATTTCTTCTGTTATTGAATTTTTCTCTAAAACGTCCATAATTAGTTACTCCTTACCTCTTTTGAAAGAAGCAGTTCGACTTTTTCAACTAACATATCCGGTGATATAGGTTTTTCGACGAAATCATCCACCGGAACCATTTCTCCGGCACCATATTCAAATCCTATAGTTTTTGTTACGGATGTGTACATTAAAATCGGTGTTTCCACACCGTGTTTTCTAAATTTTTGTGCAAGGAAGAATCCATCATCAGGTTCATCCATCATCACATCAAGGATTATCAAATCTGGTTTGTTGTCAACCACAATCGTAAATCCATCATCCGGATTGGAAGCCACAATAATTTCGTGCCCTTTTGATTCGAGAACGAGTGTACTTGCTTCAATGATATCCGGGTCGTCATCAATTAATGCTATTAGAGCCATTTCCATCTCCCGTTATTTGTTTTGATATTTTATAGTTTGGCAAATATATTTTGAAATTAGAACCCTTTTCGTACTCGCTTTCAACCTCTATTTTTCCATGATAATTTTCAACGATTCTTTTTACAATTGTTAATCCCAATCCCGTACCCGGAATTCCTCGCGTAGATGAATTCTTCGCTCGAAAAAATTCTTCAAATAATTGTTTCCGCTCTTTCTCTCTTAATCCAATGCCAGAATCAATTATTTCGATGATATAAAAATTACCGGAGTCAGAGATATTGACTAATATCGAGCCGCCAACTTTATTGTACTTAATCGCATTTGAGATAAGGTTAGTAAATAGCCTATTTATTTCATTTTCATCGGCAAAAAACAATACTCTATCGGTAGAGTAGTTGAACCGGATATTCAATTTACGGGCTTTAAAATCAACTTCGAATGAATTTATGATGGATTGGATGAGTGGAATTAGATCAATATCGTTCTTGATTCTAAACTTATTCTTTAACTCCATTCTTGAAATATCCAACAGATCATTTACCAGAGTAATCATTGATGATAATCGGGAAACGGATCGTTTTAAAAATTCGGTCTTTTTAGATTCATCCAACTTAATCGATTTATCCAAAATTATTCTGATGAACCCATCAACGGCAACAATAGGTGTTTTTAATTCATGCGCTACCATCGACACAAATTGATTTTTTATTCGTTCTATTTTTTTTAATTCGCTGATGTCATTTACGACAAATATTGCCCCGACTGTAAAACCATGTGGATCTTTAACGTGATTAATCGCGACTTCTACAAAAAGTTCGCCCGCTTTCATTTCAATCTGTTTTGTAAATGACTTATCACTTTTTAAATCACTTTGTATTAATTTCTCAGCGGTTTCAAATAGGTCGGCGGGTAATTTCTCAGTAACAACGTCACTCACTCTCAACTCATTTATGTTGAACAATCTTAACAATGCTGAATTGAAATAAACCACCTCATATTTAGAATTAATGATTAAAATTCCTTCGTTAATTGACTGTACAATTGTATTCAGCCGACTTTTTTCAAAGGCTAATTCAAACAAGTTTTTTTCACGTTCTTTTTTTAGGTTTTTTGATTCGAGCAGCAGTTTTCTTCGATTATAGCCTTGACGCAATTGTTGCAGAAGTTCTTCAGGTGTGAAAGGTTTCGGGATATACGCAAACGAACCAAGGTGTGCCGACTCAACCGCGGAATCGTAACTCGCGAATGCCGTGGAGATAAAGCAGACGGTCTCAGGTTTATTTTTTCGAAAAGCTGTTAGAACATCCAGACCATCAACATCCGGCATTCGAAGATCGATCAACGCCAGATCATAATCATTGGTTATTCCCTTCTGAATACCTTCCGTTCCATTTTCGGCGGTATCAACGGAATAGCCTTCGTTTTCGAGGAGTCTTTTCGTCCCGTTGCGAAGCCCTTTTTCATCATCAACAATCAATATTGAAGGTTGATAATTCATAATTTATACTCTATTAAATAATTAATTCTTTCATTTGAAAGAATATAACTAAGATTCGAAAAAATTCTCGAGCTTAGTTAACAATTCGCTTACAGCTACAGGTTTGTTTATTATCCCGTCACAGTGAATCCATTCTTTTTCTTCATCTGTAGCCGTACTGAATTTAAATCCGGTATCGTAAGTTGCTGAAGTGAGAATAAACACCGGAATAGGTTTATCCTTTGTATGTTTTTTTATTCTGTGTGATAAAACAAATCCTGAGTCATGGTGTTCCATTATTAAATCGACAATTGCCGCATCGGGCTGCTGTTTTTTAAATACCCTCCATCCCTCTTCACCGGATTCTGCTGTAATCACTTCAAATCCTTTAGTCTCTAATAATAATTTATTCTGTTCAAGTAAGTCGATATCGTCATCAACTAACAGAATCGTTTTAATTTTTTCTTTGATTTCCATTTTCTTTCCTAATTGAGCGAATATGAATGTTTCGGTATTCGGGGCAGAGAAATCCTAACTTTCGTTCCAACATTCATTTTACTATCTATTTGAATTTTACCTTTATGCATTTTAATTATGCCATACGCAATCGCCAAGCCAAGTCCGGTACCTTTTCCGATCTTTTTAGTCGTAAAAAACGGTGTGAACAGACTCTTCATATTCTCGTCGGCAATTCCGCATCCATTGTCCTCAATTATCGTTATCAAATCGTGATTTAGAGTTTCCAATTTTACTTTAATTTTTCCGGGCTCTTTTTCAATTAACGCTTCACCGGCATTATTAAGAATATTTAGAAAGACTTGTAATAATTGATCCTCATCTGCTTCAATCCATTCTTCGTTCGAATTATCTACCAATTCAATATTAATCGGCATTTTATCATTTATAGATTTAAGTTCAATTGCTTTTTGGATTATAAGTTTTGGACAAACTCTTTTCAAATTTAGTTTTCCGTGCCGGGCAAAATTGAGGAGATTCTTCACAATACTTGAGCATCTTTGAGTTTCTTCAATAATTAAATTTAAGTCTTCAACTTCTGTGTTAAACTTTTCATTTTTGGTCAGAGCATTTTTTACCAGATTCGAATATATCATTATCGTGCTCAGCGGATTATTAATCTCATGCGCTATTCCGGCAGCCAATTGACCAATTGATGCTAATTTTTCCGCGTTGTAGAGTTGATCTTTTGCTTCTTCCAATTTCCTGTTAGTTTCCTCAAGATTGCTGATAAGATTTGGAAGACACATATCATCTTCAGCTAAATTTTTTGCTATCGAAATCGCATATTCCCTGCATGTTTTATAGCCGCATGCACCGCAGTTTAGCTCATCAGATTTTGTAAATTTGTTGGATCTTCTCAGAATTTCGCTAATAATTTTTTCCGATGGTTGTTCCCTTCGCTGCGGAAAGGGATTGAACTTCCGTTTAAGATCGATTTCCCTTGAGTTGAAAATTTCACTTTGCCAAACGTTTTTATCGGTTTTATGGATTGTCCCGTCCACATATTCAATCAACCGCTCCCTTCTTGAATAGTAGTTGAGATCAGAGTCAATCGCGGGACCATTTATACAGCCTTCACAGAAAAGAATGTCAATAAATTTACCTTTAATTTTGTTTTCACTAACATCTTTAATGATTGATTCTACATTTGATTTGCCTTCAACCGAAATTGTACGTTTAGCTAAAATATCATTCGTAATATCTGAGGTTTTTAAAAGACCTCCCAGCAAAGCGTAGGATTTCCCCATTCGCGAGCTCGGTTCATCAAATTGGGAAATAGAGGAGTTATCAATGTTGATTCCAAAATCAACAAATAATTGTTTTATCTCAGCGAAAGTCAGTACTGCATCTATCAGATTATTAACTTCATTATCTACCGCTTCACTTTTTTTCGCAATGCAAGGACCGATAAATACAACTTTCACATGACTACCGTATTTCGATTTTAAATACCTCGCGGTTGCAATCATCGGCGAGATTATCTCCGCAAGATTCGATACCAATTCGGGGTAATATTTCTCTATAAAATTATATACAGCAGGACACGCTGACGAAATAATTGTTTTTTCCTCTATCGTTTCGAAAACATTTTTATATTGTTGACTAATGAGATCGGCACCAAATGAAGTCTCAATAACTTGTTTAAATCCTGCGGCTTTTAAGGCGTTAGGCAGGTTGTAAAAATTTGTCGGAAATGAAGCGGGAAAAGACGGCGCGACAATCGCGTAAGTGCTGTTATATCTTAAGAATTCGCTTTCGACTACAAGTAAATCGCTTTTAATTTTTTTTGCGTTTTGTGAACATACCTTAACACAATGACCACAAGCAATGCACCTTTCTTCAATTACAAAAGCCTGTCCATCAATCACTTTTATAGCGTTTGCCGGACACTCCCTTATGCAGGAATAGCATCTTTTACATTTTTGCCCGATTGTGCTTACAATTCCCTTTTCCAATTGATACTCGAATTATTGTTCAAGAATCTTTTTACGGTTAAAATAATTTGTATGCAAGATTTCGTGAGATTTAGAACTATTCGGTTCAGTCAGGAAATCCTCATAGAGTTTTTTCACAAATAAATTATCATGAGAGAACCTGGAAACTGAATTTTTATCAATCTCATATAACGTTTCAATTCTTTTCAAAATCTTTTCTCGTTGTTGATGTATCGGTTGCCCGCCTCCATTTACGCATCCGCCGGGGCACGCCATCACTTCTATAAAATGATATTTTGAATTTCCGTTTTGGATTTCATCAAGTATCGGATCAATATTACCGATGCCGTTTACCACAGCGACATTGATTTTATTTCCATTTATTTCAAAACTTGCTTCCTTTAATCCGTTATTTCCTCGTACTTCCGATAATTCGACTGATTGCAGATTATTTCCAGTAAGTTTGAAATATGCGGTTCTTAAAGCAGCTTCCATCACACCACCTGAAGTTCCGAATATAGCGGCCGCACCGGTTGATTCTCCGAGAGGATTATCGAATTCATCTTCGGGTAAATCGTCAAATTCAATTCCCGCCATTTTGAAAAACCGAACAAGCTCGCGAGTTGTCAGAACAGCGTCAACATCGGGATGGTGCTCCGTTGCTAATTCCGGTCTCTCAGATTCAAACTTTTTAACGGTACAAGGCATGATTGAAACAACGAAAATATCTTTTGGATTAATACCCATCTTTTTGGCATAGTAAGATTTTAATATTGCGCCCTCCATTTCGTGGGGCGATTTACACGTAGAAACATGTTTTAATAGCTCAGGCCGATTTTGCTCAATGTATTTAACCCATCCCGGACAACAACTTGTAAACATCGGTAGATTATTTGATTTCGTGAATCTATCGATGAATTCGGCCGATTCTTCCATAATAGTTAGATCCGCCGCAAAATTGGTATCAAAAACATTATCGAATCCCAATCGCCTTAAACCGGAAATCAACTGTCCCGTCACATTTGTGCCGATCGGTAAATTGTATTCTTCACCGAGTGACGCGCGCACAGCTGGCGCAATTTGTACAACGGTGTATTTCGTTTTATCATTTATGGCCGCGGTAACAACTTTCAGACTACTTTTTTCCCTCAAAGCAGCTGTTGGGCATACTAAAATGCATTGTCCGCAGAGAATGCAATCGCTGATGTTTAATCCCTTATTAAATGGTGTTGTTACGTTGCTTCGAAAACCACGATTTGTAAAATCGATTGCACCCACATTTTGAATTTCGTTGCATGTTCGTACACATCTTCCGCACAAAATGCATTTAGCCGGATCTCGTTCCATTGATGCGCTTGAAATATCTATTGCGTGTTGTTTTTTCTCACCGACATACCGATGTTCACGCATTCCGTATTTTTCACTTAAATCCTGAAGCTCACAGTTTTTATTTCGAACACAAATGAGACAATCCTCGGGGTGATTTTCGACCAGCAGCTCAACAATTGTTTTTCTCGCTCTGCGAACCCTCTGTGAGTTCGTTTCAACCCTGAGCCCTTCACCGACAGGATAGGCGCAACTCGGTACAAGTCCTCTAAAACCCGAAACCTCACAAACACAAATTCGGCAAGAGCCGGTTGGGAAAAGCTCCTTGAGGTGACATAGAGTAGGAATGTGCACTCCAACCGAATTTGCGGCTTCGAGTATTGTCATCCCTTCTTCTGCTTTAACTTGGATATTATTTATTGTTAAATTAATCATTACTTTCCTCAACCTAATTAACAATTATCGCATCAAATCTGCACGAATCCACACACATTCCACATTTTATACATTTGCCTTCCAAAATGTAGTGTGGTTGCTTCTTCTCACCCAAGATAGCTCCGGCAGAACATTTCCGGATGCAAAGACCACAGCCGCTGCACACATTTGAGTCAATTGTAAATGTTAAAAGCTCTTTACAAACGTGAGCCGGGCAGTTTCTTTCGTAGATATGTTCTTCCCACTCTTCTTTGAAATAATGTAAACTTGAGAGCACAGGATTTGGTGCACTCTGTCCTAATCCGCATAATGAAGTATCTTTTATAACTTCAGATAATCTTTTCAAGTGGATAATACCTTTGAACCTGTAAAGCTCTTCAATTGGCTCTTTGATATTCCTATAATCTTGTCCGATGCGTTCAATTATCTCAAGCATTCTTTTTGTCCCTTCACGACAAGGAACACATTTACCGCAGGATTCGCTTTGAATAAATGAGATGAAGAATTTCGCCACATCAACCATACAAGTATCTTCATCCATTACGACAAATCCTCCGCTGCCCATCATCGCACCGATTGATTTTAGGGATTCGTAATCCACTTGAGTATCAATCACAGATTCAGGCAGACATCCCCCCGAAGGCCCGCCAATTTGAACCGCTTTAAATTTTTTATCATCAGGTATTCCGCCTCCGACACTAAAAACTATATCACGTAATGTTACACCCATAGGAACTTCAACCAATCCGCTATTGGTGATTTTACCACTTAGCGCAAATACTTTTGTTCCTTTGCTGTTCTCGGTGCCTATTGATGAAAACCAGTGAGAGCCTCGTTGGATGATTGTCGCAATGTTTGCGAGAGTTTCTACATTATTTATTACTGTTGGTTTGCCCCATAATCCTGCCGTAGTCGGAAATGGCGGTCTTGGTCGCGGCATTCCTCGTTTACCTTCGATAGAATTAATTAAAGCCGTTTCCTCACCACAAACAAACGCTCCCGCACCTTTTTTTATTTTGAGATTAAAACCGAAACCGGAATTAAGAATATTATCACCCAACAGACCATACCCCTTGCACAGTTTAATCGAAATCTCCAATCTTTGAATCGCCAACGGATATTCTGCCCTGCAATATATATAGCCATAATTTGCGCCTATTGCATAGGCAGCTATCAGCATTCCTTCAATTAATTGGAATGGATCCCCTTCCAATATAGATCGATCCATAAATGCGCCCGGATCACCTTCATCAGCGTTGCAAATAATAAATTTTTCAGACTCAGATTGCGCGTTTGCCAATTCCCATTTTTTACCAGTCAGGAAACCGCCGCCGCCTCTTCCCCTAAGTCCGCTCTTTACAACTTCATCAATTACGTTCGTGGGAGACATTCTCCTCAGCACCTTATCAAGTGAGCGAAAACCTCCGGAACTTATATACTCATCGATTGAGACCGGATTAATAATTCCACAATTCCTGAGGACAATTCTTTTCTGATTTTTGAAGAACTGAGTTTCATTTATATTTTGGATTTTACTCGTAGAATTACCATGAGTAGCAAACAGTTTTTTGGTGTAAATTTCTTTCTGAATAATTGTTTTTTCTATGAAATCGGATATCTCTTTGCGGTGGATATTTCTGTAAATAATTCTATCTTCTCCGGGATGTTTAATTTCAACAACCGGTTCAATAGCCCCAAATCCAAGGCCGCCATTTTTTTTCAGAATTACTTTTAGATCCTTTTTTTGTATTTCTTCTTCAATCAGTTTGAAAATTATATCAGCTCCCGAAGCTAATCCGCTGGTATCAATTCCAACAAAAATTATCGGTAAATCATGAATTTCGCATCTTAACATCTGATTATAATTTGCAATTGTTTCTTCTAAGGAGGGTGTAATTTCCGGTTCAGTACATCTGGCTATAAACTCTTCCTCCGGAATTCCATCTTCAATTAACTTATTTTTGAGTTCAAGAAAGCTTTTCATGTAATTCCTTTTTATCGGTTTCTTTCTCTTCTTTTTTGAATTTTGATATTATTTTAGGAATTTCTTTGATTGAAACTCCACCGAAATATTCATCATTAACATTTATAACCGGAGCGATACTGCAAGCTCCGATACAAGCGACGGTTTCCAACGTAAACATTTTATCTCTGGTTGTTTCGCCTGCCGAAATCTTCAACTCATTTTCGAGCGCATAAAGTATGTTAGCCGAATTCTTTACATGGCAAGCGGTTCCCCTGCAAACTCGAATAATATTTTTTCCGAGTGGCTTTAGTCTGAACTGATTATAGAATGTTGCGACGCCATAAATAGTGCTCATTGCGAGACCTAAATGCTCCGCTGTTTTCTTCAGCATTGTTTCGGGGAGATAATTGTATTCTTCTTGTATATCTTGTAGAATACCAATTAAATTTGATCTATCGTTTTTTGTGTATTTGGTAAATATTTTATCGCTATTTATCATGAAAACACCAGATTGTTTATTATTGACTTCCAATTAACATGCCAAATGATTTTAATTTAATTAATCGTTTAATGGGTTATTTAATTCCATTTTTTACGATAAATCACGGGAGCTTTTCTAAAAGTTAAGAATCCAGAATAAGTTTTCTATATTTGTAGAGAAAAATTTATCCAAAATATTAAGAATGAATAAAAGAGACAAGAACTCTCAAAAACGATTTGCGGCAACTGTATCACTCATGGTAGGACTGGGTATGTTTGCGGCTAAAATGAGCGCTTACTTGATAACAGGATCAAGCGCAATATTTTCGGACGCGGCTGAATCGGTTGTGCACATTATCGCCACAAGTATGGCCTTATACAGTATTATTCTTAGTTCAAAACCGGCTGATCGTTCTCATTTGTATGGACACGGAAATATTGAATACTTTTCAGCAGGAATGGAAGGTTTATTAATTATAATTGCCGCCCTTGCAATAATTTATACATCCGTTAAAGATATTATTATTGGAGCAATTCCCCAGCAGTTAAATACCGGAACAATAATAGTAGGTATCGCGGGAGTTATAAATTTTATTCTCGGTTACTATCTGATACGAGAAGGAAAGAAAAACAACAGTATTGTTTTAATCGCGGATGGGAAACATGTTTTAACCGACTCGTTTACAAGCATTGGAGTTGTAGTGGGCTTGGTGCTTGTGTTGTTCACGGATATCTACATTTTAGATCCCATTTTTGCGCTTTTAGTGGCTTTTAATATCATATTCTCAGGGATCAAATTGATGCGCGAATCTATCGGCGGATTAATGAACGAAACTGATGAAAATGTGCTGAACAGATTAATTGAATTGATGAGTAAAAACAAAGAGGATTATTGGATAGATATTCACAATCTAAGGTTTTGGACTTCAGCCGAGAAACTATTTGTTGATTTTCACCTTATCCTTCCTCATTATTTTACCATTAAACGAACGCATGAAGAGGATGATAAAATTACCGCTATCATCGAAAAGGTAAATCCGGATTCAGAAGTTAGAATCCACCTTGATTATTGCAACAGTTCGTTGTGCAAATATTGTAAATATGCCGATTGCAGAGTGAGAATGGAGGAATTTTCAAAAAATACAATTTGGGACGAAAACAAGTTGATCGGTACAGCGATCGGCAGTCATTAATACTCTTTTATTTTTTCATTTTTGCGCATTGATTCCAATGCCATTTCCGATTTATACTCAAGAAACTTTTTGCTCAAATCTTCATCTGAAGTTGCAAGGATTTGAACGGCTAACAAACCCGCGTTTTTTGCCTGATTAATCGCCACCGTAGCTACGGGAACACCACCGGGCATTTGGACAATTGAGAGCAATGAATCTAGACCGTCTAAAGATTTACTTTTAACCGGCACTCCAATCACCGGAAGCACTGTATAAGAGGCTGTCATTCCGGGAAGATGAGCCGCTCCTCCCGCACCCGCAATAATGACTTTTAATCCACGCGATTTTGCAGCTCTTCCATATTCAGCCATTCGATCCGGCGTTCTATGAGCAGAAACTACTTGAATTTCGTAGGGAATATCAAATTGTTTACAAATTAAAGCGGCATCGTTCATTATATGCAGATCAGAGTCGCTTCCCATTATAATTCCAACAAGAGGTGTTGTGTTCAAAATTATTCTCCTAAACTAAAATTAAATCTTCAATTTCTGATTTTTGTTTAAACAAATCGTCTAAATTATTTCCCAAAATTGTAACATGACCCATTTTTCTACCGATTCTCGAATCATGTTTGCCGTATAAATGTAACTTCAAATTTTTGTAATCCAGAATTGGACCGTAATTTCGCAGAATCCCCGAACCATTTTTCTTCCCAAGAATGTTAATCATAATTGCGTATCGGGAAACCATTTGAGGTGATCCGAGAGGTAAATTCATTACTGCACGAATGTGATTTTCGAACTGAGAAGTTAAACACGCATCGATTGTATAATGACCGGAATTATGAGGACGCGGTGCCATTTCATTTACTAAAATTTTTCCTTTCGTGTCGAGGAAAAATTCGATTCCATAGATTCCGTATCCATTTACTGCTTTAACGCAATTAATGGCGACCGCTTCAAGTTCTCGAGCAAGATTGTCTTCAATTTGTGCTGGAGCAATAACTGTATGGCAAATATGGTTTTTCTGTATAGTTTCAACGACCGGATAAGCAATAATTTCTTTTTCCGTCCTGACAATCATAATTGCCAGCTCTTTACTAAATGAAATCAATTCTTCCGCCATTACCTGAGAATGACGTTCGTTTAATTGAATTAATGCAGTACGGAAATCATCTTCATTTTTGACAAATGCATTGCCATAACCATCATATCCCATTTTACGGGATTTAAGGATAAATGCTTCACCAAGAAGTTTAGAAATATCGTTGTACTCAGAATTCGAATGAATTTCCACAAATTTCGGGACTGGGATTTTATTTAATTCGAGCGTTGTTTTTTGAACAAATTTATCTTGAATTAATCGAATTGTTTCCGGTCCTGGCACTACTTTTTTGCCGAATGATTCAATCAACTTTAAACGATCAGAATCAACAAATTCATTTTCGAGTGTTACGATATCACAATTTTTGACAAAATCCTCCAGGATTTCATCGTCTTCGATCCAACCGACAAACTCATTGGTCGCAATTTGTCCGGCAGGTGAAGTTTCAATTTTCTCGAGGATCGTTATATCAAAGCCGAGTCTTTGTGCGGGAAATGCAGACATTCTGGCCAATTGTCCGCCGCCGAGGATTCCAATGTTAAAACGATTCATTCAATTCTGTGTTATTAACGAATTGCCAAATTTAAGATTAATTGCTGAGTTAATAAAACTTGACGGGTATCTTTTTACAAATAAAAAGGCAGTTTTCGACTGCCTTTTAAAATTATTTTCTATCGATAGAACCGACACCGGAAATATCTGTTTTAACCTTTTCGGGATCGCCATAGTAATCAATGCTTCCAACCCCCGAAACGCCGGCTTTTAAATATTTCGAAGCATAAACATCGGCATTACTGGCTCCACTGGATTCGATACGTACATCTTCGCACTTAAAATCACGAGCTTTGAGAGTACAGGCTCCTGAAATATCAATATTGAAGACCTCTGCCTTTCCATCAAGCCCCAAAGTTCCCGCGCCGCTAAAATCAACATTGAACTCTCTGGAATTGATTTCTTCGATATAAATATTGCTCGCACCCGAGGCATCCAAATCATCTAAATTTTCAGTAGTTACATATATTTTTATTTCTTCGCGGGGTCTTATATTTTTTCGAGGTTGAATTATTAATTTACTCCCCCGGTTTTTTGTAATAATATCATCCATTAAATTTTCTTCCGCATAAATCTCCAAACTTGTGGATTCGCCCAATCGCACACGAACTTCAAATGCGCCCGAAATTTCCAAGCTGCTAAAACTTTCAATTTCTCTTGTTTCGTTCACAACATTACCATTTCCCCTTTCTCCCCAGTTTCTACATCCGATTAAGGTTAGCGAAAAAAGAAAAACGACAACTGAATATTTAATATTGGATTTCATTTTACCTCCACAGTTTGAGATTTAGACGCGTAACAGATATTATTGTTTTTAGAAAATCAAATGTTTTTAATAGAGCATTAATATCGATTTTTGTTATTTTTCAACATGCTCAAACTGAAAAACTAAACGCAATTTTGAACAAAGAAAAAATCAACAAACTTCAGGCAGAATCTTTCGACCATCTTTGGAACGGAAGATATAGACTCGCTTTACAAACTGCCGAAAAAGTTTATGAATTAGACCCCGATGATTGCGATTCCGCGATCTGCCTCGCATGGGCGCTTTTAGAGAATGGTAACCCTTCCAAAGCTATGGATTATGCAAATCTTGCGGTCGAATTAAAAGCGGATTCGGTTAAAGCCAAAATGTACCGTGGTTTTTTGCTTCAGAGAATGAGCATTTTCGAAGGGGCAATATCTGATTTCGATTATACGATTTCGAAAGAAATGAATTCCCTCTCGTGGACTTGCCTAAATAAAGCAAGAGCACTTGG
Source organism: Melioribacteraceae bacterium (assembly GCA_021739765.1). Lineage (GTDB taxonomy): Bacteria > Bacteroidota > Ignavibacteria > Ignavibacteriales > Melioribacteraceae > JAIPBD01. Next base: position 280,281 of record JAIPBD010000004.1, read on the forward strand.
CGGATTGAAACAGTTCGATTCAGCTATCGAAGCAATTGAATTCGCGGCTAAATATTCCGAGCAAGACGGCTCTAAATGGAAATATTTAATCAATTATTATAAAAAAGCAAAGGATCTGGCAAGAGGAAAAGAGTTAATTACTAAGGACAATTTAGACAATTACGTCAAACTTGGATGGAATTCTATTGAAGATAAAGAAAATTGGTTTGCGCTTTATGTCTCGCGATTAATTATTCAAGATTCTTCACTCTTAAGAAAATCGCCCAACGTTCGACTGATGGAATTAGAAGCGATGTATAACATGTTTCAATTCCGTCCTGCTCTTGAAAAAGCTGACCAAATTTCGGATGAATACGCGGATAACGAAAAATTCACAAAAATTTATAACTCGCTTATCAGATTCAGTCGTTCCGATTCGTTCAAACAGAAAAATTCATTTTTCAAACGGAAAAAAACTACTCCTCCTTCATTTAATATGACGCTCTCCGGAAACTTAAAATCCGAAACAAATTTTTTGCCGAATGAGTTTATGGACATATTCTCAATCAAAATATTTGATGCACATGAAGAAGCCTCGAGCGGTACCAGAAAATATTATAAAAAACTCAAAGCTGCTGATTTGTCGGAAATTGGTATCGAAGTAATTCTGAACAACCCCTTCTATCAAAAGGAAGATAAAATTTATTCGTGCCGTGTTGTTTGGATCGTAAGTGATTTTGAAGCGGGACGGAATGAATTTTCGCTCGCACTAAATAAGGATTGGGATTCAATTATATTTGTCCAATCCTCCAAAGCCGAAAAAGCCGGCAGATGGAATGAAGGTCAGGCGAGGGCTGAATTCTTTGTCGAGAATTTCAAAGTCGCCGAAAGATGGTTCATTCTGGGAGGAAGTTCGGAAGCTGAAAAATCTACCATCGTGGAAGAACCGGTTAAGGATAATACCAAAACCAATCAAGATGATTTGGATGATAAACTCACGAATGATCAAAAAACCGACCAACCGACCGCAAATTCCGAAAATGAAAAGACGGATAAATCAGAGGAGAAGAATCAGCACGAGAAAAGTAATGATTCTGATGAAGACTTAGATGATGAAATTAAGCAAGAAGAGGAAGTACCTCAAAAAACACTTGAAGAACTAATTGCTGAACTTGATGAATTTATCGGATTAGAAAGTGTAAAATTCGCTATTAGAGATTTTATTGATTATTTAAAATTCCAGGAAGATCGTAAAAAATCCGGTTTTAAATCGAAAGACGGAATTTCGATTAACGCTGTATTTACTGGTAATCCGGGAACGGGCAAAACTACTATTGCAAGATTATTGGGTGGAATATTTCGCGCAATGGGAATACTGCCCAAAGGTCATGTAATAGAAGTAGACCGTGCCGCGCTTGTGGGTCAGTATATCGGCGAAACAGCACAGAAAACTGAAAAAATTATTGAAGACGCATTGGGCGGAGTTTTATTTATTGACGAAGCTTACACGCTCGTAAAGGAAGGTGGAAAGGGTCAGGATTTTGGTCAAGAGGCTATTGATATCCTACTGAAACGGATGGAAGATAAAAAGGGTGAATTTGTGGTAATTGTAGCCGGTTATCCAAATGAAATGAATACGTTCTTAAACTCCAATCCGGGAATGCGTTCACGATTTACACATACTTTTGATTTCGAAGATTATAATCCTACCGAATTAATGAAAATCTTTGCTCTTCTTTTAAAAAAGGAAGAATACAAAATAGAATCCGAAGCAAAAGTGTTTCTTGAAAAACAACTGATCGAATTATACCGAAAGAGAGATCAAAATTTTGGTAATGCAAGATTGGTTCGAAAACTTTTTGAAGATGCCAGAATGAATTTGAGTAAAAGATACATTGCTCTTGAAGATGGTAAGAAGAATGAAGAAGCTATGACAACCGTTATATCAGCTGATATTGAAAAGTTGTTTGCTTCCAAAGAGGAAAAGAAAATTAAACTTCCGATTAATGAGGAGGAACTCTCCTCTGCTCTTTCAGAACTGGATAATCTGGTTGGATTACATTCCGTTCGTAAAGAAATACGTGATATGATAAAAATAGCAAGATATTATATTGAGCAAGGCGAAGATATTAAAACAAATTTCTCTTCACATATAATGTTTCTCGGAAATCCAGGAACCGGTAAGACAACTGTCGCAAGGCTATTTTCACGAATTTACTCCTCTCTCGGCATTTTACCGAAAGGTCAACTGATTGAGACGGATAAACAAGGACTTGTTGCCGGATACGTTGGGCAAACAGCTCAAAAAACGAATGAGCTAATCGAAAAAGCAATGGGCGGAACTCTTTTTATTGATGAAGCCTACTCTTTGGTTACGAGCAGCGGTAGTAATGATTTTGGGAAGGAAGCTATTGATACTCTCTTAAAAAGAATGGAAGATGACAAGGGAAAATTTATTGTTATCGCTGCAGGATATACCGAAGAAATGAAACAGTTCGTCAACAGTAATCCCGGAATGCAGTCCCGCTTTACGAAGTCATTCACTTTCGAAGATTACACACCTGATGAATTAATGATTATTACGACCCGGATTCTAAAATCCAAATCTGTAAGTTTGAATGAAGATACAGCTAAAGAGCTGCTTAAATACTACAGCGAAATATACCGAAAGCGTGATAAGAATTTCGGCAACGCTCGAATCGTTAGAAATATACTGGATTCAGCTTTCCAAAAACAACTTTTACGTATTGCTTCCCTGCCAACAGAAGAAAGATCCGAAGACCTAAAAAATGAATTGTTGTTTGGCGATTTTTCAGACACGCTTGGGAAGAAGAAGTCCAAAAAGCATTTTGAAATCAAAATTGATCAAAAGAAGTTGGATAAAGATTTAGAAGAATTGCACAGCTTAACCGGATTAGATTCTGTCAAGAAAAGTGTTGATAAATTGATTGGAAGTTTAAAGGTTAGTCAATTAAGAAAAGATCGTGGTTTAAAGGTAATGGATCGATCTCTTCATGCTGTATTTACCGGAAATCCTGGAACTGGAAAAACTACCGTCGCGAGAATATTAAGCAGTATTTACCGCGAATTGGGTCTTATTGAAAAGGGTCATTTGGTAGAAGTTGACCGAGCATCCTTAGTTGCCGGTTATCAAGGCCAAACAGCAATAAAATCAGATAAAGTTATAAGTGAAGCACTCGGCGGAACATTATTTATTGATGAAGCATACACTCTCGCGCGTGGTGCGAACGATTTTGGACAGGAAGCGATAGATACGTTGCTAAAAAGAATGGAAGATCATCGCGGTGAGTTTATCGTAATTGTAGCGGGTTATCCTGAAGAAATGAGGCACTTTCTTGAATCCAACCCGGGATTAAAATCGCGGTTTACAAACTTTTTTGATTTTGAGGATTATACACCGAGACAGTTATTAGAAATCGCGGTTGAAATATCCGGCAAATCGGGGTATAAGTTGGATGAAGGCGCACTTCAACTTTTATTGGAAATCTTCAATGAAATATTCGATCAAAGAGATAAAAACTTCGGAAATGCAAGGACGGCAAGGAATGTGCTCTATCAAGCAATAAGTTTTCAGGAAGAAAGAATCGCAAACGCACTGAACCACACTGATGAGGATTTAGTTACGCTCTCCTTCGAAGATTTTGATAAAGTTAAACCGGAAGATTTTGTGAATTAATTCGATAAATTGAATGCAAATTTCACGGATAACATTCGTCAGCTCACACTAATATTTTTAGCAAGAACCTATATCTTCCCTTCAGTAACTTTAATTTTACGGTAATAAATCTTCAGTTATCTCATTTTTAGTATTTATAAAATCCTTCTCCGGATTTTCGACCTAATTTGCCTGCGGCTACCATCTTTTTGAGCAAAGGACACGCACGGTATTTGGAGTCGTTAAATCCTTCATAAAGAACATTCATAATGCTAAGGCAAACATCAAGACCAATAAAATCCGCTAAAGTTAACGGGCCCATCGGATGGTTCATTCCTAATTTCATTACCGTGTCGATATCCTTAATTGATGCCACACCTTCGTAGAGGCAAAATATGGCTTCATTTATCATTGGCATCAAAACACGATTGGAAATAAAACCGGGGTAATCATGAACTTGTACGGGTACTTTATTTATAATTTCCGTCAGACTTTTAATAGTTTCAAAAGTTTTGAGTGAGGTTGAGTATCCTCTAATAATTTCGACAAGTTTCATTACCGGAACTGGGTTCATAAAATGCATGCCGATAAATTTCTCCGGACGAGTTCCAGAAGCGAGTTCTGTAATTGAAATACTTGAAGTGTTCGATGCGAATATTGCTTCCGCATTTATTACCGATTGTAGAGTTTCCCAAACCTTCCTTTTAATCTGATAGTTTTCAGAAACTGCTTCGATAACAAGATTTGTGTCCGGTGGAGTATTCTCAACGCCAACAACACCAGTTATATTATCTAACGCAAAATTTTTCTGCTCGTCATCAATTATCTCTTTTTTTACTTGACGATCCAAATTTTTACTAATTGTTTGAACAGCTTTCTCAACATATTCTTTTTTTATATCAACCAGATTAACACTAAATCCGTTTTGGGCAAAAACATGAGCGATTCCATTGCCCATAGTCCCTGCTCCAATTACACTTATTTTTTTGATTTCCATATCCACCTCCGGATTTATTAATCAATATTTTTAACAATCATTGCAGACGCTTCCCCACCACCGATACAAAGCGAGGCCAAACCTAATTTTGATTTTTGCTTTTTCATTTCATGGATTAATGTAGTTAATATTCTGGCACCACTCGCTCCGATCGGATGACCAAGTGCAATTGCTCCACCATTAACATTCACGTTCTCAGCTGATAACCCAAGTAATTTATTTACAGCAAGACCAACAACCGCGAATGCTTCATTTATTTCATAAAGATCTATATCATCTGTTTTCAATTTTGCTTTGCTTAATACATTTTTAATTGCGTCCGCCGGAGCGGTTGTAAACTCGATTGATGCTTTGGCGGCTGATGCATGCGATACAATTTCGACTAACGATGTAAAACCGAGTTCTTTAGCCTTTTCCTCACTCATAATTAGGAGCGCTGAGGCACCGTCATTCAACTTTGACGCGTTGGCAGCGGTTGTGACTCCATCATTTTCAAAAACCGGTCTTAGATGTGGTATTTTGTCGTATCTGACATTTCCCGGTTCCTCATCCCGATTAACTATAATTTCCCCTTTTCGTGATTTAATAATAACCGGAACTATTTCTGAATCAAACTTCCCTTCATTCAAAGCTTTTTCTGCTCTTTTATATGAATTCACCGCAAAATCATCTACGAGTTCCCTTTCAAACTTAAAATCTTTGGCGCATGAATCAGCACAACTTCCCATATGAATGTTATTATAAACATCCCATAATCCGTCTGTAATCATAGAGTCAATCATTTTTCCATGACCCAGCCTGTATCCTGATCTTGCATTGGGTAACAAATACGGGGCATTACTCATGCTTTCCATTCCACCGGCAATAATAATATCAGCATCACCAAGAGCGATTGCTTGCTGCGCCAGCATTACCGCTTTTAACCCAGAACCGCACATTTTATTTATCGTCAAACATTCCGTTCTGTCGGATAGTCCGGCTCCCAAAGCTGCTTGCCTTGCGGGTGCCTGACCTAAACCTGCGCTTAAAACATTGCCCATTATTACTTCATCAACTGAATCCTGAGAAATTCCGGTTGAGTCTACCAGTTCTTTGATAACAATTCTGCCAAGTTGCGTAGCGGTTAGTGATGAAAGAGTACCCTGAAAAGCTCCTATTGGTGTTCTTTTTGCTGCAATAATTACAGATTTGCGCATGTGTGCACTCCTATTAGTTTGAATTTATGTGGGACAAACAAAAGTAAGAAGTTAACAGAACCGAATCAAAATATTTCGTAACTCAAACAACATTTTAATTTGCCACAGGGTCCGCTTAATTTGGACATGCTTGAGGATACGTTTTGATCATTAGCGATCTGAGTGGTGATTCTTTTAAAAGTATTAAGATGTGTTGCACAGCAAAATTCGCGTCCGCAGGTTCCCATTCCGCCAATTCTTTTCGCTTCGTCTCTTACTCCGATCTGTCTAAGTTCGATTCGAGTTCTGAATTTTGAGGCGAGTGATTTCGCTAATTCTCTGAAATCAACTCTGCCATCGGCTGTATAAAAGAAAAATAGTTTTTTACGGTCAAACTGAAAATGAACATCAACTAATTTCATTTCAAGGCTTAGTCGCTCAATTTCCTCATGGAAAACTTTTTTTGCTTTAAGTTCATCATCACGGTTGAGATTTAAGTCCATTTTATCGTGTTCGATCAACTTTCTAATAACTATGGGAATATTTTCTTCATAAAGTCCAAGCCGTTTTCGTCTCACTTTAACGATTTCACCGGTCTCAACTACGCGTGCAATTTCGATTGACTCATCTTCGTTGCATCTGATCAAAATATAATCCCCCTTCTCCACAGCAATCGAATTTGAGGATTTGATTTCACAAAAATGTCTTCCTAATAAACCTTCACATTCCGCTTCAATAATATTGCGATAATCTGTTGTCGTCACATAAGAATAATCAGCGGAACAGGTCAAACAACCCGTGTGTTTTTCACCTCGGCAAGACAAATCTTCCGCAATTAGGTTTTTAAATTTTATATCCGAAATAAGATCACCGGATTCTTTTTTCTTATATTCGCTCAGTTCGCCTTTTAGAAAGGATGTGCATATATCGTACAAAGTATTATTTCCTTATTGCAATAGTAGCTAATTCAAAAATAACGTTTGCGCTTATGACATTCAAGTGGACATTGTTATCCATTGAAGAAATGTATTTTTCTATATTTATTGAGATTTGTTGAAGATCGGCTTTCGGAAAGTTTTTGTTAAACTTAATCAGTGTCTCTGAATGATTGCTAAAATAATAGTTATTATTGGCAATTTTATTCCTAATCACATCATTAAGCCATTTAAGAATCATCAAAAGTATAAATCTAAAAGTCACCTTACCATTATTTTCCAGTATTTCATTTAACTTATTTAGAGCCGTATTATATCGCCGCCCTAAAGAATATCTCAGAATCGTAATTGCGGAATCAATCATATATTCAAAATCATTTTCTATTAAGTTGATTGCTTGCGTTACGGATCCATCGGAAAAATGTGAAACTTTGTCAGCGATTTGTTTGTCAATTTCAAATCTGTTCACGAGAATATCACTAACATCTTTTTCACTCAACGGACTAAAATCAATTTGCCAGCATCGTGATTTTATGGTCGGCAGAAGATAATTTTTATGGTGTGTGATTAGAATAAAAATATTACCGGGCGGAGGCTCTTCTAAATTTTTTAACAATGCGTTTTGAGATTCCGCGTTCATAAGATGAGCATCGTTGATGATTACGAATCTCGTTTCAATATCATCATAATTATTCGCCAAAAATTTACGTATTTCTCGAATGCTTGTTACTTTTATGTTATTTGCCTTCTCGATTTGCATTTGATAATACGGATTGGCAATTTTTTTATTCAACTCTTCCCTAATGTTCTCAATCTGCTCATTGGATAATTTGGCAAACGGCAAATCATCGGATAGTTCCCCTTTGCCTCTCGGTAATTGGAAAATAAATTTGACAAATGGTTCTTCCAACCGAGTTAGTTTTGCCTGTACAGAAGGATTCTTCAAAATCGACTTTTGGTTTGCCAGTAAAGCGAACTCCATAGCAACGGCAAATTTACCGCAACCGTGCAATCCGGAAAAAAGAATTGCATGTGGTACTTTATTCGAATTGTAAATCTTTTGGAGAGTCTCTAATTGGGTTTTATTTCCGGAAATTCCTTTCCCGAAAGAATTCATTCCAATTCTCCGGGAAAGTAAAAGTTAGCTGTATTCATCTTCATCGCCGAAGTAGAAATCTTCGTCGCTTGGATAGTCAGGCCAGATGTCCTCTATAGTTTCATAAGGTTCCTCAGCTTCATCAAGTTCTTTAAGATTCTCGATAACCTCAAGCGGTGCTCCGATTCTATCAGCGTAATCTATAAGTTCTTCTTTTGATGCCGGCCAAGGAGCGTCGTCAAGATAAGAGGCAAGTTCAACAGTCCATATCATTTAGGTAATCCCCCGAGATTAATTTTCCTGTACATTTTGAATTTCGAAAATACTTACATCGTCGTAGATAAAATTACGAGGGTTCAGTGCAATTCCATTATGTCTTACTTCATAGTGTAGGTGTGGTCCGGTAGAAAGCCTACCAGAATTTCCGGATAAGGCAATAAGGTCACCACGTTTAATGGTTGTTCCTTTCTTCACCATTGCTTTAGAAAGATGACCATAAATAGATTTATAACCAAATCCGTGATCAATCTCTACGGTAATCCCAAGTCCGCCTTTTCTTCCGGCGAATACAACTTTACCGTTACCGGATGACCAAATTTTGGTGCCGGTATTAACAAGAAAATCAATTCCGTTATGCATTCTTCTTATTTTGAGAATCGGATGATTTCTCATTCCGAATTCATCACCGTATGGCCCGGCTGTTGGTTTAACGGCAGGAATCGATTCAAAAAGTTCAATATTTTCATTTAATCTGTTTTCAATCTCAAGATAGTTCTCTAATTCAAAATCCAGCTTTGAATTAATCCTGCCGACATATAGATCGATTTCATTCACCAAATCATTAATTTCTGATGAATTGGAAGGATTTACCTCTTCGAAAATACTACCGCCGATTCCAAGTTCACGTTCTTCGCCAACTATTGGTTCAAGGTTTGCACGTATCCGGAGATGATTATTTAGTTCGTTTAATTCGTCAATCTGGTTATCAAATTCTTGGTAATTTACCAGGAGATCTTCAAGCTTTTTGCCGAGTCTGTGATTTTCAGCCTGGAGAGCTTTTACTTCCGCATCAGGATTAAGAACTTCCTTAATAGCGAAATACGCTCCAAATACAAAAAAAGACAATAAAAATGAAAAAAATACGGTTAAGAATACAAACTTCTTATAGAAGTTATGCACCTCAACGAATTTTAGTTTATTTGTAGAGAAATAGTAAAAATTTTTCATATTAATCGGAGCGAAGTTAAGAAAAGCTCACCTCTATGTCAAGATGACAGTGATATCTTTTTTATTCAAAATCATGTTCGAAATATTTGACACTTCGATCACTTTTCGATTTTCGCTTTATTTCATCCGTCAGTTTGTTTTGAAATACTTTTGCTGCGTCGTATCCGTAATGTTTCAATAAATAATTAAGTGCGATTATTTCTGAAATTACGGTAATATTTTTACCGGGAACTATAGGAACTCGAACGTAAGGAACTTCAATATCCATCACGTTAATAGTTGTATCGTCAAGTCCGGTTCTTGTATATTCCTTGTTTTTGTCCCAAATTTCCAATTCAATTACTACCTCGAGTCGTTTTTGGAATCGTATTGCACGAATACCAAACATACTTCTGATATCAATAATTCCAATCCCGCGAATTTCCATAAAATGTTCGGAAATATTTGTCCCTGCCCCGATTAGAATCCCCTCGCCTTTTTTTGTGATAAGAACAACATCATCGGCAACTAACCGATGACCTCTTTCAATTAAATCCAAGGCAACTTCACTTTTACCAATTCCGGATTTCCCTACAAAAAGCATTCCGGCTCCGTAGACATCAACAAATGAGCCGTGAATAGATATTCCCGGAGCAAATTGATCGTCCAGGAAGTCACTCATAAAATATGATATCTTTGTAGTAGAAAATTTTGATGTAAAAATCGGGATTCTGCTACTTTTTGCGCACTCTATCATATCAGGAGTCGGAGTATTATTATCAGTAACAACTATACATGGAATATCATATTCGAATATTCTATTTATCGCGTTTTTCCTTTGTTCATCGGATAAATTTCTCAAATATCTGTATTCGGTATTACCAAAAATCTGAACTCTGTTTTCGGGAAATAATTCTAAAAATCCGGTTAAAGCAATTCCCGTTCTGTTCAGATTCTGATCTTTTATTTCACGGGTTAAATTTGAGTCCGGATTAAATAGTTCTAATCCAAAACTATTCTTAGCAAAATTAAAAAAGTATTCAACTGAAATTGAACTTTTCCTTGTAATATGTTTTGGATTATAAATACTCACCGTTTTTTATCGATCTGCTTGGTTTTGATTTTTTTCAATTGTCTTTCCATTTTACTCACAGCACTTGAAATAGATTTGCTAAAATCATCACTATCACTTGATACGGTTAAAGTTTTACCGGGAACTTTCATAATTATTTCAGCGGTTTTGATGCTATCCTTCAAATGAGTAAAACTCAATACAATATTTGCTTCCATTATTTCGTCATTAAATCTTTGCAATCCCGTAACTTCATCGGTTATAAATTCTTTCAAACTATCTTTTGCAGTAAATTTTCGAGATGTGATGTTGATATTCATATTTAACCTCTCTATGATTTAGGGTGAGCTTTTTTATAAGTAGATTTAAGTCTTTCAACACTAACATGAGTGTAAATTTGTGTAGTTGAAAGATTTTCATGTCCTAACAATTCCGACACGGAAAGTAAATCGGCCCCTCTATCAAGCATATGTGTTGCCGCACTATGCCGCAATACATGAGGCGATTTTTTCCATATATCAGTAACTCTCTCAAGATTTTCTTTCACTTTACGTTGGATAAATCTTGGGTAAATTCTTTTACCGGAAGGTGTGATAAATAGTGGTGATGTTTTGTGGCTCTCCTTTCTTGTGAGTATGTATTGCTTAACTGACTCAATGGGTTTCGAACCAATTGGTACGATTCTTTCTTTATTCCCTTTACCAAGCACACGAATCGTATTGTTTTCGAGATCAATATCCTTAAAATCGAGTTGACAAATTTCTGAAATCCGCAGAGCCGAACCATAAAGAACTTCAAAAACTGCACGTATCAATAAACTACTCCCGGATTTGTCTTCACCCAACAATGTATGAATTTTTAAATAAGAGTCAACACTTAAAACTTCCGGAAGTTTCCTCTTTATTTTCGGATTTTTAATTCTACTTGCGGGGTTCGATTCTATATAACCGTTCCGTTGAGCATAATTTAGCAATCCACGAATCGCTGAAAGTTTTCTGGATATTGATGTAACACTTAGTTCCTGTTCGTTCAAAAACAATAAGTAGTTGCGTAAAGTTTTTTCTGTTATCAATTTAATTGATTCGATTTCCCTATCATTTAAAAAATTGTAGAATTGGTTCAAATCAATTTGATAGGAAGAGACTGTATTAATAGAACTTCGCTTGAGACTTTCAAGCTCTGTGAGGTAGTTAGTAATTATCCCGTCTATGAGCATATTTCTATTTTAATTGCGACGTGATTAAATAAATACTAATTAATTGTATCGGTTGAGAATAATAAAATTCGGCTTCCCGGCATAATATCAACTTCAAGATCGACAAGAGATATTAATATAATCCAATTAATATCATCCTTGGTAAGAATTTCGTTTGGGTACATCATGATCTGATCAACAAACAGCTCGAAATCAACTGAATCCATTAAACCAATATTTTGAAGATGAAGCACATAATTATAATTCTCAACTCCAATTACTTCTTTTTCATCTTCAGTTAAAAATCGGCAGGAAGATTTTTTGTCGGATTCAATTTTCCGTTTGCTACGATCATTTAACACCTTGTCAAAAACTAAACTGAACGCGGCACTGACGGTCTGTTTATCGTATTGATGATTATTATTAATTGATTCCGTGACCTCTTCCATTGGGATTTTTTTGTTTAGTCCATCCAAAATAATTGCAATAACTTCAACAATTTTACCTGTCATCCTTCACCAAATTAAAATTAACAATATTACCAAGTTTATTTACAAGATGATTTTCTTTTAGTTTCATTTCCTTTTTGTCGTCTTCATCCTGATCATCATATCCTAACAAATGTAAAATACCATGAATAATTAATCTCGCAATTTCGGTATGAATTTCGCAACCAAATCTTACTGAATTTTCACGAGCATCATCGTATGAAATATAAAGTTGACCTTCAAGGCATGAATCAGACCCCGAATAATTAAGCGTTACAATGTCCGTGGAATAGTTATGATTTAGAAAATCACCATTAATTTTTATGATACTTTGCGAAGATACTATATTAATCTGTAATGAAAAAACGGAAAAATCCAGTTCTTTTGAAAGGTTTTCAACCAAATTATGAACCTGCGGTTCATCAACTCTGAATAAATCTTCTGATATAACTTCTAAGAATTTCAATATTACTATGATTTGTTTGGTGAAAGAAAATAAAAAATTAGATGACTAATTTTTCTGAGGCCGCGATTACTTTGATGCTTGAGTCATGATTAATAACAAAATTTTGGGTTTCTTCGACAAGCTCTATTATGTCTTTATCCGAATATGTTGGTTCATAATGGAACAATATTAAATTTTTCACATCCGCAAGAATTGCCAGATGCGCTGCCGCGATGTTATTCGAATGACCCCAACCCAGCTTGTTAGGAAAATCTTGAAGTTTGTACATTGAATCATGAATCAGATAATCAGCATTGTATGCAAATTCGATCAGATCTGAATTTCTCTCTTTAATTGATTTGAAATCCGGGTTAGCATCAGAATCTCTGTAATAGATTTCATTATCAGTCATGTACACAATAGTTTTATTTGCAGATTGAATCTTGTATGAAAGAGTTCCTTGTGAATGGTGTGTTTCGATCGCGTTAATTCTTATATCTCCAAAATTCAAAATGCAATCTTTATCAATCCGCAGGAAATTAATATCCGCACTAAAAACATCTTTTTTAACAGGAAAAAACGGGGGTTGCATTTGAGAATCTAAAATCTGCTCTAATGTACTTCCCCCATTAATATTAGTGTGGATGTTAATCTTAAATTTGTTCGAAAAGAAAGGCGCAAAAAAAGGGAGTCCTTGGATATGATCCCAATGTGTGTGCGTCAGAAGAATATCAATATTTTTTGTACTATGATTGTTAGCAATTATTCTGCCGAGCGTTCGAATTCCGGTTCCCGCATCAATAATTATTTTATTTTCATTATCATCAATTATCTCAAGGCAAGGTGTATTCCCTCCAAATTGAATTGTATCTTCACCCGGAACCGGTAACGATCCTCTTGTGCCCCAAAATTTAATTTTCATTTAAATTCATATAGTTATTTAATGATTCAATTGTATCCTCTGTATATTTTTTATAACGTAAAGCCGACGCTTCAAAATCTTCCATTTCTTCCCGGCTAAGATCACGCACGATTTTTGCGGGTACACCGGCAACTAATTTTCCGGTTGGGACAACAAATCCAGGTTTTATAACAGCTCCCGCAGCAACCATCGAAAATGATTCAACCAATGCACCATCCAGAACTACCGCTCCCATTCCAATTAAACATAAATCCTTCAATGTACATCCATGCAGAGTTGCGCTATGTCCGATTGTAACTTTACTGCCAATTATAGTTGGAAATGTTTTATTCGTAACATGAATCATGGAAGAATCTTGGACATTTGTGTATGCTCCAATTCTGATGAAATTTACGTCGCCCCGAATTACTGTGTTGTACCAAATGCTTGAAAATTCACCGATTTCAACATCACCGATAATTTTTGACCCCGAGGCCATAAATACAGAATTGTTGATATTCGGAAATTTGTTATTAAATGGAAATAGATGTGTTTCATTAGTAAATAAATTTTTATAGGTAGACGTCATTATACTTTAATATCCATAATAGATCGGAAAATAATATTTTACTCCTTTCCATCTGATGATTTATATCACAGAAGAATCAAATCTTCTCTTTAAAAATTTTTAACCGCCTCACTGATATCCTTATCATCATCAAGCATAACCGAATACCAACCGGGATCCTTATAAAGTTCTCGGGCAAGAAAAGCCTTCAAGTATTTATTTGTGTAATGTTCGTAAGTGTTTTGGTTATAACCTTTTACACCTTTAGACTCAACAAACTTATTGAACTCATTTGAAATACTCCGATCTATCATATATTGTTTAACAAAATCAGTTAGCGACTTAACGCCAATTTTTTCAATATTTAAGATGTTTTTATCAATTGCATATCGCACAAAGTAGTAGTATAAATTTTGCCTGATTACATCCAATACAGGAATTGGCAAGGAATCATTTTGAACGATTACATCCGGAATAATCCCTCCGAGCAAGGAATCGGGAGCATGACTATCATAGTATAATTCCCGATCAGAATAATCCTTTTGAATTGATTTTCCGGAAGGTGTAAAATATTCGGCAATTGTGAGTCTGAACGATGAACCATCCTTCATCAAAAATGTTCTTTGAACCAGACCTTTGCCAAATGACCTTCTACCAACCAAAATTGCCCTGTCATTATCTTTTAGCGCTCCGGCAACAATTTCACTTGCTGAGGCGCTTCCTTCATTTATTAAGATGATCACGGGTAAATCTTCGAATTCCGACTTAATATCTGAAAAATATTCTTCATTAAAATCATCAATTTTGCCTTTCGTTGAAACAATAATTTGATCATCAGCCAGGAATAAATCAGAGATTTTAATTGATTGATCCAGATAACCACCGGGATTATTTCGCAGGTCCAGAATCAATTTTTCCATGCCTGAAGATTTCAAATCATAGAGTGAATTCTTAATTTCATCATAAGAGGTGGCAGCAAATTTAGATAATTTTATATAGCCTATATTTTTCTCAAGTATTAAACTTACATCAACCGTTTCGAGTTTAATTTCCTCCCTCTCAAGTGTAAAATTGATTAACTCCGAATTAAATCCCCTTTTTATTGTAATCGATACCTTTGATCCTTTGTCGCCCCTCAACAGATTTACCACATCGCCAATATTCAATCCGACGGCAATAGAATCTTCGATTCGGATTATTTTATCTCCCGCTAATATTCCGACTCTTTCACTCGGACCATTGGAAATTGGCGAAACAACCGTTATTGTATCCTCAAGAATTTGAAACTCAATACCAATCCCAACGAAAGAACCATCAAATTGTTCTTGCTCCGATTTCTGAACGGACGGGGAAAGATATATCGAGTGTGGGTCTAATTCGCTCAGAACGGATTCAATCGCGTTTTCGGTCAGTATATTTTCATCGACATCGTAGTAATAGTAATCAGATACAAGTTCGAGTAAAGTATCATATTTCAAAGAAGCAGAATTAGATGACTTCTCCAAAAAGACGAAGATATAATAACCTAAAAATGCTCCGATGATCAGAACAAGCAAATAGTTTGTTATCTTATTTAGATTTTTCATTTTACCTGATAGTTTCCCATTCCTTTGATATAGACTTTTTAACCAACAACATTGAGATACTGTTTCCCAACCACGAAAAAAATATTTTTAAATGGCCAAATTTTCTGAATCTCCTTGGAGATTCATAAATTTCGATATCTCTGATAAAATGAACTTTCCCTATTTTTCGAATTCTCCTGTAAAGATCAAAATCCTCACCGGCAATCAAGTTTTCATTGTTCCCGCCAACCAATTCAAAAATGGATTTTGAAATGAGCTGGCATTCTCCCCTTCCCATCCCAACTCCAATTATATTAAGAAAATGGAAGTAAATATTGTAGAACCCAAGGAATAATCGATCGCTTGCTATTTCTTCTTCAGGAAAAATTTTAACGGGAAAAGTGGCCGCAACAAATTCGCCGCTTTTTATGTGTGATTTAATGATTTCGAAAAGTTTCAATACTGAGGATATTTTAATATCCGCATTGATAAAAAGGAGAAAATCCCCTTTTGCTTTTTTAGCACCTCTATTTCGTCCTTTTGCGATATTGTCAATTTCACCCGATATTTCGTTTCTGACAATCACAAGGGAATTGGATTTTGCTATTTTGAGGGAGTCATCAACACTGCCGCCATCCGATATTATAATTTCAAATTCGAGGATTTTCTTTAATCGTTCATCCTCAAATTGATTTAATAAATTGGGAAGCAATTTTTCCTCATTTAATGTCGGGATAACAATACTTAAATCCAAAAATTCCTCAAAAAACAAATTCAAAAAAGGTTGATTCTGGAGTTATCCGAATACCCGGCATTGGGAAATGAAAATAATTGAGAGTGTTTTTAACGAATACCCAAAACCCGCCATACAATGGAATCTTTTCCGCATCAATATCGAATGCAATATAATATTCTCGATGCTTAAAAGTTTTTTCTTGAGTACCGCTAATACCGGTTCCGACGGAAACCATCAAAAAATCCGGCCAAAATTCCGATAAGGAATTGGGTAAATATTCTTCTACACGAAACGCCAACCAGTATTTTTGATTGTAATAATCATTAAAAATACTTTTTGGTGAATTGGGATTGTTTTTATAACTGAATCTCGGTTGAATGTGTTTTGTGAAGGGATAATAATATTGAATTACATAGAATGAAAACGCAAATAAATCGACAGTGAAATCATCTCTGCTGAATCCATTATTCTGAGTATAACCATCGTTAATTTCGATAAGAGCATTAACAAACAGCGCAGTGCTCGCGGAATACCAAGTTGAACTGATTGCGTTAAATCCGGATGCTTCAAAACCTCCCGAAAATCCATGAGCCATCAGATTAAACGAATAAAATCGCCCGAGTTTATCCATTCCGTAATAACTATCTGCAGAATTCCGAAGATTAAAATCTTGTGATCTGTTTTCCCACCAAAGATTGTTAAATTCGTTAAAAACAAAATATCCGGCGGTTAAATCAACAATTCCGGCAGCAACCAATTTTTTGTAATCTATATCGTCTTCAATGGTTTCGATTAATATTTCAGAATTAACCGGAGTTATTAATTCAGCTTCATTCAAGAAACTTGTTTTTATTGATAATGTGTCTAAGTCTGATTTTTCGGTTTGAGAATAAAGATTGGGATGAGTCGTCGTAATAAGAATTAATAAAAAACGGAGGCAAAATATTCCTCCGCTTTTTATCCATTTTTTAATCATTTGGTCGCATATGTGGGAAAAGTATAACATCTCTTATCGATGATTGATTTGTGAGAAGCATAACTAGTCTGTCGATGCCAACACCTAATCCCGCTGTTGGCGGCATACCATACTCAAGCGCTCTGACATAATCGTCATCAATTTGATGAGCTTCGTCATCTCCTTCTTCTCTCATTTTGGATTGATCCACGAATCTCTGTTTTTGGTCAATCGGATCATTTAACTCACTGAATGCATTGCACAATTCTCTTCCGACAACGAAAGCTTCGAATCTCTCTACCAAACCATCCTTTTCACGATGCTTTTTCGCAAGTGGTGATAATTCAACCGGATAATCGACAACGAAAGTTGGCTGGACTAATTTATGCTGAATCGTGACTTCAAAAAGTTCATCGATTATTTTACCTTTACTCTCACCACCTTTTAACTCGACATGGTGTTGTTTAGCGGATTTTGCTAAATCATCTTTTGTGGTTTTCAAGATATCATATCCAAGAATTTTGTTTAGCTCATCAACCATTGATACTCGATTCCACTTCCCATCAAAATTTACTTTGTTACCTTCGATTTCAAATTCTGTTGTGGAGAATACATCTTTACAGATATATTGAACCATTTTCTCAACATATTCCATCATCCAGTTATAGTCTTTATAAGAAACATATAGTTCCATCATCGTAAATTCGGGGTTGTGCGTTCTATCGATACCCTCATTTCTAAAATCTTTAGAGATCTCGTAAACACCATTGAATCCGCCTACAATTAAACGTTTCAGATATAACTCATCTGCTATCCTCATGTATAGTTTCATATCTAATGCATTATGATGAGTAATAAACGGGCGAGCCGCGGCGCCGCCGTACAACGATTGCAAAACGGGTGTTTCTACTTCTAAATATCCGCTGTCATCAAGAAATTTTCTCATTGATGAAATAATTTTCGATCTTTTAATAAAAACTTCTTTCACTTTGGGATTGACAATAAGGTCAACATATCTTTGTCTGTATCTTAGTTCCTTATCAACAAATTGATCATGAATAACTTTATTCCCTTTTTCGTCGGTTGTTTCCTTCGCGATCGGAATGGGCCGTATTGATTTTGATAATAGCTTAACTTCATCGGCATGAACGGATGTTTCACCAGTTTTGGTTTTAAAAACATAACCTCTGATTCCGATTATATCTCCAATATCAAGCAGTTTGAAAGTCGCGTAGGAATCTTCGCCCACATCGTCTTTTCTGATATAAGCTTGAATCCTTCCATGATCGTCCTGAATGTGTGTAAAGGATGCCTTGCCCATCCTTCGAATCGCCATAATTCGACCGGCTACACTGACAACTTTACCATCATATTTCTCGAAATCGGCTTTTATTTCTTGAGAAAATGAATCGACATCGTAACTGTATTCAAACGCATTAATTGATCGGTTATTTAATTCCGCCAACTCTTCCAGTCTTCTCTCTATTAACGCATTTGTGTCATTAGATTGCGTTTCGTTCAAATTATCCTCCAACAATTTTTTTTCTTTTTATTTGCTCAATTACTGTTCTATCCAATTTTTGATATTTCCCCAGCGGAATTTTATCAATTCTGAAACCCGCAAATTCCTCCCGGTGCAAATTAACAACTTGATAACCAAGAGTAGAAAACATTCGTTTTACGAAATGGTTGCGGCCTTCGGAAGTGGATACTCTTACCAATTTAAATAGGTTTCGCTTCGGATACTCCATCGAGAGGAAACGACTTCTCCTTCGTTCCATGATGATCCCTTTTGTAAGCATTGCTTTGTGTGCAGCATCCAAATCACGATCAAGTGTAACTAAATAAATTCTTTCAAAATTATGCCGTGGATGAGTAAGAAAATTGGAAAAATCACCATCGTTCGTTAGAAGCAACGCTCCCGTGGTGTTATAATCCAATCTGCCGACAGGGAATATCTGCAAATTTGTTGGGATTAGTTCAATCACGGTTTTGCGGTGTTTATCATCCTTGGTAGTTGTAATAACACCTTTTGGTTTATTGAGCAAGTAATAAACCTTTGATTCGGTTTTGAGTTTCTCACCGTCAAACTGTACAACATCATTCTCCACATCAACTTGGGTGGAAAAATCCATTATAGTTTTCCCATTTACTTGAATACGTCCTTGTTCAATCAATTCTTCAACATTTCTTCTTGATCC
The DNA here is from genome assembly GCA_021739765.1 of Melioribacteraceae bacterium. Classification (GTDB taxonomy): domain Bacteria; phylum Bacteroidota; class Ignavibacteria; order Ignavibacteriales; family Melioribacteraceae; genus JAIPBD01. The sequence continues at coordinate 299,471 of JAIPBD010000004.1, forward strand.
GAGTCCGCATTCCGCGAGATATTTATTCAGTCTCATCTAATCCTTCATTATTAGCATTACCTTCATTTTCAGCAATTTCTTCCATTTGATTCATCATAATTTTTCTTTTTTGTTCAAGAAAATCGTCATCCTGCATTATTTCCTCAATTTCTCTCGGTTTTGGAAGTTCATTAATTGTATTCAAACCAAAGTATTTTAGAAATTCAGTCGTTGTATCATATAAAAGAGGTCTTCCAACCGTATCCGCGCGTCCTTTTATTGCTATAAGTTTTTTTTCGAGCAATGTATTCAGAATGTAATCGCAATTAACTCCCCGGATTGTTTCGACTTCGGGTTTTGTAATCGGCTGCTTGTATGCAATAATCGCAAGAGTTTCCAGTGCAGCCGGACTTAATCTCCTTTTACTTTTTTCTGTTGAGAGAAATCCGAGATAGTTCGCGAACGCCTGTCTTGTTGAAAAGACATAACCGTTGGCAATACGATTTATTTTAAATGATCTTCCGGTTTGTTCGTATTGTTCATTAAGTAAATCAACCGTAGCTTCAATATCCTTAGGCACAATTTCTGTTTCTTCCCCATCCATACCCTTAATAACTTTTACGATTTCGTTATTAGTTAAAGGCTCGTCGGATGCGAAAATAAGTGCTTCAATGATCGACTGATATATATTATCCATTCTCTATCTCGTACAAAACAAAATCATTAAATTGTTGTGTTTCATGAAGACCAATTCTACCCATTTTTACCATTTCAAGTAGTGCAATAAAAGTAACAATAATCCTAATTTTCTCTTTCATACCAAAAACCAAATCTTTGAAAGCTAATTGTTTGTTTTCGGTAATTTTCCTTTGCAGAAAATCAATTTGTTCATCGATGGTAACATTAACCCTTTTTACTTGGTGAACAGCTTCTTTCGGCATTTCCATCATTGCTTTTTTAAATGCCTTTATCAAATCATATAACGTGACATCTCTAAGCAAAGTCTCTATTTCAGGTGGATTTTCCTTCTCATCATTTTCGAAATTTCCCCGAAAAAATAATTTACGAGATTCTGATTCATTAATTGAAAGCTCTTCAGCCATTTCTTTGTATCTTTTGTACTCAAGCAATGCTTGAACCAATTCATCCCGAGGATCAATTTCTTCCCCTTTATGATCTTTTTCCTTAGGAAGTAACATTCTGACTTTAATCTGCATTAAAGTCGCGGCCATTAAGATAAACTCACCCGCAATTTCCAAATCAAGTTTTTCAAGGAGATGAAGGTAATCCATAAATTCTTTAGTTATGCGAGAGATCGGAATATCGTAGATATCCAATTCATCTCTTTTTATAAAGAATAACAGCAAATCTAAAGGTCCCTCGAAGTCATTTAATTTGATTCTATACATATCAACCGAATTTCATCACGGCGTGAACTTCTTCCATCGTAGCCATTGCGATGGCCTTTCCTCTATTTTCACCATCCGCGATTATTTCTTCAACCTCAGCAATATGATTTTCGAAATAGTTTCTTTTTTCGATTAATGGAGATAAAAATTCGTTTATTTTAGCGGAACATTGCATCTTACAATCAACACAACCTAAAGCACCGGAACGGCATCCTTCTGCAATTTCAGCTGTATTCTCTTCATTAAATTTTTCATGAAAAGTATAAACCAAACAAATTTCAGGCCTTCCGGGATCATTCCTTCTTACTTTTTGCGGATCGGTTTTAGCTTTCTTCATTTTCTTAATTACGGTATCGGGGTCATCAGATAAAAGCAAAGTATTGTTTAATGATTTACTCATTTTTGCATTTCCATCCAATCCGGATAACCGTGCAAATTTTGTCAGTTTTGGTGATGGTTCAGGGAATACTTCACCAAATTGTTGATTAAATTTACGCGCAACTTCCCTTGTTATTTCAACATGAGGAACTTGGTCCTCGCCAACCGGAACCAAATCACCTTTATAAAGAAGAATATCAGCTGATTGTAGAACCGGATATCCAAGATGACCGTAAGTAACTTGTTCAATATTTAATTCTCGAATTTGGTCTTTTATGGTTGGATTTCGTTCAAGTCTGGATTTTGTAATTAACATTGAAAGGATTAAGTATAATTCGGTATGTTCTTTTATCTGAGATTGTCTGAAGAATGGACTTTTTACCGGATCTAAACCGCATGAAAGCCAATCGATCACCATCTCAATCGTATTTTGATAAACGGATGAAGTATCAAGATTAGTTGTTAAAACATGATAATCAGCAATTAAATGAAAACTTTGATATTCATCTTCCAATTTAATCCAGTTTTCAAGAGCTCCAACATAATGTCCGATATGCAATTTCCCGGTCGGACGCATTCCACTCAGTATTCGTTTTTTAGTCATTTTGTCTGTTGTTTGTTAAATAAAACATAAGCGTGAAAGATAATGAAATTAAGGAATTTTATTGGAGATAATTGCTAATTAATGTTGGAAAAGAAATGGCTTCCATCTTTCATCAATTCGACCAACAATATTTTTAATAAACATTATATGATTCGGAACATAAACAGATGATCTCATTCTCATACCGGCTTCAGAAGGGGTTCTATCCCCTTTTCGGTTATTACATGGCATACAGGCTGCCGCTAAATTTTCCCAGGAATCAACTCCACCTTTTGATCTTGGAATGATATGATCAATTGTTAGAGGCAAATCACCTCTGCCGCAATAGACACATTTATGTTTGTCCCTTTTTAAGATGTTTTTTCTGGATAGAATGATTTTTTTATAAGGAACATTAACATAGGTTTTAAGTCGGATAACTGAAGGCCAAGGGAGTGTCTTTGATACTGATCTTACCGCATAATCTTTTTTTGTTTCGACGATTTCCGCTTTCGCCAGGAAGATCAGTATAATTGCTTTTTTTACACTGCAGACTGTAAGTGGTTCATAACTTTGATTTAGTAAGAGTACTTTAGCGTTTAGTGCTCCATTACTTCGATAACTATGTTCGAACTCAGACCCCTTTTAGAAAAACAAGAAATTCATCAAAGAAATTAGTATTTATCTAAACAAAAGAAAATGTTAAAACTAATTACTGATCTCTTGTTTAGAGATTACACCACCCGCTAGAACCAAGCCATTCTCATCATACAATACAATTGATTGACCCGGACTCACAGCACTTTTTGGTTCGAAAAATCGAACAATAAAGCCGGATTCATCAGCTTTGATCATTTCTGCTCTACTAGCTGTATCCAGATAGCGAATTTTACCAAATACCGTTTCATTTTCTTCAAAATATCTTTGGGCAAGATAGTTCACTTCCTCGGCATAAACATATTGTTCAAAAAGATCTTCCTTGTCTCCGAGTTCAATTACATTCGTTTTATGGTCAATATTTGAGACATAAACCGGTTTTCCTAATGCGATACCTAATCCTTTTCTTTGACCGACAGTGTAGAAAGGGATTCCTTTGTGTTCACCGACCTTCTCACCTTTATAAACTAAATCCCCCTTTTCAACATTATTGATAACATCAGGAATTCTTTCTCGCAAAAATCTTTCGTAATTGTTATCCGCGACAAAGCAAATCTCTTGGCTGTCCGGTTTATTTGCGGTTTTTAATTCAAATCGTTCAGCCAGCTCTCTAATTTCGGGTTTGGTGAATTTCCCCAAAGGAAGTAAAGTTCTGCTCAAAGATTCTTGCGTTAATCCCCAAAGCGCGTATGATTGGTCTTTTTTGGCATCCGATGAAGTTTGAACTGAAAATCTATCGGTTTCTTCGTTATGATAAATGGAAGCATAATGACCGGTGGCAACATATTTTGCATCCAATGAATTAGCTTTATCGAGCAATTCTTCCCATTTAATCTTACGATTGCAGACAACGCACGGATTCGGAGTCCGACCACTGAGGTATTCATCAACAAAATTATCAATTACGGCACTTTCAAACGCTTTTGTAAAATCGACGGTGTAGTGAGGAAACCCCAGTTTTGTAGCAACATTCTTCGCATCGTAGATTGCGTCTAACGAACAACATCCGGATTCATGTTTTGGAGCGCCTCCAACTTCCATAAATCCCCATGTTTTCATGGTAACGCCAATAACATCATAACCTTGTTCAACCAATAAGGCGGCCGCCACTGATGAATCAACTCCACCGCTCATTGCAACTATTACTCTATTTTCATTCATTTAATAAGATCGCTTATCTTTTATTTTCTCAACAGTAAAGATAAGAATGAAGTTCTATAAAATCTAAGGCGAAAGTCAGTTATTTTGAAGTTTGGTGTAAAGTATGGCAAAACAAGTTACATAATGCTCGGAATGACTCATTGTAATTTTCAAATGTTTCCCCATTCCAACAAATTCATCAAGTTTCCCGAATAACCTCACGCTTGGCATTCCATTTATTTCGTTGAAAATTTCGATGTCTTTCCAATTAAATCCTTTACTCCAACCTGTTGCAAGGGCTTTTGCTATAGCTTCTTTAGCTGCAAACCTCGCGGCAAGATGCTGATATTTATTTTTCTTACTTAGTGAATATTCCAGTTCCACTTGTGTGAATACTTTATTGAGGAAATGATCTCCAAAACGTTCAACACTTTTTTGAATTCGTCCTATTTCGATAATATCTATTCCAATACCTACAACCATATTAGTATCCTACCGCCATACCAAAACCCCGGGGATCGCTTGCTCCCCAGAACACATTGGCTTCTTGATCAAATAATATTGCGTTCACTCTTCCGATAATCGTGATTTCTCCAATCGAATGTCCACGCCTAATGAGATTTTGTTTAACATCTGAACTCAGACCATATGCTTCATAATCAATTCTATCTGGAAACCATTGATGATGAATTCTTGGCGCATCAACCGCATCCTGGAGATTCATTTCAAAATCGATTACGTTCAAAATAACTTGAAAAACTGAAGTGATGATTTTAGATCCGCCGGGAGCGCCAATAATTAAGAAAGGTTTGTTATCCTTTAAAATAATAGTTGGTGACATTGAACTGAGCATTCGTTTTCCCGGAGCAATTGAATTTGCTTCGCTGCCGATTAATCCAAACTGGTTTGGTTCTCCTGGTTTTGCGCTGAAATCATCCATCTCGTTATTTAACAAAAATCCAGCTCCTTCAACCACGATCTTATTCCCAAAGCTCGAGTTTAGTGTCGTCGTAACACTAACCGCATTTCCATTTATATCAAGGATGCTATAGTGCGTTGTTTCTTCTGATTCCTGAAAAGAAAATTCAGTTGGAAGTATCTCCGATGCAGGGATTGCATCAGGTGTTATTTTAGAAAATATTTCTTTCGCATAATCTTTTGAGATCAATTCATTAACAGGCACATCATAATAATCCATGTCTCCAATGTGTTTCGAACGGTCGGCATAAAAATATTTGAATGTTTCGGATAAGGTATGAATATAGTCGCTGCTCGCATAAATTGATGAATCAAACTTTGCGTTCTCAAGCACATTTAACATCTGAATAATCCCGATTCCTCCAGAAGAAGGGGGAGGCATTGCGATTACAGTATTATTCCGATAGCTGCCAATTAACGGCTCCCTTTCTTTAACTTCATAATCTTTCAAATCCTGATGTGTAATAATTCCACCAGAAGAAAGCATCTGCTCAACCAACAAATCAGCCACCATCCCTTCGTAAAATCCCTCAAGACCGAACTCAGAAATAGTTTTTAATGATTTCGCCAGGTCTTCCTGAACGAAAAGCTGTCCCTCAACCAAAGGATACCCATCATTGGTAAATATTTTACGGGATGACTCGTATTTAGTGAAATATTCATTATAAGCATTTATAAAATCAGCTAATCGGTAATTTAATAAAAAACCATTTTCTGCAAGTGCAATCGCCGGTTTTAGAACTTCGGATAAATCCAATGTTCCATATTTTTCAAGCGCGTAAATAAGTCCGGCCACCGTTCCCGGAACACCTACAGATAAAGATCCTTGAGTGCTTTTATCGATCGCGAATTCGCCTTCCGAATTCAAAAACATGTCTCGAAATGATTTGTTTGGAGCGCGTTCCCGAAAATCTAATGTAGTAGAAAAACCATCTTGAAGATGAATCACCATTAATCCACCGCCGCCTAAATTTCCAGCGGAGGGATGAACAACCGCTAAAGCGAATCCGACAGCGACTGCAGCGTCGATTGCGTTCCCGCCGGATTTTAATATTTCCACCCCAATTTCAGAGGCAATCTGATTGGCGCTGACAACCATGCCATTCTTAGCTCTAACGGGATCTCTTGAGTGAGTCGTGGAAATTAAAAGAAGCTGTATAAAAACGATGAGTATTAATTTAGAAGATATTCGCATCAACATTTATTCCGTCATCACGGATTTGTTCGTTTAATATTTCTAAGAATGAATTTAACTTATCCATTGTTATTTTGATATTTTCCAACATTCCGTCATCATAAAGAAATCTGCCCAAATTGTTCTTTTTATCAGAAACTTCAGAACTGAACTTATTAATACTGCTCAAAAGAATTTTAGTGGAATCGAGGGTGGATGACATATTATCCAAAGTAGAAGCAAACCTGCCTTCATTTTCAGAAAGTATTTTTTCTGTTGTTTTGATCAGTTTGTTCGAACTATTAAGTGTGGAAGTGATCAAAGTGTCGTTTTTGTCTATAACAGACGAAATTTTTAGTGTCATATCCTCTAACGATGCCATTGATTCTTTTACATCTGAAAAGAATTGGTCATCACTCAACATTTCATTTACTTTGGAAAGAGTGATTCGCAGATCACGAATTGTTGAGACCAAGTCACCTTCAACTCTACTAAAAACAGCCATTACAGTTGCGATATCGCCGTTAAACTTTCCGATCTGAATTTCAGAATAATCCAATTCTGTACTTGAATTACCGGGTGCGATTTCAAGTTTTTTGCCCCCCATCAGATCAAGCATATAAATGCCGAATTTAGCGTTTGAACGAAGATCGGTATCAAAATCTAAAACACCTTCAACAAGTACATAATCCTCTTTTAAATTAATCGATTTGATATATCCTTTTCTGACTCCGTTAACCTGAATTTGATCACCGAGTTCCAAACCTGCCACGCTGTCAAATTTCATCAACAAAACTTTTTCGTCAGAAATAACATTTACATTTTTCGCCCATGCGAGAATCCACAACATCAAAATAAGCGCCGCGAAAGTAGTTACCCCAACTTTTATATTTGTTTTACGTTCATTTTTCATATGCGTTCAATAAATTTATTAAATCTTGAGTTTTTGCGGGTTCAAAATCTGATTTTTCTAAAAACACTTCCACTTGCCTGTAAATTGATACGACATTGTCTATATCAAAATTCGTATCAGAAAAATCAACCTTGTTAACGAAGTTAAGTATTTCGTCTTTTATTTGTGGATTTAAATCATCACCTTTTTCACCTAACAAAGAAATTATATTTTCCGACAAATTCTCGGCAATCCGTTCCTTACTTTTGTCAATTATTTCGTCGCCATAATTTTCATAAACATAATATGCTATTCCAATAATTGTAACAACCAAAAAAAAGGATTTTATGATACACCCTAATTTCATTTAGTTTTTTTATTGATTGATTCGGATCTGCTAACTTCTACTTTATTGATTCTATTATTTTCAATCTCAATTACAGTAAAGGAGAAGTTCTCATATTCGAAGGAGAAACCGCGCTCAGGAATACTTCCGGAATGATTAAAAATAAATCCGCCCACAGTATCATATTCATCATCCTCATCCGAGAAATTAGCGTCAAACAATTCATTTAATTCATCGATTGGCAGTTTACCTAGTACAACATATTTATCTTCAGATACTTTGGTTACTTCATTCTCTTCCATATCATATTCATCTCTAATTTCGCCCACAATTTCTTCTAATACATCTTCAAGGGAAACCAATCCCGCGGTTCCGCCGTATTCATCAACAACAACACCTAAATGTGTGTTTTTTTCCTGGAACTCATGAAGAAGTTCGCTAATAAATTTAGTTTCGGGAACAAAGATAGCGGGGCGAGCAATTTTTCTTAAATCCAACGGTGTTTCTGATTTTTGGTTGGAAAGAAATGGCAAAAGATCCTTGGCGAATAAAATTCCTATTATGTTATCCAGATTTGATTCAAACAAAGGAATTCTGCTATGACCGGAATCTGTGATAATTTTCATTAAATCGTTAAAAGTCGTTTCGGTTGAAACAGATGTTATATCAACTCGGGGAGTCATAACTTCGCGGGCGCTAATTGATTTGAAATTGACCAATCCGTGAATTAAGTCGTGTTCTTCTTCTTCTATTGTTCCCTTTTCAACCCCAATTTCCACCAAATCTGAAATTTCTGTTGAGAGTATTGCGGTTTTGGATTTATCAAAATTGAATTTGCCTACAATAGTTCTTATTGAATCCGTAATAATTTTTGATACCGGATAAATAAGAATACTGAACCAATAAAGTGGAATGGCTATAATTTTAGCAAATTTGGTCGGATATTTTGATGCCCAAACCTTTGGAGTGACTTCCCCAAAAAACAAGACCAAAATAGTTAATAGGACTATTTGCGCAATCAATACATAATCGATATTGAGCGAAAAGTGCTGCGCAAAATTTAAGGACAGTTTCACGGATAGAATAGAAGCACCAACATTAAACAAAGTATTACCGATCAAAATTGTGACCAATAATCGGCGTGGTGAATCCATCAGGGTAGTCAGATACTTCCTGAAAACTCCTCCAAATTCATCCTCGTTTTTTAGCTTGTTACGGTCAAGAGAAAATAATGCAACCTCTGAACCGGAAAAAAGAGCAGAAAACAGAAGGAAAATTACTAAAAGGATTAAACTTAATGACCAGTCAAATTCCAAAAGCTATTATCTAAACCTCATTTTGTGGAACACAACATTTAGAATGGGAGATCATCATCGGCCACTGAAGGAGGCTCTTGTTGGCTTTCTTGATTATAATTCGAAGAACCCGAATCGTAAGATGAAGAACTTCCACCGCCTGTTGATGAATCCAAAGGAATTATTTTTTCAGAAATTACTTCGGTAACGTACTTTTTAACACCTTCTTTGTCCGTATAATCTCTTTTAGAAAGGCGTCCTTCAATATAAACCTTTTTCCCTTTTTTCAAAACATCCTTGAAATAATCTGATAAGCTCCAGGAAACAATATTGTGCCAGGTCGTTTCTTCCACCCAATTCCCGTCTTTGCCTTTGTAGCTATGTGTTGTTGCAATTGAATATGTTGAAACAGAAGTGTTGTTTTGTGTGAATCTTGTTTCTGCGTCTCGACCAAGATTGCCAATCAACATAATTTTGTTTAATGAAAAAGCCATTTTTCCTCCAAATCTTTCTAATAATACTATTGCAATTCTATTAATTGAAAATGCAAATTACGGAAAAATATTTTAAAATAACCAAACTGATATTGAGTTTCTTCTTTATAAATGTGAAATACTCAGATGGGACTAAATCGATTTTGACAATCCTTATTTTCAAAAACCATAATAAAACAATGTGACGTTCGTTAAATAAGCGACTACTCTGATGTAATTATGAATGCGTCGCCGAAATTACCCGATTGCCAAAGTTCATTTCGTACTTTTTCAGCCTCGGCTCTCGTTGAAAATTTTGGTAACTGAACAACCCAAAGTCCAACCTCTTCACTAAATGCTATCACAAGGTTATAAGTTAATTTTGATTGATTCTCACCAACATAAAGCTCTGCTCTTTTTTTTGTTGTAAAAGCACCAACTTGAACAATGAATTGAACATCATTCGCATTTAAGTTAACTGGAGGTGCATCAAGCGGAGATTCAGGTTCTTCTGATATTTGGTTATCATTATTTGCGCTTGAATCTGACTCGGTCGAAATATCATCAAAAATGTAAATCTCTGGTTCAGCTGAGGTTTCATCTTGAGTTTGTTCTTCCGATTTAGTTGTTTGTTGAACTGTTGAGCATGCAGCAAAAAACGACAGAAAAAATATAACGGATAGTAATTTCATAATTATAGTATTTAATTAAAAAAAAGGGTGACTAAAAGTCACCCTTAAATATAACAATTAATTAGAATAGCAAATTGTCTAATGAACCTTCTGGTATTCGTGGAATTCCAAATTTATCAAAAATTACATTTTTCTTTGCTAAATCAATACTACCCGGAATTTTTGTGATATCTACGTGAGCAATATTTGCACTATATTTCGAGTTAATGACATCTATAAAAGCATTTGCAATTAATACAGCACCATGATTCGTAGGATGCACACCATCAAGGCTAAATAAACCACCGGAAACAAAAGCTGTGGTATAAAGTTTTCCCTCGAGCATTACACCCCCGTTAGAAGCTATTGAACCGAATATTCCATTTACATCTACAAGTCCAAATCCATTAGCTGAAGCCACAGTTTGAATGCTTGAATTATAAGAATCGATCACAGAATTAATATTGCTTAATTCATCAGGATCAACAACAAACGCGTCAGGCCATGGGTTAGTCGGACTAAATCCGAATGGGTCAGCGCCTGAGCCAAGTGAACCGGCACTCGATGAACCTGTGAGTGTGATTAAAACATTTCCACTTATCAAATCAGCGACGGAAGCTACCGCTACATCACCTGGAGTGCTGCTTTTTGCATACACAAGTCCGGGTATCGGAAGCCCTGCTGCCTGCAATTGTTGAATAGCCAATCCTACTCCCGGTCCGACTGTCGTGAAGAAAGGAATTGCTGTGACAGGCGGAATATTAGCAACCACTACTTTAGCACCGGTAGCCGCAAGAGCTTGTCCAAGCTGTGTATAAACTGCATTAAATGTAGCCGTTGGAACGAATGGAAGAGTTCCGCCACTTGTTGCATGACCAAGAATATCATTATTCCCGATCCAGCATGTCAGGAATGAAGGCGCGGCGCTTGTGGCTAATCCAACCATAGTACCTTGACCACGAAGCACGACATCGAAAAGTGGGTTAACTGCTCCGGATTGTGTACTTGAACCTGAAGTTGTTAGTAAAACATCCGCTAAAATTGCACCCGGTACACCAAGATTATTGTAAATACCATTGTAACTTGTATTTATTGGACTACCTTGAGCACTATTTGCAACTACAGACTGAGTGGCAAAATCGAATTCTAATCTTCCACCGGACCCCGGATCGCTAATAAGTGGCTGTACAAAATCCGCTCCGACTTGTTGAGCGATCAAATTTGGATATGAATACTCTTGCGCGCTTTGATACAAAGAACTACTTTGATATCCGGCCGTAAGACTATTTCCGATTGATACATATTTCGCAAAACTTGCGTTTCCGGTTTCAACCACCGGTTCAATTGTATCCGTTCTATCCTCACATCCGATAAAAACAAGAAAAACAATTGATGTGAGTATCATTAAATATTTTTTCATATTAATCTCCTTTTACCTTCTCTTTATAAACCGAATGAAAGATTAAGTCCGGCTAAATGTGCCGATGAATTATAAACTCCGTTAAAGTTAATGTCAGACGCAGAATTAGTTACTTCTCTTTCGTCAAATCTTAAGAATAAATAAGCAAAATCAACGATAATGTTGTCTGTAATTTTATAGCCAGCACCAATATTAAGACCAATTCGATCAGCATCAGGTAAGGTTGGTTCAACTAAAGCGTCATTAACAGGATTATTATCATAAAGCAAACCGCCTCTTAAAGCAAGTTTTTCGCTAAACTGATATTCAACACCACCTCTTATAATGTAGGTATCGTTGTAATCTCTAACTGCTGAGGAAACTAATGGAGTTCCATCAGAGGTTCTCATATCTAAGAATTTAACTTCAAGTTTGTCGTAACTTGACCATCCGATCCATTGAAAGTCATAGGTAACTGTCCATTGATCTGCAGGTTTAAAGGCAACACCAATTAACAAATTTGATGGTGTTGTAAGCTGGGCTTCGATACCACCTTTGGGATAAGCTGATGCTAACGCAGCAGGACCTTCTGTAACTGCATCCCCTTCAAATGTCATCACAACTTCCGATTGATAATGCATACCAAAAGAAAATTTATCCGATTTTTTATATAACATTGATAAAGAATATCCAAATCCGGTTCCATCTCCAGACAAATCAACATTTGCTGTACCGGCAAATGGAGCAATGTAAATGTTTCTATTTATTAATACATCTCCATAAGCAAATCTAAAACTTCCACCGATAGATAACGCTTCGGTTACCTTATATGCAACTGCACCCGTGAAGAAAAAAGTACGTATTTCGGTATCTAACGCCAATGTTTCACCAGGCCATCCGCTTGTCCAAGTTGTTCCCAATCCGAACGGATTATTAACACCGAGTCCTACACTAATTTTATCTGATAATTGATGTGAAACATAAAAGTTGATCGGAGTAAATACAGCTGACTCAACTTCATATTCATCTGTTGATGGAGACGGACCGCGAAATGCTGCTGAAGGCATAATTGCGGTTGTTCCAAACATTATTTGTGTACCATGCAATTGAGTTAATCCTGCCGGATTAAAATGAATTGCGGATGGATCATTTGCTAAAGCGACAAAAGCACCCGCCATTGCCATTGCTTTCGCACCATGTTCATTGATCTGAAATCCTCCTGCTCTTATGGAGCTAAAAGCTGTGGAGCAGAATAATAAGACAATGAGTAGCTTTTTCAAGGTTGCACCTCCGTTTATGAATGGGTAAATAAAGTAAAGATAGTTATTGTTCTCAAATAAAAGCAACTAATACAGGCTATTCAATTTTCATTAATAATTGATTTTTTTCGATGGTTTGACCCTCAATTACATTAAGATTTTTTATAATGCCATCTCTTTTTGCCGTTAAGTCATTTTCCATTTTCATCGCTTCAAGAATTAATAACGAGTCGCCTATTTTAACTTCCTCGCCCTCCTTTTTGCTAAGTTTTAGAATTAGTCCGGGCATGGGAGCCCTGACCTCAATTTTAGAATTGTTTTTGTTTTTTTCCGAGAGTAATATTGACGTTTTTTCTTCTAATTCAGTTTTTACATCTATTTCGTAAATTCTATTTTGAAACATAATTTCAAGACTATTACGATTTAGTATTTTATAGTCGAAAGAATCTATTCTTGAATTCGTTTTGATAAATAATTGTCCATTTAGAATTTCACTTTCGAATTCTAAATATTCACTATCCACATAAATTTGACCATTCCCATTAATTTCAACAATCTTCCTCTGCCCTTCAATTGTAACAATGAATTTATTGTTCATCCAAATTCATCCATTGATTATTAGTAGAAATATTGTTCCCGGAAATCCGGGATTTAGTATGAATTTGCATCAACAATGCAGCAATCGCGGATAGTTCATTTAGATCTGAATTCATTAGAGAGTTTTCCTGCCAAGTAAAGTAATCCTCAATATTCTCTTCAATAAATTTTATAGTAAACGAAGCATCAATAAATAATGGATGATTTAGAATCCATTTACAAAAATTGATGTTACTGATGATTCCGGAAACCTTGAATTCGTTTAGAGCATGAATTAATCTTATCCTTGCTTCTTCCCTCGATTTACCGCTGGTTACAATTTTAGCAAGCATCGGATCATAAAACATGGAAACAGTTGATAATTCATCAACGCCACTATCAACACGCAGCCAGGGTTGATTTGGAACCGAATATGTTTTCAATTTTCCCGTCGACGGAGCGAAATTGTTTTTCGAATCTTCCGCATACAATCTGCACTCAATCGAATGTCCATTAATAAAGATATCCTTTTGGTTGAATGATAATTTTTCACCGTTAGCAATTCTGATTTGTTCCTTTACCAGATCGATTGAAGTTATTTTTTCTGTCACGGGATGTTCAACCTGCAAACGGGTATTCATTTCCAGAAAGTAAAAGTTATCAGAATCATCCAATAAAAACTCGATTGTTCCCGCGTTGTGATAATTGCACGCCTTCGCGGCTTCAATAGCCGCAGTGGTAATTCTACTTCTGATTTCATCGTTAATTGAAGGTGAAGGAGCCTCTTCAATCACTTTTTGATGCCTGCGCTGCATAGAACATTCACGCTCAAATAAATGAACATAATTGCCGTGCTGATCTGCTATTATCTGAACTTCGATGTGTTTTGGATTATCAATGAATTTTTCAAAATATACTTTATCGTCACCAAATGATTTTTTTGCTTCACTCGTTGCTCTCAAAAATGAAGATTCAAATTCCCCTCGATTATTAACCAGTCTCATTCCTTTGCCACCACCGCCGGCGGAGGCTTTAAGCATGATCGGGAATCCTATTTTTTCAGCGATCTCAATCGCATTTTCAATATTACTTATAGGTTCAAGTGTTCCAGGAACTATCGGAACATTATTTTCAGCCATCAATTTTCGCGCTCTGGTTTTACTGCCCATCATTTCAACAGACTTGCTGGATGGACCGATAAAAATCAAGCCTGCGTCTGTAACCGCTTTAATGAAAGAAGAGTTTTCGGACAGAAAACCGTACCCAGGATGTATTGCGTCAACTTTTTTAGCTAACGCCAATTGAATAATTTTTTCTGAATCCAAATAAGATTGGGATGCGACTGACGGACCGATGAAGTAAGATTCATCTGCTAATCTTGAGTGAAGACTTAATTTATCAGCCTCAGAATATATTGCAACTGAAGTGATATTTGACTCTTTACAAGCATTAATAATTCTAACGGCTATTTCGCCACGATTTGCGATCAGTATTCTTTTAATCATTCTATTGAAATTCAACTATGGTAATTCCCTCTCCACCCATTTCGATTTTGCCAAAATAATAATTTTTTACATTTTCGTGTCTTTTTATAATTTCATGCGTAGTCTTTTTTAATACTCCGGTACCTTTTCCGTGAACAATTTCTACACGGTCGTAACCGCTTGCGAAAGCATCATCAAGAAATTTAACCAATTCGTAATCTAATTCCTCCGGTCGTTTTCCCCGAATGTCAATTCGTGCGGATGGCAAATCCGAAGAAATAAATCTTGACTGATAACCGGTTTCTATTTCAGTTTTGTCTTCCTTCGTTTTAATGAGTTGATTCATTCTAACTTTTAGTTTGAGAGTCCCGGAAGCAATTTCAGCTATATTTTTTTCATTTTGGATGGATATTATTTTGCCTGTCGTGTTTGTATCCCTAATTGATACAAAATCCCCTACTTTCAAAGAAACATCTGGATAAAATGTTTTTTGTTCTAATTTGAGTTCTTCATTATTCTTTGATTTTACGGCCTCAATAATCTTTCTCTGCTCTTTTACAACCGTTTTATCAGCGTTACTTTCTCGAATTTTTCTTACTGTATCTTCCAAGGTTTTATTTACATCTTTCAGATATAATTGAGCTTCAATTTTAGATTTATTAATAATCTCTTTTTTCTGAGATTCTAATTCTTCAATTTTATTTTTATAAAGATTAGTCAATCCCTTCAATCTGGAATTTTCGATTTCCGATTCGTTCAATCTCTGTTGCAATTTGTTGGAGTGTTCCTCTATCTTTGCCAGAAATTCTTCTAATTTATATTTGTCACTATCAACAAATTCTTTAGCCAATTCAATAAATGAATTCTCAAATCCGATTCTCCTCGCGACTTCAAAAGCATAGCTTGAACCGGGAATGCCTTGTACGAATTTGTAAGTCGGCATTAGTTTTTCAAGATCGAACTGCATTGATCCATTTTGGATATTCTCTGATTCATGAGCAAACACCTTTAGATTTCCGTGATGAGTGGATGTTAGCGCATAGGATTTTTTCTCAATTAGTTTTAACAACAACGCGGTCGCAAGCGCTGATCCTTCTGTCGGATCAGTCCCGGTCCCGATTTCATCTAATAAAACAAGACTATTTTCATCCGTTTTATTCAGAATATGCTTAATATTTGTTAAATGTGAACTATAAGTACTAAGATCTTCTTCAATCGATTGTTCATCACCGATATCTACCAATACTCTATTTATAGAGTGGAGGTTAGAGTCAGGATGAATTGGCGCGTGAAGACCGCACAAAAGAACTAAGGTAATCAATCCGACTGTTTTTAATACGACGGTTTTCCCCCCGGCATTCGGTCCGGTAATTACAATTACTCGCTCCTTTTCAAACTCAATATTGAGAGGTACTGTATTATTGATTCCTAATTTGTTTAGTAGAACCGGATGTTTTGCATCTATCAGTTTTATAGATTTACTTAAATCGCAATTCGAGAAACTACCCATTATCTCAGTCGAGTATTTTGCCGCTGCAAAAATCAAATCCAATTCTGAAATGGCAAGTAGCGTGATTCTCAAATCATGGACTGACGCACCTATTCTTTTGGTAACTTCTTTTAGAATTCTATCTATTTCTCTTTTTTCCGCAAATGACAAAGAAAGAAGTTCGTTATTAAGTTCTAATGTTTCTGTGGGTTCAATATAGACAGTCTGCCCGGATGCGGATTCGGAATGAATAAATCCCTTTACATGTCGTTTATGTTCAGCTTTTACCGGTAAAACAGTCCGTCCGTCGCTGATAGTAGAAAAGTCTTCTTGTACAAGGTATGTGTCGCTCAATTTTTTTAAAATTTGACCAACAACCTTTCTCAAAATATCCTGTTTGTCCCGGATTTCAGATCTTATCTCTTTTAATTTTTTGCTTGCATTATCAGCTATTGTGCCTTGCTGAGTAAAAAGCCCTGATAGTGCATGTTCAAGTACTTTATCAATCAACAAACGGGTTGAATATTTTTCGAAAAGTACCTTTGTTTTAAAATTTTGATTGAGGTATTGGTACATTCGTCTTGAAATTTCGAGCAATTCGAGAATATTTTTAATATTCTCTTCAGTAAGAATTGTCCCATCGATTGCTGAGCGACTAATACAATTGTTTAAATCCGGTAGAAAAGTAAGAGGGAGGTTTCCGTTTTCGATAAGAATGTCTTTCGCTTCTTGAATTAACTTTCCCCGTTCTTCGGCATCTTTGAGATTATCGAATGGTACGATATCCTCCAAAATAGACTTACCGTTTTCCGTCGAGATGTATTTCCCAATGTAGCCGAGAACTTTGTCCAGTTCAAGTTTTTCGAAGACGTCAGTCGATGCGTGTCCCATCATTCGGTATCCGGTTCATTTTGCTCGGTGGCCTGAATAAATTCATCTTTACTCTGAATAAAATCTTGGAAAAATTTCATCGCGTCAGACTCTGCCCCGAGGATAAGTTCAATTGAGGAAGGTATAATATTATAGGTTTTTAAATAAAGAAATGATTCGTTCCTATCTTCGTCAGAAGGTATTTTAAAAATGTTCAAAAATAACAGAAAACCACTTATAAAAAAAACTATCTGGATTGCTCCGGTTATACCGCCGGTAAGTTGATTCAAAAATTTATTCACTTTATCCAGAGGATGCACCACTCTTTTAATCACAGCTGTAATTAAAACAACTAATATAAAAATTAAAACACCGGAAACGATCTCGGAAAGGTAATATTCTTCACTAAAAATAGGAGCTATAATCTTTGCACCTTCATCAGAATATTGAATTGAAAGTATTATGGCGAGGATAAATCCCAATAAACCAATAATTTTTCTAACCATTCCATCCTTATACCCAAGGATGAAACCGATCACAATAAAAACAACTATGAGATAATCAATGTAGTTCAAAACTAAACCAGTAAAGCTTCCACAATTTCTTTTATTTTTTTACCGTCTGCTCTACCTTTGAGAGCTTTAATTGAGGCAGGCATTAATTTGGGGAAATCTTGTTTGGACTTTGCTCCAATTTGTTCGGCAATGTTTTTTATTTCGAGGGTGACTTCTTCATCTGTCAGTTGTTTGGGAAGATAACTTTCAATTATTTTTAACTCTGCCTCTTCTTTTTCAGCAAGTTCGTCCCGTCCGCCATTTCTAAATTGCTCAATCGATTCTTTCCTTTTTTTAGCTGCCGACGAAAGTAATTTGATTTCGGCTCCGGAGTCCATCTCTTTTCCGATTCCACTTTTTTCATATTCTAATATTAAAGATCGAATTGAGCGAACGGTGGATAGAAGTACTTTATCCTTAGATTTCATAGCTGACTTTAAGTCTTCGTTTATTTTATCTTTTAGATTCATTTACCCCTCAAAAAAAAAGGCAGGCTATAATAATACAACCTGCCCACGTTTAAAAATGTAAATAGAACTATTGACTACTAAGTCGGGCAGAATAATTAATTCTGCGTGCGTCCGCTTTTCTAAGTTCTTGCTGAATGTCGGTAACAACTCCCATATTGGAGTTCCTATCAACCCTAAAAGAAACAATTACATTCGGTAATTCAACACGTTTTTGATACATGATTGAGCGAATCTCTTCAAGAGGAACGATTGTGTCGTTAACTTGAATTCTTTCGTCTCTGCCCACCCAAACGTATGAAACCAGTCTTTTATTTTCAATTTTCTCAATCGCTTCTGCTTCCGGCAAAGTGTACTGAACCAAAACATCAACTTCTCTCAATGTTGTTGTAACCATAAAGAACAGAAGAAGCATAAATACAATATCCGGCATTGAAGCGGTAGGTATCTCTTGTTTTGTAGAAGCTCTTTTTTTATGAAATTTCATGATTAACCTTTAGGATTATTTAATCTGCTCTGGTTCAGCAATTGAGATAATAATTGGAATTTTCTCTTTAACTTCATTTGATTCTTCCTCAGTCAGATCCTCAATTGAAGTTTTACCAAATTTAGTGTTAGCATAAGCTTCTCTAACTTGGAAATATGCTGCTTTTACTTGATCCAAAGCCTGTATGTAAAGATTATAATTCGTTTTTCTGTCAGTTTTAACCGAAACTACCAATTTTTTATTTTTTGGTAATTCAATCTTTTGAGTAATTCTTTCAGTTAAATTCTCTCTAATTTGTGGTATTGCTATTACATCGCCATTCAAAAGTACATCACCATTTTCGTTAATAAGCAATGCTGCGAGTCTTTCTTTTGACAAAGGAACAATATTTTCATCAGGATTCTCCTGATATTCAGGAAGTGTCATACCAATACCGGTATCCACATCAATAACTGTAGCAACAAGAAAGAACAACAAGAGCAAAAAGGCTATATCAGCCATGGAACTTGTTGGAATCTCAGCTTCGGCTATTTTTTTATTTTTTAGCTTGACCATAATTCGATTCTCGCTTAAAGTTTAATTATTTCTTCATTTCATAAAGTGTGTCAATCAATTCGATTGAACTTTCTTCCATGTCCGAAACCAATTTGTCGATTCTAGCAACAAAGTAGTTATAGAATACCTGAAGAATAATCGCTGCAACAAGACCAAATAATGTGGTTAACAAAGCCACAGATATACCAGATGCAACAACACCGGGAGAAATCTGAGCCGCTTCAGCAATAGCATCAAAGGCTTCGATCATACCTTGAACAGTTCCCGTAAAACCAAGCATCGGTGCAATTGTGATAAATGTTGAAATCCAGATCAGTCCTCTTTCCAAGAAGCCCATTTCAATTGCTCCATAAGCCATAATAGCTTTTTCGGCAGCTTCGGTACCTTCTTGCGCTCTCAAAAGTCCTGCGTGGAAAACTGAAGCGATAGAACCGCGACTATTTTCACAAACTTCGATAGCTTTTTCAACTCCGCCCTCTGTAAGAGCGTCTTTTACTTGAACGATGAATTTTTTAGTATTCATGCTCGACCTTGAAAGAGTCCAGATTCTTTCAAAACTGAATGCCAGACCAGCAACCAAACAGCCTAAAATTGGCCACATGAAACCGCCACCCTGAACAAATTTTTCTTGCAAATAAGTTAAAACTCCTGCGTCTTCAACTTGTGCCAAAAGATGTGACACAAACCCGTAAATTTCTGCGATTTGCATAAGAGATAACCTCCAAAATGATTTAAAAGAATAAAATTTCTATACCGGTAAACACTTAATTTGGGTCTGCCAACATTAACGATTTAGCTCTACAAAGTCAATAATATTTTCGTTATCCGATATTCATTACCTATTTGAGAGCGATTTCTTGAGTTTAAAAAAGGTACCCCCAAAAGTAGAATAATTTTCAAATAAAATAAGAACTTTTTTTGCTATTTCTAAAGGTTTTAT
The DNA here is from genome assembly GCA_021739765.1 of Melioribacteraceae bacterium. GTDB lineage: Bacteria > Bacteroidota > Ignavibacteria > Ignavibacteriales > Melioribacteraceae > JAIPBD01. Next base: position 319,526 of record JAIPBD010000004.1, read on the forward strand.
TAAATCTCTCGAATCTTTTACCCATTCTCGGTTCTCTTCCGAATCAATTATGCTCGGAGCAACGAGATTTGCGGTAAAATTAAATGATTCCCCCTCCAAATTAAGATTTTCAACAAATGTATTTAATGCTGCTTTTGAAACATTGTACACACACTTTCCCTTCTCCGGAACAAACGAAGAATATGCGCCTGTAAAACAAATTGAACCTCCCGATCCGTTTTTGACAAGTTTGACAAATTGTTTTGCCAATATAAATGAAGCAGTCAGGTTTATATCAAGCACTCGATTCCAATCAGTTAGTTCGGTTTGATCAATATTTCTGCCACCAAAATAAACTCCGATTGTAGAAAAGAGAAAACATTTTTGCGATTTTTCCAATGTTATGGATTCAAACGCTTTGATCACGTTCTTTTCAATAAGAAAATCACCCACGATAATTTTCTTATGTGAAGGTGATAAAGGTGTAAAATCGGATCGATTTAGAAGTACAATTTCAAATTTATCTATTTGGTTAAAGTACTCGTAAACTTTCGATCCTAAAAAGCCAGATACCCCTGCGAGTATTAAAACATCTCTCATATCAATTATTCACGTTTATTTGATTACAAATTTTACCGATACCGGATAATGATCGCTGTAGCCGCCAAGATATGTCCTTCCCCCATAAGTCGGCAATGCGGCATCTTTATAACGTCCTTGTTTCTGAACCATATAATCGGGTTTAACGATTTCGAAAGAACTGCAGATATATTTTAGATAACTTTCGGGAGAATTTGAAATTATAATTTGATCCAACATATTCCAATCACCTTGATATAGATAAGTTCCCCAACCTTCATCAAAATTTTCATATGCCAAATTGTATAACTTGCTTTGCTCTTTTGATTCGGAACAGTTGAATGGTTCGGCTCCCAGCACTAATTCAATCGACATATTATTTGGCTCGTCGTTAAAATCTCCCATAATTATAATATTTGCTCCCGTATCTTTCGCAAACAGACTATCAACTATGCTTTTTAATTTCTTGGCCGCGGTGGCACGGTTTGGTGCCGATTTTTCCTCCCCTCCCCTTCGTGAAGGCCAATGATTTACAAAAACGTGCAATGTATCATCAAGATACTTGAAATCGGTTTGGAGGATTAATCTGGTCGGATATTTATCGGGGAGGATAACTTCATGCCCGACAACTCGCAGCAGTTCTAGTTTATCGGCATTAAAAACCAAACCATTATCAATTCCTCGATTGTCCGGTGATTCTTCATAGGCCACCCGGTAATTTTTATCTTTAAAATTCATTCCGACCAAAGAGTCGACCATTGATTTATTTTCAACTTCTTGAACGCCAAGAATATCAGGTCCTTTACCATTATTCATAAATCGAATAACATTGCCCATATTTGATAATTTTACGTTGAGCCTTTCATCATCCCATTTATAATTTCCGTTCGGTAAAAAATCCTCATCATTTTTTTCCGGATCATCGACCGTATCGAATAGATTTTGAAGGTTCCAACTGGAAACATATAAGGTGTCGTTCTGAGCAAAAATGGATTGTGAAATTCCGCCAAATATGAGAAAAGTAAAAACAACGATTTTTATAATTTCGCTTTTCATTTTATCCTTTATTAATTATTCTTAGCTGCTAATAATGATACTAAACATAACAATTATTCATTGTAAAAAACTTTATTCGACCTCAAAAAAAATAGAAATTTATGAAAAAAAAAGTATTCGTATTAATTGACGCCATGGCTCTTGCCTACAAAGGGTATTTTGCATTTATCAACAGACCGCTATCAAATTCAAAAGATGAACCAACCTCTGCAGTGTTTGGATTTTTGAACCAATTATTCAAAATTATTGAAGATACTAAACCTGATTATATCGCGGTGGCTTTTGATTCGAAGGAGAAAACTTTCAGACATGAAAGATATGATAAGTACAAATCGTCGAGGGCACAGATGCCCGACGATCTCATCCCGCAAATTCAAAGAATTAAGGATATTATTGAGGCATTTAAAATGCCTTTATACATAAAGCCGGGATTCGAAGCGGATGACTTGATCGGCACGGCGGCAAAAATTGGCGAAAAAGAAGGCTTTTTAACTTACGCGGTTACGCCTGATAAAGATTATGTTCAGATGGTTACCGAAAATGTAAGATTAGTAAAGCCGGGCAAATCAACAGATGAAATTCAAATTGTGGATTTACAGAAAGTAAAGGATGATTACGGCTTTAATCCTGAACAAATGATTGATTTTTTGGCTTTGGTTGGAGATTCATCAGATGATATCCCGGGAGTCGCAGGAATAGGACCGAAAAGCGCGACTCCATTAATTCAGGAATTCGGCTCGGTGGAATCGATTTATGATAATATCGAGAAAATCGAAAAAAAAGGGATAAAAAATAAACTTATCGAAAATAAGGAAAATGCTTTTCTTTCAAAGGAACTTGCAACGATAAAAACTGATGTTGAATTTGAGATTGACATCGAGCAGGCAAAATTTGGAGATCCAGATACTGAACTTTTAGTGAAGATTTTTACCGATTTAGAGTTCAAAAACTTTCCGGAAAAGGTAAAAAAACTATTCGACCGCACTCTCAATGTGGAAGAAATTGTTTCCGAAATGAAGGAAAATGATGTTTTTGATAAAAATTCAGTTTCTTATAAGTTAATTCAAAATAAGGAAGATGCTGCTACGCTGGCTTCGGAATTATCTAAACAGGAAGTTTTTGTATTTGATACAGAAACGGATTCACTAGACACACTTTCGGTAAATTTAGCCGGCGCTTCATTCTGCTTCGAGAAAGGTAAAGCGTTTTTTGTAGCAACTAATCCGTTCACCGAAAACCGTGACGGACTTTTTTCAAGGGATTTATCCGATAGAATCACAATCGAAGAATTTATTGAGATTTTTAGTCCGGTTTTCACCAATCCGAAAATCAAGAAAGTTTGTCAAAATGGTAAATATGATATTGGTGTGCTTAAAAAATACGGTATTGATGTAAAAAACTTCCATTTTGACACCATGCTCGCCAGTTATGTTTTGGATCCGGATCAAAAGCATGGAATGGATGAGTTGTCCAAGAAACATTTAAACTATTCGCCGATATCAATTACCGAAATCATCGGAACAAAAAAAGACGCAACAAATATATTTGATTCTGATCCCACGGAACTTTCAAACTACGCTGCCGAGGATGCTGATATCACTTTCAGGCTTTATAAAAAATTAAAACGTGATCTCGAAGAAAGTGGAATGGACAAACTGGCTTACGAAGTTGAATTCCCTCTCGTTGAAGTTCTGGAGGAAGTTGAACGAAACGGAATTCTGGTTGATAAGAGGAGTCTGAAAGAATTAAGTAACTATCTAAGTGACCTTCTGGTAAATTATACCAAACAGATTTTTGAAGCATCGGGTGAAGAGTTTAATATCAATTCAACAAAACAATTACAAACTATCTTATTCGAAAAACTTGAACTGCCTAAAACGAAAAAAACTAAAACCGGCTTTTCAACTGATGCAAGGTCTTTGGAGTCATTAAAGGGCAAACATGAAATAATTGATAATCTGCTAAATTACCGCCAAGTTTCAAAGCTGAAATCAACTTACGCGGATTCGTTGCCGAAGTTGATCAATCCGGTTACGGGAAAAATTCATACAACTTTTAATCAGACCGTTGCTTCCACCGGAAGGCTTTCGAGTAATGACCCCAATTTGCAAAATATACCAATCCGAAGTGAACTTGGTAAAGAAATTAGGAAGGCGTTCGTTGCTTCGGATTCAAACCATCTGATATTGTCAGCGGATTACAGTCAAATTGAATTACGTATAATGGCGCATATTTGTGGTGATGAAGGAATGAAAAAAGCATTTAAGGATGGTGAAGATATTCACAGAAGCACAGCCGCTCTTGTTTTTATGGTTGATCCTGAAGATGTAACTCCCGATATGAGGAGAAAAGCAAAAGAAGTTAATTTTGGCATTTTATACGGTATTGGTGCATTCGGACTTAAAACTCGATTGGGAATCCTTCAATCACACGCCCAGGAAATAATCGATACATATTTTAAAACATTCAACCGTGTAAAAAGTTATATGGATGAATCAGTAAAACAAGCCAGAGAAAAGGGTTATGCGGAAACGTTATTGGGAAGAAGACGGTATTTAACTAATATAAACAGCAATAATCGTGTTGTGCGGCAATTTGAGGAAAGAGTTGCCATTAATATGCCGATTCAAGGATCTGCTGCTGATATGATTAAACTTGCCATGATTAACATCCATCGGGAATTGAAACAAAACAACTGGAAATCTAAAATGGTATTGCAAGTTCATGATGAATTGCTTTTCGATGCCGAAAAATCGGAAATCGATAGTTTGCGAATTAAGGTGAAAGAACTAATGGAGAATTCACTTCCGTTGGAAGTGCCAATCCTGGTTGAAACCGGTGTTGGGAAAAATTGGCTGGAAGCGCATTAATCTGCAATCAATTTATAGACGATATAACCTATATTTAATTGTAAAGCCGCAAACGAAATTCCGCTAATCAAATCGAGACGTTCTGTTTCGTCAAGAAAACTTGAGTTTTTTGTGGATAAGTATTCATCATATTTATTATCAGCATTTACTTTAAAGTAAGCCGCCGATACTCCCAAAATTGCTGCGGAGGCTACCAGATATAAAAACTGATTGGAATCGACAAATTTTAGATGGTTAATCTCGGATTTAAGATCAAGTTTGATTCGCTCGTTAAATTTTGTGGTACCAAGTTTCACTGATTTTTCGACATAATTCCTTTTTCGAAGCAATAAACTTTCATCGTTATTATTCTCCAAGATCAAAGGTGTATACCCCAATCTTTCATTCCCATCATAAACCGCTACATTTTGCGGATCGGTTAAGATTCTGATTTCCGTTTTAAATTGATGATTTATACTGATGGATTGTGAGCAGTCACTGACAACAATTGAATCTCTGAATTTTTGAGAATTCCATTCAAACTCATTCTCGAGAATTAAAATGTTATAATCACCCAACGCCCAGGTTGATTTGTAACTGCCTTCACTCACTTTTTCACCATTCACAAAGATAATCGCTCCCGGAGCATTGGTCGAAATTTGAACATCTACCAAGCAATTTTGCGCATGATTTACAAAAGGCCATAAAAGGAAAAGAGCTAAAATAAGATACTTTCTCATTCGTGGACCCTCTCCATTACATGTAAAACACCTCTGTATGAGTTATATATCAATTTGTTATTGTAAAAAATTGGTGATAGACTAACCCGGTTATCATGCCGGATTGTTTTAGTAATATTTCCGGATAGTTTATTAATGATCAAAATTTTGCCCGAATAATCGGGTTGGACAATAAAATCATCGAAAACGATTCCGGTAGAATTAAATAGTCCATCTATTTTAATTTCCCAGATTAAATTCCCGCTTTCTTTATCCAAACAATAATAATTACCACCTAAATCACCGAAGTAAAGATTACGAATATCTAAAATCGGAGTAATAACAATTTTTGATTTTGCCTTGAATTGCCAGAGAATAGCTCCGGAACCGGGGTTACCACAAATTAAATTTCCATCAATATCACCGATATAATACTTGTCATCATTGATTGTTAATCCACTCTCAAATCCAGTTGCAACTCTCTTTTTGTAATTTATGCTTCCATCCAGATTTACCGAAACAAGATTTCCAATTCTGTCTCCGAAAAGTATTTTATCCTGGTAGGATGCCGGGTCGGAATAGACATCTTCTCCCAAATCTAATTCATAATTTTTTGATCCAAAATACTCCAGTCTTACCAAGGTTCCATTTTGCAGAAGAATAAACAAACCATCGGGATGTCTGATAAACTCATTACTAATTATTCCCTTCACAATAATTTCTTTTGATTTTTTCCCCTCGATAAAATCATAAAATATTACCGTTGAATTTGGCGAATCCTCATCGTTCACTCCAAATATTATTCTACGATTACTTATAACCGGTGTGGTTACAATTTCTCCCTTATACGAAACATGTCCTATTTTTTTGCCGGTTTCTATATCAATTATTGACACTCTCCCGCCCATATCTGCAAAAAACATAAACCCGTTTTGAGCCACGACCGATGAATTTCCAACTCCTCCGTAATAATCATCTTCCCATAATTGTTTTAGAGAGTCTCCTAAATTGGTCGGATAGTAAAAATTTCGTTCAGGCGAATTCCCATAACTTAGAATTCCCTCCTCGGAACGCGAATATTTATCCGTGATAAGTAGTTGCTGCTGGCATGAAAACAGAGCGATTACCGACAATATCAGCACGAGTTTTTTCAAAAATCCCATCCCACAAAAAACTGATAGAATAACCCCGGTTGGAAAGTATTAAAATTGTCTTCAATTTTTTTACCGACATCATACCGAAATACAATTGCTCCAAGGAAATTAAATCGGAGTCCAACCCCGACACTTCCAAGGGTTTCAAGGTATTCTTCATCCCATGCGTTGCCTGCGTCGAAAAAAGCCGCTCCTCGGATATTACTAAATCCTAATCCGACAAACGGCAATCTTAAAGCAATTTGATCGATTAATGGAAATCGTAATTCAACTGATGATAGCCACAGTTTTTCCCCTCTGATAGACCATCTGGGCCAGCCTCTTAAATCCCAGCTTCCGCCCGCAAAATATCTTCTGGCTTCTTTGCCGTGATTTATATAAACCGAAGCTCTCACAGCAATTGCGCTTCTGTAACTGAGGCGGTAATAATTTCTCGCGTCAGCCATCACCGTAAAATAATTGACATTGCTATATTTCACATCGGTCGTATAACCCAGAAGGAATCTATACCTTGACCCGTCCAAAGGACCACTCGGGCCCCAAAGTGAGTTGTCGTGCACAAATGAGATAGAATTCGTCATCAGCAGAGCTTTTCGAGCATCTATTCCGGTAAAAATTTCTCTATCCGAATTTGTGACTGAAGTATTTAACTCAAAACGTTGGAATGAAGAAAGCGGGTACTGTAAACCGAGAAATCCCCCGAAGCTTCTTTCAAAAAAATACTCGTCAGATTCTCGAATATCGTATCTTCTTCCACTGTAGTGAAAAATTCCATACGCAAAATTTGTTCTGTACCTTGTGTTAATTCTGGTTATCGCAACATTAAAATTGGAGAAGAATTCATTTTGAGTTTCGGCTGTATTATACAGCAGAAAAATATAACGATCATCGCTTAACATATCGCTGAGAGAAATAATTGCGCCGCCGCGAGTTCCAAAAACCGGATCGGTGGCTACTTGACTGACGGCGTAATCAAGTGAGTATTCTTTTTGGTACGATAATCTTTCCTGCACGGATTCTTTAACAATCCCCTCGGCTTTCCATTTAGAACCGTTGTGATCGAATTGAAATGGGACAAATGTTTTTACCGAATCCGGTACTTCGTTAAGATCCATCGCGTAAAGTTGAACTGATAATTTTTCAAAAGATGCCGCGATAAATTTTGTACTGTCAACAAAGTCATAATCATAAATACTTGTTATGTAATGTGTTTGTTGTTCCATTCCAATCGGTGTTCCAAGTTCATCAGATTGAAGCTTCCACAAGTTATTTGTACCGTCATAGTCTGAGGAGAAATATAGCTCATCCGTTCCTCTTGAATAATCCGGCATTGATAAATTTGCATCAATGTAAGTCAGATACGATATTTTGCGTGTTTCAAGATTGTAGCTAAAAAGATTATAAAATTTCTCCAATTTGCCTTCGGTTCGGTCCGACGCAAAGACAATACTCTTTCCATCCGGCGTAAACACGGGATCGATATCATCGTAATAATCATTCTGAATTCTCGAGATTAATTCGGTTTCCATATCAAATACAAATACATCGCTGAATCCTTTTTTATCTTTTGCGTTAAATGTTACGAATTTGCCATCAGGCGAAAATTTCGGTGCATTGATGTTTAGAATTTCCTCGAATTGAAATGTTCCTTCAATATCGTCATCGTCAATTGAATAAAAATGAAGCGCATCCGAACCTCCGGATTTCGTGACAAAAACGATCTTGTTTTGTCTGGAAATATCCATGTCAGGCTGCATAAGGTGAAATGCTTCAAAATCAGATGTTTGTTCACCCTGAATTAATAATTCAGGATCATCCGACGGTTCTAAATTGTCATCCAGTTCAACTTTGTAAACTGAGGAATAACCGCTCCGGTTGGCAAGAAAGAACAAAATATTTGTCGAATCCGATTTGAAGATGTTCGGAGCATAATTGAAACCCCAATCTGTTATTTTCTTTGAAAGTATATGATGAGGATATTTTGTTTGTAAAAGTGGATAATACTTTTGTTTTAAATCAAAAAGCCACATTTCATCAATTCGGGCTATTTTTTCACCGAGTGTGAATTCCAGCACCTCTTCGAATGATCCAAATCTCCAAAGATTATCCAAAAGTTGAAACACCTTCTCTTCGCCATATTTTTTCCCTACGAACGTCAGAAAATTTTGACCTTCTTTATACATCAAATAGCTTCCCCGAATCCTGATCATTAATTCGAGCGGAACAAAATTATTATTTAGAACAACATCCCGTAAAATCATTTCAGCTTGAGTATCCCAATCGGTCGACCAATATTCAGCCAATCCTTCAATAAACCATAAAGGTGGATAATTTGTCGAGGTCGCCCTCCGTTCTCGATGATCGAAATAAATTTTGTTCATCATAAAAACGTGAACAAGTTCATGATTGATAACGTGTTTGAATTTCCCGATTGATCCCATATAAGGAATTACAACTCGTCCTTTCATGAATTCAAAAAATCCGCCGACTCCTTCCGGAATTAAACCGGGCGAAACATTTGTTTGCTGAAAGGAAAGATGTGAATTATAAAAAATGAGCGGTATTCGTCTTGGCACGAAATGATTAAATTTAACTTTTAATCTATCAAAAGCCTCTTCAGCAAATTTTGCACCGATCTCGGCCAGCTCCTCCATCTCATCGGTGTAATAAATATCGAAATGATCTGTTTTTAAGATTTTCCAATCGAACTCATCATATTGAACTTTATTCCGACCAAAGTAATAATATTGAGAAAACGAAGTGGAAGTTAATAGGAGTGCTATTACGATTATTTGAAGAAGTGTATTATTTGGTTCAAGTTTTTGCAATTAATAATCGATTTAGTTTGTCAATAATTGAATGCAAAGTTTAGTATTCGGTGGACTTTATACAATGTAAAAAATTGTATCTGATTTGGAGAAAAATTATAGAATGTTTTCTGATTCTACTTTTAATCTTTTTTTAACAAATTCTTCCAAGGTGCTTTTTATTTCCGCTTCTGTAACTTTCGATAGACATACTTCCGACAACGCCTTTGTCTCTTCAAACGAAACGCTTCTTACTATTTTTTTAATTAACGGTACAAGAGAAGGCGCAACGCTCACCGAATCTAATCCTAACCCGATAAGTAAAGGTAAAGCAAGAACATCACTTGCCATTTCTCCGCACATGCTAACTCGTACATCACCCATTTTACCATTAGTAATTATATGCGCTAAAGTGCGAACCACAGCCGGATGGAATTCCTTGTATTGTGCGGAAATAATTTCATTTCCTCTATCAACCGCAAGCAAGTATTGGATAAGATCATTAGTACCGATACTGATAAAATCAACTTCTTTGGCAAAATCTTTTGCCATCACCGCGGCTGAAGGTACTTCGATCATAATTCCAACTTTGATATCTCTATCAAAGTTGATCCCTTCCTTTTCGAGTTCTGATTTGCAGCTATTTATAATTTCATGTGAAATCCTAACTTCATAAATCGAAGTTATCATCGGGATCAATATGTATAAGTTTTTATGAACGCTCGCTCTTAGTATTGCTTTTATCTGAGTTTTAAAGAGTTCTTGATTATCCAATAAAAATCGAATACCGCGCCACCCCAAAAATGGGTTTGGTTCTTTAACACCAAACGGCAAAACCTTATCACCCCCAATATCAAAGACGCGAATTACAACTATTTCGGGATAGATCTTTTCGGCCAAATCAGCATATACACCATACTGCTCTTCTTCATCTGGGAAAAATTCCCGATCTTGAAAAATCTGCTCTGTGCGGACCAGTCCGACTCCTTGTGCGCCATTATTTAGGATAAGTTCTATTTCATCGGTTAAATCGAGGTTAGCTCTTACAACAACTTCCCTTCCGTCGGTTGTGATTGCCTTTTCATCTTTGAGAACGCTCAGCTCGGAATCGTACTGATTAATTTTTTGAATTTTTTTATTGTAATAAGCGATCTGCTTTTCATCCGGATTAATAACGACATGACCATGATATCCGTCAATGATCAAAAAATCTTTATCTTGAATTTTAACGGAAGCGTCGTGTAAACCTACAACAGCAGGAACACTTAACGATCTGGCGACAATGGCGGCGTGAGATGTTAATCCACCTGTATCAGTCACATATCCTTTTACATTTGCCCTTGAAAACAGAACTGTATCTGCGGGAGTCAGTGATTCCGTAACGACAATTACGTGATTTTCGATTCTGGATTTCCATCTTCTTTTACCGAAATTACGGATGATTCTGTTTTTAATATCTTCAATATCCTGACTTCTCTCCTTCATGTAAGGTTCTTTAGATGAAGCCATCAATGATTGATATTTTGATATTTCATTATTAACAATAAATGCGGGGCTTTTTGCTTCTTTGCGAATCCGATTTTTTATGGTCTCGATTAAAACCGGGTCATCCAAAATCATAATCTGTGCTTCGAAAATTGCGGCTCGATTTTGTCCTAATTTATCAACTGCAAGGCTAAATATTTTTCGAAGTTCCCTTTTTGATCTTTCAATAGCGGCTTCAAGATTTTCGAGCGCTTCATCAATGTTTGTAATTGTCTCATCATTAACTTCTTCGATTGTTTTGCGGAATACATGAGCTTCAGCCATTACGATTCCCGGAGCGGCTGCAATTCCTTTAATAATATTTAAGCTGTCTTCAATCAAAGCTCGTCAAATCCCCGTTCGAAATATTCAACAATAGTAGCACACATTTCCTCTTCATCATCACCTTCAAATGAAAGAGTTACATCTGAGCCTTTTTCAGCGGCTAATGTCATAACGCCAATAATACTTTTGCCGTTAATGTTTAATCCGTCTTTAACTATTGTAAATTCGGATTCATATTTCGCAGCAAGTTTTACGATTGTCGCGGCCGGTCTTGTATGCAGGCCCGCACTATTTATAATTTTAACTGTTTTTTCAATCATTAAGTTTTTCTTTTGATCAACATATTTGCAAGCCACTCGAACATATTTCGTGAGTCTTGAACTTCAATAATTTCAATAGCTTTCAAAGCTTTATTGGTATAATTCTCAATCTCTTTTTCCGCTTTTTCAATTATACCTAATTTTTCGTAGAGTAACTTATACTTTTTGACTTGATTCTTTCTTATACCTTTGTTTTCAATTACTTTTTGCAGCATCAATTTGTCTTCACCGACTGCACGTTCTAAAGCAAGCAAAAACAGAAATGTTTTTTTCCCGGCAACTAAATCCCCGCCCACACTTTTACCGAACTTATCCTCATCGCCCATTATATCAAGTAAATCATCTTGAATTTGGAAGGCCATTCCCAAATTTCTGCCGTATTTTGTAAGAGCATCGATTTGTTTGCGGTTCCCACCGCCGAGCAAACCTCCGATCGAACAACAAACTTCAGCCAGTGCAGCGGTTTTTTTTGCGATCATTACTTTATATTCGGGTATCGATACGTTTTTTTTGAGTTCAAAATCGGTATCATAACTTTGTCCTTCGCAGACTTCGATCATCGCTTCCGTAAAACGATTGATAACTTCTTTTGCATTTTCATTACAATCTTTTAGCAGCATTTTATATGCGTATCCAAGCATATTATCGCCTGCTAAGATCGCGGTGTTAATATCATACTTGAGATGCATTGTAGGCAGATTCCGCCTTTTATCGGCATTATCCATAATATCATCGTGAACAAGTGTGAAATTGTGAAAAATTTCAACCGCGAGTGCAGCGTTATAAACTTGTGAATATTTACCTCCAACCGCCTTCGCGGAAATTAGGACCAAAAACGGTCTGAGTCTTTTACCGCCGCTGCCAAGACCATATTCCGAAGGTTGGTAAAGTGAATCGGGATTTTTTTTGTTAAATATTCTGCCGAGTTTTGATTCAATTTTTTCTCGTTCTTTCAGATATTCTTTTAGATATTTCTCTTGATTTTTCAATTTTAATAAAGGTCCTTCTTTTTTATTAATTTTTTCTTTTTAAGTAAATCCAAGTTGTGTGAACCAGTCAGGAACATAATTTGCCGTACTTGTTCGAACCAATTTTTTATTAATTTAATTCCATTCTCACTTTTACCATCAGCAACAGATTGTAAAACCGGTTTTGCGGCAGCTGTATAATCAGCTCCCAAAATTATTGATTTTGCGATGTCAAATCCATTTGTAATACCACCCGAGGCAATAAGCTTGAAATTGTGATTCTTTTTTAATTTTGAAATTTTTCTGATGCAGTAGGTTGTTGGCAATCCCCAATCCCAAAATTCGGATTCATTTTCTCCATTTCTGAGAGTTTCGATTCCCGCCCAGCTTGTTCCTCCTGCACCCGCGACATCAATTCCCATGATTCCGGTATTAAGTAATTGTTTTGCTGCGTTTGGGCCAATTCCGGCTCCGACTTCTTTGATAATTATTGGAGTTGTAATTTTCGCGCACACTTTCTCGAGGTTTTTTATTAATCCTACAAAATCGGTTTGTCCTTCTTTCTGAATCAATTCTTGTAAAGGATTTAAATGAACTACCATAACATCGGCTTCAATCAAATCGATCATTAATCGAATCTCGTCTAATCCTTTAAATTTAGAGAATTGAGCTGCGCCAATATTCCCAAGGATCGGAACATTTCTCGCTTTTTGCCTCAATACCTTAAAAGATTGATGTTGATTGGTTCCTTCTAATGCCTGTCTCTGACTTCCGACACCAACAGGAATATTGAGTTCACTCGCGGTTTCGGCGAGCATTTCGTTTATTTTTCCCGTTTCAACCGTCCCACCGGTCATGCATGAAATAATAAACGGATAATATATTCTATTACCGAAAAAATCGGTTGTTAAATCAATATTGGTGAGAAGGACTTCCGTTGCTGCATAATGTTCAAAATCATAAAGCTCGAATCCGGCAGTTTTATTTCTATAATTCCCATTATCATTTAATGATAATTGAATATGATCATTCTTGCGATCGGAAGTATTTGGGTAAGATTTTTTCATTTTTATGATTTATTGATAAATGTCAGAATTATAAAACATTTTGATTAGAGCTTCTATTTCACAATCATTCTGTAAAATTGACAATTTCTATTTTCGATATCATACTTTTTTAGCAATTTATTCTTTTCGTCAAACACTCTTCCTACAACAATCTCTTTCCGAACCGAATTCACTAAATACATTGCATCCGCTGAAAAACAATCTTCGATCGAAATAGATTTTTCACTCAGTTGTTTGTTATCCAGCATAAGCTGCCTGTAACATCCGTTCAAAACTCCGTCGGAGATTGCGGGAGTGAATTTTAATCCCTTATTTTCAATCACAATATTGGCAATTGAGGATTCAACAACATTACCATTTTCATTTGTGAAAATCATATCAAACGCGTTATTATTCCTCGCTTTCTGCAATCCTTTATCATAAATACTACGATTTGTTGTTTTGAAGAACCGGTATTTATCCGAAGAATCTATTGATTGACTGCCTAGAATAATATCAACCGGATAATTATCGAGGACAATCTCATCCGTTCGGATTTCGAAATCCCCCCATTTTTGAAGATTTAATCTCAACTTAAATTTCTTATTTTTATCACATTCATTTGCGATTTTCTGAATTGCATTAATTATTTTTTCTTTATCAAATCGAAAATTGAAATAATAGGCTGCATTTTCCATTCTCTCCAAATGATAAAGCAATAAAAATGTTTTGCGATCTTCGATTAAAATTGATTCAATTATCTCAAAATACGGTTCAGGTCTGGTTAAAAAATACCCTTTGGATTTAACTTCCTCATATTCTTTTTCGGGTTTGCTATCCCACACAATCCCGCTTCCGACTCCCATTTCCAATTTATTATTAATCGTATCAATCTCGATCGTTCGAATAGCAACATTAAATTTGATAGAATTTTTATCGAAAAGTCCAATTGAACCTGTATAAATTCCTCTCCTTGAATCTTCCAACTTTTCGATTATCTGCATGGTTCTGATTTTTGGGGCTCCGGTTATTGAACCGCATGGATAGAGATTCTTAAACAATGATAGTAAATCGGTTTCGAGCAATTTTCCTTTTATGGTTGATGTCATTTGGAAAACAGATTCGAGCTGTTGAATATCAAAAAATGAAATTGGATTAACAGTGTTATACTCAGAAATTTTGCCGATATCATTCCGCAATAAATCGACAATCATTGTATTTTCCGCCCGTTCTTTGCTATCGGATTTTAACTTTTTTATAATTTTCAGATCATCATTTCTATTTTTTCCCCGCTTTGCCGTTCCTTTCATCGGTTTTACGGTGATCTCATTTTCTGTGCATTCAAAGAATAATTCGGGTGAGAATGAAAGAATCAACTTGCGGTCAAGATTCACAATAACAGCAAATTCAGCTGATTGGTTAAAGAGCATTTTTGCGATAAACTCTGGAATATCAATTTTATTTTCAGAAAATAACTTTGTCGTATAATTAACCTGGTATGTATCACCCTCTCGGATGTAATTTTTTATCGCAGCAATTTTTTCAGAATAAGACTCAAATGGTTCAATAATTTTTAGATCAGGGGATAAATTCTCCGTTGTAATTAGTTCTCGAAAGCCTGCAAAATCAATATCAGAATAGGCAAACTCCTCTACATTCTTTTTTTCGTAAATCATAAATTTTAGAAGAATACTTTCTTTCGATAATTTTACATCGGGGAATTCTTCAAAAAGATAACCTGCTTCATAATCAATTAATCCGATGCCTGTTCGTCCTTTTTGCCGTTCACTTTCCGCTCTATTAAAAACGTTCTCAATGTTTCCTTCACTTTGAAGACTAAAATCGAGAATAGGATTTTTCAGAAAGTAGTTTTTCCCGGTGTCATCCTTAAATGAAGAAAGAAACAGCCCACTGCCGGAATTATTTGTAACATAATCAATTAAATGTATGAAACTATTTTTCATTTTTTAGTAAAATCTATTTATATATTTTTAGACCTATTTATCACGGATAATAATTTTGTTTGAGGAAAAAATGCAAAAACCACGTTTATCGTTCTGGCAAATTTGGAATATGAGTTTTGGATTTCTTGGAATCCAATTTGGGTTCGCTTTACAAAATGCAAATGTAAGTAGAATATTTGAGACATTAGGTGCAAATTTAGAAGAAATTCCACTATTATGGATTGCCGCACCTGTAACAGGCTTAATTGTACAGCCCATAATTGGCCACATGAGCGATAGAACCTGGAACCGTTTGGGAAGACGAAGACCATTTTTCCTCGCCGGAGCAATTCTCGCTTCAATTTCATTAATCTTTATGCCGAATTCTCCCGTTCTTTGGGTTGCCGCAGGTATGCTCTGGATAATGGACGCATCAATAAATATTTCAATGGAGCCTTTCCGAGCATTTGTCGGCGATATGTTACCCGCTCAACAGAGAACCGCCGGATTTGCAATGCAGAGCTTTTTTATTGGAATCGGCGCGGTTATCGCATCCGCTTTACCTTATATGATGACGAATTGGTTTGGATTTACAAATGTCGCGTCACCCGGCGAGATACCGGATTCAGTTAAGTTTTCTTTTTATATCGGTGCGGCAGTATTTTTTGGGGCTGTTTTGTGGACGGTTTTTTCAAGCAAAGAATACTCTCCATCCGAATTGGAACAGTTTGAAAGTTCGGAATCATCTTCAAGCAGTTCGGAGTTTAAGCAACCTCTAAAAACTGAATTTCTCAACAAACACGGTATTATTTGGCTTCTTTCGGGCATACTTCTCTTTTTAATTTTCGACTACTTCATTTATATGGATTATGGTTTGGGAATGTTTTTTCTGGGAATGTCAATTTTTGGTCTTTTCCAGTTACTTTCTTCGTTTTTGAAAAACAAGGGAAAAACAGAAAACGGTTTAGTAGTTATTATCGATGATCTATATAATATGCCGAAAACAATGGCACAACTCGCGGTCGTTCAGTTCTTCTCGTGGTTCGCGCTTTTTGCTATGTGGATATACACCACTCCGGCTGTTACAAGACATATTTACGGGGCGGTTGACGCATCCTCTGCATTATATAATGAAGGTGCTGATTGGGTCGGAATTTTAATGGCGACCTATAATGGATTTGCTGCGGTGATGGCTTTCGTTCTTGTTTGGCTGGCAAAAAGAACATCAAGAAAAACAGTTCACGCAATCAGTTTAACTATTGGCGGATTAGGGCTTATCTCATTTTTCGTAATCTCGGATCCGTATATGCTTTTGATTTCAGAATTGGGAATCGGGTTGGCTTGGGCTTCAATTTTAGCGATGCCTTACGCAATTTTAACCGGCTCAATTCCCCAGAAAAAGCTTGGTGTTTATATGGGTATTTTTAACTTTTTTATCGTTATTCCCCAAATAACAGCAGCGGCGATTTTAGGATTTTTTGTTAAGGATTTATTCGGCGGCGAAGCAATTTACGCGCTCGTCCTCGGAGGTATTTCAATGATTGCAGCGGCACTACTGGTTATGCGCGTTGATGATTAAACATTATTACGAAACCGGTATAAATTAATATGCTTTTTCTGGACGAATGACAATATCGATTCTTCGATTTTTTCTTCGTCCTTCGTCTGATTCGTTATTAGCAATTGGCCGTGATTCACCATAACCGATTGCGAATATTTTATCTCTTTCCAAATCTAAGTTCGCGAACAAATACTGAAAAACAGCCTGCGCCCGCTGCTGGGAGAGTTGTAAATTTGCTTTGTCTTTTCCGTATGCGTCTGTATGTCCTTCCACCGAAATTACCGCATTAGGAAATTTTTTAATCGCGTCTTGAATTTTGGTCAGCAGCGAAAAATATCGAGGTTGGATAACTGATTGACCGGAATCAAATGTTAAACTAATTAAACGGATAGTGATTTTTTCTTCGTCAACAATCACTATTGCTTCAGAGTTTGAGAATGAATTTGAGACTTCATCAACTCGTTTTCTATAATCTTCGATTTTCGCCAATCTTTCTCTTAATTGCGATTTTTCTTCTGTGATTCCGCCAAGTTCGTTTTCATACTCTTTTATACGTGAGTTCAAATTGTCAATCTCTGCCTCATTGTCAGAATTTTCTTTTTGCAGATTTTTGATCAATTCTTGTATTTGGAATGATGGTGTAGCGTATCCGGAATCGAAATGCGGTACAAAATCAAAAAGTTGACCAATCGTTACTAAGGGCTCCTCTGAGATTAGAATTAGATCCTCAATAGTTATAATTCCATCATTTATTTCACGTATTGTTTTGGAGATAAATTTTGCGTGATTAGCCTGATAATAAGCTTTCATCGCTAAATCCCGTGCTCTATCAGTGTCGTATCTATTTTGAATTAATTCTGTTTCTGCTTCTTTAATCAGCATTTCACTATCAGCGAGTGTTTTCGGTGCTTCACGATTTACGTTTTCATCTTTGGCGTGATCTATTAATTCCCAAGTTTGGTTAAGATACTTTTTCTTGATTGAATTAAGCTCAGCTGATCTGTAAGCTTTTTCACCGTCAAAAGCATCTTCATCCGCATCACTTTTATCTTCATCCTCTAATTCTTCAGCAGCACTTCTTAAAAGCGATTCGGCCTTTATCCAATTCTCAGGATCATTTTCATCCGAATCGACTTTAATTGCATCTTCCCGGGCGTTTACAAGATATTCATATTCTTGCGCAAACTTAACCGCTATTTCGTTGGCTTTTCTCAGATTAAACACAGCATCATTGATTTTAATTTTAATATCCTCAAGATCGTCACCCTCCCTTAGCATATTCTCCGCATCCATGTATGAATCGAAGCCATCCTCAAAAAACGAAGGTGAATATAATTCCGCCCGAGTTCTTTTTGCTTCCGCTAAGGTTGCATCGGCGTCTTTAAATAATCTGTCTCGCACATCTTGCGAGTGTAAATTCACCATACAAATGAGTGTAAACACAATAGAGAGTAATATAATTTTGTGTCTTTGGATATTCATTTATCAACCATTTTTATAAAAAGTTAGCACGTTTCCGTTATTCGTTTTCGTTAATACAATTTTTTTTGAAGAACCAATTTGAGAATATGTAGTTTTTTCCGATTCATTTTTCCACAACCATTTACCACCAAGGCATGTTTTCAACTTATTTTTTAAGTCTTCGAAGGAATCATCAACGATCTTTACCACCAATTGATTCGTTTCATCCTGGACCAAACTTATAGATTTAACATCATTAAATTTGCCCAAGTTTGATTTATTGAGAAAGAAAAAATTGTTTTCGGAATGAGCCGAGTAGAATTGAACACCATCGCAAAAATCGGATTCCGGCTTTATTGCATATGAATTTTTATCCGTAAAATTCATCGAGATATTGAAACTTCCCATTTGTGTGGTATCACAGATTACATAAACTTCCCAATTACCGGTCTCGGTTGAAACTGAATCGATTGAAACGTTAGATTCCGTTGTGGCGTATTTGATTATTACTTCCTTGGAAGGAGTTACAATAAACATCGCCGGCCAAAAATCCGGTGAGTTTAATCCGACAGAATAATGATCTCCTTCTTCCAAATAAAACTCGTAGACTTCATAACGTCCAAATGATAAATCGACGGGGTTTTCAATGGTTATTTCTCCGTTTATCTCGTATCCCGAAACCCGGAAATCCGGTTGAGCATAAATTAAACTACAAGTTACCAACAACAACATGAGAAATATTTTCATTAATGATGTCCTCCGCCGACATTCAAATCGCTATCTTCAATTACACTTTTGCTCTCTTTTACAAGCGTCCACAACAAAGAAGAAACCGCGAGAGAAATTCCGCTGATCCAAAATATTATATTTTTATCTTCAATTGCGCTAATTACAAACCCGATTGCCAAACTAACCACTAATTGCGGTAAAACAATGGATAGGTTAAATACGCCCATAAAATATCCCATTCTTCCTTTTTCAACATTTTCGGACATTATCGCAAAGGGTAAACTAACAATTGCCGCCCATCCTACTCCCGCAAAAGCCATTAAAATATAAAGTGAAATCGATGTTTTACCAATGGCAACAATCGCAAAATAGGCTAACGCCATAACTCCGACAGATAACGCCTGTGTTTTAACTCTTCCGATTTTTTCAGTTAAAGGTTCCAAAACGAATGCCGGGAATAATGCACCGACAGCATTGAGTATAAGGAAGGAAACTGAAATAATAGTGCCAATTTCTCCGTCAATTTCTACACTTAATTTTGCTTGAAAATCTGAAACGAAAAATATTTTCTGCTTGATGTAGACGATTATATAAACAAACATCGTTTGAACACCCAGCCAGGAGAAGGCGTTCGCAAAATAAACTTTCCATAGATTAGGCCAATTTGTTGATCTTTGAACACTTTTCGCTTCTTCGGCCTTTTCTTCCTCTGATAATTCTTTTTTCTCGGTGATGAAAAACATCGGAACAAGTGAAAATAGCAAAACGAGAATTACACCGAAATAAATCAAAAAATAATTCCCAAGTAATGCACCCAGAGCATAAGCGAGAACTCCAAACGATCCTGAAACTGTTTGCATCCAAGTGTAACCTTTGGTGCGAGGAGTTCCTTCGGGTGTAACATCGGCAATAATTGATCTGGTAGGATTAAAACTGATATTAATCGCCAAATCCAACGTTAACGCAACAGCACTTGCGACGACAATCAAACTGGAAAATCCAAGAAAATCCGCAATTGTATCAATATTTGGCAATGCTAGAAGCATTAAAGCGGCTAAAGTACCGCCCATTATGATAAAAGGTCTTCTTCTTCCACCCCAAAACCAAACTTTATCACTAATTAACCCGATAATCGGTTGACCAAGAATTCCGGCTAACGGTCCCGCCGCCCAGACAATTCCAACTTCGTGAATATCAAAACCATACTTTGTATTCATTAACCAACTTAATGTTGCAATTTGAATCGATAAAGCGAATCCCATTGCGGTTGCCGGCAAACTCAACAACGCGTAAAAACTACTGGACAGTTTTTTCTGAAAGTCTAACATATGTGCCTTCTATCTGTGTGAGATAAATGATTCGAAAAATATGGAAACACAAATTAATTGCAAAGAGAAGAATTAAATTAGTTCTTTCCAACTACTATGTTGCATTTATACTACTATAAAAATACATTTCGTGTTTATATTTGTGGAAAATGGCTGATAACGAAAAAAATATTACGACGAATCGGAAAGCAAGATATGAATATCAAATTATTCAGAGTTTTGAGGCAGGAATCGTTTTAACCGGAACCGAAGTAAAAGCATTGCGACAGAACAAAATAAATCTCGTTGATTCTTATGCTACGGTTGATTTAAACGAAGTTTGGCTTGTTAGCGCGAATATTGGAATTTATGATCACGGCAACATTAACAATCATGAACCTACGCGCAAACGTAAATTGCTCCTTAATAAATCAGAGATAAGGAAACTTCGGAAAGCCGTAAATGAAAAAGGTAGCACATTGGTTCCCCTTCGGTTTTATTTCAAAAAAGGGAAAGTAAAAGTTGAGATCGCGATCGCGCAGGGCAAAAAAGTTTATGACAAACGAGAAGATATCGCCAAACGTGATGAAAAACGATCTTTGGAAAGACAATTTAAATTATAGCACAATTCAGAAAATACCGGAGTAAATCTTGAGCATACATTTCCCCTCTTTGAATGAGCAGATGGACGTGATCAAACGCGGGTCTGTTGACATAATACCTGAAGAGGAATTAGTAAAAAAAATTGAAAAATCCTTAAACGAAAACAAACCGCTAAATATCAAACTTGGCTGCGATCCCACGAGACCTGATCTTCACCTCGGGCATTCGGTTGTTTTGAGAAAATTAGCACAATTCCAACAGTTGGGACATCAGGCAATCCTTATCATCGGTGATTTTACCGCTATGATCGGTGATCCTTCAGGGAGAAATAGCACAAGACCACCGCTTACCGATGAAGAAACAAAAAAGAATGCTGAAAGTTATTTCTCACAAGCGTCAAAAATATTAGATAAAGAAAAAACCAACATCGTTTATAATTCTGAATGGCTTTCTAAAATGCAATTTGTTGACGTAATTAAACTTGCATCAAAATATACCGTTGCCAGAATGTTGGAACGTGATGATTTTACTAAAAGATACAAAGGCGGAGTTCCGATAAGCGTTCATGAATTTCTCTATCCCTTAGCGCAAGCGATGGATTCTGTCGCAATAAATTCGGATGTGGAACTGGGTGGAACCGACCAAACTTTTAATTTATTGGTTGGCCGTGATATTCAGCGTGAATACGGAAAAGAACCTCAGGTAATCTTAACAATGCCGCTGCTTGTCGGCACGGATGGTGTTGAAAAAATGAGTAAATCCTACGATAATTACATCGGGATAGATGACTCACCGAAGGACATTTACGGAAGAACACTTTCGATTCCGGACGATCTTATTTACAACTATTACGAACTGGCAACCGATATCTCCAAAGAATCTCTTCAGGAAGTCAAAACTCAACTTGAAAATCCTGATAACAATCCAAGAGATCTCAAAAGAAGTTTAGCGCGCAAGTTGGTCGGGATGTATCATTCAACCGAAGCCGCGAATACAGCGGAACAAGAATTTGATAAAATATTTATAAATAAAGGTTTACCTGATGATATCCCGGAATTAAAATTAAACATCTCAAAAATTTCAATTATTGATTTAATTGTTCAGGCAAAATTTGCTCCTTCCCGCGGTGAAGCTAAAAGATTAGTGCTGCAAGGAGGTGTATCGATTGATGGTGACAAAATTTCAGATTTTAACTATGAACTTGAACCTTCTGACGGACAGATTCTGAAGGTTGGAAAGCGCAAGTTCGCAAAGATTTTTAATCACAATTAAGAGGAGTATAAATTGTACGTACCAAAAAAAATATTTTTTACAAAAGGAGTTGGGACGCATAAAGAATATCTCGCCTCTTTTGAGCTTGCGTTAAGAGACGCACAAATTGAAAAATACAATTTAGTTACTGTTAGTAGTATTTATCCCATTGGTTGTAAACGTATCGCAGTAGCCGAAGGAGTTAAAGAACTTACTCCAGGTCAAATTATTCATTGTGTTATGGCTCGTAATGCGACTAATGAACCCAACCGTCTTATCGCATCATCAATAGGTGTGGCTTTGCCGGCTAATAAAAAGAAATACGGTTATCTTTCCGAGCATCATCCATACGGAGAAACGGGACAATTTTCAGGCGATTATGCCGAAGATTTAGCGGCTTCTATGTTGGCAAGCACCTTAGGTATTGATTTTGATCCTGATAAAGCTTGGAACGAAAAAGAGCAAGTATTCAAATTATCCGGACAAATTGTACGAACATTCAACATAACTCAATCAGCTCGCGGTAATAAAGACGGCTTGTGGACGACCGTACTTTCCTGTGGGATTTTATTGCCATAATCAGATTGTAGTAAATTGACGTTGTTGCATCCAAAGGCTGTCTCTAATTTGTCATTCCGGAGTTGATCCGGAATAGCTAACCTTTGTTTCAACTCTCTTCAGATTCGAAATTTTGTTAGTGGGACAAGTCATCCCGAACTTAGTTCGGGATGATATTAAATAAATCTGGCGAACTAATGTGAAATGCTGTCCCAATTAATTGAAACAGCAAGAATAAATTCAGATCAATGAGTCGGACTTTCTCATTTCATTTTATAAATCATTTAAACCTTATTTGATCAAAATCATCTTTTTTATCTCTACAAAATCATTTACTCTCAGCTTATAAAGATAAATTCCACTCGGCAAATCTAAGGCATCAAATTTTACTTGATAATTCCCTATCTCTTTCACTTCATTCACCAATTGAGAAATTTTCTGTCCGAGCATATCATAAACATCAAGAATCACCATACTTCTTACCGGGATCGCATAATTAATTGTTGTAACCGGATTGAAAGGATTTGGATAATTCTGAGATAATTTAAACTCATTGGGAAGATTATTATTCTCCGCTCCAACTTGAGTAACCTTTGCAACATCAATATAATTTAAACTAAAAAGCCACCCGTTTTTGTCAGTTTCGGAATCAAACTCAAAACGCATTATATGAACGCCCGGTTCAAGAGTTACAGGGGGTATATCAATTGGTTTCCAAAACTGCCAACCACCCGTACTGTTGACTTTTTTAAATCCGCTAACATCAACATTGTCGATAAAAAGATTAAATCCGCCCATTCCCGGTATTGTTGCGACGTATGGCGTAAACTTGTAATCTCCAGTTTCATTTACTTGAAAAGTATATTCAATCCATTCTCCAGCAACAATCCAATAAACATCAAAAGTTTGATCGTTCGCGCCTTCAAGATCAACTCCTTCATCCGGGCGAAAAGCCAAACCGATATTATTGGCCTCTGTATCGTGGTATGCGACTCCTTCACCGCCTTTATCATAATGTTCGGCTTCAATTTTAGCCGGAATTACAACCGGAGTTCCGGAAAACGGAGTTCCGTTCCCAAGAACGGTAATAGTAACACTATCTTTAGATTCAAACGAAAGCGCATTTTTTACACTAAGTACAACATTGTACGATCCTACTTCTGTAAATACATAGTTTGTATCGGCAGAAGTTGATTGATGTCCATCGTCAAAATCCCATAAAAAAGTCAGTGGGGAGTTATTTCTGTCGAAACTTTTGCTTGCCGAGAACTCAACTGAAAGTGGTGATTTACCGGATGTTTTATTTGATAGCAGCAGAGCTACAGGAGCATCCGGATTTTCTGTGGAAGTACTTTTTGAAAGCAATTCCTTCCCCGGAACCAACATTTCAAATCCGTCGGAGAATGTAACTTTTCTTTCGGTTGAGGAAGCATTATACGCAACGTAGGTTAAGTTATCCTCAGCATCTCTAAAAACGGCATAAGTTGTTATATCCGCAAAAATTGTAGTTTCAAATTGACCCATTTTTTTTAGATTATACAGCCAATGCAAGGTATGTGCACGGGATTCGCCATCAAACGGTTCATAATCAATATTTGCGTAATAATGCGAAATGGCAAGATTGGGATCAGCAAGCGCCAAATATTCCCATAATATATCCTGCCAAACTTTCGGTTGACCGTTTCTCTCATTTACAATTTCATTATAATTTTTGATAACATATTCCGGATTCCTTCCTAAATAAAGCGAACCGCTTGTGATCGGGAGAATATTAATGCCATGAATAAATTCCGGTTCAGCCCCAAACCAAGTTGAATGAACACCCTTGCCTCCCCACACCATTCCAATTGCCACATGCGGGTAATCCGCCGGAAATACAGCATTATCAATATCAAACCAATATTGTTCCACCGCAGTTGTTTCTGTTGCGTGAAGGAAAACACCCAAGTCTCGAATTTCTTTTTGATCGGTAGCTTCGCCCCATAATATGACTGCAGACGCAAAATTCATCGATTCTGAACTTGATTCTTGATTATTTCCTTCGGCAAAATCGCCATGCCCTGCAGCCCAAGAGTGACCCGCGTAGGAATCGTGAGTTCTCAAAAATGGAAAGCGTTCATCGGATCGATCCCAATTGTTCGCGTCTTTAATTAGCAAATTAACCATTCCACCCCAATTCGATTGAGATGCCCAAGTGCTATCGTATCTCGCAATCGTTGCGGCGCTCATTACAGCGTAACTGGCGTGGAAATGATGATCATTGATCTGATTATCCGCTCCATAACCGGATGGATAACCCGTCAGAACATCCCATTTATCATTGTAATAATATTCTTGTTCCCCTCCGGCGGTGAACCAATCTTCGAGACGGTTTTTCAATTCTGAAATAAAATGATCACGCTCCGTTATAGCGCCAATTTGATCGGCGATATAAATAAGATTTGAAAACCTCGCCATTAATTTCCCGTTTTCGTAAGTCGGACCGACCGGTAAATTCTCAGCAGCCGCATCTTGAATAAATCCCAATAGGTCTTGTTTATTATAATCTCCGTTATCCGGTAGTGCTGGCAATATTCCGTTAAACTTTAATGTTGTAGTGAATTCACTTCCTTCGTAAAGTTTCATTTCACCGCGTGGCGATTTGTAATTAAAACTTGTTAAGGGCTGATCAACATTTAACCATTGATGGCGATATAACGCCGTCATCGTTTCGTTAATATTGGATGAATTACTATCCATAAGTGTGGTTTCGTACTTATATGTAGTAATCAATTCCGATGTCGATTCATCAAAATCCCATTCGACAATGCTATTTGTAACAAAAGCGTAAGCATGTTTTCTGAATAATTCGAGAGTGGCGGGATTTGCATCAGGAAGTAGCGCAACCGAAAGATAATTTTTGCCGTTTAGAGATGATCGCAAAGTCGTTGTGCCTGACCATCCGGAACCGGTCGGGGCAAATATTCCATAATGTTTACCTTCTATTGTAACTCCTAGCACCTCATTTTGATTAAACCAAACCGTAGGAGTACTTTTTGTCTTGATTACGGCATCTCCTCCATTAATTTTAAAAAATACATACGGAAGACCATGACCAAGAGTGGCTTCCATTGATTTATTCCCCGATTCCCACAAAGCAGTTACAGTCCAATCTCCGTAATGGTGTGTATTCGTTTTTGCCGCCGTTAATCCGTCAACACCAACAGTCAACTGATTAGAATATGGGTACAAAAAATCATTTGCCGCGAAAATATGAGAGGTTGTGTAACCGATTTCTAATCCTCCGGCGACGGCTTTCATATTCATTGGATGGGCATATAAAATATTCGAAAATGGCGAAGCAAAAAACGGATATATCAAACTACTCCAAAAATCATTTGATTGAATCGGTTGATTGAAACCTGAAGATATTTTAGGATTTACATTAGTTTCGGTAAAATCTTGAGGACCAATTTCACCCGAAGGTAATTTTGTGGTGTAACTTCCGCTTCCGACCGCAATTGTTTGTGCGATTGCGGTTGAGTGCTGAAATAGTAGAGCAGCAAATAATAAGGGCAATAGAATTGAAAATTTAGCTTTTTTGATCGTAGTTTGGAAAAAGTCTGTCATTGTGTGCCTTCTTTTGAGTCAGATAATTATTAAGATGTTTGCGAAAATGGGAGTTCCAATATAATATTTCTCGGATAATGGAATTTCAAAAAGTAACCAAATGTATCCGGTGTGCAGCTCGGAGAAATGACTTTTTAATCCGTTATGAATGATTCTGATATCACTCTCCGTAAAGAACGGTCTTATTTGACAAATTATTTAGTGTAATTAGTTCAGAGCGCTTTTCGTCGTATAATTAGCAGTCTTAAACGATTATTATTTTTCTACTCGGCTATCATCACGATTAATATTTGTTATATTGACCGCTTTTTAATTACGGACTTAATGCCTAAGAAAAACCTCATAACAACGTTCCCATTTTATTATGGATATGTAATCCTTGTAGCCGGAACAATCGGCGCTGTAATGAGCGCGCCCGGCCAAACTGTCGGGATTTCCGTGTTCACTGATTTTTTAATTTCAGATCTGGGAATTTCCCGCGAGAAGCTCAGTCTCGCATATTTAATCGGAACACTTTCAAGTTCATTTATACTTACCTATGCAGGAAAGTTTTTTGATAACCACGGGGCGAGAATTACTTCGGTTGCTTCAGGATTCCTTCTCGGATTGTCACTTTTCTATATGTCGAAAGTTGATAAAATCATCTTTTTTTTCGTTTCTATTTTCGGTGAAAATGCGAATGAAAATATTGTATTTATTCTGCTGATATTGGGGATCTGGTCTGTACGATTTTTCGGGCAGGGCGTTTTAACGATGTCTACAAAAAACATGGTGATGAAATGGTTTGATAAAAGGCGAGGCATGGCAAGCGCATTTATGGGGATAGCAATCTCATTTGGATTTTCTTACTCACCCCAAGTTTTCGATTGGCTAATTTCGCTCTACGGTTGGCAGGGTGCTTGGCAGATTATCGCTTTGGTAGTCGGAGTTCTCTTTGCGGCTTTTGCTTTGATAACTTACAGAGACAATCCGTTTGAATTCGGATTAAAACCTGACGGTAAAATTCTAACATCCAAAAAGAAGAATGAATCGGACTTCAAACCAATCAAAGATTACACGCTAAAACAAGCCCGTTCAACATACAGTTTTTGGATATTTAATCTCACCCTCGCTTTTCACGGTTTGTACATAACGGCTTTAACATTCCACATCGTTGATGTTTTTAAAGGCGCCGGTATGGATAGAAATGAAGCTATTATGATTTTCCTTCCTTCGGCTGTTATCGCGCTGGTTTTTCAAATTTTTAGTGGAATAATTGCAGATTATATCAACATGAAATATCTGTTAATGATTGAATTGGCCGGATTAATTATAGCGAGTTCCGGTCTATGGTTTTTGAGTCCGGGATTACCATTCTATTTAATAATAATCGGAAATGGAATCGGAAGCGGATTGTTTGGTGTCGTTTCGAGTGTTACATGGCCGAGATATTTTGGGATTACTCATCTTGGGGCAATTTCAGGATTTAACATGAGTTGGATTGTCGCCGGAAGCGCGGTCGGACCTTATCTTTTCAGTTTATTGTTCAAAATCGATCAGAATTATCAAATCGCCGGATTAGTTTGTTTGATCTGTTGCCTAATACTTTTCATTTTATCATTTAAAGCAGATAACAAAAATTTGATGGTTTCAAAGTAGAGTTGGCTTAATTTTTTGTAAACGAATTTAATTTTCCTAAAACTCAAAGACCCAATATTTGTTTGGCTTTATTTATAATTTGAAGATTGCTCCCGGCCGTTTCCCCATTTTGCAAATACAACGTGTCTTCCATACCGATTCGTGTATCATATCCCTTATGTTTTGCTTCCTCAATAATATCCCAAACAACGGTATTAAATCCGTGTAGTAACCTAGGTAAGAAAATATTGTTCGAATTTAGCACTTCCTCAATCTCATTGACTACAGTTATTGCGGAATTATACTCTTCAGGTTCTGGTTCGATTAACACTCTACAACAGTTCTGAACAAGATTGCTATGAACAAATTTTTCAGCTGCCCTTTTTTCATTTAAGCCGGCTTCGATTAATATCCCCTTTTCCACAAGCAGATTTGATATTTCTATCGCATCGTCTTCAATCATATTTACGGAAACAAAATCGGGCTTAAGCTTCCAATTTCGTATAAAACTCTTCCTTTTATTTAAATTAGGTTCAATCCATTCACCCGAACTTATGCCTATTTGGATTTTATCAG
Source organism: Melioribacteraceae bacterium (assembly GCA_021739765.1). Lineage (GTDB taxonomy): Bacteria > Bacteroidota > Ignavibacteria > Ignavibacteriales > Melioribacteraceae > JAIPBD01. The sequence goes on from JAIPBD010000004.1 coordinate 348,027, forward strand.
AAATAGTTTTAACGAGGGATACCAAATTAAAAACATCGTCCGGTTTCAAACTCTCCGCTCCATTCACGTCATAACAATGAATATGAAAAACATCGCACCCAATTTTATGCAATGCTCGAACCTCATTTTCAATTTCTTCCAGACTGTGGGGAATATTTTGATTTTCAGACTTTGATCTTGCGCCGTTAAGAGCTACTTGTAATAACATTCTTTCCTTTTGCGAGAAGAAATTTGAGAATATTTAACTAATAATTATTCGTTGGAAAAGTGTGTAAACATATGGACGCAAATCACCTTTTGGCATTTGATACATATAAGAAAATGAATTTAGTAATTTGAAATCTTCGCCCAAAAATCTATCTATCATTTTATCATCATAATTTTTAACGTCGAGACCGCTGCATTTTTTGGCTCCTTCGAGAGAGAAAACAGCAATCAGAACAAATCCATTTTTCCGAACCAGTTTTTTTAACGCCGCTAAGTACCCTTTTTGCTGCTCCTCTGTAAGTAAAAAGTGCAAAACTGTCCGATCATGCCATAAATCAATACTGTTAAGTTTGGTTAGATTTTTTGGATTTGTAATATCATCAACAATCCAGCGGACTTTTTCGGCTTCCTTTGATTCGAGTAATCCTTTTGCTCGATCCAGTGCTACCCTGCTTATATCAGACGCGATTATATCTGAATAAGATTTCCGGATCAGATGTTTGATTAAACTGCTTGCGCCCGAACCTACATCGAGAATCGTTGAGTTTTTATCAAGATTGCAGCTTTCTATCAAATCCAGAGATGGTTTGGGTGTTTCTTCGTACCAGCCAAGTTTGTTTAGATCATTTTTTGAATAAACCGAATCCCAATGATTTTTATAATCGATCATACTTCACACTATTTTTATTTAATAATGTTGCACCCCATCCGGCTACTCCAAAAAGCAGTGCCGAACTTAAACAACTAATCTTATTTATTATAAATTATTTCTTAGTACAACTTACTTTTAATCACGACAAATATTGTAAACGCAGTTTTACAAATAAATAAACGTTGCTACGAAAATCAGTTTGTCCCACAATCTCTTTGCAGGTCATTATTTGTTGATCAGCGATTCATGTTTAACTATTCTATTTCAGCATTCACTTTTTCTTTTTGAATATTCTCATAATCATTCAAAGCAAGCTGAATGCTTGTGATAATTGTTTCCGGATCGTCATTGGGAATATAATGACCCGAATTTGATAAATAAATAAGCTTTCCATATTTCAGCGGGTCTAATAATGCTGTCCAGCGTTTCATCTTCAAATTGTTATTTATTCTGAATAATTTCTTCTTATCAAAGATGGTTTCTCCTCTATCATCACCCTCATTCGAATACCCCCCGGCCAAAATAAAATGAACCGGAACATCGGGCAAAGCAGTGCTGTCGCAATCTTTAAATTCATTTTTGGTTAATTGACCGGAGATTTTCACTTCTTCAACATAATAATTCGGCATTTCAGCAAACAATTTTTCTTTGAAATCATCATAAGGCTTCGCGAACATCGAATCAATTTGATGCTGTGTTAATCCGATTTCTAAATATGGAAGAGCGCCATATCCTTTCTTTTTTGTGAAATCTATAGGATCAACAAAAATCAATCCGGCAATTTCTTCCGGGTATTTCGATGCAAAACTTCTGATATACGCTCCGCCAAATGAGTGGCCGACTAATAAATATGGCGGATTAAGCCCCTTCTCCAAAAGCATTGATTTTAAGTTACCATTAATATGTTCCATGGTCGGAGGCAGGTTGTCATTTTCAGATTCTCCAATTCTTGGTCTGTTATATGAAAAAACAACCGAAGTGTTGGAAACTTCATTAATTATGTTTTTCCAATAATCATATTTTGTTGCCATCCCATTTTCGAATACAATTACAGGTTTACCGGGTTGATTGTTTTCCTGCCCGGATGTAAAAACCTCGATTTTACTTCCGTTCAATGTCATAAATTCTTTTTGTCCAAAACCATAATCACTTAATCCTATAATTAATAGAATTACAGATATTACTACTTTCATTGATTTGCTCATGAACCACACTCCTTAGATGATATTATTAGCTTAAATACTGAACTGTATCCCCACAATTCTACACCGGCTAGAAATATAACTGATTCCCTGTGAGCCAAATTTTGTCCCGATCACGATTGAATCAAAATAGGATCCACTCTAATCGTAATTGTATTGGTTCAGCGAGAACTGGCAACTGATAATAATAATATATCTTTACTTAGATCATATAAACTAAATGGCTCATTTTGACTTAATGTGCTCAAAGAATCAGTTAATTGATTTATGGTTGAGAAAAACATAAACCTTCCTCAAAATATTCTTAGCTACATAACGATGTTGAAAATAACCAGCGCCCCAAAACAAGCATGCCGAACATATCAACAACTTTTATTTGCTAAAAATATTTTTTAACAGAATAACTTTGAACAAGAACCTTTACACGTAAGAACAAAGCCAATAATTACACAAATGTCGAATGCGAAGACGGCGTCAGCTTAATTGGCTGGTTATAATCGTTTTTAGAAAGCTGGTTTTATTTTCCCGATTTAAAATATTCAATGATTTTTCTTATAGCTGAGTTAATTTTTCTTATATCATTAGTGATGGAATCTTTTTCAAATTGACTTGTGAAAGTTTTAATTGTTTTTATATCTCTTTTTATAGAGTCTTTTTCGAATTGGCTGACCTTACTTTTTAATTCAACAATTAGGCTTGACATTTGAATATTGATCTTCTCTGTTTGTGAAGAATTACTCCATACATCCTTTAGCTCTTTCCATATATCGTTTAATTCTTGATCCAGCATATTATCTACCTCAATAATTTATTTTAAATTATAAGTTATACAATTTAATAACGTCTTCCTTATCCGTTTCATTTTAACAGCTATATGATTCTCTGTCAAATCCGTAATTGCAGCAATTTCCTTATAAGGCAGCTCCTCCAAATAAAGGATAATAATAGATTTATCTGTTTCATTCAGAGTAGAGATACAAGCTTGAAGGGCTTGATATTTTTCTTTCTGAATTTTATCCATTGTATTTTCTGATAGAGCAAAATGTATCGATTCTAATCTAACTGTATTGTTGTTACTCTTTTCAAGTTTCATTTTTGAACTATAACAAACGTTTAGTGAAATTTTATAAATCCACGTGCTTATGCTAGATTTACCCTTGAAAGTAGATAATGATCTCCAAACTTGAATTACCACTTCTTGGAAAAGGTCTTGAGGCTCTATCGGAGTAACTGCATAGATCTTGCATAGTCTGTAAATTTTATCTTTATTGTCTTCAATTATCTGTATAAAACTTTGCTCGAGTTGATTTTGCATATGATTATTTATCATCTCCTATTACTAATGTATTAGTAACAAGAATTTCTGAAATATGACAAGAAATATTTATTTTTTATTTAAAATTAACACAACAACAAATATGCAACTAAATCAATTTTTATTGAGCTTATAACTACTATATCAGCCGATTTGCTTCCGGGATAATGGAGAAGCAATTGCCGACGTTATTTCTTCTTTTATGATCTGTTTTATCCTTCCATTGGTGTCATGGTCATACCAGCTATTTAAATAATCGTAACCATGACACAAACAGAGCACCAAACTGCTTCTGTGTTCAATCGAGAATTAGTGTTAGGGTATCAAATTCTAAGATGGATTCTAAGACCGCGCCAACATGGTAATGATGCAAAATTCAAGTTCCAGCGGAACGACATGTTTATAGAAACCATCAGAAACGAGCGAAAAAAGAGTTCCAGCGGAACGGCATGTGACCAACGAAAACATTTTCAACAATTTGAAATGCCACATACCACTTCTACGAAGCTCAATTCCTAATCCTAATAGCTATTCTATAAACATGTCGTGGCTCTGCCACTTTTTGATTTTGTGCAATCCGTGGGTGTCATGGTCATAATAGCTATCGACATAATCGTAACCTTGACACAAACAGAGCACCCAAACTGCTTCAGAGTTCAATCGAGAATTAGTGTCAAGGTATCAAATTCAAAGATGAATTCTAAGACCGTGACAACCTTGTAAAGAACTTTTAGCCACTTTGAGGCTTGTCCGCTGTTTTGTCGGGCGGGCATCCTTATGCCTCTTTATCAATATTTATTCTCAACAACTTTGTATTGACTTTAATCGGAATAACTGGTTAGCTGCTTCAATTTTATCTTGAAATGGAACTTTTTCTTTAATAAATTGTAGTGCAATTGTAATTACAATTATTCGAGAATCCAAAATGAATAAAACAGCAACTATACAAACAAGAATTGATCCTAAAGTAAAGAACAGCGCTCAAAGAGTCCTCAATAAACTTAATATCTCTATGTCTGAAGCAATCTCAATTTTCCTAACTCAAGTTTCTTTGAACAAAGGAATCCCTTTTGAAATAAGAGTTCCCAACAAAACGACGGAGGAAACGCTTAGGAAATCTGAAAAAGGTGAAGAGCTTCATGAAGTCTCTGATATTAAACAACTTTTCAAGGAACTTGATAATTGAGATTAGTTTATTCTTCGCAATTCAAAAAAGATTACAAGAAAATTAAACGACAGAATAGAGATATTGCACAACTCGAAACTGTCGTTATAACTTTACTGAATAAAGAACCATTACCACCTAAATATAAAGACCATAAACTCTCTGGAAGATGGAATTCATTTAGAGATTGTCATATAGAACCGGATTGGGTTCTCATTTATCAAATTACTAATGATGCCTTAATTTTAGAAAGAACAGGCTCACATTCAGAACTTTTCAAGTAATTCACAGACTTAGCAGCTAACTACTATAAAAGCCGATTTGCTTCCGGGATAATGGAGAAGCAATTGCCGACGTTATTTCTTCTTTTATGATCTGTTTTATCCTTCCATTGGTGTCATGGTCATACCAGCTATTCAAATAATCGTAACCATGACATAAACAGAGTCCCCAAACTGCTTCAGAGTTCAATCGAGAATTAGTGTCAGGGTATCAAATTCTAAGATGGATTCTAAGACCGCGATAGCCTTGTAAAGAACTATTAGACACTTTGAGGCTTGTCTGCCGTTTTGTTGCGCGTGCATCCTTATGCCTCTTTATCAATATTTATTCTCAACAACTTTGTGTTGACTTTAATCGGAATAACTTGCTATAAGCGATTAGCATCATCTGACTTAATGGCCTCGGATTATGTAATTGCTTGGCTAAGCACTAAACTTTGCAAACACACAATTAAATGAAAATCCTCGAGGATTTTCGGAAGTAAACGAGAACGACGAATTACTGATAGCCATTGTTGGCAAGGATGTTTTTATAATTCCTCTACTATTTGAATATTATTCCCACAGGTGTCGTTAAATACTGCATACTTAACAGTTCCCATTATTGTTGGTTTTATACTAAACTCAACGTCAAGCTTTGTTAAACGTTCAGATTCGGCATCAACATTTTTAACATCAAATTGTGTATATGGAATTCCCGCTTCCATCAATGCATCCTGATAAACTTTTGACGGCTCAAAGTGAATAGGAGCGGGTTCCAATAAAAGTTCCGGTCCGTCTTCAGCTTCTTTTGAAACAACCGTCAACCATCTGTTTCCTCCATCCAAAGGTGTGTCCTTCTTTTTAATGAAGCCAAGTTTTTCTGTATAAAATTTCAATGCTTTTTCCTGGTCTCGTACCGGAATGCTGATTAGTGTCACTTTCATTTTATTCACCTCATTTATTCTGAAAGATTAAGTTGCCATGAAATGCCGTATTTGTCTTCACACCATCCGAATTTTTTACCAAAGCCGTAATCCCCTTCACCTTTGTAGTTGTCAAGAGGAACCATAATCTGCCCCCCATTTGAAGAAAGTTTTTCAAACAAAGTTTGTATCTCGTCTTCAGAGTAGCAGGAAACGAACAGGGATACTCCCGGTGTAAATGACCAAGCGTGATTATAATTACTTTCAGAAACCATATAATCAGTTCCATTTAACATAAATACTCCATATTTAATAAGTTCAGGCGTACCTCCTGCCTCTCCTTCAGAGTATTTTTTTATGATTTTAATTTCGGAATTTGGGAAGATAGAAGTGTAGAAATTTATCGCTTCTTCAGCCTTTCCGCATTGAACACCTACAAATGTTAGAAATGTTGTTGTTTTCATTTTTATATCCTTTATTAAAATTCCAAAGTTCGTTCTTGGAAGGTTTATGTGCTTCTCGAAAGTTGCTCTTTTAAATATTCGCTTGGTGATTTACCCGTTTTGGTTTTAAATAGAGTGCTAAACGAACCTAAACTATCAAATCCAACATCAAAACAGGTTTCCGTGACCGACATTCCATTTTTTAGTTTTTCTTTTGATTTTACAATTCGTTTGTCAATCAAGTATTGTCTGGGTGTTTGACCATAATATTTTTTGAACAAGCGCAACAAGTGATACTTGGAAATAAAGTGAATACGGGAAAGTAAGTCCAGATTTAATTTGGCATCATAATTATTTTCGATATAGTTTCGGATCCCGATTGCAGTATTAATTTGTCCTTTGTTTGAATAAACTATGCTGCAAATTTTATTAAGTTCTTTTTCGTAAAATGTCATTATTTTGAATTCTTAAGTTACTGCCAAAATATGTGAATGGATATTGTTCTTATGTGCCAAAATTAAACACACAAAAACAATTCTTTATTTTAATATAATTGATACAAATAACTTATTCAAAAAAGAGAGCTTATAACTGCTATATAAGCCGATTTGCTTCTAGGATAATGGAGAAGCAATTGCCGACGTTATTTCTTCTTTTATGATCTGTTTTATCCTTCCATTGGTGTCATGGTCATACCAGCTATTCAAATAATCGTAACCATGACACAAACAGAGCACCCAAACTGCTTCAGTGTTCAATCGAGAATTAGTGTCAGGGTATCAAATTCTAAGATGGATTCTAAGACCGCGCCAACAAGGTAATGATGCAAAATTCAAGTTCCAGCGGAACGACATGTTTATAGAAACCATCAGAAACGAGCGAAAAAAGAGTTCCAGCGGAACGGCATGTGACCAACGCAAACATTCTCAACAATTTGAAATGCCACATGCCGCTTCTACGAAGCTCAATTCCTAATCCTAATAGCTATTCTATAAACATGTCGTGGCTCTGCCACTTTTTGATTTTATGCAATCCGTGGGTGTCATGGTCATAATAGCTATCTACATAATCGTAACCTTGACACAAACAGAGCACCCAAACTGCTTCAGTGTTCAATCGAGAAATAGTGTCACGGTATCAAATTCTAAGATGAATTCTAAGACCGTGACAGCCTTGTAAAGAACTATTAGACACTTTGAGGGCTTGTCTCCCGTTTTGTTGGGCATGCTTCCTTATGCCTCTTTATCAATATTTATTTTCATCAACTTTGTGTTGACTTTAATCGGAATAACTGGTTAGGGTGTAATTATTGAATTAATTTATCATATGAATAATCAAGTAAAAAATAGTATGCTACAATCAACATCAGAATTTTTGACCAAAAGAAAAATATAGTACCCCAATTAAAATATCTTGGAGCAAGAAAATTTTCATCTTCTTTAACTTTTTTAAATTCTTTTAAACGATTATAGATTCCCCAAACTAGCGAGCCAGAAATATATTGTAGTAAATCTAGACCCAAGCTAATTATAATAAAGATGGCAGGAAGAACTAGTTCACTAGGTATTGATTGATTAGAAATACCAACCGTTTTAAATATCCAAATAATCGCAATTCCAGCAAAGTTTAACTGTCTAATTATATCACTTGTTTTTTGGGAATAATAATTATAATTCTCTCTTACATCTTTTAGTCTCATCTTATTCGTGGTCCTCCGCTATTTGTTCCATCGTCCTTTCCTTTTTTATTATGCCTAGATCTGTTTGCATTCCAATCTTTACGAGTTTTTCCCATTTGTAACTCAATGTCTTCTTCACTTGCTTTTGATTTGATCGCCCTTATAGTTCTACCTAGTGCTCTACTAATAGTGAGCAATGAAATATTTTTTTTAGCAAGCTTTCTTAGGACTTCAACTTCTTCCTCAGTCCACGTTTTCCCCGAGTTATAAGATCTACGAGACATAAATGACCCCTATTTTTTTGAAAACTTACACCCTAACGGCGTTGCCCATAAGCCGCCCATAGATACAACATTTTCTAGAACGACAACACGATTTAAAGCAAAAAATGCTTATATTTTTTCACAAGTATTTTTTGCCACAAAACTTTTTTAGTATGACAACCTTGAACTACAATTTATGTTAGAACGACAAACCCAATAACAATTTTCATACCCCAAGCAGAATGAAGCGGTCGGCTTGATGGGCTTGATATTTCCAATAAGTAAATAAGAACTTATGTTGTTTTTATCAACAACATCAATTGGAGGCATCTCATGTACTATACCGGTATTGATCTACACAAATTTACATCCTATCTGACCAC
>JAIPBD010000014.1 GCA_021739765.1 Melioribacteraceae bacterium
TGAAAGAGGTTCGGTTGTTGAGTCTCAAACAATAATTACTTTTTCCGCAGAATCAATTAACGGATTGCTGGCGATTGGTTTTACGGATTTTAATCCCGATTTCCAGGCACAATATGACGTTGAATTGGTTAGAATCGTTTATAAAACTATCGACGCAAAAGACGAAATTGTATTTGCGTCGGGCGTTGTTGGCATTCCGAAAAAAGTTGGCGCGTCCCCATTGATTAGTCTGCATCACGGCACTCAGACTAAAAAGAACCGAGTCGCGAGTCAAAATGTTAACGACGCTTACCAGAGTATTATAGCTGCTTCTGTAGGTTACGTCACCAGCGAACCGGATTATCTGGGGTTCGGGGTCTCAACGGGGGTTCACCCATATCTTCATGAAAAAACTTCTGCATCTTGCGCAATTGATATGATTCGAGCTACAAAAAGATATTGTGAACAAAAAAATATTTCAATCAATTCTCAGCTTTTTCTTGCCGGATATTCTCAGGGCGGATATGTTACAATGGCAACGCATAAAGAGATTGAAACAAATTTAACGAATGAATTCCAAGTAACCGCCTCGGCACCAATGGCCGGTCCACACGATTTACTTGGCACGGCACAATTTGTTCTCAGTGATGATGAATATCCCCGACCTTCTTTTATCTCCTTTATCGCTTATGCTTACAACGAAGTTTACGAGTGGAATAAGCTGAGTGAAATCTTTAATGCACCATACAATTCTCTAATTCCTCAATTATATGATGGAAACTCAACAACAGCAGAAATTGATAACCAATTACCCAAAAGTTTACGAACTCTTTTTAGTGATTCTTTTATCGATGGATTAAGAGATGGAACACTGGGCTATATCGTTAACGCGTTCGAGGAAAATAGTTTGCTTGATTGGACTCCTATCGCTCCAATAACTTTAATTCACGGTGATGCCGATACGTACGTTCCTTTTAGCAATGCCTCTGCAGCTCAAGCAAGTCTTCTAAGCAATGGTGCGACTGAAGTGAACTTGGTTCCGATTGTTGGCGGAGATCATGATACTTCTGTTCTTCCGGCAATTGAATATACACTGAATTGGTTTTCAACTTTCTCAAGCGGTAATCTGGCCAAAATTAATTTGAGCAGATAATAGAGTGATTTGTTAGTCATTTTGTAGATTATATCTATTACTCAAATCTTGAATTTTTAATCCTAGTGAAGTCCAACTTATTTGAAAAGTTGGACTTCTTAGTTTTATTTCATCAATATCATTTTACGAATTTGATTGAATTCACCGGAGGTTAGTTTGTAGAAATATATTCCACTCGCCAATCTTGAAGCATCAAATTCAACAGAATGAAAACCGCTCTCTAATTCTTGGTTTAATAATTCGGCTACTTGTTCGCCGAGCGGGTTAAAAACTCTTAATGTTGTCTGCCCAGACTGATACATGCCTGCCGGTGAGGCATGGTCTGTGATTACAGGTATGTTGAATTTTATGGTTGTTGTTGGGTTGAATGGATTTGGGTAGTTTTGATGTAATTCGAATTTATCGGGTAGTGATGCTATTCTTTCACTTATACTTGATGTTGTTCCGATTCCAAACCAGTTCAGCTTGAAAAATCCCTCTTCTGCGGTTATTCTCAATGTATAAGTTCCGGCGGGAAATCCTCCCACTTGCGTGGCAGTCTCCCAGAGATCAACTCCAAATGTGGGAGCAAGATTTCTCCGAAAGACATTTGTGCCCTCTCGCTGCATTGAAATTTTTGCTGAGCCTGAATTAGTTGAATATCTCAAATAAACCAGATAATTATTTCCGGTTGCTACATTTACTTCCGTTTCAATCCAATCTCCTGTTTCGAGCAAAACATAAGTACCATCCCCGCTTGATAATGAATCTATTTCAACTCCAAACATCTCATTAAAATCTTCCGCTTCAATAATCCCCGGTACTAATCGGGGAGCTTTTTTTGACTCATTCATTACTTTATAATCAACAAAAGATTGAACTATTCCCCCATCAATTGATTTAATATTTCCGGCTGTATAGTTCACCTTAACTTCCGTTTGCGGTGCTATTTTGTTATTTAGATTTAGAAGAATTGTTGTTGAATCTTGATCTTTTAAGTCTGTAGAGTAATTGGTTTCAAATTTATTTCCATTAACAAAAATTGTAAATGTTGCGTCAGCTAATGAGTTTTTATCAATTGGTTTATTAAATGTTAATTCCAAACTTGTGCCACTCTCCGAAACAATCGCAGAGTAAAATATTGGGGTCGACCCGAACTGGGTATCATCCAACGATAAAATTCCGTATCCATATTCAAAAAGCGGATTGTAATCCAAATCGCCAAAATTTATCGGATTCTGTTCCCTCGTTTCCGGCCATGTCACAGACAATTTTCCGGTTGGGAAATAATCGCCGAACAGTATATCCGTAACTCCGCTGCCTTCAGTTCCCGGCAGCCATGCAGCTATTATTATATCCGAATAGTGCAAAATGGATTTCAAAATCATTGGTCTTCCTGACATCAAAATTACTACTACCGGATTGCCGTACGACTTCATTTTTTTTATCAACGCAACATCGTCGCGAGAAATCGAAAGATCTTCCTTGTCGCCATCACCTTCGGCATAGGGTTTTTCCCCGATTACAACAATTGAATAATCAGCCAAAGGTTCGACGAAATCCCCTTCTTCGGAAAATTCAACGTTACCGGATTGTATTGCTTTTTGGATAGCTTGCCGAATAGTTGTACCCTCCGTAATATTCCCTGAACCACCTTGCCAATCAATTGTCCAACCGCCACATTGAAAACCCAGATTATCTGCATGCGAACCTGCAAGTAATATTTTTGAAGGTGTTTTGGATAGTGGTAAAATTCCATCCTTCTTTTTTAACAATACTAAAGATTCTCTAACTGCCTGACGGCCAATTTCTCGGTGCGATTTCGATCCGAGTGAATCCATTAAATTCTTGTTGGTAAAAGGACTTTCAAATAATCCGAGTTCAAATTTTTTGATTAATATTCGTTTTACCGCATCATCGATTCTATCAATTGAAATATTATTAGAATTAACTTCTTCCTTCAATGCCGTTGTGAATGAGACGAAATCGTTCGGGACCATCACCATATCTATTCCCGCATTGATTGAAACAGCAACGTCTGAATTTAAATCACCGGAAAGTTGATCAATACCGGCCCAATCCGAAATTACAAATCCTTTAAATCCTAATTCGTTTTTTAATACATCGGTAAGCAAATATTTGCTTCCATGAAGTTTATCACCATTCCAGCTACTGAATGAAGCCATTACTGAGCCAACGCCCTTTTCAATCGCGGAAATATATCCGGGTAAATGAATTTGCCGCAGTTCGGATTCTGAAATCTGTGTATCGCCTTGATCCACTCCGCCCTGAGTGCCTCCGTCTCCGACAAAATGTTTCGCGCAAGCAAGAATAGAAGCGTGGTCGGCAAGGGAATCACCCTGTAAACCTTCGATCAAATAACTCCCCAGTTCGGCTAATTCCGGAGTTTCACCGAATCCTTCATAAGTTCGTCCCCATCGATCATCACGAGGTACCGCGATACAGGGTGCAAATGTCCAGTCAATTCCGGTCGCGGCAACTTCCAGAGCGGTAATTCTCCCAATCTCTTTTATTAAATCGGGATTTCTGGTACAGCCCAATCCAATGTTATGCGGGAATATTACCGCGCCGATAACATTGTTATGCCCATGAACTGCATCCACTCCGTAAATGATTGGAATTCCAAGTCGTGTTGATAATGCGTAAGATTGTAATTCATCGTATTTGTTAGCCCATGTTTCAGGATAATTGTCACTTGGATCTGAACTTCCCCCACTTAAGATAGAACCTAGCGAGTAGTTAATTATACTTTCCGGATTCGATAACGCGGCAAGGTCTACTTGCGTCATCTGACCAACTTTTTCGGCGAGAGTCATTCTCGCAAGCAAATCTTCCACTCTTTCAAAAACAGTTTTTGTGGAATCCTTATAGATTTCATTCTGAGCAGATAAAGGAAATGCTGGAAAAAATAAAACCAATAACAAACATGAAAGGATATTTCTCATCATTCCTCCAAAGAATGGCTAAACTATTAGAGTCAACAGGTTTAATGCCAATATTTTTGATGACCAAAGGTCGGTAGAAAATGGGGATAGTGACATATTTTTTCGATTTCGGGTTATCAAGTTTGTAAAGAATTATTACTTTAATAATATTTTCTGCCGGTTGGTTTTCGATAATAACAGTATGATGAGGATTTAAATCACGCTAGTTGCGACTTTTGTTAATTAAAGTTATTCCAGTTCAATTACTCAGTAGATAGAATTGTTTTTTCAGAAATCTAAAAGTCGAGCCCGATCAAAAAGTTTCAACTTATTCGTTGATCCATATTCATAATTAGTTTTGTAGAAACGTTGCGAGCAACGTCGTTACAAACTGATTTTTAAATTTTAGGTTTTATTATGTAGAATAAAAGAAAAGCCCAACTTCACTGAAAAGTTGGGCTACTTAATTTTATTTCATCAGTATCATCTTACGAATTTGATTGAATTCACCGGAGGTTAGTTTGTAGAAATATATTCCACTCGCCAATCTTGAAGCATCAAATTCAATAATGTGGAGACCGGGTTCGAGTTGTGCGTTTAACAATTCAGCTACTTGCTCGCCGAGAACGTTAAAAATTCTTAGTGTTGTTTGTGCAGACTGATAATCAGTGGTTACAGGAATGTTGAATTTTATTGTTGTGCTTGGGTTAAACGGATTTGGGTAGTTTTGCATTAATTCAAAGTTATCCGGAGTTCCAAATGTTACTTCAACCACATCCGAATATTCATATTTACCATCAAAATCAATTTGTTTTAAGCGGTATTGAATTGCTCCATTAAAACCTTTGAGGTTTGCAAAAACCTCGAAGGTCTTTGTATCCACAAATGAATAAGATTGTGGGGAGTTTGTTGTGCCATGTCCTTCAACAAATCCTATATTCTCCCATCCGGACGCTGAGCTTGTCGAAGCGTCGTTCACTTGGATAAACTCAGTGAACTTAGAGCGTTGAATCTCAAATCCATAGTTATTCAATTCTGTTGCGGTTTGCCATTTAAGTGAAACTAAATTTGCTGAAACGGACGCAGTGAAAGTCGCTAGTTCAACCGGAAGAGGATCGTTTTCGTATTGGTATTCGTAAGCACCGATATCAATCGAACCGCCTGTTCTATTAGAAGCATCAACTCCCCTAGGGTAATCACTTCCTCTAATATCACCTTCTTCACTGTTTACACTATTATCTCCGGCATCTATACATGGAGAAGAGCTCGTTATAAGATATGGATGATCTCCCGAACCATCGAATAAAGGATCGGATTCAATGTTTCCACCGTTGTCGGTTGTGCTGCCGCCGTCTGCGCTTGCAATACCTCCGGCAATGCCGCCTTCAACGCAAGAATATGATAGTTCCATATCACTTTTAGTGTAGTTCCTAATTTGCGGACCAAATCCGCTATTGTTAACATTTCCCCATAAAATCGTATTTACTATTACCGGGTTCGAATTGTTATCGTTGTATATGCCGCCGCCCGAGCTATGGGAATAATTATCGGCAATAGTGCAGTTTGTTAAAGTAGGAGATGAACCGTCATTCCAGATGCCGCCGCCGAATTCGTGTGCATGGTTTCCCCAAATCAAGCAGTTGGTTATCGTTGTATTTGCTCCATCAAAATTTCCCATTCCGCCGCCACGGTCGGTTGAATAATTTCTTGTGATTGTACAATTGGTAATAACTGCGGTGCTTCCGTTTACATTATAAATCCCACCCGAATTATCGGAGGCTCTGTTGCCGAAGATATAACAGTTTTTAATCGTGGGTGACGCACCATCGAGATTATAAATTCCAGCCCCGTCGTTCCAGGGATTTGAACTGCCGTTAGCGTTACCGCCGGTTATTGTAAATCCATCAAGAAGAGCCGAATTAGTTAAAGTATAACCTTCCGGATGGTAAACAACATGATAACTATTATCACTGTTGTTGCTGAAAGACAAAGTTGAGCCAATCCCAGTAATTTCATCATCACCATTATGATCACCACTTAAGATTGTTTCGTTTGCTCCGCCATATCCGAAATCTGTTCTGTCGGCTACAGAAGTCTCCGTTCCGGCAAAACCACCATAGATTTTTACGCCGTTGATCATTTTAAAACAATATTTCCTCTGTGTATCCGTTGTTCCGTCTTCTTCCTTTGAAGGATAATAGGTTCCTTTTGCTACCCAAATTTCATCTCCGTATGAAGCGTCTTCCAATGCTGATTGGAGTGAAACAAAAGCATTTTCCCAAGTTGTGCCGTTCTCACTTCCTGTTGCGCTTTTATCTATAAAAATACGTTTGATAGGATATCCACCTTTAAGAGTGATTCCATCAAGTGAAGAGAAATCACTCAATACGTTTCCGTTGGCATCAGTAACAACATTGTAAACATTGTCCAATCTATTTAAAGTATCACCATCAACAATAGCATCATCATTATTTAAATCGCCGTGTAAAATGGTTTCATTTGCTCCGCCGCTGCCATAATCTGTACGGTCATCGATAGTAGTTTCACTTCCTGAAAATCCACCATAGAGCTCTGTACCATTCGGAATAGAGAAAGTGTAATTTCGCGACCAGTTGGTAGCACCATCACTTTCTTTCATTGGGTAATAAGTGCCTTTCGCTATCCAGATTTGATCAATGGAAGTAGCGGCATCAAGAGCAGAATGTAGAGAAGTATATGCATTGCTCCAACTGCTGCCATCATTATTGCCGCTTGCATTAGCATTTACATAAATTGGGTCCGTTAGGAGATTGAATAAATAAACACTCCCCGTATTCGAAAGAGTTTGGCCTCCATCAGCGTTTTCATCTTCATTCTCAGCGCCAACAATAATACTTTTTCCACTTATTGAGACACTTGTTCCAAATTCATCGCTTCTGTCTCTGTCTGAAGCCACAATTTTTTGCATAAAATCCCATGTATCGGATCCATTGAATCTATATATATACGCACTACCTGCCTGAGAAACTGATCCCAAGTCATCATCGTTTGCATTATTATCTTCACCAATAGCGCTTATAATTAATAAATCACCATCTATTGCAACATCGGATCCAAATTCATCGTTGACATATTGTTTGGGAGCTGTAATCTTTTGAAATTCGCTCCAATTATCTAAACCATCATTCTTAAAAATATATGCGCCACCAATATTTGTATAATCAGTCCCATCTTTCTCATTTGCCCCAATAATGGCATAATCACCCGATATTGCAACACTATTTCCGAAATAATCGTTATCAGCTCTATCGGATGCGACCAATTTTTTGACAAAATTCCAATTATCTGAGCCATCATTTTTAAAAATATATGCACTTCCCGAGTTGATTAATTCATTATTTTCATTTTCATCACTATCTTCAGAAAAGGCACCAACAATTACATAATTTCCGCTAATCGAGACTGATTCTCCAAAGTAATCATTATTATCTTTATCGGGTGCCCCGAGTTCATCGGCTTGGGTCCAATTATCAGAACCATTGTTCTTAAAAATATATGCCCGACCGATGCTATATTCGTCATTAAGCAAGTCACCATATCTTTCAGCCCCTATAATTGCGGTGCTCCCGCTAATTGCTACACTGCACCCAAAATAAGCACTCGATACTCTCTCACTAGGCACAATTTTTTGTATTTGATTCCAGTTTCCTGAATCGTCTTTTTTAAAAATATATGCACATCCGCTATTAGCATACCCCAAATCATTTTGATCACCTTCAGCACCTACAATTGCGTAATCCCCGCTAATTGCTACACTGCCCCCAAAATAGTCATTCACAGCTCTATCAGACGCAACTATTCTCTGGTAATGTGCCCAATTACCGTCACCATCTTTTTTAAGAATATCGGCAGAACCGGCCTTGCTCAATAGATTTTGGAAACTAGCGTCAAAAGCATCCTTATAATTACCAACAATTGCGTAATCTCCACTTATTGATACGCTATGCCCAAAATCACCATTTTCGACTCTGGCGGTTCCGGCAATCTTCGTAACCTCATTCCATGTCTGTGCTGAAAGGCTGGATGAATAAATTATTGATAATAGTAATGCTGATAGTAAGGTAAGTTTTTTCATTTTTTTCCTCATTCGATAATTGTTATAAAACATTTTTCAAAAAATATAAAAGCTCTTTTGTCCTGTTATTGGTAAAATTATTTAATTAGCATTTCAATCAACATTTAACAGACTAACGTCAACCCCCGGAAACAAATATGATTTCTTATCGTTTTATCTGGCGTGCCAACCGTCGTATAAGATTTATGCAAGTATCAAATCGATAATATCCTTAAAAACAAGGATTCATTGGATTTCAAACTCATTTTTATTCTAATATTGCGCCTTGTGTTTTCAATTGTGCTAAGGCTTCTATTCGTAATGTTTGCTATTTCTTGGGAGCTGCATTTAATTCGTATCAGCGATATCACTTTTATCTCCGTTCTTGTTAAATCGGGGAATTCGCGCAACAATCTCACATAAAAATCTTTCAGCAATCCTTCCAATTGGATTTCTAAGTTAAGTGAAGTGGATATGTTTCTAATAATTTTAGGCAATGATTTTAATATTCCCTTTAATAGCAATATTCATTTCATGCTACAGATTCGATATGTCAAATTTTATTTCGATAAAGCGAGTTAGTAATCTAATTTAATGTTGTTTTTTACACAAACGTGGTAACCCGAATCTACCACCTAATATCCACCTAAGGGGAAGAATTTGATCCTTTAACAGAATGTTTTATAGAATATTAATTTGGATGAATGGTCTGAAATAGATTAATGACCGGAAAACATGATAAAAGTTATTGTGAAAATTTTTTCAATCGAAAAACTGAAATGTGTTATCAGTATGCCAAAATTTTAGTAGATAAATTTTCCTTTACATCAAGATTCATTTTCCGGCGAATACTATTTCTGGTGTTTTCAATTGTGCTTACACTTCGGTTAGTTAGTTGAGCAATTTCTTTGGTGTTCATATTTAATCTGATGAAGGATATCACCTTTAGTTCAGTTGTGGTAAGATTGGGGAATTCTTGAATGAGTTTTGAATAAAGATCACCATGAGTTTCTTTGAACCGTAATTCAAACTCATTCCAAATTTCCGAATTCTCTTTAGATGAATCTAAATTTCTAATAATTTTCTTCAATTCCTTGTTTTTATCCAAATCGGTGTTTATTACTATATTTTCCAGTTTTAATTTTAGCAGCTCATTGTTATCCTCTAACTGAGCAACATTAATCGCTTTATGAATTAGTGACTGGTTTTTAATTTGAAGTTCAAGTTGTAACTTTTCCTCATTTAGTTGAATTGATTTGTTTTTCTGACTGATCAATTTCGATCTCAGATAAAGCCAGAGGGCGAGGGCAAATAATAATAACACACCAACTATCAGATAAAGAATATATAACCCTTGGCTATTTGTAATAGACTCCAATTTTAGAATTGAATTTTCCTTTAATGCGGTTTCATATTTAGTTTCAATTTCGAGAATTTTTTCTGCTTTCTCGCTCGTCATCAAACTATCGCTAATTACCTTTTGTTTTTTAAGGAAAGAAAGTGCTTCTTTGAAGTTATTGTGTTTTTCGTGAACCTCACTGTAAATTGAATAAATCATTGATTTTTCCCAAACCAAATTCAGTTTTTCAGCATAGTGAAGCGAACTATCCAAACTTGTTAATGCTTGAGAATAATTACCCAGGTGGGAATATGTTTGTCCCAGATTTACAAAAACAAATACATAACCGAAAACTATATTTGCTTCCCGACAGACTTCGAGTGATTTCTGATAATATTTTAGTGCTTCGGTAAAATCGTCTTTTGCTAAATAAACACTGGCAATATTCGAATATCCTTGAGCATAATAATATTCGGGATTCTCTAACTTTTTCGAATTTTCCAAACCTTTTTGATAATAAATAAGCGCCAGATCTAAAGAATCCAAATTTTTATAAGTAACTCCCAAATTTATATAATTCATTGTAAGAGCATTTTGATCTTGATTTTTTTCATTCAACCGGATTGCCATTTTATAAAAACCAATCGCTTTTGAATGAAGGTTTAATGAACAATTTCTCGCTGCGATGTTATTGTAAGTAAGCGCTAAACTTTTCTCATCACCATATTTTGAAAATATTCTTGCTGCTTTTACAGCTTCTTCGATTGAGCGTGTATAATCACCTCTTTTGCTGTAAACTCCGGCTCTGGTATTTACAATTTTGGCAAAAGTTAGATTTTCAACTCCTTTTAATAAAATTTCCGCCCTATCTAAAAATATCTTGGCCGAATCATATTCGCTCCGCTCGTAATAAATTACTCCTTTAGCCATTTCAACCTTTGCAAGGGTTGAATCATCATTTACTTTCCCACCGGTTTTTTCTAAAATTTTAATCGCTTCAGAGAATTTATTTTGTGTATTTAGCAAATAGGCAAATAAAATATTTGCATCAACAAGTCCCTTTTTATACCCAAGTTCTTCTGCGACAGATATTACTTCAGTTAGGTATTCCTTAGCAGAAGTTGTTTCAGTATCAATTATTTGCTCAACCAGCAGATTCATTCCGTCCACCCACTTATCATCCTTTTCCACTTGTGAGGACAAATCTTCAATGGTAATATCTTCAGATTGGGCACGAAATGAATTGTTGATTACAAAAAGGAGTGAGGTGAGTATTAAAATGTACTGTCTATTCATTTTACTAAATCATATTTATATGAATAAAGTTACAAATAATTTTTTTCAATTAGGAAACACGGGAAATAAAAAAATTCGCCATTTATGGGTTATCTCAATTTCGCAAATGTTGGGCTTTAGATTAATCCGTCAGCTTTTTTATTGAGTAAATTAAAACTTCGTAGTGATGTCTGCCCAGACTGATACCTGTCTGCCGGTGAGGCATGGTCTGGAGTACATGCTTTTTCAATCCAGAAAGGAATAAGATTGTGGTGTGTTTGTGGCCTTTAACAAATCCAATTTACTCCCGGAATAATAATTATTCCGTAGATATTTGAACTTCATTAAGAGTCATACTTTTCACTCATTTACTAGACATCACAAAGAACCATTTTGGCAAGAACAACAGTTCCACATTCGTTGTAAACACTACAAACAATTATCTTGCTAATCATCTTTTTATTGAGGATGTTATCAGACAACAAAAGAGATCGCTGTGTCGGTTAATCTCGATAACACCTACATTTCCCCTACTTTTTCCAATAATCTAAGTCACCAATTAGAACTTCAACGGCTCGCGGATATACAGTAAAATCACTCTTTTAACGGATTTAATCCGTTTTAGAGTGAATGCTATTTCCCAGGTTCCAGACTCATTCGTGCAAAATTTTATGAAGTTTTAATTAGAGGTGTCAAAGTGAAAACTACATTTACAATCTTACTCCTATTACAATCATTCATGGTGAATCTACAAGCCGGATCAATTTCAGGCAACGTTTCGTACTCGGGAAACTCAACAGGCACAATTATAGTAGCCGCATTTACAAGTTATTCCTTTCAAACTGACCCAACCTCAGTAGTTACTTTAGATGGCCCTGGGGAATATAGATTGAATGATCTCGCAGATGGAAAGTATTATATTCTGTCGCTTCTAGCAAAAGATCTAAATTTTATAAAAGCAACCGATCCTTTTGGATTTTATGGTCTCTCAGAAAAACCGGATAGCATTCTAGTTCAAAACAACGATGTAAAAAATATTAATTTTGTTTTGTATGATTGTACCGTAGAAAATCCGAATCCGTTTGCACAAGAATGGAAAGAGCCCGATTTAAGAATTAGTCTACCTAATTCAACAATGAATGGAAGAGATCCATCACTCGCCTACGATGGAACTTATCTCTATTTGTGCAAGCACGATTCCATTAATTCCTCCGGTGAAAAAATTTACAAAATAAATCCTGAGACCGGAAATGTTGCTGAAACAATATTTCTGAATTTAGAATCATCGCTGAATAGAATTTGTTGGATTGACCAATTGATATTTATGAACGGACAATTTTGGATTAAAGGAGGATTCGGAACTCTCCCCCAGGTCGGGACACCCGGAATATTTAAAGCTGATCTTTATAGCGGTACATCTTCCCCTCAAATGGTTTTTCCCGATTCAGTTTATCGTTCTGTAAAAATGACGACTGACGGAGAAAACATTTTCTTAAGTATGGACTCCTCCGGTACGACTAAAATTGTAAAATTTAATCCAAACAGTACTTTAACTATTCCATCAATCCCTTTTATTAATCTGGATAATCGAGTTCGACAAATGACATATGGCGATGGCTATTTGTGGGTTGGAATTGACAAAATCAACAAATTTGATCCCACAACAGGAGATTTCCTCGGTTCCATTGATCTTCCCGGATTTGCCGCTGAAATTTATTTCGATAATAAATTTTGGTGTTATAATGAAGAGAGCAATAGTATCCTCGTCTACAATGCAAATGTTACAGGATTGGAAGAAGTTGTATTCCCCACAACCCTGACGCTATCTCAAAACTATCCGAATCCTTTTAATCCAATTACAACAATCAGATACACCATCCCCAAAAATTTAGAGAAAACTCATGTAATTTTGAAAATATTTGATATTCTCGGAAGAGAGGTTCAAAATTTGGTGAGCGAAAAACAATCCGGTGGAGAATATGAAGTTCTGTTCAATGCGAATGGTTTGCCTTCAGGAATTTATTTATACAGACTATACGCCGGTGATTTTACCGAAACCAAAAAATTGATTCTATTAAAATAATCACTGAAATAAATTCATTATGTTTAAGAATAAAAATAGAACCCCGAGTTAAAATTGTCAGAAAATTTTCAAATACGACCAAGATTTAAGTTAGAAACCGCTTTACCTCCCGAAGAGATTATAGCGAAAATTAAAACCGGTTTTTCTTTGAATAATTCCTCCATTACCGGTTGGGTTTCCGATAGAACCGCGCATGTTGAAGTTGCCGAGCATAAAACTATTTGGTCACCACAATTAACCATTTATGCGGAAGAGATAGAAAACGGTTCTGAACTCAGATGCGTAATTGGTCCGAATTCAACAGTTTGGACGACAATCATTTTTTTCTACGCAATTCTTGGAATGAGTGCGCTTTTAGGTTTAATGTGGGGTGCATCGCAAATGACTGTAGGTCAAACACCCCTTGCATTTTGGCTGATTCCAATCGCAATAATACTTAGCAGTGGAGTTTTTTTTGGCGCCAAAGTCGGACAAAAATTGAGCGCCGGACAGATGGTTATTTTAAGGGAATTTATTATCAAGTTGAGCGGCTCAGAACCTGATGAAATCCGGTAATTATACTTCTGACTTGATTGAAGCTTCGAAACAATACGAGTAATAAAAAAGTCCAACATTTCTGGCTTAAGTCTATCACCCAAATGTTGGACTGTTGATTCATACCGAAGCCCAACTTTCTTGAAAAGTTGAGCTTCATAGTTTTATTTCATCAAAATCATTTTGCGGGTTTGTTGGAATTCACCGGATGATAATTTGTAGAAATAAATTCCACTTGCCAATCTTGAAGCATCAAATTCAATACTATGGAAACCGGGTTCGAGTTGTTGTTTAATAAGTTCAGCAACTTGTTCGCCGAGACCGTTAAAAATTCTTAGTGTTGTCTGTGCAGACTGATAATCAGTGGTCACAGGAATATTGAATTTTATGGTTGTGCTTGGGTTAAAGGGATTTGGGTAGTTTTGCATTAGCTCAAATTTGTCCGGTCCGGTTATAACAATCTCAACAACTTCCGAATATTCAAACTTGCCATCAAAGTCGATTTGTTTTAATCTGTATTTAACTTTTGCGGGTGATGGAGATGAGTCAACATAAGAATAACTGTGCGGTGAATTTGTGGTTCCGTGCCCTTCAACGAATCCAACATTCTCCCATTCACTTTTATCTTTTGTCTTTTTCCTTTCTACTTGAAAACCGTAGTTATTTAGTTCCGTAGCGGTTTGCCATTTCAATTGAACCGAAGATCCAATTACAACAGCAGAAAATATTGAGAGCCGGACCGGTAGAGGATTAACATCATCTTTGCCCAATGAAAACTCGCTAAATTCTGTTTGTCCGTTTAACAAAAACTTTTTGTTAACGAAATCATTTGTCGCTAAGGACGTTATATCTGTCCACGAGCTATTGGCATCAGCTCTTTTCAACAATCGCACATTGGTTTTACCGGGTTCGTATGAATCGATACCGCCGTATTCAAACTCGAGATTGGTCGTTACACTACCGTATTCTTGGATTCCCCAAATTACATCAAATCGTCCAGTAACGGTCGCTGGCCATGTTCCGATATCCGCAGATGATAATACAATATTCCCTTCCCCTAATTGGTAAATACACAAATAACTATTGGCATCTTGCAATGATTCATTTGTTACTGTTACCCGTCGACCTAATGACCCGCATGATACCGCAGAAGTGCTAGTTGCGATAATCGAATTCGTACCTAACTCCACATGAGATAAAACCCAATTTGAAGTTTCGCCGGATAACGTCATATTCGTTAATGTTCCTTGATTGCTACCTTTCGAATCAACAGCAACGTTATTTTCACCTTCATTTAACTTCCAGTAAGAAATTAAATCGGCATATTTAGGATGACTGTTTGAAATTTCCCGGTGCATGATTTCTTGAATTTCTGTTTGTGATAGTGCGGTACTCCACAATGATACTTCATCAATCTCTCCATCAAATCCTTGGGTTTGACCAACTCTGCCGCCGATTGTAACCGGTTGTGTATTTGCGGCTATATTTCCAGAGGCACTTGCTTCATCTTTTAGAATGCCGTTGATATATATTTTCACTTTTGAGCCGTCATAAACTCCTGCAACGTGCTGCCACGTGTTAGCAACCGTCAGTACGCTTGATTCATTTGTTGAGTATCCGGAAGTCCCGTTGAAAATACGGAAATAAATTTGCTGACTCTCACCACCTGTTGTATAACCCAATAAATACGGATAACTAGTATCAGTATTCTTTATTAAGACTTTGGCCCAGTTATTCTGCGGCCCGTCAGGATTTATCCAAGCACAAACCGTTAAAGCATCTGTTATATTATTAAATGAAGCATCATGGGGTATGGTTATATAATCATTATCCCCGTCAAAATTAATTGCATAATTGTTACCTGAATTAATTGACTGAGGTCTTGGGGAGCCATAAAGATATGCTTTCCCATTTTCGGGATATCCATCGGCTCCTATGATAATATTATTAATATTATTATCAGTAACATATCCGGCATATGATACTGAGCGCCCGAAATAATTGCCGGATCCTTCCCCGGTTAAAATAACATCAGCAGTATTATTCATACTGCTGCCGCCATAATAAATATAAACCCGGCCCTGATAGTTAGAATACCTTTCTGCTCCCACAATTACATCATCATACGAATCATTATTAAAATCACCTGCGTATGAGACTGAGCATCCGAAGTAATTATCGGATCCTTCCCCGGTCATTGTAACATCAGCAATGTTATTCATGCTGCCGCCGCCATAATAAATATATGCTCTGCCTCTATTAGCAGAATAACAATATGCACCAACAATTACATCGTCGTATGAATCATTATTTACATCTCCGGTATTTGATATTGATCGTCCGAAATAATTACCAGTTTCTTCTCCATCCATAGTAACATCAGCAATATTATCCATACTATTACTGCCATAATAAATATAAGTACGACCTGTATTCGAAGAATATCCACGTGCGCCCACAATTACATCAGCGTATAAATCATTATTTACATCTCCGGCATTTGAGACTGCGCATCCGAAATAATTACCACTTCCTTCCCCGGTCAAAATAACATCAAAAGTATTTTCCATACTGCTGCCGCCATAATAAATATAAGCTCTACCCGTATTAGAAGAATAACCCCATGCTCCCACAATTACATCAGCATATGAATCATTATTTACATCCCCGGCATTTGAGACTGCGCATCCGAAATAATCACCTGTTCCTTCACCATCCATGATTACGTCAGCATAATTATCCATATTGCTGCCTCCATAGTAGATACAAGCTCGACCCTTATTAAAATCATATCCCCTTATTCCCACAATTACATCATCATATGAATCATTATTTACATCTCCGGCATTTGAGACTGAAGATCCGAAGAAATAACCTGTGCCTCCTCCGGTTATAATAACATCAGCAGTATTGTCCATACTGCTGCCGCCATAATATATATAAGCCCGGCCTTTATTTGAGGAATAACCTTCTGCACCGACAATTACGTCGTCGTATGAATCATTATTTACATCCCCGGAGTATGAGACTGATATTCCAAAATAATTATCAGGGATTCCCTCTATCATTACTTCGGCATTGCTATCCATGCTACTGCTACCACAATAGATATAAGCTCTGCCTTGATAGGAAGAGTACCCATATGCACCGACAATTACATCATCATTTGAATCATTATTTATATCTCCGGCATATGAAACCGAGTACCCAAAAAAATCATTGGCTCCTTCTCCGTTAATAATTACATCAGCTGTAGTATTCATACTATACCCACCATTGCCGTAATAGATATAAATCCGACCCCGATTAGAAGAATACCCATAAGTGCCCACAATTATATCGTCGTAGGAATCATTATTTACATCCCCAGCATTTGAGACCGAGTAGCCGAAAAAATTATTACCTCCTGACGGACCATTAAACGTTCTACTAGGATAATTATTCATATTGCTCCCTCCATAATAAAGATGAACCAGACCATTACAAGAAGAAAACTCACAATTACCCACAATTACATCATCATACGAATCATTATTGACATCTCCAGCGTATGAGACAGAAGTTCCGAAATTATCATTATTCGGAGTTACTGCTCCATATAAAGTAATATCTGAAGAAGAATCCATATTACTACCGCCAAAATATATATACGCCGAACTTGCAAAACCTGACGTAGAATAATTAGCGTATTTACCCACAATTACATCATCATACGAATCATTATTTACATCTCCGGCATACGACACTGAACATCCGAAAGAATTACCTCCCCCAGTTATTACAACATCAGCGATATTATCCATGCCGCCGCCGCCATAATAGATATAGACCCGACCATTATTCCAATTATAACCACTTGCACCTACAATTACATCGTCATAAGAATCAGTATTTACATCTCCAGCGTATGAGACTGACTTTCCGAAGAATCCTCCTTGCCCGGTCATTGTTACATCAGCAATATTATCCATGCTGCTGCCGCCATAATAGATATAAACTCGGCCTTTATTAGAAGAATACCCATAAGCACCTACAATTACATCGTCATAAGAATCATTATTTACATCTCCGGCATATGAGACTGAACATCCGAAATAATTACCTAAGTCTCCTCCCGTCATAATAACATCAGCAGAATTATCCATACTGCTGCCGCCAAAATAGATATAGGCTCTGCCTGTCCCGGATGAATAAGCTTCTGAGCCCACAATGACATCATCATATGAATCGTTATTTACATCTCCAGCGCTTTTTACGGATTTACCAAAGCGTTCTCCTGTATCATTAATGTTTGCCTCCACAAAACTCTGTATCAATTCTTGAGAAAGTAATGTTTGAATATTACCAAATAGAGAGAAGAGCAAAAATATTAGGATAAAGCGAATTCTCGATTTCATTTTTACTCCGCCATATCAATTATAATAAATTGTAAATTCTAACCAGAGATTTGAAGCATGGATGTTTTCTTCTTGCGTTTCAACTCTTTTCTTCCTTAAACCCCACTCCGCTAACAGCCCGGTTTCCAACCCATAAAGAAGATTACTTTTTAAGTAAATCACGTCCGGGACAATTAACTCTTGTGCGCCAAAGTAAACCAACTCATCACGTGAGATTGTTTGTTCATAGAGACAAAAATCGTCTTCAACATCATCGACAAATATTTTTCCCTCTTCCTTGAGCCGAATAACCGATTTTGTTTTCACACCCTTATCAAACTCATTTTTATCTTCGTTCCATTTTTGCATAAGTGAGGTGGTTGAATCGATCGGCGTGTTTATATCCGACACAACAACAAGCGGGGGCGTGAATTTCGTATAATTTTTTACGAGGCCGGAAACAAAATAGCCGGTGAGATAGACGGAATTATTCTCGAATAAATATATTTCTTTTACATTGTGATTTCGGCTATTTGTAACAAGTTGATCAAATTTTCCGAACAAATTGTCGTGATAGTCTTTTGGCAGCGATTGATATCGAATTGTATCGGTTCTAATTCTAAGTGAGTCATGAGGGATATAAATTTTCCCTATTCCATCCAGAAGTGTAAATATTCTCGAAGTATCTTCAAGTTGTAATTCATATACATCTGCACGCAATTCCGTGCCATTGGGTGCTCTAAGTTTATTATGATCAGAGCAGGCAGAAAACAACAGAACCAACTCAAGAATTGTCAAGAAACAGATATTCTTTAACACAATTTATATTGGGATTATTTTATTGATCCACTTAAACGAAATCAAAACATAGCCCAACAATTCATCTCAACTCATCAATGCGCTAAATGAATTTTAATAGCATTAAGATCTGAAAAAAAATACGAATATTTTGCTCAAAAAAAAAGAATCACAATAAAGTATTGTTACTTCTTTTCTGTATCACACCATGAATATATGTTTATTTGTAGCAATATTTTGACCCATCTCAATGATCTATTTGATCAATCAAATCCAAGGTAAGGTAGGATTGAGTTTCAACAAACTCATGAAGTTGAAGAGGGTATGCCAATAGTAGTGAACGGACATTTTTATCATCGATATACTCAGAAATTTACATATAATTTCATAATATGTTGTTTAACATTATTTATAATGTAAAAATGCTTTTTTTTGAAATCGATCTTTGATGCACTTCATAACAATAAAAGAAATAATTACCCCAACCCAATAATTTTATTGGTAACAGAATAATCTTCAGCCGCACATTCATCGTTTGTGATTAATCAGATTTTTTAGCTTAATGCGTTAAAAAGCTTATTTGGATTTTTCATGTGAAGAAGGAAAGAAAACTTCAGCGATTTGTTAAATCAGACCAAAATGTTTTATAAAAATCTACTCAATAATGAATCCGCAAAAGAAGCTATATCAGAATTTGGGATTACTGTTGAAAAATTAAATGAGGGCAAGGCACTTATTGAAGCTGCTGAGGATGACAAAGTAAACAGGAAAAAAATGGGCGACGTGCAGCAAGCCACCAAAGACCGTGAAAAAAAGGTGGATGAATTATAAGATTTGTTCAGAAATTTTATTGAAGTTGCAAGGATAGCCCTCGAAGAAAACCGCAATATCTTGAAATACTTGGCATAGTGGTTAAATCATAATATTTTCCCACCCCTGCTTTTAAGCAGGGGTGAGTAACAGTCTACTTGATCAAAATGAGTTTTTTAGTCTGGAGAAAATCACCGGAAACCAATTTGTAGAAATACATTCCACTCGCAAGATTGCCCGCATTGAATTCAACTGTGTGGAAACCAGGTTCGAGTTGTTGGTTAATAAGTTCAGCAACTTGCTCACCGAGTGTGTTAAAAATTCTTAGTGTTGTCTGCCCAGATTGATACCTGCCTGCCGGTGAGGCATGGTCTGCGCTTACAGGAATGTTAAATTTTATAGTTGTTGTCGGGTTAAATGGATTCGGGTAATTCTGCAGAAGCACAAATTCATTCGGAGTAGAATTATCCGAAACGGTTGTTATTATCTCAACAAATTCAATCCAATTTAGGTTAAATCCTCCATCGGTTATTAAAATTTTCAGAACTTGATTTCCTTCATTCAAAAAAACACCTTCAGTTACGGTCTCCCAATTCTGCCAACCACCTGTAACCGGAAATGTTTTAGTGGCAATTTCACTTTCGTCAATTAGAATTGAGATATCTCCCTCATTAGATTCACTCGCAATTCTGAATTTCATAATATAATTTCCCGTTTTAGGAACTGTAATGTTATATGACAACCAATCACCCGCATCAGTCCAACCAACATTATCACCGGCACCAACGTCAGCGGTTTGTTCGGTTTCAATTCCCGACATATCCGCATAATCTTCGGCTTGAATTTTTGTTGGAATTGTGATGAACTGACTTCCTTTATTTATTGAGTTGTAGATGTTGAACGGTCCGAATGCTTCCACGCCAGCTCCATCTGAAGCTTGCAAACTTGTTCCGGAATATTCGATAGTTATAATATCGCTTGATGCAAGATCTTGAGAAAGGTAAAATTCAAGAATCGTTTCATCCCCCGGTTCATTAACTATTGATTGTACCGCACTTGAAAGACCATTAATTCTAATATTAAATTCATTCGAATTTATACCACTCGCTTTCATTTTACGGGAGAATGAAATACGTAAAAATTTTCCATCATCCGAAATATTACCGCCGTAAAATAAAGGAGCCGTTCCGGTTGCCCAATTATCAACGGAATTTATTCCATAACCGTAAGCGAAAAGAGGATCATAATCAGCATCGCCAAAATTCATTGGAATTTGTTCCATTGTTTTTGGCCATGTATTTGGCGATTTACCTGTGGGTTGATAATCGCCAAACAAAATATCAGCAATTCCGGCACCTTCTGTTCCCGGTAACCAAGCCGCAAAGATAGCATCAGCAAAAGGCAAAATTGAATCGATAATTAAAGGTCTTCCTGATACTAATATTACAACAACTTTTAGTCCATCGGCTTTCAAATTTTTAATTAATTTAATATCCGATTCATCCAAAGATAAATCCCGACTGTCTCCACCACCTTCGGCATAAGGTTCTTCACCTATTGCAACAACAGCAACATCAGCATCCCTTCCGGTTGTGGCGTCGATGCTGTACACAATTTCCGAACTGGTTTTTAGTTCTTGAATTCCTTCCAAAATTGTAGTTCCGGGAGTAATATCACCATCTCCGCCTTGCCAGTAAATACTCCAACCTCCACACTGGAAGCCCATATTATCGGCATGAGAACCGGCGACCAATATTTTTTGACCTGATTTGTTTAAGGGTAAAACTCCATCTTTTTTTGTTAGTAGAACCATTGATTCACGAACGGCTTGTCGCCCGACAGTTCGGTGCGACGCGCTTCCGATAAGTGAAGTTAAACTTCTATCGGTTAACGGAGTTTCGAACAATCCGAGCGCAAATTTTTGATATAAAATTCTTCTTACGGCATCATCAATTCTGTCTTGGGAAACCTTATTTGTGTTAACAAGATTCGTAAGAATCGTTATAAAATCTTTGTAATTATTAGGAACCATCACCATATCCACGCCGGCATTAATCGATTGTTCAACATCGGCGACATAATCACCGGGAAGTTGATCAATGCCCGCCCAATCAGATATTACGAATCCCTTAAAACCAAGTTCCGTTTTTAACACATCGGTTAAAAGGTATTTTTGCCCGTGTAATTTTTCACCATTCCAACTGCTGTAAGACGCCATAATGGTTCCAACCCCTGAATTAATTGCTTCTATATAACCCGGGAGATGAATTGCTCTAAGTGTTTCTTCGTCTAATTCAGTGTTTCCTTGATCGGTTCCGTTTGTTGTTCCACCGTCGCCAATATAATGTTTCGCGCAAGCGAGCACAGATTCAGGATCGGAAAGTGTGTCACCCTGTAAACCTTCCACTGCCGGCGAAGACATCATGACTTGTAATTCCGGAGTTTCTCCGAATCCCTCATAAGTTCTACCCCAACGAATATCTCTTGGAACCGCGATACAAGGTGCGAAAGTCCAATCAATTCCGGTTCCGGCAACTTCAATTGCGGTAATTCTTGATACTTCTCTAATTAAATCAGGATTACGTGTTGCGCCGAGTCCGATATTATGAGGAAAAATCACTGCTCCTTTTACATTATTATGCCCGTGAACAGCATCAACTCCGTAAATTATAGGAATACCTAATCGAGATTGAATGGCGACAGACTGATAACTATCGTACATATCAGCCCAACCTACAGCGGTATTAAAATCCGGTCCGGAGCCACCGCCGCTTAGTAACGATCCTAAACGATAATCTTTAATATCATTTAGAGTTCCGAGTGCTTTGTGTTCGGCTTGAGTCATTTGCCCAATTTTTTCGGCAAGAGTCATTCTACCCAGAAGATCTTCAACCCTTTCAGTTATTGGTTTTGTGGGATCTTTGTAGGTTTCGTTTTGTGCAAAAAGCGAGGTTGTGACAAAAAGAATGATCAGAAACTTTGTGAAGGTGAAATTTCGCATAAAAGCATCCATGTTAAATAAAAATCCAATGATACGGATGTTAATAGAAATATAAAAGCCAGATTGGATTCGAGGGCTAAAAACCTTAAATCTGATGTGAAATGTCAGGGATCACGTTTCCTTTAATCACCGAATTTTACCGGTGTTAAGCAATAAATTTTGCTCTAATTTAATCGATAAGAAAAACATTTTTTGAACATTCGTTCTTTATAAGCGTCTAAAATCGTTTCACTATTAATAAATAATAAGGAGTAGTATGAAGGGAAAATCTCTTATTGCGGTGTTCTTCATCCTCGCTGCATTTTCTAACCTCACAATTGCCGGTTCAAACGATAACATTCTTCCTTATCCAATTCATCAAGAAAGATTGGAAAACGGATTAAATGTAGTTACAGTTCCTTTCGATAGCCCGGGGATTGCGTCTTTCTATATTGTGGTCAGAGTTGGGGCAAGAAATGAAGTTGAAGAAGGAGTTACGGGATTTGCACATTTCTTTGAACATATGATGTTCAGAGGAACAGATAAATATCCTAAGAAAAAATATCAAGCAGCTCTTAAATCAATCGGGGCCTCCGCTAACGCCAATACTTCGCAAGACCGCACAGTTTACCACATGACCGGTAATGCGAACAAATTAGATTTGATGTTCGAATTGGAAGCCGACCGATTTCAAAATTTAAATTATTCCGAACCCGATTTTAAGGTAGAAGCAGGTGCTGTAAAGGGCGAGTATACAAAAAATAATGCGAGTCCATATTCACAATTGTTCGAAAACTTGCAAAATACCGCATTTGACGAACACACATACAAACATACAACGATGGGATTTTTCGACGATATTGTTGATATGCCTAATCAATATGAATATTCCAAAGAATTTTATGACCGCTACTATCGTCCCGAATATTGCACAATTGTTGTAGTTGGTGATGCTTCACACGAAAAAGTGATGGAACTGACCAAAAAGTATTTTGGAAATTGGGAGCGGGGTTCATACGTTTCTGAAGTTCCAACAGAGCCAAAACAAACTGAAACGAGATATACACATTTGAAAAACGGTTCGATTCCTCCTTTTATGATGCTTGCCTTTAAAGGTCCCGCGTTTAATGATAAAGAAATTGATATGCCCGCATTGGATGTGTTGTCTACAATCGTTTTTTCATCAACAGGTGATTTGTATAAAAAATTAGTTTTGGAAGAGCGGAAAGTTCGATTTATTGGCGGAGGCGCATTCGACTCACGTGATCCGAATATGTTCAACATACAAGCTTCATTGATAAATGTTGAAGATATACAATATGTAAAAGATGAAGTTATGAAGGCGATTGAAAAAGTGAAAAAAGAAGGTGTAGATGCTGAAACTCTTGTAAGAACAAAATCTAACTTGAAATACAGCTTTGCCATGCGAATCGATTCACCGGATAATATTGCGAACTCTTTAGCTCATTATATTCAATTAACGGGTGACCCGGAATCGCTCAATCGTATTTACAAACTCTATGAAAAAGTAAGCGTTGATGATATAAAGATGGTTGCGGAAAAATATTTTGTACCCACCGGATTAACTATTGCAACAATTTCTCCACTTGAAACCGGAGGTGTAAAATGAGAATATTCCTAATTTTATTATTATTTGCTGTTAGTATAAACGCACAAGAACTTGTTGAACTGCCGCTTGATAATGCCAGCACAGTTACGGTTAAATTTCGATTTCTAAATGGTTCAATTTGCGATCCCGAAGGAATGGAAGGATTAACGACCGCAACCGCGAATTTAATTACACAAGGCGGAACCGGTGAACTTTCATTCAGCGATATTCAGGATAAAATTTTCCCGATGGCCGCAGGATATTACGCGTCTGTTGATAAGGAAGTATCAACTTTTACATTCCAGGTGCATATCGATCATTTGAATGATTTTTATCCGGTTATGATTGGTTTGATTACAAATCCTTCCTTTGAAAAATCTGATTTTGAACGGGTGAAATTAAATCAACAAAATTTTGTTGATCAGGTAATCCGTGCTTCATCGGACGAAGATTACAGCAAAAAAGCCTTAGAGGATTTGTTATTCCGTGGTACTAATTACCAACACATGAAAGAAGGAACGTCGCAAGGTGTTGAAAACATAACCCTGGATGCGATTAAAGATCATTACAAGAAATATTTTACAACAGGTAATTTAACAATCGGAATTGCCGGTAAATATTCTCCCGAATTTGTTTCGATGTTAAAGAAAGATATTCAAAAATTATCGAATCTAAAGCCAAAGTTGCCAAAGCCTGCTAAACCAAATAAACCCGACGGTTTGGTAGTCGAAATAGTGCAAAAAGATAATGCTTTTGGTTCAGCGATTTTTGCCGGATTTCCGTTGGATTTAACAAGAAAGGATGACGAGTTCGCGGCATTGATGGTCGCAAATTCCTATCTGGGCGAGCATAGAAAATCTTACTCTAAATTGTACCAAATGATACGCGAAGCTCGTTCGATGAATTATGGTGATTATTCATACATCGAATGGTATGAAAGCGGCGGTGGAAATATGCTTCCGCCATCAGGTGTTCCACGCTCATCAAACTATTTTTCGATTTGGATCAGACCGGTACAAATTGCCGATCAACTAAAAAAGCAATATGAAGAGCTAAAAGATATCGAAGTTGGTCACGCACACTTCGCATTCCGTATGGCTATGATGGAATTAGACCGATTAATTAATGATGGGTTAACCGAAGATGAATTTGAAGCGACAAAAGACTTTTTGATCAGCTACACGAAGTTGTATGCACAATCCCCAACCGAAAGACTCGGTTATTTACTCGATTCAAAATTCTATGGAAGAGACAACTATATCGCCGAATTAGATCAGATATTAAAGAACCTAACTCTCGCCGATGTTAACAACGCAATAAAAAAGTATTGGCAGACAAAAAATATGTTTGTTACGATTATTACCGATAAAACTGAAGCGGGACCACTTGCGGAAAGTATCAAAGAGAATAAACCTTCACCAATGAGTTATTCAAATATTGTGAAAGAAGGGTTACCGGATGAAGTTCTTCAACAAGATGAAAAAGCTTCCGTATTTCCTTTAAATGTAAAAGAAGTTCGTATTATTGATTCGAAGGAAACATTTAAGAAAGACGGGAAAAAAGTATCTCTATAATTATTCGAAAAAGGCAGTTCGTTGTGAACTGCCTTTTTTAATCTTCACATAAATCTCCACCACTTTTCAATACCAAAACAGATCAAAATTGGCATAGGAAATTTCAATCATTTTTATATCAAACACGTCATAATTATGGAAAAATAAATAACTTACGAACGTATCTATAAATATTACTCCCAAGAAATGAAATATGACAAATAAATTAAAATTACTGATCCAACCAATTCTGCTAATACTCGTTGGCCTTTTACTCGCTTTCTTTTTCTATCCAAAAGTGCAGCCACTTTCTACAGTAAACCTGGAAAATGATCGTTCGGAAATTTTGCATACGGCCGATTCAATTGTTACCAAAATGGGAATCGCCCCGGAAGGATATCTCTCATATACCAGATTATTACAATCAGCTCCGTTGTTAAGACAAATTCAAACAGAGATGGGATTGGAAAAAAGTAATCAAGTGTTAAAAGAAGGGCTTTCCGCGCTGGTCTATGATGTGAGGTGGATAAAAAAAGATGCGCAGAAAATATTCAGCGGGAATGAAGAAAGAGAAAAAATAGCAAAAGCACTTGTTGGAGATTTTTCGCTTCAACTCGATCAGAACCTGGCATTAACCAAACTTGAGATTGAACTGGCCGACAGTATCGACTTCCCGATTATTGCAAAATCCGAGGCATTGAGAATTTCGAATAACTTCCTCGATCAATTTTGTCCTATAAAGAATTTAAGTCTTGATACAACTTCTAAAAGGTCGTTTGATAACCCGGATGCTATAACTATGAGTCTGCAACAAGCTGAGATTGATACGAGCTATGTAGTTATACGTGAGGAAGAGCGTGCTGAATTTGTAATCAATTATTCTGGTGAAGAACCAACCACACGCAATAAAATTGATGTTAGAATTAAAACAAAAGGGACGAATATTGTTTCTTACGAAGTTGATTATATCGTACCTGAAAAATACAACAAACCCAACGGTTTTTGGAGCTCTGAAATTATTAAGGCAGTTATATATGTTATCTTTTTTATAACAATTATAATTTTTGCTTTCAAACGATTCCGAGATTTTGAAATTGGATTCCAGGCAGCTCTTATTTTCGGAATTTTGGCATTTGTAAACTTTGCGATTTTTATCTATTTCCAATCACAAATGGAGTTTGAACCCCAACTTTTGCTTGCAATGTTTTTGGGCGGGTTATTTATCGGCGGCGGCGTTTTTATAACTTTCGCGGTTGGCGAATCGATGGGTCGTGAAGTTTTTAATGAAAAATTCACAACTTTTGATCTAAAATTTAAAGGACATTTGTTTCATTCACGGATTGGTTTTGCGATTCTTAACTCTTTAGGATTCGGGATATTTATACTCGGCGCCTGGTTATTTTTTGTCTATCTGCTTAACCAAATTATTGATTTTAATATCCTACCAATTTCAGATGATGGCTTCTTTCTAAACTCAAAGCTGCCTGTAATTTCATTAATTTCAACCGCGTTACAAAGTAATCTTTTTGAAATCACGATCTATTTTATGTTCGTGGGAGCAATACTTTATAATCGTACCAATTCAGCGCTATTGTTTATTGCGGTTATTGGAATCCTTTTCGCGTTCATCCGCGAATCGAATATTTCTCCCGGCTACATTGAATTAATAAGTCAACTTCCAATCGGATTATTGCTCGCATACGTTTTCTACAAATACGATGTAGCAACAACCTTGCTTTCATTGTTGATTTTTACAATTCTGCAAAATTCCTTTATGCTTTTTACCGGTTCTTACATACCCGATAGCGGATTATATTTATTCACAATCGGGGCAATTCTTTTACTTTTGGGAATGATAGCCGTATTCACAAAAGATAAAATTTCAAATTTGGATGAAATTAAACCGGCATTTGTTCAACATATCAACGAACGGCAAAGAATGCAAAGACAATTGGAAATTGCTCGGGATGTTCAAATGTCTTTTCTGCCCGCAAAAACACCAACTTTTAATAACCTTGATATTGCCGCTCATTGTTTACCGGCATTTGAAGTAGGCGGTGATTATTACGATTTCGTAAAAATCTCCGATACAAAACTGGGAATTGCTATCGGAGATGTTTCGGGGAAAGGGACTCAAGCCGCGTTTTATATGACCCTGACAAAGGGATTTTTGAAAGCGCTCGGAAAGTCATTCGATTCTCCAGCGCAAGTATTAACGAAAATGAATGAATTGTTTTATGAAAATGTAGAGCGTGGTCATTTTATTTCGATGATTTATGCAATTTTTGATGTCGAATTAAACCAATTACAAATTGCAAGAGCCGGACACAATCCTATTATTATAAAAGCAGCCGGCAAAGATACTTGCGACATTTACAAACCCGCAGGCCTGGCACTTGGATTGGAAAACGGTGTTGTATTTTCACGTACGATAAAAGATGAAATTATTCCCATTTCCGAAGGTGATCAAATAATATTTTACACCGATGGATTTACCGAAGCTATGAATAATAAAAAGGAAGAGTTTGGAGAACAAAGTTTGATTAATTTGATTGCTGCAAAAAAGGAAAAGACAGCCTCCGACCTTTTGATGAATATTACAAATGAAGTAAATAAATTTATCGGTAAAGAAAAACCGCATGATGATATGACTATGGTTTGTATCAGAATCAAATAACCAATTATGAAACCAGATTACACAAAAAGATTATTTTTCCTTTTTACGGGCATGATTACAATTATTGCCCTCATCTATTTACAGAGTATTTTAATTCCTTTTGTATTTGCTTTTATTTTGTGGTTTCTGATTCGTGAAGTAAAAACTTATTTGAAAAAGATAAAATTCGTCCGCGAAAAATTTCCATCATGGTTATTAAGTTCAATCGCGTCAATATTATTATTAAGTGCTCTCTCTTTAACTATCAAGCTTTTGACTGACAATATTCAAAGTCTCTCATCTTCCCTTCCCGTATACCAAAACACGATTTCAACTATTACCGAAAAAATAAATGCCGCATTTGAAATCGATTTATTTGCATGGCTTAAAGATTTCTCCGGTGAATTTGATTTTGCGGGAATACTTTCCAGACTGTTTGCGACGCTAACTTCATTATTCGGAAACGCGTTTACCGTAATACTTTATCTAATTTTCTTAATACTCGAAGAATCCGGTTTTTCGAAAAAAATAAAGGCAATTTATCCGCACCCGGATGAATATCAAAATGCATTACACTTAATTCGCAAGGTGGAAAAATCGATCGGGGATTATATTACTCTAAAAACTTTGGTGAGTGTTTTAACCGGATTTTTAAGTTACATCGTTTTGCTGATTATTGGATTGGACGCACCGATTTTCTGGGCATTTTTGATTTTCCTGCTTAACTATATTCCAACAATCGGTTCGTTGATTGCCACAATTTTCCCGGCAACATTCGCCTTATTACAATTCGCCGAATTTACACCGGCGGTACTGATTTTACTTATCGTCGGTTCAATTCAACTAATTATCGGAAATATTGTCGAACCGAAATTGATGGGAAACACTTTAAATATCAGCTCTTTGGTCGTACTTCTCGCCCTTTCATTTTGGGGTGCAATCTGGGGTGTTACCGGTATGATATTAAGCGTTCCCGTTACGGTTATTATCGTAATAATTTGTTCGGAATTTGAGAGTACCCGTTCGGTGGCAATAATGCTTTCAGAAAATGGTGAAATAAAAAAAAAGTAATTAATTGTCAAATCTATTGATAAAATTCTACTATTTGTCCTATATTGGCTTTCGAAAATGAAAAACAAAAATTCAAATATTATTCTCTGTCTTTGTATGCGGTTACGAATGTGAAAGACTAAGGATGATAACATTAAACTTAAATCAAAGGTCTTTCGCTAAAAGTGAAAGGCCTTTTTTTGTAAATTGGAGAAAGTAATGAGAAAGGAAACGATTGCTGTTCGCGCTCAAGCCGAGAGAAGTCAAAATCGCGAACACGCAGTTCCACTTTACCTGACTTCAAGTTTTCTTTTTGAAAACGCAGAACAAGGACGAGCACTATTTGCCGATGAAGTTGAAGGAAATATTTATTCACGTTTTTCAAATCCTAACTCTTCTGAATTAATTGACAAAATGGCTCAGCTTGAAAATTGTGAAGATGGTTTTGCTTTCGCCACCGGAATGGCTGCCGTTTTTTCAATCTTCGGCGGTTTACTGGAAAGCGGTGATCATATTGTGGCATCCCGTTCACTGTTTGGTTCAAGCCACCAAATTCTTACAAAAATTCTTCCGAAGTGGGGAATCACTCATACTTACGTTGATGCCGAAAACTATGACGGTTGGGAAAAGGCAATAACACCGAATACAAAAATGATTTTTATCGAAACTCCCTCCAACCCTGCCCTAGAAGTTATCGATCTTGAATTTTTGGGAGCACTCTCTAAAAAACATAATTTAATTTTCAGCGTTGATAATTGTTTCGCGACACCGTTTATTCAAACTCCAAAAGATTTTGGAGCAGACCTTGTAATTCATTCGGCAACCAAATTTATTGATGGACAAGGCAGAGTTTTGGGCGGTGTTGTAGTTGGCAGCAAAGAATTAATAAAAGAGATCCGGTTTTTCGCAAGGCAAACCGGTCCGGCAATTTCACCGTTTAACGCGTGGATTCTCTCCAAAAGTTTGGAAACTCTTTCGGTGCGGATAGAAAAACATTGCGCGAATGCATTAACAATAGCGAAAAAATTGAGCGAAAATCAAAATCTTGAGAATGTTAAATATCCCTTCCTTGAATCCCACCCACATTTTGAAATCGCAAAAAAACAAATGTTGATGGGCGGCGGAATTGTAACTTTCGTTATAAAAGGCGGTTATGAACGGGCGCAGAAATTTATTGACGCGTTGCAAATCTGTTCAAGAACCGCAAATCTCGGTGATTCCAGAACAATCGTAACGCATCCGGCATCAACTACGCATTCGAAATTAAGTGAAGCGGAACGCCAAGCTGTTGGCATATTTCCGGGTTTAGTGCGAGTTTCTGTTGGACTTGAACATGTTGATGATATTTTAGAAGATCTTAAACAAGCTATTCTAAAATCGGAGGAATAATGAAAGTTGAATTAAAAAGAGTTGATAAAAATTTCCATTTCGAAGCGAGCGGAGTATCAAACGTAAAAGTGAATATCGACGGAGCCGAGTCAATCGGTGGAAGTAATTCGGGAGCGCGGCCGATGGAATTAATTTTAATGGGGCTCGGCGGGTGCAGTGCGATCGATATATTATCCATTCTGCGCAAACAAAAAATAGAACCAACAAGTTTTGAAATTGAAATTAACGCCGTAAGGCGAGAAAAGATTCCTTCAATTTTCACAAAGATTGAGGTTGTTTATAAAGTTACCGGCGAAGTTGACGAATCCAAACTCAAACGCGCGATTGATTTATCGGTTGAGAAATATTGTTCGGTTTCTGAAATACTTAACAAAACAGCCGATATCACTTACACATATGAAATCAGTAAATAATTATTTCAATTAAATATTTATAAATTTTTAATTAGTCGAGAATAATATGACTTCAATCTCAGGACTTTGGGAATGGTATATTGCCGGACCGCTTATCGGTTTATTTGTTCCACTTTCACTTTACTTCGGTAATAAAATGTTTGGAATTTCATCAACATTCACTCAAATTTGCTCTGCTTTTGCGCCTCGAAATCTCAAATCATTTTTCACGTACGATCATGAAAAGGATGGTTGGAAGGTATCTTTCGTTACCGGAATTTTGCTCGGCGGATATATCTCACAAAATCTGCTTAATTACGAAACGGTACGTTTTTTACCTGATCATTATTATTCTCTCGAAGGTTATGTTACACTTTTCTTCGGTGGAATTTTAGTCGGATTCGGAACACGTTACGCAAACGGCTGTACTTCCGGCCATTCAATCACCGGAATTTCAACGCTTCAATTATCCGGCTTAGTTGCGACAATTTCCTTTTTCATCGGCGGACTTTTATTAACCTACGCTAAAATGTATCTGGGATAATCATGAAATTTAAATTTTTGTTTACCGGAATTTTATTTGGAATTATCATTACAAAATCTGAAGTGATAAGCTGGTTCAGAATTCAAGATATGTTTCTTTTCAACGAGTGGCACATGTATTTGGTTATCGGTTCCGCAATTTTCGTCGGAATGATTGGTTATTTGATCATCAATAAAATTGGCAAAACAATCGACGATGAGAATATCCAAATCAGTAAAAAACCTTTAAACAAAGGCGTTGTGATAGGGGGAATACTCTTCGGATTGGGTTGGGCAATTACCGGTGCATGTCCGGGACCAATTTTCGCGCAAATTGGAGCCGGAGAATACGCCGCGATAGTAACGTTATTCGGAGCGCTTGTTGGAGCGTTTATTTTCAATTTGGTGAAGGATAAACTTCCTTAACTCACAATACGAAGTCAATCGGAACGGCAAAAAGCTTTTCGCCAAAAGGTACAACTCTATCTCCGAGATAGAGTAAATATCCGTATTTCAAATCGTTTCCAATTTCTTCTGCCAGCGCCCTCATGTGGTTGAACATTTCCGCTTTCGGTGAATGAGTTGATTTTACTTC
Source organism: Melioribacteraceae bacterium (assembly GCA_021739765.1). Classification (GTDB taxonomy): domain Bacteria; phylum Bacteroidota; class Ignavibacteria; order Ignavibacteriales; family Melioribacteraceae; genus JAIPBD01. Next base: position 32,111 of record JAIPBD010000014.1, read on the forward strand.
AATAGCGATTGCCTCACCCAAATTATTTTCGATAATAAAGTCCACCTCTTGCGCGGATGCGGTACTGTAATGATAAAATCGGCATCGGTTTTCACTCCAGCTTGCTTCTTTTATCAACTCCATTAACACATAATTTTCAAGCAAAAATCCCGTAGCCACTTTCTCACTTTCAAATCTTTTCGAGGTTAGGCTTAACAAATGGGAAACAAATCCCGTATCATTGAAATAAATCTTGGGCGTTTTTATCAATCTTTTCGATTTATTTTTTGAATATGCCGGTAAAAAACGTATTAAAAAAATCGATTCCAAAAGGGTCAAATATCTTTTTAAAGATGTTTGTGGTATGGCGGAAGAACGAGCCAATTCCGCGAAGTTTACCAATGCTCCAACTCTTGCCGCTAAAATATTGAGCAGTTTCGGGATTATGTTCATTCCTTCAATATTGGAAATTTCCCGAATATCCCTTTTAATAATTGTCTCGGAATATGACTCAAACCAAGTCCCGCGGCGTTCGTCAGTTTTTCGGCTAACCGCTTCCGGATATCCACCGCGTAATATTCTATTGTTAATTTCTTCACGGCGATCAACTTTCTTTCCGAGAGTAATATTTCTTTCGAAGAGATTTTTAATTGTATTTGCGTCTCTGTTTTCAATCTCGCTCAGAGAAAACGGATATAAATTCAACAATTCCATTCTTCCGGCCAACGATTCTGAAATTCCGGGGACAGTCAAAACATTTGCCGATCCGGTTAACAGATATTTACCAGGTTTTCTGTCGTTATCCACTTCCAACTTTATTGCACGCAAAAGCTCTGGTGCCAGTTGAATTTCATCCAAAACAACATTCCCTTCAAACCCTTTTATAAATCCATGCGGATCAGACTTTGCCGCCGACAAATAAACCGCGTCAACCAAACTTATATATTCCGCGGGATGAATTGACTTTGCGAACTCTTTCAATAATGTACTTTTACCGACTTGCCTTGCACCGTGAAACATTAATACCGGGCTATCCTCGCATGAAGCCAAGATATTTTTTACAAGTTTTCTTTTAATCATTTTCTTTTTTTATGCGACTATAACAAGCATGGATATGATAATCAGCCACAAATGATGAGAATAAAAAAAGTCCGGTTAGTGATTAACCGGACTTATAGTTGTAAATCAAGAAAATTTAACTAAGCATTACCTCTTTGGGAGATTGTTTTACTTCTTTCGATTGATTGAAGCGCAAGATAATCTTTACCATGTTTGGCAATATTTTCCAATTCGGTATCATACTGATCGAAATGTCTTTCTTCATCGGCAACGAGATCTTCGAATATCTTTTTAGTCACTGAATCCACAGCGGCGCTGGCTTCGTTTGCCCAGACGTTGTATTCGTGAGCGCTGTCTTCTTCCATTTTTGCCGCCATTTTTAACATATCCTGAACGTCTCTTAATTGCTCAACTTTGTTAAGCAATTCCATTTTTACATCGCCTTTTAAGAAAAGAATTCGTTCCGCTAAATGTTCAACGTGCATCATCTCTTCTACCGCGGTTTTTTTGAATAAACCGGCGAGTAAATCATATCCTTGATCATCACAATGAAAATGAAAATACATGTACTGATGAACGGCGTGAAGTTCATCGGCAACTGCTTTGTTTAACAATTCAATACTTTTTTCGTGCATAACCCCTCCAAAATAGAATTTTACCTCACAAAGATACTAAAATTGAAAACAGAAATTAAGAGAGCAAAATTGCTCCATTTAATGATGAGATATTTTTTGAGGAAGAAAATGGCACTGAACGAACTGATACTTTAATTATTCTCGACAGGAAATAGATTGTTGAGAATTGTATATCAGAACTCTTTTAAATTTGTATGTTTGGCAATCAGATTGAAATCAGAATCATTATGAAGAAGAACAAGATTATTTTCAATTGCGATTTGACAAATTAAGCAATCAATTGTACTTCGAATTGTGATTCCTTTTCTTCTTAACTGAAAATAAATTTTTGCTGCTTCCTCAAAAGACCCCATATGCGATTTTGGTTCATAAAACCTTTGTGTTGCGAGATAATCCTTTAGAATTTCGAATTCATTGTAATTAAGAGCACCTTGCAAAACTTCCTGATAAGTAAACGACGTTATTCCAAAATCAATGTTATTTTGAATCAGAGATTCAAATTTCCGGACTGAAGAATTATTCACCCCTTTAAAGAAATCAATCAGAACTGATGTATCAACAAGAAACATTATTTTCTCATTGATTTATAATCGTAATCCTTTTCAAAAACCAATTTTCCGCGCAAATCACCAAGATTTTTTCGTTTTTTATTTTCAATAAATTCTTTTAAAGCCTGGTGAATTAAATCCTTTTTTGTTTTTACGTCGCTGTACTTGAATGCTTCATCCATCAATTGATCGTCTAAATCAATATTAGTTCTCATAATACGTCCCTTTTTGTGTATAAGCATACACATAAATATTGGAAAATTCAATCAACAAATAGCAAATGAAAATTCATACTTTCAAAAATACACCTTGAATTATCGTAATAACTTTGGAAAAACTATTCTTTCATACTCAAACCAATTCTGCCTTTTGCTTTGTCGATTGTCATAATAGTAACATCAATAATATCGCCGACTTTCACAATATCAAGCGGATTTTTAACAAATCGGTTTGCCATTTGGGAGACATGAACCAGTCCATCGCTTTTTAATCCGATATCAACAAACGCACCGAAATCAACCACATTTCTGACCGTTCCTTTTAATTTCATTCCTTCACTCAGATCGTCAATCGATAGAATATCAGATCGAAGAATTGGCTTTTGCATTTCATCCCGTGGATCACGTCCGGGTTTTTGGATATTTTCAATTATATCTTCGAGAGTCGGAATTCCGACACCAATCTGTTCGGCAACTTTGCCAAGGTTATTTTGCGAAATGTATAATTTAATGCGGGCGTAGGAATTTCTAAAATCGTTAATATCCGCACCACAAAGTTTGAACAATTTTTCGGTTGCTGAATAAGATTCGGGATGAATAAAGGTATTATCCAACGGATTTTCAGCTTGAGCGATTTTCAAAAACCCGGCGGCTTGTTCAAATAATTTTTCGCCCATCCCGGGAACATCGAGAAAATCATGGCGGGAAACAAACTTCCCTTTTTCATCACGAACTTTTACAATTCTGTTCGCTAAACTTTTATTTAATCCTGAGACATAAGTGAGTAATGAGGCTGAAGCAGTATTGACATCAACACCAACATAATTCACGCAGCTTTCAACAACGGCGTCTAGATTTTTCTGCAAAACTCTCTGGTTTACATCATGTTGATACAATCCGACCCCAATCGATTTCGCGTCAATTTTTACCAATTCCGCAAGTGGATCAAGAACCCGGCGAGCAATTGAAATGTTTCCGCGCTGACTCGCTTCCAAATCCGGGAATTCTTCTTTCGCAATTTTTGATGCGGAATAAACAGACGCACCGGCTTCACTTACGATTAAATAGTGGCAATCAAGATTATTCTCCTTTATCAATTCCGCAACCATTTGCTCGGTTTCACGGCTCGCGGTTCCATTTCCGATTGCGATCAAATCAACTTTATGTTTGGTTACAAAATCGGATATAATCTTCTTGGCTTCCTCAATTCTTTTTTGCGGAGGATGAGGATAAACGGTTGTCCCGGCTACGTATTTCCCGGTTGGATCAATAACAGCTACTTTTGAACCGCTTACAAATCCCGGATCAATTCCTAAAATCATTTTTCCGCTTACGGGAGGCTGTAATAAAAGCTGCCTTAAATTTGAGGCAAACACTTCAATTGCATGTTCTTCTGCCAATTCGGCTAATGCGGAACGGACTTCCCTCTCAATCGATGGATAAATTAATCTATCGAATGAGTCTGCAACCAGTTCTTCGAAGATGTCGTTAAATACACTTTCGTTCGATTTAAAGTATTCTTTGTGAATTAAATATGTTATGTCTTCCTTTTCAAATCCGAGAGTTACCTTTAAAAACCTTTCCTTCTCACCTCTGTTCAAAGCCAGAATCTGATATGGTTTTATATGTTTAATATCGATCTGAAATTCATGGTAAACATCGTAAACATCTTTTTTGCCTGCGGGAATATCTTCAGGTTTAGTTTTTGCTTTGGACGAAACAACCAGCGATTTTTCCATCAATTCTTCACGAACAACTTGGCGGACTTCAGCCGTTTCGCTTATCATTTCTGCGATAATATCTTTCGCACCTTGCAACGCTTCCTCGATCGACGCTACACCTAACTCTTCATTAATAAATTCAGCTAATTTTTCATCGAAATTCCCATCAAAATTCGGATTTTCAAGCAGAAACAAAGCCAACGGTTCCAGTCCTTTTGCTTTAGCAACTGTTCCTCTGGTTTTTCGTTTTGGTTTGTAAGGAAGGTATAAATCTTCGAGTTCATTAAGCATCAAAGTTGCTTCAATTTTCTGTTTTAATTCAGGGGTCAGCTTCCCTTGTTCTTCAATGCTTTTTAATATTGTTGCTTTTCTTGCGATTAACACATCAAGATAATTTTTGCGCTCCTCAATTTCGCGTAAAACCTCTTCATCCAATCCGCCTGTATGTTCTTTCCTGTAACGAGCGATAAAAGGAATTGTTGCGCCTTCATCGAATAATGAAATGACAGCATTTACTTGAAAATCTTTGATTTGTAATTCTTGGCTGATAGTGGAGATGATATTCATTGTTAATTGTCCCGTAAAATTGAAGAAGTGAATTAAATGGAATAATATATTTTATTCCACTTGTATTTTAATAAATCTTGATCTTAGTCTTAGTCATGATCTTGATCTTCTTTTCTGTGGAAAAGTATTAAGTCTTTTATGGAATTTTGGCGTTAAAATTTTGACCGGATTTTCTTGCTTTACCGTTGGGTGAGACAGACTTTTTAACCCAAAAGAGAAGTTCTTGCTGTCAAGGTATCGAACTTTTAAACGAATCTGAAGACCATGACAGCCGAGAAAAAAATAAACTTCATCTCATAAAAATTCTATTTCCCTGTTTTATCCTATCAATAAGGCAAACATAATTTTAAAAATTGTTATTATACTCAGCAAGCAAATCAAAAAAATAATTTTTATTAAAATATGATTGATCCCGACATTGGATGGAATTACAATGTACAATTAGAAGGTAGTAATTTACCAAGCGGTGATTATGTTTACACACTCTCAACCCCCAAATTTCACACTTCCAAGAAGATGTTATTAATCAAATAATTAAAAACCGTGGCGCAGACTATCCAGTCTGCGCCGCAGTGAATTAACCAATACCACAGACATTGAAAACAGCAAATCTTGATGTTTTTTGTTATCCCGATTTATACAACTTTTACAACGCTAACAAGTCTAAAGAAAAAACAAACCCGGGGGAGCTTTGCATAAATTTTTACTTCTTTGTCTGTTTTCAGTATTTATTTTCACTTCACTCTCAGCATTTCCAAGTTCCAATCAAAACAAAAAACTTACTTTAAATAAGATAGATTCTGAAATAAAAATTGATGGAATCATCGATCCGATTTGGGCTGCGGCGGATTCTATTTCAGATTTTTACCAACTACAACCTTATCCGAATACATTGGCATCCAAACGGACAGTCGCGAAATTACTAACTACCGATCAAGCCATTTACTGTTTGATGATTTGCTACGATGATCCGAAAAATGTTACAATCCAAGCCGGAACTTTGGATGAATTTTCGGGGGATATCGTTTCCGTAATGTTTGATACATTTGGCGATAATAGAACCGCGTATAAATTCGCTGTAAGCGCTTCGGGGGTTCGAGGCGATTCAAGGCTTCTGGATGATGCCCGTAATCGCGACTATAATTGGGATGGAATTTGGTTCGCGGATTCGGAAATTTATGATTGGGGTTTTGTGGTTGAGATGGAAATACCTTATAAATCACTTCAATATGAAGAAACATTGACCGAATGGGGCTTAGATTTTGACCGCTGGGTTCCCAGTAACTCGGAAGATATTTATTGGATAAATTATGAAGAGAATGAAGGACAAAGAATCTCAAAATTTGGCAAACTCGATCTTAACGGATTTACACCTCAAATTGATGGATTAAATTTAGAAATATTTCCCGTAGGAATTAGTTCTGCCACTTACGTTGGAAACAATGAATACGATTATGATGCGGATATCGGACTTGATGTATTTTATAATCCATCTCCAAAATTGACTTTTCAGGCAACGGCTAATCCCGATTTTGCACAAATCGAAGCAGACCCATTTAGTTTTAATATCTCCCGCTTCGAATCTTATTTTTCCGAAAGACGACCATTTTTTGTTAAAGGGCAAGAAATTTTTACGGCATCTGGCAGACAAAGAAATACAGGATTTTACAGACCAATGGAGCTTTTTTACCCGAGACGAATCGGTAAAAAATTGCCAGATGGAAGCGAAGTTCCATTAACATTCGGAGCAAAAGCTTTCGGAAGGGTGGATGATTGGGAATATGGAAGTTTGGTAGCAAGAACGGCGGAAGCAAAGTATACCGTTGATGGAGTTCAAGAAAGTGAGAAACAAGCAATTTTTGCAGTCGGAAGGGTTTCGAAACAAATATTCGAGAATTCCTCAATCGGAGTTCTTTATGCAGGAAAATATGAGGAAGGAAACAGTTACGGAATTTTGGATATCGATGGCGGATTGCGCGGTGATGATTGGCAGCTTGCTTACCAATTTGCCAGATCATTTAAAAATGCAGACGGTGATTTCGCCCTCTCGGCGGGATTCACTCAATTCAAGGAAAATTGGATGACTTTGGCGCGCACGCGATATGTCGGCTCCGACTTCGATGTAAGTCAAATCGGATTTGTACCCTGGCGTGGAAATTCGAGTACAGTTGCAATTGCGGGCCCGAGGTGGGTTTATGATGACGGCGCGATACGATCTATTCTGCTCTACGGCGGTCCTGCACTCAACTGGCAAAAGGAAGATAATTTTACTGATTATTCCGCTGTATTCGGGTTCAACATGCAATTCCGCAATAATTGGGGATATGAAATTAATGTTGATTTCGGGAAATCGCGGGATTTAGATGTTGAATATTCTTCGCATGAGTTTACGATCAGTTCTTGGTTCCCGAATCCAAATTGGAGTGGAAATCTTTATGGCGGTTATTCAAAAACTTACAATTTCTCGCGGGATTATTTGGCCTTTTATTCTTGGGTTGGTGCATATTTTAGCTGGAATATTACCTCAAATATTGATTTGGGAACCAGTTACGATATGTACGTTGAAGGAAATCCGGCTGGAAATGTTGAGGATATAACTTATAACGCGAGACCATTTTTCTCGATCACTCCCGTTAACGATCTGAATATCAGAATTTACGTTGATAATCTTTATATCCGTTCTTCAAAAAGAATGGAAAGAATAATCGCCGGATTTTTATTTTCTTACAACTTTTCGCCGAAGAGCTGGATCTATTTGGCCATCAATGAAATTCATGATCGTTCGGATGAGTACGATGCCTTGGGAAATTTACTTCCAAATTCACTACATCTTAAAAATAGGGCCGGTGTTGCGAAGGTAAGCTATTTGTATTATTTCTAAGGAGCATAGGCATATTTAAGGAGGAAGTTAGGATCTTGCGAAACAGCTATCAGCTGTCTTGAGATTGATAGCTTGACCGGACGCTTGTGGAATAAATCGAGAAATTTATTTAGGAATCGACCACAATTTTTTGAAGGATGAATTCATTGTTTTCGATAATCCATAATTCATCCTGAATAATATTCGCAATGAACATTAAGAATATTTAAACAATTTCGCTGCCTTTAGAATCACCCAAAGAAACAAAATGCGCCCCTTCAACGAAAGGGAAATAATGATCTTGTGTAATGGAAGAAAAATTGGAATTGGGATAAGTTTTACTGCAGAGTATGAGTGGATTATTCACCTTTTTGTTATACCAAAACTCGGTTTTAAATAATTTTCATCTTCAAAATTTTTACGAAACCAAAAATCTTCCCTATTCTCCTTTTTGTTAATTTGTTAAGTCATGTTCCTAAATTCCCACTAATTTGGCGACTCCACTTGTCAAATTCGACTTTGCTTCATCAGAAAAAATAACACTCAATCCGGCAAAGTGATTGAGTCATTCAGTTTCGTAAAATCCATTTTTAACAATTTCAATCATCTCTTCGGTTCATTCAAAAAACAAGTCAATAATTTCGTAAGTTTAGCAGATTAAATTTCTAGAGGTGGAAATGCAGCAACGAACTATCAACAGCCTTTCTGTTAAACTTTACGGGGATAAAAAGAACCCGCCAATAATTTTTGTCCACGGTTTTCCTTTCGATCATCGAATGTGGATTAATCAGCTGGAAAATCTTCAAAACGAATTTTACTGCGTCGCTTATGATGTTCGTGGTTTAGGCGATAGTTATATCGGTGATGGTCAGTATACAATGGAAGCATTTGTTCATGATTTGTTTTCAATTATTAATGAATTACATCTTAAAAATGTAACCGTTTGCGGGCTTTCGATGGGTGGATATATTGCGCTTAGAGCGGTTGAAATGAATCAAGATAAGATTAAAGCTTTAATTCTGCTGGATACAAAATCGGAAGCGGATGATAATCTTGGGAAATTAAAAAGAGCCGGCGCGGTTGATATTATTAACTTGCACGGATTAAATCAATTTGTGGATCAAACGGTTCCATCATTATTCGCCGAAGAAACACTCAAAGATAACCAGGAACTGGTGGATAGAATTCTCGGACAATGTTACGATCAAGATTCGCACGGAGTTAAAGGTTCGGTGCTGGCGATGGTAAGTCGAACCGATACAACTTCTTTTCTTGCTAGTATCAAAATACCAACTTTAGTGATGGCGGGGTCATTTGACACCCTTACGCCGCCTGCAATGATGAGAAAGATGTCTGAAAAAATTCCGAACTCGGAATTTGCGATCGTTCCGAGAGGCGGACACATGGCTCCGCTCGAAAATCCGGATTTTGTAAATGATATGATCAGAGGGTTTTTGAAAAAAATCTAAATTGACGTAGAATTGGATTAAAAAGGAGTTTAGCTTATTCATAAAAATTTACGGAATAATCCTTAAACTCCTTTTTTTTATAAATAAATTTTGCGGAAAAAAACTTTTTCTCGAGAATCCATTTGAGGAAAATCCTATCGCCTTCCCAGAGGTTGAGATCGAATATTTTTTCATTCGGAATCCACTCCAGCGTACCTTCATCGGATATGATTTGCTCTCCTTCGAAATCCTCAGATGTATAGAGAAACAAATGCCAATCCTGTTTTCCGTCAAAAAGTGGCTCGGTAATTAATCCGGCAAGTTTAAGATTTTGGATTTTATACCCGGATTCTTCCTCAACTTCACGAATCGCACATTCATCTGGTGATTCACCCGGCTCCATTTTTCCACCGAGTCCATTCCATTTCCCTTTATGGAAATCATTCTGCTTTTTATTACGAAGAAGCATTAATGTCTTTCCTTTTTGCTGGAGATAAACAAGTGTAGCAAGAATCATAAGATTAGTATCCTAAAAATTCTTTCTTCAGCAGGTACTCTTTTACGTAATCCGTTATTCCTTCCTCTAAAGATGAGATCGGTTTTGTGTAACCGGCGCTTCGGATTTTATCCATATTAGCTTGTGTGAAATATTGATACTTCCCTCTTAACTGTTCCGGCATTTCGATGTATTCGATATTTACGGTTTTGTCCATCGCGTTAAACAAGGCGGTTACTAAATCATTCCAAGTTCTTGCGTTTCCCGTTCCAAGATTGAAGAGTCCGTTTATTTTTTTATTATCGAGGAAAAACAACGTCATATCAACAGCGTCTTTTACATAAATAAAATCTCTTTTTTGTTCACCGTCTCCATACTCCGGATGATATGACTTAAACAGATTCACTTTTCCGGTTTCATTTATTTGTCCAAATGCTTTGTGCACCACACTTCGCATATCTCCTTTGTGGTATTCATTTGGTCCGTATACGTTAAAATATTTCACACCGACTACTTGATTAAGTAGTCCATTATTTTTCAACCAACTATCAAATAGATGTTTTGAATAACCGTACATATTTAGGGGACGTAATTTCCCCATTTCATTTTCGTTATCATCGTATCCAAAATCACCATCGCCGTAAGTTGCCGCTGACGAAGCGTATATAAATCTAATTCCCCTTTCCAGAGCATAAGAAGCAAGGATTTGTGAATACTTCACATTGTTATCCATCAAATAATCAGCGTCTTTTTCTGTTGTGGCCGAACATGCTCCAAGGTGAATTATTGCTTCGAGTTCAATATCAAACTCATTATTTGAAATCATTTCAAGGAAATCATCCTTGTGAAAAAATTCCGAGTATCGGAGTCCGACTAAATTTTTCCATTTTTCACCGGTTCTAAGTTCATCAACCAGTATCAAATCATCCCGGCCCATCTCATTCAAACGCCATGCAGCCGCGCTTCCAATAAATCCGGCCCCGCCTGTGATTACGATCATTTTTCGCTCCAAAAGGAAATATTAATTAAAAACTAATTTAAGTATCTTGCATGTCTTATCAAAAATGAGTTAGAAAGAACAAATTGGAAAATAAATTCGAACAAATACAAAACTTGTTACAAGAGAGAATCTTGATTCTCGATGGTGCGATGGGCACAATGATTCAGCGGCACAAATTGGAAGAAAGTGATTTTCGAGGAGCTCGATTCGCGAATCATCCAAGTGATTTGAAAGGCAATAATGATCTGTTATCAATCACTCAACCGGAGATTATAAAGGATATTCATCGCGAATATTTACGAGCCGGCGCGGATATAATTGAGACAAATACATTCAGCGGAACCGCGATTGCTCAAGCCGATTATGGTTTGGACAATATTGTATATGAATTAAATTTTGAAGCTGCGCGAATCGCTAAAGAAGCCACGAATGAATTCACCAAATTAGATCCGAGAAAGCCTCGATTTGTTGCAGGCGCTTTAGGTCCGACGAACAAAACCGGTTCACTATCACCCGATGTTAACAATCCCGGTTTTCGGGAAGCCTACTTTGATGATTTTGTAATCGCTTATAAAGAACAAGCGAAGGGTCTTATTGAGGGTGGCGTGGATATCCTTTTAGTTGAAACGATATTTGATACCCTTAATGCAAAAGCAGCAATCTACGCAATTGAAACCCTGTTTGAAGAAATGGGTGTTTCACTTCCGATCATGTTATCCGGAACAATCGTTGACATGAGCGGAAGAACTCTATCCGGTCAAACCACAGAGGCGTTTTGGATATCGGTTTCACACACAAAAAATTTATTAAGTATTGGATTAAACTGCGCGCTCGGACCGCAGCAAATGCGTCCTTTTATCGAAGAGCTATCCAATATCGCAAGTTGTTTTGTCAGCTTATATCCGAATGCCGGATTACCAAACGAATTTGGAGGTTACGACGAATCCCCCGATTCGATGACGGAAACATTGAAAGAATATGCCGAGCAAGGTTTTTTTAATCTTCTCGGTGGATGTTGCGGAACAACTCCGGATCATATTAAAGCCTTCGCGGAAATGGCTGAAAATTTTACACCTCGTGAAATTCCTGATGTTGAACCCTATTTAAGACTCAGCGGATTAGAACCACTTGTACTGAGACCAAATACAAATTTTGTAAATATCGGTGAACGGACTAACGTAACCGGTTCCAGAATGTTCGCCAGATTAATAAAAGAGGAAAAATTTGAAGAAGCGCTTTCTGTTGCTTTAGACCAAGTAAATGGCGGGGCGCAGGTAATTGATATCAATATGGACGAAGGTCTGATTGATTCGAAGGCTGTAATGGTAAAATTCTTAAATCTGCTGGCAGCCGAACCGGATATCGCAAAGCTTCCAATCATGTTGGATTCTTCGAAATGGTCTGTGATTGAAGCAGGGCTCAAATGTTTGCAAGGCAAAGGGATTGTGAATTCAATCAGTATGAAGGAAGGTGAGCAGCAATTTAAAGATCAGGCAAGAGAAATTCTTAAGTATGGCGCCGCTGTAATTGTTATGGCCTTTGATGAAAAAGGACAAGCTGATTCATACGAAAGAAAAATTCAAATTTGTGAACGCGCTTACAAAATCCTTACTGAAGAGATAGGATTCCCCCCACAAGAAATTATTTTTGATCCGAATATTTTTGCAGTCGCGACCGGAATTGAAGAGCATAATAATTATGCCCAAGATTACTTTAACGCCTGCAGATGGATAAAAGCAAACTTGCCCCTTGCCAAAATTTCGGGTGGAGTCAGCAATGTCTCATTTTCATTCCGAGGCAACAATACTGTAAGAGAAGCGATTCATGCTTCCTTTTTGTATCACGGAATTAAATCCGGGATGGACATGGGAATCGTTAATGCCGGACAGTTAGAAGTTTATGAAGAAGTCCCTAAAGATTTAATGAATCTGATAGAAGATGTTCTTTTAAATCGAAGAGATGATTCAACTGAAAGATTGGTTGAGTTCGCGGAAACGATTAAAAACAAAGGGAAAAAAGAGGAAGTTACCGCAGAATGGCGCAATGATCCGGTTGAAGAAAGATTAAAACACGCCCTAATAAAAGGAATAGTTGAATTTGTCGAAGCCGATACTGAAGAAGCACGCCGGAAATACGATGAACCCATCGAAGTTATCGAAGGTCCTTTAATGGATGGAATGAATGTTGTCGGTGATCTTTTCGGTTCGGGCAAAATGTTTCTTCCCCAGGTTGTAAAAAGTGCAAGGGTTATGAAAAAATCGGTCGCATATTTAATTCCATACATCGAAGCTTCGAAGAAAAAAGGTGAAAGGAAAAATAACGGTAAAGTTTTACTCGCGACAGTGAAAGGTGATGTTCATGATATCGGTAAAAATATAGTTGGTGTAGTTCTCGGGTGCAATAATTATGAAGTTATAGATCTTGGTGTGATGGTGCATTCCGAAAAAATTCTGCAGACCGCAAAAAGCGAAAATGTCGATATTATCGGACTTTCCGGATTGATCACTCCGTCACTTGATGAAATGGTACACATCGCAAAAGAGATGGAACGATTAAAATTTACTGTTCCGCTTTTGATTGGCGGAGCTACAACCTCACGTGTCCATACGGCGGTTAAAATCGAGCCTAATTATTCCGGTCCGGTTGTGCATGTTTTGGATGCTTCCAGAAGCGTTCCTGTCGCCGGCGATTTGTTGAATAATAATCGTGATAATTTTGTTGAAAAAACGAAATCCGAATATGAGGATATAAGGGTCCAACACGCAAATCGATCAAACACAAAGGAATTTTTGAGCTTAAAAGAAGCCCGCAAAAATTCATTAAATACCGATTGGGAAATGACAACTCCGGTTAAACCAAAAAAGATGGGAATTACAGAATTAATCGATTTCCCATTGGTAGAGTTAAAAGAGTACATCGACTGGACACCGTTTTTTAGAACTTGGGAATTAAAGGGTAAATATCCTGAGATTTTAGAAAATAAGGATTATGGTGAGGAAGCCAAAAAACTATTTGCTGACGCAAATAATATGCTGAACTATTTGATTGAGAACAAAAGAATAATAGCAAACGGAATTGTGGGATTATTCCCGGCAAATTCGGAGAATGATGATATCAACGTGTTCAATGAAACAAGAACTGAAATAAAAGCCCAACTTCACACGATTCGGCAGCAGAGCAAAAAATCGGGCCAAAACCCCAATATTGCGTTATCTGATTTTATTGCACCCAAAGATTCAGATGTCCAAGATTATATCGGAATGTTCGCCGTTACAACCGGAATAGGCTTAGATGAAATAACTAAACAATTTGAAGCGGATCACGACGACTATTCGTCAATAATGGCAAAAGCTATTGCCGATAGACTTGCGGAAGCATTCGCGGAATATCTGCACGAGAAAGTGCGCGTGGAATTCTGGGGTTATTCGCAGAATGAAAAATTTTCCAAAATAGATTTGATAAAAGAGAAATATGACGGTATTCGTCCTGCTCCCGGGTATCCCGCGCAGCCTGATCATACTGAAAAAACTATCATTTGGGATTTGTTAGATGTTGAACAGCGGACGGGAATTAAACTTACCGAAAGCATGGCAATGTATCCCACGGCCTCGGTTAGCGGGTTGTATTTTTCACATCCTTCATCAAGATATTTTACAACCGGAAAAATCACCAAGGATCAAGTTCAAGATTATGCCGAAAGAAAAGGTAAAAGTATGGACGAGATCGAAAGGTGGCTTTCCCCAATTCTGGCATATTAGTTTTAATTTGTAATGCAGGTCACTTTGAGTAAACAGGTCGTTCAATTACGTTGATAAATAAGACATATTATACTATTATTATGCTCCAGTGTAAAACACTTAATCAAATTTACTGAGTAAAGAATGAAATCATCTTATTATCAAGCGAACAACTTTAAGTCAAATTTGTTATGCTCCATTTTTATATTCTTAATTTTTACTTCCTGCGCTGATTCAATTGTAACCGAATGCGAAGTAAATACCGGAATATCGCCTACTTTACAATTAAGCAAATTCAGCAACATTCAAGCAGAAATTTTTGAGCCGAATTGTACTACTTCAGGTTGTCATTCGGGATCAAATCCGGCTGCTAATTTGGATTTGACAAATGTCAATTCATCTTATGCGGGTTTGGTTAATATCAGTTCGACTTTACAAGGCGGCGCTCTTAGAGTTAAACCGGGTGACAGCCAAAACAGCTATTTAGTGAATGTGTTAAACGGAACGGGCGTTTTGGATATGCCGCTTGGCGGAGCATTACTTGATCAATCCTTGGTCGATTCAATTTCAGTTTGGATTGATAATGGAGCACAAAATAACTAAGAGGAAAATCATGAAGAAGATCGGATTATTGTTACTTGTTTCACTTTGCGCGATAAGTATAAATGCGCAGGAATTTCATGTAGAAAAATCGGATGAAAATTTAGTAAAGTTTATTTCCGATGCGCCTATTGAGGATTTTGAAGGCATAACCTCAACAATTGACGGTTACTTGTATTTTGAAGATGGCGATTACACGAATAACAGCGCGATTTATTTTGAAGTCGATCTTAGAACTCTTGATACAGGAATTGGTCTGCGTAACCGGCACATGCGCGAAAATTATCTCGAAACCGAAAATTTTCCCTTTGCGAAATATTCCGGTAAAATAGTCTCCACCAAAAAGTTATCGGATAATAAAATTGAAGTATCGGTTGAGGGGGAAATGGATGTTCACGGTGTAAAATTGCCTCAAAATATAACAGGTACAATCACCGTAAACGGCGATGTTTTAACAATCGAATCTGAATTTATAGTTAAACTGTCGGATCATGAAATTGAAGTCCCAAGTTTAATGTTTATGAAAATTGATGAAGATATGCAGTTGATCGTCTCATTCAAACTCAAAAAAGTTTAATCTTATGGAAAACTCGATGAAAAAGAATTCAAAACAAATAGTCTCTCTGTTATTGTTATTGTTCCCTATTGTTACTTTCGCTCAACCTAAATGGGAACGAAATGAAGAACCCAAAGAGATCAACCTTATGCTTTTTCATTCCACTCACGTGATAAATTTACCAACTTCGGAATCACTACAAAAAGGTGATTGGGAGTTTGAAATTTCTCACAGATTTCTGCCCCCCGTTTCTGACGGCGGTAAAAGTTTATACGGCTTTGACGGTCCGGTTAATATCAGGCTTGCGCTTGGTTATGCGTTGACAGATAAATCGATTCTTACACTAGGTCGTAGTAATGTTAATGATAATGTCGATCTTGCGTATAAATATAAATTTCTCGAACTCGACCATGATACATTCCCGATATCAGCTGCTTTAAATGCCGGATTTGTTTGGAATACTGAAGTTGCAAATCGTGAAACAAGCGATAGTAAAAACTTTCAGTATTACGGTCAATTGGTTTTGAATACGCTCATCAATAAAAAACTGGGAATTGGAATCGTCCCGACATATTTATATAACGCGCATATTTATTGTGAAAATCCGGAATACGCATTTACAATCGGGGGTTACGCACAATATTACATATCAGATGTGTTCAGTGTGCTCGCGGAAACTAATTCAACCGTAACGGGCTGGAGAACTGGGCATAACAGCGCCGCGTTTGGGATTGAGCTCGAAACCGGAGGTCACTTTTTCAAGATTGTTTTATCGAACAACACTTATTTAAATACCAGCCAGTTTATTGAAGGAGCCGGCAGTTCATTTAACGATGGCGACTTACATATTGGATTTTTAATAACACGATTACTTAAATTTTAATCTGACGGAATTTTAGAATATTCATTCCATTCAATTTTGATCTCTTTTTCATCAAGTCCATTTAGTGACAACGAATAATATTCCTTCTCGATGTTTGTAAAGATCTGTTTTCCAAAATCATCGAGCATACTAAAAGTTATTGTAGCCGAAACTTCGTCTATCAGATATAAATATTCGTCCATTTCATAACTGTCAACGAACTTTACTCTACCAAACGATCCATTTATGTTTTCTAAAAAAAATCCTTCTTCGGCTTTGTAAATTTCAATTTTGCGATAAAGGTCCGTGTTATTTTTAAAAACCATCAAAAAGGAAATTTCGTTTTGTTGATTAAAAGGCAAATTTTCATTCATGATGATATTTTCGTTTTCTTCGGCGAGAGTGAATTTGGTATATCTTTCCAAATATTCCTTTAATCTTAACAAATACATTTCATGGGTAAATCGTCTTTCGATAGCTTGTTTCCGAACAATCGCTAATATTACCTTTGAGATAAGAGGAGTCGCATAAACGATTACGTCATCGGAAGTATATTCAGCTGAAATACTGATATTATTTTTCGAGAACGATTGGATAATCATGTTGCATTCATCGATGCTCCAATTTTCGGGATTTTTATTTGCCAACTGATTAACTTTCTCAATTCCGACATTGGGAATTCCGCTGCAGGAAAGCATCAGTGAACAAATTAACAGAATAATAGTTTTTCTTTTGAACATATCTATTTCTTAGTATTTTTCAGCTCATTTAATAAATGGGTTTCAATAAGATAATTTATGCAAAAAATAAATATTGATGTAACTTCTGAAATTGGCAAATTAAATGCAGTACTAATCCACACACCCGGTCATGAAATAGAAAATGTTACACCAGAAAATGCTGAAAGAGCGTTATATAGTGACATATTAAATCTTTCTGTTGCATCCGGTGAATACAATGTTTTTCGTGCTGTACTAAAAAAGTTTTCAAATGTATATGAAGTCCGCTTATTGCTACAAGAGTTGATCGCTGATGTCGCTGCGAAAGATCGATTATTAAAAAAGATCTGTAAAAATGAAAGCATCGATTGTATTAAAAGCGATCTTGCAAAATTACCTGATGATGTTCTCGCCTCCCAGCTGATTGAAGGAGTTCCGATTGAAAAAAATACTCTCACAAAATTTCTAAGCAATGAACGCTACCAACTACAGCCTTTGCACAATTTTTTCTTCACGCGCGATGCTTCAGTTTCAATAAACAATGAAATATTGATATCAAAAATGGCTAGTGTTGTCAGAGAAAGGGAATCAATAATTGTCGAATCAATTTTTAACGATCACCCATTATTCGAGGGCAATACTTTTAATCCGATTGATTCCCCGGGCAATATTTCGAATGTAACAATTGAAGGTGGAGATGTGCTTATTGCCCGCGATAATATTTTGGTTATCGGGATTGGTGCAAGAACAACAACTCAAGGTGTTGATTATATTATTGAAGAATTTAAAAGAAAGAAAAAAACACATCACATTATTGTGCAAGAACTTCCGAGAACTCCTGAATCATTTATTCATTTAGACATGGTTTTTACTTTCCTCGATTACGATCAGTGTATGATTTATGAGCCTGTTGTTTTAAATAAACACTCTTTTGAAACCGTGCATATCGAAATAGACAACGGAGCGGTAAAAGCAATCACCGAATGTGCGAGCATAATTGATTGTCTCAGAAAATTAAAAGTTGATATTGAACCGATTAAATGCGGCGGCGATAATGAAGAATGGGTTCAAGAAAGGGAGCAGTGGCACAGCGGAACAAATTATTTTGCCCTGGCTCCGGGGAAAGTAATGGGATATGGTAGAAATAGTTATACAACAGAAGCTCTCAATAAAAAAGGATATGAGATCATAAATGGTTCGGATGTAATAAAAGATAACATCAATATTCATGAAATTGAGAAGTGTGTAATAACTATTGATGGCGCTGAGTTATCCCGAGGTGGCGGTGGTTGCAGATGTATGACAATGCCTATCTCAAGAGAAAAACTTAGTTAATTTTTTTGTCTATTGTGCTCAATTTTTTTGCGACAAACACAAAACTTCACTAATCACAAAGGAAGAAAAGTAGTCTAATTATGGGAAAAGTAATTTCTGTGGCGATACCCAAAGGCGGTGTTGGCAAAACAACAACATCAGTGAACCTCGCCGCAAGCCTGGCGGTTATCGAAAGGAAAACTTTATTGATCGATATGGATCCTTCCGGTGCATGCGCGGTTTCTTTAGGATTTACTCCTGATAAAATTCATGGTGACATATTCAACCTCCTTGCTTTTTCAAAATCCATAGATCAAATAACACACAAGACTTTTCTTGATCACCTCGATTTTATACCAGCCAACATCTTAAACTTTGAAGCCGAAGAACGACTCGAACGTTTAACGTATAATGTTTACTTATTTCGAAATATTTTGCAGACAATTATAAACAAATATGATTTTATAATTATTGATTGTCCTCCTTATCTAAGGGGAATGACCAACTTCGCGCTTACAGCTTCGGATTCGATTTTGATTCCGGTTAAGGGTGGACACCTCTCTTTAATGGCGTTAAAAAAAATATTAAACCACATTGTTCATATTCGTAAAAACCAAAATCCCAAATTAGAGGTGGAAGGAATTCTTCTTTCAATGTATGAACCGAATACAAGAGCTTGGGAAATTACGGAAGGAAAGGTTTTTAAAAGTTTAGGGAAGTATGTGTTTAAGACTACTGTTCCCAAAAGTACATTTATCGCCGAAGCAACCTATCTCGGAAAACCCGCTGTAATTTTTGACGCAAAATCCCGCGGCTCCATTTCATTTTTGAAATTAGCAAAAGAGTTAATTGTTCGGAATTCAATCTGCCCTTTGATAAAAAATCTCACTAATTCTGAAAAAGCAATCAACAAATCAGATCTATATGGAGTTTAAAATTCCACCGGAGAAATCATGAAAAATTATTCAATTATCATCTGCCTTTTATTCTTTCACACGATTTTATTATCTCAATCTCAATTTCCAAAAGAACCGTTGGCACATACTTTTTCGATTGTCGCGATCGATAAAGAAAATGGAGAAATGGGAGTTGCCGTTCAATCTCATTGGTTTTCGGTAGGCTCTATCGTGGCTTGGGGAGAAGCAGGTGTGGGAGTGATCGCAACGCAGTCATTCGTAAATGTTTCTCTCGGACCAAATGGATTGGACCTCATGAAAAACGGGATTCACGCCGAGCGGGCATTAGCTAAATTGCTATCGGAAGATGATGGTAGAGATTTTCGTCAAGTTTCATTCTTAGATGTAAAAGGAAATGTATCAGCCTATACAGGTCAAAAATGTATTAGTGAAGCAGATCATATTATCGGCAAGAACTACTCGGTACAGGCGAATATGATGTTAAACGATTCCGTCGTTCCGGCAATGTCAAACGCGTTTGAGAAAAGTACGGGACCATTAGCCGAAAGGTTAATGATTGCATTGGAAGCCGCACAAGCTTCGGGCGGTGATATTCGCGGGCAACAATCCGCCGCCATCCTTATAGTTAAAACAGAACCAACCGGAAAATTATGGGAAGATCGTTTGATTGATCTTCGAGTCGAAGACCATCCAAATGCAGTGAATGAAATGAGACGAATTTTAACGGTTCACAGAGCTTATGAGCATATGAATAAAGGTGATCTTGCCGTCGAACATAATAATATGGAGCTGGCTTTAAAGGAATATTCAGTAGCTCAAGACATGTTTCCCGAGAATTTGGAGATGAAATACTGGACTGCTGTTTCGCTTGCGAATGGTGGGGAACTTGAGAAAGCGCTTCCAATTTTTAAAACTGTTTTCCAATCAGATAAAAACTGGGTTACATTAACTCCACGACTAATTCCAAACGGTCTTTTAACTGTAACCGAGGAAGACTTGGCTAAAATCATTAATTTGGTTGAAAATTAAACTCGGCTTTTACTCGAATTTAACAATTTCCAATAACTCCAAATCATAGATCAAAGTTTGATTTGGACCGATCGCCATTCCGTTTCCTTCAATTCCATATCCTAATTGTGGTGGAATATATATCCGCCATTTGCTTCCGACATTCATCATTAAAAGCGCATCTGCCCATCCTTTAAATACCGTTGCTATCTGCTCAATAACTATTGTGTGAGGATTATTATCTGTGTAAGTACTCTCAAATTCAGTTCCATCAACATAACGGCCGGTATAATGGAGTTTCACCGCATCCGTAACTACAGGAATTTGTCCGGAACCTTCTTTCAGAATTTTATATTGCATTCCGCTTGGCAATACGAATACATCTTCATTCTTCGCGTTTTCCATAAGAAATTTTGCGCCTTCCTTACCGTTATTTTTAGCTTCATCAGAGAGCACAATAAATTTCTGCTGGAATAATTCTTTGGCTTCAGTCAGTTCCAAAGGACTTAATAGTTTTTCTCCGTTATTATATCCATCGCGAACACCTTTGCTTAAAATTCTTTTCTCAACCGCAACATTTTCATTAATGATCATTTGCCCGAAACTTGCACCGATGCCGTATAATTCTTCCGTCATTTTATCTTCAAATTCTGTTTCTAATATTCCACGATTTAGCCTTGTATTTAGTCCGTTTAGAACAATTTCAATATCAACGCTATCTGATTGACCACGAATATTGGCCCCAAAGTCGTTTCCGAGACCGTAACTGATTCGATCAATTTCTGTTTTGATATCTTCCCGCTCTACCTCGGGTTCCTGACAGTAAATCAAAAATATCGCTAAAGTAGAAATGACGGCAAAATTTAATTTTCTAAAAACTTTCATTAATCCTCATTGATTTGGCTTGGGAATGTAGTGATAAATTGTATTTCTTTAAACCTTGATATCGATCTTTATTATTCGGTTATTGTCGTCACAAAATTAACAAATAATTATTTATAAACAGTTCACCATGGCAAATAAGCAAGATTTAGTTCACCTCGTTAATTTAATTGATGATGATACCACAGAAGTCAGAAATGAGGTATTAAAAGAACTGGCAAATTACGGTTCAACCCTCGAAGAGGATTTGCTGGAATATTCCGGCGTGCTTGATAAAAACATGTTAAAAATTTTGAAACCGGTTTTAGATAATAACAGAAAAAACTGGCTTTTGGATAATTGGTCGCTTTGGCAAAAAATCAGCGATGAAAAAAAGCAATTGGAAGAAGCACTGAATTTGATTATCCGATTTCAAGACGGCATTACTTCTCAATCCAGCTTACCGATTTTGCTCGATACATACGCGAATGAATTCAGGCAAAAAACTCCTTATGGTGATGAAATTGATCTCGCAAACTTTTTATTCGTAGAAAAAGGGATAAAAGGAAATACGAAAGATTATCACAATCCGCAAAACAGTAATTTGGTTTTTGTAATTCAGAATAAAAAAGGACTGCCGATTTCTCTATCTCTTATTTATATCTTAATTGGATCCAGACTCGGCTTCCAAATCGAAGGTTGCAATTTTCCAGGCCATTTTCTTTCAAAAATATTTGTGGATGGTGAATTGATTTTGGTTGATGGATTCCACAAGGGTAGATTGCTTTACGAACGGGATATTGCCGAAAGAGTTGATACGGATTCTTTGGAAGCGGTCGGCAAACTGATAAATCTTGAAACCAGCTCTAAAATTATTATCCGCAGAGTACTAAATAATTTAGTAACGGCCTACAAGCATAAAAACGAAAATGATCTTTCGGAATTTTTTGCGAATTTATTAAGCATAACGCCTTGGTAATTTTAAAGTGATAAAAGAACAATCGCGAATATCCCAACCACCAGAGCCAATATTCCTTCGTTATTTATCTTCTCCTTCCAAATTATTATGGCAAGTAAAGTCGTAAGCAATATTATCCCAATATTTACGATGGGAAATACAATTACAGCTTTAAATTCCGTTAAGGCGTTAATCAAAAAATAGGAAGAAAAGATGTTTGGAATACCCAAAAGAAGGCCAAGCGAAATTGTTTTTTGATCGAATTTTTTCCGTGAAATCAGACTAATGATCAATGTGTAGCAGAAGGCTGAACCAAAAATAGATAGTAGGAAAAGTGATTTTTCCGAATCAACAAATTGGCTCTCAAATATTTTCATGCAAAAATCACCTATTCCAATTCCAACCAAAACACCGAACAAGTAGAAATAGGCTTTCCTGTTCTCTTTATTCCCCTTTTCATTTTTGAGCGAAAAATAAAAAAGAATTATTGTAACTAAAGCACCAAAAAGTCCAATAGTTTGTAAAACGCCGGGCATTTCTTTTAAAACTAACATCGACAAGATTACCGGCACAATTACCGACAATCGTGAACTTGTAGTTGCCAATCCCGTTCCGGCATTACCAACCGCTCTTGAAAACGCAAAAAATGATATTACAAATAGTCCCCCGACTAAGCATCCAAATAAAATGATTGGAATCTCAAAATTTTCGGGGAGTTCATTGGATAGCATAAATAGACTAATTACCGTCGCAGCAAAGTAATTCGCGGTAAGAAGAACAATCGAGCTGCCAGATTTTACGGAATTCTGCTTTAGAATCAGTGCGATTGAAGTGGAACAAAGAATGGTCAGGAGAATATTAATCATTACTTATCAGGTATTATGGATTCCGAAACTAAAGATTAATGGCACCTAAAACCAGAAAAATTATGCTTTGAATTTCTTTAAAATGAAAATGCCGGCGTTAACCGGCACTTCCCAATACTTATCGAAATGAAAAATTATGATTGAAGAGTTTCTCTTACATGTGCCAAGTAGAATTTTTCACACATACTTCTAACTCTTTCGTTATCCTCAAATTTTGCCATTTGTTTCAAGAGATACAATCCACGCTCATCTTTGATTTTCGAGAGTGATAATGCGGCCATTATTCTATCACAGCACTCATCGCCACTTCTTAATTTTGCCATTAATGGAATTACAGCCTTATCAGATTTGATTTCACCGAGATAATAGGCACAACTGTTGCTCAATCCTTTATTTCCCGAATTTAATCCAGCCAAAAGATTCGCTTCTACTTGTGCATAATTTTGTTTCGATTTTTCAACAGGTGATTCTAAAATTCCACCACCTGCAAATAATGATGTGGTTAAGAAAAGAACGAATATTGCGGTTATTTTGTTTATCTTTTTCATATGCCCCCCAGCTATGAATGTGATTAAAAATTGTGATGTTCTCTTTTGCGAACTCACTATTTAAGACGAATAATGTTCCCAAATGTTCTGTAATAAATCATGGTGACGATTTATTACCCTAATTATTTGTTAGATTAAATGAACATTGCTGAAAGGAATGATTTGAGAAACTTATTAAAAATAGATTTATGAAAAATACAAACCGCTTAATTAACGAGAAAAGCCCTTATTTATTGCAGCATGCGCACAACCCGGTCGATTGGTTCCCATGGAGCGATGAGGCATTTGAAAAAGCAATTGAGGAAAACAAACCGATTTTTCTATCAATCGGATATTCAACTTGTCATTGGTGTCACGTGATGGAACACGAATCATTTGAGGATAATGAAGTCGCGAAACTTATGAATGAAAATTTTATATCAATTAAAGTTGATAGAGAAGAACGGCCCGACATCGACAGTATTTATATGAGCGTTTGCCAAATGATGACCGGCGGCGGCGGATGGCCATTAACAATAGTGATGACACCGGAAAAGAAGCCATTTTTTTCCGGCACCTATTTCCCAAAGGAAAGTAGAAATAGGAGAATCGGGATGATTGATTTAATCAAAAATATCAGTGATGCTTGGATTAATAAAAAAGAACAAATTGATAATTCGGCAAATTCGATTACTTCCCATTTAATAAGCACCGCGAATAAATCGCACGATTCCAAGTTTGATATAAATTCGATTCAGGATGCATATAAAACATTTTCCGGTAGGTTCGAGTCAGAATATGGCGGATTTGGTGATTCACCCAAATTCCCTTCTCCACATAATCTTATATTTTTGATTCGATATGGGCATCTGACGAGTGACACGGATGCGATACAAATGGTGGAAAAAACTCTTAAGGGAATGAGAAAAGGGGGAATTTTTGATCATGTCGGTTTTGGATTTCATCGTTATTCAACTGACAACAAATGGCTCTTGCCACATTTTGAAAAAATGCTTTATGATCAAGCAATGCTGATTTTATGTTTTACCGAGGCATATCAAAAAACTAGAGATCAATTCTATAAAAATACCGCAGAAGAGATTATCGAATACGTATTAAGAGATATGGTTTCACCTCAGGGTGGATTTTACTCAGCCGAAGACGCGGATAGTGAAGGGGTTGAAGGCAAATTCTATGTTTGGAGCGAAGCTGAATTGAAAGACATTCTCGGTGAAGATTTTGATCTTGCCAAATCTATTTACAATACTGTTGAAGGCGGTAATTTTATAGAAGAATCGACTCGTAATTTTACCGGCGAAAATATTCTGCATCAAACTCAATCTGATGAGGAAATTGCTCAAAGATTTGATTTATCCGAAGCTGACTTAAAGGAAAGAATCGCATCAATTCGTCAAAGATTATTTGATCGAAGGGTCGAAAGAATACATCCCTTAAAGGATACAAAAATACTTACGGATTGGAATGGATTAATGATCGCAGCATTATCATTCGCCGGAAGGGTATTTAACAATGAAGATTTTATCGAAGCGGCTGAGAGATCTTTTAATTTTATTACCAATTATCTCAAAATAGATAGTGATAAATTGCTCCATCGTTTTAAGGATGGTGAATCTAAAATTCCGGGAATGCTGGATGACTATGCTTTCGTAATTTGGGGCTGTCTCGAATTATTTGAATCTACATTCAACACAAAATACTTAAAACTGGCAAATGAGCTAAGTATAACTTTAGTCAATGATTTTGGAGACGTTGGAAACGGTGCCTTTTTTATTTCATCAAAAGATACCGATGATGTTCCGGCAAGAACAAAAGAGATTTATGACGGAGCGATTCCATCCGGTAATTCTGTTGCAGCAATGAATTTTCTTAAATTATCCAGGATATTGGGAAAACCGGAATTCGAAGTGATCTCAGAAAAAATCTCTGATTATTTCTCGGAAAGCATTAAAAAATATCCGGCCGGTTATACACATTTGTTGGCTTCAAAATTATTCACACAATACGGCAGCAAGGAATTAATCTTAGTTGGGGACAATCACACAATTAATTTTAATGAAATCATCACCACTATCCGCGAAAAATATATTCCGAATAAAATTGTTATAAACCTCAATAAAGAGAATATTGATGAACTTAGCGGATTAGCAGAATATTTGGCTAATTATCCATTGGAGGATAAAAATACAAAGCTATATATATGTGAGGATTACAAGTGCAACGCACCGTTGGAAAATTTAGAAGCTATTCAAAAGGAGATTAAAAAACTATTTTAATCTCCTTCTCCGAATAATTTTGATCGATCGAAAAATAACTTGCTGAAAATATCATTAGTAGACCCGTCGAAATACGATGTCTCGTTAATTGAACTGTTAAGCACAAAAGTAGAATCTTGTTGATATGCAAAAACCGAGTATGAATCTTCTAAGTCATTTGTAACTGTTAATTTAACCAATGGTTCTTTGTCGGGAGTAAAATCATCTAGAAAGTCTGTTCCCTTCAAATTACCCGCTTTTTGTAAAGCTGATACGGTGCTCGCCGAATCTGTCAACGCGCCATCAAGGAACCAGCGGCCCTCTTCACTTTTTGAAAGAGTATATGTCTGTCCATCGGAATAATTATACTCCAATTTTCGCCATCGTGTATAACCTTCTTTTGTTATACGATTATCCCTAAAAGTATTGGCTTCTCGGTTAAATGTTGCGTCCAAAAATCCATCGACCTCATAAACATCAATATCATTGGCGATTCTTACAAAGGTTGTCATGCTTCTGGGTTGCTGCTGAAAGTTGAACTTGCCAATTATTAAATCAGCCGTTTTATTATCACCTTCAAAAACTTGTACCCGTGTTCCGGAAGAATCCACTTGATACTCATTCCAACGGGATTTTGATCTGGCTGCAAGCCTTTTCGATTTCATTTCGGCCAGTTGGTCAATAATTCCTTTAATATTGTTGTAAGGAACCGGAGCTAAAATTCCGCTTACAAGTTTGACTTTCCATCCGTTTTCGACCTTGGTAAATTCGAGTTCAGGTTTAGTCTTATCTTTAGGTTGAACTAATATTTTACTTACAGAAGTTGAATCGATTTTTACAAGGTCTTCTTTAAAGGAGCGCTCATTACCGTCCCCTTCAAAAAAATAAAGTGAAGCAAAAATAATTAGTAACCCGAGAAAAATAACTCCGAGCGTTTTGTTAGATACATTATTCAGCATAATCGATGTTCGCTAGTTTATTTCTCAAATTTCTTCTTACTTGGAATCTAAATATTCCGTAAATAATTATTAAGATAATCGGCAGAAGGAAATTTAAATATTTCAATAATGTTTTAGTTCCCTCCTCAAGATTCGGATCAATTGGGCGTGAAGTAATTCCTTTTGTTCTTAACTCTATCAATCCCGTGTCATCCGAAAGCCAGTCAATAGCGTTTACCATCATACTGATATTATCAGCCGATAATTGTTGCGCTTCCCGGCCTTCGCCGTTCACTACAAAATCGCCATCTCCAAAAAGCACCATTTTGGATTCATTGTCACCGACTAATCTACCTTCGAAAGCTGCTCCGATTGTGATGTCTCTTGAATCAAAATCAGTTTGAGTCCAGTTTTTACTTACATCGAAGAAAAGCGGTGCTTCTTTGATTCCGGCTTTCTCACTGGTCTGTGCAAGGCTTGTCATAAAAATTGAGGTATCCTTTGGTACGAAAGAAATCGGACTTGCAAACGGAAACACAACTGCTTCCAAACCGGATGTAATCGGATGATCGGCAAAAGTATTGATAATCGGAATGTACGGGAATTTAACAGGTGTTCTCATTCTGAACATACCTTGTTGTTGTTCAACCATTACATTGCTGCAATTTAAATCAATCAGAAACTTCTCTTCTATTTGAATCCCCCGTTTTGACAACCACTCGGATACACCCGTCGAAAGTTTACTTCCTTGACCGGTTTGTAAATCAGCGGAAACAGCATTTATTGCCAGAAGTAATCTGCCACCGGTGCTTAAAAATTTATCCAATTTTGCGAGATTAATTTCTGAGATACTATCTTTCGGGGCAATCATAGCAACCGTTCTATATTCAAAAGGAATTTCAGCTTCAGTTACTAAATTAAGAGTATCGACCTGATACAATATTTCCAATGATTGCACAAGTTGCTGCATTTCCGATAGTTTTGGTTGACCGTGACCTTGAAGAATTGCCACTTTTGGTTTATTCACTACCGCTATTTTTTTAATACTTGTCGAAAGTTCATACTCCATCGCCGTTCCAGGCTGCACAACCGGAATCACCTCTGTTCTATCCGCCAATTTTATAACCGCACCCAGATAAGCTTTTTGCTGTTTTACTTGATCTTTTTCACGAACGTTAATCATCACAGGACGAATACCATTCTGCTGCGCATTCATTTCTTCCTGCTGATTTTCGTTCGGGTTAATGAATTCATAAACAACAAGCCCGCCGCTTCTGCTTGCGTATTCCGTGAGAAGATCGCGGAACTCCTGTCGCACTCTTGCAATATCGGGTGGCAAATCTTCCGAGAAGTACGCGGTAACGGTTACCGCATCGTCGAGGTTGGATAAAATATTAATTGTCGCATCACTTAAACTATATCTTTGATCTGCAGTAAAATCCAGACGTAAATAAAGTTTATCGCCGATAAGATTAACCAGCAGAAGGATACCAAATACAACTGCGACCGAGATTTGTAGTTTTCTTCTTGTTAACATAATCTTTTCTTACTCAACTATATTTCTTTTGGATAAAACTGATTCTGCGAGAAATAACCCGAAAAAGGTGATCGAAAGGAAGTAGAATATATTCCTTGTATCAATTACACCTCTTGAAACAGAATCGTAATGGTACGATAGACTCAAATAATTAAATAACCCGCCTAAATAGCCGGTAAAGTTATTTGCCAGAATATCAAAAATTATCAGAAAAAAGACACCAACAAATAACGATAGTAAAAAAGCCACGATTTGATTATTTGTAATGCTGCTTGCAAATAATCCAATGCTGATAAACGTCATGCTCATTAGCAGCATTCCGAAATATCCTGTTAATACAGCACCGTGATCAACCGGTCCTATCCCCCAAACGGTAAAATAATAAGGCAAGGTTAAAACCAAAGCAATTGCAATTAGGATAAGACAAGCTAAAAATTTACCGGTTACAACTTGCCAATCAGTAACAGATTTTGTGAGCAGCAGCTCAATTGTTCCGCTCCTTTTTTCCTCTGCCAGCATTTTCATTGTTAATGCCGGGATGAAGAAAAAGAGTGTCCAATAAGCAATGCTAAAAAACGGGGAAAGTGTTGCTTGGCCGATAAAAAACACATCGGAACCGAACAACCATGTAAAAAATCCGCTCAGCCCCAGAAAAACAATTAAAAGGATGTAGGCTATTAACGAATCGAAAAATGATTTAAGTTCTCGTTTTGCGATAATCCAGGTAGTTTTCATAATTAATTAGTCGTTAATTCTCTAAAAATATCTTCAAGTTTAGTCTCTATCGGTGTCATTTGAGTTAACACCCATTTTTTCTCGACACAAAGATTAAACACATTTCTACTTGATGAAAGGCCATCTTTGCTATTCAAAATAAAAGTATCGTCAACTCCCTCAATCGGATCAACCATTCCAACAGTTTCAATAGATTGAAGCGCGGTTATTAATTCATCCTTGCTCGAATAATCTGCTATTTGCACTTGTAAAACTTCTTGTCCGTGCGATTGTTTTCGTAACATTTCAGGTGAACCGTCGGCAACAATTTCACCGTTATTGATTATCAAAATTCGGTCGCTTATTGCTTCCACTTCAGGGAGAATGTGTGTACTTAAAATCACGGTTTTTTCTTTACCTATTTCTCGTATGAGTTTACGAATCTCAACAATCTGATTTGGATCAAGCCCGGTTGTAGGCTCATCCAAAATTAATATTTCGGGGTCATGAATCAGGGCTTGAGCTAATCCGACTCTTTGTTTGTATCCTTTGGAGAGTTCGCCGATTATTTTATGTTTTTCTTTGTTAAGTCCACAAACTTTAACCATCTCAGCAATTCTTAAAGGAATCTTGTCTCTCCTCACTCCTTGCAATTCCGCTACAAACTGTAAATAATCCAATACAGGCATATCATAATAAAGAGGATTATTTTCCGGTAAATAGCCGATCAATCTTTTTATCTCATTCTGCTTTTCAAGCACCGAATGACCACTCACTTTTACATCACCTTCAGAAGGCGCCATAAAACAAGTTATAATTTTCATAGTGGTGGTTTTTCCCGCGCCGTTGGGACCTAAAAATCCAACAATTTCTCCGGTTTCAACTTTGAAGGATATGTTGTTTACGGCTTTTTGTGTACCGTACTTTTTGGTAAGGTTTTCAACTACTATACTCATAATACTAACACAATTATTCTATTGAAGATCGAAATTTATTTGAGAATTTATTTTTTATCAAGTTGCAATTGTAGATTTTAGCAACTTCCGCATTTTTACAAACCACTTTAAAAGAAGTTTCAAAAATGTTTATTTTTTTTGTGAAATTATTTTTTAAGAATTTTACTGCCGCTTTCGGTAGCTACAATTACTTCAGTTGCCAATTGGTAAAAAATTCCATTTTCTACAATTCCGGCACGTGTGTTTATTTTGCTGTTAACTTCATCGGGACTTTTAATAATTCCAAAATCGCAATCCAAAATATAATTGCCCTCGTCAGTAACAAAATTGGCTCCGGAAGAATCTTTCCTTAAAGTGACCATCGCGCCTAAGGATTCAAGATATTTCTTTTCCAAGTTGGATGCGAATTGTAAAACTTCCACCGGGACTTTGTGTTTTTCCCCCAGTAACTTGGAAATTTTAGATTCATCGACGATAATAATATTTTCGGCACTTGCTTGCGCGACAACCTTTTCGCGCAACAACGCTCCGTGTCCGCCTTTTATTAAATTCAAATCGTCATCAACTTCATCGGCTCCGTCTATTGTTAAATCCACGTAGGGATTTTTATCAAAATCTGTCAGCAATATTCCCAACTCCTTAGCGAGATTGTAACTTTCATTCGATGTAGGAATACCCAAAATGTTTTTCAAAGTACCTTTTTGTATCAATTCGGCAATTGCGACTATTGCATGTCGGGCGGTTGTTCCCGTTCCTAAACCCACAACCATTCCTGATTTAATCTTTTCAACAGCCTTCAATGCTGCACGTTTCTTTAATTTATCTTGCTGATTTGTCATTTATTAAATACCGAATTTTATTCAGACAATATTATTAATATAAATCGAAGTAACAAAATCGATTTTTTCTAAAAAGGATATTGTGGACATTGTTCACCTATTTTATTAATTTATACGGGATAAAAAGCTTAATAGCTCTTATTAATCAGACTGCGTATCATCCTATTGGAATATATTTTATGAACGATCATGCAAATACGGTTAAAGATTTTCAAACCTTGTTTCCGGATGCCGGGAAAACCGTTTATTCTATTGCTCCCGCGAGCATTGTTTTGCTCGGCGACCACACTCATTACAATGAAGGAATTCAGCTTACTTTCGCGTGTGATAGATACGTAAAACTTGGTGTTGGTAAAAGGAATAACAGTTTTATTAAAATCAATTTTAGACAAAATAATTATGAGTTTGGAGTTGAAACTATTGAAACTGTTGGCTCTACAGGAATTTGGACAATTGATTACGCTGTTGGTCTGATTAAAGCCCTCAAGAATGATTTCGGATTTAATTCCGGTCTATACATTTTTCCTCAGATCGATGAACCGGAAAGTATCGGACTGGGAATGCGTGTAGCGTTTTTAGTTTCGCTTTTTAAATCCCTCAACGCTTTATTTAAGTTCAAAGTTTCTGTTAAAGAATCAATCCAATATTGCAGAGAGATTGAGTATAAGCTGATCGGGAAAATATCAAATCATGCACATTTTTTTACTGTAAACTACTCGCAAGCAAAATTACTTCAAATTGATCTGCGATCGATGCAGCATAAATCTATCAATGAATTTTTTGGAGATTATGATATTGCCATTTGCGATACGGCACTTCCAATTATAAAACCAGAATTAACGTGTAACGAAAGAATAGAGGAATGTGCAATTGGAGTGCAAGGATTACGCTTATACATCTGGGGAATAAAAAGTTTACGTGATGTGAAAGAAGATTTCCTTAAGCGCCACATAAATATGTTGCCCAGAAGAATTTTCAATCGATGTATATACAATGTAAATGAAAGAGATAGAGTTCTGGACGCCGCGAGAGCTATTCGTAAGAAATCGACTAATTCAATTGGCGAGATAATGTTCAAATCACATGAAAGTTTATCAACCGATTACGAAATTTCTTCGCCTGAAGTTGATTTTGCAGTTAACTTTGCCATGAAATCAGATTATGTAATTGGTGCCAAGCTTATTAGTTGCTCACCCATTAAAAGTACGATAAACATTCTGCAAAAGGATACTTTCGAAAAATTCAGCAAATCCTTCAAGAAGAGTTTTCAAGCTGAATTTAAACAGCCGGTAAATGTCTATAAATTGAATCTCGCAAAAGGCTTTGAGTTTGTGAACAACACGCAAGTATAGAACTGTTTTTACATTGTTTTACATTTCTCTTAAAAAAATGCAAAATAAAATCATCTTGATTTTAACTTCCTTTAGTAATAGATTTTCGAGCAAACATATACGGGGTATTAATGAGCTATTCCGATGGCTTTTTTGATGATAACGATTTTGTTAGTGACGAAGAAATAAAAAATAGAATCAAAAACTGTATAGAATACATTACCGACGAACAAACACTCTTTTTTAGCGATTATATTGAAGAAACCATTCAATTGTGTGTTGAAAACGATTTAAATAATGATGGACTTTTCTTGGCAATTGCTCTTGAAGAAGTACAACCATTTAATTCAGAAGTTATTCAGCAAAAAGGCGTTTTTCTTAATAACAATTTTAGATTTGAAGAAGCATACGATTGTTTCCGGAAAGCATTATCACTCAATCCAAGTGATGTTGAAACCCTAATTAATCTGTCGATCGCGGAAGATAATTTGGGAATGACTTCCGAAGCGTCGGAAACATTGCAGAAAGCTCTTGAGTTAGATCCTCAGAATGATGAAGCTTTATTTAGCATTGGTATTCTTTTCGAAAGGCAAGAAAAATTTGAAGAAGCGATTTTTTATCTTTCCAAAACAATCGAAATAGATCCGGAATATTCGGACGCATGGTTCGAGTTAGGTTATTGTTACGAAAGTTTGGATCAGTTGGCCCTCTCTTTAGAAGCATATAATAAATTTATTGATATTGAACCTTATAATCCGAACGGTTGGTACAATAAAGGAATTATTATGCTGCAGTTAGGTGACCTATCGGAATCTGAGAATTCGTTTGAAATTGCTTTATCACTAAAAGATGATTTTGTAAGCGCGTGGATTTACTTGGGCGTTGTCAGAACAAACTTAAACAAATTCCAAAGTGCGATAAAAGCTTATTTGCAAGCTGCCGATATTGATCCGATTGATGAGACAATTTGGTTTAATCTTGGCCAAGCTTATGAAGAAATGAAATCATTCACCGAAGCACTAAAATGTTATTCAAAAGCAATATCGCTTGATGATGAATATTACGAAGTATTTTTGGCACGTGGATTTTGTTATGACGCAGCAGGGAAAAAAAGCCTGGCGTTGAAAGATTTTAACAGAGCCTTCACCCTCATCTTTGAGAGAGATCAGGAACTTCCCGGAACGGAAAATGAAAGGACATTAATAAAAAGCAGAAAAAGAATGAATGATTTGTATGACCAAGCTTTAGTTAACCCTGCCAGCTTAGAGCTTTGGTTAAAAATTTCGGAAATTCATTCTCAATTGGGCGAATGGGATTTTGCCTTGAAGGGCTTTAATCGATGCGTTCAAATTGATCCAAAACATGCGGCGAGTTTCTATGGAAAAGCTAAGATGCATTTTTTGCTAAGCCAAACCAAAGAAGCAATTGAAAATCTTAAAAAAGCATTTATACTCGATCCGAGAATTAGACACAACTTTGAGAAAGAATATCCGGAAGTTAAAACGTCTAAACTATTCGATAATTTTCTCGGTGAAAACAAATAACAATACAGCCATTGTTCTATGAAACCATTTAATAAGTTTAACCATAACACTAAAATAGTGGGTGTTATCGGGCGTCCGATAAAGCATTCATTTTCACCTCTGATGCACAATATTTCATTTGAGTTGGCGGGATTGAATTACATCTACCTTCCGTTTGATTTACCCGGGGAAAGTTTGAAATCCGCAATCAAAGGAATGGTATCACTTGGTTTCAAGGGATTTAATGTAACAATTCCGCATAAAGAAAAAATTATTGATTATGTAAATGACCTTTCGGAAGAAGCGGGAGTTGTCGGTGCGGTAAATACTGTTGTTATCGAAGAGAACAAATTAAAAGGATTTAATACAGATATCCACGGAATCGTTCAGACTCTTGAGCCGGTTCGTGATGATATTAATAATAAAACTGTTACCGTAATTGGTGCCGGAGGTGGTGCAAGAAGTGTTTTGTACGCTTTGATTCGCCATTTCAAGGTTGATAAGATTAATATCATTAACAGAACAGTCGGAAGAGCGGAATCACTAAAAGAATATTTTTCTGTAAAGATGCATTTTGAGAATTTTGAAACGTTTGAATTAATCCCACCCGATATAACCGGAATACTTCAAAACTCAAAACTAATAATTAATACAACTTCAATTGGTCTTTCACCGGATATTGACGATGCCCCAACCACAATTGCGGATTGTTTCCACAAGGATCAGATAGTCTTTGATCTGATCTATAATCCGTTGGAAACAAAACTCCTTAAGATCGCAAAATCAAAAGGAGCCAGAACTTTAGATGGTTTGGGAATGTTTATCGATCAAGGAGCTAAAGCTTACGAATTATGGACCGGGGAAGAAATGCCCCGCGAAAAAATCTATAAAACTTTAGTCTCTTATCTTTCTGAATAATTAATTCAACTTTGATACGGCGGATTTAATTCTCTGAACCGCGTCCTCTAAACTTTCCATTGATGTCGCGTAAGAAAAGCGCATATACCCTTCCGCTCCGAAAGCACTTCCGGGAACAGCGGCAATTCTTACTTCATCCAATAAATACATCGCGATATCCAATGATGATTCAATTTTTCGTTCCCCAACCGATTTACCGAATAATCCGCTAACGTCAGGGAAAATATAAAATGCGCCCTCCGGCAGATTGCATTTTATTCCATCAATTTTATTCAATTCTTCAGCAAAATAATTTCGTCTTTTTTCAAATTGTAATCGCATAACTTCAACTTCATCCTGAGGTCCGACAAGAGCTTCAACCGCGGCTGCTTGGGAAACTGAGGACGCGTTGGAAGTACTGTGACTTTGCACCTTATTCATTCCTTGAATTACATCAGCCGGACCTGCGGTATATCCAATTCTCCAGCCGGTCATGGAATAAGCTTTTGATACACCGTTTATAACTATAATTCTATCCTTTAACGAAAGGTCGAGAGAGGCAAAACTCACAAATTTGTAATCACCGTAAACTAATTTTTCATAAATCTCATCAACAATTATGTAAAAGTTGAATTCTCTCGAAACTTTCAAAATCTCTTTCATTTCATCCACTGTGTATCCGGCTCCGGTTGGATTGGAAGGATTGCAAAAAATGAAGGCTTTTGTTTTTTCTGTAACCGCTTCTCGAAGTTGTTGAGGCGTAATTTTAAATGAAGTTTCAAGCGAAGTATCAATTACAACCGAGACCCCATCCGCGAGGGTTACCATTTCCGGGTACGAAACCCAATACGGAGCAGGGATAATTACTTCATCCCCGGCATTTACTACTGCCTGCAAAGCATTATAAACAGATTGTTTGGCACCGCTGTTTACGGATATTTCGGATAGGTCATAATCAAGATTATTTTCGTTCTTGAGTTTTTCTTTGATAGCTTGCCTTAATTCAATAGTTCCGGAGTTAATTGTGTATCGGGTTTGATTGTCATTAATAGCTTTAATCGCGGCGTCTTTGATATTTTGCGGAGTCGGGAAGTCCGGTTCTCCAACGCTAAGATCAATTACGTTTTCACCTTGGGCTCTTAGTTCCTTTGCCTTTGCGGCTACTTTCATAGTTTGTGATGCTGTAACTTTTGTAATCCGTTCTGAAACAGGCATTTTCTATCCTTATTAATTAAAAATTGTGCAAATATACCATTTATGAAAATTTATAATTCTACGATTCAGTAGTTTGTTACAAGTTTTTACAAACATGCGGAGCGTTAATTCGTCCTTTTTATGATCATCATGGTTATATCATCTTCAAGATTTTGACCGCCTCTCCAATTCTCACCCTCATTTACCAATGTGTCAATAATAAATTGCGGGCTTTGGCTGTAATTGGATTCCACAATTTCTCTTATTCTTGCGAGATCGAACATTTCCTTACTCTCATTAAAGCTTTCCATTAAACCGTCGGACATTATTAGCAATAGATCGCCTTTTTCCATTTCAAATTGTTCTGTATTGTACGGGAAATTCCTAAACCCGCCGAGCGGCATTCCTTTAATTAAAATTTCCCGAACTTTTTTTTCTTTACTAGAAAATAGAATTAAGGGCGGCATTCCCGCACAAGAAGCGATTATGGTTCTATTTTGCAATCTCAAAAAGGCGAGGGACATAAAAAGATTGCCCAGCCCCATATTTTTTATAATTTCTGTGCAGCGATTGAAAAAATCGGGGATTAATAAATTTGATCCGAGAGCGGCAAAGAGACTTTTTACATTCGCCACCATTATTCCGGCTTTCATACCATGACCCGTTGCGTCACCAACTACTATATTTAATATATTTTGTCTTGATATATTAAAATCATAATAATCCCCTCCAACTTCCGTCGCGGTTTTATTAAATACGGCAATTTCAAAGCCTTCATAGAAAGGAACAGTTTTGGGGAGCATAGAAAGTTGTAATTCTCTGGCTTCTTCAAGTTCGTTTGTTTTACGCTCATTATCCGCTTGTAAAACTTTCTGCTCAACTTCTTTCGCTCGGGCCTCTCTTTCTTGTTGAATTGTTTGTTCGGAAAGTTTTTCTACTTCCGTAAGTTTGATTTCCAAATTTTCCGTAGTAAGCGCAAATTCCCTTGCGAGCGCAATCGACATAAAAATGAGAAACGCTATAACTCCATAAAAGTAAAGCACATCAAAACCAAAAGGCGCGGCAATTAAATCTTGGGCAATCAGCATTTGAAGAATACCCGAAATCGACATTATCACGAATCCGATTATTACGATTTTTTTTATTCTAAAATCGACATCCGTTGGTCCGAATAATTTCCTTCCGGTAAACGCTGAAACTATACCGATAAAAATATATGACAAATATGCGGCCAAATCGCTGCCATCGATATAGCCGTAAATTCCGATTAATATTGCAGCGACAACAAATAACCAACTCGCCTTAGGCAATTTATCAACGACCGACCATACAGCAAAGGAAGCTAGTGTAATTGTCAGGTTGAGCGACAAATAAGCAAGTTTATACCAAAATATGGACTCTTCGAAGGACTTGACAAATAATCCGGTATTTGCGAGATAAACATAAAATGCAAAACAGAGTAGGAATAAAACATAAATTAAATTGTGCGTATTAGTCCTGTTAAATAAATACAATGAAAAGTGAATAAGCGCCAGCAACAGAGGAACCGTGATCAGGAAAAGTCGTTCATTCGATTGCATCACAAAAGCGGATGTGAAATTATCTAAAACTGAATCGTATTTCCCAAAATAGAATTTGAATCCTGCCCACCGTTCATTTTCAAAATATTCTTTGTAAAAATGATTGGAATATCGAATTGCAATTAGATGGGGCCCGATATTATTAAATTTAATCGGGCGCGGAATACGACCGGCATCTCGAACTTCCCCACCACTATTTTTTGAAAATGTACCGAGTGAATCATAAAGCACACCATCAATATAGATTTGAGATGCTCCGGCTTGAAATATTCTAAACGAGAGCAATTTGTTAACCAGAACGGAATCAAGCAAAAATTCTTTTCTGAACCAGGAAACACCTCTAAATTCAGAAAAATTTGTATCGTTTTTTTCGATCAATGAACTTGTCAACGCCCACGAAGAATCAACATATTCATTATTTGCCCAATTAATGTCATCACCGGATTTGTATCTCCAGTTTATCGGGTAATAAACTAAAGAATGCTGTTCAAGCAAGGATGCTTCAATTTTAGAATAATTGTATTCTTGAGCGGATATGTTTATTTGAATTGAAACAAATAAAAGTGCTGCGAAAAAGATGACGACAACTCTCATAGGCAATTAATGCTTCTTTTTAGTTCATAACCAATTTACTATTTTGCTTTGATAATTGTAATTAGGTTTTGATTAAATGAACTACTTTATTGGCATCGATGGTGGAGGGAGTAAAACAAAAGCGATCCTCACAAATCCGGATAATAAAATTGTTGCTACACATACCGGAGATTCATGCAATCCGACTTCGCTTGGAATAGAACATTCAACAAAATCAATTCTCGATAATATTGAAAGTCTGTTACAGGAATGCCAAATATCCATTTCGGCGGTTAAGGGTATTTGTGTTGGAACTGCCGGAGCTGGTAGTCAAAACATCGCAAAGCAGTTCGAAGGAATATTAAAAACCGATCTCGGGACTGAAGATCTTTTGGTTACCACCGACGCGCAAATCGCGCTCGAAGGAGCATTTGATGGTGGAGAAGGTATTATTTTAATCGCGGGAACGGGTTCGATTCTTTATGCAAAAAAAGGCGGTAAAATAAATAGAGTTGGTGGATTTGGAAAAATTATGGGTGATGAAGGGAGCGGGTATAAAATTGGACAGAAAACCCTAAATGAGTTCTCGAAATATTTGGATTCGCGAAAACAAAAAGATGACTTCTATTTTCACTTGTCTGAATATTTGGGAATTGATTCCACACAGCATTTAATTGAAAAAGTGTATAAAGAATATTTCAATATCGCTTCAATAGCCGGATTTGTTGTTGATTTGGCAAACAAAAATGAAACTGCAAAAATGATAATAAATAATGCCGCCGTTCAAATTCTTGAACTAATTTCCCCTATCTTTGAATCTAAAGAAGATAGTTTACGAATAGTGCTTTCCGGCGGTTTAATCGATAAAGAAAATTATTATTCAAATTTAATAAAGAACTCAATCAATTCGATTTATCCAAACTCGGAAGTGATTGATCCCGTTTTTCCACCGGAAATTGGGGCAATTTTAATCGCAAAAAAACATTTCGAATAATCAAAATTGAAAAAAGAACTTAAGACCGGATGGAGTTGGATTCCAACTCTTTATTTTGCAGAAGGGCTGCCGTACGTTATCGTAATGGTACTTTCTGTAATTATGTACAAAAAGATGGAGATTTCAAACACCGAAATCGCTCTTTATACCAGTTGGTTATATTTGCCGTGGGTTATAAAACCATTCTGGAGTCCGGTTGTAGATTTAATCAAATCCAAAAGAATGTGGGTACTTTCCACCCAACTAATTATTTCAATCGCCCCCGCGGGTGTGGCTTTCACCATTCCGGCAAACAACTTTTTCCAGATCACTTTGGCGTTTTTTTGGTTAATGGCATTTGCTTCGGCTACACATGATATCGCTGCTGATGGATTTTATATGCTTGCTTTACCGGAAAAGGGACAAGCTTTTTTTGTCGGTATCCGTTCAACTTTTTACAGAATTGGAATGATTACCGGGCAGGGATTATTGACAATTCTCGCCGGCAATCTCGAAGAATATTTTGGCGATATTCATAAAGCATGGTCGTACACTATTTTTACGGCTTCCGCAATTTACTTTTGTGTTTTCATCTATCATTTATTTCAAATCCCAAAACCGGAGGATGATAAACCTAGAGAGAACTTCGGGAAGTTTTGGGCTGATTTTATTTTCACTTTTAAGAGCTTTTTTCAAAAAAAAGGAATTGTTTTAACTTTATTGTTTCTATTGCTTTATCGATTATCGGAAGGTCAACTTGTAAAACTCGCCTCTCCCTTTTTATTGGATGAAACTTCCATGGGCGGTTTAGGATTATCCACCGCGAATGTTGGTCTAATTTATGGAACAATCGGAATTCTGGCATTAGTTCTTGGTGGAATTTTGGGCGGCTGGGCGATTTCTTCAAAAGGTTTGAAATATTGGATTTGGGTTATGCTGGTCGCGATCAATATCCCCAATGGTCTGTACGCGTTACTCGCGTTTTTTCAACCCGATTCAATCATCTTAATATCCCTGTCCGTTGCGATAGAACAGTTCGGCTACGGTTTTGGATTTACCGCATATATGATGTATATGATTTATATCTCTGAAGGTGAGTTTAAAACATCTCATTTTGCGATATCAACCGGGTTAATGGCATTAGGAATGATGATTCCCGGACTTTTTAGCGGCTGGCTTCAAGAATTATTATCATACAAAATTTTCTTTATTTGGGTGTTGATTTCTGCCGTGCCAATATTTATTGTAACGTACTTCTTAAAGATTGATGAAAATTTTGGCAAACGTGATTGATGTGAAAAATATTAAAGTATTAAAAATTGCAATTCCTTTTACTGCTGTATTCTTATTGGCTGTTTACTTTTTCATGCCGGAAATTATTGGTGGTAATTCAAATCCTTCCCGGAAAGTATTCGAGTTGTCAAGTTCGGAAATGAAATGGGTTGATTCTGTAATGACCAAATTGACAATCGAAGAAAAATGCGCGCAGCTAATAATTGCAAGCGCTTCAACATATATGCTGGAAGACGGTAACGAAGAATATTTTAGACTGGAGAATCTGGTTAAAAACACCAAAGTCGGAGGATTAATATTTTTTAAAGGGAATCTAAAAGAGCAAGTTTTGCTTACAAATAAACTGCAAGCTTTTTCTGAAACCCCTTTAATTATAGCCGCGGATTACGAGCGTGGATTAGGAATGAGGATTGAAGATGCTGTCGAATTTCCTTACAACATGGCCCTCGCTGCCACGGGTGATACAAACCTTACTTATGAACTCGCAAAATTAACCGCTCAAGAAGCAAGAAAAATTGGTGTTCATTGGAATTTTGCGCCCATAGTGGATGTCAACCACGACTACCGAAATCCAATCATAAATATCAGATCTTTTTCCGAGAATCCGGAAATTGTCGCTAATCATGCAACAGCATACATTCGTGGAATGAGAGACGGCGGAATGATCAGCACCGCGAAACATTTTCCCGGTCATGGCGCGACAGATGTTGATTCACACAACGAAATTCCAACCATCGAACAATCTCTCGATGATCTTGAACTTCTTGATATTAAACCTTTCGAAGATGCCATTCAAGCCGGAGTTCACTCAATAATGATCGGACATCTGACAATTCCGGCATTGGAGGAGGAAGAGTCGCTTCCTGCCACATTCTCTAAAAATATAATCACAAAAGTATTGAAGGAAAAGTTAGGATTTCAAGGATTGGTTATCACAGATGCTATGAATATGCATTCCATTACCAACAATTATTCACATAAGGAAGCGGCTGTAAAATCGATACTTGCGGGTAATGATGTAGTTTTGTTTCCGGCTGATCCGGTTGAAGCAGCTCAAGGTTTAATTGAAGCTGTAAAAGATGAAACTCTAAGCCAACAACGAATTGAAACTTCATTGAGAAAATTGTTAATCGCAAAAAAATGGCTGGGACTTGATACACTTAATTCAGTTGATACAACAATTTTTCAATCCGGTCTAATTTCTGAATATCATAAAAATATCGCGCGGCAAGTTGCACGAAAAGCGATTACTTTGGTCAAAAATGAAAATAATCTTATCCCTATTAATCCGGAGAAGTATAAAAAAATTGTTTCGATTAGTTTTTTAACATCCTATCGTAAAAAAGATGATTTGTTCTTTGAGAAATTTCTTCCCCAAGAAATAGAAGGTGTTGAACAATATCAAATTGTAAGGCGAAGTAAAAAAAGAGATTTTCGAAATGCAAGAGCTTTGGTTGACAAAGCAGATCTTATCATTTTGCCTTTGTTTATAAGTGTTCGGTCGTTTGAAGGAAGCGTTGATATTTTTGATGAATACAAAGAACTCCTAAAATACATTTTCAAAAAGAATAAACCGACGATCACGATTAGTTTGGGCAATCCTTACCTGCTGGCTCAATTACCGGATGTCAAAAATTACATTTGTTCTTTTGGGGCGGTGGATGTTTCCCAACAAGCTGCTATCGAAGGTGTAATGGGTAAATATAAAATTGACGGAAAACTTCCGGTCAGCATCCCGAATTCAGATTTTAAAATAGGATTCGGCGAATCGTTGGCTCCGTTTCAATATTCCAAGTTGAATTCCGATTATTCAGACTCGACAATTAATTTTAATGCAGTTGATTCTCTGATGAACAATGCGGTTTCTGATCGAATCTTTCCGGGCGGCACCTTGTTGGTGGGGAATCAAAACGGAATTGTATATAGTAAATCATTCGGCAATTATGATTATGCTGAGAATTCTAAAAAAGTGAATGTTAATTCAATTTTTGATCTGGCATCGCTCACAAAGGTTATCGCTACTACATCCGCCGCAATGATTTTAGTCGCTGATGGAAGATTAAAACTCGAAGAAAAAGTTGTTGATATTCTTCCCGATTTTGAAAACAACGCAAAAGAACAAATAACTGTTAAAAACTTGTTGCTTCATAATTCCGGACTTCCCGCATTTAAACAGTTCTACAAAAATTTCTCATCTTCCGAAGATGTGCTAAACGACATTTTCAATTCAGAACTTGTCGCGTTTCCGGGAGAAAAATATATTTATAGTGATTTAGGATTTGTTGTCCTTCAAAAAGTAATCGAACAAAAAGCGATGATGAGTTTGGATTTATTTCTAAAAAACAATTTGTTTGAACCGTTAAATCTGCAAAGAACCTTTTTTAATCCGAAAAAGGAATTTGTGAATGATTGCCTCCCGACTGAAGTTGACCAATATTGGAGAAACCGCCTTTTACAAGGCGAAGTACACGATGAAACTGCTTCGCTACTAAATGGTGTTTCGGGTAACGCCGGTTTATTCTCGTCTTCGATGGATATCGCGAAAATCGTGTATACTTTAATGAATAATGGTAGATTCGGCAACGTGCAGATATTTGATCCGAACATAGTAAAAAATTGGACGTCCAAACAATCGGATCAGTCAAGCAGAGGATTAGGCTGGGATACTAAATCCGAAATGAACTCTTCTGCAGGAGATTTGTTCTCAATGAACACATTTGGTCACACCGGATATACGGGAACATCAGTTTGGGCAGATAAAGAAAATAATACTTTTGTTGTTTTACTCACTAATCGGGTTAACCCGACCAGAGATAATACATCAATAATTGGGTTTCGGCCAAAAATACACAATGCAATTTTTAACGCAATCAACAACAAAAAATTTTGATTTGAGGAAGATGATTTGTCTTACGAAAAAGTAATTGAAGTAAAAGGATTAACAAAAAAGTACAAGGATTTAGTCGCGGTAAACAATCTCGATTTGAATGTTTACCGTGGTGATGTTTTTGGATTCCTCGGTCCTAATGGAGCCGGTAAAAGTACAACAATCCGGATGTTGCTCACACTGATCGAACCAACCGCGGGAGATATTAAAATTTTCGGGCTTCCGCTTAAAAAAAATCGAATTGAGATTTTGAGCAAAATTGGTGCGATTGTAGAAAAACCCGATTTTTACTTGTATTTGTCAGCATATAAAAATCTGGAAATTCTCGGGAAAGTCTCCGGTGCCGATACTTCAAATAAACGTTTGATGGAAATTCTCGAACTTGTCGGATTAGATAAACGATGGAAAAGCAAAGTAAAAACTTTTTCGCATGGAATGAAACAACGGCTCGGAATTGCACAAGCTTTGCTCCACAATCCCGAGCTGATAATTCTTGATGAACCGACTACCGGACTTGACCCGATGGGAATCAAAGAGATTCGCGACTTGATAATTCAATTAAGCAGAGACCAGGGCAAAACAATTTTTCTTTCTTCGCATATTTTGCGCGAAGTTGAATTGATCGCGAACCGTATGATTATCATAAATAAAGGCGAAAAAAGAATTGAGGGTGAAGTTAAAAACCTCTTGAATACAGATAAACTACAAGTCACTTTCGAAGTAAGCGATATTCAAAAATCGTTAGAGTTGATCAGAAATTCTCAATGGTTAAACGACGTAGATTCTGAAGGTAAAAATGAAATTATCTTTAATGTTCACAAAGATTTGATTCACGAAATAAATAAATTCTTCGTCGATAACGGAATTGAAGTCAGCTCAGTTGTTCCCGTAAGATCACTTGAAGAATATTTTCTAAACATAACCAAAGAAAACATAGAATGAGTTTATTAGTTTCTCTCGAGCTTCAAAAAATATTTAGTAAATGGCGAACATATATCGGTTTTATCGCAATAGGCGTTTTGATTCCTATCGTACAGATTGCTTTAGTTTACGAAGGCGATAAACTGATTAACTTCGCTACACAGGGATTAAAAAACTCCTTTGTGTTCGTGGGGGATTTGTTCAACGGTTAT
The DNA here is from genome assembly GCA_021739765.1 of Melioribacteraceae bacterium. GTDB lineage: Bacteria > Bacteroidota > Ignavibacteria > Ignavibacteriales > Melioribacteraceae > JAIPBD01. The sequence continues at coordinate 76,208 of JAIPBD010000014.1, forward strand.
TTGGTCGCACATTTGGTGCAGCAATCGTTAATAATTCACATCCCGTTTTTGATCGTTCTTGTTGGCGGAGATATTCTTGCCGGCGAAGCAACTGCCGGAACTTATAGAATGATGATGACACGACCGATTACGAGATTTCAATTTATTACTTCGAAATTTTTAGCCGGAACGATTTATACAAATTTGCTTCTGTTGTGGATGATGTTTATGGGACTGGTGGTAAGTATAATTATATTCGGAACGGGCGAACTTCTAGTTTTGAAAGATAAAATTTACATCTTTGCGGCTGATGATGTTTTGTGGAGATTCATTTTGGCTTTCGGATATTCTGCGTTGAGTATGACAACTGTTATGGCACTTTCATTTTTCTTTTCATCTCTAGTGGAAAACGCCATCGGACCGATTGTTGCAAGTATGGCTGTGATAATAATTTTTATAATTATTTCCGCTCTTCCAATTGAAGCCCTGGATGTAATTAAACCCTATTTGTTTACGAATCATATGAATGCTTGGCGTGAGTTTATGAGTAATCCGGTAGATTTACCGCAAATTGTAAATTCGGGTCTTATTCTCACCGCGCATATAATAGGACTTTATTTATTGACGTTATTCATTTTTAAAAGGAAAGATATTTTATCGTAGGTGATTTATGAAAAAATTAGTGTTGCTTTTTTTGATTGCGGCTACTATTTCGGCGCAGGAAAAAGATCCGTATGAATTGATCGAAAAGGTTAAATCCAAATTCAATCAAATTCAAGATTATGTTGTTGATGTTACTATTTCAATAGATGTGAATTTTTTGAATGTTCCGGAATCGACTGCGAAATTGTATTTCAAAAAACCGGATTCAGTTCGATTAAAATCTGACGGATTCGCTCTGTTGCCGAAAGAAGGAATGAATTTCTCACCAATAGGTTTGTTCAAAGGTGAATACAATGCGATCTACACCAAAGAAGAAAAATTGAACGGAAGCATGGTCGATGTAATCAAAGTTATTCCGTTGGATGATTCTTCACAAATTATTCTCTCTACCATTTGGATTGACCAAACGGAACATGTCATCCGTAAATTGGAATCGACTTCCAAAAAAAGCGGGACGCTTTCAATATCACTCTCTTATCAAGATAAAAATCAAAAAATTTTACCGTCAGAAGTTACTTTCGAATTTAACGTACAAGATTTCCAACTTCCCGCAACCATTACCGGCGAATACAACAACACCGATCCGAAAGATGCCAAAAAGAGAAAAAACAAATACAGCGGTGAAAATATTACCGGAAGTGTCACAGTCAAATATCAAAACTATGTTATAAATAAAGGAATCGAAGCTTCGATTTTTGAGGATAATGGAAAGTAAATTGCATTTTCCGTTATTCGCTAAAGTGAAACTTGAATTGAAAATCCTCGTTCACTGAGCCCGTCGAAGTGAACTTGAATTGAAAAACCTCGTTCGCTGAGTCCGTCGGAGTGAACTTGAATTCAGAAATCGCGTTCACTGAGCCCTACAAAGTCGGGCAGGCTTGTCGAAGCGAACTTTGGAATCGATTAAACATCAAATAAAAACCCAATAAATACTCATGCCAAAAGGATACATGTACATCTTGGAATGCAGTGATGGCAGCTCCTACACCGGTAGCACCAACAACCTTGAACGAAGATACGAAGAACATTGTTTGGGAATAGGAGCCAAATATACAATGGCTCGCCGTCCACTAAAACTAATTTATTACGAAGAATTTGATAGGATTGAATTAGCTTTTTACAGAGAAAAACAAATTCAAGGCTGGAGCAGAAAAAAGAAAATTGCTCTAATTGAAGGGAAATTTGACGATTTACCGGGACTTTCGAAAAGTAATAAATAAATGAGGGGTGGCTGATCGTTCCCCGTTGCTTCGACAAGCTCAGCAACCGATGTTAGTTGATCGCAACCTTATTGGATACTCAAGCACAGCAACCGATATTAATTATTTCTATTCTTTTTGCTCTCATGCTCAGAAACCGACTATATGTTTTTTCTAACAATTTGAATCCCCCGAGCCGTAATTGATTTCGATCCGAATATTTTTAAGATCTTGAAATTTAACTAAACGAATTTAAAAAGAATAGAGAAGAGCTTTGTACTATGCTTGTTTTAACTCAACTTGAATTGAAAAACCTCGTTTACTGAGCCCTACAAAGTCGGGCAGGCTTGTCGAAGCGATCAAGGTTTCGATATCAGTACGATTCACCTTTATAGCAGAAAAGGTAGTTGTGAACCACAAACCATATATTGTTCTTGGAATCAACAGCAATTTGTCCTCTGTAAGCCGATCCGGAAGGATTGAAGTTAGTAATAGATATTTTTTCCCAAGTGTCCCCATTAAATTTATGTAATCCGTTTTTGTGAGGAACCCATATATTTCCCTTCTTACCTAATGCGATACCAAACCCATATCTTTCATCATCGACTTTGTAAATTATCGTATCATTTGGTGAATACATATAAATCGCATCACCGTAATTATTTAAAAATTTTCGTTCGCTACTGTAAAAGGCAACATCTGAAAAATCCCGGTGGGCTAAATGAACGAAACCGGTTCCATTATAAATCATACCGCCCGAATGGTCGCCAAAAATCCACAATAATCCGTTTTCATCAAATATAATGTGTTGAGGATGAATGTTTCTAAAATTACCTGATTGTGCTTCAACTGTTCTCCAATGTGAATTATCTCGATAAACAAGCCTACCATTGTGCGTAATAGCCCAAAGAGTGTTGTTTTGGTCAAAATTTATTGCGTGAACGTCTCCTCCCAATGAGTCATGCATCGCTATAAATTCTATTGACTCATCCTTTAATGTAGAAATTCCCGGGTTCAAGCCATAGCCTATATATAATTTTTGTTCCAATTCATTATAAAATAGGCTCTGAAGAATATTTGAATACAGCCCATCTTCTTCCCGATAGTTTTTCCATTTGAATCGATCAAAGTAGTATAAACCATCTTCGCTTGAAACTAAATAAATTCGATCTTTAATATCAAGAGTCATATTATAGATATCGCCATTAAACTTTATTATATCCCAATCTTTATCAGTATAAACCAAAGGGACACCAATTGAATCCGATATGAATATTATTACGCTATCTCTAAAAATTGTTTCAAGACATTTCATACTAGCGATTATCTTATGCTTACCGGGTGTCAAAACTTTTTGCCTATTAATAATTCCATCCTCATCAGAAAACCACGTCAGATTACATTTTACTTGAGAAGTATCTATATCGTTATCCAACAATGCAGAATATTCTATCTTAGAATTGCGTGCAAAAACAGAAAAATTTTCTGGAGATACGATTTTCAAATTATTCGGAAGTGTTTCAGGCTCAACGTAGTTATTTTCACACGACATTAAAAAAAGGATCAAGATTGTGAATAGAGGAACAAATTTTCTAAACGTAGAAGATATCATGGCTGATTTTAATTGTTAGTTTAAAATATATAATTTAGCATAGTTACTCAATGGCAAATATACTCTCTTTTATATTCTTCAAATTTATTATTGCTCAATCATGGAACTTGGAAATACCCGCCCATAAAACTATTTTTCAATAAGAGATTTTGTCTAATATTTTGTTTTTTCAAACAAATTTTGATACCACAGGAGGTATAAAGATGTCAAATGCTTATTTCAAAGTTCCTATTCCGGTTAATGAACCTATAAAAAGTTACAAACCCGGAAGTCCGGAAAAGGAGGAATTAAAAGCAAAAATGCTCGAACTAAAATCCAAACAGATTGAAGTTCCTTTAATTATCGGCGGAAAAGAAATTAGAACCGGAAATACTGCCGAAATGATTATCCCACACAACAAAAAACATGTATTGGGTGTTTATCACAAAGCCGGTAAAGAAGAAGTTGAGGAGGCAATTGAATCTGCCCTAGAAGCGAGAAAAGAATGGTCTGAGATGCCTTGGGAACATCGTGTCTCAATCTTTCTTAAAGCAGCCGAATTGCTTTCGGGACCATGGCGTTCGACTATTAATGCAACAACAATGCTCAATCAATCAAAAACTGCTTTCCAATCAGAAATTGACGCCGCCTGTGAATTAATCGATTTCTGGAATTTTAACGTTTATTATATGACTCAATTAATGTCCGACCAACCGATTTCAACAAAAGGAGTTTGGAACCGTTTGGAATATCGTGCTTTGGAAGGATTTGTTTTTGCTGTTTCACCGTTCAATTTTACGTCTATCGGTGGAAACTTGGGAACCGCTCCCGCGATGGTAGGAAATGTGGCATTGTGGAAACCCGCTTCGAGCGCGGTGTATTCAGCATACCATATAATGCTTTTGTTAAAAGAAGCAGGTCTGCCGGATGGAGTTATAAATTTTGTCCCGGGTTCAGGATCGCAAGTCGGAAATCCGGCCATGACGAGCAAACACCTCGCGGGAGTTCATTTTACCGGTTCGACTTCCGTTTTCCAAAACATGTGGAAAACTATCGCGGAGAATCTCAGCGAAAGTAATTATTACCCAAGAATTGTTGGCGAAACCGGCGGTAAAGATTTTATTTTCGCACATCCAACTGCGGATGTTGATGCTTTGGTTTCGGCTACAATTCGCGGTGCCTTTGAATACCAAGGTCAAAAATGTTCCGCGGCTTCACGAATGTACATTCCTAAATCAATTTGGAGCGAATTCAAAGAAAAGTATGTCGCGGAAGTAAAAGATGTAAAAATGGGTGATGTTGAAGACTTTACCAATTTTATGGGAGCTGTAATTGATCAAGGTGCATATGAAACTATTACCGAATACATCAAATATGCCGATGAATCGGATGAAGCTGAATTTATAACCGGAGGCAAGTATAATGATTCAGAAGGATTTTTCATTGAACCTACGACCATCGTTACAACCAATCCGAACTTCAAAACAATGGTAGAAGAAATATTCGGTCCCGTTATGACAATTTTTGTCTATGAAGATGAAAAACTAGACGAAACATTGGAATCTTGTGACACGGCATCTGCTTATGCGCTAACCGGGGCCATTTTTGCTCAGGACAGGAAAGCATTGGTTTATATGGCTGACAGATTGAAAAACTCAGCCGGTAATTTTTATTTTAATGATAAACCAACGGGAGCTGTAGTCGGTCAACAACCTTTCGGCGGCGGAAGAGCTTCAGGCACAAACGACAAAGCCGGAAGCGCAATGAACTTGCTCAGATGGATGTCGGTACGAACAATGAAAGAGACTTTCGACCCACCAAAAAATTGGCGATATCCTTTTATGGATGAAAAATAGAAAATTCCCCCTTTCATTTTAATAACCCGGTACATACGTATCGGGTTATTTTTACCCAAAATTTGCTTGATTGACCAAATTCAGCTAAATTAGGTCAACTAACTGACGGTATTTAGCTAAATACCGTCAGTTAGTTGACGGTATTCCGATAAACAGACAACTTCTACAAATATGCAAATTGAAAGAATCTTAGAAAAAAGTATTATTGAATCCCTCAAACCGGGCAAAGTATTGCTTTTGTTAGGTCCGCGTCGTGTAGGAAAAACATTCTTACTTAACAAAATATTTGATGAGAAAAGCGAGAAGGTTGTTTTTTGGAATGGAGAAGATTTTGCGGTTCATGAATTGCTCAAAAGAAGGAGTATCGAAAATTATAAAAATTTATTTGCGGAAAAAGAATTACTAATGATCGACGAAGCGCAAAAAATTCCTAAAATTGGAGAAGTACTGAAGTTAATAGTTGATAACCTGAAATATTTAAAAATAGTTGCTACCGGCTCCTCCGCATTTGACGTCCGCAATTTATCCGGCGAACCCTTAACCGGAAGAAAAGAGGATTTATTAATATTCCCGATTTCCGAAAAAGAAATCAGAAAATATGAATCAGTAATTCAGCACAAAGATGCTCTTTTAAATAGATTAGTTTTCGGCAGCATGCCTGAGTTAATTAATTACTCAACTTTCGATAAAAAAAGTAAATATCTTAAAAATTTAATTAACTCTTATTTACTGAAAGATATCCTGGCTTTTGAAAATATCAAAGCATCCGATAAAATATTGAGCTTGCTGAGATTAATTGCTTTTCAAATTGGTTCGGAAGTTTCGCTTTCTGAAATTGGTAACCATTTATCCATGTCGAAAAATACAGTAGCGCGATATCTCGATTTACTTTCAAAGGTTTTTATAATATTTAAAATCAGCGGTTTCAGTCGAAACCTGAGAAAAGAAGTTACTAAAAATTCGAAATGGTATTTTTATGATAATGGAATTCGAAACGCCCTAACAGCAAATTTGGAACCGGTAAGTCTGCGAAACGATATAGGACAATTGTGGGAAAATTATACTATTTCAGAGAGAATAAAAACTCAACACTATTTTAACATTACTTCCAACAACTATTTTTGGCGGACATACGATCAACAAGAAATTGATTGGATTGAAGAAAGGAACGGAAAACTATTCGCTTATGAATTCAAATGGAAGGAAAGTAAGTCTAAGATTCCGCCAGCCTGGAAAAATAATTATCCAAATTCAGAATTCAATCAAATTCATCAGAGTAATTTTGATGAATTCCTACTCTTAAACCGATAATTAGAAAACATCTTTGGGCATTAAACCAATTCTTTATAAATTTGTTAACTCGATAATTTAATAAGCAGGTCGAAATGAAAATTCATGAATACCAGGCAAAAGAAATTCTGAAAAAATACAATGTACCCGTCCCCGAGGGTAAAATGGCTCGTACGGTTGCGCAAGCCTCAAAAGCAGCCGAAAAACTGGGTGGAAAAATTTGGGTGGTAAAAGCTCAGATTCATGCAGGTGGTAGAGGAAAAGGCGGAGGAGTTAAATTAGCCAAAAGCGCGGAAGACGTTAACTCGTTAGCGAAAGAAATTCTCGGAATGCAGCTAATAACACATCAAACCGGTCCCGAAGGAAGAAAAGTAAAAAGATTACTCATTGAAGAAGGTGTAAATATCGACCGCGAGTTATACGTCGGAATAACACTCGACCGCGCACAATCCAAAAATGTTGTTATGGCTTCAACCGAGGGTGGCGTAGAAATAGAAAAAGTCGCTGCTGAAACTCCCGAAAAAATTCTGAAGGTTGCAATTGATCCTGCTGTCGGTATGCAAGCATATCAAGCAAGACAGATCGCGTTTGGTTTGGGCTTGGAGGGAACACAGTTCAAAAATGCGGTTAAATTTTTATTGGCTCTTTATCAAGCTTTCGACGCAACAGATGCCTCGATAGCTGAAATTAATCCGCTTGTCGTAACAAAAGAAGGCTCTGTAATTGCCCTTGACGCTAAAATGAATTTTGATGATAACGCATTATACAGACATCCGGAAATCGTAAAATACCGCGATCTTGATGAAGAAGAACCGCTTGAAATCGAGGCTTCTAAATTTAATCTGAATTATATAAAATTAGACGGAAATGTCGGATGTATGGTAAACGGTGCCGGACTTGCAATGGCAACGATGGATATCATCAAATTAGCAGGTGGCGAACCCGCAAACTTCCTTGATGTGGGCGGTGGAGCAAACAAAGAAACCGTGGCTAACGGATTCAAAATAATTCTTTCCGATCCAAATGTAAAAGCGATTTTAATTAATATTTTTGGTGGAATTGTTCGCTGTGACCGTGTTGCTCAAGGTGTAATTGATGCAGTGAATGAAATAGGTGTGGAGATTCCCATAGTAGTTCGTTTGGAAGGGACAAATGCCAAAGAAGCCGGCGTATTGTTAGAAAAATCTGGTTTAAATTTTGAAGTCGCCGTTGGATTGCAGCAAGCTGCCGAAAAAGTTACCGCGGTGCTTAAGTAATTAACTTTGGTCAAATTATATCTGACTGTTGAAGAAAGTAGGAAAATTCTTATATTTGTTCAGCACAAAGGTGCAAACTTCCATCGATGGAAGTTATGTTTAATTTTTTTTATTAATTCTTCACTACTTACATTTAAGTCCCGTTTCGGCGGGACTTATAGATTTAAAACTAACCTTGATTGCGCAATTTGTAAATTAGCCGACTCTTACCTTACATTCACAGCAAGATTTTGAACACTGTAGGGATTCTTACGTCAAACTTATAACCAATAATTAGGAGAATCTATATGAGGAAAAAATCGCTCCCATTCTATACGTTCATTCTCACATTTTTATTTCTTCAAAACCTCTCGGCTCAAAACAAATTTTCATGGAACAATGAAACGAGCAATCTTCAAGTTTTACCGGATTCGATAACGCCACAACAACTTAAAAATACAATGATGATGTTCACAGCCGGACTCGGAGTAAGATGTAATTATTGCCATGATGACTCGAAAGGAAACACACTAAATGAAATTAATTTTGCTTCGGATTTAAAAGAAACAAAACTTGTAGCGCGTGAAATGTATAAAATGCTACAATCAATAAATAATGATCATCTCGCCGGAATTCAAGAAATTACCGGCAACAAAGGATTTGCAGGGTGCGTAACTTGTCATCACGGCATTCCAAAACCGAAACATCTTTCTCAAGTTATTGAAGAAGAAATTGTAAATAAGGGAATTGAAAGCGCTGTAAAAAAATATTATGACTTAAAGGAGCAATTTTATGGAAGCGCTTCGTATGATTTCACCGAAGGTCAATTAAACTTTCTCGGCTATAAATATTTGCACAATGGTGATAATAAAATTGCTTTGGAGTTGTTCAAGTTAAATGCCGAAACAAATGGTAAGTCCGCGAATGCATGGGATTCACTTGCTGAAGCCTATCTTAAAAACGGTGATTCAGAAAAGGCTATAGAATATTATAAGAAGTCTTTAGAGCTAAATCCGAAAAACAAGAATGCTAAAAAAATGTTGGAAGAAATTTCAATGGGGAAGTGAATTAAGAGGCAGTTAACTTCCCGGCTGATTAATTCAACCGGGAAGTCGTTAAAATTAAATTCCTACCGCTACAGAATATCTCATGAAGAAATCCGGGAAACCGTAAACCATAACACCGATGTGAACATTATCAAGAATTGTGTATTGACGCCCTAAGGAGAAGCCTGTGATCATCCCGGAGCTCAATCCATCTTGGAGATCCTTCTTCATATCATCACCCATACCTTCGGCTATCGCGTCACCGAACATTAAACCAACACCCATTCTATAATGAGGATTTCGGTAACCGGTTGATTCACCAAATGCTTGAAGAATAATTCCGTCAAAATCCAGATACATTAGTCTAAGCGGCCACAATAGTATGCTGGAATTTTCAAATTTGTCGGCGGTTTTTATATCCCATCCAAATTTAAAACCGAAACTGGGATCGATTCCAAGTTTGTATTTATCGTATTTATAACTGACTTCGCTCAAATAACTTACTATGTTGGTTGATAATGTAAAAGAACTAAATGTTAAGTCTGTTCCAAAAGTTACAGATGAAGGGACCGATACAATTACATTGTCGGAGTGAACATTAAACGCCGGAACAGTTAAATTCGGTTTTGCAAGATCAATGGAATCAACAACAAAATCTACCGGATTCGCGTCATCGCCAAATCGACCTGTTATAAATTTAGGTTGGTAACTTTCTGAAATCGCGTTCGGATCAGTCATTGTCATTTCGGGTATTTGATCATAAACAAGTGTGAATTTCGCAGAGCTAATAAAGAGGTTTTCAAAATTCATTGCATAAGTCGCGGCTAATTTTACACCATATTTATTATCCTTATAATTACCAAACGCATTCCAGTATAGCTTGTTGGTTTCTCCATCATCAAAGTTTAGATTTTGGTCATTCGGATTATTAAAATAATATTCATTTACATTGCTAAGAATCATCGAGCCTTGTGTGTAATAACCAATATTCAATCTGTTTCTCATTTGATAACGCGTAACTGAAACACCCGCTGTTAATTGGGAGGATTCATTCTTATAAACTTCATAACCGGCACCAAAAGTAATCTGGTTATAATCAAGCTCCATTTCGGAAATAAAACTGCTAGTAAGATCCATATCAATATTTGTAACATTATTACCGACAGTACGACTGGTTCTCAAAATCATCCCGATTCCACTAATTAAAAATTTAGTGGAGTAGCTTAAAGGATTATAATAACCGATAGCAATCGAAAGCCCGTCCATCACGTTCATTCCAATTGTGAACGAACTAAGTGCACCGGTCAATCCAAATTCGGCTTCCGAGGCTTTGATATCTTCCCTATAACTTCCATCATTAAAAATGAACGTTCCTTCTTGATTGATAATTTCATCGGTGGTTTCTTTGAGAGTACTTTCGGATAAAATGTCATTTGTACCAAGTCCGAAGAGACCGGAAGAAATCGGAAGGCGTGTATTAAAATGAATTTGTGTTGATTTCAAGTTTGCAAGTTCTGCCGGATTAGAAAATATTCCCGCAACACCATTACTTACAGTTGGTGATATTATTCCACCATAAGTGCTGGTGCCAATTCCCGCACCACCAAGATTAAGGCCCATATTTAGACCAAGTTTCATTTTACCGCCGACAAAATACTGCATTACAGGTGTGTCGTCATCTTGTCCGAACATCATTACCGGGAGTAAAATGAATAAAACTAAATAAAGTCTAGTAAAAACTTTCATTGTTTCCTCTTGTTTTATAAGCTAACGCTTAATGAAAATCTTTGAGAATTTGCTATATCTTCAATCATATACCCGTAATCAATCATTATATTCATATCGGTTACGGATTTAAGATTTACGCCCAAACCAAGCACAAGCTTTTCATCTTCAACTTCATTTAAGAAGTATTGATATCCGCCTCTGAGATATACAATATCATAAATTGCTGTTTGAGCTCCGAATCTTAATTTATCGCTAACATCTTCGTATAGTGACGGGTTATAATCAGCAACAAACAACACATCGGGAGTCAAATAAAATGAAGAACCAATAATTAACTCGGTAGGTACATTTTCGGTGTATTTGCCTTTAGCCAGATTCTCGGTGTGCGATGTTTCTGAATCCCAACTCAACACTCCGACTAAATCGCGAACAGATAAACCAAATTTCAGAGATTCCGTGGCTTCGTAGAGCAAGCCGATATCCAAGCCAAATCCGAAAGCTGAACCTTTAACTTGATTGGCAAGTCCCGCCGTAATTTCAGTCTCATCAAAAAGAACGAAATCAGAAGCGCTCAAACCGTTGTTGCCAAAGGATGCATATCTTAATTTTACGGATGCTCCAACGGCAAGGAAAAACAGTTTTTGCGAATAAGATCCTTGGAAAGTCCACTCTCTCAATGCTTCATCACCTGATGTAATCAAGCCAATTCCAACAACCCTCTCGTCGTCAAATGGCATTGATGCAGCCAAATAGTGATAATCAATCAATCCAAGCTGACTTGTGTAAGTAAACGCAGCTTGCGTTTGACGCTGATTATACAACCCGGCCGGATTCCAAACAACCGCGTTAACGTCATCAGCCAGACCGACAAATGCGCCTCCCAGACTAACCGGCTTTGCTCCAAACCCAATATCAACGAAAGAGCCTGCAATTCCGGATTTGTCTTGTGCAATTATTGCAGAAGACATCAGTACGGAGAGAATTATTAGTTTTAGCTTTCTTTTCATTTTTCCCTCTAATTAAAACCTTATTTTATTAGAACTACTTGAATCATGTCATCAACGTCATCTTCATTATCTTTCACATTAATTTTGATAATATACCGACCGTTGTTTGCAATAGTACCCCAATCTGTGGTTCCATCCCAGGTTATTTCTTTTTCGCCGGATGAACTGCCGTATAAGCCTCCAATTTGAAGATCATTATCTAACACAGTTTTTACCAATTCACCTCGTACATTGTAGATTTTAATAGTAACATATGCATGAGTATTTTTTGTAGTTAAGAAATATCCGATTTTTAATGGTGCAACTTCAGGTGAGAACGGGCTCGGAAGAACACTGAGGTGTTTCAATCCTAATGGTTCGTTTTCAGAAAGAACAGAATATTGACCAAATTTTTGGAATGAATTAGTCAGTTTACTCTTACCGAGTAAATTAGGAATTTCCGCAATCAACCATTGTTTTGATTCACTATCGTAATATGCGACAACTTTGTTGCCTACGTTAAATCTTAGTGATTCATCTAAATCAATTTCCATGCTGGCAGGTTTTAATAAACTATCACCCACTAAAGCTATATTCGACCTGTATTGAATATTATAAATCAGATCCGAAACTGTGTATGATTTATCGGTACCTAAAGGAGAGAAAAATTTCTTCGATGGTCCCGATGAACCTTGCGAAATATTTAACTCAATAGGATTTGTTACAGATCCTTTTGAAATCTGAATAGTTAATCCTTTCTTATTTGAGAAAGTAATACCTGTATTCGCTGTAATTTCAGCAAACATCGAAAGATCGAAAGTACCGAATACCGCGCTTGATGAATCCGTAACCGTAACCGTTACATCTCCGATAAAACTTGTATCAGTCGGTACGAAGAATCCGGTACCGGATATTGTACCTGATGTTGCAGGATCAATTGACCATTTAAGGTTATTGCCTAAAGTTACCGTTCTCTTCGCGACATCAACACCGTTGTATACGAACTGAAGTCCGGTTGATCTGTTACTCAATCTTTTTGATGGTGAAGAGACGTTTATTTTTGCGAGCGGAGAATCGGTAACAGTCGCATTTATCGTCTTGCTTAATGTAACACCTCGAAGTTGAACGGTAATCTTAATCACAATATTTCCAACTTCATCTGTTCTTATTTTAGCTCGACTTTTATCGTTTGTACGAGGGAATGTAATTGCCGCCCCGATATCCGATTGCACTTCATACTCAATTGTACCAAGTCCGCCTTCAGCAAACTGATCGATCAATGAGTTTGTAACACCATCTCTAATAATAAGATCAATCGTGTATTCATCCCCTTTACGAAGAACGAGATTGTTAATTTGTGGATTTATATCCAAGTATGAGAGAATTCCTTTAGCTCTCGGAGTAACTGTATATTCGATTGACGAATATGTAATATTATCAACGGTATCATTGACAATAACATAATAGTTTAAGTCTTCAATACTAAATTGTGCGGGAATTGAGGCAGAAATTACTCCTGTTCCATTATCGGTCATAGGAACCGCTGTGAACTGATTCCCAGAGTTTTTCTTGTAGTAAAGATTTGCCACCGGATTATTACGATTTACTTTATATGTAATATTAACCGCTTTGGCTTCATCAGCATTCAGAGAATCAATTTGTTTAAATTGATATGGTAAATAAATAATTTTCACAACCTTGGAGGTGTCCGCTTCGAGAGAAATTCTTGTTGATAACTCGTCCGGTAACAAATAGCCCGCTTTTGAAACGGCAATTTTATACCCACCTTTAATTAGATTTGCGGCTGAGGAATAAGAACCTGTCGTACCGATTATTTTGCTTTCAGTTGTTCCATCCGGTTTTGTTAAACTAAGTTGAACACCTTCAACATTAGTAACTCCATCAGAGAATTGAAGGATAATCTGTCCACTCGGTACAACGAAATCCGCGATACTGATATCCGCGCCACCAATCGCATCAGAAGGAATTCGGATAATTTGACTTAAGCCCGGAAGGTTGTCATCAACTACATTTATCGAGTAGATGGTCGTGTCACCAGCAGCGGGGCTAACCGGAAGATTGCTAAATGTAAAACGACCGTCTGATCTTGTAATCGCTATATATTGAGCAAGGGATGTTGCTTGAACTTTGATGTTCGATAAACCTTGACCCGCGTAAAGTAATCTACCACGTACATTAACGGTTGTAGATACAACCTCGATATTTTGAGTTACATTTCCACCTGATCCGAAAGTAACATCTGTGGTATCAGATATAAATCCTGATTTCACCGCAAATATTATCGCGTCGCCTCTCGGTACATTTGCGATTGTATAAACTCCGTCAGAACCCGTAACTGCCGTAAATGCTTGTGCGGTTTCAGAATAAAATAACTTAGCTGTAATTCCTGAAACGGGAGTTAATGTGGTTCCTGATCTTCGATTAACCGTGCCCGTAATCGAGAAATTATTTCGGGACAGAACAAAATCGGTAGAGAGCGCTCCTTGTGCGGTTATATTAACTTGTCTTGTTGCCGGTGCCGAGGTATAGTTTTCCAAGAAGGCGCGAACAGAATATGTTCCAACTCCTAATTCATCAAATAACGCTATACCTTGTGGATTTGTAAATTCATCAATAATTACGGTGGTATCTGAACTAACCACAGTTACCTTAACACCTCCGAGAACTGCCCCCGAGGAATTCTTAACACTAACGGTTAAACTTCCACTATTTTTAGTTGCAACAAAATTAGCCGTTACTGAATCTTTTCCAGTTACTGTTTCTGTTATTGATGAAGGTGAGAATGAATAACCCTCTTTCTGAGGAACTACAATGTACGTTCCTTGCCCGAGAAAACTAAGATTGAAACTTCCATTCTGGCTTGATTTTAACACGCCGACTTTTTCACCGGTTGACTGTTTAGTAATATTTACAACCGCGTCACCAATATCCGTATTTCCAATTATTGCCGATTTATTAATTTTTACAACAATTTCATTGTTTGTTGAAGATAGTTGTCCTGAAGCCAATGTTACTTGAATTGAATCATTTATATATCCTTCTTTGAATATATCTGAATAAACCAAATATGTTTTTCCGCTTTCGACTTCTACAAGACTATAAGTTCCGTCATCTTTAGTATAAGTTTCATATAATCTTTTGGATAGCGCTCCGGCAACAACTTTTACGGGGAATGAGAGTGTTTCACCTAATTGATTAACCACTCTTCCGGAGATAACACTGGTATTTTTTATTATTTGAAAATCTTTTGTGGTTGTGCCGGAAACATCAACTGAATCTGTGAATCCGGTGTATGTAGTTTTACTTGCAGAAATACGATATTTTCCGGGTGACAGATTTCCAATTTCGTAATTACCGCTTGAATTTGTAACCGCGCTTCCGGCTCCGTCCAAACTTGATATTGAAATATTCACTCCACTAACAATAGCACCGCTTTGATCAGTAACTTTTCCGGTGAGAACCGCGTTATTCGCAACCAGGTGAAGAGTATCCGCTACACCTGCCGGTGATATTGCGGAAATAAGAACTTGAACAGTCTCCGACTTTTTGTAGCCTGATTTTGCTCCTGAAACCGAGTATGTCCCAAATGCAAGACCTTCAAACGAATATGAACCATCATTGGAACTTAGTGTATTTGTAATTCCACCTATTGAGTTAATCAATGAAATTGAAACACTTCCCAGTAAAAGCCCAACATTGTCCTGAACAACACCGCTGATTGAACCGTTGAGTTGTTTCATTACAATATTGGCAACTTTTGATTTACCGTCTTCAATCGTGGTTACGAACGAGGTGTCACCATATCCGTCAATACTGAATGAAAGCGTATATTCGCCCCCAATCAGCCTTGAAAATGAATAAGCACCGCTGGCATTTGATATTACCGTGGATGAATTAGATTCGGAAGTCAAATCAACTCTCACGTTTGCAATACCACTTCCGAAAACATCTTTAATCGATCCGGTTAAGAAGCCGTAGTTTTCCTTCAATGTGTAATTAACGTTTTGAAGAGATTGTCCTAATCCGACCGTTAGTGAATTTTGACTTGAAATATGTCCCGCTAAACTTGCTGTAATTGTATATGAACCACCCGACAAACCGAGTGAGTATTTTCCCTCGAAATCTGTTGTTGTGGATGTTACAAAACTTGCGTCACTTGTTTTTCTGACCTCAATTTTTGCTCCCAACAAAGGAGTTTGAGCATCATCACTCACAATTCCCGCAATTGATGAAGGAAGAGCTTTAATTGTTGCCGTAACAATATTAGAGGATGACACTACCAAGTTATTTAATGTCGTAGTATAATTTGTATAACCGGTTTTACTGACGGTAATATTATAGCTTCGATTAGCATCAACAGTAACGGTAAACGAACCGGAAGAATTCGATTGAGAGCTTGATGTATTCTCTGAATCTTCAGTATCAACAACCAGTACAGAAGCATTTTTTACTGCAAGCCCATTGCTGGTAATAGTTCCGTTAATTGTAGCGATACTTTCCAGTAAGCTAAAATTATTGTTTCCGCTTTTTTGACCCGGTCCAATTGTTACCGTAATTTCAGAGCTTGTAACAAATCCGGATTTTGCAGCTTTTATTTTCCAATCCCCAGATTGAACATTGAGTGAGTATTTCCCCTCGCTGTTTGTCAATGATTGTAATACCGTAGCCCCGGATGTCGCCGTGATTAATGCACCGGAAAGCGCCTGTTGAACCGATTGAACAACACCTTCAATTTGACCCGCGTTTGGTGATAATGTCGCGTTAATTCCCGTTAAATTTTGTCCGGGAGTTACTGCAGCTGTTATGGGTGAAGGAGATCCGTAACCACTCTTTGTATATGAAAGGGTTTTTGTTCCACTCGCAACACTTATGGTATAAGCGCCACTCAAAAGAGATGTTGTTGTTTCACCTTTTAAAGTGCTTATTTTGACTCCGGAAATTCCGACTCCATTGGGATCTACAATGCTTCCAGAAATAGATGATGGATTTGGCGTTAGAGTAAAATTGACACTTGACAAAGTTTCGGCAACATTCAATGTCAGTTTTACTTGCTGATCAGTTGTATAGCCAATTTTTGTGATACTTATTATATATGATCCTTTTTTCAGACTTAAGTTATACTGACCGCTTTTATCCGAAACCACACTTATCGGAGTTCCAACCGAAGGAGTTGCTGTCACCGTCACATTGTCGAAAGGTATTTTACCCTTTGTGCCATCTGTTGCGGTAAAAATTCTATAAACAAAACCGGATACTTGATTCGCACGGGGAATCAAAACGATACTTTGATTTTTAAGATTATCACCCGCGCCTAATTCAAAAGTAACCGGATTCGGTGAAATAAATCCGTTTTTGGAAGCTGATACATTCCAGTTTCCTGAGGATACTGTAAAGTTATAGTTTCCGCTCTGATCCGATTTGGTCGTTTGTGTTACATCACCCTGCGTTGCGGTTACATTCGTTAAAATAAGAGGCTCAAGATTATCATTAGTCACTTTACCGCTTATATACGCGACGTCATTTTTAATAAGCAGATCAGGAAGAATAACTTGATCGGTACTTACCGATTTTGTGATTGTTGAGGATGTCGTATATCCGGGTTTAGATGCAAATATTTGGTATGTCCCTCGTGGAACATAAATACTGTAAGTCCCTGTTTGATCAGCGGATTCGTTAAATAGTTCTTCCGTTTCAATATTCAGAATCTGAATATTCGCCGAACTGACGCCGGCCCCATTCTCATTTTTAACTTGACCTGATATTCTCGAAGGTAATGGTGTCATTGATGCTGAAATATTGGTCATTTGACCTTCAACAATTTCGTAAACATCAGAAATTGATTCGTACCCATCTTTCTCGAAGGTCATCTCATATGTTCCAACCACAAGGCTATCGGTATATGTTGTTGTATTCGTAACTATAATTGGATTGGAGAGTGAGATTCCATCCTTTATCGCACTGACTTGAACCGAAAAACCAACTAAACTTTGATTATTAATTGAAGAAGTAGCCGTAAGTCTGTAAGCTCCGGTTTTTACTACATAATCGAATATATTGGACTTACTGGTATTACCCGCGCCTTGATCTGTATTAGCGGTTACGAACCAAACATACTTTCCTTTTGATATAGAAGCACGAGCAGGAAAATCAATTTCCGTTTCATTGGTTGTTGAGCTCCATACCGGAACATCCACTTCTTGATCATTGCCGGCAAATGAAGTGATTCTCAAAAACAGATAAACCGAATAATTATTAGCCCCCTCAACAGGATCCCAGCGGAATGTAATCGACTCATCGCCAAAATATTCAGAATTTGATGCCGGTTCTACCAATTTAGGAGCATCTATTGTTTGTTCCGCATCATACGTAAACGAATTTACGCTACCAAAAACACCACTAACATAAGTCGCGTCATTATCATCATACATATTTAGTACAACATAATTGTACTCGTTTCCGGGTATAAGCGGAGAAGCTTCAACGGAATAAGCTGAGTTTGGATTTAGATCGCCATAAGTTACGGTAGTTTGATCTGTAATTGTTCCCCAAACCGTATTCACTCCTTTCGCAACGATAGTTCCATCATCAAGAGTCTCTAATTCGAAAGGTGTGCTCGATACAAAAATCCAATAAAACGGCACACCGGGGATCGGATCCCAAGTAAATTTAGGTGTGGCATCTTCTATTTGTCCAACCGGACTTGTAACTTTTGGAGCCCCTGCCGCTTCCACAATAAATTCCATTTCGTTCGAAAATTGTACTCGTCCTACATTCTCGTTCGCGTCGTCTAATATATCACTCAAATTATTCTTGGAGGAAGAAGTCATTATGGCGTAATAACGTCCGGTAGTTAGAGCCGGAGATGTATTTTTGGGGACTATTACTTTTCTTTTACCATCAAACGGCAGAGAGATATAAGTATAATAACCGGGTTGCTTGCCAATTTTGAGATAGGCAAGAGTGTCCTCAACCGCATTGTTCGAATTAAATATCACACTATCCGCAGGAGTGAAGAACAACTTAATTTGTTTTTTACCACTTTGGTAACCTTCAGGAGGAGATAAAATCAATTGGGCATCAGCTGCGGTGATGGTAGCCAATTTACCTCGTCCGCCGGCAAATTTTGAAAGGTGATTTGCACGGTAACCCAACTCTTCGATTCCATTATTAACGCCAACAGCAGCGGCAATTTCTTCCGAAGTGAATCCCTTGTTGTCAAGCATATAGGCAAAACCTAAGTAAACGGTCACGGTTGAATTCAGCGCAAGTCGTATCGCATTCGGGTCTGGTGTGGTAAAAAATGTATTTTGAAGAATGGTAATCATATTAAATAAATACGTCTTCGTTTTTGCCGTTGGAGTATTGTATTGGAAAGTTTTACCATTCTGGAAATAATAATCACCGTTATCTGAACTGGGATTGAAACTTGGCGCAAAATATTGTCTGAATTGAGCTTCATTCGTATAGTCAAAATTAACGGGCAAATAAGAAGCAGGAAGATCCCAAACCTCAATATCATATTGAAGAAAAAGTCGATAGCCATAGGCCGGAGCCGGGTAAACATAATTCCCAACCACCTGTAATGTCGGAACAGTAATTTGAATATAGATGTCGTTTGCTAAAGCACCATTTTCGAAAAGGAAATAAGAACCGACCGTTATTTCGGAAAAGGTTCTTATGAAAGCATTCGCTAATCCCGATGGTAAAATGGCTCTAATCTGGCTTTCTTGCTCGGAAGAGAGATTTTCAAAAGCCAATTGTTCTCCTTCAAATACAAATCCGCTCTGGATTGATTCACCCAGAGATTCGTAAATTATATCATAGTAAATCTTGTGTTTCGTTTGCGAGAATAAATTTGAAGAGACCAATAAAAGCATGGCTAAAGTAGTTAATGTCTTTCTCATTCCTCATCTCAATGTTTTAATATTTAAATAATTTTGTGTTTTTCAGAAGGCTACACTTTAGTTTTTATATCCTCAAATGAAATTGGTTAAATCGTGTGAATAAGTCAAGAAAATCCTAATAAAATATCTACTATCTTTTGTTAAGTGTGATGCTTGGCAATCAATTAAAATATTAACTTTTGTGACAAATGACGGGATTGAATTAACTGTTTTAGATAGAAGTCAGAATCATAAAACTGTATTGTTAGCGTCATTCGGAGTCCATCTCCATAAAAACGCATCATTCATCCCGGGAATCATAGCATTTAATTTTATCAAATAGTAATAAGCTATAATATAATGTTACAGCTTCATCATTAATTATTGGAAAAGGTCGATGATAAAGAAAAGTATTTTACAAACTTGTTCATTCTATATTTTTCCCGGTAATTTGAGCCGGTTTTATGATGTGCTTCTCCTGCCTGAAAGAGAAATCAAAAGTGGAGAAAATAAATATTTTACGAGCCCGATGATTTCGGAAGTAATAGAAATATCATGACTAAATGTTTAGAGCGGTTATTAATAGAATGAAATTCGGATGGCATTTTCAGGGCATCAATCTGCTGATGCCCTGAATTCTTGTAGAACTTAGCTAAAATTGGAAATAAATAAATGGTTGAATATCCGCAGATTTAAATTGTGCAACAATAAAAATCATTAAAGCAAGTAATATGGCTTTGGCCAATAACGGTAACCGTGTAATTAATCCTTCAAATTTCACTTCAGCCGATCTTGGCATAAAATGAAGAATATATCCGATAATAATTAAAACAAATACAGTTGTATAACCGCCAATAAATTGCATGAAAACTTCGGGTTGGAAAAATGTAAAAATTTGCTCCAACATATCCATTCCCATTTCAAACGATTGAGCGCGGAAAAATATCCAGCACAAATTCGCGATATGAAATGTGATTAGAAATCCCACAAATTTTGTCCAACGATTCTTCATCACCCATTCAGGGAATCCAAACAGTTTTTCCAACGCGAGAGCAGCGCCGTGAATTGCTCCCCAAACTACAAACTTCCATGAAGCACCGTGCCACAAACCCCCGAGAAGCATAGTCAACAGTAAATTTACATACTGCCTCTCCTTCCCTTTTCTATTTCCACCGAGTGGAATGTACAAATAGTCTTTCAACCAACTTGAAAGCGAAATATGCCATCGCCGCCAAAACTCGGTGATAGATTTCGCCTGATAAGGAGAATCAAAGTTAATCGGCAGTTTGAAGCCGAGCAATAAAGCCAATCCGATTGCCATATCTGAATAACCTGAAAAATCGCAGTATATTTGAAGCGCATATCCGTAAAGAGCAAGTAAATTTTCAACGCCGGTATAACGCAACGGCATTTCAAAAACGCGGTCAACAAAATTTATACTGATATAATCTGCTATCACTGCTTTTTTAAATAATCCGCCGACAATTAAAAACACGGCTCTGCCAATATCCGCTTGCGAAACAACCGGCTTTACATGAATCTGAGGCAAAAATGTGGATGCTCGCACTATCGGACCTGCAACAAGCTGTGGGAAAAATGAGACAAAAAACAAGAAGTCGAAAAAATTTTGTTCGGGATCAAGTTTGCCTCTGTAAACATCGATGGTGTAACTCATAGATTGGAACGTAAAGAATGAAATTCCTACAGGAAGGAAAATATCCATTATATCCAATGAGGCAATTCCCATCGAATTTACATTATCAATAATGAAGTTTGTATATTTGAAATACCCCAGCAATCCCAGATTCGTAATCAAACTCAATATCAGGAAAAATTTCTTCTTTAAAGGTGATTTCGCGTTGTGAATTACATGACCGGCGATAAAATCAATTATAGATGAGATAATTACCAGGACAAAGTAAAATCCGCTTGATTTATAATAGAAGTAGAGAGAAAGAGTGAGAAGAAAAAATACCTTTGCGCGTTGGTTTCTGTAAATGAACTGGTAAAAAAGTATGCAGAAAAAGAAGAAGAAAAGAAAAAATCCGCTGTTAAACAGCATAGGGGCCGCTTTATCGTACTGAAGCAGCCCCATCAATTGATCAAAAATGCCAGATTCCATGGGCACCTATAAAATAGTTAGATTGATTCTCAATTATTTATTTGAATTATATGCGTCAATCAATGCATCGCTAAAAAGTTCTGCGACTTTTTCAGCGCCTTGATTATTAAAATGAGTGTAATCACCCCATGCGAGAGGTGGATTTGCTTTCACCCATTCTTCCATTGAATTCTCGCCGCCCATGGCTTCAAATAAATTCCAGAATGCAATGTTAGTTTTTTTAACAACATTCATTTGTATTGAGAGCAATCTTTTAACACTTGGATCGGTGGTAATTTCGGTTCCTTTTTTGAATCCTTTATCATTTACGCCCATAAGAACGATTCCGGTTTTTGGGAAAGATTTTTGAAGATGTTCGACAACTTCAATCATATCTTTTTCATACCGTTTTGGATCTTTTTCAATTTTACCGATCACATTTAAGCCGAATTGCAGTACAATAAGATCGTAGCCAAGATATTTATCGAATTGTTCAAATTGCTCTTGCGGTATTTTTACCAATGTAGCACCGGAACGACCTTGCATCGAGAAATTATCGATATAAACGCCATTACCGTTTTCAAGACTTACACCATAAAAGTATGCTTGATCTTTTTGAGTAATTTCGATCCTTATTTTTTTTGCAATTCCATTCGATTTCAGCACTAATTCTTGAACATCCGAGCCCTCTTTCAATTTAACTACTTCCGTTTTATTGTTATCGAACTTGTAATTAATTGAAGACGCTTGGGCATCACTATAATAAAGTTTAACTTCAGTAAAACCATTCAATCGTGGGAAATGATTTGTAATTTCGTACTCAATTGCAGTTTTACCTTTTGGAGTATAAACATTGGTGTTTATTCCAATAGGTAATTTTCTAAGATTGCTATAGACTTTTACTGTTTTCCAATCATCTTCGTCGAATGTGTGTTTTGTAGTCATCCGAAATTTTACATCTTCGGAAGCAATCGCTAAAAATCCTGCAGCGTCACCACCGAATTTCTTTTGCAGATTGTCGCGAATATTTTGGGTAATCAAGTCACCACCAATAATTGAATCACCATAATGGGCAATTCTAACTTGTTCTTTGTTCGATTTTTTTAAAGCATCAAAAAATGGTTTTAACTGCTTAGTATTACCGGATAATTTTTCATGCTTAATTTGCGCGGTAAATGAACCCACTTTATCTACAACAGCATTTTCCCCTGTGAAAAAATAACCATATAAATTTGCGGCGGCAGATTCAAATCCCAATGAAGCTTGATTGATTTGATTTTGCTCAAAAATCATCGATCCGTCATTATTCCAGAAATCATCATCTTCAATCATTTCTTCATAATCATACTCATATTCATCTGATGAGCTTTCTTCGGGTTTGAGTTCCCCGAGAATATCGAATTCTTTAATCTCAACTCCAAATACCGAACTCTTGGCAGGTATATAGGATGCAGCGATTAAAATTATTATTGTAAAAAACACCATCAATACCGGCTTCCGAATTTGGTTTTGTTCCGACATGATTTCTCCTTCTGTTCTTGTTAGATTCCTAATTCTTTAATTGTTTTTTCGACTCTTTCCGCCCAAATCTTAAAACCATTCGCGTTAAGATGTATTCCGTCATAGGTTAAATTTTCTTTTAAGTATCCTAAAAAACTCATTTCACTATTTAAATCTACGAAAACCAACTTTTCTTGTTTTGCGTAATTTTCAAGAAGCGAGTTGAATTTTTTCACTTCCTGATTCCTGTCATCCGAACTTGGCCATTTTTTACCGACATATAAAGTCGATTGAATTACAGGTTGTATCCCTCTGATTTTCAATCTAATTATTAATTTTTTATAATCCTCGAAAATTTGTTCAACAGGCCGCCAGTTATAAATATCGTTAATTCCGCCCATAACAAAACATACTTTGGGGTTTAAATCTGTTACAAACTCTAATCGGTTCAGATAACCAAGAAGAATATCGCTTGTAATTCCACGTTCAACAACATCGGTGCGTCCTAATAATTCATTCCAATTTGCACCGTGAGTAATTGAGTTACCCAACATAACAATATTTGCCGACTTCAGCTTATAGATTTTGTATAAACCCATCTGTTGAACATAATTAGGGTTTTTTTCGAATATCTTTGGATTGTTTTGAGCCGAGACCGACAAAGTAATTCCGCAAAATATAGTAATCAATATGTAAAATTTTATTCTATACATAGTTTCCATCATTTTTTCGGCTGATTAAAAAGAGGGTGGGTCTTTTATTATGTTAAATATAATGCTAATACCAGTAAAACTAAAGCAAGGTTCCAATTATTTTGTTTTTTCGTCTTCTCCTGTCCTGCTATTAAAAAACTGTCCGGGAGTAGAATTACGGAGTTCTGGGTTCCGGACATCCATCCTTTTTTCTAACGCAACCAAGTGTGAAATCTTTGCAGTGTACTCTTCTTTCTGCAATTCAATTTTAGCGGTTTCTTCTTTTAATTTATTTAATTCCTCGCTAGCGGAATTAATTTTAGTATCAAGTTGATCAAGGATACTTTCGCTCTGATTGATTTCCTCTTGTATTGAATTCTTACGACCTTCCGATTTGGAGTAGTTTTTGTTTATATCATCCAGCAATTCACTCAATTCTTTCTCAAGCAAGTTTTTCTTGGAGAGCAAATGTTCGCTTTCAATTTTAAGATCATTAATGTAATTCTTTTGTTGATTTTCTTTTAGTTTTAAGTTTGTCAAAAGTTCATTGAGCGAATATTTTTGTTGATTAAGGTTGTCGATCGCTTCTTCGGTCTTCTCTTTTTCTTTAATAAGAACTCTTTTTATACCCTCATATTCCGCTACATTGCTCGATGTTTCAAAATAAAGTTTTTCTTTTTCATGCAAGGCTTTTTCTTTTTCTAATAATTCTTGTTTGATTTCTTGAAGCCTTTGTTTGCTGAGATCAACTTCTTCTGCAAATGATCTTATCGTGCTCGAAAGTTTCGATTCAATTCCGATGTACAATTCTTCAAATTCATACTTCCGTTTTTCAAGTTCATCAAGTTGCGATTTTACGGAATCAACTTTTCCGTTTAATTTTTCTTCAGAATCTTTGAGTTGAATAATCTCCGAGTTAATTTCTTTTTTTAAACCTTCATATCGTTTAACATCTTCCATCATTTCAACTTTTTGTTCCCGCATTACCGCAAGCTCTTCTTCCATCGCTGCGACTTTTTTCTTTCCGAAATCAACATCTTCCTGCATAGATCTGAGTTCAACAACTTTTCCGGAAATCTCGTTATCGATAGTTTCCCTTTTTGTATTGAATTCATTATAGAGTTTATCTTTTTCGGCAAGCTGGGAAACAAGTGCGTTAAAATTATCTTCAAGATTTGATTTAACTTGTTCCGAAACAGAAATTTTCGTTTCCAATTCATTTAATCTTGATTTAAATTTCTCTTCCTCATCTTTCAGTTTCTTTATTGAATCATTTAAAGATTTTTCCGTATCGCGGGATTTTAGAATATTTTCTTCAGCTTTAGCAAGTTGTTGAGTTATTGATTCGTTTCTCGATTCTTTTTCGCTGATAGTCTCGTTTAAATTTTTCAGTTCCTCATTTCTATCTTCTATCTCTTTCTTTAAGTCATTATTAACCGAGGTGTTTGCATCCAAATCGGTTGTTATCGATTTAACGGATGCGTTTAATTCTTCGACCTTCTTTTCAAGAAAATCACGATTATTGGTAAGACTTTCTACTTCGGATTTTAAGTCTTTTACTTTAGTTGTATTCGAATCAATTTCATTGTTGGTTATTAGAAGTGTATTTTCGGTAATTTTCTGTTCTTCAATTAAGTCGTCTAATTTATCGTGAGCATCTTGAATGTGGGTTTCGAGATCTTCAATATCACGGTACTTTTCGAGCAACGAATGAAGTTTATTCTTTAACTCATCATTTTCGTTTTCGAGTTCAATTTCTAATTTAGTTTTACCGAATATTCCCATTAATATATTCCGGGCGAGTTATATTTGACAGATTTTAATCATTGGTTCTCAATTTAACAAATCTATCTGATTAAGGCTATATGTTTATCATATTGTCCGTTTTCTAAATTAAATCATATTTACCGAGTTCGAACAATTATGAAATTTTCTTAACTTAGCCGAAAAGTAATATTTGGAAATATGAATCAATATTTGTCATCACTAAAAAAGAAAATAGATCAGTTTAATGAAACTATCGGAAAAGCAACCTCGTGGCTTACTTCCTTTCTGGTAGTTCTTGTTTGTTTCGATGTTTTTACCAGATACATTTTAGAAGATAGCAGCATTGCGGTGCAAGAATTGCAGTGGCATATTTTCGCCATTATTTTTTTGCTGGCGGCAGCTTATACATTGCACGCCGATGAACATGTTCGGGTTGATTTATTCTACTCAAAGTTGAATGAACGAAATCAAGCAATAATAAATCTTCTTGGTGTTCTATTTTTTCTGCTCCCATTCTGCATTGCTATTATTATTTCCTCTCAAGATTTTGTTTTGAACTCATTTAAATACGGTGAAACCTCACCCGATCCGGGTGGTTTACCAGCGCGATATATTTTGAAAGCAATTTTACCCTTTTCGGCTTTTTTAATTTTACTGCAAGGAATTTCACTGTTGCTAAAATCCTTCATGAAACTATTCCCCGGAGAAAGTAATTAATGGATGCTCTTCCACTTATTTTCTTCTTTCTCGTTTTAATTCTTTTAATGGCAGGATTTCCGGTCGCTTTTACGCTTGGCGGAGCATCGGTGATTTTTGGGTTATTCACTTTTGGATTCAATTTTTTCAATCTCCTTCCCCTCAGAATCTGGGGAATAATGAGCAATTACATTTTAATGGCTGTTCCACTTTTCATTTTTATGGGTGTGATGTTCGAAAAATCCGGTTTGGCAGAAGAACTGCTCGAAACAATGGCTTTGTTATTTGGGAAATTACGAGGCGGACTTTCAATTTCGGTTTTACTCGTCGGAGCGATGTTAGCGGCGGCTACCGGAATTGTAGGCGCAACTGTTGTAACGATGGGCGTTTTGAGTTTACCGACAATGTTAAAACGAGGCTACGATCCGAAAGTAGCTACCGGAATTATATCTGCATCGGGCACTTTGGGCCAAATTATCCCGCCGAGTATTGTTCTTGTTCTGCTCGGATCAGTCCTCAACATTTCGGTCGGTGATTTATTTATTGCCGCGGTTATTCCCGGATTTGGTCTCGTAGGACTTTATCTATTGTGGATTATTTATCTCGCGATTTTTAAGAAAGAAACTTCACCCGCAATGCCAGCTGAAGAGTTGAAAGAATTTGCTTCTCATAATAGAACCAGACAAGTCGTAACCGCTTTCATAGCACCATTTGTTTTAATTCTGGCGGTTCTCGGTTCGATTTTCGCCGGAATCGCGTCACCGACCGAAGCCGCGGCAATCGGCGCTTTCGGTGCGACTTTACTTACTGTTTTGAAAGGGAAGTTCAACATTTCAATTCTACGCGAAGTTTCTCAAACTACGACGAAGCTAACAAGCATGGCTTTTATGATTTTGGTTGGGGCATCCGCATTCGGTTTGGTTTTTCGTGGGATGGGCGGCGACCGTTATTTAACCCAACTTATTACATCGGCAAATTTGGATGCCATGCACTTCCTCGGGATTGTGATGGTTATAATTTTCGTCGCCGGATTTTTTATCGACTTTATCGAGATTACATTTATAATTGTTCCGGTTGTCGCGCCGATTTTCGTTCACTTTGGCATTGATTTATTGTGGATAGGAATTCTAATCGCGGTAAATCTTCAGACTTCGTTTCTAACACCGCCTTTTGGTTTTGCTCTTTTTTATTTGAAAGGTGTTGCTCCAAAGGAAATAACAACAAATCATATTTATCGAGGCATTTTACCTTACGTGGTAATTCAATTAATAATGCTTCTGTTGATTTTTTTATTTCCTCAAATTACTCTTTGGCTACCTGGAGTTTTTAAATAACGGGAAATCCAATTTTGTAGATATCGGCAACCCTATTCCATCATTGTACGGGTTTTGAACAATTTCATCCGTTTTTTCGTACAAATCGGGAATTCAATTCCATATATGTACAGCTAGACTAATTCACTCCAACCGGAAATTTTTTTCATAAATGAAGAGTATGAATCATAAACTTTTCTGCTGAATGCATCAGATTCGGCAATCTCTTCAACTGATTCGCCGGCATATTTTTGAAATGATCTCCAAACTTCTTCTGGAAATCGAATAATTTCCGCATCGGATTCGGTCTTCATCTTCTGTAAATATTCGCTGTTTTTTGTGTTGAATTCAGTCAACATTTTCAAATTTTCATGTTCCGCGGCAATTGCTACAATTTGCTGTAAATCTGCCGGAAGGCTTTCAAATGCGGATTTGTTGATGATTAATTCCATTACTCCTTGTTTCTCTGAGAAGGAAGGATAATAATAATACTTGGCGATTTTGTGAAAACCCATTAACCAATCGTGATACGGGCCGATCCATTCCGTTGCGTCAATAACTCCGCGCTCAAGATTCGTATAAATCTCTCCGGCTGCCGAAAGCACAGCGGTTCCTCCGCTTTTATTTATAATTTTCGCTCCGATTCCGGGAATTCGGATTTTCAATCCTTGCAAATCGGACACAGACTCTATTTTGCGATTATACCAACCGCCCATCTGTTTTCCGGTATTCCCGCACGGAAATGGAACAAGATTAAACTGTAGGTAAAGTTCCTTCCACAATTCCATTCCACCGCCAAAATTTAACCATGCGTAAGTTTGTTCTGCATCCATTCCGAAAGGAATGCTTGTAAAAAATTGAGTCGCCGGTGCTTTGCCTGCCCAATAATAAGAAGCACCATGACCGCATTCGGCAACACCTTGACTCACGGCGTCAAAAACTTCGAGCGACGGGACTAATTCTCCACCGCCATAGACTTGAATTTTTAATCTGCCGTTCGACATTTCTCCCACCACTTTTGCGAATCGGTCGGCGCCTTCTCCTAAAATCGGATAATGCGGAGGCCAAGTTGTCACCATTCGCCACTCGTAATTTTGATTCGAAATGGCGGAAGGCGAACTTTTTGAATTTTCTGATGAACACGCACCTAAAATTCCGGTTGCGGCAAATGCAAGACTTCCTTTCTTTAAAAACTCCCTGCGGGTTTTTTCCTTCATATTATTCTCCGTAAATCATTTTCTCAATTTTTTTGATTGTTAACGGTGCGCAGCCTTCGTAGTGATTATTTACATTCAGATAAACATCCACCTCTTTCGATAAAAGATCTTCAATAATTTTTACGATTCCGGGGAGTTCGGAATCCTTTGGTTCGACAATTTTATCCCAATTCCCTCCCGTTTTATTTTCAATTCCTTTTCGATCGAGTCCGTGCAATCGGATAACTGTGGTTGAGTTTATTTGCGATTTATACTTCCCGTAAAGATCAATTATGGAAGGCATAAAATAGCCTTGGATAAATGTTACTCCCAAATTGTTTTGGGCAAGTAAATTTAAGTATTCTTCACTCAAATAATTCGGGTTACGGATCTCGAATGAATATTGATAATCTTTATCCAAGCCGGAAGCGAATTTTTCCACTTCTCCGAAAAAGTGTTGTTGTGCCGGCATTTTCTGCTTGTTCAAATATTCGAATTGAAAAATGAGCGGCCCGAGTTGTTTTTTAATCGGATCGAGACTTCGTAGAAATTCATCAAACAATTTATTTGAAAAGAAATGTTTGTTTTCAATTAGCGGGTCGGATTTTTGCTTTTTGTAGAAATGAGTAAGAGTGATACTATTCGGTACTTTGACAGTGAATTTGAAATCTTCCGGCACCGAGTTTTTGTAGGAATTAACAACATTGAAGAAAGGAAGCGTTATTTTGTTTTCAGCGTGCAATGACCAAAACCATTGGTCAATTTCAACCGAATTATAAAATTGCGAATATTCGTTTAGGTAGTTTATTTCTTCACTATTTGAATAAACAATTCCTTTCCAGGAATCGTATTTCCAACTGCAAGTCCCGATTCGTAATTCTGCCAAAAGACCACTCTCCTTTTTGAACGAATTTACGAAATATGATTGGTTTTATGAACTTATATGAAATCGGAGATGGGATCGTTTGGTTTTCAAATAATCGAAATGAGTGGATATTTTTCTAGATTGTCCAGCGATTCAAGATGAAGATCAACGTCAAGTTCCGGCCAATAAAGATGATCTTCATGATGCAATTCAATATTAAATATTTTGGATGCAGCCGAATTTTTGAACCAAGGAAATTCCTCATAAGGCAGAAAATGCTCAACCTCATTTACAATTAACCACAAACCATGCGGTGATATATTTGTCACCTCAATTTTCGAACTGTCTATTCCATGCATTTTCTATCTCCGACCGATTTTCGTTCACTATCCTTATGATTTCATTGATTTGTTGGGAGCTAAGTTTATAATTTCTTGCTAATTCAACTTTCGGTTCAATCCACACTTTAGCTTCACCTTCTGAGCAATAAACATGTATATGCTTTCTGTTTTCCTCACGTGAGAAGAAAAAAAATCTGAATTGTTTATATCTGAAAACAGTTGGGCTCATTAAATTGAATCACATCAATAAATCTCAGGAAGGATAAAAAAATGTTTACATGAAAACAAGATTAAAATTATTTATCCGGACTGAGTAATCACAATTTGCATGAAAACCCAGTCCAAAAATTCAAAGCTTATTTGCGTTTCGGTCGATAAATATGAGTAGCTTCACCGAAAAATGCTTCGGCTGATTCCATAACTGTTTCGGATAAAGTCGGATGAGGATGAATACTCATCGCAACATCTTTTGCCAGGGCCGACATTTCAACTGCCAAGACACCTTCCGCAATCATTTCCCCTGCTCCCGCACCAACGATTCCCATTCCCAAAATTCTTTCGGTTTCGGGATCGATTATTAATTTCGTCATTCCATCATTTCTACCGATGGTTGTCGCTCTTCCACTGGCTCCCCACGGGAATTTCGCTACAGAAACTTTGATTCCTCGTTCTTTTGCTTCAAGTTCAGTTAATCCGGCCCAAGCTAATTCGGGATCAGTAAAAACTACGGCGGGAATTGCGTTTGGTTCGAAGACCGCTTTGTGTCCGGCGATTACATCAACGGCAACTTTTCCTTCAGCCGACGCTTTATGCGCTAACATTGGCTGCCCGACAATATCACCAATCGCGAAGATATTTTTATCGTTTGTTCTTAATTGTGCATCAGTTTCGATAAATCCTTTATCTCCGATTTTTACCGATGTATTCTCCAATCCGAGTCCTTGGGTAACCGGCTTTCTTCCCACCGAAACTAAAATTTTATCGAATTCTTGCACTTTCTCTTCAACTTTTTCACCCTCAAATGTAACTTTGAGTTTCCCTTTTTTAGTCTCTTCAACTGAGACAACTTTTGTTTTCAAATAAACATTTTCAAATTTTGGCGTGATCGATTTTGATAATACAGCAACCATATCCTTATCCGCACCAGGGAGTAATGACGGCATCATCTCAACGACTGATACTTTACTTCCTATTGAAGCGTAGACAGAGCCAAGTTCTAATCCAATGTAACCACCGCCAACAACGAGCAATTTTTTAGGAATCTCTGAAAGTTCAAGAGCTCCGGTTGAATCCCAAACATGCTCGGAATCAATTGATACTCCGGGCACTTTAACTGGAACCGATCCGGTTGCAATTATTGCATAATCGAAGGCAATTTCTTGAGAACCGCCGGTAACCAAATCGACATGGATCGACTTTGAATTTAGAAATTTTCCTCTTCCTTGCACATAATTTACCTTGCGTTGCTTCGAAAGAATTCCAAGTCCTCCGGTCATTTTATTAACAACAGATTCTTTGAACTCCCTCAACTTTTCCAATTCAATTTTGGGTTTGCCAAAAGTAACACCCCATTTTGAGGACTCTTCAGCTTCACTAATTAATTTTGAAATGTGCAACAGGGCTTTTGAAGGGATACAGCCACGGTAAAGGCAGACTCCGCCGGGATTATCTTCAAGATTAATGAGTGTAACATCCAATCCCAAATCAGCGGCATAAAACGCTGCCGCGTATCCTCCGGGTCCTCCACCTAAAACTGCCAGTTTAATGTTTTCAGCCATAACTATTTAATATCTCCTAAAAAATTTCAATTCATTCTAATCTTTTTCTTTAGTCTTAGTCTTAGTCTTAGTCAAGATAAATTATTAAATATCTAAACTCCCAACAGAATATTCAAGATCCCCATCATGAACACGAGTCGAAACACTTTTTATCAATCCGACTAACATCGAAACAATTTCATGCAATATCATTTTACCCTGAAGGACAGCAGATTCATCCAACATTGTACGAATTAACATTACATCTAGACAACTTGCACACTCGAAGGCAGATCCTCTTGCAATATCAAAAAACCTTGCTTTATCCTTTGGTGTAAGCTTTCCATTTCCTTCGGCAATATTTAGAGGAATGGAATTAGATGCTCTATTAATTTGGTCTATAATATTATTAGACTTTGGCAAATCCTTCGTATGCTGATAAACAAAATCAACAAATTGGAGAGAGGATTGATAAACTTTTAGCTTTTCGTGACCAAATATTTCCATTTGTATAACTTGCTTTAGAAAAAGACTAAGATCAAGACTATGACTAAGATTTAATTACAAAGACATCAAAAACGGATTTTCCAGTGCTTCGATAACCCATCTCAAAAATCTGATTGCATCAGCTCCATCGATAATTCTATGATCGTATGAAAGAGATAGAGGCATCATCAACCTTGGTTTAAATTCTCCGTCAATGTAAACCGGCTCCAATGCAGATCTTGAAACTCCAAGAATAGCAACTTCAGGCGTATTTACAATCGGTGTAAAATACGTTCCACCAATTCCACCAAGATTACTAATTGAGAAATTCCCACCCTGCATTTCCGCGAGTGAGAGTTTTCCGTCACGTGCTTTCTTGGATAACTCCGTCATTTCAACTGAAATTTCTGTTATGCCCTTTTTGTCAACATCCTTAATAACCGGAACCAATAGCCCTTTTGGGGTATCAGCAGCAATCCCGACATTGTAATATTTTTTTAATATTACCTGATTGTTTTGCATATCAACACTAGCATTAAATTGAGGGAACTCTTTTAACGCCGCAGCAATAACTTTAACAAGAATTGATGTAATCGTTAATTTTCCACCAACAGATTCAACTCTTCCTTTGAATTGTTTTCTTACTTCTTCAAGTTCGGTAATATCAGCTTTATCAAATTGAGTTACATGAGGAACAGTAGCCCAAGCGTATGAAAGATGATTCGCGGTTGTTTTACGAATTTTAGACATTGGTTCCGCTTCGATTTCGCCCCATTTTGAAAAATCGGGAAGAGGTTCCTGAGAAACAAATCCACCGACTGCCCCGCCTTTTTCAATTTTTTCATTAATTGATTTGGCATATTTTTTCACATCGTCATGCGAAATACGACCTCCGGGACCATTGCCCTTCACATTTGAAATCTCAACACCGATCTCTCGTGCAAATCTTCTTGTTGAAGGAGCTGCCGGAACAATTCGTTTCGCAATTTCTTCTTTCGACGGAAGAATACCGGATGACAAAGTTCGGGAAGGCATTGTGTGTGTTGATTCAGATTCAATTTTAGATTCAACTCTTACTTCTTTTTCGGGGGGAGTTGATACTTTCGCAACCTCTTTCTTCGGCTCAACTTTTTTTGTCGGAACTTCCGAAGATGTAGTAATCGATAAAACTACATCACCAATTTTTACCGAATCTCCATCCTTGTAATTAATTTTAAGGACTTTTCCGGAAACTTCACTGGGGACTTCAACCGTTGCTTTGTCGGTTTCCAACTCCATCAATATTTGATCCTTTTCAATTTCGTCGCCTTCGGAAACAACAATTTTCGAGATTTCCGCGGAAGTAATATTTTCGCCCAATTCAGGGAGTCTAAAATCAAAGACTCCACTTTCGATCTGAGCCGATTCTTCCTCAACCGTCTCCGTCTCATTCGGCGATTCAGTTTCTGTAACTTCCTCAGCAACAGATTCTGTTTCTTCGGGTTCGGAACTTGCTTCCGACTCAATCCCGGATTCTTCAAAAGTGATCATAACTTGTCCCACTTTTGCCGTATCACCCTCGCTTACTAAAACTTCTTTAACAATTCCATCAACTTCACTGGGAACTTCTACGGTTGCTTTATCGGTTTCGATCTCGAACAATACTTGATCCACTTTAACTTTATCGCCGGGTTTCACTAAAACTTTGGATATATCCGCAGATGTAATATTTTCACCCAATTCGGGTAATTTAAATTCAATAGCCATTATAATTCTTCCTTGTCCTTAATTAAGATTTCAAGGGATTTAATTTATTCGGATTTATACCCAATGATTTTTGGGCTTTTTTCAACACTTCTTTTTTCAACGATCCATCCTGGACCAATTCGTATAATGCAGCGTAAACTATATGTTTTGCGTCGACCTCAAAGAAATCCCTCAAAGATTCTCTGCTTTCGCTTCGTCCGTATCCATAGGTTCCTAAACTTCTATGTCGACCGGGTAAATATTTAGAAATCGAATCACCGAGAATTTGCACATAGTCCGATGCTGTAATAAATATACCCTTTTCTTTTGCAGTAACAGATTTGATGTAAGGGATTTTTGCTGTTTTATCAGGATTAAGCAGATTAAAACGTTCAACATCCATTGCGTCTAATCGAAGATTCTTATAACTGGTTACACTCCAAATATCTGCAGCGACATCAAAATCTTTTTCAAGAATTTCGCCTGCTTTAATAGCTTCATTTAGAATTGTTCCGCTTCCCAACAAATGAGCTTTCGCTTTCACTTTTTTGGAAGAAGATTTGAATTTGTACATTCCTTTTAATATTCCATCCTTTACACCTTTTGGCATTGCCGGTTGAGGATAGTTTTCATTCATAACCGTTATATAATAAAAGATATCTTCTTGTTTTTCATACATTCTATAAATACCATCACGAATAATGACAGCCAATTCATAAGCAAACGCAGGATCGTACGCTACCAGGTTCGGAATCGGATAAGATAAAAGATGACTCTGACCGTCCTGATGCTGCAAACCTTCACCGGCAAGAGTTGTTCTGCCCGCGGTAGCGCCAAGCATAAATCCTTTGGTTCGCATATCACCTGCGGCCCAAGCCAGGTCACCAATTCTTTGGAATCCGAACATTGAGTAATAAATAAAGAAAGGAATCATATTAATTCCATGATTCGCGTATGAGGTTCCTGCGGCGATAAAAGACGACATTGAGCCGGCTTCCGTAATACCTTCTTCAAGAATTTGACCGTTTTTTGCCTCTTTATAATAAAGCAAACTATCGCTATCAACGGGCTCATAAAGCTGACCCGAATGCGCATAAATTCCGACTTGGCGGAAAAGGGTTTCCATTCCGAAAGTTCTTGCTTCATCAGGAACGATAGGAACTATTCTGCTTCCCATTTCTTTATCTTTTAACAGTTTGGTTAAAATTCTAACAAAAACCATTGTAGTCGAAACTTCCCGGTCATCTGTTCCTTTATAAAATTCCTCAAATAATTGTTCCGAAGGAGTTTGAAGTTTGTTTGCTCTAACAACACGTTTTGGAACATAACCGCCAAGCGATTTTCTTCTTTCTTTGATATATCTGATTTCCGCAGATTCTTCGTCAGGTCTGTAAAACGGCGCTTCGGCAATTGCCTCATCCGAAATCGGGATACCGAATCTCGTACGGAAAGTTTTTAATTCATCTTCATTCAATTTTTTCTGTTGATGCGTGATGTTTTTACCTTCACCTGCTTCACCAAGTCCGTAACCTTTAACAGTCTTCGCAAGAATTACCGTTGGTTGACCATTGTGTTCAGTAGCTGCTTTATAAGCCGCGTAAACCTTCTCCGGATCATGACCACCGCGTTTCATTTTATCGAGCATTTCATCGCTAAATTTACTTGCGAGTTCTTTCAATTCAGGATATTTGTTAAAGAAATGTTCTCTAAAATATTTACCGCCTTCGGTTGTATATTTTTGGAACTGCCCGTCAACAACTTCGAGCATCCTTTTTTGTAAATAACCAAGTTTATCTTCTTCAAGAAGTTGATCCCAGTCAGAACCCCAAACGACTTTGATTACATTCCAACCGGCTCCTCTAAATACCGCTTCCAATTCTTGAATAATTTTACCGTTTCCACGAACAGGGCCATCAAGTCTTTGCAGGTTGCAATTAATTACAAAAATCAAATTGTCTAATTTTTCACGTGCGGCCAGTGAAATAGCGCCCAAAGTTTCCGGCTCATCAGTTTCACCGTCACCAAGAAATGCCCAGACTTTGGTATTCATATCTTTTTTAAGTCCGCGATCCTCAAGATATCTGTTGAATCGGGCTTGATAAATAGCTTGAATCGGACCCAAACCCATCGAGACAGTTGGAAATTCCCAGAAATCGGGCATTAACCAAGGGTGGGGATAAGATGATAGTCCGCCTCCCGGTTTCAATTCTCTTCTAAAATTCGCCAGTTGCTCTTGTGAAATTCTTCCTTCAAGAAATGCGCGAGCATAAATTCCGGGAGCCGCATGACCTTGAAAATAAATAATATCTCCATCCGAGTTATGGTCTTTGCCTTTGAAAAAATGGTTAAATCCAATTTCGTATAGTGTGGCGGCGGAGGCAAAAGTTGAAATATGTCCTCCAATTCCGGCTGATTCGCGATTAGCTCTTACAACCATCGCCATTGCGTTCCATCTTACAATACTTTTGATCCTTCTTTCAATCTCTCTTCCGCCGGGGAAAGGTGGCTGTTTATCTTTAGGGATTGAATTGATATAAGGTGTATTGGCAGTAAAGGGGAGTTCAACTCCTGCCTCATGCGCATAAGTATCGAGATCGTGAAGTAATTCCTTCACTTTCTCCGGTCCGCCTTCCTGAAGCACATACTCTAAAGATTCCAACCACTCTCGCAGTTCAACTTCATCGATTCCGTGCGTACCGTTATTTCTAATTTCTTCCATTTGTTGTATCCTTTATTTCTTCTAATTTCAAAACGTAATAAATAAAGACAGGATGTAGAATTATCCAGATCGCTAATTTAACAAAAAATTGTCAAATTATTGTTTTATCATATCAAAATGATATTTATTCATCAATTAACCAACAGATTAAAACCCCTATTAATTCCTTATTAGATTAGGATAAAGTTTTTCTTCGAAATGATGTGAAAAACGAGTTTAATTTTCCAAAATGGAACGAAGTTTTTCAAAATTATGTATTAGTTTTATTATTAAACAATTTCAGAAAAAATGTCCTTTTACCTCAGATTATTAATCCTATCCGCGATAATTCTATTATTGGAATTTTATTTTTACAAAAGATTTTTTGGTTCGTTAAAAAAATTAGCTCCGAAGTTAAAATTTATACAATCCCTTAAGTTCAAAATTCCATTGTTGATTTACCAAAATCTATATTTAATTATAGTGGTAATTTATTTGATAACACTGTTGATTTATGGCGGATGGCTCTCAACCCCTCCCGAATCAAGACTATTTGATTATCTGATACTCTATCCTTTTTGGGCCGGAATAATGATCATTATCCAATCTGTGATTTTTTTACTTCCGATCGATATTTTAAGAATTCTGGCAAAGATGGCAGTAAAACCCAAAAAAGTAATAATCGACAGAGTATCCGATTTTATAGTTGTTAGTATGATTAGCTTTTTTGTCCTGTACGTCCCGATCCGACTTTATTATGATTTTAACGTGGTAGATGTAAATAAAATCGAATTAGATATTGAAGATTTGCATCCGGATTTAAAAGGATTCAAAATCGCTTTTATTTCGGATATTCAAGCTGATTGGTACACAACAACCAATAAAATCGCCAACTATTTGAACGAAGTAAATAATTTGGAACCCGATTTAATTCTAATTGGAGGCGATTTAATTACTTCCTCTCCTCAATACATTCAAAAAAGTGCCGATTTGCTAAAGACGCTTAAATCGCAATTTGGGGTTTATTCTACGGTTGGGGATCACGATAATTGGGCTTATAGAGATGATAATGACCGAAGCAGAAATGAAATAAAGGATGCTTTATCCAAATACGCGATTAATTTTATTGACGATCATAATATAATTATTCCGGTTGATTCGGGAAAAATTGGAATTTCGTTTATTACCGATACATACTCTAAACGAATCTCGAACGAAAAATTGACGGATTTAACAAATTCGCTCTCAGCGGATTTTAAAATCATGCTTGCCCATCAACCCGTTCAGAAAATAATCGACAAGGCATCCTCTAAAAATTACAATCTGATGTTGGCAGGACATACGCATGGCGGACAAATAACATTTTTATTTCCATTTGTTTATTTGGGTCCAACATTGATCGAAACGAATTATGTTCGCGGTGAGTTTTGGTTTGGCGACTTGTTAATGTACGTGAATAGAGGTTTAGGCGTTTCGCTTGCACCAATTAGGTATAACTCTACTCCGGAAGTTACTTTGTTTATTCTGAAATGATGATTAACAATTAAGGAATGAGGCGACAAATTTATTTTTATCGCCTCAGTTCAAAACTTTTAATCTATTTTCCCATTTAACAGTTCATTCGCCAATCGTTTGGCTTTTACCAGATCGTTTAAGATTTCATGAATACCTTGTGAACTGACAGATACCATACGATTTTGGGATGGATTGTAGAGAAAATTTCCAACGATACTTTCAATATTGCCATCGAATGCTAATCCGACTAATTCTTTATTTTTGTTAATCACAGGACTGCCCGAACTTCCGCCCGTAATGTCGTTGGTAGAGATAAAATTATATGGAGTAGAAAGATCGAATTCGGGACCCGGATTTTGCCAATTTTCCGGTAAATCCCAAGGATATTCTTTCATGTGTGAAAAATAACGGTCGTACATCCCATAAAATGTTGTGTAAACCGGAGCTTCAGTGCCGTTATATTCATATTTTTTCAACTGTCCATCGTTTATACGTAATGTAAATGTAGCATCGGGTGGAATTGAATCTCCGTAAACTTTGTAAAGAGTCAATCCAAGTTCATCAACCAACGAATTTTGTGTTTCAAGAATCCCGGTTCGTTTAGCGGATATATTTGCCAACTGTTCCAAAGCGTGTTTTCTAAGTTGTATGATCGGATCGTCTGATTCTGTAATGGCTCCGGGACCTGAATTTGCGAGTGCTGTCACTTTGTCCTTAGAAGACAAATATGACTTTGACAATAATTCATTTACAGCATCTTCAGAAGACTTGCCATTTTTTAATAATTTAACCCATCGATTATCAGTTCCAAGATTCAGCTCCATAAAATCGATTG
This sequence comes from Melioribacteraceae bacterium, assembly GCA_021739765.1. Taxonomy (GTDB): domain Bacteria; phylum Bacteroidota; class Ignavibacteria; order Ignavibacteriales; family Melioribacteraceae; genus JAIPBD01. The sequence goes on from JAIPBD010000014.1 coordinate 115,172, forward strand.
CTAAAACAAGTTTTACTTTCTCCAAATCTTCATCAAAATTATCAGGCCAAATCGTTTCGATAGTAGATTGCAAGGATTCGCCTTTATATTGTTCGTCGCGTTCGCTTTCCGGTTTAGCCAATTGGTCGGCTAAATTTAGTAAGGCATCGGCCATGTTAAAGTAACCGGGTTTTGTTTGATTCGATAAAGTAAATGCGCTGTATTCGGCGGCTGTTTTTCTTAGTTGTTGATTCGATTCATCGATAGCCCTCCAAATATGTCCGAAGCGGCTTTTTAGTCCAGGATTGGAATTTACTTTTGAAACAAACTCATCCTCAAAAACTTTTTTCCTTTGAATAAAATACGGGTTACGCAATCCAGCTAAATATTCTCGATAAACTTTGGCGCTGTTAGATACAAAAAACGCAGTGCCTTCATAAACTTCAGCTTTTTCGGGAAATTTATTCATTAAGTAGTAAAGCTTAACAAGATATTCATTCAACAAAAATGAGGTGTTTCGGAAAGTGAAGTCTCTCATAAATTCGAGCTGGGAAACTGTTTGTAATCGTTGTGTGCTTCCGGGATTTCCGACAACAAAAAGAGGCTCTTCTAATTGCGCACCTTCTAAACTCCATTTAAAATAGTTTTCAGTTTTTAACGGTTTTCCGGTTTCATCATAAACCCTTAAAAATGCGAAATCCGCATTATATCTCGGATATGTAAAATTATCGGGATCACCACCGTACAATCCGACACTTCTCGGATTAAAATAAACCACTCTTACATCGGTATATCTTCGGTAGCAATACATCGAATAAGAGCCGCCATTATAAAGCTCAGTTACAGTGCAATTCAATCCGGTTTCTTCCGAATATTGTTTTTCTAGCGCTGATATTGCATCATTCTTATTTTTTTGTTTTTCATGGTCAGTTTTTCCAAGCTCGTACGCTTCAAGAATTTGATCACTTACATCCTCAGCAATTACCAGTTGATCGACATAAACGTTTGCGATTTTCCTTTCGTCTTCGAGGGTTTCGGCATAAAATCCGTTTTCTGCAATATTTTCACCTTGCTCCTGAATTAAAGATGAAACAAAATCGATACAATGGTGATTTGTCATTATCAATCCGTCCTCGGAAACAAAAGAGGCGGTGCACCATGATGCGAACTTCAAAGTTGACATTTGCACATCCAGCAACCAATCTTCATCAGCTTTAAAACCGTATGTTTTTTGCCAATAGTCAATCGGCGCATGTTCAAATGTCCACATTTTCCCGGTATCGAATTTACCGGCTTTAACAGTGTCAAGATTTAGCCATTCTTCATTAGATGAGTTTTGTTGTAAAAATTGATTTTGTGTTACTTCTTGTGTTGTCGCGCATGCATAAATAAATAGGAGCGACACAATTAATAATGATCTGTTGATTTTTAGCATTTGTGTACCATTTATTGATATTGAAATACAAAATTAGAATAATTTATTGAGGTGTGGTAATATTAAATATACTTTTCCATCCGATATTCAGTTATGCCCGATCTGAATCGGGGTTGATCTGTTTTACAATTTGAACAGCTCTTTGTGCTGAGTAGAACCGGATATTCATCAAGATGGATAGGAATTAATTCAACTACGGTTTGGCATTTTTCACATTGAACAATATGGTGAGTTGAGAATTTACCTCGGCAGCGAGGGCAAATATATTTTTCTCCTCCGGTTATTTTATCGTCAAAGCCGAAGAAAGATTTACAATTATTATTACTACATTGAATGAAATGCATTTTTCTCTTTTAATTAATTGTTAAAAATAGTCGTAAAATCTTTTCATGGATATGTAAAAAGTAGTGCATAGTTATTATCTTCAAAGAATAAAATGGAAATTTAATCGTGAAAAAACTGGAGTTAAATAATGAGTAAAATACCGGGATTCAAGGCCTATGATATTCGAGGTAAAGTTCCCTCTGAATTAAATGTTGATCTGGCTTATAAAGTTGGAAGAACACTCGTGAAATTTTTAAATGCAAAAAGTGTTGTTATTGGTCATGATGTTCGGGAATCTTCCGAGGCCATTTCCGAAGCATTGGCAAATGGCATAACAGACGCCGGAGCAGATGTTAAAGATTTAGGTTTATGCGGAACTGAAATGATTTATTTCGGAACACCGCAACTTGACGCGGATGCCGGGGTAATGATAACCGCAAGCCACAATCCACCGGAGTATAACGGATTAAAGTTCGTTAAAAAGGGATCCGTTCCAATGGGATATGATTCCGGTCTGAGTACAATCGAAGAAATGATATCTAACGATAATCTTGGCAAGGTTTCGGTTACTAAGGGAAATGTTGAAAATGTTGATTTAATGGATTCATTTATTAAATCATTAGACAGATTTTTTGATAAAGCAACGATGAATTCTTATAAAGTGGTTGTAAACTCAGGGAACGGATGTGTCGGTCCCGCGCTCGATAAACTTGAACCGAACCTGCCTGTTGAGATGATAAAAGTATTTCATGAACCGGATTCATCTTTCCCGAATGGTGTGCCGAATCCGTTACTTGTTGAAAATCGACAACCGACAATTGATGCAATTTTAAAGAATAATGCCGATTTGGGAGTCGCTTGGGATGGCGATTATGACCGTTGTTTCTTTTTCGATGAAAACGGAGAATTTATTGAAGGATATTATATTGTTGGATTGTTAGCAAAATCAATTTTGAAAAAACATCCGGGCGAGAAAATTGTTCACGACCCTCGTTTGGTTTGGAATACTATCGATGAGGTTAAAAAAGCTAACGGTAAAGCTGTTCAATCGCAAAGCGGTCATGCATTTATTAAACAAAAGATGAGAGAAGTAAACTCAATTTACGGCGGTGAAATGTCCGCTCATCACTATTTCAGAGAGAATTATTATTCAGATAGCGGATTGATTCCTTTCCTTTTAATCCTTCAGTTAATGTCAGAAGAAGGGAAAAAGCTTTCCGAATTAGTGAATGAAATGATTTCAAGCTACCCGTGTTCCGGAGAAATTAATACAACTTTGGAAAATCCGACCGCAAAATTAGAAGAAATAAAAGTAAAATATTCGGATGGTGTAACCGAATATGTGGATGGAGTTAGTGTTTCCTACGAAAAATGGAGATTTAACGTAAGATTGAGCAACACTGAACCATTAATTAGACTGAATGTTGAAAGCAAAGGCGATATTGAGTTAATGAATAAAAAAACTGAAGAACTGCTTGCGCTAATTAGAAATTAGGTAATTGACAAAAGGATTATTATTTGTTAAAATCATAAGTTATTTACTGGAACCAATGCGAAATGGTACCGTCTAATCTGTCAAATCTAGGAGTTAAAGATGGCTGACAATAAAGAAAAAACATTTGATGTTGATAAGCTTCTCAAGAATAAACTAAAAACAATTAGCGTTGGAGACTTGGAAGCCGGCATTTCGAAAGCTGTGAGCGATTTGGTTGGCGAAGATTATAAATGCACAATCGGCGAAATTAAATATACTTTGTTTAGCGGTGCCGATTTCCATGTAAAGGTCGAACTTACGTACAACAATAATGATTAGCTTTCAAATTCAATGAGGTTATTCTAAAAGTGTTTTGTTTTTAGCTTATTACCGAACAATAAAACACTAAAAATGAAGAATAACCTCATTTTTCTAAATATAAACCTAATCTCATTCAAATCACACCTCCACTCTTTTTATCTAAAACACTTGAAATAAACACCATTTTATCATATCATAAGTTTGATAATAGATATCATAACTCATCATGTACCTGATTAATTTACGGAACCTATATGCCATCAAGCAAAATTGTAACTTCGGACTCCAAACCCGAAAAAGAAGTTTTGTGGTTTAAAAAGAGTATAACCGATACACTTAAACTTAACAACACAACCTCCGATGGTCTTTCTGCTCAAGAAGCGACAAACAGACTAGAAAAATATGGTGAGAATAGGATTGAATTGGAGGAAAAAACTTCTCCCTGGAAATTACTTTGGGAGCAATTTAGCAGCCTTCTTATTGTTATTTTAATTGTTGCGGCAATTATTTCCGCAAGTATAGGTCAAGCTGTAGAAGCCATCGCAATTATAATAATTGTAATCTTAGCCGGATTTTTGGGGTTCATCCAAGAATTTCAAGCTGGAAAAGCGATTGATTCCCTCAGAAAAATGGCCGCGCCGCATGCAACTGTTCTGCGAAATGGAATTGAAAGCATTGTTTTTGCACATGAAGTAGTTCCTGGTGATATTGTATTGTTAGCTACCGGTGACAAAATTCCCGCCGATTGTAGATTGCTCGAAGCAAAAAATTTACGAATCGATGAAGCAGCTTTAACCGGTGAATCTCTGGCTGTTGAAAAAGTTGATACAACCCTCGAACAAGATGAATTAGCCTTAGGTGACAGAATAAACATGCTTTATATGGGAACCTCCGTTACTTACGGAAGGGGGAAAGCAATTGTTGTCGGAACAGGATTAAACACTGAATTTGGCAACATCGCAAAATTATTATCAACTACCGAATCCCGTAAAACTCCTCTACAAGAAAATTTAGATCAACTCGGGAAAAAAATTGGGGTTTTCTCGATTGCTTTGGCTGCAATTATGAGCATTATTGGAATTTTCCGCGGATATGAAATAATTGAGATGTTTGTTTGGGGTGTGGCTGTTGCTGTGGCTGTAATTCCCGAAGCGCTTCCGGCTGTTGTAACTATCAGTATCGCACTCGGTGTACGCAGAATGGTAAAACGAAAAGCGTTGATAAGAAAGTTGCCTGCTGTTGAAACACTCGGCGCGACGAGTATAATTTGTTCGGATAAAACAGGGACTTTAACTCAAGATCAAATGACGATTAGAAAAATTTTTACGGGTAACACGGAATATGATGTTGAAGGTTCCGGATATACTCCTGAAGGGAATATTACTGCTGACGGAAAAATTGTTGAAATTGATAAACACACAGAATTGGAAAAGCTGCTCATCGCCGGAAATCTTTGTAACGATACTATACTTAAAAAAGAAGATGGGAAATGGGTAATTATTGGCGACCCGACTGAAGGAGCAATAGTTGTAGCCGCTGCAAAAGCGAAATTAGTTGTTGACGAACAAAGGCAAATTTATCCCCGTTTAAAAGAAATTCCATTTTCTTCCGAATCGAAACGTATGACAACCGCTCACGATATTGGAGATGAGCATTATGCCTTCAGTAAAGGCGCCGTTGAGGTAATTCTCGATTCTTCTTCAACAATTTTACTAAATGGAAATGTTGAAGAATTGACTCAAGAGATGCGTGACAAAATCCTTGAAAATGCTACAAGATTTGGGGAAGACGCGCTTCGCGTTCTAGCCGTTTCGCAAAAAAAGTTGAATAGTTTAGATGAATTGGACGAAAATCACCAAGACGGAATGACATTTATTGGAATCGTTGGTATGATAGATCCTCCGCGCCCGGAAGTGAAACAAGCTATAAACACTTGCTTCGCTGCCGGAATAAAACCGATTATGATTACCGGTGATCACAAAATAACAGCTGTTGCAGTCGCTAAAGAATTGGGAATCAAGAAAGACGGCGGTGTGGTAATCGGTACCGAAATTGAAAAAATGACTGACGAAGAAATTGAGAATGTTGTTGATCATACTGATGTTTTTGCGAGAATTTCGCCCGGTCATAAATTAAAAATTGTTTCCGCATTAATGAAAAAAGGCAAGATTGTAGCCATGACCGGCGATGGAGTAAATGACGCTCCTTCATTAAAAAAAGCCGACATCGGTGTTGCAATGGGTATTAAAGGGACTGATGTAAGTCGTGAAGCAGCGGATATGATTCTGACGGATGACAACTTCGCTTCGATTGTTTCAGCAGTGGAGGAAGGAAGAAATATTTTTGAAAATATCCGAAAGTACCTTGTTTATTTGTTGAGCGGAAATCTCGGAACTGTATTTGCTCTTGTTGTTGCATTATTTGCTTCGCTTCCTCTTCCTCTCGAGGCCGTTCAAATTTTATTCATAAATTTTATTATGGATGGATTGATGGCAATTGCCCTAGGTGTTGAACCGGGCGAAGATGGAGTAATGAACAACAAACCGAGAACTGTAAAAGAGGGTATCTTAAATTCTTATTCACTCGGTTTTATTTTCTTTGTTGGAGTTCTAATCGGTGCCGTTACACTTGGAATATTCTACGCAGTACTACCGGAAAATGTTGTTGCTGATTCAATTGAGGAAAAAAGAGCGGTTACAATATTTTTCGCAACTTTAATCGTTGCAAGATTATGGAACGCGCTTAATTGCCGTTCACTAAAAGGTGTTTCAATTCGCTTAAATCCATTCAGTAACAAAGCGCTTTTTGTAAGCACATTGTTCTCTTTAGCAATGACGTGGATAGTTATTTATGTAGATATATTCAACGTACCGTTTCACACAATTCCCTTAGCGGCATCTGATTGGTGGTTGATACTCGGTTATTCATCACTCGTTTATATCGTGGTGGAATTGTGGAAGTTAGCGAAAAACACGTTTATGAAAACAGAAGGAAGCGCAGCTTAAACCAAAGCTGCGATTTCTTTAATAACTTTATCAAATTCATCTTTTCTTGACTGTCACAGCTTGTCCCGGTGCTTCGGGAGTCATAATGGCTAATTAGGAATAATAACCGTGACACAACTACATAGAACTTTACACAAAACACAAACCGCAAACCATTCCATGGGTGTCAAGGTCATAGTAGCCGGCTAGGGATTAATAACCTTGACACAACCACCTCTATCTTAAAACAAACCATAAATACAGAGCAAAACATGTTCAAAAATATTATCATTTATCAAATACTTCAGCACGGTCGCGGCTGCAGTAGATTAGCTATGCTCGGATAATAACTGGCGCCAAAAGAACATTCTGTGGTTATTGTGTGGAAGAGTTTTAGTCCGCCACAAAGTTCAACTTTTGGAGAATAAGAACCAGATTGGAAAAGTTGAACTTTTTATCACCTTTATGAATATGAACGGATGAATGCTTTTCATTCAATCATATTATTGTGATAATTTGCTTCCGGCTTGACCAGGTTAGAAATGGTCATATTAATTTGGAGAATTCTTTGTGTTTAGAGAAAGTTAATTATACAGAACTTTAAGAATGGAATTGGTAGTTTGAACTATATAATTAATTTTGCAATTCAGATCAAAAATTATGACTAACAATAACATTTCCAAAATACACGATCTCCGGTTTCCCTTCACCCGTCTTCTCCTTCTACTTTTTACTTTCTCCTTTCTACTTGTTTCTTGTGACACAACCGAACCCGGGAATAACGGCGTTTTAACCCTCACCGCGCTTGATGCTTCTTGCACCGAAGTTTGGCTGAAAGTGGAAACCGAACCCAACCTTATTGGTACCGAACTAACTCTTTTCCGTGATAAGCAAGAATACGGCAGTTTTACTCTTGCCGAAACAGATACTGTTCTTTTCTCCGATGGACTTATACCATCAACTAATTACTCCTTCTTTGCGCAGATTAACGGTATTCCTTCCAACACGGTTAACATTACCACAATGGATACAACAAGCCATGATTTTAACTGGCAGACTTTCACTTTCGGGGAACCCGCGACAAGTGAATTGTGGGATGTTGCCATTGTACACGAGAATGATATTTGGGCAGTTGGCGAGATTTACGAAAATGGAGAAAAGTACAACGCCGTTCATTGGGATGGGAGTGAGTGGGAGTTAAGGAAAATATTGTTTTATACCTTTTGCAATCAATCACATCAAGCTCCATATCCCGCAAGAGCTATTTTTGATTTCGAAGATCGCACAATTGCTATTACAAGTGGTTCACAAATTGCGTATTTAGAAAATGGTGTACAAAAGAGAACCGAATGCATCCCTGTTTCTGTAAACGCCATGTGGGGCGAATCGAGTGATGATTTTTATGTTGTTGGCAATGGAGGGAATATAGCTCATTACCAAAACGGATACTGGACGAAGATTGAGAGCGGAACGACGGAAAATATATCTTCTATCTGGTATAAGCTGGATGAAGAGATACAACAAGCATCTATATTCTACACCATTCCATCCGAAAATAGACTTTTAAGAATCAAAAATGGGACGATTATCGATAATACCGGATGGGATCAGAACTTATCTCCAAGAAGTATCTATGGTATTGGTTCTGAATCAATCTTCGCAGTTGGGGAGCGAGGTGTCTACGAACAAAAAGGGAATGGTTGGAAGCATGAGGAAAGCGCGGGAGAATATTACCTTACGAGTATAGCAGCTAATAATCTAAATGATATTGTGAGTTGTGGATTGAGTGGAGCGGTAATACACTTTAACGGCAAAAATTGGAATACTTTCTCTGCTCTTCAATCCCCATCCCTTTGGTTGAGAAAGGTAAAAATTTTTAATAATACAATTGTGTCTGTCGGTATAGATGCGCTCTATGGAGTGATTTTGGTTGGAAGAAGAAATTAAATCTAACAATTCCAAGGCTGTCACAGCTTGTCCCGATGCTTCGGGAGTCATAGTAGCAATCTAAGAAATAATAACCGTGACACAACTACCTCAATCTTAAATCAAACCACAAACACATAACAAAATAAATTCAATAATCTCGTAGTTTGTCAAACGGTTCCGGTTGCAAGGATTTAATTAGGTAGTGTAAAAACATTTGTGTAAATGGTTAAAGAAGAAATTGAAGCTAAGTTGCGTGCAGCGTAGCGGAACGCAACTTAGCTTCGCAAAAATCGATCTTGAAAAGGTCGATTATTTTTAACAATTTCTTTAATCAAC
>JAIPBD010000015.1 GCA_021739765.1 Melioribacteraceae bacterium
AAGCCGAAGTGGGAAGTTTCAAATTAGGAAATCCGTATCCGAATCCATTCAACCCCACAACAAACATTCAATTCAAAATACCACAGACAAGCAATGTAACAATTTCAGTTTACAATTCACTTGGCGAAGCTGTGGAATTACTCCATTCGGGAACAACTCACACCGGAGTTCATAATATTTATTGGAACGCAAGTTTCTACAGTTCCGGTAATTATTTTATTCAAATGAGAACGGAGAATTATTCCGAAACGAAGAAGGTTTGTTTAGTGAAGTAAATATCGCATTATCGTAGAGAGTAGCTCGCTACGTCTCAACAACTATACAAATCAAGAGTCTTTTGTTAGATCAATCTGGTCTAGCCACTCCCAAAGCGACACAAGTTTTTGGAATCACGTTGGCTGAGCCTCCCGCAAAACGGGACAAGTTGTCGAAGCCAAACAAGTTCTGATACAGCGTTGGCTGAGCTTGTCGAAGCCAACTTTGGTGCGAACACTCCCCCACATTTCGACAAGCTCAATGCTCAAGCATTTCTAAAACTCAGTGCAGCGCATTTCTAAAACTCAATGTAGCGCATTTCAAAACTGAGTGCAGCGCATTTCTAAAACTCAATGTAGCGCATCTCTGAAACTGAATGCAACGCATTTCAAAAGTTCAATGCTCAATCATCTCTAAAGCTAAATGCAAATGCTTTTCTAGAGCCAAACACACACGCATTTCTGAAACACAAAACTCAATTACGCTGCCTCTACAATTCATTTCATAAAATGAACAGCTTCTTTTAATTGTTCAATTCTTTCTTGGGCGTAATTTGTCATGATCGGGTTTTGGTTGTTTGTCTTTGTGAGATAGATTTGATAATACATCAACGGAACGGATTTGTCTTTGTACCATTTATCATAAACCGAACCGAGATAAAAATAAAGATTCGATTTTTCGTCGTTGTATTTCAGCGCGTTCTGATATGATGATATCGAGTTCGGATAATCTACAAGCAGTTCGTAACTAATTCCGAGATGAGTGTAAATATCAGAAATATAATCCGGAATCGCTTTCTTTTGAGAAAGTTCAAGAAACTCGATTGCTTTTTCTAAACTATCCAACTCCTTGTATGAAAGTCCAAGGTACAAATACGACAGCGCGTTATCTTCATCTTTTTCTATTGAAGCTTTAAGCGCATCAATGGCAGAATTTAATTTCAGATTTATTACTTCATCACTTTTTAGATTGCCGGAAGTGGAAAGGAAATAATAACTAAGTCCAAGCTTTTGATAAATTGTCGCGGATGTATCTCCGGCAAGTGTTGTATTCAAATAATATTTGATTGAAGAAACATAATTTTTCTGATTGAAATTTATATCCGCAATTGCCCTGTTAATTCTTAAATCGCCACGTGAGATTTGAATTCCTTTTTCAAGAAAGACCAAAGCTGAGTCGGGTAGTTTTAATTTTACTAACAAGTTCGAAAGAGTTGTAATTATCGATAAGTCATTTTCGTTGAGTTTGTGCGCTTCGAGCAAATTAACTCGGGCGCTGTCGAAAAGTCCGAGTCGCAAATCACAAATCGCAAGCATTTTTCTGAAATATGAATTCCCCGGTTTCTGTTCAACCAATGTTTGATAAATGATTTGAGCTTTTTGAGTTTGACCTAAATCGAGATAAATTTTGCCCGCGTTTGTCAAAGCTGAAAAATTTGACGAGTCTTCGCGCAATACAATTTCATATTGTTCGAGCGCTTTCGGATCATTGCTTTGTTGAAGATAATTATAACCAAGTGTTAAACGATAATTGATATTTGCTGAATCCAGAACGGTTGAGTTTATCAAATATGTTTCAGCCGATTTAAAATCAAATTCGTTCAGATAAATTTTTCCAAGCAGAAAATTCGCTTCTGCCGATTCATTATTCATCAAGTAATTATGCAACTCCACCTTTGCAGTTTCCACATCCCCAGTTGATATTAAATTTTTAATTTCAGCAAGCGGATCGGAAGAGATTTGTGCAAAAGAACAAATGGCAGAAAGAGAAAAAATTATCATTCCTAAAAACTTCATTGTAATCCTTCTATAATTCGGAAAAGTAAAATAGCCCCAACACTTAAAGATGCTTTAAAACTGGAAATGTTGCCTGCGGTTTAATATTGCAAACCAATTATTTATTTTTAATTTTCGAGTAAAGAAAATGAACAAGCAAGACCACATAAACTATTGGGTGGAAACCTCGAAAAGAGATCTGTCATCCATGGAAATAAACTTCCAATTTGGAAAATATGATTGGGCTCTTTTTATAGGACATTTGGCTTTAGAAAAAATTTTAAAAGCTTTGTGGGTTAAGAATAATGAAAATAACATTCCACCAAAAATTCACAACTTGAACAAATTGGCTGAGGCTGGAAAATTGAAATTAAGTGATCAACAAGAAGAGCTATTATTCGATATTACCAGTTTTCAGATTGAAACTCGATATCCGGATTACAAATCAAATTTCTACAAAAAATGTACTAAAGAGTTCTCCTCACTTTACATAAAAAAAATATCGGAATTATATAAATGTATTCTAGAAATGATTTAAATAAGCTTATTGAGAAATTTATAAACCGTATTTCGAAAGATTATACTATCGATGCCGCCTATCTGTTTGGTTCATACGCCAATGGAACCGCCAAAGAATATAGCGATATTGATTTGGCAATTGTTTCAAATATGTTTGAAGGAAGCCGGTTTTTTGATAGGCAAAAACTCGCAAAATATGTTTTGGAAACTTCTGTCGATTTAGAAATTCACCCTTACAAAACTGAAGAGTTTACGGAAGATGATCCATTTGTTAAAGAAATAATTAAAACCGGAAGGAAAATAAACTTTAACTCCTAACCAATCCAATTTATCCTCTGTTGATTTAATTGCCTTGAATATACATATTGATGCAAAACATTTTGTTTGTCGACAATGAGGACAACGATAAATATTAGCGAAGAATTGATCAAACTCTTGTCTAAGCCGCCGCTAAATTAAACTTTAGCTACAATTAAAGGGATATTAATGACAATCCAAATTTTCGGAACAAAGAAATGCAGCGATACTAAAAAAGCAGAAAGATTTTTCAAAGAAAGAGGTATAAAACCACACTTCCGCGATCTAAATGAAAAAGGAATTGCTCCGGGGGAATTGAAAAACATTTCAGCCAAAATCGACTTGGAAGATTTAATCGACCGTGAGGGAAAACAATTTAAAAAACGTGGAATGCAATATATGGTTTTTGATCCGGAAGAGGAGCTGCTCTCCGATCCCCTTTTGCTGAAAACTCCAATAGTACGAAACGGCCAAAATGCTACAATCGGTTACGAACCGGATGTTTGGAAATCATGGTTAGAGTAAGCTAAATTGATCCATCAGAGTATAACGAATCCGTTAACTTTTGCGCCAGAATTTCTAAATCAATTCCCATTTTGGTTTTGTTTGTTTCAAGAACGGTTTTAACCAAATCCTTCGGCAACTTATTAAATCCGTGATAAGCCCCCAGAATTGATCCCGCAACAGCGGCCGCAGTATCATTGTCTCTACCGTAGTTTGTGATAAATTCCATCGTTTTTCTAAAGTCAAAATCACAGAACATCATTGCGGTAATTGATATCATTAAAATCTCCTTCGCATGCGGAGAGTACTCTTGTTTTTTGGAATCGAGTTGATTAAAAGCTTTTTGCATTTGTGCCGCAAATAATGGATCGTAATTCCCAAAATCCATTTTTAATTTTATCTGATCCGGAGAGGAAATTGCCTTGGCTTGTTCGGAAAAATAGTAGGAGTCTTTGTAAGCCTGATAAGTTAAGCGTCCGAAAATTCTACGACTAAAATATTCATTCGGGTCAACATCACGAAAAACAGACATAACCGATTCTGGAGTTGCTTTTAAATCCATCGCAGCAGCCTGCATTGCTGAAGTAAGCGCCGTAACATCCTTTGCATATCCCTGATCAAAAATCGCAAGACGAAAGGAAGATTCATAAGCTTTGAGCGGATTCCCGGGATACGGTAATCCAACCATCGGAGCGTAGAGCATTCCGGCGCAAAGTATATCACCACCATAAAATTTTGATAACTCATAATTATACTTTTCAATATCTTTTGTTTCAAATGCGTTTGCAACTAAAGCCCATTCTTGAAGCCAAGCAATTCTCTTTAAATTCAACTCATAATTTTTGGTGTCGTATTCGTCGGTGGATTTTAGATTCTTCATCTCTTCTTCATACGATTCCGTGACGTATTCGGCAAAAAGGAACGGATCGGCAGGGAGAGTTCCATAAAAATCATTCGCTTTTTTAATCATGTATTTTCCCATAAAAACCTTCCAACGAGTGTCATCCGTAGTGGCTCCTTTGGGAAGGTTAAAGTCCCAGACTCCCTCGGCAGATGGAGTTATGGAGACCGGATCTAAAGAATCGACGAATCCATATTCGATTTGACGGTTATATCGTTGCCACATTTCTGTCGGTGCGCCCATTGCGTCACCGATTGCCGAACCGACGAGTGCGCCGAGAATTTTGTCGTGATAAACTTCCTTTGTCATTTTAATCGTAAATTTGGAATCCGAATTTGAGACGGAGGTGATATCCATATTTCCAATTTTGTCGGTGCTATCATCTTGTTGACAACCGAACAAAACGAGAGTAAAAACAATTGTGAAGAATAATCGAATAGACCTTTTCATTTTATACCTCAATTTTCTGATTCTTTATCATACTGATAGCTCGATCGATCAAAACGGATTTTTCTTCCAGGCTTAATTCGAGGGGCAGTTGGGCAAGTCCAATTAGTCTGCGTAATATTTCCGCGCCAACGAATCCGGCAAAAATAGAATCATTAAAAAGATCTAATTTAGAAAAATTGACGAGCGCAAAATTAATGAGATCGGTTTCACATTGTGCCATAAAAAGATGGGCGACAAAGATTGCAATATCCCACTCTTCAGGCCCGAAAAAACCGAATTCGGCATCAATCACCTTTACCCCATCCTTGGTTTTTAATAAACTTCCCGGATAGTAATCGCCATGAACCAAAATTTTGCCCGGAGAAAGATAAATTTCTCCGAGTTCGGCGATTTTTTCTTTTAACAAATTGTCAGATTTACACAGCAAAGACAAGCTTTGTAATCCCGGTTGGATTGAATCCAGGTCAAATCCATTGTTTATCAGAAACGGAAGATGAAAAATATGCTGATGATTTAGTTTCCGCATTTCAAGATTATTTGGAAAAGGTTTGTCAGAATCTATCTTTTTCAATTCATTAAGGTAAGCGATAATTTCAGAAATTTCTGAATCAGAAAAAGCATTTCCTTTTTGATAAATAAAGCTGAAGTCGGATGTCTCGCCGAGATCTTCAATAGCCATAATGAAATTCTCGGAATCAAAATCGATTAAGGATGGTGTGTATTGAGACAGTTTTTTTGAATTGTTTGCCAAGTTATAATATTCTGCTTCAACATTAATCCGATCTGACGGAGCGTTTATTTGAGGATATTTTTCAACCCACGGTCTGGATTGTTTAAGAATAAAGCTCCTTTGCAGATTCGTGCGAACTCTCAAAACATAATTCATATTTCCCTCGCCCGGTTTTTCGAGAAGGGAAATTGTTTCGTTTTCCAACAACCAAGCTTTGGTTTTTAAGTATCGGGAAAGCGCGGCGATATCAGAATCGTCCAAAAAGAATTTATTTGGAAAATATTCGAGAAATCTTTTTTCTAATGAGTCCATTAATTTTTTTGTCTGTTGAAGTATGTTTTCCAAAGTTAATCAGACAATCAATCAACTACAAAATGTTATAAAAAAATGTCTTTAACCATAAAAAGGGAACGGGTTTGTTGGATTTTTCCAATGAATTCAACGTGACATTTTACATATTGAATGCTAACGAGTTTTACATGGCGTGCTTTTCTTTTGGGTGAAATATTGAACGAATATTGTTTCTGATTGGTTATCAACTAAAAAGAGATATAAAAATGAAAAGAGTTTTATTTACAATTATTTCAACCACCTTTTTTGCCGGATGCAGTGTTTTCGGAATCAGAACAACAGAAGAACCGAATTTTACAATAATCGAAGAAGATGGGGATTTTCAAGTTCGGCAGTATGAAGATTATATAATTGCTTATGTGACAGTTGATGGCGATTACGATGAATCTACTTCAAAAGGATTTAGGAAATTAGCCGATTATATTTTCGGTAAAAACCAAAAAGACGCGGATATCGCAATGACGGCTCCGGTTTTTCAAGAAGAAAATAGCGAAAAAATGGCGATGACCGCTCCGGTTTATCAGGAAGAAAAAGAGGGAGAATGGAGGATGTCGTTCGTAATGCCGCTTAAATACTCAATGGAAACTTTACCGCAACCGATTGATGGAGATGTAAAAATCGAAAAAGTTAAAGGAAAGAAAACCGTGGTAATTGAGTATTCCGGCTATTTGAGTGAAGGAAACATCCGCGAAAATACTACCGAACTCCTAAAATGGGTGGAAAACAACGGATATAAAATTGTTTCGGCTCCGAGATCGGCAGGATATGATCCTCCGTGGGCAATTCCGTTTTTAAGAAGAAATGAAGTTTTAATTGATGTTAACTAATAAAATTCATGATTTGAGGATTTTGATTTTTGAGTGTTCTTGCGAATTCTTTTTTCGGCAGGAATTATAAATTCAACTTTTTTTGAAAGCACGCAGCCGGTTCTTCCGGGCACACAATCTTTTTCAATCCGGCTGCATAAATTTGTTTTGAGATTTAAATGCGGGCAAGAAAATGAACTCATTTAATTTCCCTTTTTGCCTTTAAAATATTTTCGATACGATTGCTTAATTTCCATCCACTTTTTCTTTTCTTCCATTCGGGCGTTATAATCAATTTTGGTTTCGAGATATCGAAGCTCTTTGCGAAGTTTTAGATAGTTTTCATACCTGCTTTCAGGAATCGAACCTTCCTCAACAGCTTCTATAACAGCACAACCGGTTTCGTGGGTGTGAGTACAATCCGTAAATCTACATTTTTCAGCAATCTCTTCAAATTCGTCAAATGTTTTTTCGATTCCACCGTTCGCCGACCAAAGCTGCAAACCCCTCATTCCGGGTGTATCGATCAGCATTCCCTTTCCCGGCAAAACGATCAGTTCACGTTTAGTGGTTGTATGTTTCCCTTTACCGTCAGAGATTCGAACATCGCCCGTTTTAATCTTATCTTCATCAAACAATTTGTTTATAAGAGTTGATTTCCCAACTCCGGATGATCCGAGGAACACGTGAGATTTTCCTGCTTCCAGAAAGCCCTCTAGTTTATCAATTCCGGTTTCGGTTATTGAGCTTGTTGTAACAACGGCAACTTTGGGATATGCGCGTTGAATTTCCTCTACTTTAGAATCAACTGAATCGCATAAATCCGATTTGCTCAAGACGATAATCGGTTCGGCGCCGCTTTCGAATACCGTTACAAGGTATCGTTCCAAACGGTTAAAATTGTAGTTAGAATCTAAACTTTGAACAATAAAAACAAAATCAATATTTGTTACCAGAACTTGCTCACTATAATTTTTATCGGCAACCTTTCTTGAAAGCTTTGTTTTTCGCTCAAGTACTTCGTGAATAATTGCGTTTGAACCATCAAACTTTTGGATTGCAACCCAATCGCCAACTTTGGGTAAAGCAGAGGGATCGTCCGACATAAATATTAATCTTCCCGAATTTTCGGCCAGCGTTTCTCCACCTTCGAAATAAACAAGGTAATTGTTTTTATTCTCCACCGCGATACGCCCGGGCAAAAACCCATTTGAGAGATGTGTTGAAAATTTTTCTTCCCACAACTTTCCCCAGCCGAGTTCTTCTAATTTGTACATTTTTTATTCGATTGAATTCGTAAATTTTTAATAATGAGAAACATATAGAAATTATATTTACGAAATCATCCTTAAATTCGGATACCAAATTTCAAAAAAAGCAAATTTGGATTTAATCTCAAAGCGCAAAAAGAAAGAGGGGTTAATGTGAAAAACATCTTAAATAAAAAAGATCAAGAATTGATTTTTGATCGGCTCAACAAATTATCGAAAGACCAAAAAGCCCATTGGGGAAAAATGAACGTTCAAGAAGCTGTTTGTCACATGGCTGATCAAATACGATTAGGCGTGGGGGAAATTAAAACCGCAGATGAAAAAGTGCTCCCCGCTATTGTTAAGCATCTCGTTTTGCTTGGCGTTCCGGCACCGAAAGGAAAGGTTGAAACATTCCCGGAATTGAAACAAGGTGTTAAAGGAACGGAACCAACCGGCTTAAACGAAGATATAAAAACATTGATTTCGCTCATCGAAAATTTTGATTCTTCTTTCGGAAATGCTGCTTCAAGAAAGCATGCCGCATTTGGGGACTTATCAAAATCACAATGGGGGCGGCTTTGTTACATTCACCTAGACCATCATTTAAAGCAGTTTGGCGGATAAAAACAAATCGTTCCAAATCAAACCTTCTGTCCGGTTTTGCGTCAAAAGTTAAAAGTGGATTTCAAATGAAGCACCCCTTCCTTTTATTTATATGTGGCATTCTTCTTAGTTCTTGTCATTACAGACTGTCAAAACTCGATTATTATCCGATAGATTCAGAAATCGTCTTGGAAGATAATTTCCGAACGATGACAGAACACGACGAATTTATGGGAGATAAAAACTGGCCGTACGTTTTGGAAATTAACACAAGCGACGGTGCATTGCATTATTATGGATCATACCATGTAAACGATCCGGAAAATTTTCAAATTGAAGACATAAAACATCGCTGGCTCAATTTTAACCCAACTGTGGCCGTGACGGAAAACAGACTTGGGATTGTGTTCGGTTCGGAAGATTCCGACATAGAAAATTATTCTGAATTTGCCCTCGCTTATATTCTTGGTAATCGTGATAATATTCCGGTTTATACATTAGAACCAACCTGGGATGACGAAGTGCGTGAAATGAAATCCCAATTTCCTATTGAAGAAATAACGCTGTTTTATACTATGCGTGTATTTTTGAATGAACGACGACCGGAAATGACCAATTCAGAAATCGAAGATTTAGCCGAACAACTGCTGAGTAAACGTGGTTCAAGATCAGGTTTGGAAGGGAGTTTAAATTCGCTTCAAGAATTAGATAATCTTTGGCAGAAGAATTTTTCGGATCTTGGGGATTGGCGCACCATCAAAAAATTCGCATGTGACCCAAGTACAAATCCAACAAGACTTTCCGCAATGGGAAATTTTGTAAACGAAGTTCGCGATAGGCATGCTGTAAAAGTTATTTTAGATTTAATGAAAAAAGGAAACCGTGTGTTCGCATTTGCCGGCGGTAGTCATGTCGTGAAACAGGAACCGGTTTTAAAAGCCGCGTTGAATTAAATAAAAATGGCCTGAAAATTTAAACGTCTGCTTCGAACGATATTATTTTGTGTTACAATATCGCTTCAAACTTTTCGGTATAGAAATTCATTACTATATATTTACGAATAAAAATTTAAGGTAAGTGTGAAATCTTTAATAATAATGGGTACATCGCGAGGCGATGGGAATACAAAGCTGATTACCAAAAAGCTCGGGAAATTAATAGCTTCGGAAATTATTGAATTGAACGAACTCGACATATCGTATTACGATTATCTTCATGAAAACAAAAACGATGATTTTATTCCCCTCGCGGAAAAAATAATTCAGCAAGATATAATAATTCTTTCTACTCCTGTTTATTGGTACACCATGAGCGCGCAGCTAAAAACGTTTTTAGATCGAACTTCGGATTTAATCACAATTCGCAAGGATTTAGGAAGACAACTGAATGGAAAAAAGATGTTCGTTTTATCGTCAGGAAGTCAGCCCGTTTTACCACCGCATTTTGATGAACCGATCAGATTAACGGCAAATTATTTTGGGATGGATTTTCTGGGAAGCGAATATTTTTTCTTTGATAAAGATGGAGTCATTGCACCAAATCACGAAGAAAAATTGAATAAAATTTCAAAGGAATTCCTTCAAGTGTAGTCAATTCCTTTTGGTTATTGAAGGAAACATTTTATTAAATTCATCTTTCGAATAAAAACTCAAAGGAAAAATGGAAAAAATTATTATTACGAATCATAACGATCTTTTAGAGATGGTCGGCAAAGAAATCGGACCATCTGAATATGTTCAAATCACTCAAGAACAGATAAATAAATTTGCGGAAGCCACCGGAGATTATCAGTGGATTCACACAGATCCCGAGCGGGCGAAAACCGAATCCCCTTTCAAAAAAACAATCGCGCATGGATATTTAACAGTATCATTAATTCCCGTTTTAATTTTCAAAATTATTGAAGTTCAAAACTGTAAAATGCAAGTGAATTATTCAATTGATAAGATGAGATTCGGGGCACCGGTTGTTGTTGATAGTTCTGTTAGAATTGTTTTAAATTTTACCGAAGCAAAAAAATTACGTGATATAATAAAACTTACACTCAGCCTAAAAATTGAAATAAAAGACGAGAAAAAACCAGCCCTGACGGGCGAAATAGTTTTACTTTATAGTTAATAAGACTTGAGGTCTCAAATGATAATAGAAGAGTATAGAAAAAAAATAACCCATATGAATTGGGCGGATAAAAGAATTTGGCAGCAGGTTTTAAAAAGCAAAGATTGTGAGAATGACGATTACATCAGAAAGATGCTTCATCATATTCACTCGGTACAGAATTCGTTTCTGCAAGTATTTTCAAACCAGCCGGTTAAGTTCACAAAACTCGAAAACTTTGATTCACTTCAAGAAATAAAAATATGGTGCGAAAAAATTTATCAAGAGTATCTCATTCTTCTCGATACTTTAACCGAAGAGAAATTGTCCGAAGAAATTACAATTCCTTGGGCGAAATATTTTTCACGTTATTCGGGGGTTGAAGCCGCAACAACACAATTTTCGGATGCCTTTGAACAGGTTGTTTATCATTCAACTTATCACCGCGCTCAGGTTAATAAAAGAATCCGCGAACTGAATGGTGAGCCGATCGCAGTTGATTATATTGCATGGATTTGGTTTGGAAAACCGAATCCATAGGTTGATTCGCTATTTCGATTGTTTCGCCGGTTCTAATAGTTTTGCGGATAATGCTCCTTCAATAAAAAACGAATACCTTTAAACCAATATTGATAACGATTAAATGTCGTTGATCTTTCCGAGCATTAATGCTCAAATAAGACTTCTTTACGTTGAGTTTTCGAGTTTCTTTTTATATCCTTGCTCTTCGTTTTTTTATGATTGAAGTCCCTTCTCGTCAGCCGTTAATTAAGAGTAAATATTGAAAAAAGTTGCTTTTCTGTTTTTGTTTGGTTTTTCCGCCATTATCGCACAATCAAATTCTCCAATAAAACAAGACTCTCTAATCTCCAGTTTTGAAGTTCATCTCGATTCATCAATTTCGAACGGCGGAGGAGCCGGTTTAGCAATCGCAATTGTAAAGGAAAAAGACATAATTTTTAGAAAGGCCTACGGATACAGAAGTTTGCAGGACAGCACTCTTATCGATTTTGAAACATCGTTTCGTATTGCTTCGCTTTCAAAAGGATTCGCAGGAATTTTAGCCGGAATGTTGACTAAAGACAGTCTATTTAACTTGAATGATAAAGTGGCAAAATATTTACCAAATCTTAGGTTGAAAGACTCATCATCAACAGCGGAATTAAACATTCGACATCTTTTAAGTCATACAACAGGCGTTGTGCCTCATGCATACGATAATCTTATCGAGCACAATATTCCATTCGATAGAATATTGCCTCAATTGGAAAAAGCCAAAATAATTTGTGCTCCCGGTGAATGTTATGGCTATCAAAATGTATTGTTTAGTTTAATCGCGAATATTGTTGATACAGCGGCCGGAAAATCGTATCAGCAGCTTTTGTATGAAAAAATAATCTATCCGCTTGGTATGATTAATGTTTCGGTTGATAAAGATGAATTTTTTGCCACTGATAATTATGCTTTGCCGCATGTAAGTGTTGATTCGGTGTGGACAGAAGTTAAAATGCGGGATACTTATTACTCTATGACGCCGGCATCGGGAATTAACGCTTCATTAAACGATATGATAAAATGGACGTTTGCGCTTCTGGGAAACCAACCCAAGGTTATTGATCCAAAAGTTTTGGAAGAAGTCTTTACACCAATTATTGAGACTCCTTACGAGCGGCGAAGATTTGATTGGAACGGAAAACTGACCAGAACTTCTTATGGTTTGGGGTGGAGAATATTTGAATATTCTGGCAAAAAAATGATTTACCACAGCGGCGGATTAAGAGGTTATCGTTCAAAAATTGCTTTAATTCCGGAGGAGAAGCTTGGAATTGTAATCCTACAAAATTCTTCGTTTGAGCAAGATTTTATCCATGAGTTTTTAGATCTGTATTTGGAAAATCAAGAATAAAGAGCATCGATTAAAACTACCCTTCTATGAACGATTTATTTTTGGCGTTCCGATTATATAGTAACCCAAATTTTTACCATTCGCTTTTTTGGCGTCACCAATTTTCCATTCATAGGTTTTAATTTCGTTGTTTTTCAACAGTTTTTTCACATCTTCAAACGTATATGTTCTCATCAAAGAGGCTTGCCCGTCCCAAGCATAAACAATTGGGATTATCGGAATAATATATGTGAATAGGAATTGTGAAAATGTAAATGGCCTCACAAATGGCGTCATAAACCAAGACATTAGCATCAAGAACAATAAAGAAATTGGGAGTAACAGTAACCAGACAATAAACGGAATGTTGTTTTTGGCAACTTCATAAATTAATATTGGTTCGTTATTCTCCTCGCTGGAGCGTAGAATTCTTTCAGCGGTTTTAGGATTCATGTGGTGAAAACTTGCAATCATTGTTTTTAAACCTTTGGGAGCATTTCCAAGATCAATCGCGTTGACGGGTTGTTCATAATAAGAGATATTATCGAGAGATCTTTTGTTTGTTTCGTTAACAATGTCCTTGCTTGGATGTAAATCGGATAATAACAATTTAGTTGGTTGCTGTGGATTTTTTGCGTTTACAATCTTAATAACTTCGGGCATTGCGCCCCCCGATCCCGATCCCAAATCTATTATTCGCGAGAATTTGTGACTCTTTTTCAAATCTAAAATTAAATCTGCAATTATAACGGGGGTTCCCATTATTTTGTGGAAAACTACTATAAGATTAGTAATTCCCGCTCTGATTGTTTTGGGGAGCCGGGGGAAATCCTCAAATTCAAACAATTCTTTTCTTTTCATAACACACAATCCTGATAATCAATATAATTAAACGGAATAATACGCATTGTCCGAAAAAGATAATAAGTAAAAAGGAGGTTGAGCGTTATTGTGAAGAATAATACTTTTTCCAAAGCAGCATTTTGGATTTGGTTGGTAGATTTTTTGATTCGACGACTTCATCAAATAAAATCACTTTTTCATCTTTTAGATTAAAACCTTCCCATCGGGGTAAATTCCCGCCATTTGGGTTTCCGGTTGAAGCAAAATTTACCCAATAATCAGACATTTGGTCCGCAAGCTGTTGATCTATTTCGGTCCAAGGACGATTTAATTTGTGCAAATTATTGTAGGCGTAAACAATCTCACCGGAGTGAAACGCGCCAAAGGCTGTTTCGGACGAATAAACCGGCAATCCCCGATTAAAATTATAAACAAAAACATTTGCGTTTCCGGTTTGTGTATGCAATTTTGCCCAAGTGTAAGTTTGAAATCCGAAGTACTCATCTCGAATCATGAAAGCCAGAGATTTAGTTGCTTCGTCATCTGAAATAGCCGGATATTCAGCCAAGAATTCACCGGACAATTTGCCAAATCGATTGTTTATGTTTGTTTGAAAATCACTTTTGGAAATAAATCCACCTTCCAAATCGTCTTTATTCCAACCAATTAATAATGGGACGTCGTGTTGTTTACCCGATTTGTAATTTTCTAAATTTGTAGACGTAACCAAATAGCCGTCTACAATTGGCGAGCTAAAATCATTGTTAAATTCTAGAAGTTCTTCTGCTGATTTTGTGCGTAAATCAGAGATTGTATTACAATTGATTGATTTTGTTAACTCCAATCCGCGTTTTTCAGCCGATTCCAACTTCGAAGATTTTTCCCAAGCACTGTTAGAATAAAAGGTTGCGCCGCTTTCTGCAATTGCTTTATGGAACAATCCTTTCGCCAACTGTGACGATGTAAGATAATTTACAGCAACCGCTCCGGCAGATTGACCGGCGATAGTTACATTGTTTGGGTCTCCGCCGAAAACGGAAATGTTTTTTTGAATCCAGCGTAATGCTTCAATCATATCCAGCAATGCATAATTCCCTGATGAATTATATTCCGCTTCCTCTGAAAGTTCGGGATGAGCGAAAAATCCAAAGATTCCCAAACGATAATTAAAAGTGACGAACACAACGCCCTTTTCTGCCATTGCTTCGCCATCATAAATCGGGCAAGCGCTGCCGCCGTGTTTAAATGCACCACCATAGATGTAAACCAAAACGGGTCGTTTTTCTTCGATTTTTTCCGCACCCGTCCAGATATTTAAGTAAAGACAATCCTCGCTGATAGGTTCTTTTGGAATTAAAAATTCTTCCGACCAGCATCGGAATGGTTCCGGACTAACCTGCATCGGACTCGGGCTATACGCAGTGCAATTTAGTGTGTCTTTCCAAGGTTGAACAGGTTGTGGCGCTTTCCAGCGCAGTTCTCCAAGTGGAGGCGCGGCGAATGGAATTCCTTTAAAAATATTGATTTCACCGGATTCGTTTTCCGTTCCTTTAACTATTCCGGTTTCTATTTTTACGGTTGTTTTCATTTTTTTGTCTGAACGAAATCCAAAGGAAATCACCAAAACGATTGTAATTGCAACAACGGGATAAATAATTTGCTTTCTCATACGACACATCAACCAATCAACATATTGCTAAATTTTATAAAAACTATATTCCCTTTGCCATTCGACAGATTGATTTGGTTGAACCGAAATATCATAAAACAACTCCGGACTGATGACATGTTTCCAACCCCAAAGATTAACTTTATTGGTTTGAAAACTTGCCGTCTCGCTCATCCCAATTTGGCTTTTAACGTTGGTCAATTTCCATTTGGCTTCAACAGTCTTTTTGCCATTTAGGTAACTGATAAAAAATTGTTCTTTGGGAGAGCCGTTGAAACCAATCTCTTTTCCCCCGATCTCCAATTTGTTTTCCGGATTAACAAAATCCCCAAATAAATTTTGATCTAAGTGGAACGGGAATTCTAATTTGTAATTGCCGCCAACCAAATCGTTGTTAATAGCTGTAAAGTTGTGGACGTACTCGTTAGTTTTAATTTCTTTCTCACCGGTATTTTTCAGAAAATATTTGATCGTAAAGCCGCTGTCAATTAATTCAACTTCCTTTCTCAACAAATATGAATATCCGTTTACACTGTCAGAGCAGCATGTAATTATAATTCTATCTGTTTCAGAGATAACATCAAAATCTGCGGCTTTGATCGCATAATTTTTGAAAAATTGATATTGAGAATCGTCTTTTTTTAATAAACCGATTCCAATTTTATGAAACCATCCGCCGATCTCCGCTTCATCAAAACCCAAAGCGGTATCAATCCCGAATTCGTTATAAAATCCTTTTCCAAAAATATTCTCATTTTCGCCATCCGGTTTTTCAGTAGTTGTAACCGGAGTATTTTGAAATTTTACTTCACTAATTTTCCCGGTCCGGTCAAAACGTGCGGATTGATAATTTTCTGATGGTGAATCAATGTGGATTTCGAGGTTGTGGTTTTTAAGAATGTGCGGCATATCGTTCGATTTGAAAATGATGATTAATTAATTTTAATTCCTGTTCTTAGGACCTCATCCAGAAAACCCGATGGATCGTTTCCTTTTTCAAATAAGCGAGGTTCAATTTTATAGTCAATTTTATATGAAATTCTGTATAATTTACGAACCAGGCTTAAATAATCACCATCAATTTTATCAACAATTACGGCAACATCAATATCGCTATGCTCATTAAAATTTAATCCTGTTCTTGAGCCAAACAAAAGAACGTCCGCAACTCCAAATTCAGAGTTTACAGCTTTGCCGTATTCTCGCACTCTATTTAAAATTGTTTCTTCAACAAATTGGTAAAATCCACTGTTTTGCTTAACAAGTTGCCGCTGTTCTCAAAATTCATAGACTCAGCTAATAGATTTTTGTAGCTCGGAATCGACTTTCAACATTTTACTTTATCTTCCATTGTTTGTTTATTCTTGTTAATATTTACAACGTATTATAAGTTCGGAGAAAGACAAATATTTTATTAGAATTTCGCACTTCACTCCTTCACCAAACTCCTATACTTAATCCGATGCGGTTGATCCGCTGCGATTCCTAATCGTTCTTTTCGTTTTTCTTCGTATTCGGAATAATTTCCTTCAAACCAATGGACTTTACTTTCCCCTTCGAAAGCGAGAATGTGGGTCGCGATTCTATCCAAAAACCATCTGTCATGGGAAATAATAACGGCGCATCCACCGAAGTTTTCCAACGCTTCTTCCAATGCGCGCATTGTGTTTACGTCGAGATCGTTTGTCGGTTCATCCAAAAGAATAACATTCGCGCCGCTTTTCAACATCATCGCCAAATGAACACGGTTTCTTTCTCCACCCGAGAGCATTCCGACTTTTTTCTGTTGATCGCCTCCGGTAAAATTAAACTGTCCGACATAAGCCCGAGAGTTTATTTCCCTTTTGCCGAGCATCATAATATCGCTTCCGCCTGAGATCGACTCCCAAATTGATTTCTCTGGATCGAGAGATTCGCGGCTTTGATCGAGATAAGCGAGTTTAACCGTATCGCCGATTTTAAAACTTCCCGAATCCGGTTTTTCCTCTCCGGTAATCATTCTGAACAAGGTGGTTTTACCCGCGCCATTAGGACCGATAATTCCAACAATTCCTCCTGGAGGAAGTGAAAAATTCATATCGTCATAAAGTAATTTGTCACCGTATCCCTTTTTGACATTTTGCGCTTCAATCACAACGTTTCCGAGTCTTTCGCCCGGCGGGATGTAAATCTGTAAATCCTTTTCTCTTTTGTCTGATTCTTCTTTCAACAGATTTTCGTAAGAACTGATTCTCGCTTTCGATTTTGCGTGACGCGCTTTCGGCGCCATTCTGATCCATTCAAGTTCACGTTCCAAAGTTTTCTGTTTTTTGCTTTCGGTTTTTTCTTCTTGAGCTAAACGGTTTTGTTTTTGTTCCAACCACGAAGAATAATTCCCTTTCCAAGGAATTCCCTTCCCTTGATCGAGTTCTAAAATCCATCCCGCGACATTATCCAAAAAGTATCTGTCATGAGTAACCGCGATTACCGTTCCTTTGTATTTTTGCAAATGCTGCTCAAGCCACGCAACGGATTCAGCGTCGAGGTGGTTTGTCGGTTCATCAAGAAGTAAAATATCCGGTTTTTGAAGCAATAATCTGCAAAGAGCAACGCGCCGTTTTTCACCGCCGCTTATTACCCCAATTTTGGTGTCTCCGGGCGGACAACGTAAAGCGTCCATCGCCCGATCCAATTTTGAGTCAATTTCCCATCCATCAACGTGATCAATCTTTTCTTGAATTGTGCCTTGTTTTTCGAGCAAGTCGGTCATTTCATCATCGCTCATCGGTTCAGCAAATTTTTCGCTGATTGTGTTAAACTCATTTAACAAATCAAGTACATCCTTTGCGGCTTCTTCAACAATTTCTTTTACGGTTTTATCGTCATCCAACATAGGCTCTTGTTCCAAATAACCGATTGTAAATCCGGGCGAAATGGAAATTTCACCGTTATAATCTGCGTCAACGCCAGCCATAATTTTCAGCAAAGTACTTTTTCCGGCACCGTTTAAACCCAGAACACCAATTTTTGCACCGTAGTAATAGGAAAGCGAAATATCCTTGATTACCGGTTTGTTATTGTAATACTTCGCGACCTTGTACATCGAATAAATTATCTTTTTATCATCAGCCATTTAAATTTTCCGTTCTTTTTGTTGAATTCTAAATACAAATGTAAATCAAAATGATACAAAAGGTTACTAATAATATTGAACAAACCGGATGGTCGAACAAGAAGAAACAGCGTCGAGACAATTAACCCGACAATGGAGCTGATCTTTGTACGCATTTTCTTCATTCAATCCATCAGATTCAGAATATACATAATGCTATTAGAAGGCACTTTATTAACTCACGAGTAAATTAGAAGGTTGGGTCTGCTTTTTAATTCATACGCAAAAAGAGACGGGAATTATCATAGAAACTGCTACAAATAAATAATATTTTGAATTTATCGTAAAAAGAGCAATACTCGTTTTTATACTCTAATTAGAATAAATAAGAAAAGCTTGATATAAATAATCTGTTTTAATTAGATCAGAAGATTAAATCCTAAATAGTGGAGTTTGACATGATAAAATATTTGATGGCTGTTTTTGTCGCCCTTCTTCTATTCCAGAGTTGTGAATCGGCGACCGAATCGTATTTTGAAAAAAACGAGTTCATGCCTTTAAAAGTTGGAAACAAATGGTATTGGAATCATTGGATAAAAGACACAACGTCCGTAGATGAAATTTGGGAAGTGGTTGGATGGCAAAAAGTTAACTGTCATTATTACTTTAAAGTTGCGAGATACAACGGCCCCGGGGATACAACTATTTCATATTTATATTTCAGAATTGATAACAACACTTTGTTTAGAAAATGGCCTGGTAGGGACGAAACTATTTTAGCTGACTTCTCTTTGAACTTAAATGAGGAAGCTTATTGGAGTGAAGACTTGTTTGTTACCAAGAAAGATGAATCAACTATCGTCTTCCAGAAAACAATAGGTCTTGATCTACCTCAGTTAGAATTTAAAAAAGGGATAGGTTTAACGAGAGATGAAAATTTTGGAGTGTTCCATTATAGACACAAGTTAGTTGGATATGAGATTAAATAGCTAGAATCCGCCCCAAGTTAACTTATAAATGGAGTCAGTATTCGGTGCCCGATATTATAAAAGAGCTTAACTCTCCTATTCAAAATTCCTGTAAATTTTTAAGTTCGCAAACGAACAGAATGATAATACAGCCCTTTTAATTTTTAGAACCGCACTCAAAAACAGACCGTCTTTAATAATTTATATCGCAAAAAAGCGAAATCAGAAAATCTTTGTATTTTTGAGCATTGCAAAAATTCTTTTGAGGAAATCATGCTCAACAAACACATCAAATTTATAGTTCTGATTTTATTTCTTGGATCATTTTGGGGATGCGAAAACGAAATTCCAACTGAAAAATTTCTCCGCGTCCAAGATCAAAACTTCGTTGACGGAAACGGAAAGAAGGTTTTTCTTAAAAGTGTCGGATTGGGAAACTGGCTTCTTCCCGAAGGTTATATGTGGAAGTTCGGGAACCTCGCGGACAGACCTCGAAAAATTGAGGCGTTAACCGTTGATTTGCTCGGAAAAGAAAACGCGGATCAATTTTGGCAAGACTTCAGAAAATTCTACATCACGGAAGCGGATATTAAAAGAATAGCTGAATTGGGCTTTAATTGTGTTCGTCCGGCAATGAACTCCCGTCTGTTTTTGACCGAGGGAGAAAATCCACAGTTCATAGAAGAAAACTTCAAATTGTTAGATGATTTGATGGAATGGTGCAAAAAATACGATGTTTATGTTGTACTTGATATGCACGGCGCACCCGGAGGACAAACGGGTGAGAATATTGACGACAGCCCGAATGACGAACCGGAATTGTTTATGTATGAAAAGAATCAAGATTTGCTTGTTGATTTATGGGTGAATTTAGCGGATCGATACAAAGATAATCCGACATTAATCGCATACGATTTATTGAACGAACCACTTCCCGCGCGCGACGGATCTGCTGAAAAATACGGGCATCTCGTCGAACCGCTTTATAAACGCATCACGGATGAAATCCGCAAAGTCGATTCTTTACACATGATTACGCTCGAAGGAGTCGATTGGTCAAATGATTGGTCAATCTTTACCGAAGTTTTCGACGACAACACATTTTATCAATTCCATTATTACTGCTGGAATCGTCCCGATCATTTGAATTCTGTTCAATATTTTATTGATGAACGTGAGCGGTTAAATACACCGGTTTGGGTTGGCGAAACCGGGGAAAAAAACAACAAAATTTATTGGGGAACAACTCAATATTTTGAAGCGAACGATATTCATTGGTCGTTTTGGCCCTGGAAAAAAATGGATACAAAAAACACACCGTATTCGATTAATCGACCTGATAATTGGGATCTTGTTCTCGATTACTTGAAAGGTGGTGAAAAACCGAGTGTTGCTGAATCCCAAAAGATTTTTAATGAAGTAATCGAAAATATAAAACTCGAAAATTGTGTCTTTTTTGAAGATGTAACCAATTCGATTTTTCGTCGAGTTCCGGTAACAATTGAAGCTGAAAATTACGGTCACGATGGATTTGAACGTTCGTATTTTGTTTTCGAAAGAAAAGAGTTTTCGGAATATTATCGAACTTCGGAACCGGTCCAAATAAAAATGTTAGAGGATGGCAACGACTCCGAGCAATATGTGGTTTTGGAAAGAGCTGAGTGGACGGCTTACGAAGTGGGAAGCGATTCTTTGTCGAATCGGAAGGTTACAATAAAAGCCAGAGGCGAAGGCGAAACCCCAAAGCTGAAATTTGATTTTAACGGAAACAAATATGAATTTGACCTGACCGATTCGTGGCAAGAGTACGAATTAAATGGTGTTGAAATTATGAAGGGAAACAACAAAATTAAAACCGAAGTTTTATTCGGGATTGCAAATCTCGATTGGATAAAAATAGAGTAAAAAATGAAAACAATATTTTTGTTTTTGAGCTTGGTTCTTCTTTCAGGATGTGGTGATTCATTAACCGAATTTGAATTGGATGAAGAGTTTAAAATCAAATATGGAGAAAAAGTCCGAATAAACGGGGCGCCTTTTGAGATCGAATTTATTGATGTTGCGGAGGATTCCCGTTGTCCGAGAAATTTAGTCTGCGTCTGGGCAGGCAACGCCGAAATTGTTCTTGCTGTTGCAGATGAACGAAGGTCGCTTAACACAACTCTCGATCCCAAATCCTTTGATCTTTATGGTTATAAAGTTGATTTGATTCGTATTGAACCTTATCCCGAGGATGAAAACGAAATACCGAAGGAAATTTACGAAGCGACTCTTTCTGTCGGGAAACTCTGATAAATCGGGTGTGAAGAATTGAATCGTGCAATAAAATAAATAAAGCGCTCAAGATGAGTCTCTTTTGAAAATACCGTTACAATAAATAATATTGGTGGAAAAATGCGAAAATTGTTATTGATGTTCTTGGCGATTAACCTCTCTTTGTCCGCGCAGGAATTACCCTTCACAAAAGGATTTAATCTTTCCGGGTGGTTCCAAACTTCCAGCGCGACACAAATTCAACTTTCCAAATTTTCGAAAGAAAAGTTTGCGAAAATACAAGCAATGGGAATCGACCATTTCCGTCTTCCGATAAACCTTCACGCGATGACAGATGGTTCTCCAAATTATAACATCGATCCGTTGTTTTTTAATTTGCTTCACGAAGTAATAAATTGGACGGAAGAGCTTGGACTGCATCTAATTCTCGATAACCACACTTTCGATCCGGCTGTTTCCACAACCACCGATATAGAAGAACCGCTCGTTAAAGTCTGGAAACAAATGGCTGCCGAATTCAAAAACCGCTCTAATCTAATTTATTACGAAATATTAAACGAACCGCACGGAATTGGCGACAACGAATGGAATACTATTCAAAAGAATGTGATTGACAGCATTAGAACAATTGATGATTTTCACACTATTATTGTCGGTCCGGCGGGATGGAACAGCTACAACAATCTTAAATTTATGCCCGAGTATGCCGACACAAACTTGATTTATACTTTTCACTTTTACGATCCGTTTTTGTTTACCCATCAAGGCGCGAGTTGGACTGACCCTTCGCTCGTCAATTTATCCGGAGTTCCGTTCCCATACAAAGCGAGCGAAATGCCTCAAGTTCCTGCCGATTTACAAGGAACCTGGGTTCAGGGGAGTTTGAACAGCAGTTATCAAAATGACGGGACAATTCAAGCTGTGAGAAATTTGTTAGATATCGCGGCAAATTTTAAAAACGAAAGAAACGTGCCGATATTTTGCGGTGAATTCGGAGTTTATATTAGAAACGCCGAGAAAGATGACCGAACACTTTGGCACAGTATCGTTCGATCGTATCTGGAAAGTTTGGGAATCGGATGGTCTCTTTGGGAGTATGATTCTGGATTCGGTGTTTTTGAAGAAGGTTCAAACAAAATGATAGATCACGACTTAAATGTGTTTTTAACTAACGCGCTTGGACTAACCGCTCCCCCTCAAAGTGAATTTATTATTAAACCCGATACGGTTGGATTTCATTTGTACGATGATTTTATTGGCGAGAATGTATTTGAATCAAGTTCTGCGGGGAGTGGAATAATTAACTTTTATTCCGAAGACGCCGGAAGTGGAATTTATTCAATTCATTGTGCGAATCTTGGTCAATATAATAACGTTGGGTTTGATTTTAGTCCGAATAAGGATTTGTCATATATGGCTGCAAACGGATTCAATTTTGAGATGAAAGTAAAGGGTGATTCCCCCGGCGCTTTGTTTGATATTCGTGTTATCGATACAAAAGTTGACGCGGATGATCATCCCTGGAGAATGAAAGTTACAATTGATGAAAATATGGTGATTTGGGATGGAAGTTGGCAAACTCTTAGAATTCCGTTAACCACTTTTACAGAAGGCGGATCGTGGGACGATGCATGGTTCGAACCAATCGGTGAATTTGATTGGACAGCTGTTGATAGATTTGAAATCGTTGCCGAACATCATTCGTTTGCAGGAAAACAATTTTGGTTTGATGATATAAAAATTGTAAATCCTTTTGCTGTCGGAATTGAGGAAAACAAAAATCAGCCCAATTCAATTAAGCTTTATCAAAACTATCCGAATCCTTTTAATCCGGCAACAAAAATTCGTTATTCTGTCCCGGAAAACTTCGAGTCTAACATAACTCTAAAGATATATGATGCACTCGGGAACGAAATTAAAACCTTAGTAAATGAACCTCAATCGAGAGGAGAACACGAAATCATGTTTGACGCGTCAGAATTGACAGCCGGAATTTATTTCTTTAAATTATCCGCAAATAATTTCTACGAAGTCAGAAAAATGACCTTTTTAAAGTAACGGAAGCAGATTTAAATGCGATTTGAATCATCAAAAAGTTCGTTCATTTTGGGCATAATTTATTTCTCATGTGCCGTAAGTTTGGGCACAATTTATCTTATAATAATAGATGATGTCTCGCTCCTCTTTAAAATCTTTATGATTTCGGTGATGCTTTCAGCTACTGTAGTTCCGCTTTGGGTGGTTTTTGCGACTTATTATATTATTGATGGGGAAAATCTATTTATAAAATCGGCATTTATGACCTGGAGTATCGAGGTCAAAAATATCGTAAAAATAAAGAAAACCGGTGACGCTTTATCTGGACCCGCGCTCTCTTTCGATAGAATTGAAGTAACCTACCTGAGTGAAAAAAATAAGAAAAAGAAGGTTTTAATCTCACCCGAAGATCGTGACAAATTTCTGCACAACATCGAAAAAGCGCAACAAAAATTGGCCGCGTAACTATCAAACGAACTCAGCTGTCAGAATAGCGTTTATAATCGAAAGGTGCTTTCTAAAATCATACTATTTCACACGGAAATGGTATGATTACTTTTATTCAAATCATTGTTTTATCATTTGCGCTTGCGGCTGAAGAATAAAGACCCTTTAATTGTACGCCGGCATTTGAACGGTTGGTTTCAGCCGCGTCTAATATACTTTTCCATTCTTCAAAGTTTTTAATTTCATGTTGAATGATTATTGTTGTCATTTATTTGCCAAACATTTAGGTATTATGTTTTACAAATCTTAACAAAGTAATTTTTTAGAATTTCACAAACAAGCCATTATGTCTTATTAACTTTCTCTTTTGTAATTGGAAGGTCAGCATTTAAACACATTTTGAAGGATCATAGAGCGTTTGGGAGATGATGATAACTCCCGGTTTGTGGTAGAATTTTCAATTCACGGGAAATTAGAGCACGATCATAAAAACGATCGCGATCAAAAACTTTGAAGTAATTTATTATCATAATTAGTCACAATCATTTAATCTAAATATTCCATCCGGTATCTTTGTCTAATTACAAAACAAATGGATTAATCAAATGGAAATTTTAGCGGATAATTTTTCAGCGTCGCAGGTAATTCAGTTAATGCTTGCACCTGCAGTGATGATAAGCGCGTGTGGTTTGTTGCTTCTCGGAATCAACAACAAATATTCGCTCGTTGTTAACAGAATAAGATTGCTAAACGGCGAACGGAGAGAGAAAAAAGCGCTTGTTGCAAAGGATAAAAACACTACAGAAGATAACGTACGGCAAGAGAGTGTGAATATACAAATCGAACTTCTATTACATCGAGTTAAACTCGTTCGTAACGCGGTTTTGTCGTATGCAATCGCGGTAGCAATGTTTGTAATTACTTCATTTCTTCTCGGTTTGGCATTTTTTAGCGGAAGTAGCGGATTTCACTTAATTATAGTAATAACTTTTCTGATCGGGATGATTTTTGTGCTTTCGGGAGTAATTTTTACGGGATTTGAAACCTACGAAGGTTATAAAATAGTAAACTATGAAGTAGCGGTCGACGAATAATATTTTTAGTGACAATGTGAAGGATTGTTTATACTTTATTCACGATCAATACTTTTGTTTATTTTTTATGTAAAAGGGGAAATTAAATGCCGGAGCATGGCGAAGGTGAAAATCAAGCCCAAGTATTCAACATTAAACCAATACTTGAAGATTTAAATAAGTCGTCAAAGCAAATTTTATCCGGTTTTAGCGATGAACTAAAAAAGTTTCATCTCGAAAAACTCAGTTCGATCCCAAGCATCCAACACAAGGTTTTTGAGCCAGTTCAAAAATTGAACGAAAAGAATTTTGATTCGAAAATCATTTCGCAAAGTGTTTTAAAGTACTGTCGTGATTTGCATATCTGGATCAAGTCTGTGCAATATGTTGATCAAAAGTTGTTCTCAATTGAAAAGATCAATTCCCTTTCCGAAGAAATCCGAATTACGATTGAATCGCAAAATGAAACGGAAACCGTTATTCAAAATGATGAATATTGGCGATTGGAAAAAAGCGATTCATTAAGAGTCAGATTTTGGAAAAATAACACAAAAGCAAAGTTATTCTTAAAAGAATCGTCCCTTTCCGTAAAAAATTACATTCGAAAAAAGAGAAACCGCGAAGAACAATTTTTAACGCCGAATACAAGAGTTTTTAACCTTCGCGAATTCTTAATCTTCTATTATGATTCAGCATTTCAAAATCTTCTTCTAAAAATTTGGATCGAATATCTGAACGACGCTGTTCAGAAAATTCAAAAACTTCATCTGGCTATAGAATCGATTATCGACAAACTGCAATTTTTAGATCAGTTTCAAGATGTTTATAAGGAAGAAAATGTTGAGTCGGTACTCTCGATTTGTGCTCAATTAAAAACTGAATATGACGAGCTTTTTTTAGATCTCGAAAATTTTTCTAGTTTGAAGGAAGTTGTCGCCGCCTCCTTCGAAAATTTCAAAAATGATATAAATCTTTCTATTAATAAAAAAATTAAGTTCGCAGGAACAAAAATTCTCCCAACTTCAAAGTTTGATTTATTCGCCAAAGAAAAATTAAATGAAAGGCTTAACGAACAATTTATCACCGCATCTCAAGTTTGGGGACGTTACTTCAAAGGTGAAATTGATGATTGGAGCAAGGATCTCGAGATTTCGATTCTTCAGGCAAATTGCGTAAAAAATTACCTGGCGGCAATCGCGAAATTTGAATTTGCGACGAACGAAAAGATCATTCCTTCAGTAAATGAAATCGAAGCGATTATTGTTTCCCGACTTAATCTGTTAGAACAAACAAAGCATACAACTCTTACAAAACTTAGATCAGATGTAATAAAGGCAAACAAAGACGTTCTAAATGTTTTAAGAGATGAAAAAATTCCACTGGCGCATGACACAATTATTAATGTCGATCCGCTTTTAATTCTAAATTCATATCTGATCTCGATCAAAAGGGATATTGATAAACTATCAGAAATTTACCGGATATTTAAAGCGAAAAAAGTCAGCAAGGGAATTCCGCAACTCGAGTTCGTTGAAATTCCTTTAAAAGATGTAGTTACCGATGAGTTTTACCTTGATCTAAGAAAACTTTTCCTGGTGTTTCATGATAATGTGGATGCCAAAATTCAGAAAATTATTCGAACAATCTCTGAAATAGATCAGGTTGTTGAATTCAACTTCGCGGCGGCACTTGAATTATTGCAAAATAAATCGAATGAAGTTCCCCTGGAGGAGATAAAACAAACTGTTGTTGATGGACTTATTCGCGCAAAGGGACAGGTAAATACTTTATCAAAATCCCTCGCTGAAATTGAAATATTGGCATCGGAAAAACTGCTCGATTTCACTCTCGATTTTGCTGCACAATTACAACGTTTGGGCGATAACGAAAATGTAATCGCTTTACAAGTAAGGTTGGCAAAAACAAAAGCTGAAGAAAGAGTTAAAGAGTATCGCAGAAATTTAATAGCGAAAGTAAAATCGGCTGTTCCTCTTTTTGTTAACTTCGTTAAAGATTCATATCGAACCGCTGAAGAGAAGTACCTCAAAGTAAAAAGCTTTACCGGAATCGGAAAAGTTGAATCAGACGAAGCCCAAAAACTTGCTATTTACATCTCGGAAACGAAAGATAAGCTAAACTCGATTCCATTTGTTTACCGCCGACTTTTCAGATTTGAACCGCTTGAAGACATCAGATTTTTTATTGGACGACAAAATGAATCTGAATATATCAGAGAAAAATGGGATTTGTGGAAAAAGGGGAAATATGCCGTAACCGCGCTTATTGGAGACAATGGAACCGGAAGAACTTCGCTCTTGAATTATTGCAAATCTCAAATATTCAGCAGTGAACGAATTATCGAGATAACACTTGATACGACGGTATCAGATCGGGAGAAACTATTCAAGTCTCTAATTAAACTTCATCCCGATAAAGAAGCGACAACACTTTTAGAATTAGAGGAGTTGATTTTAAGCAGTGATAAAAAGGTGATCTGTATATTGGAGAATTTTCACAATCTTTTCCTTCGTAATGTAAATGGATTTGAAGCGCTTGAAGAATTCTTGTTGTTTATAGGCAAAACTCACTTAAAAATTTACTGGTTGGTAACATCCGGTATTTATGGTTGGAACTATCTCGATAGGGTATTAGAAGTTTCGCGATCATTTCAGTATGTGCTGCATCTCAAAAATTTTGATTCAGAAAACATTAGAAAAATTATTTTAAAACGGCATAAGATGAGCGGTTATACGCTTAAATATAATGAGCCAAAAAACATTACCGAAAACAGAAAATATAAAAAACTTTCCAACGAAGAAGAAAAGCAGAATTATATAGAAAACTACTTTTTCGAGGAACTCACAGAGAATAGCTCCGGCAATCTGACTATCGCGATTCTATATTGGTTAAAATCGATAGCGGAAATTAAAAATGAACAGATTACAATTTCCACCGCACCGGTTCCGGATTCTTCGCTTTTTCAGCACTTCACAAATGAAGAATTATTCACTTTTGCCGCATTTTTACAACATCAAACTTTATCTCCCGAAGAGTTATCGTTCATTTTTAATACTTCAATTGAGAAGAGCCGCTTAATATTAAACAGGCTGACGAATCGTGGTTTATTAATTGAAATGAAACGCGGATACCAAATCCACTACGTTATTTATCTTCAATTGATAAAATCGTTAAAGTTAAAAAACATTTTAAATTAGAGTATTTCAATGAAAAAAGGATTTCTGATAACTACACTTTTGCTCTTCATTTTTAGTGTGAATTCCGCGCAAATGATTCCCGAAATAACACAGAAAGATTCAACCCGAATAGAATCTGCCAAAACCGATTCAACGAGCGGTTCAATTTTATCCACAGAAACAATCGGCAAAGAATTAGCGCAAGAACAGCCCGAATGGAGCGTCGGGTTCGCCAAAATATTCTGGTCTTTGGTCGTTTTTATAATTGGAATGATTGTAATAAAGTACTCCTCCCTTTTAATTGAAAGCATAAGCGAAAAGTGGATTCGTTTTCGTTTAACGATAAAAGGATTTATCCCGATTTTCAGAATCCTTAGCTGGACTTTAGTCGGATACATTATAATCGGCGATATTCTCGCTCCACCGATCGCAACAGTGGTTGCTATTACCGCATCCGCCGGAATCGCGGTAGGGTTTGCCTCTCAGGATATTCTTAAAAACATCTTTGGCGGAATTATGATTTTATTCGATAGACCATTTCAAGTCGGCGATAAAATCGAAATTGGAAATTATTACGGAGAAGTTGTAAGCATCGGACTTAGAACTGTTCGAATTGTAACCCCGGATGATTCACTTGTCGCTATTCCCAATAGTGAAATCGTCAATCAATCCGTCTCTAATTCAAACGCCGGTGAATCCAATTGTCAGGTCGTTTCCGAATTTTACCTTCCCGCTCATATAAATATAAACGAGGCAAAAAAACTCGCTTATCGAGCGGCGGCGGTTTCACGTTATGTTTATCTCGAAAAACCTATTGTGGTAATTATCAAAAACGAAATTCACCAGGGAAGGTCACTTCTAAAAATGAGATTAAAAGCATACGTTTCGGATATCCGTTTCGAATTCGCGTTCGCGAGTGAAATGACGGAAACAGTTATCAAGGAATTTTTGCATCACAACATCGTAACAGCCCGCGAACTTTCACTATTGGATAAAGAACAAGTTTTGTAGTTGTAATCACCGGAAAGTTTAAAATTATTATCAAGGTGATAATCCGAACTTATCAGGTTAATAATTTCATTGACCAAAAACCTCAATCTTCATCCGGAATCAAACAAAATTACTTGGTGCAATTATTGAGTATTTTGCACGGTAAATTTTCTCAAGTTCTTACAAATTATAATTAGGTGGATTAATGAAAAAGAGTATCAAATATTTATTGATGGTTTTGGTAATTGCCGGTTGTGCACAACAAGAAAAACAACAACCCGCAAAAGAAGTTTTTTCAGTTGAAGGAAAAGAAGTTGTGGTTTATACAACTGCTAAGGATACTGAACTTCGATTATCGGAAACAGGAAAAAGCTCCTTTGAACCGGCGGATCAACCGCTCGAATCAGAAGTCTCCGTATTTGTAAATCCCAATAAAACCTTCCAAACCTTTTGGGGAATCGGCGGGGCAATTACCGACGCTTCGGCAGAAGTTTTCGCGAAGCTATCCAAAGAAAACCAAGACGAATTTTTGAAAGCATATTATGATAAAAATGAAGGGATCGGTTATACTTTGGCAAGAACTCCGATTCACAGTTGTGATTTCAGCAGCGCAAGTTTCACTTACATCGAAGAAGGTGATGACGAACTAAAAACCTTCAACATCGATCACGACAAACAATATCGAATTCCATTGATCAAAAAAGCAATCGAGGCTGCCGGTGGCGAACTTCCGCTTTATGCGAGTCCTTGGAGCCCTCCCGCTTTTATGAAAACTAACAACAACATGCTTCGCGGCGGAAAATTACTTCCGGAGTATGCGGAAACATGGGCGCTTTATTACACAAAATTTATTAAAGCATATGAAAAAGAAGGAATGCCGATTTGGGGAATTACAATTCAAAATGAACCGATGGCAACCCAACGCTGGGAGTCTTGCATTTATACTGCGGTTGAAGAACGCGATTTCTTGAAAAATCATCTCGGACCCGTGATGGAAAGAGAAGGGCTCGGCGATAAAAATATTGTGGTTTGGGATCATAACAGAGATTTAATAACAAATCGCGCGAATACAATATTTGATGACCCCGAAGCTTCAAAATATGCTTGGGGAATTGGATTTCATTGGTATGAAGTTTGGGCCGGCGGAGAATATATGTATGAAAATCTCGCGCGAATCAAAGAATCATACCCTGATAAAAAATTACTTTTTACCGAAGGTTGTGTTGAAAGCTTCGATCCGGCGAAATATCAACACTGGCCGAATGGCGAACGCTACGGTCAATCGATGATTAATGATTTTAACCAAGGAACTGTCGGTTGGACTGATTGGAATATTTTGTTGGATGAAACGGGCGGACCGAATCATGTTCAAAATTTGTGTTTTGCTCCGATTCACGCGGATACGAGAACTGGTGAATTAATTTACACTCCATCCTATTATTACATCGGCCATTTTTCGAAATTTATTCGTCCTGATGCAAAAAGAGTAAGCACGGTAAGCAGCAGAAGTCATTTGTTAACAACATCTTTTATAAACACAGATGGAAAAATGGTTACGGTTGTGATGAATCAGAGTGAATTAGAAATCGAATACAAACTATACATTGGCCAAAATGCGGTAAAAGAAACAATTTTACCCCACGCGATTCAAACCATAGTCTATTAAGTGACAAAATGTAATTACATTTTTGGGCGGATTTCCGGATGACTCCGCCCGAATATTTGACCTCAAAAAGGATTCCATTAGTTGACGCGCTTCGCGGACTGGCGCTAATGGGATTGTTTATGGTTCACATGGTCGAGTATTTTGAACTCTACTGGTACAATCCCGAAGCAAGTATTTATAACGATATAACCTTTTTTCTGTTTGGCGGAAAGGCTTACGCTGTTTTCGCATTTCTGTTCGGCTTGAGTTTTTTCCTCATTATGGATGGCCAAAAGAAACGCGGAGTTGATTTCCGTTTAAGGTTCGCGTGGAGACTGACGCTTTTGTTGATCGCCGGCGTTCTTCATGGGGTAATTTACGGCGGCGATATTTTGCAGATTTTGGCAATAACCGGATTTTTTCTGATCCCGATCTACAATACGAAAAACACTGTTCTCATTTTTTTATCAGTTTTCTTCTTACTTCAGATTCCTGCGATAATTTATTCCGGCTTTTTAGTAACTCCTGATGTATTAAAACAACCTGCTCATTACGCTTTATTTGGTCCGGTTTTTCAAACCTATGCAAACGGAAGTTTTTCGGAATTAATTTCCATTACGATCTGGGATGCTCAAATAGCAAAGTGGATGTTTATGCTTGAAAGCGGTCGTCTTTCAACGATTATGGGGATGTCAATATTGGGATTTTTGATCGGCAAAATCGAATTTTTCCGGAAAGCTGATTTTTATAAGAAAGAAATCCGAATCGCATTCCTCCTCCTTTTGAGCTTTAGCGTTCTCCTTGAATTGACTCGATCCGATATCGGTTCGTTAATCCACTCAAATAACAATTGGATAAATGGAGCAATACAAAATAGCATCTCGGATTTGGTTTTTACCTTAACGGGAATGTTAGGATTTGTGCTATTGTATCAAACAAAACACGGTGAAAACATTCTTCAATTTTTAGCACCTGCCGGAAGAATGAGTTTAACGATTTACGTTTTTCAATCTTTGGTTTTTGTCCCGGTTTTCTATGGATTTGGAATGGGCGCTTATGCCTTTATTGGTCAGACAACAAGTTTTTATCTCGGGTTACTCTTTTGGGTGATTCAGCTTAAATTGGCAAAAATTTGGATGACCAAATATTATTTTGGACCGTTGGAGTGGATTTGGAGAGCGGCAACTTATGGTAGTTTTTCCATCAAATTTAAGCGATAAAGTCCTGGTCTCTTCTCTACAACACTTTCAAAAATCTCATATTGTGAACTTGGTATCTTAGCAAGATACTCGTTAAATTCATTTTTAAGATTTTCCAGATCAATATAATATACACAGTATGCTAAATGTTAAGTAAAGCTTTCATTTTATTGTTTATAATTTTTCAAAACTACGCGATTGCTCACCCTGCATGGGGAATTGTAGTTGATAGTAAAGGAAATATTTTTTTCTCCGATTTGATGCATAATGGAAACGGTACAATCTGGAAGCTCGATCGAAACGGAAAACTCACCTCAATACTTGAAAACTTTCATTCGCACAATTTGATTATCGATTCAGACGATACGCTTTGGGCAGCTGAAAATAAAAACATATACAAATATGGAATCGAAGAATGGGAGCAGCGGCTGGTTAGGATTTCACCCGACGGAAAAATTGATACTCTCCTCGAAACAAAAAATCTAAATCAATTCAACGCATCAACGTTTTCGATGGACGAATCGAAAAACATTTATTTCTTCAATGATAATACGTTTTACAAAAGGACAATTGATGGAGAGCCCGAAATAATTTCAACTAAAAGTTTTGGACAGGTAATCGGTTCATATTTTGATTCCGAGAATAATCTGTGGTGGACGGATTCTAAAAATAAGAATGGTGTTCTTTACAAAACGATTGTCGGCAATAAAGTTTATGAATACGCGAGAAATTTGATTGCTCTAAATCCGGAAAATCCTCCTTACCGAGAAGTAAGATTTCATCTTTTGTATGGAATTACGACTGACGAGAATGGATTTGTCTATGTGGCCGAATCTGCCGATCGAAGAATCTTAAAGATAGGAAACAACAAAAAATATTCGGTTATTTACACTTCGGAATCACCGTGGTTTCCAGTCGGAATTTATTGGAGCAAAGGTGACTTGATAATTAAAGAAAGCGGTTTCAACGGAACACACACCGGACCGAGAATAATCAAAATTGACAAATCAAATAATAGAAAGATACTTTACGAGTTTAAAAATTAATGACAGCTAAAACGATTCTGAGGAAAAATATTGGTCTCGCCCTTGGCGGCGGTTCGGTTTTAGGAAGCGCGCACATCGGCGTGCTTAAAGCATTTGA
Organism: Melioribacteraceae bacterium; assembly: GCA_021739765.1. Taxonomy (GTDB): domain Bacteria; phylum Bacteroidota; class Ignavibacteria; order Ignavibacteriales; family Melioribacteraceae; genus JAIPBD01. Next base: position 33,000 of record JAIPBD010000015.1, read on the forward strand.
CGAATTTAATCTAAAACCAAAGGGAATTTCCGGAACAAGTATTGGCGCGCTGGTCGCTACAATGTACGCCTTCGGTAAGACCTGGAAGGAAATGGAAAAGGTTGCTCTTGAGCTGAATTGGCTCGATGTTTCAAGTATGTCTTTATCGAAATACGGATTACTTTCAAATGAAAAACTAGGTAAACTTATCAATAAACAACTCGGCGATGTTAATATTGAAGACGCAAACATTCCGCTTGCTATTGTCGCCGCAGATGTTGCAAGAGGTGAAAAGGTTGTTTTCCGGAGCGGAAGTGTCGCAAAGGCGGTAATGGCGAGTTCGTGCATCCCGGGTGTTTATATTCCGATCGAAATAAATAATATGCTTCTTGTCGATGGCGGAATAGTTGAAAATGTTCCCGTATCATCACTATCGGATATGAATATGGATGTTACAATCGGTGTGGATTTAACCTCGGAACACCAAAAGAAAAAGCCGGAAAACATTATTGACGTTTTGGTAAACTCTTTTCACATTACATTAAAAAATGCCCGAAAGCAGCAATCACAAAAAGCGGATATTCGAATTGCTCCGAACCTTTCAAAATTTAACATTCGGGATACTGATCAAATCCAAGAACTGATAAAAGCCGGTTATTCTGAGGCAAAAAATGTGTTGGAAAAACAATTCTTATCGGAAGAAATAACAGTTAATTAAGTTAGAAAGTGCTCTTGCTTTCATTATAAAATGATCGCGAAACATCTCAAATCAAAATAACGGACATAGAGGTATCATGAATTCAAACGAACTAACAGCATTTGAAACATTTTCCTCTTATTTAAAAAGTTATTTCTTTGAACGGGATCTTAAGAAAACAGTAAAATTCCTCGGCGATATTTCGGGTTTTGGAACAGGCGTTGACGAGGTTGTCCCGCCGGCGGATATGCGAGAGCTGTTTAAACGCGATATCGAACAATCACCAAGTAAAATTATTGTAAAGAATGACAAATTCAGCCACAGATTAATTTCCGATGATGTGGTAATCGTCTGGGGTACGCTTGATATTTCTTCAGAAATAGACGGATTTCCGTATGAAATTAATAATCTTAGATTATCAATTTTACTATTACGACGGAATGACAGCTGGAAAATCGAGCATAAACATATTTCCCTTCCATTCATCGAACAAGAGGAAGACGAAGCCTACCCCTTAAAAAAATTAGAAGAGCAAAACGCGGTTCTTTCCGAATTGGTTGAAATTCGGACATCTGAGTTAAAACATAAAAATGAGGAATTAAGAATCGCCAATGCCGAAAAAGATAAATTGATGTCGATTGTAGCGCATGATTTAAGAAGTCCTTTTAACGCCATACTCGGATACAGCCAAATTTTAAACGAGGAGCTGGCGCAATCCGGAAAAGAGGAATGGGCCGAATACGCTGAAAACTTGGATAAAACCGCGCGTGACACATACTCGTTGCTTGAAAATTTGCTAAGCTGGTCGAGGTCTCACATCTCGGGATACGAACCGGCAAAAGAGATTGTAGATTTTCCACAAATCGCTAAAATCACAATAGATCTTGCTTCGCAACTTGCTCAAAGAAAAAACATCAAAATAGAAAACAGATTACCGGATAAATTGTCCTTGAATTGTGACCCGTTTATGATTAGAACAGTATTGAGAAATCTGCTTTCCAACGCGATTAAATTTACCGAGCCGGGAGGTAAAGTTATTCTCGAATCTGAACAAGTTGAAAATGGCGGTGTAGTTTTTACAATATCTGACGATGGTGTTGGAATTCCCGAAGAAAAGTTGGACACACTTTTTGTCATCGATGCGAAAAAGTCATCGAAGGGAACGCTTGGTGAAGAAGGAACCGGACTTGGTCTATCATTATGTAATGAGTTTGTTTCTAAACATGGCGGGGGAATTTGGGTTGAAAGTACGGTTGGTAAAGGAAGCACGTTCAAATTTTCACTATCAAATCAAGACGTGTTATCGCAATAAATCACAAATCAATTTTTTTCGAAACAAACTCTGGGTTTAAACCAAGCTCCAAAGCCTTTTTGATTACATCTTCGGCTTCCGGTTTGCTTTTTGTCAAATTGCCAAGTTTTGATTTTTTCACCTTAACTTCTCCGAATTCAGAATCGACCTTAGCAACCACTCTTTTCATCTCAATTCTGTTTGTTTTATAATAACGCAATCCGATCGCGGAAGTATAAGAAATCAAAAACTGTGAAATTCTTTCGAAACTTTCATTTTTACAAAGAACGGAAACAACAACTCCCGGTCTACCCTTTTTCATAATCACTTGCGTAAAATAGAAATCGAGCGCCCCTTTTTTGAATAATTCATTCTGGAATTCTATTCCTAAAAATTCGGGATTAAAATCATCCAGATTTGTTTCGATAACATAGACCTCATTTCTATCCGGGTTAACGATCTCAGTCTCTTCAACCAAAGATAACCTGAGAACATTCGGCGTTTCAAAATTTTTCTCACCGGCTCCGTATGCGGACTTTATGTCCGAAAGCGGCGGCATCTCGAATTCCGGTTCCAAATATTTAATAATTGCCGCACCGGTTGGAGTTAGTTTTTCGCCGTCTTCGTTTCCGTAAATTGTCGGCATCCCTTCAAGAATAATTTTGGTTGCCGGACATGGAACGGGAAGCATTCCATGAGCTGTTTTTACAAATCCCTTTCCGGTTGTTAGCGGTGTAGAAAATGTTTTTTCGATTTGAAGAATGTCGAGTAAATATGCTGCTCCCGCGACATCAATAATTGAATCGACAGCGCCGACTTCGTGGAAATGAATTTTTTCCAAAGGGATTCCGTGAACTTTGGATTCCGCTTTACCGATTATGTTGAATATTTCCAACGCAATCAATTTCGCGTTTGTGCTCAATCCGGATTCGTTAATTATTTTGTTGATATGGGAAAGATGGCGGTGAACGTGTTCGTGAATTTTATCAACAACTTTAATTTGTTTAGTTACAATGCCGTTTTTGGAAGTTTCGGAAATTACAATTTCGGCGTTGTTTTCAAAATTTAATAATTCCGGTAAATTTATAAGATCATTATACCGATCCGTTAATCCTGCGAGTGCGCCTAGAAACATATCGCCGCATGCACCGGAAAAGGCTTCAATTTTAAGAATATTTGTCATTTTCACTTTTTGTTAATATTTAGAATTCGGTAGGCGGCAATCGCGGCGCCGTATCCGTTATCGATGTTTGTAACGGTTAATCCGTTAGCACAGCTTGAAAGCATCGCGTTTAATGCCGCTTTCCCACCTTTTGCAACTCCATAACCTACACTTACCGGAACGGCAATTATCGGTTGGGGAAACAAACCTCCGACTACGGTTGGCAAAGCTCCTTCAAATCCGGCGCAAACAATTAACACCTTTGCCGTTTTGATTTGCTCCGTTTTTTCGGTCAGACGGTGAACTCCGGCCGCGCCGACATCAATATACCGTTTTGCTTTTATGCCAAGAAATGAGAGAGTATAAAAGGCTTCGTTCACCACAAATTCATCCGATGTTCCACCTGAAAGAATCCCAACTTCTTCTTTCTTTTTTCTAATTGTTGGGAGTTTCCCGATTATCATTATTCCGGAAGGCAAATCATAGAATGTATCCCGGAATTCGTTTTTGAGGATCTCGTATTTTTCCGGCTGAAGCTTGGTTATCAGCACTTTCGAGTTTTTTTCCAGGACATGATTGATAATGTTTTTTAGTGTGTTAATATCTTTACTCGCACCGAAAACAATTTCCGGAAATCCGATTCTTCCTTCTCTTTGATGATCAATATTAAAATTGCTCATATTGCCCTATTCATTTTACCGGAAACAAATCCTTCGTTGTCAATTTCACACGTATCATAACCAACCGCAATCAGTTTAGTTTGAATCAAATTGAATTTTTCATTCAAGGCGGGAATCTTCTCTGTCGGTACTTCGATTCGTGCAATATTGCCGAAACTTCTCACTCTGACTTCTTCAAAACCGAACTCGTTTAGAATATTCTCAGCGGCCTCAACTCGTTTTAGCTTTTCTGCCGAAATGGTTTCCCCATAAGGAAAACGGCTGCTTAAACACGGGCTTGCGGGTTTATCCCAAACCGGTAACTCAAAATATTTTGCGATTGATCGAATATCATCTTTTGTGATTTGACAATTGATAAAAGGACTATTTGCGTTTCGTTCTTTCGAGGCTGATAATCCCGGCCGATAATCCCCCAGATCGCTGTAATTATTTCCGTTGATGATTTTGAAGTCACGGAATTTAGACTCGACAAGATCGTTAAGATTTATATAAAGTTCGGTTTTGCAAAAATAACAGCGGTTGGTTGGATTAGCCGAATAATCCGGATTTGATAATTCTTCGGTATAAATCACTTCGTAGTCAATATCAAAATTTTTACAAAAATCTGCGGCGATTTCAAAATCCTTTTGTTTCAGACTTTCGGAATTAGATATTACCGCAACACAATTTTCTTTTCCTAAAAACTTCCTTGCAAGAAATGCGGCAAGGCAGGAATCAACTCCTCCGGAAAGAGCAACCATCACTTTTGAATACTGCTCAAATTCAACTTTTAATTCTGCTAATTTATTCTGTATTCCGATATAGGGATCATCAAAGGGTTTTGTAATATGTGCATCATATGTTTTCATTTAATTCAAAATATACTAATATGTCATTTAGATTGCCCGAGCGGAAGCGGTTTTTTATTTAGATAATTGGTATTGCTAAATTGATCTATTCTTATATTAAGTGACAAAAAAATGGAACGAAATCAACAAAAAATGAAAAGAACTCTCCCTAATATCAAAGTTATCAGTTTTGACGCTGATGATACACTCTGGGTGAACGAACCGTATTTCCGTGAAGCTGAAGTGGAAATTTGCGCGATATTGAACGAATATGGATCACCGGAAGAAATCACAAGAAAAATTCTACGAACTGAATCCAGAAATTTACCCTTTTATGGTTACGGGATAAAAGGGTTTATTCTTTCTGTTATAGAGACCGCGATTGAAGTTACCGAACGAAAAATTCATGCTGATGATATAGCAAAAATTATAAAGTTCGGACATGAGTTAATGCAAAAACCGGTAATCTTGCTTGATGACGTTGAAACTGTTTTACAAACTTTAACAAAGAGAAATTTCAAATTGATCGTTGCAACAAAAGGCGATTTGATGGATCAAGAACGCAAATTGAGAAAATCGGGCTTGGCGAAATACTTTCATCATATAGAAATTATGAGCAATAAAAAAGAATCTGATTATAGAGCGCTTTTAAGTCATCTCGAAATTAAACCGGAAAATTTTTTGATGATTGGAAATTCATTAAAATCAGACATCCTCCCGGTTTTGGCAATTGGAGGAAAAGCGTTCCATATTCCGTTTCACACAACTTGGGAGCACGAGGAAGTTCGCCCGGAAGAAATCGAAAATTTAGATATTGTACAATTTGAAAACTTGTCTCAAATTCTTGAGTCTATTTGATCGAGTTTGTGAGTTTGGCCACCCGGCAAAATAAAATTCAGCTTCAGCACAAATAAACACCTAATTATTTCATAAGTTTTGGGTTTCATTTACAAAAGAGTTTGAATTTATGATCAAGCAATCACACCTGTTTTTAACATTACTTTTTACACTTTGTAGTTTTACGCTACTTGCGCAAATTTCAATTTCAGATACTTTGGTGAATTTTGGAAATGTACAGAGCGGAAGTAACTCAACCCGAACAATTCTTCTGACAAACACAACAACCGAAGAGATTGAAATAATTGCATTCCACTTTGAAGAAAATATATTTCAAACAAATCTACAGCTAATCACTCTTACACCCGATAGAGAGTTCGAATTTGAAGTTGAATTTAAACCGAAACACAACATCGATTACACCGACTTTTTGTTTATTGCGTTCAAAGATGTAAACGAGATTATATCAATTGAATTGACGGGAACGGGAGTTTATGAAGGAAGTTATTATTCGTCAACACGAAATCTTTGGGGTGAAGAGCTTAAATCGGAATTGAGAGATATTATCGATAATCACACCGTGCTTGGATATAATACCGCACGAGATAGAATGTATGGCTCAATCGATAATAAAAACGGCTCTGTCGAATGTGTTTATACCGGAAGGAAAGCAACATTTAATACTCGATCCGGAGCCAATAGCAGCAGTTTTAATTGTGAACATACCTGGCCGCAAAGTTTTTTTAACGAAAACGATCCGATGAAATCAGACATTTTTCATCTATATCCGACTGATGTAAACGCAAACGGAAGAAGAAGTAATTATGATTTTGGAATTGTGACGAGCGGAGTCACCTGGGAAGAAGGCGGTTCAAAATTGGGCAAAGACTCTCAAAACCGAACCGTTTTTGAACCGAGAGATGTGCATAAAGGAAATGTCGCCAGGACTCATTTTTATTTTACGGTGAGATATAATGGAAATTATAACAATTACCAAAACTCACAAATAATGGAAGAAATTTTTCGTGATTGGCATTTAAGCGATGAAGTTGACCAAAATGAGGAAGATCGAAACGAAGCGATTTATTCATATCAGAAGAACAGAAATCCATTCATTGATCACCCTGAATTTGCTGAACGAATTCCAAAATTTTTCGGAACGGCGAATTATAATTTCGAACCGGAAATTTCTGTTCCGTTAAGTACAATTAATTTTGATACGACCTTCCAATCCGAAGCAACCACATTTAAGTTTGATATTGCCAACACAGGAATGGAAACTCTGGTTGTTAATGACATTTACACATCCGACGCAAACTTCAGTGTAAGTTATAATTCGGATTTTATTACAGCGGAATCAAAAATGGAGGTTCGAATTACCTTCGCAGGTGAAGCCTCCGTTGGTGAATATAACTCTGTATTAACAATTGAATCGGATGATGGTGATGAATCCGAACTCAAAATTCCTTTAAGTATTTATGTTGATCAGGTTACATCTGTAAGTAAAAATGAAAATCTGTTAACGGAATTCAAACTCTCTCAAAATTATCCGAATCCATTTAACCCTAGCACCACAATCAAATATTCGATTCCAGTATTGGACGCGTTCTTACCCGCAAATAATGCGGTCGAAACAAGGGCGGTGTTAAAAGTTTACGATTTACTCGGAAATGAAATTGCAACGCTTATTAACGAACATAAATCCGCCGGAAACTATGAAGTAACTTTTGATGCTTCTTCGATTACTTCAGGGGTTTACTACTATCGATTAAGCGCAGGCGATTTTGTTGAAACTAAAAAAATGCTGCTCGTGAAGTGATGTTCAGTCTATAACTTGCGAGCTTTGTATGAAGTCTTTAATTTCCCGTACAATAAAATTCTTCCGGAAAATGACAAAGCGAAATGAGCGACGCTGTAAGTATCAACCAAAGCTCGAAGGATATCTCGTTTTGTATTAATGTATAATTAAATAAAACAAATCCATGTTCGATATAAAATGACAGAAACCGAAAAACAAGATTCAACAGAACGGCAAGTAGAAAGAGATGAAGAGGAGAAAAGTTTTCATTCGGTAATTCTAAAACGAACGGATGAGTATGCGCGTCATCCCGACGATGTGCTCGAATTCGCGATCCGAGAAGGTGAAGAACAAATAAAAAGACCGTTTTTGTCGCTCCTGCTTTCGGCAATTGCAGCGGGATTAATTTTAGGATTTACGGCGATGGCTGTTGCCGTTGTCTCCGAAGCCTCGACGAATATTGATAATTATTACTTTAAACGCATACTGCTCGCGTTGGTTTATCCCCTCGGATTTGTAATCTGCGTTATGAGCGGGGCCGAGCTTTTTACCGAACATACCGCAACGGCTGTTTATCCCGTTCTTGATAAAAGATCATCTTTTTTACTTTTATTTCGATTATGGGGAATTGTGCTTTTGGGAAATCTAATCGGCGCAATCGCAAGTTCGGGGCTGCTTGTTTCCGCTGAGGAGGTAATCGGCGCGAAAAACGGTTACATTGAGATTGGCAAACACCTGGTTGGATACAGTTTTTGGCCCTTGATCGCGAGTTCGCTTCTTGCTGGCTGGTTAATGGCTTTGGGAAGTTGGCTGCTTTTTGCGACGCCGCTCGGCATTAGTCAAGTGATAACAATCTACATTGTAACTTTTTTGATCGGAATCGGACAGCTTCACCATTCAATCGCCGGCTCTGTTGAAATGTTTACCGCTTATTTTATTTCCGATCAGTTTACATTTCCGCAATTGCTTTCATTTATATCAACCGCAGCTCTTGGAAATTTAATCGGCGGAAGTATATTTGTTGCCTTGCTGAATTATTCACACATTCGACATCTAAGAAGTTAGATTGTAACATTATCAATTAATACTTGAGCCGGTGGACGAAAATGAACGAATCTACCGGAAGATTATTTATTCATGCCTTTATTGTGCTCGCGGTTATTTTTACTGGAGTAAAAGGTGTAAGTGCTCAATCAGTTTCGGGAATACCACACGCCTTAATTGAAGAAAATGTTAAATCTCCGGTTGTCTATTCAGAAAACAGTCTAATTCTATCAGCCGCTAAAGGAACTGATCTTTACATCAGCCCGAACGGAAAAATTAAAATTGACAATCTCCCCAAAGTACATTTTCAACCCAAATCTGATTTTGTTTTGATCGCGAAAATCGGGGGACAATTTCAAAATGTTTACGACGGCGGAGCGCTTATTGTTTACGTGGATTCGGCGAATTGGGCAAAGATGCTTTTCGAACAGTTCGCTTCGGGAGTAAATGGTGTTGGTACTCTTGTCGCTAAATTAGTTGGCGATGACTCACACCACTTCGAATACCCGGGTCATGAAATCTATTTTAAAATAGAAAGGAAAGAGACGGTTTTTACATTTTATTGGCCGGCTGATGGAGAAAGTTGGGGATTTTTAAGATCGTTTGGAATGTCACCTCCACACTCTCAATCTTTAAAAGTTGGATTCGCGGCTCAATCCCCTTCAAGCGAAAAAGTAGAAGTTTTGTTCTCAGATATTCGTTTTAATGAATGACTTTTTCGCTCTTACTTGACACATCATTTTCGCACAATTAATCAATTGGGACTGATTTGCTGAAATTTGATTCCGGGTAGATGAAATTTTATTCAATCAAAAAATTCGTTTAAAGTAAATTCAACCAAAACTCCAATTATTTGATAATAATTGCTTGCCATTGTTTATTATATTCAAAGTAAGTTTTTAATAATATTGGAGAAACTAATGTCATTCCCCCAAACGTTTTACCGCTGGCGCCCACATCCTTGGCATGGACTTGAGGTCGGAATTAATCCGCCCGAAATTGTAAACGGATTTATTGAAATGACTCCGTTTGACCTCGTAAAATACGAAGTTGACAAACAAACGGGTTATATTCACGTAGATCGCCCTCAAAGGAGTTCTTCACAATCTCCTGCGTTGTACGGATTTATTCCGAGAACATATTGTGGAGATAATGTCGGTAAACTGAATCCAAAAGCAAAAAAAGGCGACGGCGACCCGCTTGATATTTGTGTAATCAGCGAACGTCCGATTACCCGCGGTGAAATTATTGTCCGGGCCAGAGTAGTTGGTGGAATTCAAGGAACAGATCACGGCGAAGCTGATGATAAAATAGTTGCCGTTTTAAGAAACGATAATGTTTATGGAAAAATCAATGAAATCTCCCAACTTCCGGAAGTTTTGGTTGAAAGAATTACTCATTACTTCACAACCTACAAGTTGGTGCCGGGAGAAGAGAATAAATTTACCATCGAAAAAACGTATGGAAAAGAACAAGCGTTTGAGGTAATCAACGCGGCAATTGAAGATTACGAGCTTGTATACGGCGGATAAAATTTGAAGAGAATTTGTAAAGAACCCGAAGGGAGAGCTAAAATGAAAATAGGCGTTACTTCAGTAACCGGTCAATTGGGAAATTCGATTGTACGGCAGCTGTTAAAGACGGTTGACCCAAAATCGATAATTGGATTCGCGAGAACCCCGTCTAAAGCTCAGGATCTTGGATTTGAAGTCTTTCCCGGGGATTATAACAATAAGCAGCACTTCCTGGCGAACTTGTCCGGTGTTGATGCTTTGTTGTTAGTTTCCGGAATGGATGCCCCCGGAAAAAAGAGTTAATCAGCATCTAAATGTAATCGAAGCCGCGTATGAATCCGGAGTTCGGAAAATTGTTTACACTTCAATAGTTGGCGAAACGGAAGGAATGGCTTTTTCCCCGGTTGTAATCAGTAATCGCCAAACTGAGGAGATTGTTAAATCAATCGGAATGGAATGGGCAATCGGGCGGAACGGACTTTATATTGAACCGGATGTTGAATATATCGAAAATTATAAAGCACTTGGAAAAGTTACCAATTGCGCCGGCAACGGAAAGTGTGGTTACACTACAAGGGATGAGTTGGCGTTTGCGTATTCAAAATTGCTGACGGAAAATGAACATAACGGCAATGTTTATAACCTTCTTGGCGAAACGATCACCCAATATGAATTGACCGAGTTATTAAATAAAAAGTTCAATCTGAATTTGATTTATGATCCGATTTCGATTGATGAATACAAAAAAGATCGAAAAGCTGAACTAGGTGAGTTTATGGGAAATATCATTGCCGGAATTTATGAAGGTATCAGCAAAGGGTTTTTTGATAAAACCTCAGATTTTAGTAAAGCTGCGGGGAGAGAACATATCGGTTGGAGTGAATATTTTAGCAAAGAATAATCAATTTTAGCGTGTTATATTATTTGTCATCCGCTTTAATTCTTGGCCTTGCGGCGGGCTTCGGCCCGGGTCCGTTAACGGCACTTATAATCTCAGAATCGTTAAAGTTCGATTTTCGTGCCGGATTAAAAGTTGCCCTTGCGCCGTTGTTAACCGATCTGCCGATTATACTGATTTCATTCTATTTTTTGAATGAATTCAAAGATTCCAATTTATTTCTTGGAATAATTTCCCTCGTTGGCGGAATCTTTGTTTTGTATATCGGCTATTCAACATTTAAAACGAAATCTATTTCTCTATCTGATAAGCCGGAAATCCCTCGTTCGATGTTAAAAGGAGTTCTCGTAAATGTTTTAAGTCCACACCCTTATCTTTTTTGGTTTAGTATTGGCGGACCAATTTTTATAAAAGGAATGCAAGAAAATATATTAGGCGGGATTCTGTTTATTTCACTCTTTTATTTTTTGTTGATTGGTGCTAAAATTACCATTGCTCTAATCGCGGTAAAATCAAAAAGATATTTGCATGGCAAGGCTTACTTCATTACGATGAAAGTTCTCGCAATTTTACTCTTCGTTTTCGGATTATATTTAATCAAAGATGGATTAACTCTTGCGGGATGGGGCTAAATTATTGTCCGTTGGAATTACGCGACGAACTTTATTATCTTCAAATTATGACAAATAAAATCGTAGGATTGAGAATCGGAGGTCAAATTGACTAAATTTTTACGAACAGTCATTTTCTTTTTTATATCCTTCAGTCTTTACGCGCAACATACCGAATGTGACGGTAAAAGATATATTGAAAGAGTTTTCTCCGGAACGGTAAAAACCGCAGATGTAAAATATGGTGAGGCGACTTCCATTGCCGGCAATTTTAAAGAATTGCGAATGGACATCTATGAACCGGAAAATGATAGTATCGATGATAGGCCCGTTATTGTGCTGGCGCATGGTGGAAGTTTTATTCAGGGAGAAAGGAGTCAACTGGAAGAGCTTTGTATAGATTTTGCACGAAGAGGATATGTAACCGCAACGATCACTTACCGATTGTTTGATAAAAGCTTGTTTACGCTTGATTCTCTCGGAATCCAGGAAGAAGGCATAATGGCGATAATGGATATGAAAGCCGCCGTAAGATATTTTCGTGAAGATGCGGCAACCAATAATCTGTACAAAATTGATCCAAATCTGATTTTTGCCGGAGGCGCCTCAGCCGGAGCAATTATGGCCGCAAACGCGGGTTTGATGGATTCAACAGATACAATTCCTCAGTTCTTATCAGATCTGATAAACAAACACGGCGGATGGGATGGAAATTCAAGTTCAAATCTTGAATACAGTTCGCATATTTCCGGAATTCTAAATTACTCCGGAGCCGTATTTCGTAAAAGTGTGATTGATGCGGACGACGCACCGATTTATAGCGCACACGATGATAATGATCCCATTGTGCCTTACGGAACCAAAGCGCAAGAGGTTCAAAACAGCGGAATAAAAGTCTTTCTCGAAGGAAGCGGTTCAATCAAAACAAAAAGCGATGAAGTGGGGCTGAAGAATCAGCTTTTTACAATTCCAAACAGTACCGGTCACGTAAGTTTTTTCGAAGAAAACATTTTGCTGTATGGCGATACGGTTGTTGCCCAATCTTCAAAGTTTCTTCACGATCTGTTTTGTACTTCGCCAACCGGTATCAGATCTAAGGATGAAACATCGGTACAACCAACGTTTTCGATTTACCCTAATCCTGCCCAAACGAATGTTAATTTTGTACTCCCATCTCATAACGAAGATTATAACATCGCAATTTATAATGTACTCGGTGAGAGAGTTTTTTATAAATCAAACGTAAAAAGTCAAATTAAAATTAACACCGTGAACTTATCAACTGGAATTTACTTTGCCAGAATCGGGAGTATTAATTCGGGAGTTAAACCTGTTACAAAAAAATTAATAATCAGAAAGTAGAACATCGCGATAAGAATTTGCCGGGATTTGCATTCAATAAAAGGAAAACGAATTTATTATTATTTTAATACTTAACAAGTTGGAAAATTTATGAAAAACCACAAAACGCTTTTCATTTTTGTTTTATTACTTTTTCCTCTGATTTTGAGCAGTTGTATGCCCGGAGGAGGCTCCTCAACCACTGATGATCCCGCAGGATTTTTTATGGGAATCTGGCACGGATGGATTGCCCCCTTCTCTTTAGTGGCTGGATTTTTTGACCACAACATTAGAATTTATGAAGTATACAACCACGGTTGGTCTTATGATTTGGGATTCTATATCGCAATCCTCGGTGGATTTGGCGGATTCTCATTCTTCAGGAAGAAGAAGGATGACAGATAAATTAACTTTCAAAAGGAGCCAAAATGGTTGAGTTAAAGAAAAAAGAAGATGTTTCCCCGGTATGCCCGCATTGTAACACAGATATTCGCGAAGTTTGGTTTAATGAATTACGAACGGATTTTGGCAGACGGTATATTTACTTTTGTTCGAAATGCAAAAAGGTGCTGGGAGTAACTCATCGAAAAGGTTTTTGGATGGGGTAAAAAAATATACATTTCGTCCGGTTTGATTAATGATTTTATTCAGACTATTTTCAATCCCCAAATTAATCAGGTATTGTTTTGAAAAAAGCTCTTTTGGTAATATTCTTTTTTGCGGTTATCGTCGGTTGCTCAAGCTCCTCTACTTTTAGTGACAGCGCAAAAGTTTTACAGGTTGATAGCCCGTCAACATTTCATAAGCCGGTTTCAATGCGAGTTGCCTGGTATCCTTATGAAAACAAAAAACTTATCGAAACCGGAACAGACACTTACGAGCTTATCGCGGATTCAACAGGAGGCGGACTTACTCCTGTAATCCTTTTGGAAACAAAGGACGGCGGGGAACCAATCAGATTAGATATGAACATCGACAACGAACTACTCGGTAAGCTTCTAAAGCACAGCTTAATGACAGAAGAACCGATAACTCGTCCGTTTAAAAATTATTTTGAAAATACGAAGTGTTCCACTTGTCATCCTTCCGCAATTGAAATCGATGAATGAAGTTTAGATTCCGGAAAAAGAGCTTTTACTGTTAGGGTAAATTACTCTATATTTGTAGTAGTCTAAAACAAAAATAATCTGATAAAAATGCTTTCTAAACTCTCCTCCTTGGTTCTTGGAATTATTTCCGAAAATGAACGCTCTCCTTACGAAATAACTAAACTTGTTAAAGAGATGGAAATTGATAAGTGGTTTCCGATAGGCGATTCTACTGTTTACGCTACAATTAACAAACTCTCTAAAGAGAAATTGATTGTAGGCGAAAAATTTAAGACCGGTAACTTACCGGAAAAAACTGTTTATAAAATCACAGAAAAAGGCAGCGAGGAAATGCAAGAATCCATACTCGCATTCCTTGAAGACGTTGATACGGACGCCGGAAAATTTGATTTCGGAATTATTTTGATGAATCAAATTCGAGGGAAACAAATTCTTCCTCGTTTAAAAACAAAGCTCCAGGTTTTGGAAAGCAAAAGTCATGATATCAAAAAACAGATTATCGGATTTGAACTTTCGGGGAAAAAAGTTGCCTTCGGAAGTTTGGCTTTGGTTAAACACAGAAGACATTTAATTGAGGCTGAAATTAAAACCATAAAAGAGATGATTCGCGAACTTAATATTTCGGGGATGCGCAAGGATTTAACCGCATTCGATTTTCGACTAAATTAAATTATACTTCCCGGATCAATATCTATAATTAATCTGACGCTTCGAAATCGACTTTTAGCGTTAAACTCTATATAACTATCCAATACAGCTTGTCTTAAGATTTTACCCGAAGGATCCGTAGCGCGCGAACTTTTGATCACCAAATGAAAACGATAAAATCGTTTAAGTTTCGTTATTACGGCTTCGGTCGGCTCTTTAAATTGTAAATACCTTCCTCTTGATTTTAAGTACTTATGAAAATCCTTTAGCGCGTTTTGTGCCCGGCTTTCGTTTTCGTCTTTCGTTTCGATCAGACAAAGTTTTGTAAATGGGGGGTAACCGTTTTTTCGGCGGACATCCAACTCGCTTTCATAAAAACCCCGGTAATCATTATACAAGACTTTTTTAAGTACGAACCGGTCCTCTTTTTGGGTTTGAATCAAAACAAGCCCCTCCTTTTCACTCCTTCCGGCTCGACCGGCGACTTGGGTTAAAAGTTGAAACGTCCTTTCATCCGCGCGATAATCGGGGATCCATAAAGAAGTTTCGGCTGAGATTACTCCAACCAAGGTTACATTAGAAAAATCAAGACCTTTGGAAACCATTTGAGTTCCAACCAAAATATCAATTTCACCTTTGGAAAAATCGTTAAGAGTTTTACTCAATCGTCCTTTTCGGTTCATTGTATCGGAGTCAACCCGTTCGATTTTTGCTTCCGGGAAATAAAACGCGAGTTCGTCTTCAACTTTTTGTGTCCCCGTTCCAAAAAATTTCAAGTTTATCGAACCGCAAATTGTACAAGCTTTTGGAGCCGGTTGAGTAATTCCACAATAATGGCATTTTAGCACATTGTTTTTTATGTGGTGAACCATCGAAACGGTACAATCCGGACACATAACAATTTCGCCGCAGTCTTCACAGAAAATATTTGTTGCAAATCCTCTTCTGTTCTGAAGTAGAATTACTCCTTCCTTTTTATTTAATCGATCGGCAACCATATCGAGAAATGACTTCGCAAAAATCGACTCAAGCCGTTTCTTTTTCTTTTCGATAGTTATGTTGATGTATTCAATTTTGGGAAGCTTCGCGTTATCCACTCTCTCATTCAGCCTTAGCAATTTGTATTTACCGTTTTCCGCATTTTGCATACTTTCGATCGAAGGAGTTGCCGAACCCAAAAGAACCGGACACGAAGATATCTGAGCTTTAATTACAGCGGAATCTCTCGCGTGGTATCGGGGTGTAATATCATGCTGCTTATAACTTTGGTCATGCTCTTCATCAACAATAATAATTCCCGTGTTTTTGAGAGGAGCAAAAAGTGCAGAACGCGGACCAATTACGATTGAATATTTTCCCGACGCGATTCCCCGCCAAGAATCATATCGCTCACCGATTGACATTCTGCTATGAAGAACAGCAACTTTATCTCCGAAATTATTGAAGAAACGAGAGGTGATTTGCGGAGTGAGTGAAATTTCCGGAACGAGAATTAACGCGCTTTTGCCCGCGTCCATTACAAGTTTCACCAATTCGATATAAACTTGAGTTTTCCCGCTGCCAGTCACTCCGTGTAGCAAAAATGAAGCAAATTCAGAGTTCAAAATATTTTCACTCACAGAATCTATTACGATTTTTTGATCAGATGTAAGTTTGAAGTCGGATTTTAGCTCGGAATACTTTTCAACGTATCTACGTTCGATTTCTTTTTCATTTACAGTAAGAATTCCTTTTTTTACAAGTGAAGTTATTGTTGAAGCCGATGTTTTGGTTTTCGCTAACAATTCGTTTTGAGGAAGTTCTTTTGTTTTAGAAGAGAGCAATTCCAACAAGACAACCACTTGTTTCGGCGCGGATTTTTCTATTTCGGGGATAAAGGAATAAGCTTCGTCTAAGGAGATGTTGAGTTTCACGAATTTCTGAGTTTTAATTCCAACTTTTGCGCTTTCGATTGCGCTCACTAATTGCACAACTCCGATCTTTTCAAGTGAATTTAAAGCACTGTAAATACTTTTTTTCTTCACCAATTTTTGCAACTGTCCGATTGAAAACAATTCGCGCTGCGAAAGCTCGTTTAATAATTTTGCTTTAAGGGTGGTTTTCTTCTTCTCCTGATTGAATAATTCCAAAGCCAACTCAGGATCGGATACAATTTTTTTCTTTGATTCGACTTCTAATCCGTAAGGAACCGAGTTCTTAAGCGCTTCGCCGACCGAACATAAATAATAATCCGAAATCCACTTGTAAAATTTCAGACTCTCTTCGTTGAAAATCTGAAATGGATCAAGAATATCCCTTATCGGTTTGATCTTTTCCTTGATGTTTGTGTCCTCAGTTAATCCGACTACAAATCCGGTTAATGTCCGTTTGCCGAATGGAACAACTACTCTTTGTCCGATACTTATATTTTCCGCTAAAATATCCGGAACGGTATAGGTAAATTCATTCCTAAATGGGAGGGGAAAGACGACTTGAGCAAACATATGGATTAATTAGACCTAAATATCATTTGATTAACATGAAGTTAAAATTTATTTTAACATCATAAATATATAAGAAATTAACATGGAGTGAATGATGAAGAAATATTTGTTTAGTTTTATTATTACGGTACTTATTTCAACTGTGCTTTTTGCCGGAGAAGGTAAAAAATTCGGAAAAGAAATCTCAACTAAAGAATCAACTCAAATCTCTGAAATCCTAAATCAGCCCGATGAATTTTTAGGCAAAACGGTTTTGATTGAAGGAACTGTTCTAAACGTATGCAAGATGCGAGGTTGCTGGATGGAAATAGCAAGCGACAAAGAATTTGAGTCGATTGTTGTTAAAGTTGAAGATGGGGAAATAGTTTTTCCGATGGAAGCCAAAGGAAATAAAGCATCTGTGGAGGGAGTATTTTACGCGGTTGAAGTGGAAGAAGAGAACCACGAACATAAAGAAGGCGAAACTTGCGGTGAAGAGGGCGAGAGCTGTATTCACAAAACAAAGAAATACTTAATTAAAGGTCTTGGTGCCGAAATCCAAATGTAGTGTGTTATAATTTTAGGATAAAGCCTTTGCTTATTAAATTAAGCAGAGGCTTTTTTATTAACTATGAAATGGCGAAAACTTAATAAAATTTTGCATCGTGATATCGGTTATGCGCTTGTTGCATTAACTATTATTTATTCAATTTCCGGGATTGCCGTAAATCATATTAACGATTGGAATCCGAATTATATCATTCGGAAAGACACAATCACATTTACTCCGCACAAAGAATTTATCCCAAATAAAGAAAAAGCAATTAATTATCTGGTTTCGCAACTGGATTTAGGTGAAAAAATACGCGAGAGTTTCCGCCCGGATTCAGCAAGCGTACAACTTTTTCTTGAAGATCAAACAATCGTTGCCAACCTCGTGCAAGGAAGGGCAATCATTGAATCTGTAGAAAGTAGATCAGTTTTTAGAGAAACTAACTTTTTACACCTGAACGCACCCAAAAAACTTTGGACTTACATCGCGGATATATTTGCATTCGGGTTGATTGTTTTGGCAATTACAGGATTGTTTATGCTGAAGGGAAAGCAGGGCTTTGGTGGTCGCGGAAAATGGTTTGTTCTCGGAGGTATATTAATACCAATAATCTTTTTATTACTTTATTTTCAATGATCGACAAGTATCTATCAATAAAGAACATAATAGCTCTTCATTTATTAATCGGAGTTGTCCTCTTAATTATCGCGGTTCCGCAGCTTGAAAAAGTTGGCTTAAAAAGCGATAGCCCGCATTATCTTGAAATCGCGAAACATTTATACGAAGATGGTGAATTTGCTTTTGATTATGGCCCGACTGCATACCGTCAACCGGGATATCCATTTTTTATTTACTTAGTGTACAAAACATTCGGAACAGAGTTCTACTTTATCCTCTTCGCGCAAAGTATGATTTCCTGCTTTAATCTTTTCCTTTTCTATAAAATAGCGCAGATTTACTTGGATGAACTTTTCTCGCTTCTTGCGGCTTCGATTTATGCGATAATGCCATTGGTTCACCTTTATAATGTTATGGTTATGTCCGAAACACTTTTTCAGCTCATACTTTTTTTAACGTTCCTAACATTCTTAAAAAAGCAAAAGTACTGGGAAATTCTTTCAGGGTTTTTAATCGGGTTGTTAATGTTGATTAAACCTTACTGGGGGATTGTATTTATCGCAATTGCTTTTGGTTTAAGCTATTCTACGAAAACCGAAAAAATTATTTCCGCAAGAAGGTTGGCGGTTGTTGCCGTTACAATTATTATTACAGTTTCGCCTTGGCTGCTCAGAAATTACTCGCAGTTTGGGATAGTCGGTTTATCTACAAATGGCGGAGTTAACTTCTGGATTGGGAATAATGATGAAGCAAATGGAGGTTATCTATTCGAAGAAAAAAAGGATAATCCACTAATTCTAGACCAGAATGAAATTACAAGAAATAAAGCCGGATGGAAACTTGGTATTGAGTTCGCCGGGAATAATCCGGAAAAATATCCTAAACTGATTACAAGAAAACTAAAACGATCTTTAACACTACCTTACAATGAAATTTACTACTTTCATTTTCACCCCAAATATGAATTTCCTGTTCAGTATGTTTCATATATTCCAAAGGCCGAGGCTCTCATAACATTTTTGCCCTACATGTTTTTCTTTCTATTAGGGGTCTTTTCAATATTTCATTTTAAGCAACGTTATATAGAGTTACTGGTAATTTATATATCCCTTATCGGGGTACAGTTGATTTTCTTCGGGGCTGGGCGATTTATCTATCCGGTTTTTCCAATGCTGATTATCGCAAGCTTAAGTCTCTTCCAAATACGATATAAATTCAAACTCGACAAAAAAAATCTTTTACCTATCTTTGCGGTTATTATTGCCGCATCAGTTTGGATGCATGATATTATCAAAGCCATAATTTATTACTAAGGACAAAATATGAAAATCGCCTTTGTCGCCAGTGAAGTTGTACCTTTCGCCAAAACGGGTGGACTCGCGGATGTATCCGGCTCCTTGCCTCCTGTAATTTCAAATCTGGGGAATGATGTAAAAGTTTTTATGCCGAAATATTTTTCAATCGACTCTAAAAAATATGATCTCAAAGAAAATAAATTGGTTGGCGTTTTCCCGGTTACAATAAACGGTTTTGAATATCTTGGTAAAGTTTTCAAAGGATTTCTTCCCGATACTGATGTAGAAGTATATTTTATCGATCAGCCATATTTTTTCCATCGCTCGCAACTCTATACAAATGATCTCGACGAAGACGCAAGATTCGTTTTTTTTCAAAAAGCCGTGCTTATTACTATTCAAAGACTTGGTTGGAAGCCGGATATAATTCATTGTAATGATTGGCAGACGGGTTTAATTCCGCTTTACATTAAAGACAATTTTAGCTGGGATAAACTGTTCGAGAAAACCGCGACGGTTTTTACAATTCATAATATCGGTTATCAAGGTAGGTTTGCCAAATCAGCCTTGTTTTCTGCCGAAATTGACGGGAAACACTTTTATCCGGCAGGACCGGCTGAATACTTTGATGATGTAAACTTCCTAAAAGCAGCTCTCTGGTATTCCGATATGATAAATACAGTCAGTGAAAAATATGCCGAAGAATTACTGACCGAGGAATATGGTTCGGGAATGCAAGATACGCTAACCTCCCGAAAAGATGACTTTGTAGGAATTTTAAATGGTGTGGATTATGAAGATTGGAGCCCGGAAAAGGACAAATTGATTCCCCAGAAATATACCCCAAGCACTCTGGAAAATAAGGCCGTAAACAAAAAGGCTCTTTGCGAAAAATTTGAATTAAAGGACGACCCGGAAATTCCTGTAATAGGAATTGTATCCCGTCTCGCGACTCAAAAGGGATTTGATCTAATTGAAAAAGCGATGAATGATCTTATTAAATTAAACTGCCAACTGGTTGTTTTGGGAAGCGGTGAAATTGAATACGAGGAAATGTTTACGGAATTTGCAGAAAAACACCCGGAAAAAATTGCAATTTGGATCGGATATAATATCGAACTTTCACATTTAATTGAAGCTGGTTCGGATATGTTTTTAATGCCATCACATTATGAGCCATGTGGATTAAATCAAATTTATTCTCTTCGATATGGAACGGTACCAATTGTTAGAGAAACGGGAGGATTAGCGGACACGGTAATTAATTGGAACGATTCAAAATCGACTGGAACGGGATTCTCGTTTTCCGAATATACACCAGAAGCGATGATGGAAGCGATCCGGAACGCAATAAACCTTTTTACGCAAAAAGAAAAGTGGAAAAAAATTCAAGAAAATGGAATGAAATTGAATTTTTCCTGGACGGAATCGGCAAAGAAATATATAGAATTGTACCAGAAAGCGAAGAATAAAAGAAATTTATAAATAAAATCAATAAGTAATCAGTTTTTTGATTTTTAGAAGCAGCTTTTTCCACCTCGAATAAAACATATCGAATCGTCCAAACAGAAACGCAATTAGAAGCAAAAGGGATTGGTAAAGCGGAAAAATAAAAACAAGATATCCCAGAATATATTGAATAGTCCATGGTTCCGCGCCCAAAGCACTCATAATATAACCCGAAAGAAAAGCGGTCGCGCTCCCGGTTAAACCAAATATCAAAATGATGACTACGGCGTCAATTATTTTTTTGTTTTTCACGTACTAAATTCTTTTTGAAATGCTGAAAGACTCGATAACGGTTGAAGTAAAATACTAATCAGATTCGGAAAGAAAAACTTTTTATAAATGAATTCTTTGATTAGAGATTTTGATCAAAAGTGGAGGATATCCAAAACAGTTAAACACATTTTTGAACACCTCCTAAAATTTATTTGAGCAATATCATCTTCTTAGTTTCCGAAAAACTTCCGCTTGTCAGTTTGTAATAATAAATTCCCGAGGAAATTTTTGAAGCATCGAAATCAACTTCATAACTCCCTGATGGTTTTGATTCGTTAACGAGAGTTGATATCTCGTTTCCCAGAACATCATACACCTTTAGCATAGTATTTACAATCTCAACATGCTCCGGAATGCTAAACTTAATCGTCGTTTTAGGATTGAATGGATTCGGATAATTCTGGGATAATGAAAATTCAATTGGTTTGGTTGGAATTTCATTTCCTATCGACGTAACAGTAGAATATTTTTGTCGCGCTGTTGAGATTGACGCGGCAAGGGAATTCTGATCATCACCGGCGGCAATTACAAAGGCGACTTTTACCCGGCTAAATGCACCAAAATTATAAGGACCCGAAGAAATTACCGAAGAAACATCATAAGGACCCGCCTGAGTTTTTGCAATTCCTCCGGAAAGAGCCTGCCATTTTTCAACTTCTGTGAAACCGTCGTAAACACCAAATCCGCGATTATCGCCACCGTTATTTATCGCGTAATATCCGGTTTGAGTTCCCGTTAATTGCGTGGCGCCTGCGAATATTCCGGCGGCATCACCGGAATTTGAAGTAACAAATCCAAAATCACCTAAATCATCAAAACCGGCAATGTTATCACCGGCATCAGGGATGTCCCAATCAAAATAAAGTCCGGCATAAAATCCTTCGATAATATTTTGAGATTTATTCACAAATGTATATTCGATAATTATGAAATTTTCTTCACCGGCTCCGCTGAAGCTATATGATCGAAGTTCGGTTTCAATAGAATAGGAATCACTCATCGCTTTGCTGTCATCAAAAACAGTATATCCTTCCTGATCAGCTCTTGTGCCCGGAATAGAAACGGAAAACGGAGTAATTACTTCAAATTCTTCGTCTTGTATTTCGCCTGAATTGTCGCGTGCCGAGCTGACAATTTTATCCGCTTTGGTCCCGTACATTAAAGCGCCTTCAAATAAAAAATTATCATAATCGTTGTAAATAAATCCGTCACCTTGAAGATTATTCGGGTAATCATTAAAACCGAGCGTTCCTTTGCTGGTGATTGTCATTTTTATCCCGCCATTTGTTTGGGTGATATATTCGGGATTGACGATTAGGTTGAACCCTTGAAAATCATTATACCCTGAGTCGGTGTATTTAAGTAGAAAATTTACTTCAACATTCTTCCCGACAGATGATCCAATTGAAAAAGCAAACCGATTTGACGAGTTATTAAAAGTTGAACCTGACCCAACCGAACCAATATTTAATGATGGATTCGAAATAGTAATGCCACTAATATTTGTTGTAAGTTCTAAACTTAAGTTCGTGGTGGCGTTGAGTACATTGAGAAAATCCAGCTCTATGAATCCACCTTCTCCATTTACAAATACACCATCACCGTTACCGTTTTCCGTTATATTGATGTTCGTTGAACGCACAGAAACCGCATTTGTTTTTGTGACTGCATTAAGCGCGTTGACTCTTCCATAACCTAAAAGATTGGGATAAGCCGGATTAAGGTTTTCGATATTATCGGAAGTTACCCTTACTTGCTCGCCCAATTCTAAAGGCGAAAAATCGGGAAAAACGCTAGCCACAAGTCCTGCAAGTCCTGCAACCAAAGGAGATGCCATAGAAGTTCCACCCGCGTATTGATATGTGTTATTTTGATACGTGCTATAAATTGACGATCCGGGGGCCATTACATCCAGATTAATTCCATAATTGGAAAAAGACGATTTGCTGTCTGAATTTGTTGAAGAACCAACAGAGAGAACACCATCATAAGCGGCCGGATAAATAATGTCTTCCAAATTATCATTTCCTGCAGCGGCAACTACAAGTGCGCCTTTGCTTATCGCGTAATCAATGTAACTTTTTGCGGTTGCGCTGTATCCAAAACCACCCCAGCTGCAATTAATTACTTTTGCCCCGTTATTTGCGGCATATTCAATGCCTTGATAACCATAGGCGATTAATATTTGTCCTTCGCTGCTTCTTATATTTTCTTGGGCAGTTTTTACAGGCATTATTTTAGTTTTGAAGCTTATTGAACTAATTCCGATACTATTATTAGTAACTGCCCCTGCAATTCCCGCAACGTGAGTTCCATGTTGTGAATTTATATCATCTTCGGTCGGGTTATTATCCGGAGTGCCGGTTAAACCCCCAAAATCCCAACCGCGAATATCATCAACAAATCCGTTGTTATCGTCATCAATTCCATTGTTTGGAATTTCGCCTCTATTTCGCCAAATATTTGCGCTGAGATCGGGGTGATCCCAATCAACCCCGGTATCTACAATTCCGATAACTACATTTGTGTCGCCGGTTGTAACATCCCACGCGGCGGAAGCCTTAATTAAATTCAAAGCATATTGGTTTCCCTTAAAGGGGTCGTTTGTTTCATAAGCCAACTCATACAAAAACCATGGTTCCGCATAATCAATTTCGGGCAAAGCCGAAAGTTTTGACGAAACATAAAAAGGGTCCATTGGCGAAGAGAATTTTGCCTCAGTAATCAAATCTAAATTTGACGAAGTGTTCGATTTTGAATAGTTTTTGCTAAACGGTTTTACATCATAAACGCCAAACGCAGCTATGCGTTTTGCGACTTTTTCGGAAAGGGTGATTTCACCAAAATTCGATTTAGCGTTGTTTCGATTAAATTTGATAATTAATCTATCTGCGAAGTAATAAACACCGTCTTTTTCAACAACTTGATTTTGAGCATTTGCAGTTGAAAACATAAAAATTAGTAAGAAAACATAAGCCAAGGTTAATTTCATTTATCGCCACTTTCAGTTAGTTGATTCTAAAGATAAAAAAGATGCTTTGTTAATTACAATACAAAAACTAAATCTGGAGTGTATTTAAAGATTTTGCAACATAACTATAGGGATAAGCAAGAAAATATTTCGTATTGAATGATTTTTTGGTGCTTAAAACTTCTCTAACAGTTAGGAATTGGCTATTTTTGTCTCTTTTGTAATTAATGCTATTTACAGGAATAATATGGCAAGAATAAAACTCACTAAAGGACTAGACATTCCAATCAAAGGAAAACCTGTCCAGGAAATTTCCGATGCCCCGGTCGTGAAAAGGGTTGCAATTCTCGGGAATGACTATGTTGGAATGAAACCGACAATGTTGGTTCAAGAAGGCGATACGGTTAAACTGGGCCAGCCGGTTTTTATCGATAAAAAAACTCCTTCGGTTCAATACACTTCCCCCGGTAACGGAAAGGTGATTGAAATTAACAGGGGCGCAAAAAGAGTTTTTCTTTCGATGGTTATTGAATTAACAGGAAACGAGGAGCTTGAATTTACCTCTACTTCCGAAAGTGAATTGAAAAATTTGAATCGAGAAGAAGTAACGGCTCGTTTGATTGAATCGGGTGAATGGACGGCAATTAGAGTAAGGCCGTTCAGCAAAGTCGCTGACCCGGAAACAACTCCGAGCGCTGTTTTTGTAACGGCCATGGACACAAACCCTTTTGCTCCATCTCTCGAAAAAATTATTTCACTTAACGAAAATCAATTTAAAAACGGTTTAACGGTTCTTTCCAAATTAACAGAAGGAAAAGTTTATGTGTGCAAATCTCCAAACGAAAAAGTGCCCGTGGTTGATTTGCCTCAAATTTCCGTAGAAGAGTTTGAAGGCCCTCACCCTTCCGGCAATGTCGGCACACATATTCACTTTTTAAATCCTGTTGGAAGAAAAAGATCTGTTTGGTACGTAAACGCCCAGGATGTAATTGCAATCGGGCAATTGTTTACAACGGGTAAAATTAAAACGGATAGAATTATTTCACTTGCCGGCTCATCCGTAAAAAATCCTCGATTGGTTAAGACAAGACGCGGAGCTTCAATTACCGAACTAATCAACAATGAAGTTAAAGATGAAAACTTTAGAGCGATCTCAGGCTCTGTTCTTTCCGGCAGAAGCGCGGTTGACACGGAGGCTTATCTCGGGAGATTTCATCAGCAAGTTTCGGTTATTCCAAATCCTGTAAAGCGAGATTTTTTGGGTTGGCTGAATCCGTTTGTAAATAATTATTCAATGAAAAATATAGTTTTCTCGAAACTGGCTCCCTCTAAAGAATATGAATTCAATACTAACTTAAACGGCGGTAAAAGAGCAATTGTGCCGAGCGGAAATTTTGAAAAAGTCGTTCCGCTTGATATTCTTCCTACCTATTTGCTTAGAGCGATAGCCGTAAAAGATGTTGAAGAAGCCGAACAACTTGGCATTCTGGAATTGGATGAAGAAGATTTGGCCCTTTGTACTTTTTCTTGTCCATCTAAATTGGAATATGGACCGATGTTGAGAGAAAATTTAACAATTATTGAAAAGGAAGGTTAATTAGTGAAGCTTTTAAGAAACTTATTAGATAAACAGGAAGAGAATTTTCTTGAAGGTGGAAAATTCGAAAAGCTGTATCCTTTGTATGAGACAATCGATACTTTCCTTTATACGCCATCGTCTCCTACAAAATCAGCTTCGCATATCAGAGATGTGATGGACCTTAAGAGAATGATGATGACAGTTGTTATTGCTCTTATTCCAGCTGTTTTAATGGCGCTTTATAATACCGGATTACAAGCAAACCTGGGAATTCAAACAATTGGCGCAAGTTCAACGCACTGGCAAGCACAGGTAATTGATTGGCTTGGTTTGGGACATGATCCTTCAAGCCTTCTTGGTAACATGGTATTCGGAGCATTATACTTTTTGCCCGTTTACATGGTTACCTTAGCGGTAGGCGGTTTCTGGGAAGTTCTTTTCGCGATTGTCCGAAAGCATGAAGTAAACGAAGGATTCCTGGTAACATCGCTATTATTTCCCTTAATACTTCCGCCGAATATTCCATACTGGCAGGTTGCTCTGGGAATTTCATTCGGCGTTGTCATAGGTAAAGAAGTATTCGGCGGTGTTGGCATGAACATCCTTAACCCCGCTTTGGTTGCGAGAGCTTTTTTATTCTTCGCGTATCCCGCGCAAATTTCGGGCGATAAAGTTTGGGTCGCGATTGATGGTTTAAGCCAAGCTACACCATTGGCGCAATTTGCGGATAAAACAATGGCGGTTTCATATTCGTGGATGGATTCGTTCCTCGGTTTCATTCCGGGTTCGATGGGAGAAACTTCGGCGCTTGCATGTTTGATAGGAGCCGTAATATTAATTAGCAGCAAAGTCGGTTCATGGAAAATAATGTTATCGGTTGTTGTCGGAACTGTTGTTACAACATTAGCATTAAACGCAATGGGCAGTTCAACAAATCCAATGTTCGATATGCCGTTCTACTGGCATTTTGTAATTGGCGGATTTGCTTTCGGCGCGGTGTTTATGGCAACGGATCCTGTAAGTGCAACAATGACGGAGACAGGGAAATATATTTATGGTTTCTTTATCGGATTTTTCGTGGTTCTGGTTAGAGTTGTTAATCCCGCATTCCCCGAAGGAATGATGCTCGCAATATTATTTATGAATGTCTTTGCCCCGATAATCGACCGGTATTTTATTAACAAAAACATTAAAAGGAGGCTAGCAAGAAATGTCGTCTGATAGCACAAAAAAAACCATAATGGTTGCTTTGGGAGTATGTCTTGTGTGCTCTATCCTGGTTTCATCAGCTGCGGTTTCCTTGAGTTCTATTCAAGCAGAAAACAAGCAGGTAGATAAAATAAAAAACATACTGGCAGCCGGTGGAATTGATTACGCAAATAATGATCCCCAGCAAATATATTTAAATAGAATTAAACCGGTAACTATTGAATTAGAATCCGGCGAAATTATTAACCCGGAAGAAAAATCGGATTTACTTAAACCGAAAAACTTCGATATAAATAAAGTCAGCAATGATCCGGAATTAGGCGAGGCCATTCCATCTTCCGAAGATCTTGCCGATATAAAAAGAAAGCCTTCGTACATGGTAATTTACGAAGTAATGGATGCCGACGAAAATATTGAAAAATACATCTTTCCCGTTCACGGAAAAGGACTTTGGTCAACTTTATACGGATTTATTTCTTTAGATAGCCAGCTTAAAAAAGTAGAAGGAATTACATTTTACCAACACGGCGAAACACCCGGCCTCGGCGGTGAAGTTGATAACCCGGTTTGGAAAAACAGCTGGAAAGGAAAAATAGCGTTCAACGATAAAGGTGATTATATAATTGATGTCCTAAAAGGAAAAGTTGATCCGAGCAGCTCGGAGGCATATCGTCAAGTTGACGGCTTATCGGGCTCAACGTTAACAACTCGTGGTGTTGATAATTTGTTAAAATACTGGCTTGGTGAAAACGGATACAAACCGTTTCTGGAGAATGTAAAAGCGGAGGGTTCCGATGAAAAAATATAAAGAGATTTTATTAGATCCGATATTTAATGAGAATCCGATTGCTCTGCAAATTCTTGGGATTTGTTCTGCACTCGCTGTTACTTCAAAATTGGAAACTTCGATTGTGATGGCTCTTGCCGTAACTTTTGTATTAACACTTTCTAATTTTTCGGTCAGCTTAATTAGAAAACATATTCCGGGCAGCATCAGAATTCTGGTTGAAATGACAATCATTGCTTCGCTCGTAATTATTGCGGATCAAATTATCAAAGCATTTTTGTACGATATCAGCAAACAGCTTTCGGTTTATGTCGGATTAATAATCACAAACTGTATAATTATGGGAAGAGCCGAAGCGTTCGCGCTTCAGAATTCACCTGGCAGAAGTGTTCTGGATGGTATCGGAAACGGCCTCGGATATTCTTTTGTGTTACTGTTCGTTGGATTTTTCCGTGAACTTTTTGGTTCCGGCAAATTACTCGGTTTTACAATCTTCCCTCTGAATACCGAGGGTGGATGGTACAATCCCAACGGTTTATTCCTGTTAGCTCCCAGCGCATTTATCCTAATCGGATTGTTAATATGGGCAATACGCGCTTGGAAGCCAGAACAAGTTGAGGAGGGTTAAAAATGATAGAACATTATTTGAGTTTATTCGTTAAATCGATTTTTATTGAGAATATGGCTCTCGCATTCTTTCTTGGGATGTGTACATTTCTTGCTGTATCAAAAAGAGTTGAAACCGCTGTTGGGCTTGGAATAGCAGTCGTAGTTGTTCAAGCCATAACCGTTCCTGTAAATAATTTGATATACAACTATGTATTACGTGAAGGCGCGCTCGCCGGAATAGGATTGGAAGGATTGGATTTAACATTTCTCGGCTTGATAACATACATAGGTGTTATTGCGGCAATGGTACAAATCCTGGAGATGGTTCTCGATAAATTCGTGCCCTCGCTTTATAACTCACTTGGAATTTTCTTGCCTCTTATTACCGTTAACTGCGCGATTCTCGGCGGAACTCTTTTTATGGTAGAAAGAGATTACATTTTCGGAGAAAGCGTTGTTTTTGGTTTGGGTTCGGGAACTGGTTTTGCGATAGCAATTATTGCGCTGGCCGGTGTTCGGGAAAAAATGAAATACAGCAACGTACCCGAAGGTTTAAGAGGTCTTGGTATAACTTTTATAACTGTTGGATTAATGGCAATTGCTTTTATGCTGTTTTCCGGAATTCAATTATAAGGATTTATGAATATGGATGGAATCAACATAATAATTATCGGCGTCGTAATGTTCACCCTAATTGTGTTGGTCTTGGTTGGATTAATTCTAGTAGCCAAATCAAAATTAGTCGCTTCGGGAAACGTAACTATTTCAATTAATGATGACGATGATAAATCTCTCACTGTGCCAATCGGTGGAAAACTGTTAAATGTTTTATCCGATAATAAAATATACCTCCCATCCGCATGCGGCGGCGGCGGTACATGCGGTGAGTGCAAATGTATTGTTCCCGATGGTGGCGGCGATGTTCTGCCAACCGAAAAGACAAAACTAAACAGAAAACAAGTCCGCGAACATTACAGACTTTCATGTCAAGTTCCTGTTAAAAGTGATATGAAGATCGAAGTCCCCGCGGAAGTATTTGATATTAAAAAATGGGAATGTACTGTCGTATCAAATCATAATGTTGCTACTTTTATTAAAGAACTGCTTTTAGAATTGCCTGAGGGTGAAAACGTAGATTTTCGTGCCGGTGGTTATATCCAGATTGAAGCTCCCCCTCATGTAGTGGATTATAAAGATTTTGATGTGGAGGAAGAATTTAGAGAAGATTGGGATAACTACAAGGTGTGGCAATATAAATCTAAAGTGGGCGAAGATATTGTTAGAGCTTACTCGATGGCGAGTTTTCCTCTTGAAGTGGGAAAGATCATGCTTAACGTAAGAATCGCTACTCCTCCACCAAGGATGCCCGATGTTCCACCAGGACAAATGTCTTCATACATTTTTAATTTAAAACCGGGTGATAAAGTAACTATTTCAGGTCCTTACGGAGAGTTTTTCGCGAAGGAGACGGATAACGAAATGGTATTCATCGGTGGCGGAGCGGGTATGGCTCCGATGCGCTCTCACATTTTTGATCAATTGATAAGGCTGAACTCTAACCGTAAAATATCTTTCTGGTACGGTGCGCGAAGTTTGAAAGAAATTTTCTATCAAGATCATTTCGATAAATTGGCGGCCGAACATGAAAATTTTGAATGGCATGTTGCTCTTTCCGAACCAAAGGAAGAAGATAATTGGACTGGATTAACAGGATTTATTCATCAAGTGTTGTTGGAAGAGTATTTAAAAAATCATCCTGCGCCTGAAGACTGCGAATATTACATTTGCGGTCCGCCGATGATGAATTCTGCCGTTACCCAAATGCTCGATAATTTGGGTGTTGAACCCGAAAATGTTATGATGGATGATTTCGGCGGGTAAGAAAACTTATTGATAATACCAATATTTAGTATTACTTTTTAACAGTCTGGGCGTTTGATGAAACTTGGCCCAGACTCTTTTTTACGATTTATCCAAACCGTTATTTCAAAAATTAATTTTTGGGAGGTCATCTGAAAACTGCAAGTAATTTACTCGATGAAAAGAAAAGCGGAGAACTGATTTTTGTTGATCCCGACTCTACAATATATGATGCCGTTCTCAAAATGAATGAGATGAAAATTGGCGCAATGTTGGTAAAAGAAAGTGACAAAATCGTAGGAATTTATACCGAACGCGATTTGTTGATAAATTCCGCCGATCCGAAATTTGACGCTAAATCTTCGAAAATTTCAGATAAAATGTCGACGAAACTTATCAAAGTAGAGCATGACGCATCAATCTATAAAATGATGGATATTTTTCTCGGAAGGAGAATTCGTCATTTAATTGTTGAAAAAAACGGTGAATTTTTAGGCGTACTTTCTCAAGGCGACGTAGTGCGAGCGAACTTAAATGAAAAAACAAACGAGATAAATGAACTTAAAGGATTAGTGAGCTTCGAATATTATTCAAATTGGCATTGGGATAAGAAAAAATAATTCTGCCGTCAAAAACCAAAATAATCTCGATCACCATTGATGCCGTGAGCAGCAGCGTGTCAAATTGGGGTTGTTTCTTCCCGGTAAAAACTTATAAGTCCAACACTTAAAATGTTAAGAAAATATAAAATATACGCGTTAATGGTTTTTCTCCTTTCTTTCTTGATTTCTTGTTCCGGTGAGGACAAAACTTTTGACGGAAGATTAAATGTTCTCAGTGGACTGACGATGGGAACAACTTACTCTGTGAAAATTGTCGTGGATAATCAGTTGCCGGATCTAAAAATTTCCGCTTTGAAACAGTCGATTGATTCAACTCTGATTGAAGTTAATCGTCAGATGTCTACATACATTCCCGAATCTGAAATTTCTCAATTCAACATACTTGATAATTCGGAGTGGTTCGATATTTCGGAAAATTTCGCGTTTGTTCTCGATCAATCAATTGAACTTTGCAAATTAACCGAGGGGAATTTAGATATTACAATCGGACCGGTTGTTAATCTTTGGGGATTTGGACCCGAGCAGCGACCGCATACAATTCCCGCTGATGAAGAAATCGTGCGTAGAATGTTATCGGTCGGAATCGATAATCTCGGATTAAGATTAAGTCCCCCGGCAGTAAAGAAAGATAATCCTAATCTGATGGTTGATTTATCCTCAACGGCTAAAGGCTTCGGAGTTGATGAAGTTTTTGATCTTCTCACTGAATTAGGGTATAAAAACGTGATGGTTGAAATCGGTGGCGAAATAAGAGTTTCCGGTAAAAATCAGAACGATGAATTGTGGAAAGTCGGTATTTCTACTCCCGATCAATCCGGAGGAATTGATCAGGTTATTCCGTTAAGCAACATGGCAATGGCAACTTCGGGCGATTATTGGAATTATTTTGAAGAAGATGGCGTCAGATATTCTCATACAATTGATCCTCATACTGGAAGGCCGATAAACCACAAGCTTGCGTCGGTTACCGTTTTTAATTCGACTTGCTTGCAAGCAGACGGATTAGCGACCGGAATTTTTGTTATGGGGCCGGAAAAAGGTTACAGTTTTGCGGTAGAAATGGAACTTGCTGTTTCTATGATTGTTAAGAACGATAAAGGGTTTAAAATTATAAAAAGTCCAAAGTTCACCGAACTTTTTGGAAATTAGAAAGGCAGAAAATGTTACAGATATTTGTAGTTACGGTATTTTTTGTATTAGCGTTTTCATTAATGGCGATGGCGCTTCATTTCGCAAAATGGAAAAAGAAAGCTTCTGGATGCTGCGGAGGTGGTAATTGTGATACAGACGGTGGTGGAAGTCATAGCTGTTACCGCAGCAAGTTAGATTTCGTAAACGAACATGCGATAAAACAGAAAGCAAATTAGTTTTGAAGGTGAGCTCCGAAAATTCAAAACTTTGAGAGAATTTCGGGTCGTCATAAATCATAGAAGAACTTTGTTAAATCATTGAACTCATTCGCGATTCTATAAATCCATTCGACCAAAATTTACATCAGTATGATAAAAGTGTATTAGCTGAGATTAGAAAAACCAACAAATCCGTTTAGTAACGAACTTGTTGGTTTAGATATTCTGAATGTTTTGTAGTAAATAATTTTTGACCGGTTATTCTACTTTATTCGCAGGAATGTTCATTCCACCCTGTAAAATCAGCATTCTTTTTACACTTCCGTTTTCATCAAATTCGAAATTCAATTTAACTTGGTTTTCGGTGGCCACAAATTCCTCAAGCGAATAAGGCACCAATTCTGATTCTTCCTGTCCCATCATTTTGCCGAGAAGCGAACCTCCGTTTGCCCGTATTGTAATCACAAAATTATCAGTTATTTGGTATTTCCCGATATATTTTTGCATCTGTTCATCCGTTAATTCAATAGCTTTTCGTTCTACTTTAATCAATACTTTTTCATTATCGTCTTTTCGCGCATCGGGAATATATTTATCGCCAACGACCACACTTTTTATCTTTTTGAATGTTTCAAACTTGGCTGTGTATTCGGTTTTACCATCCTCCCAAATCGAAACATTTTCATAAAACATTTCTTCGCTATCATCTTCATAAACTAAGGTTACTTTTAGCGGAACCGGAAGGATTCCAATTTTTTCTACAGTAACTTCAACCTCATCTTCCTCGATATTTAGCTGTTTAATCGCAAGATCGGGATAGCCAAAATCAAAGTACCAAGGATTCCAAAACCAACTTAAATCTTCTCCGTAAACAGAATTAAATGTAAAGAAAAAATCGTATGGTATGGGATGTTTGCCCGCCCACCGTTTTTCAAATTCTTGAAAAGCGGCGTTGAATTTTTCCCTTCCGAATAAGTCTTCCAAAATGTGTAAAGCTACTCCGGGTCTATAATATGAAACAATACCAAATTCCCGTGAGCGCGAATGAAGATTAATGGTCGGCACCATCATCGGCATTTCTCTCGATGTTCCCGCGAAACTTTGATAAATGGCTGTTGATTGAGCAGCAGGATCAATCATTTCCTGTAATTCACTTTGAACTTCGGTTGAGATCATTTGCGCAAAGCCTTCGTCCATCCACGAATACTTTCTTTCGTTGATACCGAAATGAAAAGGAGCGTACATGTGTGTAACTTCATGGGCTGTAACTGCAACCGCAAAAGCAGCGGAAGGCGATGATCCATCGTTTACCATCATCGGGTACTCCATTCCCCCGGTTCCGTTAAATACTGTTACTTCGGGATATGGGAACGGAATTGCGGGAATATCAAAGGAGAGTGATTCTACTGTCCTTTTTGTATAATAAGCGACTTCCCGAAAATCCTCCGATTTAGGGTTATACGCGGCTCCAATTGCGGTTCTTCTTCCACTCTCATTATCAACTACAGCACTTGTTCCATCCCACAAATAGTGGTCACTTAGCGCAAATACAAAATCGGGCACATTCTCCGCTCTATAATACCAAACGTTTTCAGTTCCTTTTGCCGTAATATTTCCGGCATTCAAATCTTCTTCGGTAATTATGTGAATGATGGAATCGGAGAGGGTTGATTTTGCATATCGTTCCGCTATTTGATCGGCTAAAACCTCGTCCGGATTTTGAATTAATCCTGTAGCCCAAACTACATAATTTTCGGGGACGATAACTTCAACATCAAAATTTGAGAAATCGTTGTAAAATTCATGGCCGACATAATCAATTCTATCCCAGCTGTCGATATCATCATACACCGCCATTTGGGGATACCAATAAGCGATAAAAAAACTAGTTTCATCAATTACACCGGTTCTAACGCTGTTATCTTTTGGAATAGGAAAGCTCCATTCCGTTTCTACCGTCATTTCTTCACCGGGATTCAACTTGTCGATAAGCCTGAGCAGAATATTTGTGCCACGTTGCCTTATTCTCCTGGATTCAGATTTGTAATCAACACCGTTAATTGAAAGTTTTGTAAGTTCAACACCATCGTGTAAACTCTCCGGATCTAGGGGAAGATCCCTTTCGGCTCCTTTTTTGTAAAAATCATGATATAAACGAATCACTGCGTTTGTTATCGTATCCGGACTATTATTATAATAAGTTATTACTCCTTCACCTTTCAGTGTTTGTTTTGCCGGATCAACCATAACCCTTAAACGGTAATCGGAATTATTTTGCCAATATTGTTCACCGGGGGTTCCATCTAACGATCTTGTTCCATTTTTGTATGCTTGTTGGATTTCCAAAGGCATATAAAGGTTAGATTCCTGTGCAATTAAAATTGTTGAGAACATTAAAAAGAGTATGGAAATAGAAAATTTCTTCATGACAAGTACCTTATTTCATATTAAAAACATTGTTTTCTTTGAAAGTATCCGGAATTGTAGAATCTCCCAGAACAATTTCTTTCAATTTTTTGGAGACTTTTTGATTAACAAAAGTAACGGATTTTGTTTTCCATTCACGGGCTGATTTTTCAACAACATCCTGAGTTCCGTCTTCATATTTAAATGTGACTACAATTCGAGTAGGAATTGAACCTCGATTTTCAATTTTTACGGAATAAATATCCCCGTATGTTTTTACATCATCAATGGCCAAATCAGGATATCCCGAACCGAAAAACCATGGCTTCCAGAACCAGCTTAAGTCTTCGCCCGTAACATCATTAAAAGTGTAGAAAAAGTCCCAAGGAAGCGGATGTTTCTCGTTCCATCTTTCCATGTACTCCAAATTCGCTTCTTTGAATAAGTCTCTTCCCAACAACTTATAAAGTTGATAATAAGCTGTTGCCGGTTTCGAATAAAATGCTGTTCGTGATAAACCTTTGTTCGAATAGGATGGAATCATCATCGGAAGTTCGGTTTCTAATCCTGCATCTTCTTCATAACTGCTAACATATCGAGACATATATGAATAATCCGGTACGTATTCTTCAACGACTTCTCTGGGATAAAAAGACGCCCATCCTTCATCCATCCAGGCGTATTTTCGTTCGTTCGTTCCCATATGAAACGGAAGATAAGAGTGAGCGATTTCATGAAAGATCAATCCAACATGGCTTCCCAATTCAGAAGGCGCGCCGTTGTTTGCCATCATCGGGGCTTCCATTCCACCGCCTCTGCCGCCGTTGCTGAAGGATGTAACATGAGGCCAAGGGTAAGGATAACCGGGAAGCTCTTTCGACATATACTCAATAACTCGTCTTGAATACTGAGCCGCCATATCATAATGAACAGTGCTGTCTTCATAAACAACAGCGGTTAATACTCGTCTTCCTTTTTCGACCTCAACGCTGGCTCCATCCCACAAAAAATTATTTGTAACAATAAAGGATACATCAGGAACCGATTCCGCTTTGTACACATACGTTAACTTGTCCCCCGATTTAGTAACCGCGTTGTTTGCCCAATCATCGGCAGTAATTATTCTAACTGTTTCGTCGGACCGGAGAGCGTTTTTATATTTGCTGATAATTTCGCTTTGATAGGTCTCGTCCATGTTTTGTTGAACCCCGGCTCCTATAACAACATGTCCGGCGGGAACGGTGATTTCATATTGAAAGTTGTTGAAATCGTTGTAAAACTCAACGGAGCCCGAATAATTTTGTGTGTCCCAACCATCAATATCATCGTAGACGGATACTTGAGGATACCAGTACGCAACATATAATTCACCATTTCCGTAGTTCCCCATTCTAACACGAATGATTTTGGGAATAAAAAACTGATAATCCATTGAAATCTCGGAAGTTGAGTTTGGAGCGATTTTTTCTTTCAATCGAATGGTGAGGTTCGTTCCGCTTACAGAAACTTTTGCTCCCCAACCTGTGCTCAATTCATATTCTTTTTCGTTAACAACAATATTTGAAACTTCGACCGGATCAAGCAACTCGGTGGTTCCGATACTCCAGTCCCTTGCGCTTCCTTTTGCGGTGATGTTCGGATACAACCTGAAGATGATTCGATCCAGTGAATCCGGACTATTATTGTGATATTTAATTTTTACGTTTCCTTTTAGCATACTTGTATCCGGAAAAATTTCGGCTTTTATTAAATAATCAGCGCTGTTTTGCCAATAATTTTCTCCTGGTGTTCCGGATAAAGTTCTTGTTCCATTATCATAAGCTGCTTGAATGTTGCGGGGTGTGTAAAGTTTTTGTGAGAAAAGAATTGTAGCAGATAACATCAAAATTAGAAATAAAATTTTCCTGTGCATTTTGTCCTCAACAATTTGATTTATTATAATTGGATAACCTTCAAAAATAGTGGATTATTTTCTGGTGTGAAAGTCTTGCTGATATTTCCGAAAGGATAATTTTTATTAACAATTTTAATTACAGATAAATCCAATAGTTTGTTTGAGTACTATTCTTCTTGTTTTGTAGTTGAAATCTTTCTTAAATTAATACCAATCATCAATTCAGGATCGATAAATGAATTTTCCTTCAGATTTGTGCTCAAAAATAGTATTTGGTCTATTTTTTTCAGCGATGGTTTCGAATCATGTACTTGCCCAATTAACCCTTAACTCCACAGATGATGAAATAATTTCGCTCACTTTTAATAATAAAATTGATAACGCAATTGAGCTCTGTAAAAAACAATCGGAATTAAATCCGAACACACTGAAATACAAGTTTTTGTGTACAAACGCAAAAACACTTGATATTGGAAATAAAATTAGAGAACAACGAGGCATGAACCGCGATTCGCTGCGAAATTTGTACTTCGGGGAGTTGGTCGAGTTTTGTGAAACTTCTATTGATGGAGTTGAAGAGGAAAATCTCTCATTGGATGAAAGGTTTTTTTATGCGGGAATATTAGGCTATAAAGCCAGAGCTTATGGTTCCCAAGGTTCCTGGTGGAGTGCTTTTAGTACCGGACTGAGTGCTCGTTCAAGAATGGAAGACATTATCGAGCAAAATCCTAATTTTTATGACGCTTACCTTTTATTGGGAATGATGGATTATTACTCTGACCGTTTGAGCGGAGTAATGGGATTTATCGCGGGAATGTTGGGGCTTTCTGGAGATCGGGATAAGGGAATTGAGTACATGAATCTGGCTTTTGAAAAAGGTACGATTGTGAAGTCGCAAGCACTAATCCTTATGATTGAATTATACGGAATGCTCGAAGGCAACGAAGAGGAGTCTTTAAAGTTTGTTGAGATTTATACAAACAAGTATCCCGAACACGAACGTTATCAAAATTGGAAGTTTCAGCTTTATTTAAGAAGGTTTATGATGAGCAAAGCTGACGAAATGAAATCTTTGCTTAAAGATGATTTTTTTGACGAATATGCGCTTGCCAATTATTATTTCCACAAAGGTGATCTTGGTAAATCACGAGAATATTTTGAATTGATGATTCAAAACAAGGAAGCGTATTGGAGCGGAGCTATTGAAAACGCTAATTACAATTTAGCGTTATCATATTTTCTTGAGGGTAATCTAAAGAGGTACAAAGAATATTTGCCAAAGCTTGATGAGAATAATCGCGAAAGAATTGAGATAGAAACTTCAACCGAAGCTTCCGCAAAAGATTTATTTGAAACGATGGTTTTAATCGGAAAAACAGACAACTTCTCGGACGAGGTAATCAGAACAATTAATCAAAAAATTGAAAAGGCAAAAGGCAATGAAGCGGTTGAAAAACTTCTGCTGTATAAAGCAAGTTATCTTTATAAAACCGCAAAATATAATGAAGCGTTGGTCGAATTTTCCCGCTTACGGGATTCGGAAATAGAATCTATAAAATCTGAAACATATCACTATTTGATTGATATCTATTTAAAGATGGAACAGAAAAAACAGCAAGTCGAAGCCCTCGTGGAAGAAATCGACGATTTTGATAATGATAGACTTGTTTTCCGCTCAATGGATTTAGAGAAAAAATACGGGATCTAAAGAAAGATCTGTTTATTTGACGCTCCACCGAGATTCAATATTTATTTTATTCAGAGAATAAGTGGGATTTTCTAATTTCCCACCAAAGGATAAATTTGAAAAATGTTATTAAGGATTTAATAAAAACAACAATACCAAATCAATTTAGGACTAAACTCCGGCAACATTACAGCCTGTATTCTTTTTTTGGATTTAAGCACAAGTGCCCATTTTGCAATTCGAATCTAAAATCTTTTTTGCCTCACGGACTAAACTTTCCGGTTTTGAAAAAAAAAGAGGTTGTCGCCGCAGGATTCCGTGAAAATGTGCTTTGCCCCAAATGTGGTTCTTATGATCGTGAGCGGTTGTTGTATCTTTTCCTTATAAAGAAAACCAAACTGCTCCGGCAGCAAACAAAACTATTGCATGTAGCCCCTGAAGATAAGTTGGTTGGTCTTCTAAATAATCAAAACAATATAGATTACCTGACGGCGGATCTCCTTCGGAAGAATGTAATGGTAAACATGGACATCACGGATATTCAATATCCCGATAATTCGTTTGACGCAATTATTTGTAATCATGTTCTTGAGCATGTGCCCGATGATCAAAAAGCGATGACCGAATTATTTCGTGTATTAAAACCCAACGGTTGGGCGGTTTTGCAAGTACCGATTTCTTATAAACTGGATGAAACTTTCGAAGATGAGTCAATAGTAAAAGAAAGTGATAAAGAGATTTTTTTTGGACAGGAAGATCATGTGAGAATTTATGCCGCCGATTATTTTGAAAGATTACAGAGTGTTGGTTTTAAGCTGGAAATTTTTGATTGGCGAACGGATTTGAAAGATTTTGGTGGTGAAAAAAACTTGTTCGGATTGAATAAAAACGAAAAGATCTTTTTTGTTACAAAATAAATTGTATTGTAATTGTTTACTTAAATATGTCAATATCGAGGCAGAAAAAAGATTAATTGATTCCTAAAGCCCGTTTTGGTTTCTTAAAATCTCCACTAGCAATAGTTAATAGAGCCATCATTTCGATTAAACCAATTGGTCTTCGAACCTATTAGGAAAATTCGATTAATTCGTAATTTTACAATTTGTATTTTTTATGTGAATCAAACAGTATTCTAAAAATCAGTCATTTGTCATTTCGAGTCGTCATAATAGCCAAGTGTTCAGAATGAGTTTATCATTCGTCATATCAACAAAAGGGGAAATCCGTGAAAGTCAAAAAGACTAAGAATAATAAACGAAAAATCATAAGCCTAATCTTTTTGTTTATAACAACTCTGTTTTTATATGATCAAGTATTTGTTCAAGCTGATGAGGTTGATGGTAATTTAGCCGATCTGCAGTTAACCTTCGATGAACATGAAGCGGGAGTCTGGACCGTTGTATTTAGTCCGAATGACACTTTGGTTGCAAGTTCAAGTATCGATTCTGTGGTAAAGATTTGGGATAGAAATACCGGGGATGTGATGCAGAATTTGGAACATCCGTACGGCGTTCCGGCTTTGGCGTTTAGTCCTGATGGAAAAATGGTCGCAACCGGTTGTTATGATGGCCTCATAAGAATTTGGAAAATTCAAAATGGCGAATTGATAAATAAAACTAAGATCGACAATGGTACAATTTGGGGGCTTACATTCAGTCCGGATGGAAATACAATTGCCGCGGGCGGAGTTAAAGGGAAAGTTAGACTCTGGAATTATGAAACAAATGAGGAAAAATATTTGGCGGGACATAGCGAGGGCGATGTTTGGTCTCTAGCGTACCGTTCCGATGGAAAAGTGCTTGTGAGTGCCGGACACGATGATACGGTTAAAGTTTGGAACGCGTCTCATGGAAAATTAATTCACAACATTTCCGGCCATACTGATGCGATTGTTTCTGTTGCTTTTAGTCCGGACGGAAAAACTCTTGCAAGCGGAAGTGATGATAAAACAATCAAATTATGGGACGCAAACAATTGGGAATTGCTTCAAACTTTGTCGGGCGATTCGGAATGTGTTTATAGTGTCGCATTTAGCCCCGATGGAAAAACGTTAATTAGCGGAAGCCGGGATAAAAAGATGGTGGGAGAAATTCTTCAATATCATCTCAGATATAATGGATTATCAAATGCGGTTACGGTATGATTTTGGAATTTGGAATCTCACTCAGTAGTTCAAACCTTAAGCGGTCATTCAAACGATGTAAGTTCTGTTGCATATAGTTTTGATGGCAAATATATCGCGAGCGCAAGCGAAGACAGTACGGTGAAAATTTGGAAATTGAGAAACCTAACCGAATAATATTGATCGAATTAGGTAATCGGCGTTATATTCAAATCGTTTTTTAATGTTGCTTCCGCCGAACCTCTAACGGTTCCCGTAACCGGCATTGTGTTTTCGGGAAATGCGCTTGATGCTAACGGAATATGGTAACAGTCAGTTATTATTCCATGACCCGGATCAAAACCAATCCATCCCGCGCCGGGAAGAAAAGCCTCAACCCATGCGTGAAGTTCGAACAAAGGTTTATCGGCTTGCAGATAGAAGTAGCCACTGACGAAACGTGACGCGATTCCCATATT
This sequence comes from Melioribacteraceae bacterium, assembly GCA_021739765.1. Lineage (GTDB taxonomy): Bacteria > Bacteroidota > Ignavibacteria > Ignavibacteriales > Melioribacteraceae > JAIPBD01. Next base: position 73,700 of record JAIPBD010000015.1, read on the forward strand.
GCGAAACAATTGAATTTGCATCCAGGCTAAATCCCGACATGAACCGTCTTTTCGTTTAAACGTTTCTTCCGGATTAAGAGGGGGTCCTAATTCTCTATACCCGAGAACAAAATCTTCATGAATTTGTCTCGTAAGTTTGGTTAAAAATTCTAATGTGTTATTATTCGATTTTCTTACGTTTTCCAGCAAATATTCGTTCATAGCTTTTGACATCGGAGTAGTTGTTAAAGCCGGTTTTAACAATTGAAAAGTTTGATCATCATAAATGAACGGAAGCTCTAAAAATTCGGGAGGATGTATAAGAAAATTGAAAGGATTGAATGGAGTAACATCAACATAAGTGCTTACGGATATTCGAAAACTTTGATGAGTATCTTCGAACCAATACAGACGGATATGATTGTTTTCCGTATCAATCTGTTCCGAAAATCCTACCGGAATTGGCGAGACCTCCAAATTAAAAGAAGCAATCGATAGGTGCGGTGAAGTTTTTGGTTTAAAACGTAAAAAATGAGGTTCGAAAAACACTTTTTCTGAATAAGAATATTCCGTGATATGCGAAATGTTAAATTTCATGATCGATTATTCAATTTCAAAATCTTCTTCTAATTTTACCACATCAGCATCTTTGATGAACAATTTCTCAACCCAATCTTCGGGCAATTTATTTACTGTTTGACTTAATTCTTTCTGCCAGATTTTTGATACTTCCAACAGCTCCTCTTTACGATATCTTTTTTCGATTATGTTGAAACTATCTTTTTCGTAATAGATAACATCGATTGGATAATCAACATCGTTCGCGCTAACTCGTGTGGAATTAAATGATAAAAATCCGGCTTTCAGTGCAAATTTCATACTTGAATCATATTTAAGAACTCTGTCGAGAATTGGTTTTCCATAACCCTTATTTCCGATGATCATAAACGGAGAGCCTTCCGAAATTTCAACCCAATTTCCCTCGGGATACAACAAGTAGATTTTGTGTTCTTTATCTTCTTCTAATTGTCCGCCGACGAGCGCAAACAGATTAAAACTTAAGCCCGCTTCTTTAAGCGATTCTTTATCTTCGCTTGCCGCCCGTTTTACTTGCGCGGCAAACGCGTTTACAGCTTTGTAAAGTTTATTAAATGATTCATCGTTGTCTTCGATAATTTCTTTAAAATAGGTTAGCGCTTTATCTCTTACCGATCGTAATCCGGAAGTCATTATAAAAAACGAATGCTTTTTTTTATTAACGGTAAAAACTTTTTTGGCTCTTGTAGTTTCGTTTCCTGAAGTAATTCTTGTATCCGAAATACCAACAATTCCGTCTTTAACTTTTATGCCGAGGCAGTATGTCATTGGTTCACTTGATTATTGTTTGTGAAATTTTTAATTGAAAAGAACGATTCAAATATAGCTACAGAAACATCATTCAACTTCATCTGAAAGTTATCTATATATTCATGCAGTCCGGAAGAAATAATTTCATTTATATCCGCGTATTCTAACTGAGATTTTAAAAGGCCAAGTTTTCGTTCTGCAATATTTGAATATCCGGTATTGCTGCCGGTTATAGATATGAATGATAATTCTGCATGAATAAGGCACCGGAGCATTGAACGCGGAAAAACTTTATCAAGTATCAAAAACTCGGAAATATTAACGGGAGTTAGTTTCCCGAATTCTTTTCTGTACATATCATAAGCGCTCACGGATTTTAACAACGCCGCCCATTGTACCAGATCCAATGGCGATCCGACAGCCTCAGAATCGGGCAATAACATGTGGTATTTAACATCCAAAACTCTCGAAGTTTTATCGGCCCTTTCAATCAGTTGTCCGATTTTCCCAAAATGCCAGCCGTCCTTTCTGGAAATTGTAGCATCAAAAATTCCGTACAGAAGTTGGCAGCCCTTTTTAACTTCAACAAAAAATTCTCTCGGATCAGTTTTTTCCCATAACTTTTTATCACTCTCTTCTTTTACAAGATAGTACAAGCTGTTTACTTGTTCCCACACTTCCCTTGTGATATCGGGCCTGACCGCCCTGGCGTTTTCACGCATATTTTTTAATGAGTTAAATATTGAATTCGGATTTTTTTCGTCGAATCCAAGGAAGAAAATTATTTGGGATTTATCGGCTTCTTCGTACAAAGATTTGTAAAGATCCCAATCTCCGGTTGTAACAACCAATGGCTTCCACTGAGCAGAAATATCAGGTGGAAGTTCCAGCGAGAGGTTAAAATTTACATCAAGGAAACGGGCATAATTTTCCGCCCTTTCCATGTATCTGTTCATCCAATAGATTGCGTCTGCTACTCTGCTAAGCATATAAGATTCTGTTTTTAATGATCTAAAACCCAGGTGTCTTTACTTCCGCCGCCTTGTGAAGAATTTACAACGAGTGATCCTTTTTTTAGTGCGACGCGGGTTAAAGCTCCCGGAATAATTTTAATGTCTTTTCCATATAAAATATACGGTCGTAAATCTACGTGCCGACCTTCAATATTTTCACCAGAGATTGTGGGAACTCGAGAAAGATTTATTGTTGGTTGTGCAATATAGTTTCTGGGATTATTTTTAATTTTCTCCACAAATTCTTGTCGTTCTTTTAATGTTGATTTAGGACCGATCAGCATTCCGTATCCTCCGGAAGCGTCTGTTTGTTTAACTACAAGTTTGCCGATGTTTTCGATTACATATTTTAGGTCCTTTTCGTCATCACAAATGAAAGTCTCGATATTCGGTAAAAGAACATCTTCACCCAAGTAATATTTGATAATTCGACGTATGTAAGCATAAACGGCTTTATCGTCTGCTACACCGGTTCCGGGCGCATTCACGAGAACAACATTCCCTTTTCGGTACGCGTTAAACAGTCCTGGCGTTCCAAGCATTGAATCTTTTTTGAAAACCAGAGGATCGATAAATTCATCATCCACTCTTCGGTAAATTACGTCAACACGCTGTAATCCTTTTGTGGTTATCATATAAACGAAATCATCCTTTACAACAAGATCCCTTCCTTCAACTAACTCGGCTCCCATTTGCTGAGCCAAATAAGAGTGTTCGAAGTACGCGGAGTTGTAAATACCGGGTGTAAGAACAGCGATGTTAACCGGAGATGCATTTGAAAGCGATTCAAGCATATCACGCAAATGATGTGAATAATCATAAACCGGCCTGACCCTAAGTTTTTCAAACAATTCGGGGAAAGTACGTTTTAGTATTTCCCGGTTTTCGAGCATGTACGAAACTCCTGACGGGCAGCGAAGATTATCCTCTAAAACATAGAACGTACCGTCATCTCCCCTAATCAAATCAGAACCGGAAATATGACTCCAAACATTTTTCGGCGGTTTCAGTCCAATACACTCCTTCAAGTAAGGGGAACTGGATAGAATTAATTCTTTCGGAATAATATTGTCTTTAAGGATTTTTTGGTCATTATATAAATCATCCAAAAACAAATTTAGAGCTACAATTCTCTGTTTCAACCCACGCTCAAGGAAATCCCAATCCTTTCCGCTGATGATTCGGGGAATAATATCGAGGTGAAGAATTCTTTCGATTCCTTTATTGTCGCTGTACACATTGAATGTCATCCCGAGTGATAATTGCGCACGATCGGTCGCTTTTTGAAGCAAGTTTAGTTTATTCCAGCCAATTTTTTCGATGCGCTCCTTAAACATAGAGTATTCTGGTCGGCTTATGTTCTTTTCATCGAACATTTCATCGAAAAAGCCTTCGGTTTGATATTTGCTTAAATCCATTTTCTGCACATTTTAATTTCAGACTTATTGACTAATTATCTTTTAATATAACGAAAATGACGATATTTAATATCTGTGTGGACATTTTGTTACAATTTCTATTATCTCGACAAATTGTCCTTTTTTAGAGGTAGAATATAAAACGTTTTATTTGAAAAATGTAAACAACAACACACTTTTAAACAGACAGATGAAAGCAATAAAAATTCGTACAATCGGTTTCATTAATTTGTAGCAAAAATCTCCCAACGAAGTTGAAGAGTGTTTATTTTGCACACAAATTTTGAGGATGAATGACAAAGAAAAAATATGATCGAATCGTGCCAATATCACAGGCATTGTTAGTTACATTTTTGTGGTCTACGTCCTTTATTATAATTAAATGGGGATTGGTAGAAATACCACCAATAACTTATGCCGGATTAAGATATTTAATCGCTTCTTTGTGTTTCCTTCCTTTTATCACGCGCAAAAAATACATTACAGAGATTAAAGTGCTTACAAGAAAGGAATGGAGAAAATTGATTCTTCTCGGATTTGTGTTTTATACTTTTACCCAAGGCGCGCAGTTCTTGGGCTTGTCTCTACTCCCCTCTGTTACCGTAAGTTTGATGCTAAATTTCACTCCAATTGTTGTCGCTGTTTTGGGAATTTTTATCCTTAACGAAAAGCCCACAACCCTACAATGGATTGGTGCTGTGCTCTTTTTGCTCGGAATTCTCACCTACTTCTTCCCAATAGATTTTGTGGGGAATCAGGCGCTCGGATTAATTGTTATGTCGGTTGGTGTTCTGGCAAATGCCGGATCGGCTATTATCGGGCGAGATATTAATCGAAGCAAAAATATTAGTCCGTTAGTGATAACATTTATCAGCATGGGAGTCGGATCAATATTTTTAATAATTATCGGGTTCGTAAAAGATGGAATTCCGGCCATCGGATTCGAAACTTGGATGTATTTGCTTTGGCTGGCGATTATAAATACCGCTTTCGCATTCACCCTCTGGAATTTAACAATGCAAACTTTGACGGCAATGGAATCGAGCATTATCAACGGAACGATGCTGATTCAAATTGCGGTACTCGCATGGTTTTTTCTGGATGAAAGTATTTCAATTCAAGAAGGAGCGGGAATGTTGATTGCGGCAACCGGAGCAGTATTGGTTCAAATAAAAGCGCGAAAAAGAGTTAAATAAAATTAAATATGAAGCGCTGAAACTGATTTTTTAAAATTATTTCGAAACGATCAAAAGTTTCCGATGACTTATTTTTAGAAATTCTGCACTTTTCGTCACCATTTACCGAGTATTTTCTATCACTTACCGATTTTTCATTTCTATTTCATGTTTACGGTCATAGTTTTTCGCAAGTAATTAAAGCAATTACTCTTTTAGCGGAATTCAATAATGATTCCGGAAATTTTTAACTATTGGGGAGAAACATAATGAGACAATTAAAAACTTGCATTACCGGCTACGCAGTTGTAATCTTGATGGTTTTAGGAACCTTAAATATTTTGGCTCAATCCAAAGAATCAGAAACAAAAATTGAAAAACCAAAATTTGATCTTCATACAGCAATTTATGTAAAAAATATTAATGCTATAAAACAGCATATCGAGTATGGCTCGGATTTAAATAAACCTGAGCCGATGTTTGGTTCAACGCCCCTTATGTCCGCTTCCGCGATGGGTCAGTTGCAAGTTGCGCAAATGCTTGTTGAAGCAGGAGCGGATGTGAACCTTAAAAACAAAGATGGATCAACAGCACTTCAAATTGCGATTGTTTTTGACAAAACAGAAATTGCCGAATTTTTGATAGACGCCGGCTCCGAATTGAACGGTAAAAATAACGATGGTTCTACCCCGTTGCATACAGCTGCCTTTTTTTGCCGATTAGATATAGTAAAACAATTATTGAAAAATGGCGCGGACAAAACTATAAAAAACAATTACGGTGATACCGCGAAGGAAGTTGTTGAAACTCCTTTTGATCAAGTAGAAGGCATCTATGATTCGATTGGATCGGGATTAAAATCACTCGGTGTGGTTTTAGATTATGATTATATAAAAGCAACAAGACCAATAATCGCCGAAATGCTTTAATTGCTAACAATAGAGATAATTCAATTTATTTGTGGGGAAAATTTTGGACTCAACACGAAGATATGACATTGACTGGTTAAGAGTAATTGCGATTGGATTACTGATAATTTATCACATTGCGATTGTTTTTCAACCTTGGGGACTTTTTATAGGATTTATACAAAGTAGCGAAACCAGCGAAGCGATATGGATTCCAATGTCATTAATAAATATTTGGAGAATCCCGCTTCTTTTCTTCGTTTCGGGGATGGGTGTCTGCTTTGCATTACGAAACCGTGATTGGAAACAGTTATTGATGGATCGCGCACAAAGGATTCTGCTGCCTCTTGTTTTCGGAATTTTTGCCATTGTACCGATTCATGTTTATCTATTTCAGACATATTACGAACAAGAGCTTAGCTACTCCCCGAATATGGGTCATCTGTGGTTTCTTGCAAATATTTTAATTTATGTGCTTCAGACAATCGGAATGGCATTTTTGGATAAAAGTTACGACAACAAATTTTTCAACTTTTTTAAACGATTATTAAAGAAACCTTATTTCCTTTATTTGTTTATGATTCCATTTATTTTGGAAGCCGTGGTTGTTAATCCGGATATTTTTACTCTTTACTACGGTTCCGGTCACGGGTTTATTCTTGGGATGTTTGCCTTTTTCTTTGGCTTTTTGTTTGTGGCAATCGGTAAAGAGTTTTGGAATGCTGTTGATAACATGAAGTTCGTAAATCTCGCGGTTGCCTTTGGTTTATATTTGGTTCGATATTTCGTTTATGATTTGAACTCTCCCAACTATTTAATATCGATTGAATCGATGAGTTGGATATTCGCGGTATTTGGATTGGCTTATAAATACTTAAACAGACCGAGCAGATTATTGAGTTATTTGAGCCAATCCGTTTACCCGGTCTACATTATTCACATGATTTTCCTCTACTGGATGTCATTGTTAATTTTACCTTTGGGATATTCCCTGGAAGTGAACTTTTTATTGATAATTATTCTAACTTTTGTTGGCTGTTATCTCACATATGATTTAATAATTAAAAGAGTGGGATTTTTGAGACCTTTGTTTGGATTAAAAGGAAATAGAAAAACAAAAGAGAAAAGAACACAAAAAGTGTTTCTTGAAAATCCGTAAAGTGACATTATGAATAAAAAATCCGTTTCACGACGGGATTTCATCTTTTCCTCGGTAACTGCGGTTGCCGGGGTTTCTATGCTTCCCGGTGTTCTTTCCTTCCAATCGAAACCTGATTTAAGACCCAATATTTTGTGGATTACAAGCGAAGATAATAGCCCGTTTTTAGGTTGTTATGGTGATGAATACGCCACAACTCCAAACTTGGACAAATTCTCCAAAGAATCAATTTTTTATGAAAGCGCTTTTGCAAACACTCCGGTTTGCGCTCCTGCGAGATTTACAATTCTGACGGGGATGTATGCTTCCTCAATCGGAACAGAGAATATGAGGAGCCGCTATAATATTCCCGAATTTGTGAAACCTCTCCCAATTCTGATGAGAGAAGCGGGATATTATTGCACAAATCCCGGTAAAACTGATTACAACTATAACACCAACCAAGAAAATATTTATGAGGATTGGAACACATCCGATAAATCCTTTTGGAATAAAGGAACGTATAAAGATCGAAAAAAAGGACAACCATTTTTTCATATTACCAATATTACGGTTTCACATGAAAGCTCGGCTCATAAACCGATTAAACTGAAACACGATCCAAATAATTTAACGCTCCCGCCCTATCACCCGGATAATGAATCGGTTCGGAATGATCACGCGAATTATTATGATAAAATAGAAGAGATGGATGCAAAAGTTGGGAAAATTCTCGACCAACTCGAAAAGGATGGTTTGGCTGAGGATACAATAGTTTTTTACTATGCTGATCATGGTGGAATATTGTGCAGAAGCAAACGTTTCCTTTATGATTCGGGAACCCGGGTTCCGATGATTATTCGTTTCCCCAAAAAATTCCAACATTTTTCCCCGGGAAAGCCGGGTTCAAAAACAGATCGAGTTATCAGCTTTGTTGATTTGGCACCTACGTTATTAAATTTAGCCGGAATGGATATTCCAAAATACATTCAAGGAAAAGCATTTCTTGGGAATGAACAATCCGCGCCAAGTCCTTACGTTTTTCTTTTCAGAGGGAGAATGGATGAACGTTTTGATATGATGCGGGCGGTGCGCGATAAACGGTTCAAGTACATCCGAAATTATTTCCCTCACCGGATTTATGGGCAGCATCTGGAATATTTGTGGCGTGCGAATACGACCAAGATTTGGGAACAAGAATATAAAGCCGGGCGTTGCAATAAATCGCAAAGTATATTTTGGGAAAGCAAACCGACCGAAGAGCTCTTTGACACAAAATCTGATCCGTGGGAGGTGAATAATCTCGCGGAAAATCCGGACTACGAAAACATTCTTTTAAAAATGCGTGAAGCTAACAATCAATGGGTTCGTAAAAATAAGGACGCCGGATTTATTCCTGAAGGTGAAATGATTGAAAGAGCCGGTAGAATTCCGATTCATGACTTTATCCGGAATAAAAATGTGCCAATCGAAAAAATAATCGAAACTGCTGAAATAGCTGGCGATGGCGATCCTACAAATCTAAAATTACTAATTCCCAGATTGGATGATTCAGATAGCGCGGTTAGATTTTGGGCAGCAACTGGTTGTGTTATTCTCGGTGAAAAGGTAAAATCGGCCATTCCCAAATTAAAAGCTTTGTTAAATGATAATTCCGGCGACGTAGCGGTTACAGCTGCAGAAGCACTTTCTCTTTTAGGCGAATCCAAATTGTCTTTTTCGGTGTTGTTGGAGCAGTTGCGAAATAGTAATTCGAAAGTTGCTCTTCGTTCAGCGAATGTTTTTGAAGTGTTGGGTGATAAAGCAATCCCATTTATTGGCGAAATGAAAAAAATAATCGAAGAGACAGATGACGATTATGTTAAAAGGGCTCTTTCGTGGACGGTTGAGAAGCTTGAAATGACCAAAATACATTGAACAATTCCGAACTTTTACTAAATTTGGACGTTCTGTCGTTTATTGTGAAGCGTTTAAATTCGAATTATAAGGTTTCAACGGACTCGTCTTGTAGAGTTTAGCAAAAACTCTCGAGCAAAATGCGGAACCGCGGCGGCTAATTTGAATTACTGTTTATAAGTTTTTCCACACGAATAATTATAATTGAACCCGATTTTTTTGAGTTACAGAATTTGTCATCTTCGGTAAGAGTTCAACCAAACCTTACTTTACCACTAATTAACATGAATAATTAATGCTCTTTAATTCATTTGATTTCGCAATATTTCTTCCAATTGTTTTCGCTATCTATTGGCTAATTGGAAGCAGAAATTTAAAACTTCAAAATCTGTTTGTTGTTGCAGCGAGTTATTTGTTTTACGGATGGTGGGATTGGCGATTTTTATCGCTTATTATTTTCAGCACAATTGTCGATTATTCGGTTGGGCGGGGATTAGCGGTTGAGCAGAACCAAACAAAAAGAAAAGGTTTACTCTGGACGAGTTTGGCCACCAACCTTGGATTTTTGGCTGTTTTTAAATATTACAATTTTTTTCTGGAAAACTTCTCTTCGGCATTTTCTTTCGCCGGCGGAGAAATAGCCGCGTCTTCGTTGGATATAGTTTTGCCTGTGGGAATTAGTTTTTACACCTTTCAAACATTAAGTTATTCGATTGATGTTTATAAAGGAAAGCTTCAGCCAACCAAAGATTATATCGCGTTCTCCGCATTTGTTAGTTTTTTCCCCCAATTAGTTGCCGGTCCAATTGAACGAGCGTCCAATCTTTTGCCGCAACTCTTATCAAAACGAGTTTTTGATTATTCAAAAGCAGTTGATGGAATGCGTCAGATGCTTTGGGGATTATTCAAAAAGATAGTAATTGCGGATAACTGTGCCGAATACACAAATCTGATATTTAATAACTCAGCCGATCTTTCGGGAAGCACTTTATTGCTCGGAGCGCTGTTTTTTACTTTTCAAATCTATTGCGATTTTTCGGGCTATTCGGATATTGCCATTGGAGCTTCCCGTTTGTTTGGAATTAACCTGACACAAAACTTCGCTTTTCCTTTCTTTTCAAGAGATATCGCTGAGTTTTGGAGACGTTGGCATATTTCACTTTCAACATGGTTTAGAGACTATTTATATATTCCGTTGGGTGGCAGCAGAGGAAATACATGGACAAAAGTAAGAAATGTTTTTATCCTTTTTGCTGTAAGCGGATTTTGGCACGGCGCAAATTGGACGTTTATTGTTTGGGGATTGCTAAATGCACTTTATTTTTTACCACTGCTGCTCATGAAAAAAAATAGAGATAATCGCGATGTTGTTGCTGCGGGTAAAATACTCCCTTCGATTTCTGAAACCCTAAAGATGTTCACAACATTTATGCTGACAGCTTTGGCTCTGGCGGTTTTTAGAGCAGAAAATTTGACACATGCATATTCTTACATAATCAACATTTTTTCTTCGACACTTTTTACAATCCCGATACTTCCGGTTGCTTTTCCAAAAGGATTGATTCTCGGCATTACTGTTTTTATGATGTTGGAGTGGTATGGAAGAGAGCGCCAGTATGCATTTTCGGCAATAGTTGAAAAATTAACAAAGCCGGTTAGAGTTCTTGTCTACCTTGTTCTCCTTTTTATGATTTATTACTTTGCCGGCGAGCAACAACAATTTATATATTTTCAGTTTTGATCAATATGAAAAAATTTGTTTTTCAATCACTTTGGTTGTTTTTACTAACATCTTCATGCTATCTGTTACTGTCGCTTTTTACCGAACCTGAAATCAAAGAGACGAATGACTATTTAGCGGCGATTATAGATAAACACGAAAGAGCAAATAGCATTAATGAGCCCAGAATTATTTTTATGGCAGGATCAAGTCTGGCATTTGGTTTAAATAGTGAGAAAATTGAAAAGCAGTTTTCCATTCCGGTTGTTAATCTTGCTTTGCACGGCGGTGTGGGTCTTCATTTTATGCTGGAAGAATTAAAAAGCATAATCCGCAAGAATGATGTTGTGTTTTTGACCGTAGAATATTTGCTGCGTGAAGATGGCGACTACGGCATTAAAAAACTTACAAGCACTTTCTTTCCAGAGGCTTCCGATTATTATAACACTAATCTGAAAGATGAAATAACAATCCATTTAGATAGAACCAGATCACACATCGAAATCCTCCTCGGGCATCAAATGGATAAAGTACAACCTTCACAAATTTATTTTCGAAAAGCATTTAATAAATACGGTGATGTAGTCTCCCATTTGGATAAAGACCCCAGAATCGAATTAAATGGTCGAGGAGAAGTCCCAAGCAGAAATTGGGATCGGAATAATGAGATGCTAAATGAGTTTTATAATTTTGCTTTAGCCAAAGAAGCCAGTGTGTTTTTCATCTATCCGACCTATCCGCTCAGTGAATACAATATATATTCGGAAATTATCGAAAAAGTTAAATCTAAATTATCAGCAAATCTCCAAATTGAAATAATTAACCAACCGGAAGATTTAGTGTTCGGCGACGATATGTTCTTCGATACAATCTTTCATCTGAATCAAGAGGGACGCGAAAAACAAACTCAAAAATATATTGAGTTTATACAAAGTAACTCTAACGCAATGAGAAGCATTGAACGAGTTCGAGAGCTGCTAAGAAATTCAGACAACTAAAGAGAAAACAATCGTTTTTTGAGCAAAAAATAAATCCCCCAAAGTGCTCACTTCTACTTCACATAAAATTCGCCAAATAAATTAATTATGGAAAATTATTTAAAATAACTTGACTACTTGTTAATTGTCTTGTATCTTAGACAAGAAGTAAAATATACTTTACATTTAGACAAACATACACTACTAATATTTTAAAAAGGGGGCTGTGTCATGACTGTAAAATCAATTCTTGACTGCGAAAGAAAAAACATAAAAAAGCTGCACAAACTACAATTGCCAAATTATTTCAAAAAAGTGGGTTATGCGTTGTTCATTCTTTCTATCGTTTCTATGTTTATTAACGCATTTACGGTGAACGATCTTATGTTCAGAGAAATCGTAAAACTTGGAATGTTGATCGGTTTACTTCTCGTTTCTATCTCAAAAGAGGAAATTGAAGACGAACTGGTTAAAGAATTAAGAATGCAATCCTACACATTTGCTTTTATTGCGGGAGTTGTTTTCTCATTATTGATGCCATTTGTTGACTTTATATTTGATTATTTCTCTTCAGGCAACGGTGCGATTGTTAAAGATCTGGGCGATTGGCAAATTTTGTGGCTGCTTTTAAGTATTCAAGTATTTTATTTCGAATATTTAAAGAAGCTTCACAAATGAAAAATCTATTAAAAGTTGAACGGGCGATATTAGATTTAACACAGGACGATTTAGCCAAACAGATTGAAGTTTCAAGGCAAACAATCAATTCGATAGAGAAGGGGCGATTTGTCCCTTCTACAATACTCGCTTTAAAATTGTCGAAAGTATTTGGCAAATCGGTAAATGATATTTTTTCTTTAGAAGAAGGTGATTAACCGCGAATGTAAAGATGCGGTGGTTTTTAGGAATCATTATTAAATCACAAAGAGCAAAAATTCCGGAAATGTCAGTTTCTTGTGTCTTTTATCCTGACGCGAAGTTTATCTTTACTTGTGTACAGCATTGATATAGTTAAATTAATTGTAAATGAAAAAAATTCTAAGAAATATAGTTGATAAATTAGGCGTAAGTATTTTTAGTCATCGCCAATTACCGATTGGCACCGATTATCGGAAAACCTTGCGCCGGATGTTCCCTCCCGAAGAAATTGAGGTTGTATTTGATGTTGGGGCGAACATGGGTCAATTTTGCATACATTGCAACGAAATATTCAAAAACTCGCAAATATATTCCTTTGAACCTGTTAACCGTACTTACGAAATATTAACAGAAAGAACCAAACGAATTAAAAACATTTCGTGCTTTAATTTTGCGTTTGGAGAAAAGGAAGGTTCCGCTGAAATTTTTCTGCAAGAATTGACTTGGATGAATTCGCTAAATAAAAACTTGAATGTTCCAACCGGTAAAGATCAAAAAACTCAAAAGGTACAGATTAATACAATTGATTCATTTGCGAAATCGAAAAACATTAATTCGATCGATTTCCTCAAAATTGATACGGAAGGATTTGATCTTGATGTGTTAAAAGGTGCGGTTGGTTTACTGGAGGAACGTAAAATCAAATTCATATTTGTTGAAGTATCATTTAACGAAAGGAATAATCAAAATAGCAGCTTTGATTCCATAAACAGTTTTTTGCGAAAATACAATTTCGAAATACACGGATTTTACAATCAATCCATACATGACAAAAGCCATTATATGGATTATTGCGATGCGCTTTTTTTCTTACAACCAAACAGTTGATTATAGCTAAACCAATATTAAAATGATGCCGGCTTAAGAATTTGGTTTACACTTCTGCGAACTAAATTGAACCTGCGTCGTAAATCCTTATTGCTGTTATAGATGGACAACTTGACGCGATTTGTTCGGCTTCTTCCATGTTCTCCGCCTTAATAATTGAATAACCTGTATAAGAATCAAGCCCCAATGGCAATTCTTTTACACTTCCGTCTTTTGCGATTTCTCTCCCAAACATAAAGTGGCTCCCGGCGTCAATGAATTTATCTCCAACCTCCTGAAACCAACTTCCCCATTCCTGCATTATTTTTTCGGTCGGAGGGACGAATCCAATGTGTAGTAAAATGAACTTTTTCATATTATCTCCTTTCTTGATTTTTGAATAATGAACAACTTCGCTCGTTTTTGATAAAGAATTGTTTTGCCCTTCCATTTTTGGCAGACAGATAATCAATTTGTGACAACAAGTTTCCCCTTACTCAATCCCGATTCCATATATTTGTGGGCTTCAACGATTTCCTCAAGTTTATAAACCCTGTCAATGTTTAATTCAATTTTATGCAATTCAACAAGATCTATAAAATTCTGAAGCATCTCAGAGGAGAGGTTTTCCGCATCCCCGGCATAGCCGGTTAATCTGCCTTGAGATGGAATGTCATTCATCGGAGAAAAATTTTCCATCGTCCAAGAATTTCCCAGGATTCCCGTCATACAAACAATTCCCTTCGCACTGATACATTTTAACGAATCTTTTAGCGTGACTGTTCCAACCAACTCTAAAACTTTGTGCACTCCATCCGGAAAAATTTTTCGAAGTGAATCGGCGATTTCCCCACCATCAATTAAAACATAATCCGATCCATTTTGGATTAAATGAGATTTTTTGTCCGGATTCCTTGTTGTTGAAATTACGGTTAACCCGTAAAATTTTGCCAATTGACAGGCGAGCATTCCTATAGAAGAAGTTCCACCACGAATTAATAGTCTCTCCCCTTTCTGAATTTCCAACGCGCCCAACAAGGAGCCGGAAACCGTTTGAAACATTTCCGGAATTGCTCCTAATTTTTGCCAAGGCAAATTACTTTCAAATTTGAAAATGATTCTTAAAGGAACTAAAACGTATTCGGCATAACTACCGTTGAATTCTCGTCCCATTTCGCCCATAATTGCGGCGACCTTTTGTCCTTTTTTAAATGTATGCGAAGGATCATTTTCTACAATTCCAACACATTCTATTCCCTGTATAATTGGAAACTTAACATTTGGCGAATGTCCTTGTCGAGTATACATCTCAGAACGATTTAGCCCAAACGCTTTTACCATTATTAAAACCCATCCATCTTTTACGGAAGGAATTGGCAACTCATTAATTTGTATTTGTTCCGGTGACCCTTTTTGCTTAGTAACTGCAGCTTTCATTAAAATCTCGACATTATAATAAGTCCGATTATCTTATTAACATAATAAGGGATTGGAAGATACAAAACCTTGAAGTAAATACAATTTTAGTCATCGGATCAGAAAAGATATAATCAGATAATTATTTTGGAATGGAAATGTCCGAATTTAGCTTGTAATTTATTCCTACAATTCCAATAATTTTGGGAAGCCAAATGAAGACTTATATGTCAATATTATTAGTAGTTACCGGATTCGTACTTTCATCATGTACGACATCAATTGTTGTGATGGATGATTACACGGATATCGCGTTTTTAGACAAAAAACTGACAATAGTAAAATTATACGATGAGCCGGAAATCGGCATTCCTGAGGATGTGACCGAAGATCTTGGAGAAGGAAAGCCTGCGGAAGTCTTTCAAAAATATTTTGAAAGTGATCTTATAAGGAATTTTCAGATTTACAGCTCGCTTAATAGAATTGAGGTGGGAACTTTAGATTCCAAATCAGATTTGAACGAGGTGAACCTCGAATGGAGCGAGAATCGAAACTTTACAGCGTATTTGCCGGATGCTGAATCTAAAACATTGTTTTTGGATTCGGATTTTATTCTTTTTCTAAATGATTTACAAATAAATAAAACGTCGCAACGCGGAGCGATTTTGGATAATTACGACGATGTTTTGTTGACTAAATTGGAATTCACCTTTTGGGATAATATGCACGGCAAGCTAGTTTCATACGGTGAAATTGATGAATCAACTCTCGCGTCAGGTTCTCTTTCTAAAAATGAATGGAATGAGACGGTGAAAAAAATCGCGA
The DNA here is from genome assembly GCA_021739765.1 of Melioribacteraceae bacterium. Lineage (GTDB taxonomy): Bacteria > Bacteroidota > Ignavibacteria > Ignavibacteriales > Melioribacteraceae > JAIPBD01. The sequence continues at coordinate 89,237 of JAIPBD010000015.1, forward strand.
TTACTTTACTCTTGAATAGTCCATTAAAAAAGGTTTACTAATATGAAACTGAATTTAGCACAATTAAAAATAGTGATTATCATTCTTGCAATTTCCGTCGTGTTTGGATGTGATGATAGTCCCGCCCAGACTGAAGAAAAACCTAGCGAAGAGTGGAGTTTGGTCTGGCAGGATGAATTTAACGGGGAAGGCGAGGTTGATTTAACTAAGTGGGATAAACCCCAATATAACAGAAGAAATAACGATAATGGTCCGGATGGTTGGTGGGTTCAACAAGATTCATATTTGGATGGTGACGGTAATCTAATAATCCGCGCGCGAGAAATTTTAGACGGGAACCAAGACGGAGATCCGCATGATTACGCAACCGGGGCAATTAGAAGTATCGGGAAATTTGAGCAGGCTTTTGGCAAGTTTGAAATCAGGTGCAAACTTCCAACCCAACCCGGATGGTGGGTCGCCTTTTGGCTTATGTCTTCCTCCGTTGGAAATGTTGATAATTCCGGAGAGGATGGGACCGAAATTGATATAATGGAAGGATTTGGATGGACAAATAAAATTAATCAAGCACTTCACTGGGATGGTTATGGCGAAGCGCATAAATCAGATGGACATCAAGAATATGCTGATGGTATTAGAAACGGGTTTCACACTTACACATTAGAGTGGTACGAAAATGAATACGTCTTTTTTATTGATAGCGTTGAAACTTGGAGAACAAGTTCCGGTGGGGTTTCCAAAGTACCGGCGTATGTAAAAATTACAGGCGAACTATCTACTCTCGATTGGGCAAAAGGAACCGAATGGGCGAATGATCCTGCAAAAGCGGTATTTCCGGATTCTTTTGTTGTGGATTATGTAAGGGTTTACAAGTTCAATGAATAATATTAATCACGACTTTGATTGAACAAATCGGCAGATATTAAATGAATTGATAAATCCGGTGGTACAGAAAAATCTAAAGTAAGTTTTAGATTGTTGTATAATATATTCACAATATGTATGTTGTCATACAAGTTGTTTTTGTTTTTTTAATGAGAACGCAAATGTATTTCAACAAATCTTTTCATCCCTCCAAACTTTTATTCATCGTACTGCTTTTTTCTTCTCTTTCTGTTAAAGGGCAAGTTGGTGATATTTTTATTTCTTCATTCGAATCCGACAATACCGGAAATATCAACAATCAAGGGAATTGGTCGGTTGGTTCGGCCAAAGTTTCCGTTACTGAAAATTCTGATTATGTTCATTCAGGATCAAAAGGATTGATGTTTTTAGCACAAAACGAAAAGTTAAATGCTACCAACATTCAATTTGGTGCTTCGCAAAAGGGCGTTTCGGGAATCGTTTACATTGATATGTATGTTAAAATCTCATCGATGTCGACTAAGGATTTTGCGATAAGCGGTTACGACCTTTTCGGCGGAGGGAGCGAAAAAAGAACCTTTGTTTTTGAATTCGATACTCCATCCGGTTCGGGAGGAAAGTTTCAGATTTATAACGGCTCTTCAAAAGAAAATGTCGGAAATTATACTCTTGGTGAATGGAATAGAATAAGCGCAAAGATCGATTACGAAAACTCTGTTTATCAAACAATTTTTAACGAATCGGAAGTTGTTTCAGCCGGATTTCGTGAAAATTATACTCCGACAGCGAATGGAACACGTCCGGCGAATGTTAAAGAATACCACGAACTAAGATTTAATCTCGGTTATGACGAAGCAATCGGAAGTTTAAATGCCGCAATGGACGATATCTATGTAAGCACCAATCCAATTTCAAATGTTTCGTTTCCCGGAATTGAAATCAATTATACGGTGGATATCGAACAACCAAATATCGGGTCAATTTCGATTGAACCCAAACTTTCCGAATATCCGGATAGCACCGAAGTTACTGTTTCGCTTTCAATTCCGGATGGTTACAAAAACGAAGGCTGGACAGGCGACCTTTCAGGAACTGAGCTCGTAAAAACATTCTTTGTTCATCAAAATATGGAGTTCAGTGCGGTAGTTTCCGTAGATGAAAATAACCCTACCGTTGAGTATACGGTAACAATAATCCAACCGGATTTCGGTACAATTTCTCTAAATCCACCCGGAGGAGTTTACTACAATTATACAAATGTAGAAGCTATTTTGGATTTGCCCGCTGAATATGTAAACAAGGGATGGACCGGTGATTTATCCGGAACCGAATTAAAAAAATCATTTGTAGTTTTCGGAAACATGACGATCGGAGCGGATGTTGCCTTCGATACAACTCCGCCAACCATTTATCCGGTTTCATCCGGTTCTGAACTTAAAAATGTTTGCAAAGGGAACAACCTAAAACCGGGTGATATAGTTGAAGTCGCCGACGGAATATTTGATTCGGGAAATATCACCATTGAATCTTCGGGCACAGCAAATAAACCGATAATTATCCGTGCGAAAAATATTGGAGCAACCGAGCTTCACGGCGAGAGTGCGTTTACTTTCAGGAAAAATGAACACGTCGTTTTGGAAGGATTCAAATTTACATCGAATGTTTACACGGTTATAAAACTGGAGGCATGTAACAATATTCGGATTACCAGAAATGTTTTTAAATTGACGGAAACCGAAGGCGAAAGCGGAAAGTGGTTATACATCGGCGGATATTGGGATGACGCGACTTTGCGAAGTTTCGAGAACAGAGTTGATCACAATGTTTTTCGGGATAAACACCAACTCGGCAACTTTATCACAATCGATGGCGGAAATAATGTATCCCAACATGATAGAATTGACCACAACTATTTTTACAATATCGGTCCGAGACACGAAAACGAAATGGAAGCGATTCGTGTGGGCTGGAGTGAATTATCGTTAACCGATGGTTTTACGGTAATCGAGTATAACTTGTTTGAAGAGTGTGATGGTGATCCCGAGATTATTTCGATAAAAAGCGGAAAGGATACCGTTCGATATAACACGATCCGAAGAAGTCAAGGAACGGTTTCACTTCGGCACGGAGATGGCTCAGTAATTCATGATAATTTTTTCTTAGGCGAAGGAAAAACCGGAACGGGCGGAATTCGTGTTTATGCCAGGAATCATAAAATTTACAACAATTATTTCGAAGGATTAACCGGAGACAAATGGGACGCCGCAATTACTCTCGGAAACGGCGATACCGAAACAGGATCGCTAAGCGCGCATTGGAGGATCGATAATGTAATTGTCAGCCACAATACTCTTGTTAATAATTTTGCGAATATTGAAATCGGCTATGGCAGATCAGATAATTCATGGAAGAAAGAGCCCAAGAACGTAACACTTGCTAACAATTTAGTTGTTGGCGGAAAAGCGAACCTGATCAAAATTTTCAACACTCCCGCTAATTTTACCTGGGAGGGTAATCTGATGTTTCCCCAAAATGGATTCGCGGTAGGAATGACGGCATCCGAAAGTGAAATAATGGTTGTCGACCCGCTGTTAACCTTCGAGGATAGTTTGTGGATTTTATCGCCGACAAGTCCGGCGATTGATGCCGCGACATCAAATAACTCTGTGATAGCGGATGACATTCAAGGGCAACTGAGGACGGGTATAAGTGATATCGGAGCCGACGAATTCTCAAGCGCGAAAATAAAACGAAAACCGCTCTATTCGTATAATGTTGGTCCGTTCGCTAACGATGATGTTGTCTCGGTTAATGAAAAATCCCAAGCAGCCCGCTCCTTTTTATTGTTGAGAAATTATCCGAATCCGTTTAATCCGAGCACAACAATTGAATATACTCTTGATAAATCATCAAATGTAAAACTCAGCATCTATACTTTACTCGGAGAAAAAATAACCTCCCTCCTAGATCGTTTTCAAACAGCAGGAACTTATCAAATTAAATGGAACGCGAAAGATTTTCCGACCGGAATTTACATCGCTGTTTTAGAAGGTGAAGGAATTTATAAAAATCTAAAATTGCTCTTGGTGAAATAATCCACACATGTTAAATTTTCCAGGATAATCAAATCTTTTAAATGGATTTGCCAATATGGAAACTGTAAATCATTTTGATTTTCTTGGAGCAATAGTAGCCATCATCAACAATCTTCTTTTAATTGGAATTTTTATAGCGAGAATTTACAAGAAGGAACGGATTGAGTATTGGCTCGGGCTCATATTTATTCTCACCATAATTCCCCTTCTGATAATGTTCATAAACGCGTTGGCTGCCAACCGCCCCTTCCTTTATTTCCTCCAGCTCGGACTGATAATTGTGTTTGTTATTTTGGAATTGTTACTGGATTACATCCTAAAAATTGATTTCCGTCATGATTTCAAAATTGTAATTCCATACCTGATACTTTTCTATGCTTCATTCGGTGGAATGATCGGAATAGCAACTTATGCCGGAAAATTGTGGAGTGTTCTGGCAATTATTGGTTTTTTGGTAATGACAGCGATAAGTCTCCTTATGCATTTTAAAACGAATGAATAACAAATATTATTTCTCGAATAGAGGTCTTGAATTACTTAAATTGCCCATTCATTTAAAAGACATTACGGTTTTTTGATAAACCTATTAACACATTAACTATGCAATTAACTTGAGCCGAACTTGCCTTCTGGAAGGATCGGACGAATTATCAAAAAGGAGATTTCTTGAAATATTTGATGAAGTATTCCGCACTCTTTTTTTTCATTATTATATTTTCTCAAAAAACAAACGCGCAAGTCGGGGAAGTAATTTGGGAAGACAATTTTAACAACCTTGATAACTGGAATATCGAAATCGGAAACGGTTCATGGGGATGGGGAAACGGTGAACTGGAATATTACAGGAAGGAAAATGTTAAAATTTCAGAAATTCCCGGCGAAAGCGGAAATTTTGCGCTGCAAATTACAGCAAAAAACGAATCCGGGCCCGGCATCACCGATCAATGGGGAAATCCTTTAAATTACACTTCAGGTAAGCTGACAACACTTTCGAAAATTTCAATCAAATATGGTGTGGTTGAAGCGAGGGTTCGAGTCCCCGATTTGGAGCTCGGAGGTTGGCCGGCGTTTTGGCTGCTCGGAACTTCAAATTATGCATGGCCTCATAAAGGCGAAATTGATATGATGGAAATGGGACACAGTAAATCATTTCGGGATTTACATGATACACACAATGGTGGAAATGGTGCGAATAATTCAACGGTAAACCAAATGACAAGCGCAAACGCCCTGTTTTTTTCGGATGATGCCGTTACACCGGAAAATCCTTCGGGAGCGGCCAGTTTGTCCTGGGATCCGGATGATGAATATGTTCGACCATATTACAATTACACAAATCCTTTTAACGACAGATTCCTTATTTACCGAATGTATTGGGATGATAAAAGTATTCGATTTACTGTAACCGATGAAGGAACTGAATACGATCTTTACACCGATCCTTTCCCAATCGACAGCGTTTCCAGTGAGTTTAACCAACCATTTTACCTTATTACAAATCTTGCAATCGGTGGAGCGCTTACAGATGCTTATAATTTAGGCGATCCCGGCTCGGGACAGCCGGTTTCGATGCCTTTCCCCGCAGAGATGTACGTCGATTATGTAAAAGTTATGAAATGGAACGGAATGGGAAATGTAAACGTCGGTCCTCCAATTCCGGAGAGTGGAGCTTTTGGAATATTTACCGATAGTACTATTACCAACGGCAAACTTGAAGCCGGAATCAGTTCTGAAATATATGTTTGGGAAGCTACGCTTGATGCGACAGCAATTCCGCCCCTTGAAGGTGATAATGTTCTTTCCTGGAAATCAAATGGAAAAGGTTGGTTCGGCGCCGGAATAATGTCGGTTCAACCAAGAAACCTGATCAATTTTGAAGAAGGAAACCTCAATTTCAGCATAAAAATACCGGGAAATGTTGCCTTCAAAATCGGGATTATCGATACATGGAATAATCAGTCGTACATAGAATTTCCGGCGAATCAATCAAAATATGGACTTGTAAGAAACGGAGAATGGGGGCAAGCGTCAATTCCAATAAGTGAAATTCGCGGCTCGGCAATTGACCTGAGAATGATGAGTTATGAGTTTGTGATATTGGAGGAAAACGGAGCATCAGTCGAATTTGCGCTCGATGATATCTATTGGGATGGCGGCGGAATTCCTAATGTGCCGGTTGCCAACGCCGGACCGGATCAAACAGTTTTGGACGGTGACCTGAACGGAAGCGAATCTGTAATTTTGGATGGAAGCGAAAGCATCGATTATGATGGTACAATTGATATTTATGAATGGAGTATTGGCGATTCACTGATTGCAACCGGAATGAATCCGGAAGTGATTCTTAATCTTGGCGAATTCATAATTACTCTGAAAGTTATTGATAACGACGGTAAATCGTCTTCGGATGAAGTTAAAATTATTGTTTTGAATAATTATCCCCCAAAAGCAAACGCGGGCGAAAATATTACGGTTGCAGATGCTGACAGAACCGGAAGCGAAGATGTACAATTAGACGCTTCGGCAAGTACTGATTCTGATGGATCTATCGTAAAATATTCCTGGAAAGAAAACGATTCGGAAATAGCGACTGGAGTAAAACCAAACGTAAATTTTGGAATAGGAAAACACACTATAATTTTAACTGTGGAAGATGATGACGGAGCAACCGACTCCGATGAGATAGTTGTTACGGTTAATAACAGTTTATCCGTTTCGGCTCCGGCAATTGTTTTCGCGAATGAAACCATATCGATCGACACACTTATCGAACAAGTTTGGTATGAAACGCCTGAAATGAAAATCAATAATGTAACTGTCGGTTCACGAACAAGTGATTTTCAAGCTCAATGGAAAGCAATGTATGATAATTCGAACCTCTATGTTTTGGTTGAAGTAACCGATGAAGTTCAAATAAATGATTCGGGCGCTGAATGGTACAAAGATGATTGTGTAGAAGTTTTTATTGATGGTAATAACAGCAAAGGAACTTCGTATGATGGTGTAAATGATTTTCAATTCGGATTTAGATGGGATGATGAAAATATAAATTTTGGTAATAATTCTCTAAATAGAACAACCGGAATTGAGTTTATCACTTACAAAACTCAAATCGGTTATAATCTCGAAGCTAAAATCCCCTGGGCTACAATCGGAGTTACTCCACAAACAAACAGTCGAATCGGATTTGATGTCGGAGTTGACGATGATGACAACGGTGGAGATCGTGAGTGTGCCGTTGCCTCAATATTTACGGCGGATAATGCTTGGAATAATCCAAGTGTTTTCGGGAGTATTCAGCTGGTTCGCCCAACCGGAATAGAGGACAATTACGGAAGAGAGAATTCGTTTCCGACGGAATTCAAACTTTCAAAAAATTACCCGAATCCGTTTAACCCGGTAACAACAATTTCATACTCACTCCCGGAAAACGTTGATGTAAATTTGGCGGTTTATGATCTTAACGGAAGATTGGTTAAAACTCTAATCGACAAGTCACAATCGGCGGGGAATTACAATATCACATGGAATGCTTTGCACGAATCTTCAGGAGTCTACTTTTTCAAAATCTCAGCGGGTAAATTCAGTGCGATTCAGAAATGCATTTTATTGAAATAATTAAATACAATTAAAAATGAAAAAAGTGCAATAAAAACAAAAGGAAACATAATATGAGAAAAGCGATTCTTATAATTGCGGTTGCTATCATTTATCAAATTAACTACAGCAATATATTTGCTCAGGAAATATCTATGCAGGAAAAAATAGAATCATTAATTAAAAAAATGACCTTAGAAGAAAAAATTGGAATGCTGCACGCAAGTTCATCTTTTACTTCAGGCGGCGTTGAACGACTCGGAGTTACCGAATTAATTATGTCTGATGGACCTCACGGCGTAAGAAGAGAACACGGCAGAGATTGGGAAGCCGATGAAACAGATGAAGATTTTGCGACATATCTTCCGACCGGAATTACTTTGGCTTCAACCTGGAATCGTGAATTAGGATATGTTTATGGAACCGTTCTTGGAAGTGAAGCAAACGCGCGCAACAAAGACGTTATTTTGGGGCCAGGTGTAAATATAATTCGCAGCCCACTAAACGGTAGAAATTTTGAATATATGAGCGAAGATCCATATCTCACCGCAGAAATGAGTATTGGTTATATAAAGGGAGTTCAAGAACAAGAGGTTGCGGCTTGTATTAAACATTACGTCGCGAATAATCAGGAAACATTGAGAGGATCTATTGATGCCGTTGTAAGCGAACGAGCTTTAAGAGAAATTTACCTTCCCGCTTTCAAAGCAGCAGTAGAGAGGGCTGATGTCTGGTCGATTATGACAGCTTACAACAAAGTGAACGGAATATTTTGCAGTGAAAGTGATTTTCTTCTCAACCAAATCCTTAAACAAGAATATGGTTTTGATGGAGCTTTGATAAGCGATTGGGGAGCGGTTCACAGCACAAAAGAAACCTTGATGCATGGCGTTGATATTGAGATGGGGACGGAACTGAATATGCTGCCGAATGCGGATTACACAAAATTTTTCCTCGCCGATTCAGCGTATGAAGCAGTCAAAAAGGGAGAGGTTGATGAAAAGTTTGTTGATGAAAAAATCAGATCAATTCTCCGACTAATGTTCAGAGTTAAAAAGTTTGATGAACGAGTAAAAAGAGAAATGAATACTCCGGAACATCAGGCTTTGGCGTTAAAAGTAGCTGAGGAAGGGATTGTTCTTTTGAAGAATGAAAATATTCTGCCGATTCAAAAGAAAGTGAAAAAGATTGCTGTTATTGGTAATAACGCAATTAGAAAACACACACAGTATTCAATTCAAGGCGGAAGTTCGCAAGTAAAAGCTCTTTACGAAAAAACTCCGTTGGAAGGAATTCAAAATGTGGCCGGAAAAGATTATGAAATCTCTTTTGCGACAGGCTACTTAACAACCCGCGAAAATAAAGCTGATGAAAAACTTGTTGCCGAAGCCGTCGCGCTTGCAAAAGAATCGGATTTGGTGGTTTTTGTCGGAGGCTGGGTTCATGGTTATGATGACAGTAACTGGGGCGAAGGAACATTTGATGCGGAATCTTTGGACAAGCTAAATCTGGATTTATTATTCGAACAAGATAAGTTAATTGAAAAATTAGCCGAAGCGAATCCAAATATAGTTTCCGTTATTTTTGGCGGAAGTTCGGCAAAATTTGGAAAATGGTCGGACGTCTCCAAAGCACTCTTACATGTTTGGTATCCAGGAATGGAAGGGGGAACGGCAATCGCGAACATACTATTGGGAATTGTTAATCCCTCCGGTAAACTTCCTGTTTCATTCGCAAAGGATTATCTAGATTATCCTTCACATGTGTTGGGAGAATACCCGGGAAATGAAACAACTGTAAATTACAACGAAGATATTTTCGTCGGTTACAGATACTTTGATACATTCGACAAACTGGTTGTTTATCCGTTTGGTCATGGATTATCATACACAAAGTTTGATTATGGCAAAATTAATATTCCTAGTATAGATTATTCAAAATCAGATAAAATAAAATTTTCCATAAATATTACAAATAGCGGAGAGTTTAACGGAGCGGAAATTGTACAAGTTTATGTTTCCGATAAAGAGTCCTCCCTCCGCCGTCCAGAAAAAGAACTAAAATCTTTCGAGAAAATATTTTTGAATAAAGGAGAAACAAAAACCGTAGAGTTCCAACTAAACAAAGATGCTTTTTCGTTTTATGATCCGGAGACAAAAAAATGGATAGTTGAGCCCGGTGAATTTGAGATCCTTGTTGGGGCGTCAGCTTTGGATATTAAACAGACGACTTTTATTACAATAAATTAAAATAGATCTGTTCAAACTCAAACACATAATAAATGTTTCTTTTTCACGTAGCTTGATCTCCGGCAGATTCGCCGGTTTTAAATATATCCCGTTAAGCAAAAAGGGGCGACGGACTTTTATCCACCGCCCCTTTTGAATTCCCCGCAATTCGAAACTCGAAACTCGAGAATCGATTGGAGGCTTCTTATCTCAACAACATCATTTTATGTATGGCGGTAAAGTCGCCCGATTGCATACGGTAGAAATACATCCCGCTCGAAACCGGTTCTCCAACTGAGTTTCGTCCATTCCAATTTATCTTATATTCTCCGGGACTTTTTTCTTCATCTACCAAGACCTTTACGATCTCGCCCAGCATATTAAAGATCACTAGATTTACTTTACTTTCTCTTGGAACTTGAAATGTTATTATTGTAGTCGGATTGAATGGGTTCGGATAGTTTTGTGACAATGCATATTCGTTTGGAATAAATTTGTTATCAATTTCAATTCTTTCGGAATACTCATACGCCCCGTTGAAATCGATTTGTTTCAGTCTATATTCCAAAACATTATTTAAAGGACTAATATCAGCAAAAGAATATGATGTGGTTGTATTTGAATTCCCTCTGCCTTTTACAAAACCAATCTTCTCCCAATTTGTTTTTTCCAAACCGGTTAATTCTTTTCTTTCAATCTCGAACCCATAGTTATCGAGTTCTGTTGCAGTTTTCCAATTTAACTGAATTTGATTTTTAACTTTTTTGGCCGCGAATGTAACCAACTCAACTGGGAGCGGTGCAGAGATATCGCCAACAGTTACGGGCGAGAACGATGAATAATAGTTTAATGTTTCAACACAAAGCTGACTATCAACCATAGTTTCTTCACTAGTCGGTAAAGCAATCCAAGATGAACCATCGTAGTGGTAAATTGTTGGTGTGCCGTCAAATCCGGCGGTTAAACTGGAATCATAACATAGAGTGATCTTAATTTTACCTCCGGATATGTTTCCAACATCCCAATATTTTCCAATTGTTTTTGCATTCTGGAAAATATTCGGAGGAGTTTCATTTATCTCTTCAAAATCGAGCGAAATGCTTTCTCCGTCATTCTGTGCAGTAAAACCGATATTCATGTAACTTATAATTTTACGAGAACGGGTGATATTTTGAACCGGAAGCCGAACACCAAAAAATCTTTGGTTCGTTAGGAAAGGATAACCGGAGTTTAGATTTTCATTAATTGCCCACACATTTTTCAAACCGTTTTTAGTTTCATTTACAAAATCCCAATTCGCGTCTAAAAACGTGGTTTCAATTTTTAATTCCTCGCTGGTTTTAGGGGTCGCACCGATTCCCGTTAGCTTGAGAGTTGTTTCGGTATCGAAAAAGTTTCCATTGAACTCGCTATTGTAATCGATTCCAACAAAACCGTTTCCATTCGACTTCATTTTTCCGGTGGCATAACAGCAACCAATTGTTGAATTTATGGAATATCCTATAAAAGCAGCATTTGCAGAAGAATTTGAGGAGCTGCTTGTAGATTTACTACCAATAAAAATTTCAACACCACTGTAATTGTTTGATATATCTGAATCCTCACTGTAACCGATAAATCCACCGGTATTTCCGGCTCCTGATGCGGAACCATCACTGAAACAATTTTTAATTATTGAGTTATCAGCCTGACCAATCAAACCACCAATATTTCCAAAATATCTGGTTTCGTATCTATACCTAATTTCCCAACCCACCATATAGGGTATTCTAACAACTTCGGAAGCGGAGACAGAAATTTCTGTGTGTGAATCAATTATTTTAGAATTAAAGGCGCTGGCAATCAATCCCCCCAAATAATCGCCATCACCCCTGATCGATCCTTTAACACTGCAGTTATAAACCGTAGTGTTTAAGGCGGTTGCAACAAGTCCCGCAACCGTACTTTTTCCAGAAATATTGATATTCACTAAATTTAAATTTTTAATTTCCGCACCATTCGTAACCCCAAACAATGCTTGGTTATCGGATAGGTTGTTGCTCATGGTTAATCCGGTAATAGTTTTTCCTCTTCCGTCGAAGGTGCCAGTAAAATGTCTTCCATTGGTGAAGTTGGTCGGAAAACCTATTGTATAAATACTAATTCCGGTCATATCGATATCTTGAGTTAAAGCAAAATGCTTGTCAAAAAATTCGGAATCACCCGCTAAGTTTTGCATGTCCTCAGGCGTTCCAATTAAGAAAGGATCCCTAATCGTACCTGATCCTGAAAATGGTGGTGCCGGACCGGTGGTGAAGGATCTTTCTACGGAATATTGAATTCCTAAATCTGTTTTGATAAATGAGCGGTAAAAATAATCTGTATCAGCCGAGAGTCCTGAAATATTAGCTGAAAACTTTGTTGAATCTTCAGATTCCGTAAACTCAATGTGTGTATCTGCTATTTTCGGCTCTCCGGTTGTATTCCAGCAAAAGCCAAATCCGGTAATTGGTAGTTCGCCGACATAAATTACATCCGCGGTTAATTTGGCGGTAAAATAAAATACATCTTCAGCTTCTCTGGATTTAACATATGATTCCTGTTCTCGATATGGCTGCCATGTAAGGAATGGATAACCAGCATTTACGTTGGGATTCAAGCCCCAAGTAGGGTCAATTCTTGTTTCAGTTCCCCACGAATAAGAATATGTGAAATCCGGAATAAATGACCAGAAAGAGACCGCATAGGTTGATTTGGCTTTCATCTCCTCAGTTGTTTTTCCACTCGCTCCTTCTCCACTTTTCTGGGAGGATATTTCTTTATCAAAGAATGAATTCAAGTATTGTCCGGATTCATCTATTCCAACAAATCCTTTATTCGCATCTGTTTCTTCATTCGCTCCCCAAAAGTTTCCTTTCGATTCATTTACGACAACGGCTGAGTATGATTCTGAAATAATCCCACTATTATTTCCACAAAATCCTCCGAAAGATTGTTCTTCTCCAGCCAACCGGGTAACAGAACCTTGGCTAAAACTTTTTGAAATTGTTGCTTTGTTTTTGCCGACTAATGCACCAACACAGTCATTTCCTTCAACATCCCCGATCACAAAACATTCCGTAACGCTACTAACTGTTGATGATGAGAAATCACCCCCCAGAATACCAACGGAGCGATCGCCAATAACTTTAGCATCGGTAATTCCGAGCTTCATTATTTTTGCGTAATCACCTGTTAATCCAAAAAAGCCGGTACTTGATTCTCCGGGTCGGTTAATAGAAAGATTTGAAATTGTATGCTTGTTTCCATCATAAGTGCCTTCAAAAGGTGTGTTTTCATTACCGATTGGTGAAAATCCTTTACCTTCATCCCAAGTTGAAGTTTCACTTGCATCAATGTTTTGATATTGTTTGAAATATTTATCCCAATAGAATTCATTTTGAGAAAGTGATTTTAGATGGTCTAAAGTTGAAATAATGAATGGTTGAGTAATTGATCCAGATCCCGGGAAATCATAAATAAAAAGTGCTTGATCAGCACCTTCTTGCCAGTGCAAAATGGGATAACCGTTATTTACGGTTTCAAGCTGGTCCATATCCCATAGTTCTTCAGAGCTCTCATCATCAAAAGATTTCCCGAAAAAATCCCAAGCCGATGAGAGACCATCTGTGGAAATATCGATATATGTTTTAAAATCTTTTAATTCGTTCGTCGTTTTGGCTGTCGCTCCGGCTCCGGATGATTGACTTGAATACTCCTTGTCAAAAAAGTTATTATTGGTTGTGAGTCCTGCATTATAACCGACGAATCCTTTGTTTGAGGCATATTGTATATTTACTGCTAAGGCTAAATAAGAACTTTCAATTGTTGAATTTATAGCTTGTCCAACAAAGCCACCGGTTTGTGGATAATTGCTTTGAACATTCAATTCACCAATCGTGTAACTGTTTCTAATTGTTGAGGCACTCAATACTCCAACAAATCCGCCCGTAAAATTTTTGGCATTAACGGAGACCTTGGAGAAGCTGTTTTCAATTGTGCAATTTCCGGTGAGAGTACCAACTAATCCACCGACTTCATAAAACCCGGTTACATTTCCGGTTGCTGAACATTGGTCAATGGTACTTTCGTTTGATGCCATACCAACTAATCCGCCCACATAAGTGCTATTACCAGCATTGACATTTATGTTTTCAACTCTGAGCCTTTTAACAATGGCGCCATTTATCTTGCCAAAAAATCCCATGTAGGAATTATAATTAGTTGGATGACTTATAAATACATTTTCGATTTTTTTTGAATAACCGTTAAATTCCCCTGTAAAAGCAACCTCCTTCGTTCCAATAGGGAGGAAACCTTTTCCGTCTTCATAAAAATCTCCGCCAGCCGCAAAATCCGCCTCACTGAATTCTATGTCATTGATCATGGTGAATTTCTGATCCCAAAAATCCGGCGCATGAACCAACCAATACAAATCATCTTTACCGGTTATACTATAACCGGAACTTACAAAACTTGGTTTGTCCATAAACTTATAGTCACCCGAAATTGTTTTAAATCCACCATTCCGAACGTATCCGGTTTTATTATTCCCCGAGCGATCATAAATCGCGGATTGTGTATTTCCTTCCATATCGTATCTGGCTAAGAGTCCCTCTTGACCCGAAGGAATAATGGTATGTTTCGCCCGATTGATTTGAGTTTTGGACCTGGCATAATTCCATATTCTCAACTCATCAATTTGACCATTATAAAAACCCCAGCCCTCAGGCGTATCTCCGGTGTGGGCGTCAGTTCCAATCAATGTCGAGTTGCTATACTCATAATGAACTAGGTTTCCGGATGTTCCAAGATCGTCTGTTACTTTGAGATCACCATCGATATATAACTTCACATATCTACCGTCAAATGTCCCTGCAAAATGGTGCCAGCCTGGAGTCAGATTCGTTGTAGGATAAGTAAGAATTCTATAATCACCACCAACATGCAAATGAAACCAAACTTCATCCATATTAAAAATGGCCAAACTGTAACCGCCTAGCTGCGTGTTACTAATAAATTTTTGAGAAATCGCTGGTGTCCAATCTTCATTATTTGCCCAGAACTCGATTGTGAGTGCTGCCGATGGTTTGAGATCCCACGAATTTCCGAGGGTCACATAATCATCTACTCCATCAAAAGACATTGATTTGATGTTTTGAGATAGAATTACTGAGATGGGAATTAGCATAAAAATGAGAATGATTCGAATAATGTTTTTCATAAGGAAACTCCTGAATATTCAATAAAAGCACATAGCAATAGAACACTCTTCATGCTGAAAGCTTAAGTATTAAGCTTTATGTGAAAACTATTTGGTTGTTATACAGCAACCGCAAAAGTTGCGGAAATCAATAGATTGATTAGCTAAATTAGATTTCAAAAATAAACTGGTTCGTTTTGCCTTTTCAAGAAGTATGCCATTCCGCAAGAAGCAACGTATTCAATGGAGTAGAAATCACTGAATAAAACTATTTATAGGCTTAGATGAATTAGTAGTCTTTATATGAAATGTATCATATTTGCAAGGTTGGAAACACGTTTTGCTAGATAGAACGACATTCTCAGAAATAATAAAAACAAAAATTGATTTTATAATAAATGATAATCGATATTAGACGAAATCTTTTCTATTATATATATTATTAGATTACAAACTATATAATGATGCGGTGAGAGAAATTTCACTTACGAGATGGAGCAGTAAACCCTTAGACAAATGCAACTTATTATTTTGGCTTTTTCTTTAACAACAACATTTATTAAACTTAATTGAAACAAATATGTTCAAATTGAAAACATCTATTCTGCTATTCTTAGTCCTATTGGTGGGAATCATAAATGCATTTGGTCAATTAAAAACCGACCAAGAATTGCATTCGAAACTTCTTTCGGTTGAAGAATACAAAAGTGCAGTTTATGCTTCATGGCTGGGTCAGATTGTCGGCAATACTTACGGATTGAATTACGAATTCAGATTTATAGATGATCCCGGTCCGAATGAATTCCCTTACGGTTATGATTGGACTTTAGACTTATTGCGCAAATACAACGGCGCTTTTTCCGATGATGATACAGATATAGAGTATATGTATTTGACACAAATGGAAAAACACGGAATTGATCCGACTTACGCACAACTCGCGGAGGCCTGGAAATATCATGTAAGGGAAAAGGTTTGGTGCGCGAATCGTGCGGCTGTAACTTTGATGCATGCCGGCCACTTTCCGCCTGTCACGGGCTCAAAAGATTTCAATACGCAATGGATGCAAATCGACGCTCAGCTTGTAAATGAAATCTGGGCGGTAACCGCCCCGGGAATGTTAGACTACGCTGTTGATAAATCGGAGTTCGCCGCGAGAATTACAAATGATAGTTTCGGACTTGAGCCGACTTTGCATTATGCCGCGATGTACAGTTCCGCATTTTTCGAAAAAGATATTCACAAACTGATCGATATCGGTATATCGGTTCTTCCTCCAAATTCGAGATTTGCTAAGATTGTTGAACATGTAAAATCGCTGTATTTAGAATATCCAAACGATTGGCAAACCGTACGAAGAATTGTAAAAGAACACTATTACGTTTCGGAGGATTACAACAAACACGCTTGGCCTCCGATCGACGCCAACTTAAACGGGGCCTTTGGAATTATGGCTCTCCTTTACGGAGAAGGCGATTTTCAAAAAACGCTCGATTACAGTTGCGCGTTCGGAATGGATGCCGATAACCAAGCCGCGACAATGTGTGGTTTGCTCGGAATTGTGAACGGTTTTAAAACAATTCCGGAGGATTTGCTTTTTCCGTTGGAAAATGCTGAATGGGAAAAACCTTTTAATGATTTTTACAAAATGGTAACTCGTGAAGGATTGGAAGACGCAAAGATTTCTGATCTTGCCGAAAGAATCTCCCAACAAGGCGAGGATATTATTCTAACCAATGGTGGAAAAATAATCGAAAAAGATGGCGAAAAATATTATCGTATAAATCTTGCAGCAGAATTCGTTGCTCCATTTGAACTTAATCCTCTTCCCGATTTTTACGTTGAAGTAAATAAGCCGTTCAGTTATCCTATTTATACCGGAGGAAAATCGGGTGAATTTGAAGTTATTTTAAGTGGAAATACACCTTCGGGATTTGAAATCATAAATGGAAACTTAAGCGGTACTCCTAATAAAAGTGGAAAATTTAACTTCCGGATTATCGCGACAAGCGCGGAAGAAGAAAAAGTAATCGACGTAAATATTTTAGTTCATTCAAAAAATATTGCCGCAGAAGCGGATGAAATTCTCTTTAATAAAAACGCGTCAGATAAAAATATCGAAATTTTAAGAGATGGCTCGAAAGAACAAACTTATTACAGCATCAAGAGAAATGCAGAACGGGAATTGGATTTTTACGGCTACAAGTGGAACGAAGCCCGAAAAATTTCCGCAATATCTTTTAACAACGGAATTCCGCAAGAATTTTGCGGCTGGTTTACTTCATTCGAAGTTGAGTATTTAGCAAATGGGACTTGGACAAAAATTGAAGATGTAAAAATTTCGCCGGAAATGAATTTGGAAAATAGTCAATGGCTGAAACCAAGTTTAATAGATTACGAAATCAGCTTTGCCGAGGTTTATACAGAGGGCATCAGAATTATTGGGCTTTCGGGTGGAATTGAGAAAGACGCGGCAAATGCTCACCTGGGGATGCAGTATTATACAGCGATTAGCGAACTGAGAGTTTTTGAAAAGTGATGTTTCCCAATCAAACAATTATAACTTATTAATTTCTTCTTTCAGCTTTTCAAGTTGCTCCCAGCGGTCGTACAAACTTTTAACATTTTCTTTGGCGGATTCGAGCTGCTCGTTTAATTCGTTAATTTCATCTTTGTATTGATTATAAAAATCGGGAGAGGAAAATATTGATTCAATCCGCTCCACTTCTTCTTCCGCGCTTACGATTTTTGCTTCAATTTGTTCAAGCTCTAAAGCATCCTTATAACTTAATTTTTTTTGTTTCGGTTTTTGATAACCACCGGACTTCACATTCTGCGATTTTGATTTTTTTGGAATCGTTCCCCTACTTTTCCTTTTCTCCACATAATAATTATAGTCGCCATCGCTGTAAAAAATTTTACCGTCGTCTTCAAATACAATTATTCCGTCACACACACGATTCAAAAAATAGCGGTCGTGACTCACAACAAGCGCGCAACCTTCAAACGCGATTAACGCTTCTTCAAGAATTCGTAAAGTGGGCAAATCCAAATCGTTCGTCGGTTCATCCAGCATCAGAAAATTTCCGCCTTTGCTTAAAATCTTAGCAAGCGTAAGTCTGCTTTTTTCGCCTCCCGATAATCTTCCAACAAGCGTATTAATTCGATCATCGGTAAATAGGAATCGTTTGAGGTAAGTCCAAATCGAAACTTGCTGATTGCCGAACGAAATAATTTCACTTCCGTCACCAATCGCTTTAATAACCGTTTCATCATCGTTAAGGTGTAATCGGGATTGGTTGATATAATTAAATTTAGTGGTTTCCCCGATCTCAATTTTTCCGGTGAATGTTGTTATTTCGCCGAGAATTAATTTGAGTAAAGTCGTTTTCCCCGTGCCGTTTCTTCCGACTACTCCAATTTTTTTGCCTGCTTCGAAAAGGTGGTTAAATCCTTCGAACAAAGTTTTTTCACCGAACTTCATTCCGACATTTTTTAATTCTACCACCTTTTTCCCCAACCTTTCCGCCGGGGGAATAATTAATTCAACCTCAAGTTCGGCTTCATAATTACTTTCGGAAGAGACTTCATAAAAATTATCGATTCGACTTTTTGCTTTTGTTGTTCGAGCTTTCGGTCCCCGTCTGATCCATTCGAGTTCACGTTTTAGAAAATTTTGTCTCTTCCTTTCTTCAACTTCCTGCGTCCGCTGCCTTTCCGATTTGTTAATCAGATAGTCTGTATAATTTCCTTGATGAGAGAAAAATGTACCGGATGATAATTCAACAATACGGTTCGCGATTCGATCAAGAAAATAACGGTCGTGAGTAACAAAAATGCACGTTCCTTGATAACCGGCGAGAAAATTTTCGATCCATTCGATTGATAAAGTATCGAGATGGTTTGTCGGTTCGTCAAGTATTAATAAATCCGGCTTGGAAATCAAAGCGCGGCAAAGGGCGATTCGTCGTTTTTCCCCACCCGAAAGGTTTACAATTGCGTTTTCTTTTTCCGGTGTGCCAAGAATTTTAATTAAATAATCGATTCGTTTGTCGAGATTCCATGAGTCCTTTCGAATCAATTCTTCTTCCAGAATGTGTTTCTTGTTGGAATCATAAGGAGTTTTTTCATATTCTTTCAAAAGTTCGAGTTCGTTTTCCGCACCCAACAAAATATTTTCATAAACATTTTTATTTTCGTCGAGCGTAAACTCTTGAGATAGAATGCTGATGTTTAAATTTTTCTTCTTCGCGACTTCACCGGAATCACATTGCAATAAACCGGAGATTATTTTCAAAAAAGTCGATTTACCGGCGCCGTTTCTTCCGATCAATCCAATGCGGTCTCCTTCGTGTATACTTAGCGAAGCTTTGTCGAGGATTACATTTTCGCCAATATGGAACTGCAATTCTTTAGCGGTTAATATTACTTCGTTAACTTCTGTTGCCATAGTTTTCTTTTATATGAGGAAAGTTTTGTTTAGGAAGACAAATATAAGCAATGAATTGAAAGTAAAGCTCTATTTGATCACCGCTTTTTGATTTGATATCTCAAACCGGTTTTTAATTTTTCCGGATCAGATTTTCTGGGATCGCTCAAATATATTTCGTGGTGACTTTGGATAAAATCGAATCCTTTTTCTCTTGTTAAACTTTTCATTTTATCAACTGTTTTGGGCTCATCCGCGTAAGCCCCGATGTGCAGCATTTGTACGGATAAGCCTTCATTAAAATTTTCAAATCGAATGTTTTTAATAAAGAGGTTTCCTTTTTTCTCGAAAGCGATTTTTTGTGAATTCAAAAACAAATCATTTGTAACAAAATCCGGCATCAAAATCATCAGTGTAAATTTCCAATTATCCTTTACTTTTTCATCAATCGATTTATCCTTTAAATCCCATAAACCTTCCAGCGGCATTACAACAAAATCAATTGGATTTGTTTCATTTTTCTTGCAAGCAAACTTAATTGTATAAGCGGTAGCGTAGAGCGCTTCAACCGACTTTTCAAAATTGGTTGAATTTCCGGGCTCCTTTCCCTTTTCAATTTCGCCGTCGATTTTTAGAAACTTGAATTCCGGCACATCTACAATTTCGGGTGATTTGGATGAGATCTTGTAAAATTGTTTTAGTTCCTTTTTCAAATCAATCTTTTCCATTTTATTCCTCGATGAATAATTGAACTTCAGTCAAATAATTATTTGGGTTTCCTTTAAATATCATACCGGGTCCTTTAATATAAACTTCCCTGGTTGGTGTCAGCATTTTGTATTGTTTCTTTTTAAGGTATTCGAAAAGTTTTTTGTAGGTGGAGGCAAGATTATTATACGATCCTTTGTGAATTAACGAAATACATTTCCCGCCTGATAATTCTCTGACAGAAATTTCGTCGGAGTCAATTCCATTTTTGACAGGAAAACTCGTTTCAAAGTCAGCGTCATTTTCTCGATACTCACCGTCGTAATAAAGCGTCATGGGATTTCCGATAATTCGTTTTCCTAATTTTTTTGCGAGAGTTGTAAACCCTTTTCCGGCTTCATTATATTTCCCCTTCATTCTGTAACCGGCTATCAAAATTGAATCAATCTTTTTTTCAACTACTGCATACGAAATGTGATTTTTCATTTTAGTCTCCTTTTCCTTTTTGATGATTAGATCAATAGAGTCGGAGATTCTTTCATAATGGCTAATTTTCGATTTTATTTCGTTCCGCTTAGTTTTCAATTGTTCGAGTAAGTCTGATTCATCATCAAATTCAGATAGAATCTCCTTAATTTCCGCGAGAGTAAAATCAAACCGCTTCAGCGTTTTAATGGATTCCGCCCGTTCAAAATTATGTTCGTCATAATACCGGTACTTCGAAAATTCATCTACTTCACATGGTATCAGAATTTCCTTTTCATGATAAAGACGCAAAGTTTTAATTGTGAGCGAAGTTATCCTCGAAAATTCACCAATTGTGTATTTCATATCCAACTCAATTGTAAAAAGAAAACCGGTTTTCAAATACAAATATATGAACTGACCCGGGGGGAGAGTCAAGAATTAATTTTTAGGGGATGAGAATGGATTATTAAGTAGTTCTTTAAAGAGAGGAATAAACGCTTTTATTCAGGCAAATAAATTTCTTATTTTTCACTAAGACCATGGGGGTAATATGAAAAATTTAATAGTTGTCTTTACAATTCTGATCTCGTCAACAATATCCGCACAGCTTTTTAGTCAAACCGGAATCAAAATCGGTGGTGTTTTCTCAAATCAAACATGGGATTACGCTCCTCAACTTAATATCATCTTTGAGCCGGATTCGCGACCCGGATTTTATGCCGGAGTTTTTACGAGTTTGATTCATCTGCCAATCCTCTCGATTGAAGGAGAATTATATTATGCTCAGCGCGGAATGAAAATTGACATACCGACCACAACAACCACTAATCCGGATGGCATCGGTTCGATGACCTGGGATACACGCCTTGATTATATCGGTATCGCTTTGCTTGCAAAGGCCAAAATGAATCTCGGATTATTTACTCCGTATATTCTTGCGGGGCCAAAATATGAATCGGAAATTGCGGCTCATTATTCTTTTGGAGTGGCGAATCCTGTAGAGAAAAAGTTTAACAAAGAAAGGATCGGATTGCGAATCGGTGGTGGAACAGAAATAGATTTCGGAGGCTATCGCACCCTCTTTGAAATCACCTATGATCATGATTTTAACAGTATTTATGAGGAAGAACAACTAATTGTAAACACAAATTCAATCGAAATAAAATTAGGCGTGTTGCTTTAATCGGTTTTAACGCTCTCCCCTTACTCTTCCTTTCAATCAATTTTCTAGGTGTTTGAAAATTATGAAATGTTTAATTCCTTAGTGAATTATAAACCCGGAATCGTGCCGATCGATACGCTCACATTTCCTTAGAACATTGCACTCCATTAGACTATATTTGATTTGTTACTAATCCCATCCGGATTTTGGGTATCCAAGTTTGTGTAGAATTTTTCAAGATGCGAACTTCCTTAATTGTTTCAATTAGTGATGATCTGTTTAAAATAATTCCCGCGCCTAAGCGTTATATAAAATTTTTAATGATAAGCAATGAGGTTGCAAATTGGATAAAGATCAAATAGATAAATGGCTCGCTGAAGGAACAATTACAACTCAGCAAGCAGAGGTGATGTTAAAAGACACAACCATCACAATAAAAGAAAAAAGCAGCAATAAATTTTTAACAACTATCTCCGTTCTTGGTGCCTTATTTATCGGTAATGGTATATTGTGGATGGTCGCTTCAAACTGGGATTGGACACCGGACATCGTTAAGTTATTAATACTGTTTGTCTCAACTTCCGGAACCTTGATGCTCGGTTACTATTTAGGATATACCGGCAAGGACTATCCAAAAATTGGAAATGCGCTTATTTTTCTCTCTACTATTCTCTACTGCATAAGTGTTGTGTTAATAGCTCAAATTTACAATGTAAATACCGGGGAGGATTGGTTGACACTTCTCTGTTTCTTGGGTGTGCTTCCGGTAGTTTATTTGTTTCAAGCTCCCATTGTCGCGGTTTTCAGCAACCTGCTTTTATGGTCATGGGCAATGTCCCTTCTTCTAAAAAATATCAGCGAAGATAATATTGTAGACGCGATGTTTATATCTCAAGTATTCGGTCTATTTTTATTTGGGATTGGTTCCATACATTACATTTGGGAAAAATTTGCTAAAGTTGCACGTTCCTACCGCTTATTTGGAATTATAATTACAATAATCACCTTATTTAGTTACACTTTTAGATTTACCCTCGAAACGATTCACGACGGGGTTGATTCTGAGATCAATCTTCTAATTCTGATTCCTGTTTATTTAGTTATCTCTCTGATGTTGATATTCAACTTATTGAAGAATCCTTCTAAGTCAGAAACAAACAAAATTGAAGCATGGACTACAATCATCGTTTTTAACGCATTTACATTTTTTAGTTTTCTCCTCTATAATGAAGCGGCGGTGCTGATGTTCTGGGTAATTTTTAATTTAACATTTGTCGGAATCGTAATGGTTTTATTCAAAACCGGCTATAACAGAATGGATATGCGATTGATAAATATTGCTTCGATCAGCACGTTTAGTTTTTTGGTTGTGAAGTTTTTCGACATCTTTTCAAATCTCCTCGAAAGTGGAATTACTTGGCTTCTTTTCGGATTGCTTCTGATTGGCGGAGCGGTTTTACTTGAGAAAAAAAGAAAGCAGATTAGGAAAAATTTTGACAATGCAAGACTTGAAGGTGGAAATAATGGTTAAGTTCAAATCGGTTGTTAGTGTAATAATTTTTTGGACGGTATTACTTTTTGGATTTGTTCTCACCAAAGAATATACACTTTCTGAAGGCGAAGAAATTCTGCTAAAAATAGCTCCGAAGGATCCAAGGGATTTATTCAGAGGCGATTATGTGGTATTAACATTCGATATAAATGAAATAGATTTAAGCACAGTACAGCCTCTGTATGACGAGTATGGATATGAGATGGGGGCTCAGGAAGAAGCATTTGAAGTGCCACCCGAAGAACCGGTTTTTGATGATGAAGGATTTACAGCTGATACTTCCGAAAGTAAAATTGAGTACAATTATGATCCTCATGAAAATTTTTATGTTGGACGGATGGTTTATGTTTCTGTATTTAACACCGGGAAATACTGGATACCGAATAAAGTTTCTATCTATAAACCCGATTCCGGATTGTTCCTTGTAGGCACGGTCGTTTCTTTTTATGGGAAATTTTTACGAGTTAACTATGGCTTCGAAAATTACTTCATTCAGGAAGGTACGGGAAAAGAAATCGAGGCCTTATTTGATAAACTCGAAGCTGTGGTTGCTGTCGATAAATTCGGCAACGCGTTAATAAAACAATTATTGTATGATGGAGTTGACCTTGATGAATATCTCGAGAATCAAATGTATTATGTTGAAGAAGCAATTGAAGAAACAAGTACCGAGTAATAATTTGTAGAATTTTTGCCCCGGGATCTTCTCCGGGGCAATTTGAATTCGGAACATAAAAACCAAATTTTATATTTCCCCCCCATACCTCCGGTAGTTAAGCCAAATAAATCCCTTAAATAAATAGCTCGGAACAGAATCACAATAAAAATCGGGCATGTAGGTGTTTTGTTGAAATTTGGTTAGTTTTGGGTCTGTTATTTTTCTAAAAAACAGAAACAAAATTATTAATACTGAAACAAAGGCGTTAAAATGATTTTTATTGAATCGAATAAAACTAAAAACTCGAACTTTACCGGCAAATTGGTCCTTTCATTTCTACTTGTGGTTTTTTTCTCAACAAATTTGTTTTGCCAGCAGAGAACAGATGTTGTTACATTTAAAGTTAAAACCAGCAGTTCGGGTGGAAATTATTCACCAAAAAATATCGGAGCAATTTGGGTTGAAGATAACTCGGGAAATTTTGTAAAAACTCTGAAACTTTGGGCAAACAAAAGAAAACAATATCTCTACACGTGGAAAAGCACCTCCGGAGAAAATACAGTTGACGCGGTTACTTCTGCGACTCTGACATCGCATCAATCACACGAGGTTACGTGGGATGTTAAGGATAAAAACGGCAATCGTGTTTCTGATGGTACTTACAAACTAAAAATTGAAATAACCGATAAGCACTCTCAAGGACCGGTTGCTTCGTTTAATTTCCCGATTGGAGATTCAACAAACGTAATTCAACCCGCCGATTTAACCAATTTTCATAATATTGAACTGAGCTGGAATTCACACCCGACTTCTTTGAATGATGGCGTTGGATTCGAATACAATTATCAACTGTATCAAAATTATCCCAATCCTTTTAATCCCACAACAACCATAGTATTTGCGATTCCGGTAAGAGATAGAGTTCAAATCGAAGTTTATAATTCGATTGGTGAAAAAGTTGCCGGATTGGTAAATAAAGAATTGGAAAGAGGCGAATACAAAATTTCGTTCGATGCTTCCAATATCCCAAGCGGCGTGCTTTTTTTCAAAATGAAAACTTCGTCTTTTGAAGAGATTAAAAAATCAATACTTCTGAAATAATTTTAGATTGAAGTTTCCGGAATTCCTCATGTTTTTGGATTGTTGGAAGAGTCCTTTTGATAACCTCTGCGAAAAAAAACAGATTCATCAATTTGTTCATAACAAAAGACGTTGTTTTGTTTATTTTTGTGGTGCTCAAGATATACGAAATGATGTTCAATATTTAATCATCTTAAATAAAATAAATTATGTTTAGACCCAAGTTCTTTGTTTTGCTGCCCCAAATCAGTAAAAGCCAAATTTTAAATGATATAGTTGCCGGCGTTTTAGTCGGAATTGTTGCGCTACCGTTGGCGATAGCATTCGGAATCGCATCCGGCGTTTCGCCTGAAAAAGGAATAATTACCGCAATAATTGGTGGATTTATTGTCTCGTTTCTGGGTGGAAGCCGTGTTCAAATTGGAGGTCCGACCGGTGCGTTTATAGTTATCGTTTATGGAATTGTTGAGAAGTTTGGACTCGACGGGTTAATTGTGGCAACCATTATGGCCGGTGTAATTCTTATTATTATGGGATTCGCCCAGCTCGGTTCCATTATCAAATTTATTCCATATCCGGTAATAGTCGGATTTACAAGCGGAATTGCTGTCGTAATTTTTTCCAGTCAGGTAAACGATTTTTTTGGACTAAATATCGAAAAAGTGCCGGCGGATTTTGTGGACAAATGGACGCTCTATTTCCAAAACTTTTCGTCAATTAATTATGAAACGTTTTTCATAGGAATATTTTCTTTTTTAATAATACTTTTTTGGCCAAAAGTATCACGGAAAATTCCGGGATCAATTATTGCAATTTTTGTATCAACAATTTTAGTTCATTTTTTCCAGATGAATGTCGCGACAATTGAATCAAGATTTGGAGAAATTCCTTCATCATTTCCGAGTCCGTCAATCCCAATTTTTGATCTTGCAACCATAAAACAGTTAATTCTACCCGCGACAACAATCGCGATTTTAGCGGCGATTGAATCACTTCTTTCCGCCGTTGTGGCAGATGGAATGATCGGTGGGAAACATAAATCCAACATGGAATTGGTCGCCACCGGAATTGCGAATATCTTCACGCCGCTTTTTGGCGGTATTCCGGTAACAGGGGCAATTGCACGGACTGCCACAAATATTAAAAATGGAGGAAGAACTCCTATCGCAGGAATGGTGCACGCGATTACGCTTCTCGGGATTATGTTGTTATTGGGTCAATGGGCAAAATTGATACCGATGGCAACTCTTGCCGCGATTTTAATTGTTGTTGCTTACAATATGAGTGAACACAGGATCTTCCGGCAATTGCTAAAAAGCCCGAGAAGTGATGTTGCTGTTTTACTTACTACCTTCGGACTAACTGTTGTTTTTGATCTGACGATTGCGATTGAAGTCGGCATGATTCTCGCCGTAATACTATTTATGCGCCGAATGGCAAATGTTTCAAATATTAACGTTATTACCCGAGAAATTAATGATTCTGAAGAAGCGGATGATGCCGCTTCAATTCAAACTAAAATAGTTCCGGATGGAGTTCAGGTTTACGAAATCAACGGACCGTTTTTCTTCGGCGCCGCGTCAAAATTTAAAGGCGTGATGAACAGGTTGGAAATAATGCCCGAAGTCGTCATTTTCAGAATGAGAAATGTTCCGGCAATTGACGCAACCGGATTAAATCTGCTGAGTCAGATTATTCGCGATAACAAAAACAAAAGTGTTCATTTGATATTTTCCGGAGTTCATGATCAACCGTTAGAGGCGTTAAAAAATTATAATTTGACTCAAGAAATAGGGGAAGAAAACATTTTTAATAATATTGATGACGCTTTGCAAAGGTCGAAAGAATTGGTTCAAAAAAAGTATAAAAAGTAAATTGACTTCCGTGGGTGTCATGGTCATACCAGCTATTCAAATAATCGTAACCATGACATAAACACAGCACCCAAACCGCGTCAGTGTTCAATCGGGATTTAATGTCACGGTATCAAATGCAAAGATGGATTCTAAGACCGCGCCAACATGGTAATGATGCAAAATTCAAGTTCCAGCGGAACGACATGTTTATAGAAACCATCAGAAACGAGCGAAAAAAGAGTTCCAGAGGAACGGCATGTGACCAACGCAAACATTTTCAACAATTTGAAATGCCACATGCCGCTTCTACGAAGCTCAATTTCAAATCCTAATAGCTATTCTATAAACATGTCGTGGCTCTGCCACTTTTTGATTTTGTGCAATATGTAATTCGTAGCATAACAATTCGATTTTTAATTTACTCAATAATTATGCAGTTCCGTGGGTGTCATGGTCATACCAGCTATTCAAATAATCGTAACCATGACACAAACAATTCTAAGACCGTGACAACCTGGTAATAGCTTATTTGTCAAACCATAATTCCACTTTTTTACCTATTTTTGCCACATGGAAATGGAGCTCGAAAAAATATTACTGAAAATTTTCGAACGTTTCGCAAGTGTTTCAGAAAATTCATTCAAAGAAGTATTGGATCTTATTTCTTTGAAGACATATCCTCCGAATTATTATTTTGTTAATGAAGGCAAACGTGAAGAAAGCGAATATTTTGTATTAGATGGAATTATTCGCAGTAATATTTTTACTAGAAAAGGTGAAGATGTAACTTTGTCCTTTTTTTATGAAAAATCAGTTTTGCCCCCTTGCATTTCACGCACGAACGATGGAATTTCCACTTTAAATTTTCAGTCACTCAGTGAAGTGAAAATAGCGATCATTAACGCAAACTTGTTTCGTGAATTGATGCAAAAGCATTTAGACTTATATCAATTTGGAAATATGGTTATGATGTCTGAACTTCAAATAAAAGCAAAAAAGGAGATTAGTTTTGCAACTCTCTCCGCGAAGGTAAGATTGGAAGAATTAAGATCGCAATTTCCTGGAATTGAGAATCTGATTCCCCATACCCACATTGCTTCATATCTCGGTATTACACCCATCTCTCTTAGCCGACTTCGTAACAAACAGTAAAAGTCCTATTCTTATCAATTGTTAATAGAGTTGTTATCATTTGTTAATGGGGATTCATTTCTTGTCGTATAAATTTGATTAGAAA
Source organism: Melioribacteraceae bacterium (assembly GCA_021739765.1). Taxonomy (GTDB): domain Bacteria; phylum Bacteroidota; class Ignavibacteria; order Ignavibacteriales; family Melioribacteraceae; genus JAIPBD01. Next base: position 117,392 of record JAIPBD010000015.1, read on the forward strand.
TTTTTAATTAACGACATGAGAGGGACAAAATGAAAAATCTATTATTATCACTCGCCGGTTTTCTTTTGAGTGTAAATATTTATTCTCAGGAAAATTTTAAAATAGCTAGTGGTTCAGCAATTTTGGACACATGGATTTACCCAAAGACTAATTCCGAGACGGTGATTCTTCTTCATGGTGGACCGGGTGTTCCCACACCAATGGATGAAATTAAACTTCTACTTAAAGATAATTATCAAGTAATTTATTTTCACCAACGCGGAGTCGGTGAATCATTTGTTGAAGATGGAAATTATCAGCTTGACAGTTACCTCAATGATATCACAAATATCGCGGATTACTTTTCTGCAGAAAAATTTCATTTGTATGGACATTCGTGGGGAGGGCTTTATGCTCAGATTTATTCACAAGAAAATCCCAATCGAATACTAAGTCTTTTCCTCGCAAGTCCAGCTTCCGGCACCGGCTCGCAGTGGGATGAAACAGAGGACGAAGTTTTAAGTTTTAACGAATCCAAAACCAACTTTTGGCAATTTGTAAGCATGGGATACTTTTCACTCGTTGGAATGTTAGGATTTGATAGTGGTTATCAATGTTTATTTAAGATTGTTCTAAACAATTACAATTTCGGGTTTGAAGTGCCGGAACAAGATTTGAGTTGGATGGAGAGTATTAAATCTGAACCAATTAATAAAACTAGATCAATTCTTTCTAATTACGATTTATTAAAAGATGCTCAGTCCGTGAACTTCCCGGTTACAATTACCTATGGGGAGAAAGATATTTATGGAAAAAGTAAAAAACATGTTATTGATCGATTTCCAAATGCAACGGTTTTAGAAATTCCTAATTCAGGTCACCTTCCAGCGATTCATAATTTTGAAGGCTTTAGAAAAATCTTTGCTGCACATTTTAACATTTATGATTCGTTTCTATCGGCAAAGCTAACAGAGCAATAAACAATTTTATTTGTTGATTATATGAGAATAAGATGATGAATAAACCAGTTCCATTACTTCTTTTATTATTGATACTAAACGCTTGTTCAAGCAATGTTTTGGAGAGTAACATGACTCCTAAAGAAAGAGCAAATTTGGTGTTGGGCAATATGATCAAAAATTCAGAAACCCCAGGGGTGCAATATTCGATTTTCAATTCGGACAGTACAATTTTTGATTTTTGCTCCGGTTACTCAATTCTTGAAAACAAAGTTTCGTTAAAACCGGAAAACACAATTAATGCATTTTCTGTTACCAAAACGTTCACGGCACTTGCGATACTTCAACTTGCAGAAAAAGGTTTGTTGGGATTAGATGACAACGTGCAAATATATCTCGATGATCTGCCTTATAAGGAGAATTTTACAATTCGCCAGCTTCTAAATCATACTGCGGGAATTCCAAATCCTCTTCCGATAAGCTGGATTCACCTTTATGAAGAACACCCGGATTTTAATTACGATTCGTTTGTGAAAAAGGTAATTCATGAGAATTGTGAATTGGATAACATACCTGGCGAAAAATTTGCCTATTCAAATGTCGGTTATTTGATACTTGGTGAAATAATTGAAAAAGTTTCTGGTGTTGATTATCGAACTTATATTGAGAAAAACATAATTGGCAAATTAGAATTAGATAAAGATTCGGATTTGAGTTTCAATATTTCGGATACGACAAATCACTCGGGTGGATATATCAAGAAGTGGAGCTTCATAAACTTTGGATTAAATTTCCTTATGGATAAAGACAAATATATGGGTGATTCGTATAATGGCTGGAATCGTTTCAAATATTTTTATATGAATGGTTATCCGTTTGGTGGTTTAATTGGAAATGCAAAAGGATTTAGGAAATATCTGCAATCCTTGTTGAGGGAAAATTCGACCATAATTGGAGAATCCAAAAAGAAGTTATTCGAGGCTCAGTTTACAAGCAATGGCGAACCACTCGAAATGGGCTTGAGCTGGTTTAAGGGAAAATTAGGGAGCGAAACCTACTTCGCGCATGCCGGCGGCGGCGGTGGATATTATTGTGAAATTAGAATTTATCCAGATCGAAAAATGGGAAGTGTGATTATTTTTAATAAAACCGGTGTTTCAGATTCGAGAATTTTGGATGAAGTGGATAAGTTCTTCATTGAAATAATCTCCGTTGATTAATGACCCAAGTCTTCGGATGACAGCAAACAAATATCAAACGGTTCCATTCCGTGGGTGTCATGGTCATACCAACTATTCAAATAATCGTAACCATGACACAAGCAGAGCACTAAAACTGTTGCGCTGTTCAATCGGGATATAATGTCACGGTATCAAATTCAAAGATGAATTCTAAGACCGTGACAGCCTTGTATTACCCCGCTCAGCGCTATGCCCCATTCCCTCTGCTTTACACTTAACGCTCCACGCTCTACGCTAATCCACTCAGAGCACCCAAACTGCTTCAGAGTTCAATCGAGAATTAGTGTCACGGTATCAAATTGTAAAGGTGAATCCTAAGACCGTGACAATCTTATATGCGAAAAAGGCGTCCGCTTAATAGACCTGTTACATTTGCATTTGATTACATTAAATCAAAGACTGATTTCAATGCTCGATCTATTTCAATAATTTTATTTTCTGATAATTGACCACGGATTTTAACTAATCTATATTTATAATCTATTGGTCTAGTTTGAAGGCAATCGGCGATGGATTTCTTGGTGAGTCCGTTTTCTTTTGAAGGTTCTAAAAAAATGTTAGTATGAATTTGAGCTTTTTTCTCGTTCCAACCGGTTATTGGAACAACTTGAATTACTGGAACCATTTGATTGTAAACATCATTGGTAACAACAACACAGGGTCTTATCTTTCCGGTTTCAGAACCTTTTACCGGATTTAAATCTATATCAATAACCATCCCTCTTTTAATTGATTTCATTTAGGCCAATCCTCAATTGCCGAGTTTGTTAAATCTCTTAATTCTGAATCTTCTTTATAAATCTCGGCATACAGTTTAGCTGACTTTGCCAACTTTTGTTTCTCTATCGATTTAATAAAATCATCAATAGCAGAACGAACCAATGAACTTTTATCTTTGAAGCCGAGTTCTTGATATTTGTTCAATATTTTTATGTGGTTCTCATCAAAACTTATTTTTGTTTGTTGCATTTTAACCTCTGATAGCTCCTATATTAGTTCTTGTTTATAGCCCCAATATAAGAGCCTCAATTTAAATTTTCAACCCATTCTATTGCAAATATTACTACTAAATAACCCGACCTACTTCCGGGATATAGGAGAAGCAATTGCTGGCGTTATTTCTTCTTTTATGATCGGTTTTATCCTTCCGTGGGTGTCATGGTCAAAATAGCTATTCAAATAATAGTAACCATGACACAAACAGAGCACCCAAACTGCTCCAGAGTTCAATCGAGAATTAGTGTCACGGTATCAAATTCTAAGATGGATTCTACGACCGTGACAACATGGTAATGATGCAAAATTCAAGTTGCAGCGGAACGACATGTTTATAGAAACCATCAGAAACGAGCGAAAAAAGAGTTCCAGCGGAACGGGATGTGACCGACGCAAACATTTTCAACAATTTGAAATGCCACATATGCCGCTTCTACGAAGCTCAATTCCTAATCCTAATAGCTAATCTATAAACATTTCGTGGCTCTGCCACTTTTTGATTTTGGGCAATCCGTGGGTGTCATGGTCATACCAGCAATTCAAATAATCGTAACCATGACACAAACACAGCGCCCAAACCGCGTCAGTGTTCAACCGGGATTTAATGTCATGGTATCAAATTCAAAGATGGGTTCTAAGACCGTGACAACCTGGTAATGATGCAAAATTCAAGTTCCAGCGGAACGACATGTTTATAGAAACCATCAGAAACGAGCGAAAAAAGAGTTCCAGCGGAACGGCATGTGACCAACGCAAACATTTTCAAGAATTTGAAATGCCACATGCCGCTTCTACGAAGCTCAATTCCTAATCCTAATAGCTATTCTATAAACATGTCGTGGCTCTGCCACTTTTTGATTTTGTGCAATATGTAATCTGTTGCATAACAATTCGATTTTGAATTTGCTTAATAATTATGCAGTTCCGTGGGTGTGATGGTCATAATAGCTATTCAAATAATCGTAACCATGACACAAACAATCGAGAAATAGTGTCACGGTATCAAATGCAAAAATGGGTTCTAAGACCGTGACAGCCTTGTATTCCCTTTTGGGTTGTCATTATAAAAAGTTCAACTTTTCTAATCCCGTTCTTATTCTTCAAAAGTTGAACTTTTTTGAAACTGTTCCACATAAAGTTCTTTTTTCCGTGGGCGTCATGGTCATACCAGCTATTCAAATAATCGTAACCATGACACAA
>JAIPBD010000034.1 GCA_021739765.1 Melioribacteraceae bacterium
ATGTGAATTTGCTTCATTGGAATGGAAATCATTTTATACAAATGGATATACCAAACGAAGTATTTCTTGCTTACCAGAATGCCATGTGGGGCTTATCGAGTGATGATTTTTATGTTGTTGGTAATGGTGGGAATATAGCTCATTACCAAAACGGATACTGGAAGAAGATTGAATCCGGGACAGATGTTGATTTAACTGATATTTACGGCTCAGATGACGGAAATTATATTTGGACTTGTGGTTGGGATTATCAAAATGGACAAAGTGCGATAATCGAGATTAAGAGTAGTTCTCCCCGTTTTATTTGGAATGAAAATACACAAAACACTTATAGAGGTTATTTAAATACCGTTTGGTTTGATAACCACGAATTTTGGCTTGGCGGAAGTGAAATACGACGTCAATCACCATATTATTCCAAACTAGGTCGATCGATTTATTTAACAACCAGTACCGGATGGAAAGCATTTAGTTCCGATGAATTTATTTTTTCGATACGTGGTTTTGCGAGGAACAATGTCTATTTAGGTGGTGAAGACGGCGGTTTGTATCATTTCAATGGAATCTCATTTAGGAAATATATCGAATTACATGATTCCGTCAATAGGCGTAGAATAAAACATTTGGATGCTTCGATAAACAGACTAATAGCTGTCGGGTGGTTAGATGGACAGGCATGGATTATTAAACAACCCAATTAAAACTAAAATGGAGCTAAAATGAAAAATATATTTAAAATTATATTATTACTATTTGTCATTACAAAAACACTGCTTTCCCGGACTACATTCCCTGTTAAATTAAGCATACATGTTAATGCCGATGCAAATGGAAAATGGATAGAAATGAATACTAAGCAAGAAGCTGAAACCAGAATAAAAAATTCGATTGCAATTTTAAATGATTTGTTCGGAAACACAAAATTCAAATTCTTTCAGTATGGTGACATTAACTGGATGAATAACAGTCCAAGGCTGTCACAGCTTGTCCCGATGCTTCGGGAGTCATAATTGCTAATTTGGAATAATAACCGTGACACAACTACCTAAAACTTTGCACAAACCATAAACACAGACTAAAACAAATTCCAAAACGTTATCATTATCAATGATTTCCGCAACCTGGATTTCTAAAACGAGTTTCGTGAAGGTCGCGGTTACAGTCATTTAATTAAGCTCATCTGAAACTCTGCGCTCTTCGCGGCTTCTTTGCGGCCTTTGCGGTTAGGTATTCGGTTATGCTAATGATCAGAATTAAATATAAAAAAGCCCCGGATAAAATTAATTAACCGGGGCAAATTTGCAGGTTTCAAGAAACCTTGTACGGGATTATTTCATCAAAATCATTTTCTTTGTAAGATTTACACTCGCACCGCTCAATCTGTAAATATAGATTCCGGAAGAAAGACCGGTTGCATCGAAATTAAATTCGTGTGCGCCGGATGCGAAATCTTGATTTGCTATTAGTGCAACTTCTTGTCCAATGATGTTGTAAATCGCGATTTTGTATTTACCATCAACAGCAATATTAAATTTAATATTAGTTGTCGGGTTGAAAGGATTCGGATAATTTTGTTCCAATCTGAATTCTTCAGGATTTGAAATTTCTTCAACCGAAGTAATACTGTTATCGGAATATTTCAATATTGCACCGTCACTTGTACCGGCAAATACCGTATTGGATTTAGGTGAAGCGTAAACAGAACTTACTTTTAATGCTTCCAATCCTAAACTGTTCCAGGCGGTAGATTTGGCGTTGTTGTTAAGTTTGAATACACCGTTTGACCATGATGATACATAAACATCATTTGATGCATCAAAAGTGATTGAATAAATATACATTCCGTTCAATCCAAGATTTGCAACCGCCCATGAATCACCTGCGTCTTCAGATACATAAACACCGCTTCCGTAAGTTCCGGCATAAACATTATCATTGTTATCCACACCAAGAGTCCAAATATGAGCATATCCATTATCGGATTGAGTCCAGTTAGCACCATTATCAACTGATTTGTAGATTCCACCACCAAATGTACCTGCGAATAAATCGCCATTTGAAGTTGATGTTAACGCATGAACTGCAGGGAAGTTTAGACCATTATTCATTGCAGTCCAAGCTGCATTTCTTCCGTTTGATCTGTAAACACCAAAACCCCAAGTAGCAGCAAATACTTTACCACCGCTGATTGTTAACGATCTTACATCTTTTCCGGTTAATAATGATTGTATCCAGGTAGAACCATCATTTTTCGAATAAAAGACACCTTGCTCGGTCGCGATATAGATATCATCATTATCATCAACAGCGATATCCCAAATGTAACCAACGTGCATGTCATCATTGATTCTTGTCCAAGTAACTCCGCCATCTTCAGATCTGTAGACAATTCCGCCCCAAGTACCGGAAAGCAGATTTCCGGAATTATCGGTAGCCATTGCCCAAACGATTTCATAAGCACCGAAACCACTTACGTATTCCCAGTTACCGTCAAAAGTTGATCCGCCATTATTTCCACCTTCATTATCTCCACCACCGTTGTTTGCACCAACATTACTGAGATAAATATTAACATCAGCGTAATCATCTTCTTCATCCAAACCATTCGCGGGTTCAGAATCCGGATCGGGTTGATCGACAGCTGTTACCTCAACCGCATTAACTATAACCTCATCGATAGGCAGGTTACCAATAAAAGGCACATGATTGAATTGACCAGGACCGGAAACGTTTTTGGCAATCATTTGTCCATTTTGAACACCGCTTACAAAGTCTACACTTGCTTTTGGAGCAAGAATAGAACCTGTAACATTAATACCTTGGATCGATAATGCCGTTGCTTGGTAGAAATTGTAAAGAACATTAGATATATCGGTTCCGTGAACAATTAGTCCTCCGCTCCAAGTAACATTCTTTTTAGAAATATTTACTAAAACTACCGAACCGTTTGGCACAGAGATATCAACATTGTTTGCCGCTGATAATTCATCACCGTTAACAGAAAAAACATTTAAGAACGGATCAGTTCCGGTTAAGTACAAACCACCCCATTTAAATTCTGTAGTTCCATTTGCGGTTTGACCTTTTAATTGATTTGAAAGATTCCTTAAATATGCACCGGCTGCCGCAAAATCGATTACATTTTGTTCTTGTCTTAAAGTTCCGTTATCAATACTAACTGCTGGAATAGCAACATCCTGGAATCTTCCGTAAACTACGTTACCGGCAAATACCGCACCGCTTGTGTACGTTAATTTTCTGCCAACGACGAGTACATCTTCTGTTCCGTTTGAATTTGGAAGTTTGTCTGCAACACTATAGTTAGATAAAGTCGCATTTCTACCGACGGCGATTTTTCCTTCGGTATCAGCAGAAGGTTGAACTAAATCTTTTAATACAAACAAGTTATAGTCAGAAGCGGGACCAAGATCAAAAATTGTTGTTTGGAAGATTGAATAATCTACAGATGCGTTAACTGCTAATACTGCCGAACTGCCACTTGCTAAAGTTCCAACATTCCAGAGAGAAGTTAATTCGTCATAAGTACCGTTCGCAGTAGAAAAAGTCAAATTCGTTAAACCGGTCGGTAAAACTTCTGTTACTTCGATACCGGTAGCATCCGAAGGACCATTATTCGTAACAGTAATTGTAAATGAAATTGTTTCACCATCTTCAGGATTTTCATTATCCACGGTTTTTACAATTGAGAGGTCTGATTCTTCATACCAGTTAACTTCCGCATTTGCTTCAACATTGGCAATTGTGGGAGTTGCAAGCACTAATTTTTGATAATTATCAGGTTGTGCCGCATGAACATATCTTGTTCCCTGAGGGATAACCGCTGTTGCTGTTGCGTTCAGTGAAACATTATCCAAAGTACCTTGTGTTAAAGTAACAACAGGAGAAGTACCAGTAACATCAGTAGTTACGGTATACATATCCAAAGTTCCATCAGAAGTACTTAGCGTAACTTCAACACCGGCTAACGGAGCATTACTTTCGTCGTATGCTTCGATTACAAAAGAAGCTGCGTTTCCCGAAACCAAAGTTTGGGTAACAGGATTAAAAACCAATGTTTTTACTGGATTTGTCGCGCCGGCATTTAAATTCGCATCGGCAATAATTTCTTGTGCACGGGTTCGTACCGTCCCTCCTTGAATATCAGCAATATCTGAAAAATACCAGATTGCCGCTTGAACCGCCGCCGCCTCTAAACTCTCACTTGCCGCAGCACCCGCGTAAGGGTATGATTGGTAAGGATAGTAGTTGTTTAAGATATAGGTAATAGCCGGTGAGGTAGGACCTTCATCGGTATAATTTTGGTTATACGTTACGCCATTTGCCACATCGATACAATAAAATTTAGCTGTATTACCATCAACAGTACCATTAAAAGTTCCCGCGTAATAAGAACCTGTAATTGGAGTTGTAAAAGTGATTGTTGACTTAGGATTTATTCCCGTGATAACTGCGGTTGAGGTTCCGAAAGTTTTATCTCCTCCTCCGTTTGATTTAGCTAAGTCTTTAGTTCCGCCATTTGAGCTTGCAAATAAAGATGAACTAAGAAAAAGTGTTAGAATAAAGATTTGTAGTAGGTTTTTTTTCGTCATGACAGATATTCCTCATTGTTTCGAATTTTATCCCTTAAAATGGCAATCATCATGCCACAGACATATTTTGCGTTTTTAGGCTGTTTTCAAAGAAAATGGAGACGTGTGTTTCATAATGAGATGTCTCAAAATGATAATATTGCTTTAACTAGAAACTAAAGGAGAGGGATGATTTGTTAATAACATCTTCAATATTTGAGATTTGGCAGGAGGTGGAGATGCTATAGCGATTTTACATTCCACAGTGTATCTCAGCTTGTCCCGATGCTACGTGAGGCATAGTCGCTAATTAGGAATAAAACCGTGACACAATTGCCTAGAACTATACACAAAACACAAACCACAAACCACAAGCACAGAGCAGAGCAAAACAAATTCAAAAATTTTGTCATCTGTCAATTATTTCCGCAACCTGAATTTCTAAAACGAGTTCCGTGAAGTTCGCGGTTACAGTCATTTAATTAAGCTCTTCTGAAACTCTGCGATCTTTGCGTCTGCTTCGCGTCCTTTGCGGTTTGGTATTCGATTATGATTATGATTACGATTAGGATTATGATATCGAACACTAAAACGAATCCGAAGATGACCGTGAACTCCAGCAAGTCGGAAAAGGCGGGAACCAGATCATGACTAAGACCAAGACTAAGATTATTAAAATTACCAGCTGTTAAAAACCCGGTGAATGGTTTCCGGTTTCCAGCCTCGTGTTTCCCTTCCTCCCTTTTATCTTTTCCAAGGCTGTCACTGCTTGTCCCGATGCTTTGGGAGTCATATTAGCAATCTAAGAAATAATAACCGTGACATAACTACCTCAATCTTAAATCAAACCATAAACACAGAGCAAAATAAATTCAAAAACATTGTCGTTTATCAACTATTTCCGTGGTGTGGAGTAATAGGAAAAGTTCAATGAAAGTTTGGGAATATGTTGTAAGGATATTGTTATTTAACATCAAATTCTTTTGAAATTGGGACTAAAATCCCATTCTGCTGCTGAAGTATACTTGAGGCTCTTCATTCGAAAAAGCGGTTATTAAACTAAGGTTTACTTTCCTGTCTAAAAAAGAAAGTGAAATTCCACCACCGGAGGAAGGATGCCATTTATCTGAAGATTCCGCGTCGGCAAAGACTCGCCCTGTTTCCACAAATCCAATCGCGCTAACATCAGCCGGAAGAATAATTTTGGCTTTCATCAGAAAAACGCGTAGTTCAAACTGTCCGAAAAGAGACGCCTCTCCCGAAAATCGTTCGCCGAAATATCCGCGCAAGTTTTCCTTTCCACCCAGAAAAGAATTGAGAAAAAAGGGAGAACTGCCCCAATTTTTAGTTCCTCCGGCTCTGAGAGCAAAGGTTATTTCCTTTATGTCTTGCGGAGTGATAAATTTTCTAATGTCAAAACTTCCTTGAATAAAATAGTTCTGAAGGTCTAAGAATTTCGGGAAATAACCGAGAGCAAAATCTATCAATTCACCTTCCTTCGCATAAGATTCTATATCTCGAGTGTCATAGGTTAGTTTGAGTTTTGTGTTGAAAGATTTAATTCCATCCCAACCCAATGATTCGTTTGGCAAGCTGAATAAGGAACGATGAGCCATTTTGGCTTCATTATAACTATACTCAAACGATATTCCTCCCAGGAACACATTATCTATTCTATAAAACAATCCGGCTTTTACCGAAAGCTTTTCCAAATTCAGACGATAAAAATCGTTATCCTCATAATGATCCGAAAACGATGTTTCATTACCATACCCATGGTAACGAGTGTAATAGAGCTCGGTTTTAATAATGTCTAAATGATATTCAAAGTTTGTAGTTTCAGAATGAAAGATTGAATTAAGTTCAATTTCATAATCATCAGGGATTGAAGCATATCTGGCGAAGAGGGATATTTTATAATGATAAGGATCAATTCTAAAATTGTACTTAGTGAAATTAATTGCCGAACCAAGAATAATTCCGTCATTGGTACTATAACTAAGTGAAGGATAATAGAACCAATCATGTCCCCGCTGTCGTAATTGTGGTTCATACTTCTCGAACTCATCTTTTGGTTTTGGATATTTTAGATTTATCCATTCCGTTGAAAATCCGCCGATCAGCTTTGTCTTCTTTCCGCTATCATAAAAAATTGTACTTGTTTCCGAACTTGGAATTGGGATAAAACCAAGCAAGTATCCATTCACCAAAGAACTATCAACCAATTCATCGGCGCCATCACCGGCGATAATTCTTATCGTTGGACTTTCACCCGATTCACCACGAACAATCGCATAATCATCGCCGTCTTCAAGAAATATTCGAATTTCGTTTGTGTATTTATTCTCAAATTTTCGGTAAAATATTTTATTTCCTTTCGGGCGAGGTTCGTTTTTTTCCCTACGGTAAGTAATAACTTCTGTAAAATCATCCCCCAATCTATTAACTTCAATAAAATCATCTTTTTCAGATGTGTATATTTCCGCTACATCATTGATGATTTCAAAATACTCATTCGAGAAAACCGTTAATTTTTCCCTTCTGGTTTTAAGTTTCCCGATTAACTCATTACTCGCTATTTCAAAATGTAACGGAGGCAATTTTTTTACCGAATAATTAATAAGCGAATCAGTCAATTTTGAGACAACAAAATTTGTTACCGAATCCCACTCAGGTTTTGTAATTACCGATAAAATTCTTCTATCGAGAAATCTTCCACTCCAGGTTAAATCTTCGGTTTGAGGATAATCGTAATCAAAATGATTTAACTGGGGAACAAGGTATGCTGCTATCTTTGGGAAAACTCCGTCAAACTTGGCAAACGCCTGATCTCTATCTCGTGGAATCGGTTTCCAAACTTCCCTGCCATTTTCTTCATATTTCGCCCATCGCCATTGATCGGTATGCCGATCCCAATCGCCAAGAAAAACGTCTACCAATCTTGCTTTCAGATAAGCTGTGGCATCAAAAAATTCATCAGTTTTATCGCCCAATCGATTAAGAAGTTTGAATGTTCCTTTTACTTTGAGGGCATCCTTAAATTCAATCCCCTCATCTTCTTCCACATCCGGATGAATTTCAATTATTCCGAGCATATCAGAAAATTCTCCCCTAAACTTTCCAAGCAATTCAGTGTCAGGCAAAAAGACCAAATGTGGTTCGGCTTGCAAAATTTCAACCTCATTTAGAATAGGAGCAACAATAAACGGAGCGAGTGGATTTGCTGAAGTTATCTGATCCTTGAGCAATTCCGCGACAAATGTAGTTCGGAGCGCCTCAGGTAAAATTTTAGTCGGATCTTTATCGATAGAGCGAAATTTCCAGTAGTTTCCATCATTACCGATAAAACGTAAGGATTTGGTTTGTTGCCCACCTCCTTTTTTGATGGGTTCAAGTCCACCCGCAAATTTTTTAAGATCCAATATTTTTGCTTTTACGGGAATTGTCCATAATTCTCTCCAATGATCGCCGAAAAGAAAAGTGTAAAATCCCCCGGCGCCATAATTTTCATTTGGGATGATTTCCACATAATTTTTTTCATCGTTTTGCGCGATAATTAAAGTGGTAAATGAAAAAATTAGGAGTAATAATCTATTTTTTAGTAGAAACGTAATAAGTTAATCTCCCTCCCGAACCTTCATCCGCAATCACAAGAACAGACTCATTGAAGATTTCAATTCCTTCCGGTTGCGGGTGATTTTTTTGATTTAGCTCTTTTGCGAAAAGGATTTTTCCTTCCCGGCTTACTTCGATTATCGCCGGATCACCTTTGCTCGAAACGATTATTATAGTGCCGATCGGCGAAATTGTAATTCCGGAAGGATAAAAGTCCTTAACGGAAAACTTTTTCTTCAATTTTTCAAGATCAATTAAAATGTGTGGTTCGGTATCAATTTGTTTTTTGAATAAATCAAAACGATAAATCGCTCGTTTATTTTTATACTTTTTACCCGGATAATCTTTCGCGGCTATCAGCAAAGAATTCTGGGTTGCATCAAAACAGAGACCTTCGATATCAAATTTGCCGCTGAATTTTGATCTGTAACTTTCGTATTCGGTTACTCTTTGTTTCGTGAAGGAAAGATCGAAAGAAAAAATATCCCCTCCGCTGTTAATTAGGTATCCTTCATTTCCATTTACGGCGATCCCTTCAAAATCTTCGCTAAGAGTAATTTTTCCCAAGGATAGCTTTTTTTCCACCTTAGAATTATTTTGATTGATAAAATGAATCACTCCGGTTTCATCATTATGCGTAACTAAATATTTTCCAAATAACGCAAGACCGGAGATTTCATTCAAGCCGGTCTTAAAAAACTTAACACTTTCGGGTTTTGTATCAAAATCAAAATTTTTGAGGAATGATTTATTCCCGCTGTTGGAGTCGGTACTGAATATCACAGAGATTATTAATAAGAAGATGAGTTTCATGCGCCAATATATCAAACCACACTTAAGGTTTCAATCTTTATTGGAATTCAATCAATTGATTTGTATCAATTACATTACTCTTTTAATTTATAAATCATACTTTTGTACATACTAAAATGCCAAGAGGAATTGATGCGAAATAAGGTGACTTACTTTTTGATTTTTCTAATCGCCGGATCAGCTTTGGCGCAGGAAGTTTCTTTCAGCGGATTTGGTACCACCGGAATGAAAATTTATAATCGGAATATTCTTAACGGTTATAATCAAGAAATGTATTATGAAGCCAAACTTCAGGCAAATATCGATTACAATAAAAAGATCGATTCCCAAATTGACATGCGAGGTAACTCGGTCGATAATTCAATTCAGCTTCGGGAAGCAACTATTTCTTTCAAATATTTCAAAAGACTCAAAATTAAATTCGGTAATCCTCGAACCCCTTTCGGCTATGAACAAACTACTAAAAGGGAAGATCTGATCTCGATTGACCGAAGCATGACGCAGGATCGTCTCGCGGATATCGGATACGGAGGAAGGGGTGTCGGCTTAACATTTTACTACAATTATGACGATGACGAGGAAGATTTCCCTTACACATACGCGGCGACAATTTTCAAGAATAATTCACTGTTGAGCGGATTGGTCGGAAGGTTCGTTTACTTTCCTGATGACGATCTTGGTCTGGGTGTAAATTATCAATTTTCAAATCTTGGCGGTGATTACAGCGTTAATTCACAAGGAATCGGAATTGATATTATTTATGATAAAAAAAGATCAAAGGTCGGCGGTGAAATTTTTATTGTTCAAGACCCTTTCGAAAACTCCCGGAGGAAATTAATTAATATTGAGGAATCGGCAGTGTCATTCGCGGCAAACATTAACGCGTCTTATAAATTTGATACTGAAGCTGAAGTAATAAAAGATATCGAACCTTTTTTTATCGTCTCCTTTTTCCTCCCAGATTTGGAAATCGAAACTTCACATGAAATTCAAACATTGGTTGGAGCCAATTTTTACTTGAATAAGAAAGTGAGGTTTCGTTTTAATGTTGATCTAAGATTCAAGAAAAATCAGTTTAATGAAAATTACAGCACCGATAATTCAATTTTTATGATCGAAAGTCAGTTTTTATTTTAAATGAAAAAACACATTCTAAAATATTTTTTCGTTTTCTTATTTCTACTTTCCTGCAGTGATCAAATCAATTCACCTTTTCAAGAAAACGATCAGCTTCCGGTAATGGAAATAAAAATGACAAATGCAGATTTCCATTCGCTTTCAGAAAACCGAATGCACGACCGTGAAGTGCCGATTATTATTTATTACAAAGGTGAAAAAGTTGACGGATTAATTCGTGCATCCGGAGCCGGTTCGAGATATTTTCCCAAATGGTCATACAAGGTTACATTAACAAACGGACTTGTGGAATCATTTGATGAGTTTAACCTTAGCGCACAGACTTTTGATAAAACTATGATGAACACCGCGATCGCGTCAGCTGTTTATCGAAAGGCGGGTTTTCCGGTTTTTAAAAGTTCGCATATATTTTTAAGAATCAATAATGAAGATTCGGGATTGTTCGTAATGACCGAGAGAGTCGAGCGTGAATTTTTTGAAAATCGAAATCTTAAAGTAGCGGAACTATTTAAACTCGGGTTCGATTCTAAATTTACTTTTAATGTTACCAATAATCCCGAAAGCAGTTTCGAGAAAAAAATTCCGGATGACGATAATTTTAATTCTCTTTACGAATTTATAAATGCTTTAGATACTTGTAACATTTCAGAAAATATAAATGGAATTAATAAATTTTTGAAAGTTTCTAACTATCTAAGGTATCATTCCGTTACATCAATTCTCGGAAACATTGATGCGTTCACCAATAATTTTTTTCTCGTAAAAGAAAACCCCGAATCGAATTATCATATTGTTCCCTGGGATTTTGATAAATGTTTTTCGGAAACTGATAACAGTAAACTTTACGGTGATAATGAAATAATTCGAAAACTTTTACAGAATGAAGAATTGTTTTCAATATATAAAAACAACACCGCATTAAATATTAATAGGATATTTAAAACCAATCTGATACCAAATATTATAGATTCCTTATCAACAACAATTCGAACCGGATTTAACAACGATCAATTTCTTGGTGACGGGCGATACAACTTTGATGTGGAAATTCAGAAATTACAATCTTATATTGAACGACGAACAATTGATTTTGAAACAAATTTGAGATCATTCACATTTGAAAAAAATCTCGAAAATATTTCCGATAATATCACTCCTCTTAATTAGTCAATTTGCATCAGCGCAAATCTTGAATAAAAATACTCTGAACTCTGACAATTTAGAACATTCGTTTGGCAATATTTATCAAGGAATTCAAAAAACAGTTTCATGGTCTGATGTTCCATTTTCAATCGCTTTTTTATTAAGCCCTTCATTTCAAAACAGTTCATTTGCCAATCATATTCTGCTTGACCCCTCCAACTTCGAAAGAAATTTATCGAATAAATTTCACGGAAAGAGTTACAGTTTTGGAAGTATCGATAAAGAATTGCTGCCGAACATTTTGTTTTTCGGAAGATTCGCATACAATCTGACTTCAAATTTACTTGGAAGCAGCACAGTTACTTCCGACACCTACCATAAACTTTTTGGGTTTAGGAAATCTCTGCTCTACACATACGTTATCACCGAATACGCCAAAAATTTGGTCAATCGTGAAAGGCCGGATGGTTCTGACAATCGAAGTTTTTTTAGCGGACATACTTCAACCACTTTTGCCGCCGCGACATACTTGGCCTTAGAACTAAACGACGTTTTTAACGAATGGGATTTAACAGCTAAAAATGATGGTTATTATTATCTGTTTCAAACAGTAAGTTTATCGACTATCTACGGTTGGGCAAGTTATGTCGGTTATTCAAGAATAAAAGATTCCAAACATTATCTCAGCGATGTAATTGTCGGGGCGGCGGTTGGTTCGTTGGTCTCCTACATCATCTATCGCAATAATTTTGATCAAGAGAAAAGTTTGATAAATTCATTCACGCTTATACCGCAAAAAGAGAATCTATCACTTGCGTTCAGAATGAAACTTTAATTTACTTCACCAATTTCGAAACCGACTTAAATTCATCCGTTCCGCATACATTTAACAACTCAAACAAAACCGATTCGGTAGTTGTAACTTCCGCGCCATTACTCTGCATTCTGAACAACGCGGTATTGTAATCAACTTTTTTGCGCGAAGAGATAGCGTCGGCAATTACATCGACTTGGAAATTATTTGCGAGAAGGTCGAGAACGGTTTGCTGAACACAGACGTGTGATTCAATCCCGCAAATAATAATTTGTTCAATTCCTTTTCTTCTGAAATCTTTGAATAATTCTCCTGCCCCTCCGCAACTGAAACTCATTTTTTGAATTGCTTCCGAGTTTCCGAGAGCAGCTTTTATTGTACTTTCCGTAGCTCCCAAACCTTTTGGATATTGCTCGGTAAAATAGACCGGAATGTTAAGAATTTTCATTCCTTCAATCAGTTTGACTGTATTTTCAACAACACCTTTTGGATTCTGCATCACCCCAAGAATTCTTTCTTGTATATCAATAATTAATAAAGCTGTTTTAGTTCTTTCAAGAATTTTAGGATTTCTAATCATTTGAGTCTCCTTCTCTTTTCCGTTTCAAAGATTTTGGCAATTATCAATAAATTGGATTCATTCCATATTTCCCGCAAGAATACATCATTAGCACGGATGTTATATCAACAATAGCATGTTTCTCTTCTTCGTTCGGAATTATCAAATCATAAACTTTGGCTATTGTTTTCATATTCTCAAGAACCATTTCTAATTCTTCGTAGGCGGGAACACCGTGCCAGTTAGCGACACTTTCAACAATGTATTTTTGGTTTCTTCGTAAAAATTCATTAAATGAAATCGAATTAATTCCATGTTTTAAACGTGGTTCACAAATACTAATCATATCATTAAAATACAAATCCCATTTAACCGCAAGTTCGGCTTTCCTTTTTTTCATAACCTCACGGGCGATAGAAGGAGTAAACTTAGCTTTTGTATTTATTTTAAATTTAGGATGGATTGAGTAAGCATCGTAACTCAACATTTCATCATCTTTGTATCTCCAATATTCCAATAATTGCTTCGTGGATTTTACGTTAACAACTTTCTCCATTCCTGAATCAATCACTACATAATTACCTTTCGAATGATTAACTACCGTGCACCAATGCTCCCAATTATCAACACTTAGAATGCAAGGAAAGCCGGCGTTCAGCTCAGCATCGAGCAGATGTTTTGCTTCTTCCGGAATGTCGGACTGTAAGTATTTCATCTTGCATTTAAATTTTTTGGCGGCTTTTGCAAGACCGATTTCATCTGTTCCGGCCCACCATGTGCTGCCGGCAAGTATTGAAATTTGATCTTCGTGTTTAAAAATGCCAAGCATTACAAGAGCATATTTTAATGCAAATGGTCCACAGCGGTATTTGTCTGGTTGAGGATAAAGTGACATATTTTAATTCTAATGTTAATTTGCGTGAATCCGATATCGAATATAAAGAGAAAGCCGGTCTAATAAAATTCGCCTTCCATAAATGATTTAAAATGAACGCAACTCTTTTTTGAATCAAAATTTATATGTGGTATAATTGGCAAATTAATTTTATTGATTGAGAGAATAGATTGAAAATAGCGGTTGTATTTAACGAATTTTACCCTGAAATAAACGATCAATATCAGACCAATTTGGGTGGATTTTTTCAATCCCCGGAAAATTCAGAATTAGAAATTTTTGACCCCATCGCTGAGTTTCAAAGTATCGCGGAATCGCTACACAGATCAGGATACGACGCTTACATACTAAACTTACTTGATGACATAAATATTTTCTTCGATGATTTTGAAAAAAATCAACCGGATTTAATTTTTAATCTGGTTGAAATCTTTAATTCGGACGCTAAATTAGAGATGAGTTTTGCCGGGATTTTGGAATTGATGAAAATCCCTTTTACAGGTTCATCTTCGCTTGCTTTAGGCACTTGCCAGAATAAATTCCTTACAAAACAAATACTATCAACCTTCGGGCTTTCCACTCCAAAATTCCGTTTGATAAAAGAACCAACAGTAACTTATAAAACTGATTTAACTTTCCCCATCATTGTAAAACCGGCATACGAAGACGCAAGCGTTGGAATTGAAAATGAATCGGTGGTTAAAAATTACAACGAACTTAAAAACCGTGTGGAGCACATTTTTTCCAATTTTAATCAACATGTTTTACTGGAAGAATACGTAAGCGGACGTGAATTAAATGTTGCTGTTATCGGGGACCATAACCACGAAGTTTTACCAATCAGTGAAATTGATTTTTCAGCAATGCCGGATCATTTACACAATATTGTCAGTTATCAGGCAAAATGGGAGCCCAAGCACGAAGCATATCTTACCACAACTCCCAAATGCCCGGCAGATCTGCCTTCCGATATTCAGAAAAAAGCTGAAGAAATTGCAATTATTGCGGCAAAAGGAGTTAACGCGAGGGATTACTGCAGAGTTGATATGAGGTTATCCGCTGAAAATAAATTATATATTCTCGAAGTAAATCCGAATCCTGATCTTTCCCTTGATGCCGGATTTATGCGTTCGGCACAAGTTGGAGGATATAAATCCGATGAAGTTATCAAAAAGATTGTTGAGCTTGCCCTAAATAGGAAAGGTCAGATTAGCGTTTGAAGTAATTGCACCGCTTCACGTAAATTAAATACTTCATAATCGGGTTTAATTTTATTTGTTGCTGATAACGGATAATTCGTTTTTCCGGTGTAAATAAGAATCCCTTTGCCTCCGCTCAATTGTGCTCCTCTGATATCTGTTTCCAGATCATCTCCAATCATGTAAAATTCATCATTTTTTTCGCTTCCTATCAGATTCAGAGCGGCTTCAAAATACAACGGGCTGGGCTTACCGATTAACTTTGCTTCTGTTTCGGTTGCGTATTCAATTGCTTTCACAAATGGACCGACATCAAGCAGAAGCCCTTTATCTGGGTCGTTCCAAAATCTGTTTGTCTGCATCGCAATTAAATCCGCACCGTTTTTTACATGCAGAAATATTTGATTCATAATCCCGAAATTCCATGCATCACCGATATCACCAATCACAATCGCGTCGGGGTTTAATTCATTTTCAATCTCCGCGAACATCTTTTTTATCGTGTCATTGCAATATGTTCTTACCGAAGAATAATTTTCTTTTGAAAATTGAAAGGCGGCATCCGCTGCGGTCATAACCGGTATTTTAATAGGTTTGTTATTTTCCCTAAAGAATCCATAAATAGAATCAGCATTCGACAACGTTGAATTACTCAGAATTACCGCTTTCACATTCTCATTTTGAATAAATTGAAAAAATTCATCCAGAAAATCGGCTGTTTTATTTCCGAATCGTAACACTCCATCGAGATCAATTAGCAAGTTCATAATAATTCCTTATTTCTACTCTGCAATTCTAATAATTTGGAAGAACAAATTCTTGAAAGGATTATGATACTTAAAATAGACACAGAGTGTTTTTGAAAAATTATCTATATTTGTGATATGTCAAGTGCAATTAAAATCGAAAAAACACCCGAAACCTGGAAGAAATTTGAAGAAACTGAGTTAACCCACAGCAGTTTTCATCACCTCTGGGCTATTCACGAATTATTAAAGCAGAATGGATATGCCCGCTCCAGCGATGTTTCCAAAAACCTAAATATCAGTCGTGGAAGCGCTTCGATTACATTAAGGAAACTCAAAGAAAAGGGTTACATCGAAGAGGATCAGAACAAATTTTATCATTTGACTGAAGTAGCGCAAAAATTAATTAACGCAACTTTGGTTAATCGAAGAGCGTTCAAGAAATTTTTTAATGAAATTTTAGGAATTGATCCCGAAGTTGCCCTCGAAGACGCATGCAAAATTGAACACTTGATTTCTCTGGAAACCGCCGAAAATCTTATTAAATTTTTAGAGTTTTTTACTTCGAATGAATCCGGTATGAAAAAATACTTTGAAGGATTTAAAGAATATCAGAAAAAGTGCACTACGGAATGCGATGTTTGTGAGACTGAGTGTATTTTTGATCATGATATTGAGAAATCTGAATAGTAATTCCCTGCTATTCAATTACCCCGCTTTTCATAAGTTTTTTTGAGTAATCATTAGTAACAATCCCAATTCATTTGTTTGGATGAAGACTGATCCTTAGTTTTCATATTGTAATATAATTTTTTAAGACAGTTAAGTGCTATTTAAATTGCGTTGTGGGATTTCAATATGCGAAGATTGATTTTTTCGGTTCTCCTTCTTTTTTCTTCTTTAGCATTTCAAACAAGTTTGTATTCTCAATCGATAATAATCAGAGGAAAAGTCGTTGATTCAGATTCCCGACTGCCCATATTTAACGCGAATATTTCAGTATTGAACACAACACTTGGCTCTGCCAGTGATTCCGAAGGGAGATTCTCAATTATCGTTCCGGCGAAAAAGGAATATGAATTGCTCATCACACATATCGGATACAAGAAAAATCGAATTATTTTATCAGCGGATAAAGCTTTAAACGAAACTCTTTTACCCCTGGAAAAATCAGTAATAAACTTGGAAGAGATTCCCGTTCACAGTTCAAAATTTCTCACGCTCAAAAGCGAAAATCCTCTCCCGCTTGAAATTATAACTTCCGAAAAAATTCAAAGTATGCCGGCGTTTACTCCTTCGGATTTGATGGAAAATGAACCCGGGATAACAACCGGAAAGGATGGAACTTGGGGAACTGAAGTAACGATAAGAGGATTGAGCAAACAAAAACTCGTCGTACTGATCGATGGAAACAGAATCGAAACTTCAACGAATATCTCCGCCGGATTATCCTTAATTGATCTAAACAACATCGAACGAATTGAGGTTGTTAAAGGCGCGCTATCATCCCTTTACGGTTCGGGAGCGATGGGAGGAGTTGTAAATATTTACTCTAAAAAGGCTAAATATTCTGACGAATTCAGAGTTTCCGGTTCAACTTTCTCAACTTATAATTCTGCAAATCAAAGCGGAACGGGAAATTTAGGATTGGCATTTTCTGATGAATATTGGCGATTTAACTTAAACGGCACAATAAGAAACGCCAAAAATATCAGAACACCTGATGGCGAACTACAGCAAAGCCATTTTCGGGATAACAACATTTCACTTTCCGCATCAATTAGAATTGCGGATGAAAATGAACTGTCCGTAGAATTTGAAAATTTTTCGGCAACGGATGTTGGAATTCCAGGCGGCGCACCATTTCCGCAGGATGCATCGGCAAAGTACATTTCGGCAAAAAGACGGCTCATCAGTTTCGAATATATTTTTAGAAATATCTCTGATCTGTTAAACAACCTTTCGATCAAATACTTCAACCAGAATATTGATCGTCAAGTTGAATTAATTCCCAATAGAAATGTGATTATCAATCCCGGAGCGGAACACATCACAAATGGATTTCAAATTCAATCCAACTTACTTCCAGCTACAGACCATTTTCTGATATTCGGTTTCGATGCATGGCAAAGGTCTTATAATGGATTACGAACTGTATTTATAAAACCCTCAACTCTTATCACCGAGAAACCAAATCCCGATTCAAAGTTTTCCAGTTACGGAATTTTCATTCAAGATGAGTTTAAATACTCAGAAAAAATGAAACTGATTTTTGGGGGAAGAGTCGATTATATAAATGTTTATAATGCTGAGACTAAAAATCCGGTGAGTTATTTATCAAACGGAGTATTAGATCCTTCTCCACCAAACCAAATTTTATTGTGGGAAGAGGAGAAAACAAATAGTTTTTCCACCAGTGCAAATATTGGTCTGCTTTATTCATTTTCAGAAAAATTGAGTTTATCACTAAATCTCGCGCGTTCATTTCGTTCACCATCTCTGGAGGAGAGATTCCAATACATACAACTGGGCGGAGCAGTTTATTTGGGAAATCCTGAGTTGGAATCTGAAATTGGGAATTTTGTTGACGCAGGTTTTAGATTTGCTTCCGGTAACTTCTCGATTACAGGAAGTTTATTTTACAACAGTCTTACAAATCTTGTAGTTGACCAATTTCAAACTTCTGAAGTTTATGCAAAAGAAAATGTCGGCAAAGCCGCTTTGTATGGATACGATTTCACTGCCAATTATTCATTCAGTAAAGATTTAGCATTTTACTTAAATGGTGCGTATGTGCGGGGAGAAGATTTGGAAAACCATTCCAACTTGCCTCAAATGCCGCCGTTAAATTTTAAAGTTGGAGTGGATGGCAATTTGTTTAAGTGTTGTTCTTTTAATTTTTCCTCCACAATTTATACGACTCAAAAAAATGCTGCTTTTGGTGAACAAAAAACTGCCGGGTTTTCCATTTACGATTTGGCATTATCATCTTCCAAAATTCCTATTGGTTTAGCCGATTTAAGCTTTCATTTTGGTATTCAAAATATATTCGACAAAAGTTACCGTCATCATCTGTCAACTTTACGAGGCATAAATAATTTGGAACCGGGACGAAATATTTACATCAAAGTTGGTTTGGAATGGTAAACCGCGAAACTGCCATCATGGAATTTGAAATATGGAATGGATAATTTTTGCTTCATTTTCGGCACTATTCTCCGCTGCAGCCGCAATCTCAGAAAAGAGAGTTCTATTTAATCTCTCCGCTCTTCAATTTTCCTTTCTTGTTTCGCTTTTTAACCTATTGTTCTCAGTTCCGTTTTTAATTTCGGTTGATTTCTCCAAAATTGAATCGATCGGATTTTTAATACTATTTTTGAAGTCCTTTCTGGGAGCTTTATCATTTTTGTTCGTTATGCTTTCCATCAAGAATTTCGAGATAAGCAAAGCGTTACCATTATTGGTTTTAACACCGGGTTTCACAGCCATCGCGGCATTTCTGTTTCTTGGTGAATCACTTTCGAGTTTAGAAATTCTGGGAATGGTTTTGTTGCTCATCGGGACTTACACAATTGAAAAGAATACTTCGTCAGATTTATTGGCACCTCTAAAAATATTTATCAAATCGGGAAAACATCATTACATAATAATCGCGATTCTTCTTTTTACGGTAACTTCGGTGCTGGATAAATTATTGCTTCTTGATTTTAAGTTCTCACCAACCTCAATGATGTCGGTCCAACATCTTTTTTCGGCGTTTATATTTTTACTGATAGTTCTGTTGAAACGAGAAAAGCCGGCAAATATTTTCCAATCCGCATTTAAAGAAAACTTGATCAAATGGCTTATTTTGATTTCGATATTTACAATTGGTTACAGGTTATTCCAATTTGAGGCCGTAAAATTAGCGCCGGTTGCGCTGGTATTATCTGTAAAAAGAACCTCTGTATTTTTCGCGACAATTATCGGCGGAAGGATTTTTAGGGAAGGTGATTTGATGCGCAAATCAATCGCGACAATCATTCTTTTAGTTGGTGCCATATTAATTTTTAACGGTTGAACCGCCATGGATTTATCATTGACAATAGATTTTAATCTTCGTACAATTCAAAAAGATTCATGCGTCTTTTATTTTGACAAGTAAATTTTAAAACAAAATAAGATCGAAAATGAAAAAGCAACTCCATCCGCTGATAATTCTTCTCTTTTGTATGATTCCTCTTTCCGCTCAAAATGTAAACTTTACTTTGAGCGAGTATCAAAAAGCTTTACAAAGCTTCGAAAACCAATCACTCGACGATTTCAGAACTCAGAATAATTCGGGTAAATATTTAAACTCGGTCGGTGATTTGTGGTCAAATGCGCTTTATTCGGATTCGATGGAGATCAAATTTAATTTAACCTCCGATGAAATTTCACTGCTTCAGAAACACGGATTTGTGGTAACGGAAAGGCAGAGCAGAGAGAAGTTTGAAGACCAATTTAATAATGTCTATATAAAAGACTTGCCGGTTTATATATCGAGTGACGCAATTTTATTCGCGCTGCACCATTCCTACAATAACATTTTGATGCATGTAGAGTCTCAATTTTTGATTCCAAACTTAAAACTTCTGCTCGAAAATATGCGGAATGATTTTCCGCAATTGGCAACAAAATATTCTGGAAATACTGAATTAAAAACCTCATTAATCGATATCGATGTTTATCTCGGTGTCAGTTTGATGTTGTTGACGGGAAATTATACGCCGGTATTCAGCGAGTCACAACCCGCAATTACAGAATTTATTGAGTATATCGAAAATGAAGAAATGAAGCCGGTGAAAATCTTTGCCGATGAATTAAGGAATTTTGATTTCAGCCAATTTACTGTGCGGGGGCATTATACTTTTACACAAGATATGTCCGATTATTTCAAAACAATGATTTGGTTAGGCAGAACCGAACTATATTTGATTGCCCCGGAAAATGTAGTTCCCGAGGTAAGTTTTGCAACAGAAAAACGACAAATTTTAGATGCTTTGCTGATCCGTGAATTATGCGCAAAGGACAACTCTTTTGAATTGTATAAAAAAATTGAACGCGCCATCTCCCTTTTTATTGGTGATCAGGATAATGTAAAAGTCGAAAATCTCTCTTCCTTATTAGAAACATTAGATATCGATGATGTAAGTCAATTTACGGATTCGTTAAAAATCGAAGAGCTGCAAAATGAGTTAATTAATTCACCTTTTGCCGAACAAAAAATTCTGTCACAAGTTTTAATTCGTAATCCGATGTCGCCCGAAAAAATAAAACCGGCATCGGCGTTTATGTTATTCGGACAAAGATTTATCATCGATTCCTACATAACGGGAAGTGTTGTTTATGATAAAATAAATTCCGCGAGATTACTGCCTTCTACACTTGATGTGCTTTTTGCTTTAGGAAATGATGCTGCGAACCAATTGCTGCAAGGTGAATTAGAGCAATACAAATATTGGAAGGAATTGTCGGCTCTGAGGTATCTGGTCGATGGATATACATCGGAGTTTTGGGATTCATCAATTTACAACTTGTGGTTAAACTCTATAAGGAAACTAAATCCGCCGAATGATCGATCAAATCTCCCGAATTTTATGCAATCAGCTGCCTGGTGGCAAAAAATGATGAACACCCAGCTCGCTTCATGGACAGAACTTCGGCATGATAATATCCTCTATTCAAAACAATCCTATACCGGTGGAATAGGATGTTCTTTTCCTTACGGATATGTTGAACCTGTGCCCGATTTTTTCAGCCAACTCATGAAATTTACCGACAAAACAAAATCCATGTTAAACGAAATTGAATATGACTTCTCATATATCAACAGCTATTGGGATAAATTCTACGGTGTGATCGATACACTAAAGGTTATTTCGGAAAAAGAATTGAGCGGACTCGCTCTTTCTGAATCTGAAAAAAACTTTTTAAAACGAACTATAACAAAAAATCCGGAAGGTGTATGTGGAGAGAATCCTTTTAATGGTTGGTTTATGGATTTGCTTTATCCCGGTTTAGAAGAAAATAACAATGCCGTTGTGGCCGACTATCATACTGCGCCAACCGACGAGGCCGGAAATATGGTTGGATTTGTGGCTCACGCCGGAACCGGTGATATTGATCTCGCGATAATTACAGCAAATTTACCCGGAGTTGGGAATGTAGCTTTCGCGGGACCGGTAAGCAGCTATCATGAATATGTGACAACCGGATTCAAACGTTTAACGGATGAGGAATGGAGAAGTGAATATTTAATTCAATCTACCCGTCCCGATTGGGCAAATTTATATCTCGCTAACAAAAATGGATTAAAATACGAGGAAGGCCGAACATTAATTACCGGAGTTAACACGGAAACGGAATCCACTTTAATTCCACAAGAATTATACGCAGCAAATTATCCGAATCCATTTAACCCGACAACAACAATTACATTTCGAATTCCAAATAGTTTATCCAACAAAAATGTTGATCTGACCATTTATTCAATTACCGGGGAAAAAATTATTACTTTGGTGAACAATGAACTTCCCGCCAATTTATATTTTGTAAAATGGAACGGAAAAGATTCGTTTGGAGTTGAAATGAGCAGCGGAATTTATTTATACAAACTCGAATCCGCCGGCATGC
Organism: Melioribacteraceae bacterium; assembly: GCA_021739765.1. Taxonomy (GTDB): domain Bacteria; phylum Bacteroidota; class Ignavibacteria; order Ignavibacteriales; family Melioribacteraceae; genus JAIPBD01. Next base: position 22,165 of record JAIPBD010000034.1, read on the forward strand.
AGTTTACCGGTAAAATGAACCTGCTAAAATAAATCTTATCTAAAGCGAAAGTTTGAGATGGAACTTTCGCTTGTCCTCTTTCCTTCTTTTATTAAATTTGTAAATCACAAAACGGAGAATTAATGAAAATCGTAAGATTATTTTTAGTATTTACACTTGTTTACTCAAGCTCAATATATTCGCAAGTAACCGAATCCCCCGACGTTACGGTTGAAGAATTAAAAGCACACATATATTACCTCGCCTCTGAAGAATTGGGTGGAAGAAAACCCGGAACCGAAGGCGGCAAAAAAGCTGCCGAATATTTAAGAAAACATTACAAACAAATTGGATTGCAACCTCTTGGTGACAATTACTTTCAGTTTATGGATGTTACGGTTTCAGTTGAAGCCGGACAAAACAACTCTTTTACTTTCCCGGGTTTTAGCGGAAAATTAAATGAAGACTTTTCCCCGATGATAATTTCTTCTACCGATGAATTAACTGCTCCATTTGCTTTTGTCGGATACGGTTTCCAGTTTGAGAATGACAGTCTTTCTTGGGATTCTTATGAATCGGTTGATGTTGAAGGCAAATGGGTTATAATTCTTCGCGGCGCTCCCGAAGAATCGGATGCGCACTCGGCCGGTAAATACGATAATTACAGCTCAATTCGCAAAAAAGCATTGACCGCACGAGATAATAAAGCTGCCGGCGTAATATTTGTTTCCGGTAAGATTTTTGACGAAAGCGACGAACTTTACAATATCGAAAACTCTCGAAAAGAATCCGCGGTTGGTATTCCCGTTATTCATTTGAAAAGATCGGCTGCCGATATGTTGTTGAAAGATTTTGAGGTTACTATTGAACAGCTCGAAGCCTCTCTGAATGATTCGGAAATGCCAAATAGTTTTGAGTCCGGAATCGAAGTTTCCGGAAAAACCGAAATCGTTCAGAATACTGTTCCAACCCAAAATATCATCGGATTTATTGAAGGCTCGGACCCTGTTCTCAAAAATGAATATGTTTTAATTGGCGGTCATTACGATCATCTTGGAATGGGCGGAGTCGGATCAGGTTCACGCAGACCGGATACTTCAGCAATCCATTTCGGCGCTGATGATAATGCTTCGGGAACAGCCGCTGTTGTTGAAATTGCCGAGAAATTATCCGCGAATAAATCAAATCTCAAACGAAGCATAATTGTTATGAATTTCGCCGCCGAAGAGATGGGATTAATCGGTTCAAAATTTTTCTCCGAAAATCCACTCATTGATTTAAGTAAAATTAAATTTATGATAAACCTTGATATGGTTGGAAGAATGAACCCCGAAGAAAAAGCAATCACAATCGGTGGCACAGGAACAGCGATCGGACTTGCTGATTTAGTAAAAGAATACGCGGAAAAGCACGAAATTAAAGCCCAACTTTCGCCGGAAGGTTACGGCCCTTCTGATCACGCTACATTTTATGCTGAAGATATTCCGGTTCTTTTTGCGTTTACTGGAATTCATGACGATTACCACACGCCTGCAGATGTTCCGGAAAAAATCAATTATGAAGAAGAAAAACTGGTTGCAGACATGCTTTATGATCTTGCTTTAGATGTTATCAATCGTAATGAGGCATTAGTTTATCAAGAAGCCGGGCCGAAAGTTCAGCAATCACCGAGTAGAAAATACAAAGTTACGCTTGGTATTATGCCCGATGTTGCAGGCACAACTTCCAAAGGGTTAAGAGCGGATGCGGTTATTGAAGGCCGACCGGCTCAGAAAGCCGGAATGCAAAAAGGTGATGTTATTGTCGCTTTGGATGGAAAAGCGGTTGGTGACATTTACGATTATATGAACAGATTGGCTGATTTTAAACCGGGTCAAAGAATAACTGTTGATGTAATGCGAGGAGAGGAAAAAGTTATTCTCATCGTCGAATTATAAATTCTTTTTCATTTTCAAATTTTTACGGGGCGTTAAAGCCCCGTTTTTATGAAAAATTTTGAGACAATAAAAAAAGCAGCATTGATGATTGTATGCACAATTTTCAGCCCACCACTCCTTTATCTGATTTCATCCCTACTGACTAGTCTTATAATGATTTCAGAAGAAAATTCTGATTGCGAAAAAAATCATCATATATTCCTTGCTACGAATGGAGTTCATCTCGAAATAATAATCCCATCGGAATATTTATTACCGGAAGACAAAATCGAACTAAACATTGATTACAATCACGAGTTTGCTTCTTTCAGTTGGGGAGAGAAGGAATTTTATTTGAATTCTCCCTCATGGGATGACTTAACAATTTCGACGGCAATAAATGCTTTGTTTTTCTCCGAAGCATCGTTGATGCATGTTGTCAGATATAAAAATCAATATTCGGACTGGATTAAAATTCCGGTTTGCATCGATCAATACATGACAATAAAAAAATCAATTTTTAATTCATTTGATTCTGATGCGGAGGGAAATAAAATACTCCTTCCCGGTAAAGGTTATTGGGTAAATGATGATTTTTATGAAGGTCGGGGAAACTATTCCTTGTTTTATACTTGTAATACTTGGGTCAACGAAATTTTTAAGGATGCCGGTTTAACATCCGTTTTATGGACACCCTATGAATTTGGATTGTGGAATCAATATGAACAATGATTTTAACTTGGGTTTAGTTTAGTAATTCTTCAAATGATATATTTAAGAACAAAATTTTAGCATCTAGACAAGAAGGAAATACTGTGAAGAATTTAGTTCAAATTTTTATTTTATCAATCGTATTTACAACCACCCTCTACTCACAAGAAATTAGTTACACAACAGAATCAAATTTACATTATTACCCTGACCAGATTAACAGCTCGGATGAGTATATAAACGAACGTTGTGTTTTGGATATCTATTATCCGGAAAATTTAGAAAACTATGCGACAATAATTTGGTTTCACGGTGGAGGATTAACAACCGGCGAGAAGTTCATCATAGAGTCAATGAAAAAAAATCAAATTGCAATTGTATCTCCGAATTACAGACTCTATCCAAAAGTAAAAGCCCCCGTTTATATCGAAGACGCGGCGGCGGCGGTAGCTTGGGTTTTCGAAAATATCGATCGGTTTGGCGGTGATACGTCAAAAATATTTATCTCCGGACATTCCGCCGGCGGATATCTTGCAAGCATGGTTGGATTAGACAAACGATGGTTAGCCGATCACAATATTGACGCAAACAAAATCGCCGGATTAATTCCTTTCAGCGGGCATACTATAACTCATTTTACTGTCCGTGAAGAAAGAGGAATTCCGGGCACCCGACCAATAGTTGATGACCTCGCACCGTTGTATCATGTCCGCGCCGATGCTCCGCCCTTGATATTAATTACCGGTGATCGCAAACTTGAATTGCTGGGCAGATATGAAGAAAACGCATACATGTACCGGATGATGAAGGTCGCCGGACACACAAATACCAAAATTTTGGAATTGGATGGATACGATCATGGAATGGTTTACCCTGCGATTCCAATATTAGTCAAGGAAGTTAAGCGAATCTCACAAGAACTTGAAGAACCGCATAAATAGATTAGGTGTGGATTTAGCATCTTTTCATTCAAATTAATATTGAAGCAGAGTCCATTAAACCGGACTCTGCTTCTTAATAAGAGACTGTAAAATATTTTGTGTAAATGGAAAAAGTTATATTGAGTCATTAAACCTGTCCTCAAAATAAATTGAAAAATTGGAAAGAACAAGTGCCCAATTTCTAATCGGCATAGTCCATTTTTTTGATAAATCCCTA
>JAIPBD010000016.1 GCA_021739765.1 Melioribacteraceae bacterium
CTGAAATCGCGCCTCTCGCCGATATCGCGTCAATAGCGTTTTCAACCAAAACGTGCATAACTTCCAGAAATTCTGAATAATCCACTTCTACTTTTGTCGCAGGGTCATCGATTTTGTAGTTAATCCTAACTTCATGACTCGTGTAACTTTCAAACTTTTCAAACGATTTTGTCATTATTTCATCGAGAAATACCGTTTCTTTCGAAGGTGGTTGGAGGTTGGCAAATTTTAATAAATTATTCGTAAGATTTTTAATCCGGTCAACTTCGTTTTTGATAAGTGAAAAATCACTTTCCAAAAGCGGATTTAATCTATCATCTTTTTTGAGGGTATTTTGAATGTATTTAAGATTAAGGTTTATTGAAGAAAGCGGAGTTTTTATTTCATGCGCTACTTTTTGAATCGCGTGTGACCAGACTTGTGAACGTTCCCTAAGAAGGGCTTTCGTTTGATCTTCAATAAAATATATATGCGCCAACAGATATTTTCCAAACAAATTGACGGGTATATGAATAGCTCTGTATTGCAAGTCACCGTTATTTGATGTCAATTCGAAGTTGCTTCCAATTTCCATGTTCCGTTTGCTGTAATTGATGGAAATGTTATTCTGTATTTCCTCGAAGAGTTTGTTTGAAAAAATAATTTCGTTTTTTGAGTTAATTATCACCACTGCTTGATGCGTTGAGAATAGTGAATAGTTAAAAAATTTTGTGTAGATAAGCGATTTTTTGGCGAACGGAGTGAAGTAATACAGAATTACAATAATTGAAAAACTTGAAAAAATAAAAGACCATAAAACTTCTAAGTGGTAATTTCTCTTAAGACTGTATAAGGCGATGTATTCGCCGGTATTAGTAGCTAATAAGGGATAGGGCTCATTTTTAATTTTACCAATACTAAAGCCGTTTTTTGTAAATGAGCGTGTGATGTGAAAAGGCATTCGGGCAACTAAAACTAAATCTTGATCGAAAAAAAGTAATTCATCATCTGCTGCACAAACAATTATTTGATGTCCAAATAAATCATTTGAATTTAGGTTCACCAAAGGGCTGAAGTCGTTAAACGATTGCTTTAAGTAGTATTCTCTTTTAATATAGTCTTTAAATAAATAGTCTTTTGAGCTGTAAATAATATAATCATCCTTGACTTCGCTTAAATATGTTATGTATGGATTTTCCAAATACAAGGGCGACATAAGTATTAACTCTCCATCTGAAGAAAATATGAGCTTTTGATTGCTCGAATCACTTCTTCCAAAATATTTTAGTAATGCGAAGATATAATTTGCACTATCGCCTTTGATGATATCTGTCTGGAAAGATGTTTTTTTATGTTCAATAGTATAATTCCATTTGAGCTGTAGATTATTATCTAAAACAAAAACATGACTTAAAGTATCATTAAATTATATTGGAATATAATTTAAGTTTAGAGAGTTTTCATGCGAAGTTGAAGAATATAGTATTTCTTCCTTTCCATCATTGTCAAGATCATAGATGTTAACATTTTTAAATACAATAGGAGCGGCCGTTTCAAATTTTTGAATAATATTAAGTTTATTAAATGAATATTTATATACACCACGAGGGTATATTGCAAAACCCGTTGTGATGCTAAATATCATATATCTGTCATCTGCAGGACCATCAATTTTTGCAATTGACGGCATAATATCCCATGATTCAGTTAAAGCAGAATCGGGTTTCACCATAATTTTAACATTATCGAAATATTTATGATTGTTGAAGAAATCGAATCCATCCAAGAAAAGTGAATCCTTTTCTTGTGAGAGAATAAATATTTCTTCAAACCCGTCTTCGTTAAAATCAAAAAAATATACAGCATCTCCTACCACGATTGGGTGGAATATGTTCATTTGATTTATAGTTTTCTGGAGTTCTGACCTAACCAAAATAGAGGTCATTTCGGTATTCGTATTGGGAGCATAACCAATATCAATTAGCTCACAATATCCGTCTCCGTCCATTTCTCTTAGAATTTCAAAGCTGTCGCCGCCATAAGATTTTTGAGAGTATAACTCTACGCTGTAAGGTAGTTCTTGAGAGTACCAATAAATGTGTAGCAATAGCGAAATAATAATTCCAACCGAGGTTACAATTGTTAAAAGGGAAATATTGATCTTTCTGGGAGCTTTCATTTCACTTCCATAAATTAAATGCCTTTGAGCCAAATAAATTTTGGGGTATTAAATTAAAATACTATTTAGAAATGAAAATCATGTTGCAAAAATACAACATGGTGAAAGAGTTTGGCTTCTTGGCCCTCTCAAGGCGGTTAAGTAGATTCAGCAAAAAAAATCAAAAGACTTGTCATCCCGAACTCGCCTGCCTGCCGGTAGTGCGCGTTGCAGAACTCAAAAATTCCGTTCATTGAGCTTGTCGATATGCACAGAATTGAGGTTTATTTTGACTTCGACAAGCTCAGTCAACTGTAATTTCTATTAACAATTAGTTATGCAACACGCTGGGTAGGCAGGATTCGTGACCAACTTGGAGCGACCGTATATCGTTTATTTATCACTGTAAATTAATTGGAATCGCTAATTTACAATTCTGTGGCAATCGCGATTGAGTTAGAATGATTCCTGTTTACCTTTAGATTTAACATGAATAGCAGTAATTTAAGAACAAGATTAATAATGACATTTAATAAAACAAGGAGAAAAATATGTTATTCATTTTTGCGATAATGGGTATTGTTGCTACTCTGCTAATATCGGTGCAGCTTAAAAAAAGAGGGCGTAAACAGGAATCGAGCGTTTCATTAATTGGTACAATTATACTTTCGGTTGTTGCCGCTTTTCAATTATTTACCGTTGTTCCGGCGGGTACAGTTGGTGTTGTTGATTTTCTGGGAATGGTAAGCGATAATACACTAAAAGCCGGCGTAAACTTGGTAAATCCGGCCGCGAATATTGTAAAATTCAGTATCAAAACACAAGAACTTAAAGAAAACATGAATGTTCCTTCAAAGGAAGGATTGAGTGTTGAATTAGAAATTAGTTTGCTTTTCAAATTGGATCCGGAAAACGCAAATCAAATCTATAAAACTGTAGGACCAAATTATTCTGAAATCATCTTAAAACCGCAATTCCGTTCTGTTGTTAGGGGAGTAACGGCGAAGTACGAAGCCAAAGCGCTTTATACTGCATCGCGTGAAATTTTAGCCGGTGAAATAATGGGAGAATTGCGAAATTTGGTCGGTCCGAGGGGAATTTTAATTGAAGCCGCGGCTCTGAGACAAATAATGCTTCCGGCAAGATTAACAGCCTCAATTGAAGAAAAATTGCAAGCAGAACAGGAGAGTCAAAGAATGGCTTTCGTTCTTAAAAAAGAAGAACAAGAAGCGAAAAGAAAAGAGATTGAAGCTGAAGGTATTAAGAATTTCCAGAATATAGTTTCTGAAGGAATTAACGAACAATTGTTAAGATGGAAAGGAATTGAAGCAACCGAAAAACTTGCGAATTCTGAGAATTCTAAAATCGTTATTATTGGTCAAGGAAAAGATGGATTGCCGATTATTCTCGGCGGCGATAACTAATATTTGTAATGCCTGGAATTGAGCTCGTCGATGTGTAAAAAACTACAAAAATGTTGACTTCGACAAGCTCAGTCAACGGCTGATTTTCAACCGAAAAATTTAAAGTAAATATGCCACAACCAAAAAAAATAAAATTAAATAAAGAAGAAAAAATTCTATCCATTGAATGGCAGAACGGTAAAACTTACGATTATCCGCTTCAATTTTTGAGAGATGAATCGCCGGATGCCGGAAACAAAGGGGAAACAATTCTTTGGAATCATTATGCTCCTCCGCCAAAAGGTCCCGATAGACCCGGCAAATACGAAGTTGAAAACATAAAACCGGTTGGGAATTACGCAATTCAGATAAAATGGAAAGACGGTCACGACCACGGATTGTACTCTTGGGATTTACTTCAAAAATGGGGCGAATATTTCGAGGTGAAAAAAAACATTCATGGCGATCCCGACCATTTTGATAATAAAAGAATCGATCTAAACAACGATTAAAACGAATTGAATGTTTTCATTTAAAACAAAAATGCCCGGCTAAACCGGGCATTTTTTTTGAACAAAAGATTAAATTTTACAATAGTTTATCAATCAAGTTTTCATAAACATTTTTAGAAACAAGTCCAACGTGTGAATCAACAATTTTACCTTCTTGGTCTACTACAAATGAAGTCGGAATGCTTCTAACCCCTCCATATTGCTGCGTGACTTGATAATTACCGTAAACCACCGGATAGTTAATATTATTTTTTTGCATAAAAGGAACTACTTGCGATATTGTTTCTTGATCGAGAGAGATGCCGATTATTTCAAGATCATCGCCGTATTTTTGCTTCAGATCCACAAGATCGGGAATCCCTTTTCTACAAGGTGCACACCATGTAGCCCAGAAATCAATAATTACAACTTTGCCCCGATAATCCGAAAGGGATAAATTACCTCCGTCTGTAGTTTTGAGTGTAAACTCCGGAGCCATTGATGTATTTGATGAAGCAGATTTATAATTCGGAGGGTACGGCCCACTCTCCGGCTCACTTCTCGTATTATTAACAATAAATAAAATTGCGACAACCGCAAAAAATATTCCCGTATAGATGTAGTTTTTTTGCTTAGGTGTAAGAGCAGGTTTAATTTCTTCCTGCTTTTTTTCGCTGATAGTTTTTCTATTCTTTTTTGACATTTAGATTCCCCTGATATCTTTCATTTAATTCAATCATTAATTTGGTTATTTCTTCATCCGAAAAACCTTTTTCTTTAGCGGCTTCCTCGAGTGAGCCCCAAATTGGTTCTCCGCATTTAATGCAACGAATACCTTTCTCTTTTAGAATTACAGCGGCTTCCGGAAAAATATTTACCAAATCCTCAATTTCTATTGATTTACCGATCGTTTGCATCTTCGGTTTTTTTGGTTTTATTTGACATTCCTAATATAAGACCAATTGCTCCGCCGTACAAAGTAGAAATATATGGACTGCCGGTGATCGGACAGCTGCCGTTGTAACATCCGATATAGTAATAATATAAGTATCCGCCGATGCCGCCGAGTAGAATTGGTATTCCCCGTTTCAAAAAGTATTTTTTATCTATTTTCATTTCGTATTCTTATTAACATAGAGAACAATTGCTGTTTATTTTTTATTTCACAATTGTTTGATGTTATTTAGTGAAAAAAGTTTCAATTTACAGTCTTGCTCTTCAAAAGACAAATTGATAGCTTTATTTAATGAAAATTAATTAATAATGGAGAAGAAATGGCTGAATTTGAGAAAAGATTATATATGATTGTCTTCCCGATAAATGCATTGGTTGCCTCTCAGCTCGACCCACATAAGTTTGGAGAACATTACACAACCGGAAGCGCGAAACACTTTAGTGGAAAAATGATTTTTGCCGAATTAGACATCAATTTTAGAAATGATTACTTCCCGATTGAAGAAACTTTAGCACAGACAGTTGCCCATGAGGACGGCTCACCTAAGAAAACGAAATTTATTGCTTCATACAACGTATTGGAACATGTTGATCTGAATTCGATTCAAAGGTTGTTTCTTACTACCGCAAATGGAAAAGTTCTCCCAATTGAATCGGCGGAATATACTGCTCATAACGAGCCGGGGTTAATCCGAATGTATCAGGAAATAACTCCATTGGATACTCTGGTTCTTTCGACAAAAGATCAGCGCGAATTCGGCAATTTTATTACCAGTCAAAAAGCGAAGGGTGCGCCTAAAATGGTTTTCACTCAAATCGATTTTAACATCAAAAACTTTTTAGATAACAATAAAAACAAAGAGATTTACCAAATCGATTTGCCGGCTGTTAATCCTTACCGGTTTTATGATTGTGTAATGGAACTGCAGGAAAATCCGGAAAAACTTACAAAAACGTTAGGATTGGGCTCATTACTTAAAGAGATCTCTTATAAATTTTTACGACATGGTTTTTGGTTTGCGAAGGGAGACGAACTCAAATTTTTCCCGATGCCTTCAATAGCGGATTTAGAGGATAAATACTTCTACTGGTGGAAATACGTAAGATAGATTTTTATGTGTTCCGGTTTAATCAACCCTGTTCGATAATATATTGAACAGGGTTTTTTATTATCGAAAGCTCAATCTTAAATTAAACCGGAATTATGCTACAGAACACGATACAGAAATAAAAGGATTATTAATTGCGCTGTCGGCGATTCTTTAAAGATAATGGAACGTGGGCTTTCTCCAAACAACCTTTTGGGTTAAAACCTGAGATAGCCGTTTATCCATTATTCACGGCGCTGAAGGGCTTGTGTGAAAAGCCTTAAAACCGTTGAAACGGTTCCACATAAAGTCCTTTTTTAACGTATAATCCCAAGATTAAAATCTTGGGTTAATGATCCCGAATAATTTTCACACGGCCTCTGAAGCTCTGTGCTAATATTCTTAATGAATAATCCAGGTTTAGTCACAGAAAATCACTTTCCCCATTCAAGAACTTCAATTTTTACATCCGCCACTCCATCACCAACCATATCAAGTTTTAAAGCGGCACCGAGTGAAAGATCAAGAATTCTTCCTTCGATAAACGGACCACGGTCATTAATTCGTACCAAAATATTGTTATTGTTGGCAAGATTTGTTACCCGAAGTATTGTATTAAATGGGTAATCTTTGTGCGCGGCGGTAAAATCGTACATGTTAAAAGTTTCGCCGTTAGCGGTCTGTCTGCCGTGAAATTTATCCGCGTAATATGAAGCAACACCGGTTAAAACTTCCAGCGCGTCGTTCCCGATATTAAAATAATCATTTCTATCCGTAGAAGGTTCCGGTGTTTTTTTAACTGTTTCGACAACCTTTGGTTCTGAATTTCTTGGTGAAAAATCGCCTTCATTAGTAAATCGTTTCGCCGAAGTACAGCCGGCTATAATAATTGAGGCAATTAAAAAGGAATGAGCAATTTTATGCATTGTTAATAAATGACCTTTTATCGATTATTCCAATATAAGGAAGGGCGCAATAAAATGCGTCCGAATGCACCCGCAAGCGGAAAAATGGACTTTAGCTATTCGGCTAGAGTTCCACCGCTTGCATATTAAAACGACGGCAACTCTTATTTAATAAGAGTATAAATAATATTCACTTTTATTTAATTAAACTAATTGTTATACTCAAATAGTAAATATGGGGTATAATATGAAAAATTTAATGAAGTATATTTTATTCATATTTCTTCTTTTCATTTTGCTTATTAGTTGTAATAAAGATGAAAACCCAATCAATTCAGTGATCAAGAAAAATGACTTTCTGGAATTAAAAATTAACTACGTCGGTAAATCTGGAGATAAATCAATTTACTCTATAGATGGTCGCATCACAGACTATTCAAAATATGAGTATGCAGAAATTTGGATTAACTCAAAACTCGATACGATTATTTCCGATTCGGACTTCTCTTTTACAATCCATATAAATAGTAATTTTGACTCAACTCAGTTGAATCATGAAATATTCGTAAAATTAATATCCGAAGATATAAGTCCGATAGTATCGGATAAAATTTATTTCACAGACGACAAAATTTTTCCAAATAATCTTCAAGTTTTGGCAGTATATGATACAGCAGTTGTTCTGAATTGGAATGAGTTTTCTGTCCCCGATTTAGGGTACACTCTAGAATATAGCAAGGATGGGAAAAAATATATTCCGTTATTGTCAGATTCTCTTGACAAAAATAGTTCTCTCGTACCATTTCCACTTTATAATGGAGAAGAGTATACATTTCGTTTATCAGCACATTATGGAGAGGTAAGTTCTCCTCATATTTATAGCAATTCTATTTCAGTGGAACTTCCGAAATTTCACAATATTCGTATTAAAAGTATTGTTGATACCGCACTGGTTGTAAGTTGGGATACAATGGATTTTCCATTTACTTCGTTATCATTAGATCTGCTAAATCAAGACACTTATGAAGAATTCGATTTTTTGTTATCACCTGGAAAAACATCCGACACTCTCTATTTTCCTGTTAAACTTGGTCGTTACATCAACGGCGAAAATGTTGATTCATCCTCATATTTATCCAAATTCAAAGCATCTTCAAGATACAACGTAATTGAGGCTACGAAAACGTTCAAACTTTATATTTGGGCACCACAAAATTTGTCGATTTCCGAAGCAAGCGGCTCCTCTTTTAAAATATCATGGGATGACTACAATAACGCGAACAAGTTTATTGTTTTGAAAAGTATTAACAATTCCGAGTATGAGTTATACAAAGAAATCCAAAACCAGAAATTCTTTTACGAGACTGATATCGATAAACAGAATGTTTACCGTTATCGTGTAAGATCATATACTGATCATAATTTTTCACAGTTATCAAAAACTATTAGAAGAGCTTTTATTCCCACTTACGAGAACATAACTTTACTAAATCTTCCTTATAATTTGTCAACAGAATTTGTTTATTCTGAAGATGTATTATTATATGAGACCGTAGGAGAAATTTATCGAATTGAATTAAATTCTTCGACAATTCTACAAACTTACAAAGTAAAGAATATCACAGACTTTGGAGTAAATGCTGTTGCCATAGGTAGTTATGATGTAAATACAACCACGAATAGAATTGCTCTAATTGATTTCGAGTCTGATTCAAACGATTATAAGAAGTTTTTATCAATCAGAGATTATTCATCGGGTGCAGAGATTGAACGATTTCAGCTTCCCAAATTAGCCCCACACATGAATTTAGAATTCATGCAGGAAAAACTTATGCTATATGGGCAAACTCAATCTGTAGGTAATTATAGACTGGATATTCGAGATATTCCTACCTACGATGTCATTGACGAGCGATCTTACTCTCTTGGCTCGATAGATTATAACGAGTTTTATTCAATTCTGATTTTTATTGATAATCAAAGAATTCAATTCACGAAGGCTGAAAGCGGGAAAAGATTAAAAATTTTAGATCAAGATAGCCGTATAAACAGTTATTATATAGATGAAAACAGTGATGAAGTTTTCGTACTTACTGAAAACGGTACTTTGAGTAAATATGCGCTTCCTACCCTAAATTTGTTAGAACAGATTACGCTTCCTACTGATTCCGAGTTGGTTAATCGATATTCGGAGAGCAAGTGGATTATTAAAAGAAATGAAAGTCTTTTCTATTTTGATGCTCAATTTTCAGTACTAGAAAAAATTAGTGCGCTTGCAAATGTCTCCGGCGCCTGTTATGCAAAAGATGATAATATTTCTTTTCTTGAAAGTATTAGTGGAGACCGTATTAATTTAATCCAATTAAGAAAGATGGGACTTTATTGGAAGGCAGCTATCGAATAAACAGAATATTATTATATGGAGTTTTTTGAGCTTATTGTTTCAGTTTTGCATTCTTGCTTGCAGGGAAGAAGAATACCATCAAGTATCACCGGAATTAATAAACCCTTCTAAAATAGAGATTTCAGTAAAACCTGATAATTTTATTGAAGGTCAATTTGTGATTAGTGTGCAAATAGTCAACTATAAACGTTACGATGAAGCAGAAATTAGGATTGATGGAACTAGGGATACGACCTTCCTATCAGACTCATTTAGTTACGAAAAAAAAATACCATCTATTAATTCCAGTGGTAAAGATTTGCACGAAGTTTATGTAAAATTGCTTGCAGATAGGAAAGAAGTAGCTCGATCAGAATCGATATTCATTTTGGGAAGGACTGTCGCACCTACAAATCTTACAGTATCTGCAATATATGATACAGCTTTTGCCATATCTTGGGATGAACACACGAGATTAAAATTTAGATATTTAATTCAACTGAGTATAAATAACGGTAAATGGAAAACTATTGCAGAGACTGATTCTTTTGAGGACAGTTTAATAACACCTTATCCTTTGATCAACAGAAATGTATATCAAATCCGATTAGCTACAAATTATAGTAAGATGCTTGAGCATTTCACATATGCAGATCCAGTACGCATTTCTGTTCCTAGTCCCAAAATTTTGTCTTTTTTAAATTTGGCTGATACAGCGTTCGTACTCGAAAGGAGAAAAATAAGTTATTATGCAAATACAACAAAACTATTAATAAATTTCGGGCAAGGGAAGGATAGTACTTTTATTATAGGTAATAACCAAATTAGAGACACTGTTCATACACCGAGATTACTTGGTAAGTACAGTGATGGAGAAAATATCGGTTCACAAACTTACACAGCATCCTTGATTCGAATAACTGCCAATAACAAAACGATAGATTCTAAATCAATCACACTAAACTTCAATTCACCAACTAATATTCGTTTGGAAGATCATTCGGACACTGGGTTTACTATTAAATGGAAAAAAGATGATTTAGCCCAGAAATATATCATATACCGAAATGAGAATGATTCTCCCTTGCATATTTCCGATTCAACAACAGTAACAGAATATATAGTGTCATCACCAAACCCAAAGAATAAATACACATATCAAATTAGAGGAAAATCAAAATATAATACGTTGAGAAATAGTATGTCCGTTAGTGCTATTTACAGCTACGATTTAGTGGAATCATGGAGTTATTACAATAGTTTCCTGGGTTTAGAATCTTTCTCTAAATCAGGAGAATTAATGATTTTAGCAGATATGGAACAGGCAAACATTCAGACGATAATTATTGTTAATCCCAGGAATAAATCCTGGTACGCTACACATCGACATAGCATTTATGTCAATCTACCATCTAGATCAGTAGAAATTCCAACGTTGGTCAGTATGGATGAAAATTCAGGAATTCTCGCTCTGGTAGATATCTTACCGGATGGTCAGAGAAATTCAATGAATGTCTTGTCATTTCGGGATCTATACACAACTGAAAAATATTACTCGATTGAGTTACCTCGGATTGGGAAATTATTTCTCATGCAAAACGATTGTATGGTTTATAACATTTCAGAGGCGGGGGAATGGCAATATGATATAATTAGTAAACAAGAAAGAAGGATTGTGAGAAGCGGAACGATAAATGGAAAGGGGATTTCGTTTAATCCTTATCACGGAATGTTTTTTAGTCTCAAAAACTCTTTGATTGAAATTTATGGTATTCCCAATTTTGAAAAATTAGCGGATGTTTTACTAGATAATTCTAAAGATTTACTCATTATTAATCAACAACAAGATCAATTCCAAATTGTATATGAAGATGGTCAAATAGAGGTATATAATATAAACGGTTTCAGCATTGAGCAATCTGTAGATACTGGTATTAGCAATATTCAAAGCATTCAAAAAATTGATAAAAACTTCTATATGATAGTTGCAAATGATAAGCTTATACTTTACAGTTGTGATCTGAACCAACAGGTTAATTCATATAAATTGGATTTATAATGGGACCCAATTGTAAATAATGCACGTCTATATCTTACTACAAGAAATCGGATGAATACTTACAACCTAATTCAAAAATGGACATCACAGCAACTATATTGAACAAAGATCCTTTTTTATATCAGAACTAATATTAATATAATTGCAAATATGTAATTCTTAAAGAAACATCTTCCAATTATTATTGGCTTGAGGGCAAAATTTAGTTTGCTATTTAGTCATTATTAATAAAGGTTCCGCTTAACCAAATGCAATAAACTCTTTGTTATATGAAGAAAATCAAAAAAATAATTGAATTATTTGATTAAAATCCTTATTCCTCATTTCATTATTTTGTTTCTTAATTGAAATGAGGCAAATATCAAATCCAAGATTTATGATATAATATTTGAAGCGGATACAAAAGCCGGTAAAATTTTTGATCTTGTTTTAATGGTTGCAATTATCGGCTCCGTCCTTGCCGTAATGATTGACAGCATACCAATGGTAAGAGCCAATTACTATGAACCGCTTCTTATTCTCGAATGGATTTTTACAATTCTGTTTACAATTGAATATGTATTGAGGGTTTATTCAGTCCATAAAGCAAGAAATTATATTTTTAGCTTTTATGGGATAGTTGATCTACTTGCAATCTTACCGACTTATATAAGTTTGATTTTCCCTGGAACGCAATATTTTGTTGTGATCAGAATTTTACGGGTTCTTCGCGTTTTCCGTGTTTTAAAATTCGCTCAATATCTGCAATCGGCACAACTTTTGGCACTTGCGCTTCAAAACAGCAAAAGGAAAATCCTCGTTTTTCTTTTAACCGTCCTAACGTTAGTAATTATTCTCGGATCATTAATGTATATGATTGAAGGTGAGGAGAATGGATTTACAAGTATTCCCGTTTCAATTTATTGGGCAATTGTTACTTTAACAACCGTGGGATACGGTGATATTTCACCACAAACTCCACTCGGTCAAATTCTTGCCTCGTTTATAATGATTACCGGCTACGGGATAATTGCAGTTCCAACCGGAATTGTAACCGTTGAAATGGCGAATTTGGGAAATAAAAAAGTAACAACACAGACTTGTCCTAACTGCATTGCGGAAGGGCATGATGTCGATGCCAAATTTTGTAAATACTGCGGAGAGGTTTTAAATCCGGAGAAAGATGAAAAAGTCTGAAATTTGCGATCTTAAAAACCTTGGACCAACTTCGGAGAAAATGCTAAACTCGATTGATATTTATACACTTGCGGATATTAAGGAAGCCGGACCCGTTGTTATTTGCCAGATGTTAAAAGGATTTGGTTTTAATGTTAATATAATGATGGCTTACGCACTGCAAGGAGCAATCATGGATCTGCATTGGAAAGATATCCCAAAGGAAATTAAAGAACAACTAAGGTCGGATTTGGGAATTTAGACGAATCTGGCAATGTTTAGCTTTGAAAAATATAAATGGTGAGAAGTTGGTGGACGCACGGAATGCGCCCACTACTCAACTTTTGTGAAGTTTAATTTTCCGTCACCTTTACTTAAAACTCTGATCGAATCACCTGCCGTAAAGTTTCCCATCAATAATTCAGTTGAGAGAGGATTTATTAAATATTTCTGTATCATTCGTTTTAATGGTCGGGCACCGTATGTCGCGTCATATCCGACACTTAAAATATATTCTTTGGCATCTTCACCGACTTCGAGGATTATGTTTTTCGCTTTCAACATTTTGATAACGATTTCTAATTGAATATCAATTATTCCTTTAAGTTCTGATTTTAGCAAGGGTTTGAAAAGCACAATTTCGTCAATACGGTTTAGGAATTCAGGCCGGATTGTTTTCCTTAAAAGCTCTGAAAGTTGTGACCTCAATTCACCGAGTATCGGTTCATAGTCAGCTTCATTAAATTTCTCGAGTTTATCCTGGATTAGATGCGAACCCAAATTAGATGTCATAATAATAATAGTATTCTTGAAATCTACGGTTTTGCCCTGATTATCCGTTAATCTTCCTTCATCTAAAACTTGCAATAACACATTAAAAACATCATGATGGGCTTTTTCAATTTCATCGAGAAGAACTACTGAATAAGGTCTTCGCCGGACGGCTTCGGTTAGTTGTCCGCCTTCTTCATATCCGACGTATCCGGGAGGCGCGCCAATTAAACGTGATACGGAATGTTTTTCCATGTATTCGGACATATCAATTCTAACGATCGCTTGTTCGTTATCAAAAAGGAATTCCGCAAGCGCTCGTGCCAGCTCTGTTTTACCTACACCTGTCGTCCCGATAAAAATAAATGAACCAATGGGACGGTTTGCGTCCTGCAATCCCGCGCGTGATCGCCTGATGGCGTTTGAGACCGCATAAACAGCATCATCTTGTCCAACTACTCTTTTGTGAAGTTCATCTTCAAGTCTGATTAATTTGCTTCGTTCACTTTCAAGCATTCTGTTTACGGGAATTCCTGTCCAGCGGGCTACAACTTCTGCAATATCTTCGGCATCAACTTCTTCTTTAAGCAGTTTTCGTGATTTTTGAACCCGACTCAACTCTTCAGTTTTCTGATTAAGATCTTTTTCGAGTTGAATAATTGTACCGTACCGGATTTCGGCAACTTTCCCGAGATCGCCTTCCCTTTCGTATTTTTCTGCTTTAGCTTTAAAATCTTCAATTTTGCTTTTTGTATCCCGAATGGTTTGAATATTTTGTCGCTCCAATTGCCAATGACTTTTTAACTCATTCCTTTTTTCTTCAATATCACTTAATTCTTTCTGGAGTTCAACCAAACGTTTTTTAGACTCTTCATCTTTTTCACGTTTTAAAGCTTCCCGTTCAATTTCGAGTTGTTTAACGCGTCTTTCAATTCCATCCAATTCTTCGGGCATCGAGTCAATTTCAATTCTTAATTTAGATGCTGATTCGTCAATCAAATCAATTGCTTTATCGGGAAGAAACCGATCAGCGATGTAACGATTTGAAAGTTGAACCGCCGCGATAATCGCAGCATCGGTAATTCTAACACCATGATGCACTTCGTAACGCTCTTTGAGTCCGCGTAAAATTGAAATCGCATCCTCCTCATTTGGTTCTGAGATTAGAGTTGGTTGGAATCTTCTTTCTAAGGCGGCGTCTTTCTCGATATATTTTTTGTATTCGTTTAATGTTGTTGCTCCAATCGCATGAAGTTCACCCCGTGCAAGAGCGGGTTTTAGGATATTCGCCGCATCCATAGCGCCGTCTGTTCGGCCTGCTCCGACTAATTGGTGAAGCTCATCGATAAATAAAATCACCTCTCCGTTTGATTCTTGAACTTCCTTTACCACTGACTTCATTCTTTCTTCAAATTGACCGCGGTATTGAGTTCCTGCTACAAGCGAAGCCATATCCAACGCGACAATTCGTTTTGTTTTTAATCCCTCCGGAACATCCCCCGATACGATTCTGTGGGCGATTCCTTCCGCAATAGCGGTTTTCCCAACACCCGGTTCTCCAATTAAAACAGGATTATTTTTTGTTCTTCGTGAAAGAACTTGCAGCACTCTTCGAATTTCCTCGTCCCTTCCAATCACCGGGTCTAATTTATTTGATTGGGCAAGTTCGTTTAGATCACGACCGTACTTTTTCAGCGATTGGTAAGTGTCCTCCGGATTTTGAGAGGTGACCCTCTGAGTTCCCCTTATATCTTTTAGAGCGGTGAGGATAACATTTTTCGACGCACCGTTTGATTTTAATAATTCGCCCGCAGTTCCTTTATCCTCGGATAAAGCTATAAGTAAATGTTCGTTTGATATATATTCGTCTTTTAACTGCTTCGCGTGTTCGGAAGCTTTGTCGAAAAGGTTTCCGGTTTTTTGCGACATTTGTTGGTTACCAACGCCTGCACCGGTTACTTTTGGCAATTTTTCAATGAGTTCGCCAACTTTAATTTTTAATTGATTTGGATTCGCTCCGGCTTTTTGCAGAACAGATAGAGCAACATTGTCGCTATCCTGAAACATTGCCGCCAAAATATGTTCAGGTTCAATTACCTGATTGTTATAATTCTGTGCAATTTCAACGGCATTTTGAATAGTTTCCTGTGCTTTTACAGTCATTCTATTAAAATTAAATGCCATATTTTCTCCTAAAAAGTTATCACACTAATTTTTTATTTCGCTTTATTGACCGAAAAATATAACAAATAAAATTAAAGAAAGTTTCAAGTTTGTATTACACTAAATAGTTTGAATAAATTCGGTAAGCTAGAAGTTATTCCGCTTTTTTTGTATAAATCTAATATTAAAGGTGTGCCTATTCCGCTTTTTGCCCATTTTCTGGAATAAGAGGAGCCCTTATTCCACTTTTTTGCAATAAACTGGAATAAGCGGTATCTTATCACAAAAAATATAAAAGAATATGAAAAATTTTAATGCAGGTTACTATAATTCACAGGGTAGTTTTAAAAGTTTCCAACCCGAAAAAATTAATCGCCGGTGGATAATAGAAGATATCGATGTGATAAATTTGTTAAGTAAAGCTGACCGCCAGATTGGGAGACTTGATATGTACAGCGAGTATATCCCGAATATTGATCTTTTTATAAAGATGCATATTGCAAAGGAAGCCACAAAATCAAATAAAATTGAAGGTACTAAAACCAATATAGAAGAAGCACTGCTTAGAAAAGAGGATGTTAGCGGTGAGAAAAGAGACGATTGGGTGGAAGTGCAAAATTACATCGAAGCGATGAAGACTTCAATTGAGGATTTAAGAAAGATTCCTTTTTCAACGAGGATGATTAAAAATGCACACTCAATATTGTTGAAAAGTGCGAGGGGAGAATTTAGAACTCCGGGTGAATTTCGTAGAAGCCAAAATTGGATAGGCGGCGCCACAATTGATGATGCAGTTTTTGTTCCTCCGGGCCACACTACAATTGATGAATACATGGGCGATTTGGAAAACTTTATTCATGATGAAAAAAACGTAATACCGGATTTATTAAAAATTGCTCTCATTCATTATCAATTTGAAACAATACATCCATTCTTAGATGGGAACGGACGGATTGGAAGACTAATGATTACGTTGTATCTGGTGGATAAAAAAATTCTAAAAAGACCGGTGCTCTATTTATCGGATTTCTTCGAAAAAAACAGGGGTTTGTACTACGAAAATTTGACCCGTGTTCGAGAAAATAATGAGATAGAACAATGGTTTAAGTTTTTTCTCGTTGGTGTGATTGAGACAGCCGAAAATTGCATTGATACATTGGACAAAACAATGAAACTAAGACAATCTATTAGTGAAAAATTAAATCCTCTAGGAGCAAGAGCAAACAAAGCAAGGATAGTGGTAGATCATCTGTTTAGCAATCCAATAATTGATGCTGATGGTTTGAAGCAAGTAACGAAACAGTCATATACATCAGTTTATAAATTATTGCAAGTCCTTGAAGAATTGAATATTCTCAGAGAGGTTACGGGTGGGAAAAGACGAAAGCGGTATGTATTTAAAGAATATCTAAATCTTTTTTAATGTCTACTAAACTGTATTAGAAAAGATTCAATTTTCCCGCTGTCGGCAATTCTACGTTAGAAACTGCGCCCTCAGTTTTTTCAGAGCGGCTTTTTCGCCAATTATGGTCAATCGATCTCCTTCGTGAAAAACTAATTTTCCATCCGGGATAATCATGTCTCCACCTCTTTGAAGCAGAGCAACTAAGCAACCGTCCGGTAATTGTACATCTTTCAGTTGTTTGGTAATCAATGATTCGCTCAAGGTCGTTTTGCTAATAGTTAATGATAAAAACCGCTCATCGTGCAGTAACGCTTCTTTTAGTTGTTGTTCATCTTTTGCGGCAAGCCATTCCTCGCTGAAAGTAGGATCATCAACTCGTCCGGCAATTTGAGCTAAAATTCTTAAATGAAGCGATGGGTTCTCTTCCGGACTCGCTAAAAAGAAAATCGCGTTCACGAACTCTTCGCTTTCTTCTTTGCCGGTTAAAGGATCAAAAATTTTGATTTTTATACCACCTTCGGATCTTACAAGAATCATTTCCGGGTTGCTTATTCCCGACGCTCTAAAATGTGGAAGTGCAACTCCTCTTGTTACAGGTGTTGCTCCCACCCTCGTTCCGTCGAGCACCATTTTTACAATTTTCTCTTTTGAAATTGGAATTTTTTTTGCGAGAAGTTCGGCCGCATCTACCAAAATATCTTCGAAATTACTACGATCCTTGTAAATCAGAACATTTGATCTTGTAACAATTTCATCGAAAGGATCTTTGCTTCGAAGTCCTTTCTCTTTCATAATTCCACGTAACTCAGTATCCAGGCCATCATATCGCTGCTTGCCGAGTCGTTCAAAAATATGATACATTGCTCCACTACGTCGCACACGAACTTTTGCGTATAGATTGTACCAGAGAACGGCGGCAACCACCAATCCCAAAGAAAATAGTATCGCAACCCATCCCATTTCGAATATCAAAAACATCGGGGAAATAATTCCGACAACTTGTAACCATGGATACCATGGGGATTTATAGCCAGGATCGTACGAATCTATTCGACTTTCTCTCATCACAATTACCGCGAGGCAGACTAATGCGAACATCAGCAATTGAAATGCACTTGCTAGTTTTGCGATTTTAGTTGGATCGAAAAAAATCAAAATTACGACTAGGAGTAACGTCGTGATAATTATTGAATTTATCGGAGCGCCATTTTTTAACATTTTCCTAAAAAATGCGGGGAGTATATGATCTCGACTCATCGCTAACGGATATCGAGAAGAACTCATAACCCCTGCGTTGGCAACGGATATAAAAGATAGTAGAGCAGCGATAGAAACAAAGATTACTCCAAATTCTCCCGCCATTATGTCGGCCGCGGTAGCAACCGGAGTTAAATCACCGGTTAAAATATCCATTGGAACGACACCAACAATCACAAAAGTTCCGAGTCCATAAATGAGAAAGGAAGTTATCATTGCCAGAAAAATTCCAATTGGTAAGTTTCTTTCAGGATCTTCGATTTCTTCAGATAAACTGGCAACCTTGGTCATTCCGACATAACTCACATAAACCAATCCCGCAGTAGAAAGGATTGATTGCATCTCAACATTGAATAAATTATTAAAGTGTTCGGGGTTAATTTCAACAAAACCATCTATGATGAAAGCACTTAAGATTGTTAGAAGAATTGCAACGAGTCCGATTTGAACTCCGCTCGTTTTTTTCGATCCGAGAAGGTTTAACCCCGCAAGCATAAATGCAAGAACAACCGCGATTTCAGTTATTTTTACATCATCAACAAACAAGGATATATAAGCACCCATTCCAATTAATGCGAAAGCAACTTTTAATACAAGCGCCAACCAGGTCCCGATTCCGCCAATCGTTCCAAGCATAGGTCCCATTGTCCGATCAAGGAAGTAGTAAACTCCGCCCGCTTTTGGCATTGCAGTTCCAAGCTCCACGATGCACAAAATCGCCGGGATAAAAGGAATTGCCGCGATCAAATATGAAAATATTAATGCGGGTCCGGCTTGTTCTGCCGCAATTCCGGGTAAAAGAAATAAACCGCTGCTCAGTGTTGTACCGGTGGCAATGGCGTAAACACTAAAGAGTCCTAAATTTTTTTTAAGCTTTTTGCCGGGTGTAGAAGTGCCTGCCATAATTCCCTTTCATTAGAGTTCGGATTTCAGCGAATTTAAAGATTATTTTTTAATAAAAGCTGAAAAAATTAATTGGAGTTACGTGTAAGATAACCGAAAGATTGAATATAATAACTAAACGCATCAATTTTCAACTCTTCGGTAATGTAGGAACCGAAAACACCGAACCCGCCCTCAATATTCGAGACGTCAGGTTCGTTTACTCTAACAGAATAAGTATCCAAAAAGGTTTGAAGTGCAGCGAAATAATTGCCAAGATTTTTATCAAAAACTAATAGTACGGCGTGTACTTGTTTTATTTTATAATTCGATTTGATCGAGTCTTCCGCCGAAATCTGCCTGAATGAATCATCGATAATATCCATCGACCAAGTTTCCCACTTTTTATTTGAAACGGCCGGATATGTATAACTTATTCCATCAGCTTTACTTTCTTTTCGGAGCGGAACTATATAAGAGTAATTTTGGGTGAAGTTATCGTTTCGTTTGGAATAGATAATTTCCAGTTTTGGTTGGAAAACTAAATCTTCAAAATCTAAGTCTTGTTGGCTCCCTTTCCATTCAATATAAAAATTACCTTTATTCTGATTCGGGGGAATAATTCTATCCGAATTCAAAAATGTAACAAAATTGTACTGGGGAGCTTGAGTTGAAGAAGTCAGAGTTTTGCCATCCGGGAGAGTAACCAGAAGTTCCATTTTTGCATTTGGCTCAATTTCTAAATTTGAAAGATAATAGTAGTCGTAGCCTTTATCGTCGATGATGTTTGGTCCGGCAACCAATGCGCTATTTATGAACGAATAAATTTTATTGTTATAAATCAGTTCTGCCTGCGCATTTTGTACGAAAAGATTTCCCTCGTAAGAATTCGGATCAAATCCTTCAACATCATAACTTTTAGTAACTGTTAGAATATGGAAATTAGTATCGCCCCGCATTATTAGGTTTGCGCTGTATTCCTCAACAAAATCCGATTTTGGCTGAATGTTTTCCTCGCAGTTTAATATTGCTAACGCGATAAAAATTATAGTCAATATTCGAAATAATCGATTAATCATATTTCAACCTTTATGGTGGCTGTCGGCAAAAACGGCAGCATATTTATCCTTGCACCCGAAGTACGGTCAAAATAAAATAGATTCGCGCGATCATATAAATTCAGCACACTCAAATCCACTGTAAATCTATATAAACCGATTTCTATTTTTTTAGAAAAGCTGATATCCATTCTATGATAATCCGGCATTCTGCCGAGATTACGATCGTTCAAAATTAATTTGGGATTAAAATCCGGCAGCAATTGGTACAAATCGGTTAAAGCTAATTTTTGATAATAACCACGGAATTGAGTAAAAGGCAGACCGGAACTATAAGTCCAGGTGCTGCTTAATCTCCATCCCGCTCCGAGCGCCAAATCAAGTGATAAATTAAAATTATGGCGGGAGTCATATCGTGGATGATATCTTTTTCCATCAACTTCTTTAAATGTCCAACTTAAAGTATAACCGGAACGCATACTAAAATCGGGAGTATTATAAATGGTCGAGAATTCGAATCCATAGGATTCACCAATCCCGGCAATTAATTCCGGATCTGTCGGCACAATTCTGTTTTCATTTAAAAAAGGAAAGTTGTGTGTCAATTTGTAATATGATTCGAATAGAAAATCGACTTCTTCGGTTATATCAAAATCGAGACCGGCGATGTAATGAAAAGATCTGGCAGGATCAATATAATTCGGAGTGATGAGCCATGGATCGAAAAGTGTAATTACTTCATCCTCGTCGGTAAGCGTTGTCAAATCCTGTTGAAATATTCCCCAAGCTCCTTTAAAAGCGACGAAAGGCGCAAACCGATAGGTGATATTTAATCTGGGTTCGATAAAGTAGGTTCCACCTCCGCCGGGTGAAAAACGAGTCAGATTTACACGCATTCCTAAATCAGCTCCGAAATTTTCATTGCGTAAATATTTATACTTGCCGTAGACACTAATATTAGATCCTTTTGAACCAATATCCGTTACAACTCCGCGGTAATTATAAAGGAAAAGGTTGGAATTAAATTCCTTAATGTGCCACCCGACTCCAAATTCATCCTTCGAATTCAACACATAAGTAAAGTCAGCAAGAATTGATAACTCATCAACTTCATTTTTCCGTGGTCTTTTGTTGCTTCCGTTTGGAATTAATTCGCCGTTAAATTTACTAACCGAAAGTCCAATGTTATAGAATAGCGGCGCATCCCCGAGTTGAAAATAATTTACACCGATAATACTGTTTGCCCATTTAAAATCTTCCACCAATGGATTGCTGTTATCAATATTGTCTTCGCTGAAGAATCCGTGAAAAGTAAACTTGGCATCTTCCATAAATTCATCATCTTCATAATTCAGTTTGAAAGAGAAATCATAGAAATCTACGGGAACGTTTTGGTCGGAAAGAAACTTTTTTAATATACTGTTTGAATGACTTTTCCTTCCCGTCACCAAAAATGATCCGTGAGGAAGAGGACCTTCGAGAGAGGCTTTTGCCGTAAGAAAACTTGCGCTTGCTTTGCCGCCATATTTGTATTTATTTCCATCTTTTGATACAAGATTCAGCACCGAGGAAATTCTTCCACTGTATTCAGCTCCGAATCCACCTTTATAAAACTCAACACTGTTGATCATTTCCGGATCAACAACGCTGAAAAGTCCAAGTGCGTGAAAAGGATTGTAGATGGTAGCACCATTAAGTAAAACGAGGTTTTGATTCGCTGCACCACCTCGAACATAATATCTCGCGGAAACATCACCGGTGGATTGCACACCAGGCAAAAACTTTATTGCTCGCAAAATATCTGTTTCAACGCCTTTAGGGAGCATTTCAATATCTTTAATAGCGATTCGCTCCAGGCTTATATCTGTCGCGTTTTCCTTCGGTACCTTCTCAGCTACTTTTTCGACAGTTTGTAATTCGAAACTTTGCGGCGATAACTCCACATCAATTTCGGTTACTTGATTTGGTTTTACTGCCGCTGTAATTTTCTTCGAATTATAACCTACGTATGATGTTAAAAGAGTGTAGGTATTATTTGCCGGAATTGAGGTGATAACAAAATACCCGCGGATATCCGTTGTCGCGCCTGATCCTAATTCCTCAATAAGAATATTTGCATAGGCTAAGACCTCTCCGCTCGTCGAATCTGTTACAATTCCCCTAATTGTTCCTTTCGGCTGAGCCCAAATTGATATTGGAATGGCAAAAAGCAATAATATTAAATATGATTTTGTAGTCTGCATAAAAGTATTTGATCCTCAATAGAAATTTAAGAATTAGAGGAGTAATACAAATAACAATATTTTTCTCTTTTGAGATTTTCCGAGAAAAATTGAAGAAGTCCGATTAAATGCTTCGGTGAAGGTGATTTTAGAGAATGAAAGGAATTATATGTTTTCTAAAAAAGATTTGATTTATTATTCTGTAATGAACAATTAAAGATCAATTGATTACGATTTTGAGTTCCTTTGAAAAAGTTCTTGCTTATCTCTTACCGTTTGTCGAAACGTATTTATTAAATATAGTTTCTGAGTTTTAGAAATCATCACCACCTTCCTGTCCATCACCGCCGTTTCCCCTATCTCTGCCTTGGTCTTTTTTGTTGAATAGAAACTTTAAACTCAACATAACAATCGGGGACTCATTTAGCACATTGCTAAAGTTGTAGTAATCAGCCGACTCTGAAGTGTATTCGTACTCAGATGTTCCAAACACATCCCGGATTTGAAGAGTTGCGACTAAGGATTTTTCGAAAAAATCTTGTCGCACCGCAATGTTTGTGTGAAAATAACCTTTTCGTTTTCCTTGTGAATAAACCCTCGGGCTGTTATACATCGCGTTAAATTGAAGCTGGGCCGAATCCCAAAGTTTCAGTCTGTTGTTAAACCTCGTGCTCCAAGTTAAACTTTCCCTTGAGAATGGTTGATCAAAAATTACACCCTCTATCTTATAATTATAAATATTTCCCATTAAATTAATATTCCAGTCTTTAATCGGATCAAAATTCAGCATAAGTTCGGCGCCGTATGAATAGTCCGTACCAACATTTTCCATTGACTGAAGGGTTATATTATCATCATAAACAGATCGGACTCGTTCAATTTTATTATGATTTACACGATAATAATTTTCAACCGAAAACACAGTTTCGCCAATAACCGCTTGATAGCTAAGTTCATAAGAATCGATGAACTCGGGAATTAAAGCCGGGTTACCGACTCTTACATTATAAGCGTCAACCCAAGTTTCAAAGGGTTCAAGTTCCCAACCGCCCGGTCTGTCGATACGCCTCGTATAACTTGCCATTGTTTGGTGTTCATTGTTGAATTTGTATGAAATATGCATTGAAGGGAAAAAATCAAAACGGTCGATTTCGAAATTTTGATTTTTGTCTTTCAGTAAGATTTTCCTTCCCGTGTATTCAGCTCTTATTCCAACTTGATAGCCCAGATCCTCCCATTCTGAACCAAAAAGTGAGAACAATGAATGTTCGGAAACTTCATATACAACATCTCTATCAAATTCGGGTAAAGTCTGATATTGCTGAGTTGATGTGTTTAGGTCTGATATCCCGGTAATTTCATTGGAGTATTCAAATTCATTTTCGTAGCCTGCCTCAAATTTAGTGTCTTTCCCCAACGGAAGGGTATATTCGATTTGAGTTTCAAACTCATCTTCGGGACCTTTCTCAAAAGATCTTCTTCCACTCGAAATAAAATCAAATTGGTCAACTAATTCATTGACGGTAATCTCGTCGCCATTTCCGCGCTCGTACTGAATCTCGGCTTTAAGAATATGACCTTTTGATTGAAATTTATGATCGTACGTTAAATATGCGGATATATTGTCCCCTTCTCTTTTGCGAAACGCATTACTTGTGAAAAATTGTTTTGTACTGTTGCCGGATGTCCATTCGGAATAATTTAAATAGGAATCACTTTGATGACTTCTTTCTCTGTAACGGGCTCCAAACATCAAATAATCCATTTCGCTCAAATCAAACCCAAATTCACCTCGAACGCCCAAATAATTTCTGCCTCGGTCGGCTCTGCCATACGAATCAAAAAAAGATGTGTTTCCCTGGTAGGTTGTTTGATTTATTTCCGTTTCGTTTCGATAATAGTTTCTGTTATTGTAGTCCAAACCAAGAGTAACGTTATACGCTTCCGTGTTGTAATCCCCTAATAACTGTCCGCCATACTTATTTCTTAAACCTCCGTTCAGTTCAGCGATTCCGCTGGTTCCTAGGTTTTTATTTTTTTTCATAACAAGATTAATTATTCCCGCCGTTCCTTCCGGATCATGTTTTGCGGATGGATTTGTTATAATCTCAATATTTTCAATTGAACTGGCCGGAATCTGCTGTAAAACTTCATTCGCGTCCATAATTGTAGGCCGCCCGTCAACTAAAACCGTGAAACTTCCGCTACCGCGCAAAGATACATTTCCCTCGATATCGACGGTAACCGATGGGACATTTTCAAGAATATCGACCGCGTTGCCCGAAATTGCTGTAAGTTCCTCACTAACTTTTATTACTTTTTTATCAATTTCAAAAGATATCGGTGATCTGTTTTCCACGACTTCCACAGCGTCCGTTCGAAATGTTTTTGGGGCAATTTTAATCGTTTCGAGATCTAAAGTCCTCGCCTCAATAATTTCCACATTATCAATTATTTCACTCTCAAATCCGATGTAACTTAACTTAAGATAATAGTTTCCCGTCGGGATGTTCGTTATTTCAAATTTCCCGTTTCGATCTGAAACTGTGCCCTTAACTTGTGAACTATCCGTTTGATTGAATAATATTACATTCGCAAACTCAAGTGGAGTGAGAGTTGCGGATTCAACAAGTGTGCCGGTCAGCGCTCCATTTGTTTCGGAAACAGCCTGACCGATCGTCGAAATTTGAAAAAGCATAATTGCAATTATTGTTGACAATCTATATCTCATGTACCATTTCCCCAATGCTAAAAAATAAGTTGTGTAAGGATACAATTAGATTTTGTAGAGAATTTGTAGGGATTTGTTTATAACTGATTTTCGGAAAACTTACGATGGGAAAATGTTTATTATTCGAAACTCGTGAAAACCATCGTTATAGTTATAATTTAATTGAAGGTTATTAATCTCACATATTTTTTTTACCAAGGCTAATCCTAATCCCAAAGAATTGTTTGAATTAGTATTCCTTTTAAATCTTTCAAACAGTTCATCTTTACCAAAAGGTAACGGTTTACCCTTGTTAATAAATGAAATTGAATTATCCTCGCTCAATATTCTAATCGTAGAATTGGCGGAAGTATAATTTTGCACATTGCTCAAAAGATTCTTAATAATTATATCTAATAGGATAGGATCAATATAAATCTCATGGGAATCTGACAAATCCAGTTCTATTTTCAAAGATTTTAATTCAAACAATTCTTGAACTGCTGCAGTATGGTTAACAATAACTTCTTTTGTTAATATATTTTTTGCGTTAGTGTATTCATTATTTTCAATCTTTGTTAGCAGATTGAGCGTGCTGCCGAGTTTTGAAAGATGATTCGCTTCATTATAAATTGCTTCAATAGAGTCCGAATGTTTCTCCATCACTGATTCGCTTGCAAATAAATTTTCTATTTTACTTCTTATTATTGCTAACGGGGTTTGAATCTCATGCGCCATGTTTTCGGTATATTCTTTTAATCTTTTATAATCATCTTCAATTCGACCGATCATCTCCTGGAACAATTCCTGCATTTTTACAAATTCCGAAGTTGACGTTTTTACCTTTGGAATATTATTATTCGTCCCGATTTTATAAGTCCGCATAGTCTTTAAAATTTTATTAAACGGCCGGAAATAAAAACCCGAAAGGGTAGAGGCGAAAAGGATAAATGTCGTTGCCAGAATTATAAAAGCCGGTATAAGTGATTCGAATATATCCTCGCGCAAACGGAGAAAATCATCAACTGAGCGCAATAATTCAATTTGATAATTTGCTTCCTTCGCTTCAATAATGATTAGTTTTTTCTTATAGTTTCTAACTCTCTCATAATCCTCGTCGTAAATTGCTGTATCCGCATAGATCGGATATTTGCTTAAATCCATATTAATTGATAATGTATCAATCTTCATGTGGGACTTCAGTTTATCGAGATTCCCGGTTTTCTTAAATTCATTAAATATTCTTTGTTCCGTTTTATTAAATCTTGAATTGAGATTATCAAAAATAAATTCGTCAGCTTCGTGGGTTAGAAACAGCGCGCTGCTGTAAAACGCAATGAAAGCAAAAACCACAAAGACGAGAGTTATTTTTAGTAATAATCCAAATTCTTTTTTCATCTTAATTCGAATTGGTTGAAAATTTATAGCCTATTCCGTACATGGCTTTTATATAATTATTGCCTGAGGCAATTGTAATTTTTTTTCTGAGATTTTTTATGTGATTATAGATATAATCAAAATTATCTGATTGATCAGCATGATCGCCCCAGAGATGTTCGGCGATACTTTCCTTGGTTAGTACGCGGTTTTTATTTCTGATAAAATAGAGCAATAAATCAAATTCCTTTTTTGTTAGAGAGATTAATTTGGAATCAACTTTAACCTCATTATTCAACAAGTCCAGTTCGATATTTTCAAAAGTAATTTTGTTTTCTCTGTCAAATGTATTTCGCCTGATTATTGAATGAATTCTGGCGTTCAATTCAGCTTTATGAAAAGGTTTGGTCATATAGTCGTCAGCTCCCAAATTTAGTCCGACAACCTTATCCTCAATTTTATCCTTGGCGGTCAATATCAAAATTGCTGAATCAATTCTGTGCTGTTTTACATATTTAATAATTTCCAATCCCGATCCGTCAGGCAGACCGATATCGACAATTATGGCGTCATAACTGTAAACAGCAATTTTCTCCAACGCTGTGTTGAGATCGAGACAGGTTTCCACCCTAAATCCATTTTCGAATAAAGCTTCTTCTATTTCTTTATTTAATGCCGGATTATCTTCTACTACTAGTATTTTCATGTCATCAAATTTAGAAAAGAATTTTGTAGAAATTTAGTTCTTGCTCCGGCTTTTTATCAGCACTTCACAGTCTAAAAGTGCTAAATCTTCATTTCCACGGTTAAGCTAGTACACATTTTTAGGCTGTGACAATAAAAAACAAATATTACTTTCGAATTGGATCAATAAATTCTTATTTTTGCCCCAATTTGATCAGCATCCACAGAGAATAAATCTGCTGAAATTATTTCTACTAATTGAATAGGTTCGGCTGAATTTGCCAAACAAAAAAGCGAAGTTAATACTGGAAGATGGAACTGAATTGGATGGAATCCAATTCGGAGCTGCTAATTCCGTCTCCGGCGAAGTTGTTTTTAATACCGGAATGGTTGGTTATCCTGAATCCCTCACCGATCCTTCATACCACGGACAAATCTTAACGCTAACATATCCCCTTATCGGTAACTACGGTGTACCCGACCATAAGATTCTAAAATATTTCGAATCGGATAAAGCGCAAATATCGGGACTTGTCGTTTCAGAATTCTCCGAATCTTACAATCATTGGAACGCCAAGGAAAATTTAGGACAATGGTTGGAACGTTTCGGCGTGCCCGGAATTTCCGGAATCGATACTCGCCATCTCACAAAGATTTTAAGAGAACGCGGAACGATGTTGGGAAAGATCGTGATTGATGGCAAGGATGTAGAATCCTATGATCCAAACCATGATGATTTAATATCGAAAGTTTGTCCCAAAGAGACGGTGGAAATGGGAAGTGGGGATAAATCTATTCTGCTTATTGATTGCGGATGTAAAAACAGTATCGCAAACAACTTGGTTGATAGAGGTCTTAGAGTTATTCGTGCACCTTGGAATACGGACTTAAATCAATTTGAATATGATGGAATTGTATTATCAAATGGTCCTGGTAATCCGGAAATGTATTTGGCTTTGTCGGAAAAAATAAAAGAGTTGTTCAAGAAAAATGTTCCGATGCTTGGAATTTGCCTCGGGCATCAAATGCTGGCGAGAGCTTCGGGCGCAAAAACGTTTAAACTTAAATATGGGCATCGCAGCCAAAATCAGCCTGTAAAAGAAAAAAACAAACCAAATTGTTATGTAACATCTCAGAATCATGGGTTTGCTGTTGATTTATCAACTCTACCGATTGGATGGGAATCCTGGTTCGAAAATTTAAATGACGGAACTTCGGAAGGAATAAGACACAAAAGAAAGCCGTGGATGAGCGTTCAGTTTCATCCTGAAGCTGTTCCAGGTCCGGTTGATACACAATACATCTTTGATGAATTTATTAAGACGTTAGATTGAAAAAAAATAAGAAAAAAATATTAATTATCGGTTCATCGGCTCTTAAAATTGGAGAAGCGGGTGAATTCGATTATTCGGGTAGCCAGGCAATTAAAGCAATTAAGGAAGAAGGAATTGAAACGATTCTTATTAATCCGAACATTGCGACAATTCAGACAAGCGATTACCTCGCCGACAAAGTTTATTTCCTCCCGATAAATGTCCAATTCGTTGAAAAAGTAATTGAAAAAGAAAAACCGGATGGAATTCTTCTTGGTTTTGGCGGACAAACAGCGCTCAATTGCGGGCTGGAGTTATTCAAAAAAGGAATCCTTAAAAAGAATAATGTTGAAGTTCTCGGAACTCAAATTGACGCAATTGATAATTCTGAAGACAGAGAAAAATTCACCTCAAAACTATCCGAAATTGATGTAAAGTTTCCCAAAAGCAAGGCGGTTGCAACCGTTAATCAAGCAATTGATTTCGCCTCCCAGATCGGATATCCTGTTATTATTAGAATCGCGTTTGCTTTAGGCGGGCTCGGCTCCGGTGTGTGCAGAACGAAATCAGAAGTGCAAAAGTTGGCTTCGAAAGCGCTTTCATATTCGCCGCAGATTTTAATTGAGGAATATCTCGAAGGATGGAAAGAGATTGAGTACGAGGTAGTGCGAGATTGTTACGATAATTGTATAACAGTTTGTAACATGGAAAATATGGACCCGATGGGGATTCACACCGGCGAAAGCATTGTCGTTGCACCGAGTCAAACTTTAACGAATACCGAATACCACAAACTTAGGGAAATCGCGATTCGTGTTATTCGGCATTTAGGAATTGTCGGTGAATGTAATATCCAATATGCGTTTGATCCTCATTCAGAAGATTACAGAGTTATTGAAGTCAATGCCAGACTATCTCGAAGTTCCGCCCTCGCTTCAAAAGCAACGGGATATCCCCTTGCGTTTGTAGCCGCAAAACTTGCGTTGGGATACGGATTATTTGAACTGGACAATTCAATCACCAAAGTTACCAAAGCTCTATTTGAACCGGCATTAGATTACATTGTAGTGAAAATGCCACGCTGGGATCTTAAAAAGTTTAAATTTGTTTCCCGAAAGCTCGGCTCTTCAATGAAATCAGTTGGCGAGGTAATGTCAATCGGTAGAAAATTTGAAGAAGCACTTCAGAAAGCTTTAAGGATGCTTGACAATGGATTTGACGGAATCACCGCAAATAGACTCGAAATTGTTTTTGATAATTTGGAAGATTCGTTATTGCAACCTACAGAAGAACGAGTATTTGCAGTCGCGGAAGCGTTCCGAAGAGGATATACAGTCAATAAAGTTCATGAGTTAACTCACATTAACAAATGGTTCCTCTACAAAATTGAAAATATTATTAAAACCGAGTCTGAGTTAAAAGAGAATAAAAATCGACTTTCCGCGGAATTGCTGCTTAAATCTAAACAGCTCGGTTTTTCTGACAGGCAAATAGCAAAGTCGACAGATTCTACAGAAGATAAAATTTACAAACGTCGGGTCAAAAATAATATTCACCCGAAAATTCAACAAATTGATACACTTGCTGCCGAGTATCCTGCACAAACCAACTATTTATATCTTTCGTACAACAGTCAATTTGATGACACAACAATAAAATTAAAAAATCTTATTACAATTTTAGGTTCCGGTCCTTATAGAATTGGCTCATCGGTTGAATTTGACTGGTGTTGCGTGATAACCGGAAAAACAATTCGGGAACGTGGCTACAAGACAGCAATGATAAATTGTAATCCCGAAACAGTTAGCACAGATTATGACGAATTTGATGTTCTTTTCTTCGAAGAATTGACTCTCGAAACCATTCGCGAAATTGACGCTAAAATTAATCCGTTGGGTTTTATAATCTCGATGGGTGGCCAAACACCGAATAATCTTTCATTAAAAATGGATAAAGCGGGATTAAAAATCCTCGGGACCTCCACAAAGTCTATCGATAACGCCGAGGATAGAAGTAAATTTTCTTCATTGCTGGATAAACTTGGGATCGAACAACCGGAATGGAGTCAATTAAGTTCAGTTCCGGAAGCAATTACATTTGCAAACTATGTCGGATATCCTGTTTTAGTCCGACCATCTTATGTGTTGAGTGGTGCGGCGATGGCGATCGCGTCCAATGATGATGAATTACTTCGATTCTTACAAAAAGCAGTTGATGTCTCATCAGATTACCCGATTGTAATAAGCAAGTTTTTGGCAAACTCAAAAGAGCTTGAATTTGACGGAGTTGCTGATAACGGAGAATTAGTCTGTTACGCAATTTCTGAGCATGTTGATAATGCAGGCGTTCATTCAGGTGATTCGGTTTTGGTACTTCCGCCTCAAAGAACTTATCTGGAAACGGTGAGACAAATTCGAAGGATTTCCGCCGCTATCGCAAAATCGCTTAAAATAAAGGGTCCTTTCAACATTCAATTTGTTGCGAAGGAGAATAAAGTAAAAGTGATTGAATGTAATCTTCGCGCATCGAGAAGTTTTCCTTTTGTTTCAAAAACATTAAATAGAAATTTTATTGAAATAGCCACAGATGTTATTCTTGGTAATAGTGTTGAAATTATCGATGATTTAAATTTCAATTATGATTATGTGGGAGTTAAAGCGCCCGAATTTTCCTTCACAAGGTTGGAAGGAGCTGATCCTTCGACCGGAGTTGAAATGTCTTCGACAGGTGAAGTTGCTTGTTTCGGAAATGATTTTGAAGAAGCGTTCTTAAAAGCGTTAATTTCGGTCGGCTACCGATTCCCAATTAAATCTATTCTAATTTCTTCGGGAACCATCGAATCGAAAGCTGAATTATTGGAAGCTAAGTTAAGATTCTATAAGATGGGAATTAAATTCTATGCTACTGTCGGCACTGCTAAATTTATGCGCGCACACGGCATTCAGGTGGAAACTCTATTTTGGCCTTTAAAAAACAAAAAGCCAAATGCGGTTGATTACATTAAGAGCGGTAAAATTGATTTGGTAATTAATCTTCCAAAAAATTTCCAGGAGGATGAACTCTCGAACGATTATATTATTCGAAGAACAGCCGTGGATTACAAAGTTCCTCTTATCACAAATCGCCAAATCGCCATGAGATTATCGGAAGCGCTTGCTTTAAAAAGCATGGATGATCTGTTGATAAACAGTTGGGACGTTTACAAGTGATTATTCTTGCAAGAGTTGATCTAATTTGATACTTTATTTTGTTCTAATTAATACGATTGATTGCAATGACTCCAAAATCCAAGAAACCTAGCCTGCTTATTGTTGAAGACGACTATGAAAGTCAACGATTCCTGCAAATATTTCTAAGCAAAACATTCGATTTGGATATTTGTGATTCCTCTGAACCATTTTATAAATTGCTTGAAAATAAAAATTATGCCATGATTCTGATGGACATTTCCTTAAAAGGCAAAAAAGATGGATTGATGCTAACGCGTGAAATTCGCGATGCTGATAAACCTTATAGCGACATTCCCATCGCTTGCCTCACCGCTCATGCTTTCCAGCGTGATAAAGAAAATGCGATGAATGCCGGTGTTGATATTTTTATGACTAAACCGGTTGAAAATAACCACCTCCTACTTACACTTAAATCTCTGCTAAGTGATAAAGAAGGTATTGAAATCTAATTTCTTTAATCCGGTTGTAACATTTCTTCCAGTATTATCGTCTAAACCTAAAACTTGATATTACGATAATGGAGGAAAGTATGTTGAAAAAGGTTTTAACAATCGCGTTTGTTGTTCTTGTTGCATCAAATATAAATGCCCAAAGATGGAATGATTGGGATTGGGACGATGATTCCTGGTATGATTACAGCACACCTTTTATTGAATTTAATGCCGGTTTAAGCGAAATTAAACACGATGCTTTTATAAATAAGTTTTCTGATGTTGGATTGGGAGAGTTAAAATTAGGATTCTCTTCGAGAGATTCATTCTATAAAGGTGTTGTATTTGAGATGGAAGATAAATATTTCTTTGTCTCAAATTTAAGCACGGAATTACATGTTGATGAACCGGAAGCCGTAAGTTTAGATTCAAAATTATGGCGATTCGGATTTGGCAAAAGAAGCGGATACGGCTATGATTTCAGCGGATTCGGAATTTTCCCTTATACCACCTCCGGTTATAGTTTATCAAAATTGCAGATGTCCGAGTACCCGTTTGTACCACTTGAAGACATTAAAGTACTCGATCGATTTAACGAAGCTATTAGATTTGGCTCAACAGTTGAAGGCGGGTTGCAATTATCGATTGTAAATACTATTTCGTTTGATATCGGATACGAAGCTTCAACAATATTTCCGCGATATTTGATCTGGAAACATTTGGGAAGCGCGATAATCGAAGAAGCCGGATTAAGCTTTTTAGATCATTTTATTGATGAGGTGGTAGATGCATCCCCGGCGGTTGGACCAATAATAAACTTTTTATTAAAAAATGGTTATCGGTACGCTGCATATTCGCTTAAAAAAGGCGACATGAATTGGCCTTTCCCAACGGAAGAACCATTAACTTACGAAACTGTAAAAGTTGGAATTACATTTACTTTTTAGTTGAAAAGAAGTTTGATAAACTTTGACGTTCCGAGTCAAATTCGGAATGTCAAAGTTTTTGTTTGAGATTAATTAATATTGAACTATGAAAATTCTATCATTCTAAATCAGTATTTCAAATCCGATTCTAAATGACAACTTTTTCTTTATGAGCTTTCGGACCGCAGAACATCCTTTTCACGATAATATCTTAATTAAATCTTATATTTACGCCTTGATAAATGAATTATTAGATTCTAGAAACGGATAATTATGAAAATTATTATCGCCGGCGCCGGAGAAGTTGGATACCATTTGGCAAAACAACTCTCGAGCGAGGAACACGATATTACGGTTATTGATGTAGATCAAAATATTCTCAGTCGAACGGATTCTTCGACAGATGTTATGACCCTCCACGGATCTTCCACATCGATTAAAATGCTTGAAAACGCTAATGTTGAAGAAACTGACTTGTGTGTTGCTGTTACATCATCCGAGGCAATTAATATCAACACCGCAATACTTGCAAAAAGAATGGGAGCAAAAAAGACCATAGCGAGAGTAAATAATGGCGAATATGTTAATCCCAAAAATACAGATGTTTTCCGTTCGCTCGGTGTTGATAATATGGTTTACCCCGAAGAGCTCGCCGCTATTGAAGTTGTTAAGTTAATTGAAAGAGCAGCGGCTACCGATATTTTGGATTTCGAGGATGGTAAACTATCACTTTTGGGGCTCAAGCTCGATCGTGGAGTTCCTATTATCGATCGGACGCTTAAACAAATTGCTGCGGAATATTCTTCAATAGATTTTAGAATTGTTGCACTTCACCGTGGGTTTCAGACCATTATTCCTTACGGGGATGATATTTTCCGTCCAAATGATCAGTTGTTTGTTATAAGCAAAAGCGAAGGCATGGAAAAAATTATTCAGCTGACAAGTAAGGATAAAAAGAAACTGAATAATATTATGATTCTGGGTGGTGGTAAAATCGGCCGACTTGTAGCAAAAATGCTCGAGAAAAAAATTGATGTTAAACTTATTGAGTCGAATCATGACAAATCGGTGGAACTGGCAGATTATCTTGAAGAATCCTTAGTTATACATGGCGATGGGCGAGATTTGGATTTACTTGCTCAGGAAGGAATTATCGATATGGATGGTTTTGTTGCAGTAACCGAAAACGCGGAAACGAATATAATTACTTGTTTGATGGCAAAACATCTTGGTGTAAGCAAAACTATAGCACAAGTGGATAATGTTGATTATATAGCTCTCACTCAAACCATTGGTTTGGATTCGCTGATAAATAAAAAACTAATCGCTGCTAATAGTATCACAAGATTTATCAAAAAATCCAATGTTGTTGCGACAGCATCACTACAGGGAATTGATGCGGATATATTCGAATTTATAGCGCGAGACGGTTCTAAAATCACTAAATCAAAAATTAAAGACCTCAAATTTCCTAAAAATGCGATTATCGGGGGAATAATTAGGGGCGGCGAAGGTATAATTACCGTGGGTGACACTCAAATACTAGCCGAAGATAAAGTAGTTGTCTTTGCATTACCGGGTGCGGTTTCTGACGTCCAAAAGTTTTTCAATTAGATTATGTTTAATTATAAGATAATTTTTAATCTTATTGGCTTTATGCTGATTCTTGACGGCCTTTTTATGACGTTAGGAATTCCTTTCTCAATTTATTACGGCGACAATGATATTTACGTTCTCCTATTTAGTGGAATCGGAACTGCCGGAATTGGCGGACTTACCTTCTATTTCACAAAAGATCATCGAAAGGATATTAAGAAAAAAGACGGCTACATAATTGTTTCCAGCAGTTGGCTTGTAATGTCACTTTTTGGAGCAATTCCATTCGTAATTCATGGTTCAATCCCAAGTTATACTGACGCATTTTTTGAAACAATGTCCGGATTTACAACAACCGGGGCTTCAATCCTAAATAATATTGAAGAATTACCCCATGGTTTGCTATTCTGGAGAAGTATAACCCAATGGATGGGAGGAATGGGAATGATTGTTCTTTCCCTTGCCATTTTACCCGTTCTTGGTATTGGAGGAATGCAGCTCTTTGTTGCCGAAGTTCCCGGACCGACAAAGGATAAAATTCATCCGAGAATTGGTGAAACCGCGAAAAGATTATGGGGAATTTATGTCATTTTTACCCTGGTCGAAACGGTTCTTTTATATCTCGGGGGAATGACAGTTTTCGAATCGATTAATCACGCGTTTACTACTATGGCAACCGGTGGATTTTCAACAAAACAAGCTAGTATTGCGGCCTACGATTCTCCATATCTTCAATATGTTATGATTGTATTTATGTTTGCCGCCGGAATTAATTTCAGTCTCCACTATCATCTTCTGCATTTTAATTTTAAAGTCTTTTCAAAAAATGAAGAATTTAAATTCTATACAAAACTCACCGTCGTTATTGCGCTACTGGTCGCGGTTGTACTTTATTTTTCCAATTATGCCGATCTCGAAAAGTCTTTTAGAGATTCACTCTTTCAGGTTGTTTCGCTGATTACAACGACGGGCTACGTAACGGCCGATTATGAGATGTGGGGACCATTCTTCCAGGTGCTGTTTTTCTTGCTTTTATTTATTGGAGGATGTGCGGGTTCTACCGGTGGCGGAATAAAAGTCGTGCGACATTTACTTCTATTTAAAAACAGCCTCCTCGAATTAAGACGGTTGATTCATCCGAGAGCCGTTATACCGGTTCGATTTAATGGAACGGCTGTTCCACAAGATATTATTTCAAACGTTTTAGCTTTTTTTCTTTTTTATATTTTAATTTTTGTTGTCGGAACAATTATTATGTCAATCCTTGGCTTGGACTTTCTATCTGCAATCGGATCGGTTGCAACATCGCTTGGTAATGTCGGACCGGCTATTGGAAGTGTTGGACCCAGCTATAACTTTGCGCATATCCCCGATCTTGGTAAATGGTTATTATCTATTTTAATGCTTATGGGCCGACTGGAATTGTTTACGATTTTAATTATTTTTTCACCTGCTTTTTATAAAAAATAACGTGTACGATTATTCATAAAAAAAAATACATATTGAAATCATTACTTGTTTGCCTGTTGTTTTCGACATCTAATTTTATTCACGCCCAGGAACTATTTTTTGCGGCTAACCACGATAAGAACGGTAATCCAATCGTATCGCAGACAATTTGGGAGATGAAACCCTGGGGAGTTACGATCGACATTGTTTACAATAATGGCGAGAGTAATTTTAATTTTGATAATCTATATCTATATATAGATAAACTGGGTGGAGATGATTTTGTACCGTTTGACAGCAAAGCACTCACCGTAAATAAACGTACAAATTGGATTTCCTATTTATACGAATTTAAAGAAGAAGGCACTTACAACGTTTTACTACGAAGCTCAGATCAAAGAATTCTGGCGGAAAAAGAACTCACTATTAAAATTGCAGAAAGATTTGTCAGCAGTGAATTTTCGCATTTTAACTTCTACTATCGAGATCTAAAAATGTACTTCTGCGATTGGGTTATCAACGAAAAACCTGTAAATGTGCGGGAAGAAATTTCACTTTATAAGGATAGAGGAAAAGTTGTTGTTTACCTCAAACAAAAAAATCCTTTAATGACCGACACGCTAATTGTTGATGTTTGGCGGCAGAATGAAAACTCAAACGACTTTGATGAGTTTATACAAACAAAAAGGTTCGGACTTGAACCGCAATGGCCGGACGCATTTTTTAAATATAGATTTAGAAAACCCGGGGAATATAAAATTGCTGTTTACAGTGATAACTCAAAATTGATGCATGAAAAAAGACTAAAGGTGGTAAAGTAATGAAAGGTATAATTTTAGCCGGTGGATCAGGTACACGTCTCTATCCCATAACAAAGGTTTATAGTAAACAATTAACAATTATTTATGATAAACCACTTATTTATTATCCGCTATCAATTCTTATGCTTGGTGGTATAAAGGATATTCTAATTATTTCAAATGATGAAACTATTCCGCTTTACAAAAAATTATTTGGCAACGGGGAACAGTTAGGACTTAATATAGAATATGTTGTTCAAGACGCACCGAACGGTATCGCGGAATCCTTTATTCTTGGCGAAGAATTTATCGGCGATGATTCAGTCTCCCTCGTTTTGGGTGATAATATATTTTATGGCAATCTGAAGTTTTTCTACGATGCGATTGAACAAAATGTAGATGGAGGAACAATCTTCGCTTATAAAGTGACCGATCCGGAGCGTTATGGAATTGTTGAATTTAATAAGGAAAAAGTGGCGATATCAATCGAAGAAAAACCTAAACAGCCAAAATCCGATTATGCTGTTCCGGGATTATACGTATACGATAATAGAGTCGTGGAAATTTCTAAAAACTTAAAACCTTCGCCTCGCGGTGAATTGGAAATTACCGATGTAAATAAAGTTTACTTGAATGAAGAGAAGTTAAAAGTCGGGATAATTGGTCGGGGAGTTGCATGGTTAGATACCGGAACTCCGCACGCACTGCTGCAAGCATCCAACTTTTTCGGAGTTATTGAAGAACGTCAGGGGTTAAAAGTTGCTTGTATCGAAGAAATAGCGCTAAGAAGAGGATTTATAGATACTCAAAAGTTCGCCGAATTGTTAAAATCGTACCCGAATTCTTCTTACAAAGAATATTTAGAAAGGGTAATTGCAGAATACCATTAAGCTATTTTAAATTTAGGGATCACTCATAATTATCATTCAGCTTTTGCTCAAGAATTTTAAGTCGATCCCTATATTTTAATACCGGTTTATTTTTAAAACTCTAAATTCACTCCGATTGAAGGTAAAACTCCGATTTGGGAATTCTCTGCAACTTTATTCGTTAAATAATCCCATCTGATATTCGATACATTTTTGCGATTGTAAATGTTTTGCACATCGAGATAAGCGATTAGACTCCAATTTTCGAAATTCCATCGTCTATCAACGCGCAAATCAAGACTATGCGCCGGTGTAAAACGTTCGGATAAATACTCTGATGGACTTTGAGTTCCATCATTATTAAATGGAGTGTAAGGGCTTCCGGTCGAATATCTGAATTTTAGAGATGCCTCCCATTTTTTGTTGAATATATAACCCGCACTTACATTAAAAATCCACGTTTGATCAAATGAACCGGTTCTACTCACTCCATCTAATCCGGTAAAATTGGATTCGCTGTAAGTTAAACTCATTATGCCGTAATGCGGTATATCGGAAGACTTTTTTTGAATTGAAACTTCAACTCCGCGAACATTTCCAAATCCGGAGCTTACAAGAGGTTCAAGGCCAAACGAAGAGAAATTATTCGCGGCTCCTCCAAAACCTCCTCCGGTATTTGCTAATACCAGGTATGGACGAATTAAACTGGTCGGATAGTTGTTGTATTTTTTATAGAAGCCTTCCAATTTTAAACGAATATCTGCTCGTAAAATTCGTTCAATTCCAAAAATATACTGGTCAACTTTCACCGAATTTAACTTTCTGTTTGCCGGATCAGCTACAAGCCAAATGTAGGAGGGGCTTTGATAATAGATGCCCGCGCTCGCGCTAATATTCGTTAATTCATCGATAATATAGGAAGTTGAGAACCTCGGACTGAAATAATTTTTGTTTTCAATCGCATCAAAATAATCCCATCTAAATCCAAGATTGAATCGTAATCTGTTTCCTAATACATCGCTATATTGGAAGAATCCTCCCAGTTTGGTATATCTTCGATTTTCGTTTACTGATGTTATCGGAAGAATCTCTCCAAATGTTGTTTTGAAGTTTGCCGGGAATAAAACATCGGTTTCAAATTTAATATTCTTAGCTGAAAACCCACCGGTAAGTTCAGCGGATTGAGAGAGTTTATATACCAACTGGGCTTTAAGTTCATTTTCGCCCTCCCTCGATTTGTTCAAGAAAATCGGCGAGAGTGTGGTATCCTTTTGAAATGTATCGTAATCAACAAAGTTTCTCGAAAGCGTAATGCGTAAAAATCCATCTTTGAAAAGTCTTCTATAATTCAAACCCGTGGCATATTGATTTTGATCGCTGCCTAAAATTTGGGCGTTATCATAAACATCCTCTGTGTCCTCGTTATTGAACTTAACTTTGTCAAATGCACTGACGAATAAAAATGAAAGCTTATTATTTTTATCAATATCGTAATTGAACTTACCGAGAACATCCCAATATTCGGGTACAAAATTAAACCCGGCGGCATTAAAGATAAAGTCGAGGTAACTCCTTCTAACTGAAAGAATGAAATTTCCTTTCTCGCTAAAGGGGCCTTCAAGATTTAACCCAAACTGAGATGCTGATATTAATGCCTTTCCGCCAATTCTGTCGTCTCTGCCTTCACGTAAATTTATTCGTAAAACAGAAGATAATTTGTCTCCGTAAAGTGATGAAAAGCCCCCGGTTGAAAAAGTTGTTTCGCTGACGAAATCTAAATTTATAAAACTAAGCGGACCGCCTGTAGCACCCTGAGTTCCGAAATGATTGATATTTGGAACAACCAATCCATCCACAAGAAATAAATTTTCCGAAGGCGCTCCTCCTCTCACAATCAAATCATTTCTTCCTG
This sequence comes from Melioribacteraceae bacterium, assembly GCA_021739765.1. Taxonomy (GTDB): domain Bacteria; phylum Bacteroidota; class Ignavibacteria; order Ignavibacteriales; family Melioribacteraceae; genus JAIPBD01. The sequence goes on from JAIPBD010000016.1 coordinate 39,631, forward strand.
CTGAAGTTTGCGCTACTCCGGGTAGAACTGCTAACGCTCTTACTACATCTTCAAATCCACCCGGTGCGCGGCGGATTTCTTCATAACTGAAACTTTTTAATGAATTTACTTCGGTGGGTTCCATTTCAAAAAAGTTGGAAGTTACAGTAACGCCATCCAATTCAATAACTGATTCATTTAGTTTTATAGTTAGATTCGTGGGCCGGACATTATTTACGATTATATCTGTTTTTATTACATCGTTATAACCGATATATGATGCCTTTAATTGATATGAACCCGGCTCCAATTTTGTTATTTCAAAATCCCCGTTGGCATCTGTTGCCGTTCCAATAGTTGTACCCGGAATTGTTAGGTTTACGCCCGGAAGCGGTTCATTGCTTATTTTATCAACTACTTTTCCGGTAATGCTTCCGCTTTGTGCAGAAATTACAAAAGGTATTATCAATAACGCGAAAATTATCTTTTTCATAGATCTAATTTTTATCTCCAATTTTTAGTTACTAACCAAATGTGAATCACAATAGTTCAAAAGAATTCAACATGACAAAAAACTCTGTTAAAAATTTTTGTTGAAATTTACACCAAAGTTATTCATTTATTAAGAGACAATCGGGTAAAGATTTATCTCAATTTTGATTTACTGATGAATAAAACGCCGGCTGAATTTTTATTTTAAAATAGTGCTGGCAGATCGATAAAGATTAAACCAAATGCGACAGAAAATCCATAATTAGAAATCCGCACATCCGAAATGAAAAACGATTCCGAATCTATTGAGTCTGTTTACCTGACCAAAGTGTAGTTAGAATCAATTTGTTTTGCCATCTGGACATAGTGTCTTATTTTTGTCTCATTACAAAAAATCGGTAACAATGAAAAAGATCTTAATTTTATTTGCGCACCCGGCTCTTGAAAAATCGAGAGTGAACCGTATTCTTATTAAAGAGTTACAAAAAACTGAACGAGTTACATTCCACGATTTATATGAATCGTACCCTAATTTTGAAATAGATGTTAAATATGAGCAAAAATTATTATTAGCAAATGATATCGTAGTTTTTATGCATCCAATGTTTTGGTATAGTACGCCGGCTATTTTAAAGGAATGGCAAGATTTAGTTTTAGAACATCGATGGGCGTATGGAAGAGAAGGAGATAAACTAAAAGGAAAATATTTTGTCAATTTTGTCTCTACAGGCGGTAAAAAGGACGCTTATCAATCCGGAGGATTTAACCAACATACGATTCGTCAATTTCTTCTTCCTATAGAGCAAACGGCGAAACTCTGTAAAATGTATTTCCTTCCTCCGTTCACTATCAGTGGTACACATTCAATTGAAAAAGCGGAAGTGGAAAAACATAAAGAAAGAATTCATAAGCTAATTCATTATCTGCAAAATGATTCACTTGATATTGAAGAGACAAAAGAGCTCGATACCCTGAACGAACTTTTTGAAAAATTGGTAAAGGAATAATTTATGCATGAAGGCGGTTTTTTCTTTCAAGCTTTTGTTTATCTGGCTGCTGCTGTTATTTCGGTTCCAATTGCAAAACGATTTGGATTAGGTTCCGTTCTCGGATATCTGATTGCCGGAATTATTATTGGTCCGTTTGGGTTGCATCTTATCGGTGAAGAAGGGCAAGATGTAATGCACTTCGCCGAGTTTGGAGTGGTTATGATGCTTTTCCTTATCGGATTGGAGCTTCAACCCTCTTTACTTTGGAAAATGCGAGCACCAATTTTAGGGCTTGGAGGACTTCAAGTTTTAGCGACGACTCTAATCATTTTTGCTATTTCCATTTTTCTTGGATTTCAATGGCAAACGTCACTTGTGCTGGGAATGATTTTGTCTCTTTCTTCCACAGCAATTGTGTTGCAAACATTAAACGAAAAAGGTTGGATGAAAACCGAAGGAGGACAAAACTCATTCTCGGTTCTCCTATTTCAGGATATCGCGGTTATCCCAATGTTAGCGGTTTTCCCCCTCCTGGCTATTGAAGAATTTGTAAGTAAATCAGCAAATGCCGCGGATCATGCAGAACATTCAACTTTGATCTCATCCCTGCCGGTTTGGGGTCAGACTCTTGCGGTGATTATTGTAATTGTGCTAATTGTACTCGCGGGGCGTTATTTGTTGAGCTATGTTTTCCGATTTATTGCTTCAACAAAGCTTCGTGAAATATTTACCGCAACCGCATTGTTGCTGGTGATTGGAATTGCGATTCTAATGACTCAAATCGGGCTTAGTCCCGCTCTCGGTACTTTTATAGCAGGTGTTGTTTTAGCCGGTAACGAATATCGGCATGAGCTGGAAGGAGATATTGAACCATTTAAAGGTTTATTGCTTGGGTTGTTTTTTATTTCTGTCGGTGCCTCGATCGATTTTCAATTGATCGGAAGTGAACCTGCGTTAATATTTTCACTGGTAAGTGTTTTAATACTTATCAAACTTTTGGTGTTATTCGCGCTCGGAAAAATTTTCAAGATGGGTATTCAGAATAACCTGCTTTTCACCTTCGCGCTGGCACAGGGCGGCGAGTTTGGATTTGTGTTGTTTTCGTTTTCGCTGCAAAATTCAGTTCTTAGTACTGAAATCGCTAATCCGCTTATAGCGGCGGTCGCGGTTTCAATGGCTTTAACTCCATTGTTAATTTTGCTTAATGAAAAATTATTGATGAGCCGTTTTGACAAAAAATCAGAAGAACGGGGAAGTGATGAAATCAATGAACAAAATCCGGTTATTATTGCAGGATTTGGGAAGTTCGGAAGTATTGTCGGTAGATTTTTAAGAGCGAATAATGTTGAGACAACCGTTTTAGAAGTTGATCCGAATAAAATCGAAGTGTTGCGTAAACTTGGTCTAAAGGTATTTTACGGGGACGCGTCACGACCCGACTTACTTCATTCCGCCGGGGCTGAAAATGCCGGTCTGCTGATTATCGCAATAGATGACGAAACGAAGATTCTGGAAATGATAGAAAGCAGCAAGAAACATTATCCTCATTTGACGATTCTGGTTAAAGCGATCAACCGCCGAAACGCTTATGATGTGATTGATCTCGGTGTTCAACATGTTTATTTGGAACCATTGGATTCGGCACTAAATTTTGGCGCGGAGGCTTTGAAGATTCTTGGGCATCGATCATATAAAGCATTCAGAGCTGTTAAGAAATTCAGAAAACATGAGGTTGAATCAGTAACGAATCTTGCAAATGTCAGACGCGACTCCGGAAACTACATCAAAAGTGCCAGACAAATGATAAGTGATTTAGAAAACATGATGCTTGAAGAATTTGGCAAGAATGAGGATGATCGCGATCTTGGTTGGGATACTGAATCATTAAGAGAAGAATTTTCTAAAATTAAATTTTAACAAGCATTAACTTGATTTAAATTCGTTCATAATCCTTTTAGGCACCCAAAGGAATCCGAAGCAATCACCGGGATATTTTTCTACGTATTTGTGATGAATTTTGTGGGCACGCCGCATCGCCAACAAATATCTGTTATTTGAGCTCCTCAGAAATTTAATTCGTTGGTGGATGAAAATATCATGAGCCAGGAAGTAGCAAATTCCATAAAGGCTTACTCCTACTCCAATCCAAAATAATGGACTGCTGAATCCTTCCACCAACCCGAAATACAAAGCAATCAAACCCGGCGCGCTAAATACGGGGATGAACAAATCATTAAACTCCCAGACATGATTGTGTTCCTTTTTGTGATGATCCTTGTGAATTTTCCAAAGTGCGCCATGCATTATATATTTATGAAATGTCCATGCGAACAATTCCATGAACCAAAAACTTGCGATTACGATTAAAGTATTTATCAAGTATATCATTTCTTATTTCGGTTATTCAATTTACCTTGAAGAACATAAAAGATAATTTATAGTTCAACAAATCCAAACATTAAAGTAGAATTTGGCGGATGTTGGTTCAATGTATGTTTTTTTGAAATGAGTCATAAGTCTGGTGCCAACTCCGGAGCATAATCAAGGCTCGGTTTATAATTTTAACTCGTTATCCGCAAAATTAATTAATTGTGTCAGAACCTTGGCGCTTTTTTCTCCCAAAATACTCAAATATCGATCGTTCAGATTTTGCCATGCATTTTTGATAGTCTCATACATCGAGTTCCCTTTTTCAGTAATGGATATTTTTGAGTTTTTCCCCTCAACAGATCTTTTAATTAACTGCTTTTTCTCAAGGGCATCCAAAAATCGAGTAATGGTTGAAGAGGCAAGTTTTAATTCTAATGCAATTCTTTTTGGTGTAATCCCCGGATTTTCATATACAACCACCAAAGCAATTGCATGAGCCGGAGAGAGACCGGTAATCATAAATTCCTCTTCAGCTAATCTGTTCATAGTCCTCGCGAAAGAATTAGAACTGAAATAAAGACAATTTGATAATGCGCTTTTAGAATCTTTCATTCTTATCACAATGGTTGTACATACAAATATTGCTATAAACTGTCATAAATGCAAACAAAATAATGTTGTGGAACGAAAGCCGGGGAATTTCCGTTCCGATTAAATAAATGGAATGAACATGATAAAATTATTGATTGGAGTCTTGATGGTAATGTCAGTTTTGGAAAACACAAATATTCTTCTGGAATCAAAAAATTCATCTACACTGCAGCGATGGCAAATTGTTAATGATGGAGTGATGGGCGGTTTGAGTCAGTCGAAAATGATACTAAATGATGATGGATTCGTAAATTTTTATGGGAATGTTTCGTTAAAAAACAACGGAGGATTTGCTTCCCTTAGAGCTTATGTGGATGATATCAAATTCGAGGGATTTAATGGAGTTGAAATTAGACTAAAAGGCGATGGCAAAAAATATGGTTTTACCATTCGTCAATCGAGATATTTTACCGGGTATTCCTTTAACGCCGGTTTTAAAACTAATCGCGATCAATGGCAAACAATTCGAATTCCTTTTGAGGAATTTAAGCTTCGTTTTTATGGAAGGTCGGTTAATAATAATTCAATAATTGCTCCGGATAAAATACAGCAACTCGGAATTATAATCAGTGACAAACAAGCCGGCGACTTTAATTTAATAATCGATCACATAAAACTTTTCAAATAAACGGGGAGTAGATTACAAATATTGTTAGCCGTTTAGTTCGTCCAACTTCGCAGCTCACTAAAAAATTAGATTGAAAAACTACATAAAACTATTTCATGGAAACTTGAGATCGCCACACTTTCGTTTCGTTGATTCTAATTAATAAATTATTTTTTATTTTAAATTATGTAATAATCTTAGTGAATCTGATCCTTTATTATTGCATCAAATGAGAAATGTAAAATTTATTAATTAGGAGAAACAATGGAAGACACAGTATTAAGTTTGCCAAGATTAAATCAACCTGCGCCGAATTTTAAGGCTAAAACAACGCACGGGGAAATTCAACTTTCGGATTATAAGGGAAACTGGGTGGTTCTATTTTCACATCCTGCTGATTTTACGCCGGTGTGTACAACCGAGTTTATGGCTTTCGCGAAAAAAAGTCCGGAATTTGAAAAGTTGAACACAAAAGTGATCGGACTAAGTATTGATAGTGTTTATTCGCATCTTGCTTGGGTGAGAAATATCAAAGATAATTTTGATGTTGAAATTCCATTTCCGGTTATCGCTGATCTCGACATGAAAGTAGCAAATCTTTATGGAATGGTACATCCCGGGGCTTCCGACACTTCAGCGGTAAGGGCGGTATTTGTAATTGATCCTGAAGGAATTTTACGAGCGATGGTTTATTATCCTTTAAGTAACGGGCGAAGTATTGATGAAATTTTCCGTTTAGTCCAAGCTCTTCAAACTTCAGATAAAAATTCTGTCGCGACTCCTGAAAACTGGCAACCGGGCGAAAAAGTAATTGTTCCACCACCGCTTACACAAGAAGCAGCATCAAAACGAGCTGATGAAGGCTTTGAATACACAGATTGGTATTTTAGCAAAAAATCGTTGGACTAAGATTAACTTCAAGGGTTGTTTGAAAATTCGTTTTTAAACAACCCTAAAGTTTGCAATCTCGTTCGAATCAAGCACTAATCTTTATGATATTGCCTGTTAAAATCGCAGTATATTTTTTGAGTGAAGAACTTGCCGGACCATTTACTACTGATCCCGTTAGACTGAATTGACTTCCATGACAACCGCATCTTGAAACACTATTTGAAAACGCACCAATTGTACAACCTTGATGAGTACATTTTCGGCTTAAAACAGTAACAGCAGATTCACTAACACGATGAAGCAGTAACCCCGAACTATCAATTATATTCGATGACAATGCGAGAGTTCCGCCAACTGTTGCCAAAGAAACATTGGCGCTTTGTGAAATATCAACCGTTAATTCGCCCGAATTCCCGCTATTTCCCGTATTATTATCCGATGATACAGGATTTGAATCTTCCGCGCATGAGTTAAAAACTGATATACTGTAAGTACCGATTGCAATCGCTCCGATTCCTTTCGAAAATTTGTTGATAAACTCTCTTCTACTATTAGGTTTATTGACGCTCATCTGTATATTCCTTATCATATAATCAGACTGAATGTATTTTTTATTTGCGGAATAATCAATCTAAATATTTCCATCTAACTTATTGAGAAAATTAATGAAGTAAATAATTCTAAATAGATACCTTTTTGAAGAACCTAAATGATAGCTGTTTTGTTCATCAGGTAATTGAAACCAAAAGTGAGTTAAATAAAATGAAAAATAAACCTAGAGTCGTAATTATCGGAGGTGGATTCGGCGGTTTAACCGTCGCCAAAAAATTAAAAAAATTTGACGGAGAAGTGTTACTAATAGACAAAACAAATCACCATTTATTCCAACCTTTATTGTATCAGGTTGCTACTGCGGCACTTTCACCCGGGGATATTGCGCATCCCATTCGTTCAATCTTAAACGATCAAAAAGATACCGGCGTAATAATGGGCGAAGTAACAAAAATTGATCGATCAACAAAAACCGTGTTCCTGGGCGAGGAGAAACTAAAATATGATTATTTAGTTATTTCAACCGGCAGTCGCCATTCATATTTTGGAAATGATAACTGGGAGAAATTCGCTCCGGGGCTTAAAACTATTTCGGACGCGTTAACAATCAGAGAAAAAATTTTACTGTCCTTCGAAAAGGCAGAAAAAATAACTGATGAAAATGAACAAGAAAAATACATGACTTTCGCAGTTGTAGGAGGTGGCCCGACAGGGGTGGAAATGGCCGGAGCAATTGCCGAAATTACAAAAAGAACTATGCTCGCGGATTTTCGAAATATCAATACCGAAAAAACTACAATTTACCTTATTGAAGGGACGGATAAACTCCTTTCGGTATACCCCGAACCACTTAATCAATACACAAAAGAAGCTCTTGAGAAACTTGGTGTAAAAATTCTACTTGGCAATCAAGTAACCAATATTGACGAAACCGGTGTAACCGTCGGTGAAAAAATGATAAAAACTAAAAATATAATTTGGGCGGCGGGAAACACAGCCGCACCTATCTTACAAACTTTAAGTACTAAATTGGATAGATCGGGAAGGGTTATTGTTGATCAGGATTGCTCAATTTTTGAGGATGAAAATATTTTTGTAATAGGTGATGCGGCACAATTTACACAAGGAATAAATGTGCTTCCCGGAATAGCTCCTGTTGCCGTCCAACAGGGTAAATTCGTCTCGGCATTAATTTTAAATGGAGTGGCTAAGAAGAATCGTCCCGATTTCAAATATTTTGATAAAGGCAGCATGGCTACAATTGGCAGATCGAAAGCAGTTATGCAATTGGGCGACTTTAAATTTAAGGGGTTTTTAGCTTGGATGATGTGGAGCCTGGTTCACATTGCTTTTTTAATCAATTTCAGGAAACGTTATCAAGTTATGACCGAATGGATTTGGTATTATTTGAGTGACAAGCATGGTGTCAGATTAATTACGCATAAAACTGATTTGTAACTATTAATCCAATAAGATTGTAATATCTGGTTAAAATCTCTATCTTAATAAAGACACCAATCTCTTATTAGGAATGAAAAATGGAAACCAAATTTGCAACACCAAATCGAACTCCGGATGATAAAATAATTTTAGAAGCTGCTTTTATTAACAAAGTAGATGATCTAAAATTCTTCTTAAACACAGTTCCTAATTTTGTAGTGGTTTTAGATAAGAATCGACAAATCGTTTTCGCGAACGATTTATTCAATCAATTTTTAGGTATAGAAAATGCGCAACCGTTAATTGGTCGTCGACCCGGTGAAGCGGTAAACTGTATTCACTCTGACGATGAAACCGGAGGTTGCGGAACCTCGGAAGCATGCAGGGAATGTGGTGCTGTCAGAGCAATTTTGGAAAGCCAAATTAAGAAGGTAAAGTCCCAACAAGAATGCAGAATTTCATTAAAAAATGGAGACTCTTTAGACCTTATGGTTTGGGCAACCCCATATATCTCAACCGATGGGAATTACACAATTTTTTCGATGTCTGATATTAGTGCCAATAAAAGAAGAAGAGCTTTGGAAAGAATATTCTTTCATGACATTCTGAATACTGCCGGTTCCTTAAAAGGATATTTCGAAATACTCGAAGATAGCGATGAAGAGGAAAAGATAGAGTTTATTAAAACTTCTCGCGAATTATCCGAAAATTTGATTGATGAAATTCAAGCGCAAAAACAATTGCTTGCAATAGAATCCGGCGAATATGATATAGAACCAAAAGCGTTTAGAAGTACGGATTTAATGATAGATGTCTATAATACATTTAGGCACAACTCGGTAGCCGATGGAAAACAACTTATAATATCGAATGCCGAAAATGTCGACTTAGTCTCCGACGAACCTCTAATGAGAAGGGTTTTGGTAAATCTTGTTAAAAACGCTTTAGAAGCCAGTGAAAGTGGCGATCGAGTAGAAATGCTATGCAATGCAAGAGAAGGGGAAGTTGAATACGTTGTTAAAAATCCCGAAGTAATGCCTAAAAGTGTAAAGCTTCAAATTTTCCAAAGATCATTTTCGACTAAAGGTTCCGGGCGTGGATTAGGAACTTACAGTATTAAACTTCTCACCGAAAAATATTTGAAAGGAAAAGTCGAATTTGAAAGTGAAGAAGGAACAGGTACAATTTTTAGAGTTAGGTTCCCTTCGAATCTTTAGGAACAATATTTTTATTAAATATTGATACTAAGGAGAAATTCCGCTTACTATCCCATTCGTGTATTGATCTGATCTAAACTAAAACTAACTGAAAAAGTATACCAAAGTTTAGAGGAAAAATACAAATTGGAATTTCAATTGGACGAATACTTTCTGCTGTTCTTGCCGCTATTCTTGGCAAATCGAAATCTATAGTTAAAAACATAAGCTTTGAAGCTATGATATGTTTAAGAAAATTTGTTAAATTCCACCTCTTATCTGAATTAAAGGAGGAAATATGGGTCGGAAAATTGGAGCAGTAATTGGCGGATACATAGTTATGTTTTTAACTGTGTTTATCACTTTCACAATAACATATCTACTTTTGGGAGCCGAAGGATCTTTCGAGCCGGGGACTTACGAAGTTACAACCATTTGGCTGCTGGCAAGTATTATTCTCAGCTTTATTGCGGCGGTTGTGGGTGGAATAGTTTGCGTTGCGATCGGCAAGGAGAAAAAAACGGCTAACTATCTTGCGATTTTTGTGCTCGTTTTAGGATTGTTGTTTGCGATCCCGGAATTAACTTCAGAAGATACGCGTCCTACAGTTAGAGACGGGTCAGTTGACAACATGACCGCGATGACCTACGCAAGGCAACCAATTTGGCTCACTCTGCTAAATCCATTGATTGGAGTTGCCGGTGTATTCGTGGGAGCCGGTTTGAAGGATAATAAGGAAGAAGAATCCGCATAATAACTTTTTAGGATAGCATCCGAATTCAATTATTCGGGATGCTATCCGCTTTTAGTATTTTTTATTCGGAGATCGAAAACGAAGAGATGCTTCCGGTGATTTTTGCTTATGCTTTGTGATTCGCCCCGATGTTCGCTTTCACCAGATCTCAAATGATGATTTTTTCAATTCTTTGCGCATCAATTTTATTACCTGGCCATTTGTTAAACCATAATTATGAAAGACTGCTTCGAATGGAGTCCTATCTTCCCAAGCCATTTCTATAATTCTACTAATATCAAATTTGTGGAATTGATCTGTGAATTTCATTGTTAATAAACTATAGTTGAATAAAGTCTGTTTATTAAAACAAATTAATCTCCCAAAAATTCAAAAAAATGATATGGATAGAATAAAACCAAAAAAAATAAAACCCGAAGCCGGAATAGAATCTGTTTGGGATTATCCCCGTCCTCCCAAACTGGAAAAGTTTTCCGGTCACATTAAGATTCTTTTCAATAATGAGATTATTGCGGATACAAACTCGAGTTATCGAGTTTTAGAAACATCCCATCCACCTGTGTATTACATTCCACAATGCGATATTAAAATGCATTATTTAAGGATTTCGAGTGGAGCCAGTTATTGTGAATGGAAAGGAGATGCTTATTATTACGACTTGGATTGCGGGCAGAAAACGGTGCAACGAGCCGGATGGTTTTATTCTAATCCCAAAAGACCCTTTCGGGAAATAAAAAATCATATTGCATTCTACGCTTATAAAATGGATGGATGTTTCGTTAATGATGAACAAGTAACTTCACAGCCTGGTGGATTTTACGGAGGTTGGATAACAAAGAATATTGCGGGTCCATTCAAGGGTGAACCCGGAACTTGGGGATGGTAAATTTTGAATGATAAGATTAAAGTTTTAGTTACCGGCGCGACCGGATATATCGGCGGAAGACTCGTTCCTCGATTAGTTGAAAAGGGATATTTTGTCCGGTGTATGGCGCGGGATGCATCACGAATCTCAGACAGATGGCAAGGAGCCGAAACAATTGCCGGTGATGTTCTCCAGCCCGAAAGCCTTCAGGCTGTGCTCGAAGATATTGATATTGCGTATTATTTAATTCATTCAATGTCTGCCGGTGAAGATTCATTCGGTGAATTAGATATTCAAGCGGCTCGAAATTTTTCAACCGCTGCAAAAAATTGCGGAGTAAAAAGGATAATTTATCTTGGTGGATTAGGCGCCGAAAAAAATGAACTTTCTCCCCACTTGGCGAGCAGACAAAAAACCGGAGAGATCTTAAAGGAAGCCGGTGTTCCCGTAACTGAATTTAGAGCAGGAATGATAGTTGGTTCGGGGAGTTTATCATTCGAAATGGTACGATACCTCACAGAACGTGTGCCGATTATGATTACACCGAAATGGGTTCGCACAAAAACTCAGCCAATCGCCGTTCGAAATGTTCTGCAATATCTTATCGGTTCAATAGAAAAACCGGAAACAGCGGATAAAACATTTGAGATCGGAGGAACTGATGTTCTATCCTACGGTGATCTTATGACACAGTACGGACAGATTAGAGGACTAAAACGTATTATGATTCATGTTCCACTTTTAACTCCGAGGCTTTCATCATACTGGGTCGATTTTGTTACACCGATTCCAAGCAGCATCGCCCGACCACTAATTGAAGGATTAAAAACCGAGTTAATTTGTAATGATGACGCGGTTCGGAACTACTTTGATTTTGAGCTTTTCGATTATCAAACTGCGGTTAAATTAGCATTGGAGCGGGAAAGGAAAAATGAAATTGAAACAATTTGGTCCGGAGCGATTTCCAGTATTAATCCCAAAAATATTAATTCGCTCGATCTTTCCGTGAAGGAAGGAATGATTATTGAGAAACGTGAAATTGTGATAAACTCAAATCCTAAAAATGTTTTCGAGACCGTCTCAAAGGTTGGTGGGAAACATGGATGGTACGCCAATTTTTTATGGCAAATGAGAGGTCTGCTCGATCGATTTGTGGGAGGAGTTGGGATGAGAAGAGGGAGACGCGATCCGGATAATCTGTTAGTTGGTGATCCTCTTGATTTTTGGCGCGTTGAAGCTATTGAACAAAATCGCTTAATTCGTTTGCGTGCGGAAATGAAACTTCCCGGAAGAGCATGGTTGCAATTTAATATTTCGGAGATAGGTGACGGGAAATCAAAACTAACCCAAACCGCATTTTACGAACCGAAGGGTTTGTTTGGTTTGCTCTATTGGTATTCAATTTATTTTTTACACGGATATATTTTTGGTGGTATGATAAAAAGCTTCAAAGAAAAAGCGGAGTTACTATCCGCTTAATTCTTTTCAATTTTAGTCCCGGCGAATACATCGTAAAATCCAGCTCTACCTTTTGAGATTATAATTGTAGAGAAATACATTAAGACGATCAGCTGTGGTAAAATTAAGAAAACCCACACCCATAAAGGCTCAGGTTCGTTTATCGAAGAAAAATAAAACATTTGATGAACACCAAAATGAGCTGCTTCCCAGGGAAGGAATTTTAAAATGTTCCTCATTAAAATACTTCTGCTCTTGTTTAGGGTTCTAGCTTCTACACGTAATCCCATTATTTTTTTACCGATAGTGCTTTTTTTTGCACTGTTTTCCTGGAGATAGAAATAAAGAAAAACGGGGAGAGTTAATGTTACAAATCCGATAAATTGAGCCATGAAGGGTGAGGAACCGACTGTATTATTAACATCAACATCGAAAATACCGGTGGTTGCGAAGTAAAGTATTGACGCATAGATAATCAACAACAGATAGTCTATTCCGAATGCTAAAAGTCTCGGACCGAGTATATTTTTCTGCTTCATTTAATCCTTTTTATTTGTTCAAATTTTTGACGAATATAAAACTACTCAGTTCATTCGAAAATGAAAAATGAAATCGTTGATAGAGGATTATCCTCAATCGAGTTTTTTTATTGAATCTCTTTAACATTCCCCGACGTCAGACGGTCGACATTCTTCGTGATTTTTTCCATATCCCAATCCCACCATTTGATTTTTAGAAGATGTTCAATTTCATTTTCTGAAAACCTACTCTTTATCTGCTTTGCCGGATTACCACCAACGATGGAATATGGAGCGACATCTTTCGTAACTGTTGCGTTTGTCGCGATTATGGCTCCGTCGCCAATTTTAATGCCGGGCATTATTGTAGCGTTGAATCCAATCCAAACATCATTGCCGATTACCGTATTTCCCTTTGTCGGATAAGATTTTCCATCCATCGCGTTACTCCAATCTTTTCCGAAAATTGCAAATGGAAAAGAAGATATCGAATCTGATAAATGATTCGCTCCGTTCATAATGAATGTTACGTTAGAGGCGATCATGCAAAACTTTCCTATTATCAGTTTGTCGCCTACGAAATCGAAGTGATATTTAACGTTTTTCTCGAAATTATTCACATCTTCGAAGTCATCGTAATAAGTATAGTCACCCACAATTATATTAGGATTTTTGATTATATTTTTCAAAAAACATAAACGTGTGTAATCCTCTAATGGAAATACTGAATTTTTATCGGGGATTTGCATGTAAACCTCGTAAGTAAAAAGTATGAATAAACCAAACTAAGCTCATGAATCTTTTTATACAATGATTAGTTAACAAAAATTTATTCTGGATATGCCGCCTTATTTTACGATATTTAAGGCTTGATTTTTTTTCAATGGAGAAAGTGTGAATAAGATTAGAAATATTGCAATAATTGCCCATGTTGATCATGGTAAGACTACGCTGGTAGACCAAATATTGAAACAATGCGAAGTTTTTAGAAAGAACCAAGTTGTTCAAGAAAGATTTCTTGATTCCAACGATCTCGAAAGGGAGCGTGGAATTACTATCCTTTCGAAAAATATTAGTATCCCTTACAAAGATTTTAAAATCAATTTAATTGATACACCCGGTCACGCGGATTTTGGAGGGGAAGTTGAACGGGTTCTTAAAATGGCGGACGGAGTTTTGCTGCTTGTGGATTCATTCGAAGGTCCAATGCCGCAAACTCGTTTTGTATTGGAAAAAGCTTTAACACTGCATCTAAAACCAATTATTGTAATCAACAAAATTGATCGGCATGATAACAGACCGGAAGAAGTGCTTGATGAAATTTATGACCTGTTTATTGATCTCGGGGCTCATGAAGATCAACTTGATTTTCCGTTTGTTTATGCCAGCGGTCGTGATGGATGGGCTGTAAAAAGTTTGGATGATGAAAAAACAAATTTGAATCCGCTTTTGGATACAATTATTGAAGATATTCCGGAACCAAATTCGGAAGTAGGGACAACTCAAATTCAAGTTACAACTCTTGATTATAGCGAGTATGTTGGAAGAATCGGAATAGGAAGGGTTTTCCGAGGTACACTTAAAAGAGCGCAGAAACTGTCGCTGGTAAAAAGAGATGGTTCAATCCGTGAAGCTGTGCCAAAACAATTATTTGTATTCGATGGATTGATGCGAAGCGAAGTTGAAGAAGTTAATTGCGGAGATATTTGCGCTATCGTTGGAATTGAAGGAATTGATATCGGAGATACAATTACAGCTGCCGAAAATCCGGAACCCCTGCCGATTATCGCGATTGACGAACCGACAATAAGTATGACTTTCACAGTTAACAATTCTCCCTTTTATGGCAGAGACGGTAAGTTTGTAACTTCCAGACAAATTAGAGATCGATTATATAAAGAGTTGGAACAGAATGTCGCCTTGCGGGTTCATGATACTCCTTCGCCTGATTCTTATCGAGTATCCGGTAGAGGAATCTTACATTTATCCATATTGATTGAAAACATGAGACGCGAAGGATATGAACTTCAAGTCCGTGAACCAAAAGTTATTTATAAAGAAATTGACGGGAAAAAAGCCGAACCAATCGAAATTTTAGTTGTTGACGTTCCGGCTGAATCAGCAGGTAAGGTGATTGAACTTGTCGGTCAGCGAAAGGGTGAAATGATTAAAATGGAATCAAAAGGTTCTTTAAATAAACTCGAATTCCACATTCCTTCAAGAGGAATTATGGGATTAAGAACCAAGATTTTAACAGCGACCGGTGGACAGGGAATAATGCATCACAGATTTTACCAATATGAATACTTCAAGGGTTCGATCGGGAAAACCAGAAACGGTGTGCTGATTTCAATGGCAACCGGTCCATCAACTGCTTATGCAATTGATTCTTTGCAAGATCGCGGATTCTTTTTCATCGATCCGGGTGAGGAAGTTTATCAAGGCCAAATTTTAGGTGAATATAATAAAGAGCAAGATATTGAAGTAAATGTGCAACGTGGTAAAAAATTAACCAACATGCGTGCTTCCGGTTCCGATAAAAGTGTGAAAATAACTCCTCCGAAAAAATTTACTTTGGAAGAAGCTTTAGAATATATTCAAGATGATGAAATGGTTGAGATAACACCAAAAGCTGTAAGGATGAGAAAACTATATCTTGACGCGAATGAAAGGAAAAGATTTAATTTTGGTAAAAAGGTATAACGGCCGATCAGCTAGAAAGGTGCTTGATATCAAGTAAAATGAATTCTTGCCAGCTTAGCGAATATTTGCTGACAAGAATTTTTTTATGGGTTTTGTATTTCTGATTAAAAGACCCAGTCCCATCGCGATATTTGTTTTTACCAACTGGGTGTGGACCACGTATAACCTGAATTCTTTTTCCCGGCTCTACTAATCTTGAGAGTAATATTTTTAACTAATCTCTTTTGTACATTTTACTCAAACAATTGAGTACTATTACTCAATTGAAAGATGAGAATCAATTTCAACACTGAATTATTTGTCTATCCCAAAGTCAACCAGAGTTTCAAGTGGAACCAAATTTAGCATAGATTCATGTGTCGCTTCAAGATCAATCTTCGGTGCGACCCCATTTTCGTATGCTTCTTTCCAGCGGGAAGCACAAAGACACCATTTGTCTCCGGCTTTTAATCCTTTAAAGTTGTATTCCGGAATTGGAGTGCTGAGATCATTTCCAACACTTTTTGAGTACTCAAGAAAATCGTCGGATAAATAAACGCAGACCGTGTGTTGCCCAACATCCTCCGGACAAGTATCACAATAACCATTTCTAAAATAACCGGTTTTGGGATTGTTGCTGCAAGGTTTTAGATTTCCACCAAGAACATTTTTGGGAACTGACATAAAAACACCTTTCTTACAAGTTAACAATTCCCATGAAGTAAAACCATGTTGCTGTATCATTCCCCTTGGTTTCTTTAAAGATTTCACCGGGGAAAAACAAACCGCTACCTATTTGGAAATCTACATTTTCGTCATATTTATAGTTTAATACCAAATCAAATTCGTTTCCGAAATTCCGTGAAGTCGAACCATTTATCAAAGTATAATCAGCCGATGAATTAAAAATGTGAAACGCGGCTTGCAGCTTCATTTTTTGCAAAGGTGAAAAGTTTGTTTTAAGATGAATATCAGCAAGACCTAATCCGTTTGTGTTAGAAGGGAAGAAATCCATATAACCATAATATTTATGTCCGGCGCCAAACCATCTGTTACCTTCTTTGTAAGTATTATCGGTCAAATTATCATCACCAGAATAATATTCAATCCCCGCAGATAACTGTGGTTTCAAATTATGATTGAAATTAAATCCAAGATTATATCCCACAAAGAAAGCATTTAGCGACTTTGGACCGTTTTCAATCTCATCGCCTAATTGATACACAAATTCGGCAGTATGAAAATAATTTTCGATGGTTCCATCAAGGTAAGTTCCAATGGCGAAAGCATTAAATGGATAAGAAGCCGCTGCGGATGTTCGGTAAAGTACGAAAGGCTGAAAATCATGATTGGAAATAAATTTTAAGTCGGCGAAAGCACCGATCAAAGTCTCATCATTGAGATCATCAAGCTTTGAAGTCTCGGCAAGTTTAAATGCGAATAAATCGATTTTTGATTTATCATTATTGATTTGCCAGCTAAAAGTTAAACCGTCAAAACTCCTGCCAATGTTATTCCAATTATTTTTACTCATTATTCTTTGAGTACCGTATGATGCTTCCATTCTTCCAAGTTTTAAGGAAAGTGGTAAATCAAACAGATTGTCTACGAGAAAATATGCTTGATGCAAATCGAGATTGGCTGTGTTTGAAATCGTAGCCGGTTCTGAACCGAATACTCTTGAATCCTGAACTTGGAAAAAAGCGGACAAATTCTTTCTTGGTGAAAACTTAACACCGAATCGAGAACGCATTTCACTAAATGAATTCATCCCTGTGGACGAATTAAAATCCCTGCCATCTAAAATTAATCTGGTTCTTATTTGACCTGAAAAATTCACTAAATCTTGTGCTTGTATCGTTGCGCCGAAAAGTAGAACAAACAATAAAATAATACGTGATTTCACTTAAACACCTCTCCTTTTTCAAAACTATTTTGATTAAATAGTTAGGATGCGATAATCTTTAATAAGATGCAGAAACATGCAAATTTTTTCTGACTCTACTTTTGTAAAACAAATTGGATTAATTATCTTGTTAACAAATATTCAATTTGAGGAAGTTCATGAAGCATCAAGAAAAACATAAAATCTATTGGAGGAAAAATCTTCAATATTTGAGCATCCTTTTATCTATTTGGTTTGTGGTTGCTTTCTTAATAAGCATTGTATTCCGTGAAAGTTTTGATTCAATCCAAATTGCCGGATTTAAGCTTGGCTTTTGGTTCGCTCAGCAGGGCTCAATTTATGTATTTATAGTTTTGATTTTTGTCTATGTGTATTTAATGAACAAACTCGATAAGTCGTTTAACAGTGATGAGGATAAGGGATGAATATTTTTGCGTGGACGTATATTATAGTCACATTTACATTTATCCTTTATATCGGAATTGCAATTTGGGCGCGTGCAAAATCAACCGGGGAATTTTACATTGCCGGCAAGGGTGTGAATCCCGTTTTAAATGGAATGGCAACCGCAGCGGATTGGATGAGTGCGGCTTCGTTTATTTCGATGGCGGGAATTATATCATTTTCCGGTTATGACGGTTCGGTTTATTTATTGGGATGGACGGGCGGTTACGTTTTGCTGGCTTTACTGCTCGCCCCATATTTAAGAAAATTCGGCAAATATACGGTTCCCGATTTTGTCGGCGACAGATATTATTCTCAAACGGCGAGAGTTGTTGCCGTGCTTTGTGCGATATTTATTTCATTCACGTACGTTTCAGGTCAAATGCGCGGAGTTGGAATCGTATTCTCCCGATTCCTGGATGTGAGCATAGACGTAGGTGTAATAATCGGAATGTTGATTGTTTTCTTTTATGCTGTAATGGGTGGAATGAAAGGAATCACTTACACTCAAGTCGCGCAATATTGCGTTTTGATTTTTGCGTTTATGGTTCCGGCGATCTTTATTTCTCTACTTATAACAGGAAATCCTATTCCTCAATTAGGTTTTGGAAGCGAAACTTTGAACGGGGGATACTTATTGGACAAGCTGGATGGATTAAATTCTCAACTTGGTTTTGCACCTTATACTGATGGCTCAAAATCCACATTGGATGTATTTTTTATAACCGCTGCATTAATGGTTGGAACTGCCGGTCTACCTCATGTGATCGTCAGATTTTACACGGTGAAGAAAGTTTCATCCGCAAGAATATCTGCCGGATGGGCTTTGCTTTTTATCGCGATTCTATACACTACGGCCCCTGCGGTCGCGGCTTTCTCAAGATTTAATTTGATTGAGACTGTCAGCGAAGCCGAATATGATAAAGTGCCGAAATGGTTTAAAACATGGGAAGAGACGAAATTGATAAAGTTTGAGGATAAAAACGGTGATGGGAAAATTCAGTATACCGGACCAAAATCCGAAATCGAAAATGAACTAACTATTGATAAAGACATAATGGTATTGGCTAATCCTGAAATCGCGAATCTACCGAATTGGGTAGTTGGCTTAATTGCAGCCGGAGGGCTGGCTGCGGCTCTTTCGACTGCGGCAGGATTATTGCTGGTTATCTCAACATCAGTTGCTCACGATTTATTCAAGAAAGGATGGAAAAAGGATTTAAGTGAAAAAAAGGAATTGCTGATCGCGAGAATAGCAGCCGGTTTTGCAGTAATAATTGCCGGACACTTTGGAATGAATCCACCGGGTTTTGTTGCTGAAGTTGTCGCTTTTGCATTTGGATTTGCAGCCGCTTCATTTTTCCCGATAATAATTATGGGAATTTTTAGTAAACGAATCAATAAGGAAGGTGCCATTGCGGGGATGATTTCCGGAATCGGAATTACCGCGGCGTATATAATTTTCTTTAAATTTTTATTCCCCGAATTAAATTCAACTGAAAATTGGTTGTGGGGAATTTCACCCGAAGGTTTTGGAACAGTTGGAATGGTTGTAAATTTTATTGTGGCAATTACAGTTTCAAAATTTACTCCCGCTCCGCCGGAAGAAGTTGGAGAAATGGTCGAGAAAATCAGAATACCGGTAGGCGCAGGGGAATCACATGAGATAAACGCCTGACCCAGCTTTTTATTTTCACCTAACCTGGGCAAGCCATAACTAAATTATCATATTAGAATGATTGAATGAGAAACATTCAATCATTCATCTTCATTCAGCCATTCTATCGTTTTTTTTGTCTCATTCATATTCTGCCAAATAATAAATGAACATCAATATTAAGGTACTAAAGGCGTGTTCAAATGGAATTTCCATTACCATTTGATTCAACCCAATCAGAATCAAGATAAATTAATTCTGATACGGAAATTAATCTTTCTACGATATCCCCAACAATCGCGCTGTCATTCATTAAAGAAGTCGCCATTTCACGGGTAATTTTTTCCTCACGAATTAATCTATCGATGGTTCCATTTATAACGACATCATGGAGTTTAGCTTTCTCACGAAGTTGATTTAACAATCTGTGATGTTGGATTAAGTCTTCAGCATTTTGAGTGTGATAAATTTCTCTCATTACTCGAGCAATTAATTTACGCAGACTATTGTATTCAGCGCGAATACTATCATTTTGATGGTTGCCAAATTTTGCCATATTCGGTTGAATCATTTTAATGTACTTAACGATTTCAACAATATTCCGTGTGGCCATCTTAACTTTATAAATTAATCCGATATCTGCTTCTGCAATGTTTTTAGATTGAGTAATAGTCGCAGCTTCGATTATTTTGCTATAGATTATTTTGATTTTTTGTGAATACAGCCGATCAATATCAATCTCCATATTTTTAATTGAGGTCTGTACTATATCGCTCAATGGTTTTTCGGATAAAATATCGTGCCGGTGAACGTTGATTCCATGCGCAATTATTTCAAACGCGTTATCGAACAAATGTTTAGATTCTTTTATCAAAGCAGGAACCGCGGATGTTGAATGTTCGAGCGATGCCGGCGAAAGGAATTTTGGTTGAGAAATGTCCTTCTCGTCATCTTCCTTATAAAGGTTTGATAATTTCCGTACCATAAATGGAATAGCCGGAACCATAACAATTACACCAATCAAATTAAAAAGTGTGTGAAATAAAGAGAGTTTCAAAGTGTAATCATCAGTGGCAATACCCATATGTCCGGAGAGGAAATTTACGGCATCTCGCAAATATCCGATAAAAATTAGTGCGATAGCACCGGTAGATAGATTAAATATCAAATGAGCAACGGCTAATCTTTTCCCTGCACTGTTTGAGCTCATCGCTCCAATTATTGCGGTAATGGTTGTTCCAATATTTGCACCGATGGCTAATGATAGCGCATCCACATAATTTATTTGTGAAGTTGATAATGCCGTAAGAATAATTGCCAAAGTCGCATGACTGGATTGCATGATAACAGTGGCGACAATACCAACAAAAGTAAACAGAATTAATCCCCAAAATCCTTCAACCGAATATTCCTTTAAGTCTATGGAACCTTGGTAATCTTGAAAACCTTCCTTCATAAAATGGATTCCGAGAAATAGAAATCCGATTCCGGCAAGTACATAACCGAATCCTTTCATTTTTCTGCTTTTTTGGGTCACAAGTACAATCCCAAAAACAACCAGAGGCAGAGCGAATGAGGATATTTTAACCTTCAGCCCGAAAATTGAGATTAACCAAGCACCCGTTGTAGTTCCGATGTTTGCGCCAAAAATTACACCGATTCCACCCGCCAGTTCAATTAATCCGGCGCTGAGAAACGAAATTGTAATTACAGATATTAACGAGCTTGATTGTAAAAGGGATGTGCTGATAACCCCAAATGAGAGACTGCGTGGTGTTGATTTTGTAGCGGCACGGAGAATTTTTTCTAGCGGGCCTCCGCTAAATGATTTAAATCCATCTTCGAGGAAAATCATCCCGAATAATAGAATTGCAACCCCAGCCGCGATTTCCTTAAAGTTCTCGGAATAAAGAAATGCAATTAATAGTACTATAAGAACTAAAGGCAGTAGTGACCGTCTTAGAATTTTCACGATTACCTTCAAATAATATCCACCAATATATAAATATTGGTGAACAATTCAATCATTTTGAACTGATCTGAAAGCAGGATTTTTTGGTATTTGAACTAATCAAAGTCTTCGATCAGCATTCCCATTCTGCCATTTTGATAATCTCGAATCGCTCTCATTATTTCTTCTTGACTGCTCATCACGAACGGACCTTGCGCGAAAATTTGTTCATTAGTCGGAATCCCCGCCATTAATAAAAATCTTGATTCTTCACCGGATTCAATCTCAATATTCTTGCCTTCGTTTTCAAAATGTATTAGGGCTTTCGCATTTACAGATTGTCCGTTCACATCAACTTGCCCATCAAGAAAATAGATCATGGTATTGTGGTTTTCGGGAATTTGAAAAAATATTTTTGATCCGGCGAGAACATTTCCTGTTGCGATTATTAACCGTAGCGGAGATTTTGCCGGGCCTTCAATTCCCGAAATATTTCCGCATTGAACATTCAGAAAAGAACCACCTTCAAATTTAATTTTGGGAAGTTCATCATTTTGAAACGCTTGATAAGTAGCAGTTTTAATTTTTTCGGCTTTTGGCGTATTTATCCAAATTTGAATTATCTCTTGTTCGCCCCCATTTTCAGCTAGTTCTTTGGATGGACGTTCGGAATGAATGACACCTTTACCCGCATTCATCCATTGAATTCCACCGGCTTTAACAACCGAGCTGTTTCCGTGTGAGTCTCTGTGATGAACATCGCCTTTAAAAATAAAAGTAACCGGTGAAAAACCGGTGTGCGGGTGTGGTCCGATGCCTAATCTTCGGGCATTTCCGCCGGGAGGGTGATAAACAAAATGATGATGAATTAATAAAAACGGATCCACTTGATCAAGTCCACGAAGCGGCAATGCTTGATCCACAAGCATTCCGCTCATATCAACTTTTTCGGCTTTATATACTCTTTTTACTTTTTTCAAATCTTCTCCTAAATCTATCTGCCGCAACTACATCTCGAATGACTTTGTGAATTTGATTCTTCGTGCCAATCAAAACTCTGGTTGTAATTATTATTCTCCCAGAAAAATTTTCCTCTTTTAACATCATGATTACCGATTTCGTTCATTGTCTCCGCATCATAAATTCTACCATTTATCATTGTGTATTTAACAAATTCGGTATTCCTGATATTTTCGAGAGGATCGTTATCAAGTACAATTAAATCTGCCAACTTACCGGATTCAAGCGAGCCGATTTCTTCATCCATTCCGATATATGAAGCTCCGTTCATTGTCGCGGCCCTCAGAACCTCCATGTTTGTCATTCCACCTTGTCCGAGCATCCACATTTCCCATTGAACTCCAAGACCTTGAAGCTGGCCGTGCCCGCCCACATTTACTTTAACTCCGGCGTCGGTCAGTTTTTTAAGTGATTCAGAAACAAGAATGTGTCCGTTTTTATATTCCTCTTCGGGAATCATAGTTCTGTGGCGTGAACGGGAATCGATAATTTGACGAGGATAATAATTTAATAATCTTTCCTTTTCCCAAACATTAGTGTGTTGGTACCAGTAATATTCTCCGGATACAGCTCCGTAAGAAACCACAAGTGTGGGAGTTGAGCCAGTTCCGCTGTTGCTCCATAAATTTATAACATCCTTGTAGAGTGGTGCAATTGGTAAATTGTGTTCAATACCGGTATGACCATCCAAAATCATTGAAAGATTGTGAAAAAATGTTGAACCGCCCTCGGGATAAACCATCACTCCATTTTCGCTCGCAGCTTTAATTACTTGCTGTCTTTGATTCCTTCGAGGTTGGTTGTAACTTTTTACAGAGAATGCGCCATAAGCTTTCATTCGTCGGATTGCTGAACGCGCGTCATCAAGATTATTTACAACGGTTTTAAAATCACCTTCAGCGCCATACAGAATAGTTCCGGTCGAATAAATTCGCGGGCCAACCATATGTCCGGCTTTTACCATTTCTGATTGTGTGAACACCATTTCGCTATTCGATGACGGATCGTGAGTGGTTGTAATTCCGTACGCGAGGTTTGCGTAATATGACCATTGTTGCTGCGGACTCAATCCATCCCGCCAAGTCCCGAGATGAGCGTGAACATCGATGATTCCGGGCATAATTGTTTTACCGGATACGTTTATTGTTTTTGCGTCTGAAGGAACAGTCACATTTTCAGCCGGACCAACCGCTTCAATTAGATTTTCATTGATAACTATTGTTCCGTTTTCGATTATTTCGTCCCCGTTCATTGTAATAATTTTCGCACCCGTGAGAGCAATTCTACCACTTGGTTTGTCGGATTCCAGGACAAGATTTATTTTTATTCCCGTTGTATCAATTGGTGGAATTGAATCCGGCGCGCCTTCAATAAACTTAAATCTATCTTGAATAGCGTTAGTGAAATATTCATTTCCGAGGGTCCAATGCAATTTTGTTCCGGATCTATTCCACTGCAAATTTATTCCTTCATCTCTGGCAACTTGTGCAATCGCAATCGCTTCCGCATTTGCGGAGAGAGTAATTTCTTTGCCAATTTCGGGGAAAGGCATAATGTATACTTTATAAAGTTCAGTGAACGCAACCCATTTGTCATCAGGACTGATAACAAAATCATTCGCATATTTTGATTTGAAATGAGTCCGGTTTTCAAATCCTTGAAGATTTACACTTTCGTATTTTTTCCACCAGTCACCAGAATTGTTAAATCCCGTCAAATAGTAAATTCTTGTACCATCTGAGTTAAACCGAGGTTTAGAGCCCGATTCAGAAACTAATATTTCATCTCCACCGGAAGTTGAAATTGTGTAAATACCCGGTTTTTTTGTGAAAGTATAACCCTGTTCCGAATTCCCGGATTCTTTTCGAAAAACAATAGTTTTCCCGTCAGGTGAAAATTTTGGTTCCCGGTAAATTCCTTTTTCCGTGTTCAATTTTTTGGTTGAACCGGATTTAAGATCCATTAAGATTAAAGCCCCCATTTCCAAATCATTCCAAGTAACGTAAACCAGTTTGCTACCGTCCGGCGAGAAGGAAGGTTCGGATTCAAAATCTTTTGATTTGGTTAATCTTACCGGATTGCCATTCGGAAGAGTTTTTGTCCATAAATATCCTACAGAATTAAAAACCAGCTGTTTCTCATCGGGTGAAGTTACGGCGTGCCGCATTACGTGTGATTCGAATTTTTCAACATGAACAGGAATTCTAAATTTTAACGCATCCGCGATTTTATGTTTGGAGGTAAGTTTAAAAGGGATGATTTCGGATTGATAAGAATTAATATTAACTTTTCTAATTTTTCCATCAGCCCAAAACACAATTGTTTCATTATCCGGTAACCATTGGTAGTTTGGATAAACTCCAAAAATTGCCCATGCTTCTTGTTGATCTTTGCTCAACTTATCGTAAACCGGTCTCTCTTCACCACTGTGCAAATTGTGGATGTAAAGAACAGTTTTTGTTCTTACTCGTTTAACAAATGAGAGAAATTTCCCGTTTGGTGAAAGTTGTGGCCTAACCGCTCCACCCGGTCCCGTAATTACATTTTCAATTTCGCCTCTTTCTCTGTCGTACCTTCTGATAATATAAATTTGGCTGTTCGGATCTTTGTTGTACTGAAAATATCCACCCGGATACATATCCTCGCTGTAGTAAACAAATTTCCCGTCAGGAGAAACAACCGGTTCCCCCGCATCTTGCTGTAAGTTTTTCTTTTCGGTTAATTGAAAACCGGTTCCGCCGGATTTGTGATAAATCCACATTTCACCTGCGCCAAGAGAACGACCTGAAGTAAAATGTTTCCTCGCAACTAAATAATTCCCGTCTGGCGTCCATGTTGCATTATTGAGTAAACGAAATGATTCCTCAGTGATTTGTTTTGCGTCGGAGCCGTCAGAATTCATGATCCAAATATTGTCTCCTCCACCCGCATCACTTGTAAATGAAATTTGTTGGCCGTCCGGACTAAATCTCGGTTGAACTTCAAATGCTAATCCGCCGCGTAATAACTTAGCATCCCCGCCTTCGATTGGCATGGAATAAATATCCCCGAGCAAATCAAAAACGATTTGTTTTCCGTTTGGGCTTACATCCAAATTCATCCATGTACCTTCATCGAGTTCAAATTCTGCTTCCTTGAAAGGAACATGATGTTTTGTTACATCCCATTCTTTTTCTTGAGCAAAAACAGCGAAAGTAAAAAATAGAATGAGCAATATTATTTTTCTAAGCATGTGTACTCCTGGTAAAAGTTACTTTATGAAAATACAATTTTAGATTGAAATCGTAAGGGAAGTGTTAAAAGATTTGGGGCAAAATAAAATCCCAAAATGTTCGCCTAACAAAAAGATATAAGATATTATTATTTGCAAAAGGTTCAAAATGAGTATTAGTGAATTTTTCTATTATTCGAAAGTTACGCGGATATTTTACAAAGCTAATTTCTGCTTTATTTATGCAACTAAAGAAGACTTGCAATTTATTTCAAAATGTATCTTTTGTTGATTTTCTGTAATATTGAGTAATTACTGAAGAGAAAAACAATGGACAAGTTCTAATAATAATTAATATAAGAATAGTCAATAATGAAAAAATTAACAATTAAAAAACAATTAGCAAAAAATATTATTTCAATAGGGATTGTGATTTTAATAATCTTTTTCACTTCCGCTTGTTCCAATCAAACAAATATTGTTGAGCGAAAACCAAATATTTTATTCATTCCGGTTGATGATTTAAGGCCCGAACTCGGTTGTTACGGAAATGAAATTATTAAAACACCGAACATTGATAAATTAGCCGGCGAAGGTGTTATTTTTAAGCGGACTTACTGTCAGCAAGCCGTTTGTAATCCATCGAGAGCGAGTTTACTTACGGGTCTCAGACCGGATTCAATCAGAGTATGGGATTTGCAGACAAAGCTCCGTGATAATGTGCCGGACGTTGTAACTCTTCCTCAATATTTCAAACAAAACGGTTATGTCTCCATCGGATTAGGAAAAACTTTTCATAATTCGATTCCCGATAGTTTATCTTGGACAAAAAAACCACATATCGTTGGCTTTCCTTTTGATCCGGATGCGGTTTATGCTAATGAGGACAATCTGTTAATCCAAAATCAAAAAATCGAAAAAATGAAGGCTGCAGGGAGATCGAGAATCGATCGTTACGGTCATTGGTATGTAAAAGCCAAAGCAACAGAAAACGCGGATGTCGAAGATGACTATTATTTCGATGGAGCACAAACTACGCTCGCGATAAATATTTTACGCGAGTTGAAGAACCAAAACAATCCTTTCTTTTTATCGGTTGGATATTACAGACCACATTTACCATTTAATGCCCCGCGGAAATATTGGGATTTGTACGACAGGGATAAAATTCCTTTGGCTGAAAATCAATTTGTACCAAAAGATGCCCCGGATTTTTCTGTGCACGGCGATGCTGAACTTAGATCGTATGTGGATAATCGTGATCTCCCTTTGCCTGATCAGAATCCATTATCGGATGAAAGACAGAGAGAACTGAAGCACGGTTACTATGCGAGCGTATCTTACGTTGATGCTCAAATCGGCAGATTAATGAACGAGTTGGAGAAACTTGGTCTGAAGGAGAACACAATCATTGTGCTTTGGGGTGATCATGGATGGAAATTGGGCGAACACAACGGATGGGGGAAAATGACCAATTTCGAAATCGATACGAATGTTCCGCTGATTGTGAGCGGAGCAAATGTTAAAGCCAAAGGAAGTAATACTGATGCATTAACGGAGTTTGTTGATATTTATCCTTCTTTATGCGAAATGTCGGGTTTGCCAATCCCGGAGCATTTGCAAGGGACGAGTTTTGTGCCGTTACTAGAACGGCCTGATCAAGAATGGAAAAGTGCGGCATTCAGTCAATACTTGTTGGGCAGATTTGGTCCGATGGAAACTCGCAAACAGGAAAGAATGGGCTATTCAATCAGAACAGACCGCTACCGTTACGTTGAATGGTACAATTGGTATAAAACAGAAAACAAAGATGAAGAATATATCAGCTGTGAGCTTTACGATCATAGTAACGATTCGTTGGAAAATTTCAACATCGCCGTAAACACTGATAATAAAAGTTTGATGGATTCGCTTTCAAACAAACTTAAGTTAGGGTGGAGAAATAGTTTACCAAAATCTGTAGCGGCCGATTAGAAAAATAACGAGAATGTTGTGCCTTCGTTTGGTTTTGACTGGACTCTTATATTTCCGCCGTGGGCTCTTAGGATTTGACGTGCCAAACTCAGTCCGATTCCTGAGCCACTACTTTTTGTACTGAAAAATGGGATGAATATTTTCTCTTGTACTTCGGGAGGAATGCCGGTGCCATTATCATGAATTTTGATAACAACTCTTCCTTTGTCATTCATGTTTGAACTTAATGTAATTGTTTTATCGGATTTTCCTTGCAATGCCTGAATCGAATTGATGATCATGTTTATTAAGACTTGTTCAATCATAACCTGATCAGCGGTTAATTCAAGGGAAGATGGATTTACTTCACTCGTTAAAGTAACTTTGTTCTCTTTTAGATCATTGCTTAAAAATTCGTTCAGTCTTTCAAATAAACTTTGAATTGAAATGATCTGGAAATCCGGTTTCGGTATTTTTGTTAAACTCCTGTAATTTTCAACGAATTTAATTAACCCATCACTTCTTCTGTGAATTGCGGTCAATGCGTTTTTTATATCTTCAACATCTTCAGTTTTAAGATCATTTGGATCGCCATTTGCCAGCATATTATTCACAGTGCTTGATAACGAAGAAATCGGAGTTATTGAATTCATTATTTCATGTGTCAATACACGTATTAATTTTTGCCATGATTCAAATTCTTTCTCTTCCAATTCACTTTGAATGTTTTGAACCGAAACCAATTTGATCAGAGAATCTCTCATCTTAAATTCAGTCGCGTAAACAATTAACTGCAGAACGTCAGTTTCATCATAGATTTTAATCGTTTCCCTATCGCCGGATTTCATACTCAGAAGTTTCAGACTTAATTTATCATCAAATTGATTTAGAATATTGAGATGCGAAATATCTTTAATTCCTAACAATCTTCTGGCTGCTTGATTTACAAATTCAATTTTTCCATCGGTTTGGAACGCGATTAAACCGACTCCGACATGTCGCAGAACTGTTTGGAGATATCTGTTTTGTTCTTCTTTTTCGCCCCTCGTTTTCCTGAATTTATCCATAACTTCGTTAAACGACGCATAAAGCTCATCAAAACTTTTGCCTAATTGTTTGCTGCTAAATGTTTGCGAAAAATCAGAGTACTTTATTGATTGCAAAAAACGAGTCAAATCCTGGTTGGTTCGATCAATAGTTTTATATATCGATCTGAAGAGAAAAATAATGATAATTGTGGAAGGAATTACAAGTACTAAATGTACTTCTTGAACCGAAGAATAAAACACGATTCCCATCAAAATTGATAGCGATGTAATTTTTAATAAAAGTATAAATTTTAGATTTCGCATTTAGAGATTATATTTCTCCATTCGTCTGTAAAGCGATGTTCTTGTGAGGCCGAGTTTTTTCGCGGCTTTTGAGATGTTTCCGTCATTTTCCTCGAGTGCCTTCATTATGGTTATTTTCTCAATTTCTTCCAGATTCATATTAGAAAAATGTAATCCGATACCATCATTCTCTTTATTTCCGAGTGGGAAATCTCCGGGCTGAAGTGAGAGATCGTCGCTTAGAATCACAGCTCTTTCGATGGCGTGCTGAAGTTCTCGAACATTGCCCGGCCACTCATATTTTTTTAATTTATCGATAGTTTCATTTCCCAGAACAAGTTCGGGCTTGTAATATTTTTTCTTGAATGTATTTAAGAAATGTTCCGATAAAAGTTTTATATCATCTCCTCTTTCCCGGAGCGGTGGAATTTCAATTTCAACAGTTTTAATTCTATAAAGTAAATCTTGTCTAAAACTTCTCTCCGTAACTAATTTCTCAAGATTACTGTTCGTCGCACAAATCAATCGTATATCTACATCAATAATTTTTGCAGAACCGACTCTGTTTATTTGCCGGCTTTGAATTGCGGAAAGTAGTTTCGCTTGAAGTTCTAACGGAATGTTGGAGATTTCATCGAGGAATAATGTGCCGTTCGACGCTAATTCAAATCTCCCGGCGCGGCTCTCTTTTGCATCCGTAAAAGAACCTTTAACGTGACCGAATAATTCACTTTCGAATAATGATTTGCTGATTGCGCCAAGATCCACTCCGATAAAAATATCATCTTTTCTATTTGATCTGCGATGTAAAGCTCGAGCAACAAGTTCCTTCCCGGTTCCATTTTCGCCTGTAATTAGGACGTTTGCATCCGTCCTTGCAACTTTCTCAATTAAGTTGAACACCATTTGCATTTTATTGGATTGACCTACCAAGTCGTGAAATTTTAAATCGATATCGTTGGTTAATTGTTGCTGACGCGAACGAAGATAATTCACTTCTTTGCGGGATTCGCTCAATTTTACGGCGGCGGAGATGGTTGCAAGAAATTTTTCATTTTGCCAGGGTTTGAGTACGAAATCGGTCGCTCCTTCTTTCATCGCTTTGACGGCTGTATCCACATCACCAAAGGCCGTTATTAGTATTACAACCGCGGTCGGTTCGATTTTAAGAATTTCCTTCAACCAGTAAAATCCTTCCTGACCGCTCGTCATATCCTGTGTAA
The DNA here is from genome assembly GCA_021739765.1 of Melioribacteraceae bacterium. Lineage (GTDB taxonomy): Bacteria > Bacteroidota > Ignavibacteria > Ignavibacteriales > Melioribacteraceae > JAIPBD01. The sequence goes on from JAIPBD010000016.1 coordinate 69,771, forward strand.
AATTCATATCCAAAAGGATTACATCGTAACTCTCGTTCAGCAGAAGATTGGGTATAGCTGAAGGATTAGTTTCCGTGTGAATCAAACCAAAGTTGTTTTTTAGTAACAACTTAGACGCGAATAAAACATCCTCATTGTCATCTACGATTAATATTCGTCCATTTTTTTTGTTCAACCCAAATCCCTTTTAATTACTAATGAGCAAAAATCGTTCCGTCTGAAATTCGCTGAAAAATAAACAATTAATTCGGAAATGTGTACGTAATCGAACACCAATATACGAATCCGTGCAAAGAAAAATAAGAAAGCAATAAAAACAGACTATAATCGAACAAAATATTTGGCACGAACTTAGACCAACACTTACTAAAAATTGAATGGAATATGGACCGAAAAATCGAAAAAAAGAAATGGACGCTGAAGAAGATAAGCTCATATCTGATAATATCGACTTTAGTTGGATTTGTGGCGTACAATTTAATCTTCTCCGATTCATCGAAAAAACTAAATGTGGAATTTGATCGTCTGTCAATATCCAAAGTTGAAAATGGAGCGTTTCAAGAGTTTACTCCGGTTACCGGAAGTGTTCAACCGATTGAAACATTTCAGTTGGATGTTTCAGAAGGCGGACGAGTAATGAAAAAATTTGTTGAAGAAGGCGCATTCCTAAATGCCGGAGAGCCAATTATCCAATTGGATAATTCACAGTTACGACTGAGTATTATTTATAACGAAGCCAATGTATTTCAACAAATTAATAATCTTCGGTCAACAAGGCTTTCGTTTCAGCAAAGCAAATTGGATCTGCAGGGAAGAATTCTTCAAGTTGATAGAGAAATCAGAGCACAGAAACGTGAATATGAAACGAACAAAAAATTGTTTGAAAAAGGGATGTTGTCGGAAAATGAATATCTCAACTCAAAGGATGAATTTGAATATTTGCTGAAGCACAAAGAACTTACAATGGAGACATTCCGCCAGGATTCCGTGATGCGAAAACAACAGATCGTTCAATTGGAAAAATCAGTTGGAACTTTAGAAAAAAATCTTGATATCACAAAACAACAGCTTGAAAATTTAACAGTTAAGGCACCGATAAGTGGACAGTTAACCGCATTGAACGCAGAAATTGGAGAATCGATTTCACCGGGTGAAAATGTTGGACAAATAGATAAAGTGGATTCTTTTAAAGTTCGCGCAAGTATTGATGAACATTGGATCGCAAGGGTAAACCGTGGACAGCTTGGCAGCTTTGCTTTTAACGGAGAAGAATATTCCGTAAGAGTTAAAACAGTTTTTCCGCAAGTGACCGGGGGTACTTTTCAGGTTGATTTGCTTTTTGACGGACATCAGCCGGAAGGAATTAGAAGAGGTCAGACGGTTCATGTAAAATTGCAGCTCGGTGAACTATCAACTGCAATGTTTATTGATCGCGGAGGATTTTATCAATCAACAGGCGGGCAATGGATTTTTGTGATTGAGGAATCCGGGGAAAAAGCAGTTAAAAGAAAAATATCGCTCGGCCGCCAAAACACACAATCTTTTGAAGTGTTAAGCGGACTGAAGAAGGGCGAAAAAGTTATTACATCGTCATACGATAATTATGGTGACGCTGAAGTATTAATTATTAAATAAAGCTAAAAAATGGTGAGAAAATGATTAAAACAGAAAACATGAGCAAACTTTATGTAACCGAAGAGGTTGAAACAACAGCTCTTAACAATGTAAATATCCAGATTGAGGCCGGTGAATTTGTTTCGATAATGGGGCCATCCGGTTGTGGGAAATCTACTTTACTCAATATTCTTGGATTATTGGATAATCCTAACTCAGGCAAATATCACTTTCTGGATAACGAAGTTTCCGGCTATTCTGAAAGACAAAGAGCAACGTTAAGAAAAGAAAATATCGGTTTCGTATTTCAAAGTTTTAATTTAATAGATGAACTGACCGTTTTCGAAAATGTTGAGCTCCCCTTGCTTTATTTGAAATTTACATCTTCGGAACGAAAAAAAAGGGTTCATGAAGTTTTGGAAAAAATGAACATAATGCATCGTGTGAGTCATTTCCCGCAACAATTATCGGGTGGACAGCAACAAAGAGTCGCGGTTGCCAGGGCAATTGTCAGCGATCCGAAAATAATTTTTGCTGATGAACCTACCGGAAATCTGGATTCTTCTCATGGTGATGAGGTTATGAATATGCTGACATCGCTTAACAAAGCCGGAACAACGATAGTTATGGTAACTCATTCGCCAACATACGCGGAATATGGAAACCGTATCATCCACTTGTTTGACGGACATGTGGTCACCGAAAATATGAAAGAAGAATTCCACGTCTAAAACGGAGACAGATGAGCGGAAGCCGGAAACGGCAAGTATTAAAACAATAAAGAATTAGCAAAACTTTATAAAGGCAATAAAAAATGGAAAAGAAAATTGGAAAATTCAAAGATCTAACGGTTTGGCAGGAAGGTTTAGAATTATCCATTGAGATTTATAAAAACTTTAAAGAAAATCGTGATTTCGGTTTCAGAGACCAAATTCAAAGGTCAGCTGTTTCAATTCCATCGAATATCTCGGAAGGCTATGAAAGAAAAACTAATAAAGAGTTTATCCAGTTTTTATTTATTGCAAAGGGTTCATGTGGAGAATTAAGAACCCAGCTCTAAATTGCTAAAGAATTGCAAATGCTCGATGATAAAACTTCAAAAATATTAATAGATAAAACAAAAAAGATTTCGGCTATGCTTTACAACTTAATTGAAACTAGAAAACAAAAATTTTAAACCGGCCTCCCGTTTCCGTACTCCGGTTTACTATATGGAAAAAGGACAGCTACATGATTTCGTTACAGAACATCGAAAAATATTACACAAACAAATTTGTGAAGACTTATGTGCTTCGGAATATAAATCTGGAAATTGAAGAGGGGGAGTTTATCTCGATAATGGGTCCTTCCGGTGCCGGTAAATCAACTCTGCTTTATCTTCTTGGTATGCTCGATAAACCCTCAGACGGTGAATATTACTTTCTGGATGAACCGGTTCACAAATTCAACGATCGAAAATTATCGGAACTGCATAAGTCATATATAGGATTTGTGTTTCAACAATATCATTTAATTGAAGAGCTGACTGTTTATGAGAACCTGGAAACTCCCTTAATTTATCAAAAGATGAACTCCAAAGAACGTAAAGCCAGAGTTGGCGACATTTTGGATCGATTCAATATTGTCGGTAAAAAAGATCTTTTTCCAAATCAACTTTCGGGCGGACAACAACAGCTCGTTGGTGTGGCACGTGCGGTTATTTCGGAACCCAAATTGATATTGGCAGATGAACCGACGGGCAATCTTCATACGGATCAAGGCGAAGAAATTATGAAACTGCTCAAAAATTTAAATGAGAAAGGTACAACTGTTATCCAGGTTACGCATTCAAAAGTAAATGCCGCTTATGGAAATAGAATTGTTAATCTAAAAGATGGCTGGATAGAAAGGTAAAAGGAATGCTTAAAAATTATTTCAAAACCGGATTGAGAAATATATCTAAGCACAAGTTGTTTTCGTTTCTTAATATAATTGGTTTATCGATCGGAATGTCTGTTACGCTGCTAATTATAGTAGTATTGGAGAATGCTTCGAATTTTGATGATTTTCAAAAAAATAAAGAAAGTATTTATAGAGTTTACACTGAAGAAACGAATCCCGACGGAAAGATGTCCTGGGCAATCACTTTCCCGGAACTTACAAATCAGCTGGAATTAAATGAATCGATTGAAAAAATAACAAAAATCAACAGTAGTTTTAGAGGTGCATTAGATTACAAAGCAAAGGAACTTAACTTTAATGGTTACTTCGCTGATTCCAATTTCTTCAATGTTTTCAGTTATGAATTTATTTCCGGAAATCCGAAAACAGCTTTAATGGATCCATACAAGATTATTCTATCAGAAGAAACAGCCCACAAGATTTTTGGTAACAAAGATCCATTTGGCGAAACTCTGAATACAAAATTCGGGGATTTCACCGTAAGTGGAGTTATTAAAGAACCGGACGGGAATTCACATTTATCATTTGGCGTGTTAGGGTCATACAGTACTCTTTCCACTTTAAGAAACAAAAATCTATTAAACAAAGAGGAATGGAATTGGGAAGCTAAAAATCCCGAGTACATTTATCTCGTAATAGATAACAAGAACGATATTAGTATTGTTAGAGATCAACTAAGCATTATTGCAAAACAAATTGAGCCGCTTGTAGAAGATGTTACATTGTCTTTTGATCTGCAAAATATGGACGATATTGTACTCGGCAAACAGATGGCGGGTTCAATCGGTCCGACTTTTGCTTTCCTGGAATCGATGATATTCCTCAGCCTTACACTTATGATTCTTTTGCCCGCTTGTTTTAATTATATAAATTTATCCATAGCACGTTCACTTGGCCGTGGAAAGGAAATTGGAATTAGAAAAATTCTTGGTGGAAATAAAAAGCAATTAGTTTTACAATTTATTATCGAAACTTTTATACTCTCCTTATTTGCTTTGATCGGTTCTATGCTGATTGTCTATTTGATAAAAGACGAATTTATAACGTTGCTCGCCTCAGGATCAAGACTTCAAATTATTGATATTTCATTCACCGGCTATTTGCTTGGTATATTGCTCGCACTGGTCACCGCGCTTCTTGCGGGAATTATTCCCGCGGTATACTTTTCAAAACAAAATCCTTTGGAATCTCTAGCTTCCAAAGTTAAACCGGGTACGTTTGGGGCACTTAGTTTACGAAAAGGATTAGTGGTTATTCAGTTCGCACTGTCAATCGGATTTCTGATCGGTATATCAGCATTTGTAAAGCAGTATTCACACGCGCTAAATTTCGAAATGGGATTCCCCAAAGAGAATATTTTAGTTACACATTTAGCAGATGTAAATTTCAACATATTTAATAACGAGTTCCAATCTCAACCCGGAGTTAAATCTGTTTCGTTTTCCTCTACCATTCCCGGTTCATGGGACAATTCAACAACAGTCGTTCGCCATTTGGATAGTGATGATTCATTGGAAGTACAGGAAATCTCAGTTGATGAGAAATTTTTGGAAGAGTTCGACATCAATCTTATTAAAGGAAACGGTTTTAATTCCGAAATGTCTGGCAATAATGGATTTGCTATTGTTAATCAACAGTTCGAAAAATCATTTGGACGCTTTAACTCTAATTCTGATAATAAAAACTATTTTATTACCGAATCTGGGAGAACAGCAAAAATAATTGGTGTTGTCGAAGATTTTAACAAAACTCCTTTACAGAAGGAATCGAAGCCGATTTTGATTTGGTTTAATCCTGATAAATATAGATACGCGTTTGTTACACTTGAATCGGACAATGTTTACGATTTACGAAATAAGCTTAAAAAAGTTTGGGCTGGATTAAGTTCAATGAATTTCGAAGCGAAATTCTTAGAGCATTATTTGGAGGAAGCCTATAATTCCTTCGAAAATGCAATCAAAGTATTAGGCTTGCAAGGAGTTTTCGTAATGGTTATTTCTTGCTTAGGATTGTTGGGCATGGTTGTGTTCAGTACAAACAATCGTATAAAAGAAATTGGAATTCGGAAAGTATTAGGAGCGTCGGAAGGAAAATTGATTTGGTTGTTAAGTAAAAGCTTTCTATCGCTGCTTTTGATCTCAACCGCTATCGGTGTCCCTATTTCCTATTTCATTTTTGATAGAATGCTTTCGCGGATGCGATATGAATATGTCGGTATCGGTTTGTTCGAAATTCTTGCGTCTGTCTCAATACTGTTCATTGCCGGCGGTTCTGTTATCCTTTGGCAAACAAAGAAGATTGCATCAATTAATCCGGTTGAAAATTTGAGAAGTGAATGAGCATTAAATGACCTAAAACCGGAAGTGTTAATTGGCCGGAGCTGATTCGATCGATCAGGATATTAATATTCAGTTGAAATTCTTGAATCGTGACTAAATATTACTTCCATTTATGATGATGGGGATAAAATGTGGATCAATTACATTAAAACTGCATTGCGTAATTTAAGTCGAAACAAAACTTACGCGTTGATCAACTTTTTCGGTTTAGCAATTAGTATCTGTGCCGTTATCCTGATTATGCTTTATGTTCGATTTGAGTTCAATTACGATGATTTCCACCAAAATGAAATTTACCGCTTATCAGTAAAATCATTCCAAGAAAATGCAGAGAGTTATAACTCTCCTGTTTTTATACCTGCGATTGGACCGGACTTAAAAAACGAATTGCCGGAAATCAAAAATTACACTCGAATTTCTACGAAACGAACCGAGTATTTTTATAATAAGAAAGATCCGGTTCGAGTTGATGATCTGATCTATGCTGATTCAACATTTTTCGAAATATTTTCCTTTAAATTAATTTCGGGTAACTCTCAAACCGCACTTACAGCACCATACTCAATTATCCTAACGGAAGAAACAGCACTTAAAATTTTTGGTGAAACAGATGTCACGGGTCGAAGTGTTAATATGAACTTAAAAGATAATTTCATAGTGACCGGAATTGTTGAAAATCCACCTCCCAACTCTACGGTACAATTTAACGCGTTAATTTCGTTTGAAACTTTGTACAAAGAGCCGAACAATTACATGGGCTGGTTTGGCGGGAATCAGTACATAACATATTTGCAACTTGAAGAAAATGTAACTCGTGAAACCGCTCAAGCAAAATTCCCGGATTTCCTCTGGGAAAAAATCAATAAACGACTCGTTGATTATAATGTACGATACGAAGTTTATTTAACAGACTTGCCATCCGTTTATTTGAGCGAAACGAGTTATACAAACATTTATATTTTTACGGGAATCGCAATTTTAATTTTGCTCATCGCGTCGATCAACTTTATCAATCTGACTACAGCACACTACACTCGAAGAGCAAAAGAAGTGGGTATCCGAAAAGTCATCGGTGCTGATCGAAAGACACTGGTAATTCAATTCCTTTCCGAAACAATCGTGATAAGTTTTATCTCGCTTTTACTCGGCGTTGCCTTAGCGGCGCTACTTGCGCCATATTATGAAAATATAATTCAAAAACAAGTCTATTTAAATATTCTTTTTGATTCATATGTTTTAAGCGGTTTGTTCGTTTTATTTTTCGTTGTGGGAGTTATTGCGGGCAGCTATCCGGCATTTTATTTGTCATCATTTCAAGCTTCAAAAGCATTTAAACCAGAAACCGTTAAAAATATCGGCAGCTTTTCACTTCAAAACAGCTTGATCATCGCTCAATTCACAATTTCAATTTCTTTGATTATCACGACCTTCGTCATCAACGATCAACTTGATTTTATCCTGAACAAAGAATTGGGTTATGACAAAGACAAAATTATAATACTTTCATTGGAAAATGAATCTTCAAGAATTCAAACTGAATTGATAAAAGAGACTCTGCTCACGGTGCCCGGGGTTCAATCCGCAAGTGCTTCAACAAATTTACCGGGCGACGGTTTTAGCATGAATGGCTACAGACTTCAAGAGGAGACAACTTCGCGTTTAATAAACATCGTTGAAATTGATGACGATTATTTAAAAACGTTGGATATCGAGTTAATTAGCGGCAGAAATTATAACGATCAATTTGAATCCGATAAATCGGCTTATCTCGTCAATAAAACATTTATCGAAACTTTTGGCCTGACTGATCCGATCGGAAAGATTGTACACAGAAATGGCGAACACAAAATAATTGGGGTTGTTGAGGATTTTCATTTTGCTCCGTTGCACGAGAAAGTGAAGCCTTTGATACTGGGAAACAATCCGCATCTCGGTGGATTTAATTTTATTGCTTTGAAAGTCACAACCGAGAATTACAGCGATCTTCTAAAACGTATAGAAGCTGAATGGAAAAACTTAAATCCTTCTTGGCCATTCGAATACAATTTTCTCGATAAAAAGTTTGAACAAGTTTATAAATCGGAAGAAAAGTTTATGGAGTTGTTTTTCTACTTTGCTTCGTTGGCAATATTAATCGCGTCTTTGGGACTTTTCAGTTTAACTTCACTTATTGCCGAGCAGCGAACAAAGGAGATTGGAATCAGAAAAGTTTTGGGCGCAGGTGTTTTCAATTTAACAACGTTACTATCAAGAAAATTTTTAATTCTGGTTTTGGCTGCCAACATAATAGCCTGGCCGGTAGCATATTTATTCGTCCAAAATTGGCTGGAAGATTTCGCTTATCGAATTAGTTTGGATTTAAAGCCTTTTGCAGCGGCCGCTTTTATTGCTCTTTTAATCGCGATTGTTTCAGTGAGTTACAGAACAATAAAAGCCGCGTTATTAAATCCGTTAAAATCACTAAAGTATGAATAACATTTGGGGGAACAAATGAACGATATCTGTATACCAATTCCTCGATTTAAAGAAAATGAAATAGCCGAAGTTGTTGTAACCGTAAACGGAGAAAAACGGCATTTTAATTTTCGTGTAGAATCATTTCCATGGACTTCGGAAAGTGATAAAACCAATCAATCGGAAAATACGATAAGAAGAATAGAAGAGTTGCGTCATAATATTGAAACCTATGACAAAGAATGGGAATTAATCCAAATCTATACACCGACTGATAATGCGAATTATATCCAAGTTTTATTTAGACAAAAGTGGAATAGGTACTGAAATGTTTAGGAACAACATAAAAATTGCATTGAGAAATTTGTTAAAACAAAAGCTTTTCTCCGCAATAAATATATTCGGTTTAGCTATCGGATTGGCAGGAAGCCTTTTAATAACGGTGTTTGTTTGGAATGAATTGAGTTATGAATCTGTGCACGAAAATGCAGATGACATTTATCGCATAGCAGTTCAATTCGGAAAATCAGACGAGAGCATGATAATGGCGGGAGCGATGCCGGCACTTGGTCCGGCGGCAAAGTCAGAGTTGCCGGAGGTTGAAGAATTCACACGAATAGTTTTAGATCGAGCCGCCCCAATAATTCTTGGCGATCAGAAATTTGATGAGAAGAAGTTTTTCTTTGCGGACGGGTCAATCTTAGATGTGTTTAATATCGATATCCTAAAAAAAGTAGACAACTCACCACTCTCAGATCCGTTTGATATTCTACTTTCTCAATCAATTGCGGAAAAGTATTTTGGCGAAAGGGAACCGATCGGACAGACATTGCGATATCGGGATCAAACATTAAAAATAACTGGAGTTTATGAGGATATTAGAGGTAACACCCAAATAAAACCAGAGTTAATTGCTTCCTACAAAACCAAGGAAATCGTATTCCCGAGCAGTAATGAATGGGGAAACTTCGGTCAGGATATTACTTACCTTTTGCTAAATACCAATATGTCGGCAAAACAACTTGAGGAAAGATTAACAACATTATTGGTCAAAAATACTTCAGAACAATTTGGGGAGATGATTCGAATTGTTCCCGAACATTTCCCCGATGTTTACTTAAACTCAATCGCGATAGGGGATTTAATAAATCACGGAAATAAAAGTTACGTCTATCTATTTACAACCGTGGCATTGTTCGTGTTAATTATCGCGTCTTTGAATTTTATTAATCTCTCCACGGCTCGTTCTTTCCGGAGATCAAGAGAAGTCGGGATCAAAAAAGTTCTCGGTGCACAACGGAAATCTCTCATTTTTCAATTTTTGGCCGAAGCTCTTGTCCTGACATTTATAGCACTGTTTTTAGGAATATTATTATTTGAATTCTTCTACCCGATCCTTACCGGTTATCTCGAAGTACAAATCGGATTTGAATATTTAAAAACCTTTGAATTTTATTTAATAATAGTCGGAGTATTTCTTACTGTTGGATTATTATCAGGATTGTATCCCGCATTTTACCTCACAAGATTCAATCCGATTAAAACAGTAAAAAATGAAGTTGAGAGTAAACCCGGTGGAGTTGGTTTCAGAAAAGTGTTGGTTGTATCTCAATTCGCGATTTCCATTCTACTAATATTCGGTACAATTGTAATTTATCAGCAACTGGATTATATGAAAAGTTACGATATCGGCTTGGATAGAGATAATGTTGTAATTGTAAACTATTCGCCGAAAGCGGAAAACGCTGATATCAGATATGAAACTCTAAAAACTAAACTCCTTGCTTCAAACGATATAAAGAATGTTTCCGGGGTTTATACTTTACCCGGTTTAAGCAGCGTTGAAAAGCAAACTTTAAGATTAAAAGACACCCCGGAAAGTGACCAAAAAGTGATGCGTTTTAACGGAGTTGATTTTTCATTTTTACAAACGTTCGGCCTCGAACTTATTGCCGGGCGGGATTTTGATAAATCCTTTTCTACCGATCAAAAAGAGGCGGTTATAATAAATGAAACCGCGGTTAAAGAATTTGGAATGAATAATGAAGAGATAGTTGGGAAACAAGTAATCATTCCCGGCGCGAATAATGAACAATCGCTCGTTACAGTTATTGGAGTCGTAAAAGATTTTAATGTGGAATCATTACATAAAGGAATTGAACCGGTTGTGCTTTATATAAACCCTCAGCGTTTTTACGCTGTGGCTATTAAAATTGCTCCAAACGTTTCAAGTACGGCGTTAAGTTATATCGTGGATACATGGGAAAATGTAATTCCGAATGAAGATTTTAGTTATTCATTTTTGGATGACAAGTATAACGCGTTATATTCTACTGAAGATAAAATTTTTCAAGTATTTACGATCTTTTCATTGTTGGCTATTTACATTGCCGCACTCGGTTTGTTGGGTCTAACCTCATTCACAGCTGAACAAAGAAGGAAGGAAATCGGAATCCGCAAAGTTCTCGGATCAAACGTAATCGGAATTGTAAGATTATTATCGATGGAATATTTGCGCTTAATTATTATTTCATCTGTGATCGCACTTCCGTTCTCATATTATTTGCTTAATAAATGGTTGAGTGATTTTGCTTATCGTGCCGCTATTTCGTGGATACCGTTCGCGGCGGCTTTAGTACTGGTAGCGACCGTATCATTTGTTACTATAAGCTCTCAAGCATTTAGAGCGGCAAGTGCAAATCCGATTGATTCAATTAAATACGAATAGTGTCCGGATACGTACTAACTCGCACGTAATCGAACATATATTCGGATAAAATATCTCAATAAAGACTCGTTTTCGAGTAAACGTTGTTGGTCTGGTTATTGCGGCAGACTAAATAGCATTTGACTAAGGAGGCTTAAGTGTTTTCAAATTATTTAAAAACATTTCTCAGAAATCTAAACCGCGAAAAACTCTTCTCAACAATTAATATTTTGAGTGTTGCCATAGGACTGTCAGCAGCAATGTTGATTCTCGTTTTTATTTTAAACGAAACCGGTTATGATTCGTATCATGAAAAAAAGGAAAGACTTTATCGCCTCTCAAATGAAATAGAACTTCTTTCGACCGGACAAAGAATAAACGTGGCTACTAGTTCTATTTTGTGGGCTCCGGTAATGAAACAAGAATTCTCGGGTATTGAAAGTTATACAAGGTTATATCAATCGGTATTAAGTCAAGAATCATATAAACAGGGTCCGATTCAACTTATGAAAGGTGACCAAATAATAGAGGAAGAAAACTATCTTTTTGCGGAAGCAAATCTTTTTCAAAATTTCTCGTGGAATTTAAAATCGGGTGACGAAATCACAGCATTGGTTGATCCATTTTCGGTTGTTCTAACGGAATCATCCGCAATTGAATATTTCGGTCATGCGGATAATGTAATCGGTAAAAGAGTTGGAGTCGTTTACAATATTGAAGACGAAGAAGGAAACAGTAAAATCGAAATAAAGGAGTTCAAAGTAACGGGAATTATGGATGAAGTTCCGGAGAAATCTCACGTGCATCCTCGTATCGTATTTTCAATTTCAACATTAAATAGTACTCTTGGAGGTAACATACTCGAAGGCTCACATCCTGAAGATTGGTTTTGGAGAGGTCGGATTGCTCATACTTATATTCTTTTAAAAGAAGGCGTTCAGCCGGAAACTTTAAATAATCAGTTTGTTTCATTTATAAAGAAATACGTTGATGAAGCGACGACAACTCGTGGTTACAAATACAATTTAAATTTAGAACGAATTGACGAAATTCATCTTCACGCGGATGTTTATAATAACTTCGAACAGCCCACATCGAGAAGTACGCTTAACTCTCTGGGAATTTCGGCATTGCTAATTTTGTTAATCGCTATCATCAATTTTGTGAATCTCTCTACAGCGAAATCCACAACCCGTTCAAAGGAAGTTGGAATTCGGAAAGTACTTGGAGCTACAAAAGGAAAACTTGTACTTCAATATTTGGGTGAATCTATTATGTATACATTGATAGCGTTTGCCGGCGCTTCGCTATTAGTTTATTTAGTTCAACCTACTTTCTTTTTTTACCTTGGTAAATCATACTCACTTACGGGCATAAATCTTTTCTTTTATATTTTAATGGTCGCCGGACTCGCATTATTTGTTGGCGTAGTATCGGGCAGTTTTTCCGCTTTTATCCTTTCCGGATTATCGGTAACCAAAACATTAAAAGGCGAATTCAAATCTGGCTTAAAAGGCAACATATTAAGGAAGGGTTTGGTTGTTGCACAATTCTCGATTACTGTGATATTTATAATCTTAACAATCACAGTCTATCAACAAATTTCTTATATGCAGGATAAGGAACTTGGATTCAACAAAAATCAATTGTTGGTTATAAATCCAAGCAGCAATGAAAAGTTGTTATCGAATTTGAAAAGTGTTAAAAATGAATTGGAATCTTATTCCTCGATAAAAGATGTTTCTATTTCCAGCAGTGTTCCGGGTGCGCCGGTAGGAGGTGATATTTGGGTAAGAGAAGATCAGTCCGGAGAAGAAGCTGTTCAAATTTCCGAAATAGTTGTTGATTACAATTATTTATCAACGTTTGAAATTGAATTAATTGCCGGAAGGAACTTCAATAAAGAATTTGGGCAAGATCGATATGATGTTTACAATCCGGAAATGACGGTCGAAACTTCAATCATAATTAATGAAGCAAGTGTCAAACAATTTGGTTTTGAAGATCCACAAGATGCGATTGGGAAAGTTGTTGTTCGTGATCCGGCATCAAAAGATTTTTATGGAAGAATAATCGGCGTTGTAAAAGATTTCAATTATGATAAACTGCAGTATAAAATCAGTCCCTTGGTTATGTTTATTAGCGATTGGTATGCTTCAAACATCCGTTGTGTAACAATTAAATACAACGGTGGGGACACTCGTCCAATACTAAACTTTGCAAAATCTGTTTATTCAAAGTATAACATTGATGAAGAGTTAAGCTATTTTTTCGTTGACGAAAATTTTAATTCGCTTTATGAAGAACAAGAAAGAAGCGGAGAAATTTACGCATATGTTTCCGGACTAACTGTCTTAATTGCTTGCATGGGATTATTCGGGCTCTCAGTTTTTTCAACACAAAGAAGAACCAAAGAGATTGCGATCCGAAAGATTGTCGGGTCATCTGTTTTTGATTTGATAAAATTGTTATCTGCCGAATTTGTTCTACTGCTTTTCATCGCTAATTTACTTGCTTTACCCGTCGCCTACTATTTTATTCAAGATTGGCTGGAAGAATTTGCTTACAGAATAGATATCGGTGTGGATATTTTTCTGCTTGTAGCTATTTCAACAATATTTATATCATTGCTTACTGTTGGTTATCAAGTAATCAAAGTTGCAAGCGCAAATCCGATTGATTCAATTAAATATGAATAGTGTTCGCAATCGGACACGTACGTGCAATTTCGAACAATATCCCTTGTTCCATCATTCGGTTTCGGCTAAAAAACGAAGGTAAATGTTGGTCCGGTTGTTGATTATTCAGAAGTAAAACTCGGAGAAAATTGATGCTGAAGAATTACATTAAAATCGCGTTGCGAAACCTGGCAAAAAATAAACTCTACTCGGTTCTTAACATCATTGGTTTATCCATAGGAATGGTGTGCACAATTCTTCTCCTTTTGTATGTTCAAGACGAACTTGTTTATGACAAACACCATCCATTTGCCGAAAGAACTTACCGTGTAGCCGCAGATATAAATATGATGGGACAAAGATATGAGCTGGCTGTAGCGCCGGCACCACTGGGCAAAACGTTTGTAACTGAATTCCCGGAAGTAGTGAAATTTGCAAGATTTAGAAGTCATGGAAGCCAAGTTATAAATTTTGGTGAAAACAATTTTAAGGAAATGAACGCGATTTTTGCCGATAACAGCGTCCTTGAAATTTTTAGTATCGATCTCTTGATGGGCGATGAAAAAACTGCTTTGGCAAATCCTAATACAATCATTTTTTCGGAAAAAACAGCTAAAAAATATTTTGGCGATAAAAATCCTATCGGCGAAGTTATTAAAATAGACAACCAGTATGATTATAAAGTGACCGGAGTATTTAAAGAAATTCCCGCTAATACGCATTTTAATTTTGATGTGATACTCTCAATGGAATCGCTTGAGGAATCGAGAGAAATGATCTGGTTGAGTAATAATTTTAACACATACATTGTACTTGATAAAAATGCCGATCCGGCTGAATTGGAAGCCAAATTTCCTTCGTTTATCAAAAAATATTTCAGCGCCCAAATTGAACAAGTTATCGGTGTTCCATTCGATCAGCTTGATCCGGAAAAAATTAGCGCCAAGTTTTACCTCCAACCTCTAACTTCAATTCACCTTTATTCTGACCTTCAGGTTGAACTTGATGCAAATGGCGACATACAGTATGTATATATCTTTTCAATAATTGCGGCGTTTATACTGATTATCGCTGCCATAAATTTCGTAAATATTTCAACGGCTCGTTCTGCAAAGAGAGCAAAGGAAGTTGGGATTAGAAAAGTGCTCGGTTCCGTTAAGAAAGAATTGATCGGTCAGTTTTTAACTGAATCTTTGTTAACAACAGTTTTTGCATTTGTAATCACACTCGGAGCTTTGGCTCTGGTGGTACCCTGGTTTAATGAATTAACGGGAAAAGAACTTGTTATTAATCTTTTCGAAAACCCGTTTTTATTAATTCTTGGAATGGGGATGGTAATAACGGTCGGGCTTCTGGCTGGAAGCTATCCGGCGTTTATTCTTTCATCATTTACGCCGGTTCAAGTATTAAGCGGTAAAGTAAAAAACGCAACTAAGAATGGAAATTTCCGCAGCGGATTAGTTGTGTTTCAGTTTACGATTGCCATTATAATGATTATCTCAACCATTGTTGTTTATAATCAGCTGAATTTCATTCAAACGAAAAAGTTGGGTTTTGATAAAAATCATGTGGTTATTTTGAACGATGCTTTTTTGCTTGGCGATAATATTAAAGTTATGAAGAACGAAATGTTGAAATACCCGGAAGTTGTAAATGCTACAATAAGCGGTTATCTGCCAGTTCCCTCCGATTATAATAATTCAGCAATTTTTCTGCCCGGTAAACAGAATGAAATTGTTTCCGTTCAACAATGGCGGGTGGATTATGATTATATCTCAACCATGAAAATCAAAATTAAAAAAGGCAGATATTTTTCCAAGGAATTCGGCAACGAAGAAGATAAGTTAATAATCAACGAAGCTACCGCAAGGCAATTTGGATTTATAGAACCGCTTGGAAAAAAAATAGTTCGTTATGTCGATAAAGAGGGTGAAACAAAAACATATACTATTATCGGTGTTGTGGAGGACTTTCATTTCGAATCGTTGCGAAAATCAATTTCACCGTTGATAATGTTTCTGGAAGATAGCTTCGGAAAAATATCCTTCCGAGTGGAAGCTTCAGATATGCCTGCATTTATAAATAAGCTAAGGGCGAAATGGAACCAACTCGCTCCTGTTCAGCCGTTTAATTATGCATTTATGGATGAAGCGTTTAATAATGTATATTTTGCCGAACAGAGAATCGGAGATGTTTTCGCGATTTTTGCCGGGCTGGCAATCTTTACCGGGTGCCTTGGTTTATTTAGTCTTTCTGCTTTTACGGCTGAGGAAAAAACTAAGGAGATCGGAATTCGTAAAGTACTTGGTTCAACAACTTCTAAAATTGTTTTTATGCTTTCTTATGAATTCTTCAAACTCATAGCAATTTCGTTTGTGATTGCCACACCAATTGCGTTTTATGTGATGCATGGCTGGCTGCAAGATTATCAGTACAGAAGTGATTTGTCAGTCGGAATATTTGTTTTTGCCGGGCTGGTTGTTTTCTCAATCGCTATGATCACCGTCAGTTATCATGCCCTAAAAGCCGCAAATATCAATCTGGTAAAAAGCTTGAAATATGAATAACTTTTTTGGGAGCGCCGAATGTTTCGAAATTATTTGAAAATATCATTCCGAAATTTATATAAAGATAAACTTCACTCAACAATAAATATTCTCGGGCTTTCCATCGGAATAAGTGTTGCTGTACTGATGTTTCTGTATGTAACGAACGAATTTTCGTATGATTCATTCCACAAAAAATCAGACCGTATTTTTCAGGCTGTACATACTTTTCATGAAGAAGACGGAACACCTTCCGGAAATGCTCCACACGCTCCTATTCCATTTGGCCCGGCAATGGAAAATGAATTTCCTGAAGTTGAATTCGCGATTCGACTAACGGAAGAAGAAACTTTTGTCAGATCTGAAAAACTCATCGCGGAGGAAGAAATTTTGATGAGCGATCGAAAGTTTTTTGAAGTTTTTACTTTTGAATTTAAATACGGCAATTCTAGTTCTGCTTTGGATGCAAAATATTCATGCGTTCTTACTCAGGATTTTGCGATAAAATACTTCGGAGATATTGATCCAACCGGAAAAACACTCGAAGTTTTAATCGGTGATGAATACATTCCGGTTACGGTCGGAGGTGTTATCACGAAAATTCCGTACAATTCGTCCCTTGAATTTAATATTGTAATGCCATACGATTTGCTGGATAGATACGAGTGGTTCCGTGAACGCCGGTTTTCGTGGAACAGCTGGAACTCACCAACCTACATAGTGCTTAGAGAAAACGCTCAAATTGAAAATGTTGAATTAAAAATGATTGGATTCTGGGAAAAGTATTATGGAGAAAATTTTGAGGAGCAACGGACAAGCGGAAGGTGGAAGTTCGATTGGCAACCGATAAAAACAAATTTTACTCCGATTGAAAAAGTACGCTTTTCTGATCTGAAATATACCGGTATGGCGAAAACGAGCGATCCGGTTTTTGTTTACATTCTCGCAGGGATCGGACTTGGGATTTTGCTTCTTGCTTGTATCAATTTTATGAACCTTTCTATCAGCCGCGGTTCTACACGCATTAAAGAAATTGCCGTTCGAAAAGTTATTGGTGCCGAGAAAAGTTTGCTTGTTTATCAATTTTTGGGTGAAGCAATATTCGTCAGCTTCTCGGCATTGATTTTAGGAATTACATTGGTTGTACTTTTTCTTCCGACGTTTAATTCATTGGTTGAGGCAAAACTTTCGTACGATATTTTATTTAATTGGCAATCGATCGCGGGAATATTATCTATCACATTGCTTACGGGATTGATTGCGGGAAGTTACCCTGCTTTCGTTTTGTCATCGCTCAAACCCGTTACAATTCTCTCCCGGAAATTTAAATTTGGTGGGACTAATTATTTTACAAAGGCACTAATAGTCTTGCAATTTTCTTTGGCAGTCTTCTTCATTCTTGGAACATTGATAATCTCTGAGCAACTCGACTTTATTCAAAATAAAAATCTTGGTTTCGATGAGGAGCAGATTGTCAACATTCATGGAAATTATGAGAGTGTTGATACCGAAAGAGTAATGAACATACTCAAAACCGAGTTCCAAAACGATACTGAAGTGATCGGTATTTCCGGTATTCGGTATTCCTTTTCCCGTGGTTATGACCGAGTTGGATTTCATAACAGCCAAGACCAAGAAAGAAGAGCTACGGTTTTTCGTGTAGATCAAAATTTTATTGATTTTATGAGCATCGAGATTGTTGACGGAAGAAATTTTCTGCAATCATTTTCAACCGATTCCACCGATGCAGTAATAGTTAATCAAGCTCTTGTAAAAGCGTTTGAAATATCTAATCCTGTCGGTTCCCGTTTAGATGGTTTTAAAAATCGAGGACTAAACGATCCCGTAATAGTAGGAGTTGTAAAGGATTTTCATTTCTCATCACTCGAACGACCCATTGAGCCTGCGATACTTTATATCAGTCCGGTTGACGCAATCCAATACATTTATGCGAAACTCGCTCCGAATAAAATTTCCGGTGGATTGAAAAAACTTGAGCAAGCATGGAACAGAATTCAACCCGAAATTCCATTCCAATTTTCCTTCCTCGATGAAGATTTGGACAATCAATATCAGGAAGCAGAATTGAGGAAAACTGTGATCAATTATTCTTCAATATTTGCGATTTTTATTGCTGGAATTGGTCTGTTTGGGATGAGCTCGTTCTCTGCCGCAAGAAGAAAAAAAGAAATTGGGATTCGTAAAATCCTGGGTGCCTCATTTTCTTCAGTTGTTAATCTAATGGGAAAAGAATTCTTGTTGCTCGTAGCGGTTTCAAATCTTATTGCCTGTCCTTTTGCATATTTGGTAATGCAAAGCTGGCTTGAAAATTATGCGTACCGAATATCCATTTCTCCCTTAATTTTTGTAACCGCCGGTATATTTGCGTTATTTATAGCCATGATATCAGTTGGATATCAAATTGTTGTTATTTCACTTTCTAATCCCGTAAACTCGATTCGGGAAGAATAAATCCAAATCATAATCGTTCCTTAGCCAGAACCATTGGACGGAGTTGTGTGCCTTGATCACTTGATAACTCCGTCTATTTTTATATATTGAGCGATTCAAATTGTGGTTAAAATGGCAGCAAATCAAAAGAAAACCGGAAAGACTTATAAAATATTGATCGTTGATGATCAATCCAGCAATGTACTGTTTTTAGAGAAAAAATTAATCAGAAGCGGTTACTCTACAATAACAGCATTTGATGGTAATACCGCATTGGAGTTAGCCCGATCCGAAAAACCGGATTTAATTTTGCTTGATATAATGATGCCCGGACTATCGGGTTATGAAGTCTGCGAAAAACTTGTTGCTTCGAACGAAACCAAAAATATCCCAATAATACTTGTAACGGCACTGATAAGTTCATCTGATTTGGAAAAGGGATTAAATGCAGGCGCTTACGATTATATCAAAAAACCTTTCGACAATGTAGAACTTTTAGCCAGAATTAATTCGGCACTTCGATTTAGTGAGTATAATAAACTGATGCGCGAAGCTGAGAAAATCAATACGTATGCAGCTACCGTGGTCACAACCAATCACGAATTAAAACAGCCTTTAACACTGATTAATTTATCAATATCTGCGATAAGACGTGAAACCACGAAAGAAAATGTCTCAACAGATTCAATTTTAAAACGTGCTGAGATTATAGAAAATGCGACTGATCAAATTATTCAACTGATGGATAAACTTACTTCGATTAAAAAACCGGAAATAAAAGATTATGTGAATGATTTGAAGATCATCAATCTTTCAGATCAAATTGAACGAAAAGGTAACTATTAGGACAATTGCTCAATAAAATATAATCTTACTTTTTGACTCGCTTTAAAATCTTCTCCTCAACCCAATAATAAATTATGGGCAACACTAACAAAGTCAACATCGTTGAAGTGATTAAACCGCCAATAACTACGGTTGCAAGAGGGCGTTGAACTTCGGAACCCGGACCCGTATTAAAAGCCATCGGAATAAAACCCAAACTTGCTACAAGTGCCGTCATCAGAACCGGCCTCAATCTGTCAGCAGATCCTTTAATTATCGATTCTTTCAAATCTAAATTAGTTTTTCTCAGATCGTTTAGATGAGATACCAAAACGATTCCGTTCAATACTGCAACCCCAAACAGAGCGACAAAGCCGATTGACGCGGAAACTGAAAGGTATAAATCCCTTGCCCACAGCAGAATCACACCGCCGGAAAGCGCGAAGGGTAGATTTAACAAAATAAGTAGGGCGAAGCGTATTTCCCCGAACATCAAATACATTAAACCTATAATTATAAATAATGAGAGCGGAACGACAACCATTAAATGATTCATTGCCCGCTGTTGGTTTTCAAATGCACCGCCATATTCCAGAAAGTACCCGGACGGAATTTCCAGTTTAGTTTCAATCGCGGATTGAAGATTTTGTACGTAAGTCCCGATATCAATATCAGCAAGATTAACGCCAACTATTACACGCCTCCAACCATTTTCTCTTTGAATTTCTCTCGGACCTTCTTGAGCAACAACATTTGCGATTCTTTTCAAAGCGATAAAATCACCGTTTGGAAGATAAACCGGCAAATCAAGTATTTTTGAAAATGAATCTCTAATATTTTCAGGAAACCGAATTACAATATCAAATCGTCGCTGTCCTTCAAAAACTTCACCGGCTATTTCACCGCCTATTCCCGCTTCGATTACTGTTTGAACATCATCAACATTCAAACCGTAAGAAGCTACGAGTTCCCTGTCAATTTCAATGGTCAAGTATGGCTGACCAATCGGTTGTTCGAGATAATAGTTATCTGATCCTTCGAGATTTTGAATTAATGAGATAATATCTTCACCGATCGCACTAAGTTCGGTCAGTTCCTCGCCGTAAATTTTAACGGCAACATCCGATTTAACACCAGAAGTCAGCTCATCAACTCTCATAGCTATTGGTTGAGTGAAATTATAAGATAATCCCGGTTCAGTTTGTAAATACGGTTCAATTTCGTCGATGATATCATTTTTAGAAAATCCGTCCCGCCATTCATCCATTGGTTTTAACAAAACCCAAACATCGGTTTGATGCACGCCCATCCAATCGTTGGCAAGATCGGAGCGACCGGTTTTGGGAACTACTGTTTTAATTTCGGGTATTTTATTCATTAAAATACCGGCGAGCCAATTCGCATTTTCAATCGATTCTTCAAGTGTAACCGAAGGCATTCTAACTTGTTCAATCAAAATTGAACCCTCATCAAGCTCGGGCAAAAATTCCGTTCCGAGAGTCATCATCACGAACAACGATGCAATAAAAACAGACATCGCTGATGAAATTACAACCAATCGTTTCTCCAAAAATTTCTGAAGGAAGAATTCGTATTTCGGTTTTAACCAATCCAACACATAATTTTTCCGGATTTTAATTCCCTTTCTAAAAACCAAAGCGGAAACTGCGGGAATGTAAACAAGGGCAAGTATTAATGAGCCCAAAACTGCCGTCGCAACAGTAATTGCCATCGGACGGTATAGAATTCCTTCCATTCCTTCAAATGTCATTATCGGAACATAAACCATTAAAATTATTAAAACTCCGAAGAAAATGGGACGTGCAACTTGTTTTGACGCTTCCAAAACGGCATCATCAATGTTTATATTTTTTTCCTTCTGCAATCGATGGATAATATTTTCGACCATTACCACCGATCCGTCCACAACCATACCAAAATCGATTGCGCCGAGACTCATCAGATTCGCAGCCAATCCAAATTCTCGCATTCCGATAAACGCAAACAGCATCGAAAACGGAATAACCGATGCGACTATTATCGCACCGCGAATTTCTCCAAGTAAAAGGAGAAGGACAGCCATCACAAAAAATCCGCCTTCGATCAAGTTTGTGGAGACAGTTGAAGTAGTTCGATCAATCAATTCGGCTTGATCGTAAAATTTATCTATAGTAACGTTTGCCGGTAAACCTTTATTAATCTGCTCGATTTTTTCTTCGATGTTAAGAATAACTTCACGTCCGTTACCACCCCGTAGCATCATAATTATGCCGGTAACGATCTCACCGTTTCCATCTTGAGTAACCCCGCCTTGCCGAAGTTGCCGCCCCAATTTAATATCAGCGAGATCTTTTATAAAAACCGGTTTATTTTCGATTGTTTTTACAATAATATTTCCGACATCTTCTTGTCTGCGGATCTGACCAAAACCACGAATTATATACTGCTCACGGTTGTGTTCAAGATAATTTCCTCCGGAAACGCTGTTATTATTTGATATCGCGGCAAATATATCCATTAAGCTAATATTGTAAGCTCTTAGTCTTCCCGGATAAACAATTACATCATATTGTTTTACAAATCCGCCAAATGAATTTATCTCGGTTACGCCCTTGATGGTTTTTAATTGAGGCGCTATTAACCAGTCTTGTATTGTTCTCAGTTCTGTTAATGAGTAGTTTTCTCCTCGGACGGCGTATTGGTAAATCTCACCCAATGCTGTTGAAATTGGACCGAGCTGAGGCGATGAAACCCCATCCGGTAATTCATCCATAATGGATTGCAATCTTTGGCTGACCATTTGCCGTGCGAAATAAATATCAGTTGCTTCTTCAAATTCAACTGTAACAGCCGAAAGCCCGAATTGAGATATTGAACGAACTTCTTTCACATCGGGCAAGCCGTTCATCGCGGTTTCGATCGGATAACTGACCAATTTTTCAACATCGTAAGGTGAATATCTTCCGGCTTTTGTGATAACGAGAACCTGGACAGGGGTTACGTCCGGAAGTGAATTAATCGGGATATTTAACAGCGCGGAAACTCCGCCGGCTGCCATTAAAATTACAAGTGAAATCGCGACAAATTTCTGCTTGATACTAAATTCAACAATTCTATCTAACATTTAATAAACCTTTTATTCTTCGGCGAATTCTTCAAATCTGTAAAGAGCTTTTAAGCTGAAAATCTGATTTATGGCGATCAGTTCGTTCTCTTTCAATCCATCTTTTACAACAACGCTTTCGTTATTTATTGATTCGATTTCAATCACTCGTTTTTCGAATTCGGATTCTGAAATTTTAACAAATACGATAGGATTTTCATTTTCGTATGCTACAGCCGACATTGGCAGCGTAACAATTTCTCGGACTGTTTCTGATTCTATTTCCATCCTTACATTGCTTCCGGGTTTCGGCCAACCATCTTTAGTTGAGAGAATTACATTCACAACTATCGATTTGTTATTTTCATCAAGCGCGGGATTAATTGAAGCGATTTCACCATTTATATTTTTCGAACGATTTTCATTCAAAGTGATTTGAATTTTGTCACCGGCTTTTAGCGAAGTTCCATCTTCGGGAGATACAAAACCCCGAATCAATACCTTTTGTGTATTAATAATTGTCGCGAGTTTATCGTATGCATTTACGGATTCACCAAGATCAATCAGATGCTGGTCGATTATACCGTTTATCGGAGAATATATTTTCAACTTTGTATCGATTGATGTTTGGAATTCGAGCTGACTAATTAATTCGCTACCGGTACCGACCGCTTTCAGTTTTGAATAAGCCGCGTTTACAGCTGATTTAGCTCTCGAATATTCGGCTTCCACTTTATCAAGCTCACTCTTTGTCGAAATCTTTTTCTCAACAAGTGAACTGATTCGCTCTTTTGTATTCTTTTGATAATTTTCCTCAGCTTTCGCTTGCAAATATTCGGCAATTATGTTTCCATACTGAATACTTTCGATCTCCGCGATAATTTCGCCCTTCTTAACTTTTTCCCCTTCGTGAGCATAAATTTCTACAATCCTTCCATCGAGTGGAGCGCTGACTACAGCGTAGTTTTCAGGTGCGGGATAAACAAACGCCGGCGCATAAATATTTAAGGATGTTTGCTCAAGATTTACGCTAACGGTTTTTATCTTTAGCTCATCAACTTGTTTCTGAGTGAGCAGGATTTTGTTAGCTGAAGTTTTCTCCTCTTCATTTATTGAAGGGGGCGATTCAAATGATTCTTTGTTCGTATTCATCTGGGATTGATCGTCACCACATGAAATTATTCCAATACTGACAATAGGAATTAAAAGATGTAAAAAAGTTTTTTGTAATACTGATTTCATAAAATTATCCGGTAATTAATAAACCAATTCTTCGTCGAGATATTTTTCCAATTCAATCAATTGAAAATAGTAGTCGCGCAGTGCGCTGAAATAGTTATTTCTTGTTCTTAAATACGTTTGCTGAGCAGTAATTAAATCGAACAGACTTATCTCTCCTGCGCTATATCCTTCAGTGGTCAGAGTTAATAATTCCGATGATTTATTTTGAATATTTTGCTCGAAACGTTTCATATTTTTTAGGCTGGCTTCGTATCCATGCCAAGTTTTTTCGATTACTTCTTTGTATCTGAGGTAGATTTCACGTTTTTGGAATTCCAGCTTTTTTACTTCAATACCCGCGATCTCAATTTCGGGTTGTTGGTTAAAGACAAACCAGATCGGGACATTCAATCCAATTTCGAATCCGTTGAAATTGTAAGAACTTCCATAATCCTGCCAGTAATAACGAAATTCAAGATCGGGCAGCAGTGAACTCCACGATGCCGATTGTTTATAATTTTTCGATTTTTGCTCGGCTTCCATAGCTAAATACTCGGGCTGTAGTTTTATTCTCGAAATCGCTTCTTCTTGATCGATTTCGATGGCGCGGTAACTGAGGGTGTCGGTAAAATAAGTAGAGTACGACTGCTCCTCGGGGTCCAATCCAATAATTGAAAACAACTCATATCGCGTGTCATGATAATTTTTGTATGAGTTCTCCAATTCGTTTTCAGCCTCTGATTTTTGAATTTCAGCCCTCAGGAGATCTAATTCCGAGCTTACACCAACTTCGGTTCTGGCTTTAACTGCATCATGCAATTTTTGGCTGAGTCTTAGTTGTTCATCCATAAGTTCAATTTTCCGATAGGCATAAACGAGTTTAACATAGCTTCGTTTTACATCTGCAATTAAAGCTTTTTCTTCGGATTGAATTTTATAACTGATCGCTGTTTCTTCGGAGGAAATCGAATTCAAATTATAAATTGTTTTTAACGGGAAATCCAACTTTTGTGAGATTGTCCAACGCCTCTCTGCAAAACTATCTCCGGTTTTATCAATCCCTTCTTTCATATATGAAATATTTGGTGAATAAATCCCAAACGATTTGAAATATGATGATTTTGCTAAATTTAGATTTTCGCGAAGAGAGTTCAATCCGGGATTAAATTCAACTGCAGTTTTTACCGCATCGTTAATTGTTAGTAACTCACCCTTAAAACTTGGATTATTCTGCTCTTGGGCATAGGCGGCCGTAAAGTGCGAAATTAGAATTAGGATCAATGCTTTTTTCATTATTTCTTTTTTTTAATTTGTTAGATACAACGATAAATGAAAGGATTCATACGCGAAAATTTTGTAAATAAATTCAACGATTCAGATAATTTATACAAACCCAAAACTAAGATTTTTAGATTATCGATTTATTAAAACCAACTTAAAAATATATTTGAGACATCTATTTGAAATAAATCTTAAAAACTGTTTTGGAATCCCCGGTTGTAGAGAGGTCGAATTTTATCTTCTGGATATCTAAAAATCTTTTTACAATGGAAAGCCCCAATCCCGCTCCGGAGATATTCGAATTTCTGACGTTTTCTACTCTATAGAATCTTTCAAAAACACTCGCTATTTCTTTTTGGGGAATGCTCTCTCCGGAATTAATAATCGAGACTTGCTTTAAATCGGCGTCGACATCAATCAGAATTTCGGATGCATTTAAACTGTATTTAATCGCGTTGGCTAATATGTTGTTAAAAGCAATTTCGGTCAGTTCTTGATCAAATTCTGTCTCCAATTCATCAAACGAAGTATACACGACATCAATATTTTTATTTAGTAGTAGGGGCTCAAATCGTTGAATCACTCGAGTTAATAAAGAGTTTATGGAAGAGTTTTGCTTTCTAACTATTTTTTCAATTGAATCAACACGAGCTAACAGGAGAAGTTGATCGACAAGAATAGTAATCTTATTCACTTCCTCAAGCAGTTGGGGCAGTTTATCTTCGTAATATTCGGTTGTTCGCGGTCGTCTTAAAATTACTTCCAATGTTCCTTTAAGTGCTGTGAGGGGAGTTCTCAACTCATGCGATGCATCAGCAGTAAATTGTTTTTCAACCAATAACGCTTTTTGTAATCTATCCAAAAGATCATTTAATGATTCAGTCAGGAAGTAGAGCTCGTCGCGGTGTTTTGGAATTGGCAGCCTTTTATCCAAATTCTTTTGAGTAACATTTTGAGCCGTTTCAATTATTGTTTTAACGGGTGAAATACTGCTTCCGGCGATTATCTTGCTCAAAACAAACGCGATTAAAAGCGAGAACGGAAAAATGATTATAAGTGTGATTCGTAAATTCTTAAGCAGTTGTTCAATCTCATTCCGTGAAACCGCAACCAATAAATGACCGATTATTTTACCCTTGGTGTTTGTAATTTGCTTTTGTAATTGGCGCACAGGAAACTGAGCGAGGGAGGTTTGGTAGATCTTTCCACTTGTTAGATTTGTCTGGGGTGTAAGGTAATCTAAACCCAAATTCTCAGACTTCTCGGCGGTAGTAAAGTCCGGATTGAAAATTTGAATAAAAATCGGATTTATCGTGGTTTCGGCGTGTTCAGCCTCATGCCATTCCTGGTAATTCTTAA
Organism: Melioribacteraceae bacterium; assembly: GCA_021739765.1. Taxonomy (GTDB): domain Bacteria; phylum Bacteroidota; class Ignavibacteria; order Ignavibacteriales; family Melioribacteraceae; genus JAIPBD01. The sequence goes on from JAIPBD010000016.1 coordinate 96,290, forward strand.
TTTTTACCGAATCGGCATCAAGATCAAGTCCGGCCTGAATTTCTTCCGACTCGGCGACTAATTTAGAATCTAAGGACGTAATTAGGGAATTATTAACAATTTTGTAGATGCCGAAAAAGCTAATTGCTAAAATCATTGCTAGAATAATCGTGTAATAAATAGCTATACGATTGCGAAGTTTAAGATTCAAGGTTCTCCTCAGCCAAATATCCCACACCTCTAATTGTTCTAATTTGTTGCTGATTTGCGTTCAAATTTATTTTTTTTCTTAGGAAGTTGATATAAACATCAATCACAGAAGTATCTGTTTCAAAATTTATATCCCAAACGTATTCAAAAATTCTGTTTCGAGTCGCAACTTTCCCCTTGTTGAGCACAAGAAATTCAAACAAGTCATATTCCTTTTGAGTCAAATCAATCTGCTTCTCTTTTTGGAAAATTGTCCTGGTGAACGTATCAATTTTGATATTGCCCAATGTAAGGAATTGTTCCTGAGGCAATTTATCCCTCAGCTGCACTCTGATTCTCGCGAGTAGCTCCTCGAATGAGAACGGTTTCTTGATATAATCGTTCGCGCCGCTTTCCAGACCATGAATTGTATCTTGAACAGTATCCTTTGCGGTAAGGAATATTATTGGAACGGATTTGTCATTTTCCCTAATTCTTTTAGTTATTTCAATTCCGCTTTTGCCAGGAAGCATCCAATCCAGAAGAATTAACTCATAATTCCGTTCGAGAGCTAATTCAAGGGCATCACTTCCATTCTCGAACGCGTCAATAGAAAATCCTTCTTCTTCCAATCCTTCTTTTATAAATTTTCGAATGCCGGAATCATCTTCAACAAGCAGTATTTTCATAACACCTCGGGGGAAAATTCAACTTAAAACCGTTGAGAAAGATTAACATAAATTCGGTTGAAAGTTTTAGTCCGGTCAAATATACCTTCATAATTCATGTTGCAATATAAACTTTCAAAAAGTCTAATTGAGGTTTCGAATGATAAAATATCCTGGTTTAATTCAGAATTTACATTTACGAATTTGTAAGCAACATTTTTATAAGAAATTCCGACACTCAACAAATTATCGAAAAAGTACTTTCTCAATCTTAAACTCCAGATCAATCCATCCAAATAATTCGATTTTAAAGTATAGAAGGAGAATGAAGTTGATGAATTTATATATGGAACCCGGCTGTAAGAAATGTTTCCTCCATAATTTTTACTCGGTCGCGGATCGCCCGATAAGAATCTGTAATTAACATTTCCGGAAATCATTAGTTTATTCAACGGTCGAAGAGTGACGCGAAACTTCAATCCTTGCCTTGTTTCGGCATCAAGTAAACTATCGGCTAAATTTTTGTACGTCTCATAATAGATTACGTTTTTGCGTGCATCATAGGAAGCCGAAACAGAAACTAATCTAATCGGGGAATAACGGACCGAAAGAAAAATACTTGTAAGATCAAAAGTATTTTCGACTAATCCTTTTCTCCGTTTATACAAATCAAGTTCGCTCGAAGCAAAAATGGAAGTGTTTTCCAATAAAAAATTGGAGTGCTGTAAATAGATAAAACGTCTATCAGTATTAAAATTGTTCGTTTGTTCGAAAATTGCTACTGAACTTTGAGCGGGGCGGCTGTTCAAAGTATCGGTTCTGGCATAATATAATCCGGTTTGAAACATTTTGAAATTGAGACCATAATCAGAAGGGTTCGGTCTGCTTCCGATTATCATTCCAACTTCGTTATTGTCGAAATTGTAATTGTAACTTATGCCGTCAAAAGCTCCAATGTTATTAACATTCCTGTTAATCATTCGTCCGAAAATTAAATTATGGTTCTCCATATCATACTTAAACGAAAGCGTGTAAATTTTCAGGGCTTTCCCAAGGTTAGACTTAACATCCTGCCATTGGTAAGTGCTGTAACGAAAAGTGAAATAAGCTTCAGATGAGAAGTTGGAGTTGGCAATATTTTCCCAATCATACGATAATTTGTATCGCCATCTCTGGGTTGCCCGGATTTTATAATTTGCCATATTTGTGTACGAGGCAATTCCAAACTTCCCTCTAAATTTAGAATTGGATTCCGTACTTCTAACTTTCTTAAAGTTTGATATTTGGAGTGAGTCTTTTTGGGTAAGTTTAAATTTGGTTTCTAAAACTGTCTCAACGTCTTCGCTTATTTTAGCGAAAAGCACATCATCAATTTTTAATGTAATTCCTTCGAGAATTTTTCCTGAGCAGGAGCGGGATGATAGATTTTCGACTACAACTCCGGCTTTCAGCGATGAATTAAATTCCATAAAAAGAGTATCACCTTTACTTATTCCATCAGTCCCATCAAATTTAACATAAACGTTTTGCGACGAAAGGTAAGAAACGTGTCCCTTTTTCAATGTATGATTAGTTTGCCCGAACATGATAATCGGGCATAATATTAAGAAGAATAGCTTTGAAAAATTCTTAGTCATCATCACCTCCGGCACCATCTTCCGTTCCATCGGGGTGGCAATCGTAACATGAAGTTGGTGTGTAACTATAATTGTTTACTCCATTGTGCTCAGAATCCATTTCACTTTTATTGTTATGCTCGTGGCAATCAATACAAGTAAACTGATTATAATCCGTCGCGACATTGTGGCAATCCGAACAATTATTCCATTCACCGTTATGTTCTCCCGAATATATAGGGAACAATTGTAAATCATGGTCGAATGTTGATGGCTCCCAGGCATTCTGGGAATGGCACGATTCGCAATCTGTAGAAAATCCCGGATTATGCTGCGGATCAGAGACTGAATTGTAATCTGATGAATGACATCCAAAACAAGTATTAGGAGTGCTGCTATAGTTATTATTGTGGCAATCGTTGCAGTTATTTGCTATAGCCGTATGCGCACCGATAATTGGGAAAACATCGTTGTGATCGGTGTAAGAGGCCGGTGTCCAGCCCGGATTTGTTGTATGGCAGCTTTCACAATCTGTTGTCAAACCGGCAGTTTGATGATTAGGGTTACTTGTTGCTTGATAGTCAGCAGAATGGCAATCGTTGCACTCTGATTTATTGCTGGTGTAATTTCCCTCATGGCAAGAATTACAGTCTGATGCGATAGTATTATGTGCACCTGTTAAAGAATAAAAATCCGAGTGATTACTCATAATAGCGGGTGACCAGCCCTGCTGGGTTGTATGGCACTCGTCACACGTTTGTGAAAATGAAAGAGTTTGATGGTTTGGATTAGTTGTGGAAGTATATTCGGAACTATGACAACTAACACAATCGGAACTTGTGTTTGTGTAACCGGTGGCGTGGCAATCGTTGCACGAATTTTCCACATGAGCGCCATCAATAGGAAATCCGGTCGATGCATGGTCGAAAGTTCCCTCTTTTTCTCCGGTAGGATGGCAGGCGTAGCATGAGTTACTTTCATAAGAATATCCGTTTATTCCGGCGTGTTCGGAATTCATGTCGGTTTGATTGTGTTCATGACAATCAATGCATGTAAAAACTTGATAACTTGATGGTACATTATGGCAATCCGAACAATTATCCCATTCACCGGAATGTTTACCAAGATAAATCGGAAAGAATTGGTTATCGTGATCAAAAGTTGATGGCTCCCAGGCATTCGGGTTATGACAATCTTCGCAATTTTGTGAAAATCCCGCCGATAAATGCGCCGGATCACCTGTGGAGTTATAATCGGTTTCGTGACAACCAAAGCATGTATTCGGGGTATTATTGTAATCCGTATGGCAGTCATTACAATTATTTGCTATTACCGCATGTGCTCCAACAAGCGGATAAACATTGTCGTGATTTGTATATGACGCGGGAGACCATCCCGGTTGCGTTGTATGGCATTCGTCACAAGTTTGCGGAAATGAAAGAGCAAGATGATTTGGATCAGTAGTTGAGTTGAAATTTGTTGTATGGCAACTGATACAATCAGAAGATGTATTTGAAAATCCTGAAGCGTGACAATCCTCGCACGTATTAGCGACGTGCGCTCCTTCAAGCGGGAAACCTGTATTTGAATGATTAAAACTGCTCTCCTCACTTCCGGTCGGGTGGCAGGAATAACACGCGGTACTTTGATAACTATAACCATTAATTCCGCTATGTTCTGAATTCATTTCATTTTGATTGTGTTCGTGACAATCTGTGCAAGTGAAAACTTGGAAATTAGTCGGATTAGTGTGGCAATCCGAACATTTGTCCCATTCTCCCGTATGTTCACCGCTGTAAATTGGGAAATTCTGATTGTCATGATCGAACGTTGAAGGTTCCCAAGCATTTTGGCTGTGACACTCCTCGCAATCCTGAGAAAAATTACTTGATAAATGCGAAGGGTCGTTTGTCGCATTATAGTCTGATTCATGACAACCAAAACATGTGTTTGGAGTTCCTTGGAAACCTTGAGAATGGCAACTGTTGCAATCTTGCGCTATTGCGGCATGAGCGCCAAGCAATTCATAAAAATCATTATGAGATAAAAACTGAGCCGGACTCCAACCCGGATTTGTTGTATGGCACTGGATACAGTCCGTAGGGAATCCGAGGGCGATATGATTTAAATCCGTCGTCGTATTATAATCTTGCTCGTGACAAGAAAAACAATCTTGAGATAAGCCGGAATATGTGTCCTGGCTGTGACATGAAAAACAATCGGAAATATTATGACCGCCGGTTAACGGGAAAAATTCATGCGAAGTGCTTACAAAGCTCCATTCTGTTTCCGTAAGAATGTGGCATTCAACGCAATCTGTCGAAAATCCGGCTTGTGCATGATTCGGATCGTTTGTTGCTAAGTAATCCTTCCGGTGACAATCAACACACTCAATTCCCACCGTTTGAAATTTTAGTTCTTGCGAGGAAATATGACAATCTTGGCAATCCGCCGTTAAATGGTTGCCAAGTAAAGGAAATCTGCTTCTTTCATGAAGCGAGTTTATATCGGCGACAATCCAAGTATTTGTTTGATGACAATCCTCGCAGTTTATTCCCACACTATTCTGATGAATGTCATTGTGACATGAACTGCATTCTGATTTTGCTTCAGCGAAAACAAGACTTTCATGGCAAGAAGCGCAATCAACCAACGAATGCATACCGTCAAGTTCAAAACTCGTTTCTGAATGATCGAACTTCATATCGGAGGAGTTAATTTGCCAACCTTGTGTCGAATGGCAATTAGAACATTCTAGTTCAAAATTTTCACCGTGTGGTGACTGTTGTGCTGCCAAAGTTCCGGCGAGCATAATTATAATTAAGATGTGTGACAATCGGCGCATTTAAAACTCTCAAATTTAAATTGAATGAAAGTGACCCCTTTCTTCGTAATTGGTTTATGACATGCTTCGCATTCTAAATTTTGATGTTTGCCATCAAGCTTAAAACTTGTATTATCGTGATTAAACTTCGAAGGTTCCCAATTGTTCGGTGTATGGCATTCCGAACAATTAACAAAACTCTCCGCAGTAAACTGACCCTGGTGAATATCTTTATGACAAGTTGCACACTCGGTATTTAATCCTTCAAACTGATGTTTCTCAATTCCAAAATCGTCGGTAACGTAATGACAATCTCGGCAACTTGTTGTTTTGTGTTTCCCGATTAAATCAAAAGATGTTAAAGAATGATTAAAATCAATGGTTGACCAGGATTCGGTCGTATGACATTTTTTACATTCACTGTTGCCAAAAAATTTAAAACTGATTGAATTACCATGAACATTTTCGTGACAAGTTTTACATTGGGATGATTCAAAAATGAAGACCCAATCTTCATTTTTACGGTGGCAATCGGAACACGGTACCGCAAGGTGACTTTCCAACAGCGGGAAAAGCCCTTCATTATGTTGCTCAATCGAATAATTGGAGGGAGAAAATCCTTCAACGGTATGGCATTTTTCGCAATCTTGAATTCGTCCGTTTTTAGTCAGTTGACCTTTATGGTAATCTTCATGACAATCGAAACACAAGTCGTGTTTTGGTCTGGAACTAAGATTTGTTTTATGGCAGTTTGCGCAATTAACGTCGATGTGCTTTCCGAGCAGCGGAAATCCGGTTAAATTATGATCAAAGGTCGATAAATTGGTACTTTCCCTAAAACTTGCAGTGTTATGGCAGCTTTCGCAATTTGTACCCAATTTCCCTTTGTGATAATCTTCATGACACGAAATACAGCTTGAGAAAGCAATCCCTTTAAATTTTTGAAAATCTTTTTCTTCAGGATTCTCAAAAGGATGACATTTTTCACAATCTACTTTTTGATGCGCTCCGGTTAATTTGAACTGAGATTTTGAATGATCGAATAACGGTGCCGGTCGAAAGCTTTCAGTTCCGTGACAATCCGCGCAATTTTCGCCTAAGCTGTTTCTGTGAAAATCATCATGGCAGCTTTTACAATCCTGTTCTAAACCCAGAAACGTATCGTTATCTTTTTTTAGTTCATCATCTAAAATAAAATCAGCTTTGTGACAATTAGCGCAATCAGTATCAGCGTGTTTCCCCGTAAGTTTATATCCTGTCAAATTATGATCGAAAGCGTCTTTGTCAAACCGGATGATCTGAAACTCACGCCCGAAATGTTCACTATGGCATTTGTAACAGTTTTCTTTTTTTACCTCTTCGCTTGAATGATAACCACGATTATTTTCGATCAAAGATTTTATTTCCGTATGGCATTCAATACATTTTTGATTCGAAACATCTTTGCCTAAGTCATGGCATTCGGTGCAGTTCGACATCCCTTCAAATTTCGAATGATATTTCGATAAATCACCCGGTGAAATTTGAGCATACAATGCGGAGGATGTGAAGAAAATAATCAATATAAATTTTAATGTTTTAATACCGCCTCTCCGAATTTTTTGGTCACTTCGATTCCAATTGATTGCAGAAACTGATTTGGCAATTCACCACCGGCAAATACATAGACCAAATCATTTTCAAGAATTAGGTTATTTTCATCTCCATCTTTCTTGATAACAACTTCGGTATCAGTAATCTCTTTCACATTTGATTCGAAAAGTACCGAAAGCTCATTATTATCGATCGCATTGTTTATCCTTTCTAGATTCCGAGGTTTTATTCTGCTAAAATTGTTTTTCCGATATGAAAGAGTAACTTCGTTTCCCTCTGATGCAAGCAACATTGCTGATTCGATTGCTGAATCGCCGCCGCCTACTACGAGTACCTTTTTCTCCTTAATTCTTTCAGGTTCCAGTAACCGATACGCTACTTTTTCATAGTTTTCGCCCGTCACACCTAATTTTCTCGGGGTTCCTCTTCTGCCGATGGCCAGCAAAACTGTTGCCGCGGAATATTTCCCCTTGTTCGTTTCGATATCAAAAATAACTTTGCTTTTTGAAATACTGTTTACCTTTTCATTTTCCGAAATTGTAATTTGATTTTTCGAAAGAACATCTCGCCAAAGTTCGAGTAATTCTGTTTTACTCGTTTCAACCAATTTAACATTCCCGTATAAAGGCAATTCCATGGGAGAGGTCATAACTATTTTGGCTCGTGGGAAAGTAAAAACCGTTCCCCCGAGTGTGTCTTGCTCAACAGTCTTAAATTTCAGATTGTTCTTTTTTGCGGCTAACGAAGCTCCAATGCCTGCCGGTCCCGCTCCAATTATTAGCAAGTCATAATCAGCATTATGGTTTTTAGGTATATTTGAAGTTATACTCGCAATTGCCAAAGTGCCTTGTTCAACAGCATTTTTTATCAAACCCATTCCACCGAGTTCGCCAGCGATATAAATTCCGGAAACGTTTGTTTCGTAATTGGGTTTTACATGAGGCAATTCAACTCCGCGTTTCTCGGTTCCCATAACCAAAGTTATTGCTTCCACCGGACAAGAATGAAAACAAGCACCATGACCGACGCATTGGGAGGCGTTTATGGTTGCTCCTTTTCCTTTCATCCATCCAAGAATATCTTGCTCCGGACAAACGGCAATGCACGCTCCGCTTCCGATACATTTGTTCATATCAATTACGGGATGCAATGAGACAGGTTCGTATAATCCGAATTCCTTGGCTTTGTTTATTTTTTCTTTTACAACCGCGGAAACGTTGTTGATTTTTTTAAAATAAAGGTATAGCACCAACGCGACAATTAAGAAAACGAATAAGTAGATTACCCAGCCTTCGAAAAGAAATGACATTTTGTACCTCTTAGAATATCCAGGTGTAACCGAAAACGATCGAAACCCCAACATGAATTATCATAATTATCAGCATGATTAGCGCAAAAGGAAGGTGGGCAACATGCCAATAATTGAATAATTTCTGCATCAGATTCAACATTCCGATTTTTCGGCCCAATGTGTATTTTGTATTAATAAGTTTTGATATTGACTTCTTTTCGGTACGACTAACGTTTTTAGATCCGATGTTTGCGATCATCTCTTTTTTGAACGCAACCATTTCTTTTTTATCGGCAATTATTCTTGTAAAAAAATCTTTAATCCCAATTCCACGATAGTTGCTAATTATTTTATCTAAGTTCAGCTTATTTAATAATGAATCATCGATATCGTACTTAGCACTTAAAGCTTCGCTTATTTTATTACCTTCTCCAATAAGTTGGCTTATTCCTATTTCATTTCCTTCAATTGTTCTTGGAATCTGCATGTAGATAAAACGGCCGAGGATTCCGCTTAAAAAAACTGCAACCATGCTCCAAAAACTGATCGCGACAATTCCGCCAAATTTAAATGAGGTATGAAACAGAACCAGAATTGGACCCATTGTGCATAAAAAGATGTGAAGTTCTAACCAATATTTAAGAACCCCGAGTCGATGAAAAGTTTTTACACGTTTTCTTAACATATAAATGCCGACACCAATTACCATAAACAACGAACCGATAATTCCAAATCCATGTCCGTATAGTCCGGAGGGTTTTAGTGTTGTATGTAAATCGTGAAAAACACGTTCAGATAATGGTTGGGAGTAGTAGGAATATCCCGCGTATGTTATATAAAGAAGAGTTGCAGCGATTATGATTGCGTAAAATGCAATAACGAAATTATGGATTAGTCCTTTCATTTCAATTTTTATTCATCCATTGTTATATAGATATAAAAATAAATTTAGGGTGAAAGACTATTCTTAAAATTTCCTTAAAAGACCGGCTTTGTTTTTGGAAGTGACTTGAATCAAAGTGAACAAATATTGGTCTTGCAATGGTTTATAGTTAAGACTTGTTTTGTATTATTTCCATTAATTCTTCCGTTCTAAACGGTTTCTTGATAAGATGAAAATCAAGATTTGCTTCGCTTTCGAACTCCTCAGTGCTCGCGCCTGTCATCAAAATAATTGGAATTTTAATCTTATTTTCTCGAATTTCTTTGATTAATGTAATACCGTTTTTCCCCGGCATTTTATTATCAAGTATCAGCAAAGAGTAATTTTTTGAGGAATATAATTTTTCAAGAATTTTGCTGCCATCGGATACCGAATCGATTTCAAATCCGTAATCAAAAAATGTATCGGTTAATAATGAATTGAGCGTGGGATCATCCTCGGCAAGTAATATTTTTTTATCCGATGCAGCTCGAATTTTGGAATCATTTAAAGTAAAAATGATTGTAAAAGTTGTACCAACATTTTTAACGCTTTTGCAAGATAATTCGGCTCTGTGTTTTTTAAGTATCTCTCTGGAATGACTGAGACCAAGACCCGAATTACCAGAAACGGATTTTGTGGTAAATCCGGTTTTGAATATATTTTTAATTTCAGATTCGGATATTCCAACGCCGGTATCTGTTATTTCCAGCATTGTTTCACCTTCACGGGGGGAAGAAATTTTTACAATTATTCTCCCACTATTTTCAATCGATTCCACAGCGTTAAGTATTAAATTATGAACAACACGCCTTATTTGGAAATCATCAACATTAACGACGGATGAATTTTCGGCGGCGACAAACTTAAAATCTATATTCTTTTTTGTTACTAAACGGAATTCCGAAAGAACCCCTTTGCATATTTGATCAAGCGAAGTTGGTTTGAGGTTTAAGTCTGAAGGATGTAAAATGTTTTCTAATAATCTGGCAGATGTAAGGGAATTTGAGATAATTATTTCGATGTAATCATTTAAATTTTTTGAATCGCTTCGAATAAATTCAGCACTTTTAAGAATATTTGATAAAAGATTATTTACATCGTGAATAATACTTTTAGCGTTACTATTAAATTTGTCCTCATTCATACTGCGATAAATCATACTTTTTAATTTTTGAATAGAGCGTTTTTTGGCTTACGCCTAATGCTCTTGCCGAATTTTCACGATTCCATTCAAATTGATCCAATACTTTTTTGTAGTGAATTCTTTCGATATCCTCAATTTTTACAATGTTGGATGGAATGTAACTTTCAGTCTGACTTGAAGTTTGAATACTTATTGGTGTATTTGGCAAGTTCAAATTTTCAACTTCAATTGTATCTGAATTACTGAATATAATTGCCCTCTCTATTATATGCTGCAACTCCCTAATATTTCCCGGATAATCGTAGGAAATTAAAACCTCTTTTGATTGGCCGGATAATTTTTTTGGTGATCGAACAGGTGATTTCTTTTTTAGAAAATATTCAGCGAGCAAAGGAATATCCTCTCTTCTTTCCCTGAGTGGAGGCAAGGTAAGTGTTATAACATTTAATCTATAAAGCAAATCACGCCTAAATGTGTTTGCTTGAACTTCATCTTCAAGATTCCGATTTGTGGCGGCAATAATTCTTACATTTGACCTGAGATTTTGAATTCCACCAACCCGTCTAAATTCTCCTTTTTCCAAAAATCTCAATAATTTCGGTTGAATTGTGAGACTCAGTTCACCGATTTCATCCAAAAATAATGAACCATCATTCGCGATTTCTACCAATCCTTGCTTACCCGATTTTGCGTCGGTGAAAGCCCCTTTCTCGTGTCCAAAAAGCTCGCTTTCAATCAATTGATCAGGAAGTGAAGCGCAGTTAACAGTGATAAACGGTTTCGGTTTTCTACCGGAATGGTTATGAATAAACTCGGCGAATAATTCCTTTCCGGTTCCCGTCTCACCTTGAATCAAAATATTAGAATCAGCTGCCGCGGCTCTGATTCCGAGATTAAGCAATCCTTTTAATGCTTTACTTTCACCGATCATATCTCCCGGATTTATCTGCTCAACTTTCGATTGCAGAATCGCGTTTCGAACCATCAGTTCACGATGTTTCACCGCTCGTTCGATAATTACCATGAGCTGGTCATACTCGTATGGTTTTGTGACAAAATCGTAAGCTCCGAGTTTCATACAATCAACCGCGGTTCGAATATCGGTTTTCCCCGTCAGCACAATAACCTGAAGCGACGGTTTGTTTTCGCGGACGTACTTAAGAACATCCTCGCCTTGAATCCGACGCATTTCAAGATCTAACAGAATAATGTCGTAAGGTTTGTTTTTAATACTCTCAATCGCTTCCGAGCCATCTAAAACAGTTTCAACATTATACCCGTCGTGACTCAGTTCGTCCTGTAAAAGATCACAAAGCACTTTGTCATCATCAGCGATTAATATTTTCGCACGGTCGTTTTTAAAGAAATTCATCTATAAAAATACCTATTTATTGTGAATATTGTCGTTTTCAGATTTCAATCTACCAATTAACCAGAATTTGTTTGGAATCTCTAACCAATTTTTGATTCAGAGATAAAAATGATAATTTTCTTTTCCATTTATTATTGATCGGGAATTAATGTTACGCAACTCTCTGCCTTCCGGACTTTTTGTCGGTTTGGCAACACTCGATATATTTTATCAGGTCGATGAATTTTTAGAGCGAAATAAAAAAGCTTTTGCTAATCACTCATTGGTAACTTCCGGCGGACCTGCGACAAACGCTGCGATCACTTTTAAATATTTAGGTGGAAAAGCAACTTTATTAACCGCGCTCGGAACAAGTGAAACCGCGAGAATAATTAAAAATGATATCCGGCAACTTGGTGTGGAAGTTATTGATGTTTTGAATTCGGATCAATCCGAACCGGTGGTCGCGAGTATAATATCATCATCTTCGAACGGCGATAGAACTGTTCTAACCACCCGGTTAAATGGATTGGGAAAGGTTGAACAATCATTTTTCGAAAATGTGGGAGATTACGATTTTGTCCTATTAGACGGATATTTCCCGGAATTATACCTGCCGGCTTCGGAGAGAGCAAAAATCAATAAAATTCCCGTTATTTTGGATGGCGGAAGCTGGAAACCGAATCTGGAAAAAGTTTTATGGAATTGTGATTATGCTCTTGTTTCCGCTAATTTTCACCCCCCATCAACTTCAAATTCGGACGATGTATTTGAATTTATCAGGAGTCATGAAATTATTTTCTCGGCAATTACACATGGCGGGAATAAAATTCAAATGGAGGAAAGAGGTCTAAAGAATTTCGTATTTCCGCCCAAGATTAAAGCAATTGATACATTAGGCGCGGGCGATATTTTTCATGGCGCTTTTGCTTATTATTTCGCTTTAGGAAATAATTTTTCTGAATCCATCAAATTAGCGTCTTCAGTTGCCGCTTTCTCTTGCCGAACTTTTGGTACGCGCGAGTGGATGGAAACTCCCTGGAACAATCAAAAAGAAACAATTTTATCAAACAATTTTGGTGAATAAGAATAATGAAAAAATCAATTTTACTTTGGGTTATCGCTTTTTTAATTACCGCCGGAACAGCTGTTTATCAACGAATGACCGGACCAACGTACCCGATTAGCGGGGAAGTTGTGTTCAAAGCGAAAAAAATCCCTTATAAATTTTTAAGGACAGAAGAAGTTGGAACAGATCTTGAGGTCAGCATCGAAACAAATGACAGGAACATCGAAGGAATTATTTTCTGGAAGCGTTTCAAAACTGATGATAATTGGACACAAACCCGGATGAACTATGAGAATGGCGAAATTATTGGCTATTTGCCAACTCAGCCGGCTGCCGGAAAACTCGAATATCATGTGAAATTATATTTTGTTCGAGAGCAATTAAAAGTGCCCGAAGAAGAAAATGTTGTCGCGAGGTATAAGGGCGCTGTTCCGATTGGCGTTATTATTCCCCATGTATTTTTTATGTTTACTGCGATGCTGCTCTCCACACGTACACTTTTAGAAGCCTTAACGAAAAATGCAAAGCTGTACAAATTAACGCTTTGGACAATCGGATTTCTCTTTATCGGCGGATTAATTCTCGGACCGATTGTTCAAAAATATGCTTTCGATGCTTATTGGACGGGATTTCCCTTTGGTTACGATCTCACAGACAATAAAACTTTGATCGCGTTTATAGCTTGGGGCGCCGCTTTCTTTCTTTCACAAAAAGGGAGGAAAAAACTTTGGATAATTATTGCGGCGGTGATAATGTTTGTAATATTTTTAATTCCACACAGTATGATGGGCTCCGAATTAGATTACAACAAGTTGGATCAACAACAATCGACAAATCAAATCGTGGAATAATTCAGTGCAGAATAATTCAATAATTAAAGGAAATATCGAATCTGTACGAAAAATATTCCCGCACATCCGGAAAGGGAAGATTTATTTCAATCATGCGGCAATAGGTCCGTTATCAAAACTTGTTGTTAATGATTTGGAAAAGTATCTCTCTGAGAGAAGTTTTGGTACTATAAAAAATTATGATCATTATTTAAAAATTGCTTCAGAGCTAAAATCGAGATTAGCTCATGTATTTAATACCGATCCTAAAAGATTTGCGCTTGTTGAGAATGTAGCTTTTGGTATGAACACTCTGGCAAATGGATTGAATTGGAATGTTGGCGATCATATCATCCTAAACGACCTTGAATTTCCTTCCAATGTTTATCCATTCCTAAATCTCAAAAATCAAGGTGTTAATATTGAATTGGTAAAATCGACAGACGGGAAAGTATCGGTTCAATCGATTGAAGAAAAAATAACTGATCGAACAAAATTGATTAGCATCTCGGCGGTTCAATTTCTAACCGGTTATCGAGCGGATTTGCAAAAAATCGGTGAGGTCTGTAAACGAAATAATATCGTTTTTGCTGTTGATTCAATACAAGCAGCAGGAGCTGTTAATATTGATATCCCAAAATGTAATATAGATTTCCTCACCGGTGGAAGTCAAAAGTGGCTAATGGGATTGCAAGGAGCTTCTTTTTTTTATATCTCCGAGGAGCTTCAAAGTAAAATGGAGCAAAAATTTGTTGGCTGGAATTCGTATAAATCAGCTTGGGAATTAATAAATTATGATGAAGTCTTAAAGCCGGATGCTGAGCGATTTCAAAACGGGACATTAAATGTGATCGGGTTTACTGCTTTTAACAGCTCACTCAGCATGTTTTTAGAGTTTGGTTTAGACAACATCGAAAAAATAATTCTAAACAATACAGACTATTTTATAAAAACGTTTAACGGGATTGGCATTTCACCTTTGTTGAATGGAGTCGATCAGAAAAATTTGTCGGGGATAATATCTGTGAGAATTAATAATGCCGATCAGATTAAATCGGCACTTGAAAAGCAAAACATATTTGTTGAAGTAAGAGAAGGATTGCTGAGAATATCACCCCATTTTTACAATACAAGAGATGAAATTGATAGAGTAATTAAAGAGATCGCCGCTCTGGTTTAAGCTGCGAATTCTTTTGTTTTTGAAAATATATTTTTTGCGAACATCCATCATTCCTCTACAATAAAAATGATAACTGAAGTCTTGACAGCCGAGGAAAGAATATTTCTACTTTAACGCAGAGGGCAAAAACCACTTTTTGCCCTTGAAGGCAGAAGAATATAAATACTCTAGTGCAAGGAATTATGTAAATCAAGATCATAGATTAATAGATGTTGAGACTTGGTGGGGAGGAGTTGAGATTAAGTGGTAGCTAACCTTGGGTGTGTGCCGAGTTCATGTGTCAAAGCATGGGCTTTGACAGCCGAGGAAAAGATTACGCGAAGAGCGCGGAGGTGAATTTATGCTTCCAATTATCAGAGCTTAATTAAAGAGACTGTAAAATATTTTGTGTAAATGGAAAAAGTTATATTGAGTCATTAAACCTGTCCTCAAAATAAATTGAAAAATTGGAAAGAACAAGTGCCCAATTTCTAATCGGCATAGTCCATTTTTTTGATAAATCCCTA
>JAIPBD010000017.1 GCA_021739765.1 Melioribacteraceae bacterium
AATTGTGTAACTTGTTTTTTTCAGCCGAAAAACAGAATTATGCAATAGAAAATTTTAGAAACGAAAACAATCACAATATGAGGAATAAACTCATGAAAAAATATCTTTTACTATTTATCAGCATGTTTTTAATTGCTGGAACAATCAATTCTCAGCAGCTCGTTTCTCCAGGTGGAGATGCCGTTGATATAAGTTTTAGTGCAAGCTCAATAACATTTAATTGGGACGCATACTCTTTTACCAATACAGTCGGTGGAGATGACTATTATGTACTTCACCTGGGAACATCAACAGGAGTGTATCCATTAAATACAGGAACTAGTGCTGGTACATCTAATTCATTGGCAGTTTCACACACATATGACTACAATACAGTTTATTATTGGCAGGTCACAGTTGTGCAAGATGGTGGTCTAGTTTACACTTATCCTGAAAAGAAATTTAAGACTGCAATGGCAAATCCGTCCATTTCTTCTCCTGTCAACGGAGCAACATATACTATATGGACAGTTCCAAGCCAAGTTGAGTGGACTTTGGCAGCTAACAATACGGGTGTAACATATGATTTAGATTATTCCGGAAACTCATTATCAACTGGAGTAACTTCTCCGGCGAACGGAGCAGGATATTCGTCAACAGGATCAAAATCATATACAGTCCACGCAATCGATGATAATTCTGTTTTGGACAACACAAATAGTTCTTCAACAACAAGCTTTACTTTAAATGGTGTTTTAACAATACCTGTTATCTCAATTACAGGGCAATCTGTATTACCAACTTTCAAATTTGATCAATTTGGTTCAGTAACAGATTATACACTCGAAATTGGAACCGCGTCTGGTGGTCCATACACAACTCGTGTAGTTGCTTTGTCAGCATCAAATACAACAATTGCTGCCAACGAAGTTACTTATTATGCGAAGGATGATGAAATGGATCCTTTGACAAACGCAACCTGGTACTATTGGAGAGTCAAAGTTGCTGATGGAAATGTAGCAGGTGGATTCAGATATTCTGAAGAAAGTTATTTCAAAACTGATGAAGATGTAACTGTTACTCTCTCTTATCCTGAAGCAGATCAAGAAGTTTATGCTTTTGATGATCTTAATCTTTATTGGTTCATCTCTGAAGCAACCGGAACAATGAGATACAGAGTTGAGATACTTGAAAATCCTGGTTCAGTTCCAACACAGTATGACGCTCTTTGGAATACGCCAGATTTTTCCGCTCAGGATATTTCCGGGTTAACTACAGAGATAGCCGGGCTTAAAGGCGCTGCAACATATTATTGGAGAGTCGTTGTTTATTATGATGAAAACACAAGCAACACTTACAATGATGGTGACAGAACTGTAAAAATATCTTCTGTGGGTAAATTTACTACTAAGGGTGGAGCGGTTGAAGCTTATCCTTCATGGCCGATTACTAATCCGACCATTTATTCGGCTAATCCATTTTTGTACTGGTATCATTTAGAATACTCAAGTAATTTGGAATATACTGTTTATGTAGCAACAGCTAATGATGGTGATTTAAGTGATAATGGTTCTTGGGTTTACAGCGCAACCGTCACAGATCTTTTTGATCAAGTTACGGTTAATCTTGCATCAGGTACACCATATTACTGGCAGGTAAAAACAACTTACACAGTGGATAACTCATTTGTATTATCGTCAGTTGAATCATTTACTACAGATGCATGGGATGCTGTAACTGCATTTTTACCAACCGCATCTTATCCTGTTGATGGTGTCGATATCTATTCAACTGCGCCATATTTATGGTGGTATGTTGGAGGAGTTTATGACAATTTAACTTTCCAAGTTATTCTGGAAGAATCTGATGGAGTTGGTGGATGGACTGATGTTTCAGGAACTAACCTAACCGCTACTACAACAACTGATTTAAATATTCAAGCGACTGGATTAACACCTGGTGTAACATATCGATGGAGTGTTAGATCTTACGAAACTGGAAATTCAGGAAATACTTCACTTTATACCGCAACAGAAGAATTCACAGTTGTCGGTGGCGCATTAACTTCTACTGTCACAACATGGCCAACAAGCGGGGAAGTTGTTTATACAATTAATCCTACAGCTTATTGGTATCTTGAAGGTTCTCATTTAGGTGTAACAGGTTACACTTTCAAATATTCTACAAATAACCAAGCCGGTTCATGGCATTCATATTCACCTGGAGCAGCTTCACCAACAAGCGGTAGCTTAACCGTAACCGGATATGAAAATACTTCATATACATTTACACAAGATCTAAATTATGGTCAGATATATTATTGGGCTGTTGCCACGAGTGAAAATGATGATGAGAATGGAGACTACTCAACCGGAAGTTTTGTAGTTGCCGGTGGCTCCAGCAATGTAACACTTGTAAAAACGACGCCTGAAGATGAATCAATTGTGTATGGTGACGAAGCCACTTTATACTGGTACGCTTCCGGATCTACAATGGGAATTACCGGTTATAGAGTTGTTTATAGTGATACAAAATTATTCGTGGAGTCTCCTGATCATGTTTATGAATCAGCTATCGGAATTGCGACAAATGCTACAATTACAGATTTGAATCCCGGTACAACTTACTATTGGTATCCACAATTCACTTATGATGCGACACCAACTCAAGGCGGAACATGGTATCCATCAACCGGATCAGGTATTGCCGGAGCTTTTGAATTTACGGTGGTTGCCGGCGCGGCACCTGTTGTTCCTCAACCTGCTTCACCAATTAACGGATTGACACTTGGTGAAGGAAACGTATCTCTTTCTTGGAGATTACCGGTTCAATCTGAATCTACATTGAATTATGATGTTCAATTAGCAACTAATGCCGATTTTACAGACGCTCAAGAATTTGCAGATGTTGACGCTCTTAACGCAAAAGTTAATAGCTTAGGCGCAGGTGAATATTTCTGGAGAGTAAGATCGAAAGTTAAAAATACTAAAGGCGCTGATGCTTCTGAGTATTCAACAGCGGGTAACTTCAACATTCAAGGTGTAACATCCGCGAAAGAAGAAGAACAATTACCAACTGAATTCGAGTTAGCTCAAAACTATCCGAATCCGTTCAACCCGACAACTTCAATCAAGTTCAGCTTACCGCAAGCAGAATATGTAAGCATTACAGTTTACGATATGCTTGGAAATGAGATTAGAACATTGGTTAATAGAGAAGTTGCCGCCGGTACACACTCAGCAGTTTGGAACGGAAATGACAACTTTGGCAGCAGAGTTGCTTCCGGAACATACATTTACAGAATCTCAGCCGGTGAATTCGTATCAGTTAAAAAGATGTTGTTACTCAAGTAATTTATTGATCCCTGAAAAGCCGTTCTGAAAAATGGGCGGCTTTTCTTTTTTTATTTTTGTTCGTTTCCAGTCCTAATTTAATTTTTTATTTTTTGTATATTAATAATACTTGATGTCGAATTTCCTTTCCCGGATACAATTAGATATAAACAGCCGATTAAATTTTTGAATTTATTCTAGAGGTATACAATGAGGAAGTTAATTATTCTTCTGGTTTTTCTTTTTGCAGGGAATTTTTACGCACAATATAATTCTGAATTTACAGTTACATCACAACCAACTGGAAATGTGTGGACGACTGGTAATTCGGTTGTTGTTCAATTAAGTAATAATATAGCTGGTGCTGTCACCGTTCACTTGCAATTGTTTAACAGTTCAGGTTTAGCTTATTACCGCGATAATATGCCCAGTCTCGAAGTTCAAAATGCCGTTGCAGGTGATGAAGTCACTCTTAGCTTTGGAACTCTTGCTGTTGGAACTTACACATCCATGACCGTTTTATTAGAGCAAAATTCAAATACGGTAGGTACACAATCAGGTTTACCAGGTTTTACAGTTGTTGACTACACAGATAATTTTAGCGTTACTCAAAAGCCAACTGGTACGGTAGGTTCAAGCGGTAATCAAGTCACAGTTAGACTGTTGAATGGAGTGGGATTGCCAACTGATATCTCAATTCAGTTGTTTGGTGGACCCGCCGGGTTTTATGGCTCTGGCACAGCAGGTTTTAGTGCACTCGAAATTCAAAATATAAACAGTGTGGGTGATTATACAATTACTATCCCTGATCTTCCTGATGGGATTTACACATCGATGACCGTTTTATTGCAGCCAGGTGGTACCACCACTACTTGGGGTAGAAAAGAAAACGTTACATCATTTACTGTTTCTTCAACTCCCGCTCTCTCTAATGATGCAACATTGAGTGCATTAAGTTTAAGCAGTGGTACTTTGTCCCCAACTTTTGCCTCTGGGACTACAAGTTATACTGCATCTGTCGCGAATTCTGTATCAAGTGTTACGGTTAGCGCAACTCCAAATGATGCAAATTACACGGGTTTAACCGGAACCGGTTCAAAATCTTTATCAGTCGGTGATAACAGTTTAGATGTTGTTGTAACGGCAGAAGATGCTTCTACTACAAAAACTTATAATATAGTAGTTCGCAGAAAAAGTACCGTTGCTACATTGTCAGATTTAACTATTGATGGGAATACGATTACCGGATTTGCTTCGGGAACTTTTAGTTATTCACTATCCGTGCCTTACGCATCAAGCTCGATATCTGTTGGTGGAACAACAACTCATGCAAGTGCGAGTATTACAAGTGGTAATGGTTCTAATTCATTATCAGTAGGGAATAATACTGTTACTGTAACTGTCACCGCAGAAGATGGGAATACCCAAAATTATGTGATGACTGTAAGAAGATGGAATAATGTCACCACGCTATCAAGTTTAGGTTTTACGGAAGGAAGTATTACTCCTTCATTTAGTTCGGGAACAACGAGTTATTCCTCAACGGTAGCAAATTCGGTTTCTCAAATTAACATTTCGGCTACTGCATCAGATGCTAATGCAACTGTAAGTGGTTATACAACACCAGAAAGTATTAATGTAGGTGACAATGCAATAACAGTAACCGTAACTGCTGAAGATCCATCAATTTCTCAAAATTATACTTTGAATGTTCGTAGAAAAAGTACAGATGCGACTTTATCCGATTTGAAAGTAGGAGGTAGTACGCTTAGTGGATTTTCTTCTACCACTTATAACTATTCAGTATCTGTTCCATATGCGACAACGTCAACAACTGTTGGCGCAACAGCAAATCATGGCAGTGCGAATGTTTCGGGAACAGGTTCTCCATCATTAAACGTAGGGGATAATTCCGTAACAGTTACAGTAACAGCTGAAGATGGTAATACGCAGGACTATGATGTTACTATCAGAAGATTAAACAATGTAACCACCCTTTCAACCTTAAGTTTTACTGAAGGAAGTATTAGCCCTACATTTGCATCCGGAACAACGAGCTATTCATCAACTGTTGCAAATTCAGTTTCACAAATTAATATTACTGCAACCCCGACAGATGGGAACGCAAGTGTAAGTGGTTTTAATACACCTCAATCTATAAGTGTAAACTCAAACACAATTACAATTACGGTCACCGCAGAAGATCCATCAATTTCTCAAAATTATACTTTATCTGTACTAAGACAACTTGCTCAAACAACTTTGGCTTCTCCTTTAGGAACAAGCGATGAATCGCTACAACCAACATTTGAATGGTCAAAAGTTACCGGTGCAGAAAATTATTTGTTAGAAGTTAACACCGCATCAGGATTCAATGGAACGAGCATTTTCTCTTCAAATGTGGGCAATTCGACTTCAGATCCACAGAGTCATACATTGAGTTCAGGAACATCAAACAATTTAGAAAGCGGTGTAACTTATTATTGGAGAGTTACCGCAAAACAATCTTCGCCAACGAATACAGCAACCACTCCGGTTGCATATTCTTCATTTACAACTGATGATGTTGAAATCTTAGGTTCGCCGAGTGTTTCAACTAACTCGGTAAATGTTACTATGCCACTAACTTTAGATTGGGGCGGTGTTTCCGGTGCTACAAAATATCAATTACAGATTGATACAGAAGATGATTGGGATGGTACTTACGTTTACGATCAAACGATAACTGGGACAAGTCAACAATTAACGACATCCGAATTAGAATATAATACACTCTATTATTGGAGAACTACCGGATTGGCAAAATCTTCTCCAACTCAAAATTTTACAACTGAGATTGCCGTTCCTCAGAATGTTGATGTGTCTGTGAGTCCTTCGAGAGATGCAGGGATTTCAATCACCAATCCAACCATTGTTTGGGATTATGATGAGAATGATGCTGGCGTTACTTTTGACATCACATATACCTCAGCCGGCTCAGGTTCTGGAACGTATGCATCAGGATTGGATCCTAACTCTGTTTCCGGTTTTTCGCAAACCGGTCCAAATAGTGGAATATATTCTTACTCTTACAGCGGCAGTCTAACGATGTCTTATAACGAAAGTTATACCTTCACGGTCACCGCGAAGAAAACCAGTTTTACTTCTAAAACAGATGATACTACAATTAAAACTGAACTTAATCCAAATGCGATTACTATTTCTTCAGTACCGAGTGGAATTGCGGTTGATACGACCGGAGTAACATATTCACTTTCTTATGAAGCAGAGAAAGAAGCTTCGCAAGCAATAATTGAAGTAAAATTAAATAATACTACAACCGTTTACGGCCCAGCAGCTGCTGCAACTGGAGATATCACTCTTACAAACGCAAGTCTCACAACTGCAGGAGATTTGGCGAATAATACATCTTATACTTTAGATGTGATCGTAACTAATAATGATTATTCTACAAATAAAGCCACTGAGAGTAGTGCGGCTTTTATTACGAAACTAAAAATTCCAGTTTATACATCTACACCAAGTACAGGGGAACCATTGAACCCAACGCTTGCATGGAATGATGTTTTGGGGGCTGAGTCTTACCTGCTTCAAATAAATGAATCATCAGATTTTACGGGTAAATTTGTTTTTAACAGTCAAGTTAATGATGATGGCAGTGCTGGTCAGCAATCTTCCACAGTAAACAGTACAATTAACCCGATAAAGGATGAATCAACTTATTACTGGAGAGTTGTCGCAAAAAACACGAGTGGAAACACCAGTTTGATTCCAGCGAATTATGGTACATTTTCTACTGCTAAATTTGTAGTTAATAACCCAACTTATGTTGTATCCGGAAACGGTGCTTTAGATGTTGATGTTACATCACCCAGAGTGGGATGGGATGCTGATGCCGCAGCGGATAAATACTATGTGCAAATTTCTACCGACAATACTTTTAATACAGGTATGGTTTTCGATGGAACAATAACAACAAATTATAAAGATTTATCCAACCTTGCTTTCAATACGATACATTATTGGAGAGTTGAATCACAGAATGATAATTCAGCCAAAACATCTACAACTTCAAGTTTTACAACCGAGATAAATACTCCTGTAAATGTTGATATCCAAGGAACAACAAACAATTTTGGTTACACAGTTTCGGATGATGTTGTAGTCGTTTGGGAATATGATTTGAATGATACAGGTGTTTTATTTGATATTACTTATTCAATTAACGACGGTGGCCCAACCACCGGAACTGTTATTTCGGATTTGAATCCAGCTTCACCGGGTTCCGGATTCACTTATTCTAATCAAACAACTCATAATGCGGCAACTTATACTTGGAATCCGGCTGCTGATTTGTTGTATAATGAAAAATATACGATAACCGTAACTGCTAAAAAGACTGGATTTACATCCAAATTTGCTGATACTTGGTTTGTAACAGAACTGAAAGATCTAAATGTCACTCAATTTCCGGCTTCCTCAGCTGATAGAGATATCACAGGTGGCAATCTTCTAAATATGCAATTTGCGTATGATGAGGCAGGGGATGAGTCTTCCGCGAAAATTGAGCTTCAATATAGAAATATTACTGATGCCGGTTCATGGACAAGTTTTACCAATTTCCCTAAAAATACAGTTAGCGCAAGTGCAAATTATGATCAATCTTGGGCAACATTGTTATACAATACAGAATATGAATGGCAAATTATCATGACGAACAATGATAATAACGCTGATATCACAACTTATAATAATTCGAATGACAATGATCTTAAAACCAAATTGGATGTTGCGGCTTTGGTAAGTCTTGCTGATGGCTCAAGTTCTCCAGATAGAACTCCTACTTTATCATGGACGCTAAACGCCAACAATACCGATGTAAATTATGATTTATTGATTGATTGGTCTGGTGGATCACGTGGAGTTGGCGGAACCGGTGGAGATACTACATTTACTGATTACACTTCGACTTCATTCACTTTTACCGGAAAGCAGCCACTAGGACGTTATTCTTGGAGAATTACTACTGATGATACGGATTTAAATCCTTTTGATGATGTTGTAACGAATTCACCGAGTGCAACAACATTTTTCACTTATGATATTGTTCCCAGCTTAAAAAATCCGGTGCACACGCTTACCGGTGTCTCAGCTCTCCCGATTCTAGAATGGTATGATGGAGATGTGGATGAATACACTATTCTAATTGATACTGATGCCGCGTTTAATAGCGGAACATCAGGAGCGCTTCATGAAATTAAAGTCTCTAATACAGCAGGAGCAGGGATTGATGGTGTATATACAACGGATGGAACAACTATCACTTATAAAGTTGAAGAAAGTGATTTGGACGGTCAATTGACCAATGGGCAATGGTATTTCTGGAAAGTCCGTTATAAAGATCCTAATACTGTTAATTTTGATTCAGCACCATGGGAGTTTAAAGTTGACGCAAGTTTGAGTTTGTCACTTTCTTATCCAGGAATAGCCGAAGAAGTATATCAATATGATCCTTTGCAATTCCAATGGTATTTAAGTCAAGTTCAAGGGAGTGTAAAGTATAAGCTGCAAGTTGTTGATGATGCTTTAATCGCGGGAAGTTTACCAACTCCGGAAGAGTGGGAGACTTTAACTCTTGCGGTTGATGAAGATAATTTAAACACAACATTCAAGTCGATTACCGGTCTGCTCGGAGCCAATCAATATCATTGGAGAGTGATTGGTTATTACGATGATGGCACAACTACCGGTTCGTTTGATGACGAGGATAGAGTTATCAAAATCTCAGTCACAAATACATTTACGACAAAAGGCGGAAATATTGAGGCCTTCCCATCATGGCCGGTTGGTAACCCGACTGTTTATCTCGAAAGACCAACTCTTTATTGGTATACATTAGAGTATGAACCAAGTGTTCTTTATACCGTTTATTATGTGCAATCGGCTAGTTCTATTGCAACTCTCGGAAATGATCTCAGATTGGTTGCAGGCGTTGACTCATTAACCGCAACAGCAAACTTGTTTACAACTTTCGATTTTGATTTGACAAGTGACAAGAGTTATAAATGGCAGGTTAAATCAAAATACACTTCAGATAATTCAATTAAACTATCAAATGTAGTTGAATTTGTTACTGATGATTGGGATGCAGTAACTGCATTCTTACCAACAGCATCTTATCCAACTGATGGAGTTGATGTTTACACAACTGCACCGACCTTGTGGTGGTATGTTGGTGGGGAATATGTAAATCTTGATTTTGATGTACGATACAAAGAAACATCTTCTTCTACATGGATTCCTGTTAACGGTATTGACGGATTATATACGCAGTTAACAGGTTTATTACCCGGTAAAACTTACGAATGGCAAGTTAAATCATATCAATCCGGAGCTACCGGAAATAATTCCGGATGGACAACTTCCGAAACGTTTACTGTAGTTGGCGGCGGTTTAACTAAAACTGTTGCGAGTTATCCGGTTAATACAGAAACTATTTACGATAATGAAGTTACCGTTAGCTGGTACCTGGACGGTTCGTCAATGGGATTTGATGAATATTACGTACGATTAGTGCAATCCAACAGTAATCCCGGAAATTGGCATACAGTATCAAATTCATTTGATGCCAATATTTCAAATGTAAATCAAACGTATCATACTTTTACTGATCTTGAATATGGTGAAACTTATTATTGGGCGGTAGCTTTCTACGATGCTGAAGCCGACGCGTTAGTTTCGACTGACTATTCAGTTGGTTCATTTAAAATAGTTGGTGGTAATTCAACAACTATTACAAATACAACTCCTGAAGACGAAAGTGTAGTTTACAGCTCTTCACCGACTGTTTACTGGCAAGTAAATGGTTCCGGTATTGGAATTCAAGGATACAGAGTTGAGTATAGTGAAACGCAACTGTTTGTTACCGGATTTGTCGATGAAAAAATATCCACAATTAACAGCGTTCAGTTAACTGATCTGACTCCCGGTGCAACTTATTATTGGAGAGTTTCATTCACTTATGATGATCCAAATGGTTCGCCCGTATGGAGTTCTGCATCATCAGCAACTGAATTCAGTGTTATAGCGGGTTCAAATTCTGTAACACCACAAGTTCAATCCCCGATTTCGGGAGTTACGATTTCGGATGCTTCTCCAACATTATCATGGAGATTACCGGTTAAATCTGAATCGAACTTGGTCTATGAAATCGAGTTGGCAAACAACTCCAACTTCAATGATGCAGTGAAACTTGACGATGTAAATTCTCTAAAGATGAAAGTTGCAAGTCTTGGAAGTGGTGAATATTTCTGGAGAGTTCGTTCCAAAGTTGCCGGTTCTAAATCAACTTCGGTTTCTGCATACTCTAAAGTAGGCAGTTTTGTAGTTGATGGTGTTACCGGAATAGAAGACGGAAGGATCGAGTTGGTTCCGTCAAACTTTGCATTGGAACAAAATTATCCGAATCCATTTAATCCAACTACGTCAATTCGGTTTACACTTCCTGAAGCTGAATTTGTCAGTTTGAAAATTTACGATATGCTGGGGAATGAAATACGAACCGTGATGAATTCAGATAAATCAAGCGGAACACACACAGCCGTATGGGACGGAAGGGATAATGGCGGAAGCCAAGTTACTTCTGGTACCTATATTTACAGACTGACCGCCGGCAATAATGTAGAAGTACGGAAGATGTTATTACTTAAATAACATTTTGAGTTACAATTTCGATTATCAATAAGCCGCCTCATCCGAGGCGGTTTTTTTGTGCGTAATATTGTGAAAATCCTCAAAAGGATTTCTAGCAATATCACATTTTTGGGTGTGATTGAACTTCACAATTCGTTATATTTTTTAATACTTATTGTCAATTTTTATTAATATTCTATTCGATAGAACAAGATTCCAACCAATGGTGGCTTTTTTTATATTTGAGAATAATTTTGAAATGTTAATCATTATTTTAGTTGAGATTAGAAAATATTTATAATTTCAAATGTAATCGGAATCGTGAAAATTATTAATCAAATCACAAAAATTATCAGAACCAAAGAATATAGGAAGCTTATGTCCAAAACAATAAAGCTGCTTCTAACAATTACCGTAATATTAATTTCAGCCAATTGTACTCAATCCCAAAAACAAAATGCTGAAACCTTCATACGAATAAATCAGGTTGGATTTTTACCGAGCGACGTAAAATCGGCCGTGGTTTTATCCGGCTCAAAAATTGACCAAAAACCATATCAAATTGTCGATAGAAAAGGCTCGGTTATACTTAACGGTATATTACCAAATTCGTCCGGAGCTTATGGTGAATTCCCATTTTCATACAGAGTATATTTTTCGAAACTAAGAAAATTTGGTACTTACAAAATGAAAATCGGAAACAGCTCCTCATACGATTTCCAGATTGGTTCTAAAATTTATAATCCGGTTGTTGATTCACTTTTACAATTTTTTAAGGTTCAAAGATCGGGATATACAAATCCAAGATTGCACAAAGTATCTCATATAGCGGATGCAACCAGTATCCTTGATGCTGGAAAAGTAATTAATGAAACACATGATGTTACCGGCGGTTGGTACGATGCGGGTGATTACATAAAATTTGTTAACACAACGGCTTATGCAACTTACACACTGCTGTTTGCTTATGATTTTGCACCTCACAAATTTAGTTTTGATCACGATAAAGACGGTGTTCCCGATATTCTCGAAGAAGCCAAAATTGGTTTAGATTGGTTGTTACGCGCGCAATATAAAGGCAAGAAATTAATTGTACAAGTTCAAGATTTAAGAGATCATGATGTTGGTTGGAGATTGCCTGAAGATGATCCACTGGCGTTTGATCGCCCGGCATTTGTCGGAATCGGTAAAAATTTGATTGGTGTTTATGTTGCCGCAATGTCATTAGGTTCGAAAATCTGGCGTGAGAAGATTAATTACCCCGAATACGCGGATCAGTGTTTAACCGCGGCAGAAAATTATTATGCTCTCAAAGATAGCGCGCCTGATGTTGACAGCACCGGAACTCATTATATTGACAAACTTTTTGCGGGTAAAATGGCACTCGGCGCAATCGAGTTGTTCCTCGCAACCGGAAGAAAAGATGCCTTAGCCGACGCCAAAATGTATGGTGACAAGGATGGTTCGGAGGTTTGGTGGAGTTGGGGGAATATTGCAGCTTATGCGCATTACAGGTTAGCAAAAATAGAACCACGTTTCGGAGATTATCTGAAGGTTAACCTTTCCTCATTTAATAAGAATAAAGAAAAGATGTTGTTTAATGAAGGTGCCGCATACACTTGGGGTACAAATAATACTTTACTCGGTGTTAGCCTTCAAAATATACTTTACAGGGACTTAACCAATTCAAATGAATATGACACTGTCTCTGTTTATCAACGAGACTACATACTGGGCAGAAATGCGTGGGGTGTGAGTTTTATCGCGAAAATCGGAACTGAATATTCGCGTAACTTTCATCATCAAATTGCGTATTTGCAGAATGGATATTTGCCCGGTGGCTTTGCCGCGGGTCCAATTAGTAAAGAATTTTTAGATGGTTACAATATTCCGTTCGATAAACCGGATAGGTTCTCGAAATTTCAAACTAAAGACGCTGTTTATCGTGATGATAGAATGGATTATGTAACCAATGAACCGACAATTACAGCAAATGCCACAGCTGTGTTTGTAATGGGTTATTATTCCAATCGGTGATAATTAAATAACTTAAGAAAATTAGTTAAAGAAAATAATTAGTATCATTATGAGATAATTCTCATAATGATACGCAATCTAAATTTGAGCTATTGATTTATATCACATAGAACCATTAATTTTAGGCACGTATTTTGATTCTATGTATAGCTTATAATAGGGAAAAGTATGACTAGTTCAATAAATTTGGTGAAAACGGGTTTTAACCTACTTGATAATAATTGGGGTGGTGTTTACCAGGGCGGAAGTTATGTTGTTATCGGGCCTCATAAATCCGGTAGAACTTTGCTTGGTTTGCAGTACGCCATCCAATCAGCAAAATCACAAGAAACTTGTCTGTATTTTACAAATATGCGACCGAAGGATCTGATGATTCAAGCAGCGAGCTTGAACTTTGATATTCAATCCTACATGAATAAAAACCTGCTTGTAGTTGTTAGAGTTGCCCCTCCTTCAGATATTTCCGATATAAATAATCACGATGAATTTTTAATCGAATATATGAATGATATCGTGACCGTGGTTAGTCAGTACAGTCCCAACAGAATAATCTTTGATGAGCTTACACCATACATCGGTTTTCGAAATTTGGATCTTCTCCGGGATGTCTTTTTGCATACTTTAGAAACTATAGAAGATAGAGATATTAC
This sequence comes from Melioribacteraceae bacterium, assembly GCA_021739765.1. Classification (GTDB taxonomy): domain Bacteria; phylum Bacteroidota; class Ignavibacteria; order Ignavibacteriales; family Melioribacteraceae; genus JAIPBD01. Next base: position 13,691 of record JAIPBD010000017.1, read on the forward strand.
GAGTATGTTTGTTTTGGGAGAACCGGCAACGGAAAAAGCTGCGGCACTTATAGAAACAATTGCCGGAGTTGTTACAGGAAGAATTTACCTCAGAAAGGCGAAGAACAGACCGGTAACAGATAATGTTGTTGGAACCGCAACGATAATTCCAAATATCGGCCATACGCAAGGGAAATTCACAAAGGATTATGAGATTAAACCGTATATCGGAGTAACGGCAGTTGGTGAGAAGGACGATAACGCGCCTGCAACGGATAAAAAAGAAGAAATTGAGAGAATTAAAGAAGAGCTTGAAAAAGAAGAGAAAAAATTAGACGAGACCAAAAGCGATCTGAAAAAAATTAATGTAGAACCAAAAAAAGACAAGCCAATTTCGGTTCAGCCAACAGCTAAATCTGTCGAAAAAGCTCCGCCAAAACATACAGCCCCAACTACGAGTACGGGATTTAAGTTTTCTAATATCTATAGTTTTAATGATTTTCAGCTGATTTTGAATAATCAAATAGCTTTGTTCAAAAGTACCGGACAGGTATTTAATTTATTGATATTTAAGATTGATCCGGCGGCATTGGTAAATGGATATTTAACTCTTAGTCAGTTTCAACAAACTATTAAGGCTTCTGTTGATAACAAAGACAAAATATGCTTGGTTGACAATAAAATTATTGTATTGGTTGTAAAAAGTACCGAAGAAAGAGTTCAAAACATTTTTGACAAAATTAAACCCAATCTTCCCAGCAAAGACGAAGATTATATCAAAAAAGTGATTGAATACATTTCGGTTTTCAACTATGAAATTGAAGAATCCATCAGTAACGCTGATAAATTAACCGAATATGTAATTGCCCCTGAAAGGGAAGCTGAAAATGCATACATATCATATTCTGAGTTAGAAAAATAATGAGAGTTTTTTTTTACATATTAATTTTAGCTTTTTTTACCACTGTTATTAATGCCCAACCGAAGCAAGCTCAAACATTAAAAAGGCAAGCTGTTGAATATTTGAATGCTGAAAGATACGGCGAGGCGATAGAATTATTTAATAAATTTATAATTTCTGATCCGCAAAATCCGGAAGGCTACAATCTAAGAGCGATCTGTTATGAAAACAGAAAACAATATGCATGGGCTCGGGTTGATTATAGAAGGGCCTACAAACTTGATCGCACTAATCCGGAATATCAAAAAAACCTCGCTCGATTAAAAACTATCTGGTACCCGCAACTTTACGAAAAAATTGACGGTCACCGGCGTGAAATCGAAATTACTCCTGACGATCCTTTCAATTACCTTGAAATTGCAAATTCATACAGATGGTTGGAAGAATGGGAAGATTCCGAGCTTTGGTATGATCGATATCTTGCGATGGATGAAGATGCTTCTCCTGATGAAATTATTCGTTATACAAATGTTCTTGCCGAATTAAAACACGTTACAAAAGGGGAAAGAGTCCTTCGGAAATATACGGTCAAACATCCCGATGATTGGAGGATATGGAGCAGACATGGATATTTTCTGCTCTGGCTTGGTCGAAATAAAGATGCGGAGCAATCATTTTTACAGGCGTTAGCAATAAAACCATTTTTTAAAGAATCCGAAGAGGGTTTGGATTTAGCGAGAAGAACATTCCTTACAGAATATACTCCGGGTCGTGAATATCCGATAGATAAGTATTTTAGAATTCTTAGAAATGACCCTAATAACGACGCGGTACGATTTCAACTGATCGATGCCTTGATGGAGGTTCAGCGGTACGATGAAGCTTTAGATCAGATTGAATATCTGAGACCAAATTATGAAGGCACCGAGCCATTTGATTCTATCGAATCGCAATTGGTGGGAATTCGTCAGAAAACCTATGAGGAACGAATTGCAGAATTATTAACCCGTGTGGAAAATCAACCAACGGATAGAATTGCTGTTCGAGATGCTGCCGAATATTATTCAAAACTTCAAGAATACGATAAAGCTATGGAGCTTATAAATAATTATTTATCGGTTATTCCTGAAGATGCCGAACTGCATTTCTTGCTCTCTAGAATATATTCTTACGATCAAAATTTTACCGACGCGTATATTCATGCGGATCAGGCTGCGTTGTATGAGCCGAATAATTCCGAGTATAACTTATTTTCAGGTCAACTCGGAGTTTGGTTGGATACAGATCTTGATTTGGCTGAAGAAAGACTTATGAAGGTTTACGAAGTTCAACCTGAGAATCTTTACGCGCTGATAACACTGGGTACTCTTAATTTTCAAAAGCAAGATTACGACCAAGCTGAATTCTATATCTCCCGCGCTGAGGAGCTAAGTGCCGAAAATCCTGATGTAGTTGAATTAGTACAAATGATTGAATTACAGAAGCTGAGAAATGAAGAAGCTCGGTTGATCAACAACTTGGATTATGGCAGGCAATTAGCAATGGATAAGGAGTGTGGGGAAGCGGTTCCTTATTATGAAGAATTCCTTGGAGCATTTCCTGACAACATGCAGGTGAGGAAAGAGTTGGCGGATGTTTATCTCTGCATGGGAGAGTTTGATTCCGCAATTGAAATTTATGATGAAGTATTGTCGAATGAATACACTTACGATATTGATAAGATGCGAGGTAAAATAGTTTTCTGGAGCGGTGATTCCACACGAGCTCTCGAAGAGTTTACGAGATTGGTGGATGAGAATCCAGCTGATATGGAAGCAAAATTATTCCTCGGAGATTCATACCTGGAGAATAGTGAATTTGAACAAGCAAGAAACGTTTATACAAGTCTTGCTGATTCAGCTCCGGCTTCCTTTATGATTGAGCAGCGCCTAAGTTGGCTGCCTCCGGAACCTGTCGATCCGGGAAGTTTTGAAAGTTGGATTACTAACCTCAGCTATTCGATGTTTTCTTACGCGAATGTTTATCCTGTTGCTTATTTCTTTAACGATAATCTGAATTTCAACTATTATTATCTCGGAACCGGTTTAGAATTCGGATTACTCGATTTTGTATCGGGCGGAATGAAATGGTATACAGGACAAGTTAGCGGGGTAGGAGGTTCCTTTGGTTATACTCAATTTATGGGTCAATTACTCTCCCGAATTACTGAAGATATTAGCTTGAATGTCGGATATGGATTGATGAACGCCACAAATTATTTTAGACATCCGGTATGGGAAGCCTCGGCGATCTATAGACCAAATGATAAACCTTACAAAGCAAGCGCAAGTTATGTTTATAACGATGCGGCTGCTATTTTGTACAGCCCTTATCTCGTTTTAAACAGATTAGATGCGCATAATTTTAGATTGGAAGGCGATTATTTATTTCGAACCGGTCTTAAATTATTTAGTTATTATCAATTAGTTGTAACCGAAGAATCCGGTCGAATTCCTGCGAATGTCGGAAATATTTTCCAGGGCAGAATTGGGAAACATTTTCTGAAAGATTTGATGGTTGGGTACGAATATCATTTTATTGATTATCAGTACACATTTAACACACTTTATTATTCCCCGCAAGGTTTTGAGTCGCATAGTATATGGGCAGACTGGTTTGTGATCGACGAAAAGGACCTCGATATAACTACCGGAGGAAAATTAGGGTATGTTCCCTCAAGCGATTTTCTTGTTCGAGAGGCATATATAAAAGGAGAATATAGAGTGATTGAAACTTTATTCTTAACCGGACAAGCTTTTATCGGAAGCAGTTTTAGGGAGAGTTCAAGTTATGATTCCGGCTCAATAACTGTCGGAGCATCATGGAAAATTTATTGATAACTCGGTTTAGTTCGATAATTACTTTAATGATTTGTGCTAACTCTTTGTATTGCAATAAGTTAAAAAATAGATTAAATTTTAGACGAAAATTAGTACTTTGATGTATTTTAATAAATTTTATAAAATAATTGCCTGATAAATTATGTCCGGACCCGGAGAAGTATCACTAAATAAAAAAGCACCGCCATCTGATAAATACGATGCACACCAAATTATGCTTGATAATCGTGAGATTGCACCTCCTCCGAGAGATGAGCAAGCTGAAAAAAAACGAATGATGATTTGGTCGGGAATTCTATCTATTGTGATGTTCGCGATAATTATGATTACGTTACCTTTCACAGTATTAAGCTTCGGTGGATTGGTCGTGTATGCGTCAACCGTAGCTTTAATCCTATTTCTATTCAACTTATTATTCCGCTATTTCGCAATTCTGTTATTGGCATATTTTTACATTACGAAATACACTGTGCTGGAGCGGGAAGGATATTTTCCATTTATTTCAATCGTAATGCCCGTTTTTAATGAAGGTCCTATTTTAAAAGAAAATTTAAAATCACTATTGAACTTGGATTATCCCAATTATGAAATATTAGTAATTAATGATGGTTCTAAGGATGAAACCCTGGATGTTGCGCTTGAAATGGTTGGTTACCATAAAGGGATAAGTTCAATGGTCAAAATCTCGATCTTGAATAAACCCAATGGTGGTAAATCAAAAGCACTAAATGCGGGTTGCCAGTATTCAGAAGCCGATATTGTTCTAAATGTTGATGGGTGATTCTCAGCTTTCTTCTGATTCCTTAAGAATGGGTGTAAGGCATTTTATTGATCCGGCGGTTGGTGCGGTTGCCGGAAATGTTAAAATTATGAACAGGAAAAAGTGGTTAACAGATCTTCAAGCTTTAGAATACATTGAAGGATTAAACTTGGCGCGGGCTGCTCAGGCCATTGCTAAAATGGTAAATATTATTCCCGGACCAATTGGATTTTTCCGAAAAGCCGCATTGCATGATGGCGGTTATTATTCAAGTGATACTTATGCTGAAGATGCGGACATGACTTTGAAAATTCTTGCTACAGGCTGGAAAATAGATTATGAACCAAATGCAATTTCCTATACGGAAGCTCCGGAAAAATTACACCAACTTCTTAAGCAAAGATATCGTTGGACAAGAGGTATTATTCAAGCGATCAGAAAACACAAAACCTATATTTTTAATCCTACAATTAATTTTAATAACACTATTGTTTTATGGATGATGGTTTTCGAATCTTTGTTCTGGCCCGCGATGAATATATTTGGTAATGTATTTTTTATTGTAGTCGGATTGATATACGGAATGTCGAGTTTGATTGCGTTATGGTGGATCAGTATTGCAATACTTGATATTATGGCTGCAATTTATTGTATTGCGGCTGAAAAAGAAGAAGTTAGACTGATTCCATATTCTATTGTCTATCGCGTTATGTTTATTATAATTATTGATATTACAAAAGCAGCTGCGACAGTAGAAGAGTTTTTAGGAATTGAAATGAACTGGGGCAAACTTGAAAGAGTTGGTTTACCAGGTGCTAAATAAAAATTACTTAATACAAAGAGGATAATCATGGAATTAATTCCGATCCTATCATTGATAATTTTGGTTGCGACCATATCAACATTTGTACTTGCCGTTGGGGCATATATATTGTTTAAGGTTAGGGAAAGAAGAGGACAACGTGCAAAAGCTGCCGCACCTCCGGCTTCCATTCCCGCTGAACTTATTGCACCCACTCCATTGATGGGCGACATGGGCAAAAGTAGAACATTTGAGGAGAGTGCTCAGATCACAAGACCAACCGGCGGTGGAGCTCGTCCAACATTTTTTACCGCCACAAAGGATAATGATCCGACTCGGCCTCAGATGAAACCGACATTTACCAGTTTGGCACCGACAAAATTGACCGGTAGTCAATTTACTCGTCCCGAGGCTCCGACAAGAGCAAGAGCCACTGCGGCTCCAACAAGAGTCACTTCCTTGAAGACAAGTGCCAAAACTTCTGAAACTGAACAATATGACAAGAAGAAAAAATTTATGCGTTATACCGCTGAAGGATATGTAGATCCTTCGCGAGATAAAGGCGGTGAATCAAACAAACAAGAGGAAACACTTAGGTGGAGATGAAAGCACCGGAAGAAAGTGTTGACGGACTAAGGGTAAATTATCTGATTATCTTTTTAAGCGGAATGAGTCTGTTCATTGGAGCGGTTCTCATTTTTATGCTTATTATTCAACAAGTGTTCGGTAGATATGATCTTCGTCAAATTCTGCCGACAACTTCGAATCTGTCTTTGATGTTCGAAGATGAAGCAAGCGTGGCTGTTTTATATTCAAAATACACAGAAGTTATGTTACCCGAAGGCAGTACTTGGATTAACGATAATGTTGCTACTTGGGAAAGATTTGTCAGACAAAACAAAATGGTTGCTGAAGTTATTCAAGACGAAGACATCGAATTGGGAAATCACTTTAAGTATTCATTAATTGCACTTCCCGGTTGTCTTGCGCTAAGTGATAAACAAGTAGTTCAATTAAAAAAATTCATTGAGCAGGGCGGAAGTGTTTTTGCCTCAAGTGGTACGGGATCATTTTCCAACGAAGGCAAATGGAAAGGATGGCAGTTCTTCACCGAAGTATTTGGATTAAATTTCTCCAGAGAAATTCTTCCGGAGGAAACTTATCGTCGTCACACATTAAGAGGCAATATTCCGATTACAGCGGGCATTCCTACCGGATTTTCCTTAAAAATAGCCACATGGGATCGACCGATTTATGCCGAAATCCTGGAACCTAGAGCTAATCAAGTAAGTTTTTGGTACGATTACAGAAGAGAAGCCGGTTTGGTTCAGGAAGAGATTCAAAAAAGCGCCGGAATTGCTCATGGCACTTATGGTAACGGAAGATGGGTTTGGATGGGATTTGAATTCAATTCCGTGATCGGACAAACTGAAGATTATGTCTATTTTGATAAGCTTTTTATAAACAGTGTAAACTGGCTGTTAAACCGACCAACCGTATTTATTCACGATTGGCCTTCACCTTACGAAGCCGCCGCGGTTTTAATTCCTACAATTGATGAGCAAGCTGGAAATATCAGCAACCTCTCATCGGTTTTAAATGCCAGTACTATTTCCGCGACAATTTTTATGGATCCATACGATGAAGATATAACGTCATCTTTGCTGAGACCATTGGCAGGTATCGCGGATTTCGGGGTTATCGGTGATGTTGGATTTAAAGAAACTATAATCGATACAACCAATAAACTGTATAAAAAAGAATCGCAGTTTGCTGTTTTAAAAGCAGCGAGAGACACACTCAAAAAATTAGCCGGTGAAGATCCAATCGGATTTAGACCAACGTATCAGTTTTTCGACGAAAATACTCTGCAAGCATTAAGTGCGTATGATTATAAATTTATGATAACCGATTCTTCCGCCGACAGGTCAGTTCCGAGACTTGAGATACGTGAAGAAAAACCAATTATAATTCTAACTAAAACAAGTCGGGATGATTACACGGTTGTACGGGATTTTGGCTTAAAATCAGCAGAGTTTCAGAGATACACTTACATAGAAGATATTGACCGGATACTGTTCGAAGGGGGATTATATATTCTTCAACTCCACACCAGTCAGCAATTGAAGGGAAATTATATCGGTGTAATTAACGAACTGACTAAATACATGCGAAACAAAAAAATGTGGCTTCCGTCAATTCAAGAGTTAAGTGAATGGTGGATTAGGAGAGGTCGCATCGAAATTAAACATGAAGTTCGAAGCGCAAGAAGGTTTATGGTGGAAGTTACAAATCCAGCCAAAATAGCTACAAAAGATGTTTTAGTTGAAATTCATTTAAATAAAAAAATAGAAAATATTAAAGTTTCATCCGAAATTATTGGTACTCCTTTGCCGAAATATGATTTCGATTCTAAAACCCAATTGGTAACATTTTATTTTGATGTTTTGGAAGCTGGAGAATCAAGAGCTTATTTGCTTGATTTTGACAATTTCGGTGAAAAATCAGTGGAATTATTTTAGGTATTCCCCATGAAGTATAAAATTAAAATAATTCTTGGTTTGATATCCATTCTAATTGCCTCAAGCCTTTCGCTCAGTTGTGTGGAATCTATCGTAGGTGATACCAGCGGAAGCCCTTCGATCACAATATTTTCTCCGGTTAGTGGTGATTCGGTTCAAATCGGTAAAAATAATCTTGTTTACACGGCTGAGGATTATTTTGGGGGAGAGGGAATCGAACGTTATGAAATTTATTTGAATTCTGACCTTGATACCGTAGTTACTGTAGTTGATAATCAAAATCCTACCCTTCCGCTTATGATTGGAGAGGAATTATTAAACACCACAATTTCTTATCAAGTAGGCGTATTCAACATCGCCGGAAGTTCAGACTGGTCTGATTTATATACAAATATTTTTGTTCGGCCGAATACAAGTCCTCCTGATGCGCCGGATAGCTTGTTCCTCGAAAAATTGTCTGATAGTGAGGTGCTTCTAATTTGGAATGATAATTCAACTAATGAAGCAGGTTTTCAAATATGGCGGAGCATTGGAAATAACCAAAACTATGGTTCGCAGCCAATCGCGACAATGTCAGCAAATAGTAACGCGTTTGCGGATGCGGGTTTAGCGCTCACCACAACAATCTATTTTTACAAAGTGAGGGCGGTTAATACTTATGGCAATTCCGATTACACAGAAGAAGTGTCAACCGGAAATATCGTTGTCAGCGGTAACAAACCAACAAATCTTGTCGGAGAGGCACTTGGGAAATCCAAAGTTAAATTAACATGGGACGATAATTCCAACAACGAGGTCGGCTTTGAAATCCAAATATCTACCGCAACTTCCAGTTGGAGCAGATTTGCCGCAGTTTCCCGCGATACGGAAGAATACACAGTTACGGGATTAACGAGTTTAACAACATATAGCTTTAGAATCGGCGCTTTGACGAATCCTACTGTTTATTCTGATCCGGTTACCGTTACAACCGCGCGTATCGATGTGGAACCTCCGTCTCAATTAGTTGCCGAATACGATTCTACTACTCAGGTAGTAACATTATCGTGGCAAATAAATACGGTATTTGCAAACCAATCGTTAATTGAACGGAAAATTGGTAATTCGAATTCCTTCACTCAAATAGGAACAGTAGATTTTTCTGCGGCTAACAATAATGAGTATAGTGATACAGATCTAACCCAGAATTCTGTGCACACTTATCGGGTCAGACTCGCCACTACTGAAGATTTCAATACTGATTATACAAATGAAGTATCGGTAAGCATTGGTAAACTACCTCCGATTCCACCCTCGACGATGACAATTACCGAGCTAATTCCCGGAACGTCTTTCAGATTATCGTGGAAGGATAATTCCAGTAACGAGGAGCGGTTCGAAATATTTAGTAAAGAAACTTCCGGCGGTACTTATTCTTTATATGTCACGGTGAATCCGAATATCAAAACTTATGATGTCAGCGGATTAGATCCATCGATACATTATTACTTTAAAGTACGAGCGTACAATGAATCCGGTGGTGAATCCATATTCTCCAATGAGGTGGTTACTCCAATACCTGCTCCAACAAACTTGGATGGTACAGCCAGTTCCGATCCGTTGCAAATTGTTCTGACTTGGGACGATAATTCAGGTACAGAAAAAGGATTTATTATTGAAAGGCGGTTCGCGGGCGGAGGCGCTTATACCGAAGTCTTTGTGAGCGTGGAAAATGTCGAAACTTACACGGATAACAGTATATTCCGTGGAAGTTCTTATGAATACAGAATAAAAGCTTATGATAATGAAACGGAATCAGCTTACTCAAGTGTTTTAAGGGTAACAGTTCCTTCTAAATAATATGATAAAAGAGATAAATAAAAAATTATTCGAAAATCAGCTTGGTGATATTCCTCTATTAATAATTGATGAGGAAGGGAAAATAATAGCTGCGAATAAAATATCGAGAAGAATGTTTCCGATTATTAGCAACGATATCTCATTTTATGATATGTTTGGAAATTTAATATCCCAAAATATTCGAAAATCAATATTCGAATCCGGAATACAAAACCGTATTTTTAAAGCCAGTTATAAAATTGAAAAGGCGGTTGATGAGGATATTGAATATCAAATTACGGTTTCACCATTTAACTCACATGATGAAATTCAATATTTTGTAACTCTAATTCCTTTAAAAGACAAGTATCATCAACAGAATGTATACATCTACAAATCTGATTTAGATGATATCATTCAGGATGTTGATTTGCGTAACATTATCGGGAAGATAAAGTCTTCCTTTCCTTTCACTTTTATTGGAAAGGTTAAGGTTTCCAATGAAGTTGATACTATCGGATTTCCCATTTGGGTCAAAGATGCCAACCGCAAATTTGTCCTATCCAATAATAAGTTCGCTTCTACTCAAGAATTGAACAATAATGAAATTGAAGGCAGAATTGGTGAAGATTTTCAAACGGAAATTTCTAAACAATTATATGATGATGTCGATGCATTTATTAAAGATACGGCAAATTCGGTTGTTATAGAAAAGTATTACGCTCAGCAAACACAAGGCAAGTACGGTATAAAAATTTCCGCGGAATCACCAATTTACGATTTAGATCAAAATGTTATAGGCTACATCGGATTCACTAAATATATGGATGAAAAAGATTTAGAATCTGATAATCCCGTTGCGATTAAATATATAAATTCCACTAAAAAAGAAGCGCAGGTTGAAATGGACGATATTTTACTCCAAACAAGTCCCGAACCAATTTTTATTTATGAAACCGATAATTTAAAGTTTGTTGAAGTGAACGATGTTGCTTTAAAACTTTACGGTTACAAAAGGGAAGAGTTTCTCCAAATGGATTTGACAGATCTTTATGCTCCTGAAGATATTCAAACTCTTATTGAGTCCTCGACCGATAAATCAACTACGGGCAGTTTTAGCGGTCCCTGGAGACATAAAACCAAACCGGGAAAATCGATCCTGGTTGAGATTAGTAAATCATCAGTCACTTTCAGAGGCAAAGAGGTTAATATAAATGTTGTTAGGGATGTAACCGAAAAATTAGAAATGGAGAAAAAGCTAAAATCGTACAAGGCAACATTTGATAATTCCAATGATTTGATTTTTCTTGTTGATAAAAGTGGTTTTATAACTCACTCTAATGATAGAGTAAAAGTTGAATTAGGGTACTCGAAATCAGATTTGGAACAAAAACAATTTCTATCGATTGTTAGTGATGAAGATAGAGCCAATTTAAATTCGATGATATTACAATCAAGCAAGAAGGAAGCCACAACTCTGGATGTGGGAATCAAGAAAAGCTCAAGTGGAATAATTCAAGCCCACTTAAATGCGATTCCAATATTGGATTATAAAGACCAAATTGATTCGTATAATTTTACTCTCACAACTTTAAATTCCGACGCTAATCGCAGTTCTTCCTCCGGGCAAACGGTCGTTGCTGCTTCAAGTAAAGAAGGACTTGATACTTCGTTTTTATCAAATTTATTCCATGAATTATTGACTCCGGTGAATGTAATTATTGGTTTCGCACACGAAATTTATGATAATATTGAAAATCCAAACGCCGAACAAAGAGAGGCCGCCGAAATTATTCAAGAAAATCAAAAAATTCTAATTCATACAATGGATACTGCTGCTGAGTACGCTTCTTTGCACGCGAATAAAATATCCGTTTCGCCAACAAATATTAAATTCATCGAAATTCTGGATGATATTCAGTCAAACACAAAAAAAAGTTGCGCAATCGAGAGGCATAGAGTTTTCTTATGGTAAAATTTCCTCCTCACTTTTTGTTGAATCGGATTTAAGCAAATTTCAAACTTTGCTTTCACTATTAATAAAGTTTTCACTTCAAATTACTCAAGAAAAAAGGCTTTATCTATCAGCGTACCAGTTGGATAATGACAATTGCATAATCGGTGTTCGTGATAGCCGAACGGTGGTAAGCGATCGATTATCCTCCGGATTAAAAGAAGTACTCGAAGACGATGAAAGCGTTGTCAGACATAAATTCGGATTTTCAAGATTTGAAATCAGACTCGCACGAAAACTGATTCATTTATTGGGTGGAGATTCTGAAGTAATTATGAAAGCCGGCAGCCCAACCGAATTTGGATTTCTCTTCCCATTAGTATTTGACACTACAAATCTAAATGAATTAACTGGTAATAAAAAAGAAGAAAAAATTGAGAAATCTGAAACCGAAGCGGAAGATGAGGTCGTAGTTCAAGGAGAGAAAAATAAAATTGAACATGAAAAAGAAGAGAAAATTGAAATTCCTGAACCAAAACCCGAACCGAAACCTACTGCTCCGGTAGCTCAACCACCGGCTCCCAAAAAAGATATTGATCTAAAATCACTATCATGCCTTTATGTCGAAGATCAGGTTGATTCTCAAATTCTGTTTAAAGTACAAATGAAGGAATTAAAATCTGTTCAATTTGCAAATAGTGTTGAAGAAGCAATGCCGAAATTAGAATCCGGTGAGTTCGATTTTATCGTTTTGGATATGAATTTACAAGGTGAGTATAATGGTCTGGACGCGCTCAGAATTATTCAACAGATGCCTGGTTACGAAAACAAACCTATGATTGCGGCAACTGCTTATGTATTACCGGGAGATCGGGATAAATTTATCGCCGCCGGATTTACTGATTTTATTTCAAAACCAATTTTGCGTGATAAAATGATCGGTGTACTTGCTAAAGTGATGGGGAATTAAGAACGCCGGTTTCGGGATTTCGATTGTGTTTGTTTCTGTACATCACAACTATTTTATATGTCAACACATAAGTTAATATCGAGTAGATAATTGCCTGTGTCAACCCGCCAACAAAATATACCAGCAATCCATGGCTGCCTAAATTTATAATGCTTTCTATGCTCGGTGAATCGATAATTTTTCTAAAACTTTCCCAGGTTATTTCAATTCCGGTTGCTTTTTCGCCTATCACAAATGTTATATAGTATAATGGCAAAGCAGTTAACGGGTTCGAGATCATTGTTGCGGGATATGACAAAATTAGCTTACACCGGAATAACAAATTGAGTGGAATTATAACGATTGTTTGTAATCCTATCGGGATTAACGTTCCAATAAAAATACCCAAAGTTAAACTTTGGGCGATGATTTTTGTACTTATATCAAGACTGATGATTTTATGAAGGTACTTTCGAAATGTTTCTTTTCGGAAGAGTGATTTCAGTTTGGCGGTAGTTATTTTCATTTATTTAGTTTCAGCTATATACGAAAGATTGTAACGATGCTTTAATGAGTTCAACATTGAAAAAATTTTGGTTTTCGAAGCTATCAATTTATTAGCAGATATCTTAACTTTTTTTAGCTCGAATACATTTGGGAAGCACATTCTCCCATTTGCATAACTATACATTAGAAACAGGTTTATATAATCCACAAAAAATAAGAATTTTCTTCTAAATCTTACCGTCTCTTCTTCGAACCCTAATTTCCTTATGGTATTTTGACTTAAAAAGTACGAAACGCCAACGATGTATAATTTATTCTGCAAATTATTTCTTTCGATTTCATCAATTATTTTTAGCAATCCCATCAAATAATAAATCATAATTTGTTTTTTTGCATCATCACCGCGATGTTTCCATTTCATATTTATCAGATAATCGAAGCTGTTTCCATTATGTATTTCAAGTGTTTCGTCATCCATTTTTACACCCAATAACATCGGGGAATAATATTTTAAAAATCCGGTTAAACGAAGTATCGGAGCTAATGAGAAATGTGCAATCGGCTTTAAAATTGGCACTAAAATAAGAATTAAAGGAAAATAAATTTGTTCTATTGCTAAATATAAAACAGCAGCTCCCATCAACAGCACTATTACAGCCATCGACCATTGAATTGGCTTGGGAAAGAGATAAATGTTCTTGCGTGATTTTTCCATCTGTAACTCCCAATTTTCCGCTCCAATTTATTCGCTTCGTTTTAACTTGATGTTAATTCAACATTATTTGGTAATTAAATTCTGACTTGACAATTCCCTCGTCACATTCTATTTTTGCCATACATATGTATGGTAAAAATGTTATCTTTGTTTTGGCTGTACGAATCATGCAAATTAAAATGTGACTCACGTGCCGTAGGTTTATCCGATCCATAAAATAGAAGTAAAAAGTCGGTACGAACAGAGATAAAAGGAAGCTCAAAATGTCAAAAGAATTAACAAACATTCAGCAAAAAATTCTTGATTATATTATTGATAGGAAAACCTCAATTGGTATTCCGCCCTCGCTTGCTGAAATTGCGGAAAATTTCAATTACAGGAATCGTGCAACCGTGCAGCAACATTTAGCTTCGATCGAAAGGAAAGGATATATCAAAAGAAATCCCAAAATTGCCCGTGGAATTGAAGTAACGCTTGAGGAAAAGTTTTTTATTCCTCGACCGGTTATAGGCGAAGTTGCCGCCGGTAACCCTCTTACGATTTACCCCGATTCGCTGGATTCGATTGAACTTCCTACAATTGCCCGGATGCCCAAGGATTCGTTTCTGCTTCGTGTAAAGGGGGATAGTTTGAAAGACGCTTACATCTTTACCGGAGATGTTGTTATCGTAAATCCTAACCTTGAACCCCGTGACGGTCATTTTGTAACAGCCGTTCTGGATGATGCCGCGGTGGTTAAAAGGTTTTATAAAAAATCCCATAAAATTGAACTCCATTCGGAAAATCCGGAGTATGAACCTATCGTAATCGAGAAAGATTATTCCGGCTTTAAACTCGTTGGAGTTGTTGTCGGTGTTTATAGAAGCATGGAACGAAAAGTCGGTTGAAATGAAGTTCCGGCAAACAATAATTTCTTGGGGAGAAATTGAAATGAAGACTAGAAAATCGTGGAAAGAGAAACTGCACGACGATAATGGTTTACCAAAAGTTGAACCGATAGCCGGTAAATTGATAGAAATGTGGGGAGAAGGAACGGTTGTTATTGCCAAACCATTAGATGTTGATACAATTATGAGGAAAGTGCCTAAAGGAAAATTAACCACCGTGAATGAAATAAGAAAAATAATTGCGGCAAAATATGAAACCACTATTGCATGTCCGCTTACAACCGGTATATTTGTTAGAATTTCTGCCGAAGCTGCTGAAGAGGAGTTCTCTGAAGGGAAAAGGCGAATCACTCCTTATTGGCGAACTTTGAAAGAGGGCGGAATTCTAAATGAAAAATATCCCGGTGGAATTGAAGCTCAGATGGCGAAATTAGAGAATGAAGGATTTTCCGTGGTGCCTAAAGGAAAGAAAAATTTTCGAGTTTTAGATTTTGACAAATATATAGCCAAGATCGAGTTGTAAAATGGAAAATGAATACCTTGGTTTCTTAAAATGCCCGCTGGGATTAATCGAAATAAAAGCGAATAAGGATTCGATTACTTCGGTACTTTTTGTTTTTGATCAGTATAAAAATATTGCCGAAAATACCAACGGGATTATTAATCAATGCAAAAAGCAACTTTCGGAATATTTCAGTGGTGAACGAAAATCATTTGATTTAAATATCCATCAGGAAGGAACACCTTTTCAAATGCGCGTTTGGAATGAATTACTTGAAATTCCATACGGCAAAACTATTTCCTACAATCATTTAGCCGAGGCATTAGGGGATAAAAAAACAATTCGAGCGGTAGGAGGAGCGAACGGTAGAAATCTAATTTCAATTATCGTACCGTGTCATAGGGTTATTGGAAGTGACGGATCCTTAATTGGTTATGCCGGCGGAATGTGGAGAAAAAAATGGCTTCTTGGTCATGAAAAACAATTCTCAGGTCAAGAAATTCAAATGGAGTTGGGGCTTTGAGTAGGTAATGTATTGAAATATGTTTTTTCAATTGTAATTCAATGGTGATTCGATAGAAATTCAGTTGTTGTTTGATAATTATTAATTAGATATTTTGCTATTTTAGATTAAAAGTAAATAAATATTCTATGAATTTAGAAGATCTCGAAATTTACCGGTTATCAATTAATTTGGGTGAAAACGTATGGAAAGAATTACAAGTTTGGGAACCATTTTTGAAAAATACATTGGGTTCTCAACTTATTAGAGCAAGTGATTCTGTTACATTAAATATTGCTGAAGGTTTTGGACGATTTACTTTCAAAGAAACTAAAAGATTTGCCTATTATGCAAGAGGTTCACTTTTCGAAACTAAAGCATGTATTCAAATTGCTTGTAAAAGGGGAATCATAGAAGAAGCTAATTATGAAAAATTTGAGTCGGAAATTCGTAATTTGGGTGTGAAATTAAACAATTACATCCGATATCTTAACAGTAAAGCATAACGACGATTTTCGATCGTTTTTCTATTGAATAACATTTTGCCCAATTGATCATGTTCTACCAAAAAGAAATATCTCTCAGACCATATCCCCGCGGATTTCATATAATAACTCGTGAAATTGAAAACACGTTTCCTGAGCTTAAAAGAATAAAAATGGGTCTCTGTAATGTTTTTATCAAACATACTTCGGCTTCGTTAAC
This sequence comes from Melioribacteraceae bacterium, assembly GCA_021739765.1. Classification (GTDB taxonomy): domain Bacteria; phylum Bacteroidota; class Ignavibacteria; order Ignavibacteriales; family Melioribacteraceae; genus JAIPBD01. The sequence continues at coordinate 30,073 of JAIPBD010000017.1, forward strand.
CATAAATGAAAATGTTTCGCCGGATGTAAGAGTGGATATGGAATCTCATTTTAATAAAATGGTTGCTGAAAATTCACCTTATTTTACGCACACTTACGAAGGTCCCGATGACATGCCCGCCCACATAAAAGCATCTATTCTCGGCCAAAGTCTTACTGTTCCCGTTACAAACGGAAAATTTAATCTCGGAACATGGCAGGGAATTTACCTCTGTGAGCATCGTGATTACGGTGGAGCGAGACAGTTAGTTGTTACTATAAGTGGAGAATGAAGCAATATCTTATTTTTTTCCGATCAACTTGTCATTTAATATTCAGACCAATTATCCTTATATTTATGCTTAGTATACAATGAAAAAGGCTTTATGAACGAATTTCAGTACGATGTAATTGTAATTGGAAGTGGACCCGGTGGCGAAGGTGCTGCCATGAAAGCCGTTAAAGGCGGTAAAAAGGTTGCTGTATGCGATAATTTTACCAATATTGGCGGAAATTGTACTCACGTCGGTACTATACCAAGCAAGGCATTAAGACACGCGAGCGAAATAATCCAGAACAAAGGTGGTTTAGATACAATAAATTATCAAGATCTGCTTCGAACCGCTCAAAAAGTTATCGATCAACAAGTGGATATGCGATCCGGTTTTTATCAACGTAATATGGTTGATGTAATAGATGGATATGCCTGTTTTATTGATAAAAATACCATTGATGTGAAATTAACCAAAGGTGGCGAAGAAACCATTACTTCCGAATATTTTATTATCGCAACCGGTTCTCACCCTTATCATCCAGACGATATCGATTTTTCCCACCCCAGAATTCTTGATAGTGATTCAATTTTAGATCTAAAAGATAATCCGCGTTCGTTAACAATATACGGTGCGGGAGTAATCGGATGCGAGTACGCTTCAATTTTTCGAGGTTTGCGGGCAAAAGTAAATTTAATAAATACTCGTGAGCAATTGCTTTCATTTTTAGATGACGAAATTATTGATGCCTTGAGTTATCATCTGCGCGAAAATGGAGTTCTGATTCGCCACAATGAAGAATATGAAAAAATAGTGCCTGATGACAATGGGGTGACCCTTTATCTTAAATCAAACAAAAAGATACGTGCCGAATATCTTTTATGGGCACAAGGGCGGACAGGTAATTCTGCCGGGATGGGTTTGGATAATTTGGGAATTGAAGTTAATCATCGGGGTTCGATAGTAGTAAATCGGCATCACCAAACCCATCTTGAGAATATTTATGCAGTTGGTGATATTGTCGGATTTCCGAGTTTGGCAAGTGCTTCCTACGATCAAGGTCGGTTTGCAGCTACGCATCTTCTCGATACTCACACTGATTTTCATCTCGTTGAAAATATCCCAACAGGAATATATACTTTGCCGGAAATCAGTTCTGTGGGACCTTGCGAACGAGAACTGACCGAACAAAAGGTTCCTTACGAAGTTGGGCGTTCTTTTTTTAAACATTTAGCGCGGGCACAAATTACCGGACATGCAGTCGGAGTTTTGAAAATTTTATTTCATCGGGAAACTTTGGAAATACTTGGGATTCATTGTTTTGGTCATGGTGCTTCGGAAATTATTCATATTGGGCAGGCGATAATGTCTCAAAAGGGAAGTGGTAATACTTTAATGTATTTCGTCAATACTACTTTTAATTATCCCACGATGGCCGAAGCTTACCGTGTAGCGGCGCTTAACGGCATTAATCGTGTCAATTTTGATGATGAATAGTATCACTCCTTATTAGTGGAGAAAAGAATTACCACCTCCGTTTAGCGATACTCCTGTAGTTTCCAACAATTACAGCTGCTTTCCCCGTTTTTTTTTAAGTGAGAACATTTTTATTAAATACAATTATGGAAATTGGTGTTGATCCCTCCCAATTTCCATCTTATGTGAACCTTTCTAGAATCAATAAATTATTAACCAAATAAGGAACCGCCAAAATGAAAGATGGATTAATCCAACAATTAAAAACCCAAGAAACGTTTTTCATGAACACCATCAGTTGTTTCTCCGAAAATGATTCGAGTTTCAAACCGATGGATGAAATGTACACTGTTGCAGAACATATCGGGCACGCCGCTGAAACCATTGATTGGTTTTTGGAAGGAGCATTTGGTTCGAAAGGATTTGATATGAATTTTGAAAACTACGAGGAACGAATGAAAAAATACACCTCATTTGATTCATGTCTGCAGCAGTTTAAGGATGCGACAGAGAACGGAATTAGATTAATCACATCATTCCCTGAAAGCGAATTAATGGCTCCGATTACCGCCGAAATTATGAAAGGAGCACCGAAAATGGCTGTTGTGGGCGCAATTGCCGATCATAGCGCGCATCATAGAGGTGCGTTGGCTGTTTATGCACGCCTCGCCGGAAAAGTCCCGAAAATGCCTTATGGCGAAATGTAATTAGTTTTGCATTAATGAATAAAGTGAATAACTACAATTAACAACAGCGTACTTAATTCACTTTTTTTGGATTCTGCCATGTTCAAACCAAATATCGACAATTTATCCTTTTTAAAATGAAATCCCCTAAACTTTATATTGGCACCGCAGGATGGTCTTATAAAGATTGGCATCCGAGTTTTTATCCTTTCACGCAAACAAAGGGAAGAAGTTGGCTGCAATTTTATTCGACCTATTTTAATATGGTTGAAGTAAATGCAACGTATTACACTTACTTAAAAGATAGTATTGTAAAAAGTTGGTTGAAACAAACAGAAGAACATCCGGAATTTCAATTCACCGTTAAATTACATAATGATTTTACTCATAAAAGGAATTATGGCACTGAAGAAATAAAACGGGTTAAAGATAATCTGGAGTTATTAAAAGCCGAGGATAAACTCGGCGGAATTCTGATTCAATTCCCTTATTCATTCGATTGTAATGATGCAAGTATTGATTATCTCAGATGTTTGATCGAAACTTTCGAAGAGTACAATAAATTCGTTGAAGTCCGGCACAAATCATGGCAAAATAAAAAAGCGAAAACAGTTACATTCTGCACAATCGATCAACCGCAAGTCGGCGAATCTATTGAATTTAATCCTGTTGCCGGAAACAAAATGGCTTACATTCGATTTCATGGAAGAAATACGGATGCCTGGCGTAAATCCATAACCGATTTTGGTAAAAAACAGTCGTATGATGAACAAAATGCGCGTTATCAGTACCTGTATTCGCCTGGAGAACTTGTCGAAATTGAACAAAAATTGAAAGAGATTTACGATAAAGTGAATAAAATCTTCATTGTGATGAATAATCATCCAAAAGGAGATGCGGTTGCGAATGCTTTTGAACTGCTTCATTTTTTAAAAAACCGAATTAAAATTAAAATGCCCGATACTATTTTAAAATCGTATCCCCGATTAAAAGAGTTCGCTATTAATTAGTTGAATATTCGTTAGTGATATTTATTTTAAATTCGACATTTAAATAATAATTATATAATTTGTCCTCATTATTTGGTTACTTTAAGAATAAGCCATCATAATTCAAGAAAATGTGGTCTTATTTAGTCTTAGATAGACGAACAATAATAACTAAACGGAGGATGAATCATGACTATTTCGCGAATGAATCTTTACGATGGAGGTGGAAAAACAGTAGCTTTTTTCGATCTCGAAACAGAGGAAAAGTTAGTTGTTAAGGGATTTTCTTTAATTAACGGACCTAAAGGATTATTTGTCGGCGTTCCCAGCGAAAAAGGGAAAGATGATAAATACTATGACAAAATTCTTATGCCGCAAGAAGTCCGTAATCAATTAAATGAAATGGCGGCAACAAAATATGAAGAATTGAAAAACTAATATTTTCGTTCTGTTTTTTTATTTTAATAAGCTCAATTTCGTTGTGAGATTGAGCTTTTTGTTTATACTTTTCCACAATCAAATCCCACATTTTTATTTCTAGCACAGTATGCGTACAATTTTTCACCTCGATTTAGACACATTCTTCGTTTCAGTTGAAAGGATAATTGATCCATCCTTAAATGGGAAACCTGTAATTGTCGGCGGTGATCCGAAAGAAGGAAGAGGTGTTGTAGCCGCTTGTTCGTATGAGGCGAGGGAATATGGATTGCATTCGGCAATGCCGATAAAACAAGCTTACCGGCTTTGTCCGAACGGGCTTTATATTCATGGTCATCATGATGAATACGGCAGATATTCAAAAGCGGTGAAAAGTATTCTCGAGAAATACGCTCCAATGATGGAACAAGCATCAATAGATGAATTTTACATGGATTTTACCGGAACAAAACATATTTATGGTTCGATGTATGATTTTGCAAAATCACTACAAAAAGAAATTTGGGATCAATTACAATTGCCGTGTTCGATAGGTATAGGTGGACACAAAACCATCGCCAAAATTTGCTCTGATTACGCGAAACCGAACGGTGTAACATTTGTAATGCCAGGAATGGAAAAAGAATTTCTCGCGCCATTACCGGTTGAAACTATTCCCGGAGTCGGCAAAGTTACCCTCGAGCAGATGCACAATAAAGGATTTTATAAAATCGGTGATATCGCTGCAATGCCTCAAGACTATTTTGCCGTAGCTTTCGGTAAGTATGGAATCGATATTTGGGAAAAAGCGAACGGAAAAGGGAAGCAGTATCTTAATCCTCCACAAGAAAGAAAAAGTATTTCGAAAGAACGAACTTTTTCGAAAGACATTGTTAATCAAAAAGTAATAGAAGCAAAATTATTTGAACTGACGGGGAAGGTTTGCCAGATTCTAAGAGATCGGAACTGGCAGACAACCACAATATCAATAAAATTACGATATTCTGATTTTATCACACTCACCAGGGCCAAAACTATTCCGGCTACGGATGATGATAAAGAGGTGTTTGAAACCGCGCTAAACCTGTTCCGGAAAGCTTACACACGAAGAGTCGGAATTCGTTTAATCGGGGTTCATCTCACAAATTTCAGCGAATTTTCAGAACAAGAAGCTCTATTTGAAGATGAAAAGCTTACGCGCAAAAAAATGTTTCGTGCAGTAAATAAAATTCGTGACAAATTCGGGTATTCTTCAATCGGATTTTTGCCTGAGGGAAAGAGCTGAGACAAACTTGACCTCACTAAATCAAGTTTCTTTAAAACTTTCTTTCATCCTTTCATCTAAGATTAATTTAATAAGTGCGCTATATGGAATATCTCTTTGCGACGCATATGATTTAAGTTTGTTAATTAAGTTTGTCGGAAGTCTTATACTGACAACTTTCGTTGGAGGATCTTGTGGTAACTCTATTCCAAGATCACTTAGTTTTAACGGATTATCTTTATCGATAAAATCAGTTACATCCTGTTTATTGTAATCAATTATTTCTTTTACTTTTGGCTTTCTCATAAAGCGACCTTTCATTTTTAGAAGCTGTTCGAGTGCTTATTATTCGATTTTTTTGTTTTCTAATCATGAATGCAGTCATTAAAACTTGATTCTTAATACTTGTTCCAAAGGCGATCCAGCGCTTTTTCTTATCGTTAGAATGTTTCAGATTGTCGAATATTATTAATGATTTATCAAAGAAAATGCTTTCCGTTTCAAGTGGGGAAATGCCATGCTTAATCTCATTTTTTTGAATATTCCACTGATCACAATCGAAATCTAACTTCATAAATGAAAATATATAAAACAAAATGTAGTGTCGAGTACTACATTTATCCAAATACTACATGCAATCACTCCACAATCATTCTGTTTATTCTTTACTGACCGGCACTATTCCGGTTGAATCCTTGATCTCGTTCGCCAAAAAATCGGGTAGCGGTTTTGTTGCGCTAACCGATACAAATGCGATGTACGGATTAATTCATTTCGCCAAAATTGCAAAGGAAGAGGGAATTAAACCAATTCTCGGGGCAAAAATTGACGATCCTAAAAACCCTGAGGATTATCTTGTTGTAATTGCAAAAAATAACGAAGGGTATTCCGAACTTTGCCGGCTAGTAACTACTCGAAAGCTAAAAGACGATTTTTCTCTTCAAACCGCGATTAAAAATATTTCGGACAACCTGTTCTTTTTTACATCGTCGCTTGAAGTAATTCGTTTTTGTATCGATGATAAGGATATTTCGACCAAGAATTTATATGTCGAACTAATAATCACCGAAAAACAGAAGAAGAGGACGCGGGAGCTTTACAACTTTGCTAAATCAAAAAATCTTAAGATATTGGCTTCGCACCCGACCTATTTTGCTTCAAAAAACGATTTTTTGCTTCATAAGGTTGTTACCGCGATTCGCGAAAATAAAACACTGGAGAATCTGGATGAATCTTTACTTGTCGATGAGGAATCCTTTTTACAATCCTCTGAGGAATTTCGCGCAAAATGGAAAGCACTGCCTGAAGCAATCTGGAATATTGAAGATATCGTGCGGAACTCCAATGTTGATCTGGAATTCGGGAAATACAAATTCCCTCTTTTTCCGCTACCTACCGGCGAAACGCCATTTTCCTATCTGTGGAAGATCAGCTTTCGTGGTTTAGAAGCGAGATTCAAACCAATAACCGAAAAAGCTGTTAAACGGCTTCAGTATGAACTCGAAGTAATTGACGAACTCGGATTTTGCGACTATTTCCTTGTAGTATGGGATATTGTTCGAGAGGCTCATAGCCGGAGGATGGTTACAATTGGACGGGGTTCTGCAGCGAATAGTCTTGTGGCTTACTGTCTCGGATTAACGCAGGTAGATCCGCTCGAACATAATTTGTATTTCGAAAGATTTCTAAATCGTGGAAGGACGTCACCCCCCGATGTAGACCTTGATTTTTCGTGGAAAGAAAGGGATGAAATTGTGAAGTATGTTTTCGAAAAATACGGATATGATAAAGTCGCTATGATTTCCACGCATGTAACTTTTCGTGCCAGATCAGCTTTTAGGGAAACAGCAAAAGTTTTTGGTATTTCCAACAGGGAGATTTCGAAATACAGTAAATTTATTCCTTGGACGAGCGCAAAAAATCTTCCCGAATTGGCTAAAAAATTTCCGGAATCGAAATCTCTGAGTTTTGAGAATGAACCATGGAGTACAATAATCGAAATCGCCTCTAAACTGTCCGGTTTCCCGCGGCATCTGAGTATACATCCTGGCGGTATTGTTATCACCAAAAATCCTATTACAAGTTACGTAGGGCTCGAATATGCTCAAAATAAAGGACTTGGTATTATAGTAACCCAACCGGATATGTACCCGATAGAGGATATGGGATTAATCAAAATTGATTTATTGAGTCAGAGATCACTTGGGGTGCTTCGTGATACTCTCGATAAATTGGAAAAAAGAACCGAAAAGAGAACAGATGTGCGTTTATTTAATCTAAACGCGGAAATAGAATGAGAATATAAGATAAGAATGTCTTTCATTTTGGATGGGGAATAATTATTTTAGCAAACCAATCTTTTTGTAATTCTTAAAAATAAGAGAAGATCAAAAGGGGATTCTGATTTGTGGACATCAAATCTTTGATTGGTGCAAAAACAAGCCAAATTGCTGGATTTAAAGAGGATAAAAGAACCTTAATAATGGCTTGATATTTGCTTTGGATAATGAAAACCAATACAAAATAAATTATATATCATAAATAGGGTTCAATATGGAAAACAAAAAAATAACAATTGATGGAAATGATGCTGCTGCCAACGTGGCGTATCAGGTCAGTGAGGTAATTGCAATTTACCCGATCACACCATCATCGGGTATGGGAGAACTCTCCGATGAATGGTCAGCGAAAGGAAGAAAAAATATTTGGGGAACAGTTCCAAGAGTGTCTGAACTACAAAGTGAAGGTGGAGCATCGGGAGCAGTTCATGGAGCTTTGCAAAGCGGAGCATTAACAACTACTTTTACGGCTTCCCAAGGATTGCTGCTCATGATCCCAAACATGTACAAAATTGCCGGTGAATTAACTCCTGCGGTTTTTCATGTTTCAGCAAGATCGTTAGCTGCACAAGCGTTATCAATATTTGGTGATCATTCTGATGTGATGCAAGTTCGTCAAACCGGATTTGGATTACTTGCAAGTGGATCGATTCAAGAGGTATCCGATCTGGCAACAATCGCACATGCGGCAACTTTAGAATCCAGAATTCCTTTTGTTCACTTCTTTGATGGCTTTAGATCATCTCACGAAATCAATAAAATAGAACAAGTTACACCCGAACAGATAAAAGCAATGATGAATGATGAATTGGTTTCAGCGTTTAGAAATAGAGCATTGACTCCCGATAATCCATTTATTCGCGGAACCGCACAGAATCCGGATGTTTATTTCCAAGGACGAGAAACTGTAAATAAATTTTATGATGCAGCTCCGGAAATCGTACAAAATTATATGAATAAATTTGCTGAGTTGACCGGTCGACAATATAAATTATTTGATTATTATGGTGCTCCTGATGCAAAAAGAGTTGTTATACTAATGGGTTCCGGAGCCGAAACTGTTGAAGAAACGGTTGAATATTTATCTGAAAGAATGGAAGAAAAAGTTGGCGTTCTAAAAGTTAGATTATACAGACCATTTGCTCCCAAATACTTATTTGACGTGCTCCCTAAAACTGTTGAATCAATTGCTGTTTTAGACAGAACAAAAGAACCCGGTTCAATCGGCGAACCATTATATCAAGATATAATTACAGCTTTGGCAGAGGCAATGAGTTCCAACGAAAAACCATTCGAAGTTATGCCGAAAGTTATAGGTGGCCGATACGGTTTATCATCAAAAGAATTTACTCCTGCTATGGTAAAAGCTGTATATGATGAAATGAAGAAAGAAAATCCTAAAAATCATTTTACAGTAGGAATAAATGATGATGTGACCTTTACCTCTCTCGAATTTGATCCTTCATTCGTGATTGAAGGCGATGACGTATTCCGTGGTATGTTTTATGGTTTAGGTGCTGACGGAACTGTTGGAGCGAATAAAAACTCAATTAAAATTATTGGCGAAGAAACAGAAAATTATGCGCAAGGCTATTTTGTTTACGATTCTAAAAAATCCGGATCAACAACTGTATCTCATCTAAGATTTGGTAAAAACCCGATTAAATCTACGTACTTAATCCAAAGCTCCAATTTTATTGGTTGTCACCAATTTAATTTGCTGGAGGGATTTGATGTTCTTGGTAAGATTAAAGAAAACGGAACATTTTTGCTAAATGCCCCTTTCCCAACTGATGAAGTGTGGGATAAACTTCCGAAACGTGTACAAAAGCAAATAATTGATAAAAAACTGAAACTATATGTGATTGACGCATATACGGTTGCAAAAAGCACCGGAATGGGCGCAAGAATTAATACAATTATGCAAACATGTTTCTTTGCTATATCTGGCATTTTACCAAAAGATGAAGCAATCGAAAAAATCAAAAATGCCATTAAGAAAACGTACGGCAGCAAAGGTGAAGAAATTGTAAAGAAAAACTATACAGCAGTTGATCAAACCCTTGCCAATCTGTTTCAGTTGGAAGTTCCGGCAGAAGTTTCCAGTCAAATTGAATTAGGTGATACAGTTTCCAATCAAGCGCCAGATTTTGTAAAAGATGTTCTTGCAAAAATGATGGAAGGGAATGGCGACAATGTTTCCGTAAGTGAAATGCCAATTGATGGAACATTCCCATCCGGAACAACAAAGTGGGAAAAAAGAAATATTGCTCTCGAAATTCCTGCATGGGATCCGGAAGTTTGTATTCAGTGTAATAAATGCGCATTGGTTTGTCCTCACGCTACTATTCGCGTAAAAGTATATTCTCCCAGCGAGATTGAAAACGCGCCTGAAAACTTTAAGTACACCAAAGCTCGCGGTAAAGAATTCACCGATGAATATTATACAATTCAAGTAGCCGCAGAAGATTGCACAGGTTGTGCTCTTTGTGTTGAAGTTTGCCCTGCAAAAAACAAAAAAGAGACGAGACTAAAAGCCATCAATATGGTTCCACAAATTCCGTTGCGCAATCAAGAAAGAACAAATTGGGATTTCTTCCTAAATATTCCTGAATATGACAGAAGCAAAGTGAACGCTGCAACTGTAAAAGGAAGTCAATTATTAGAACCATTATTCGAATTCTCCGGTGCGTGTTCGGGATGTGGCGAAACACCTTATGTGAAATTAGTTTCACAGTTATTTGGTGACAGAACGATCGTTGCAAATGCAACCGGTTGTTCATCAATTTATGGTGGAAACCTGCCAACTACTCCTTGGACTAAGAACAAAGATGGAAGAGGACCTGCATGGTCAAACTCCTTATTCGAAGATAATGCTGAATTCGGATTCGGAATGAGATTGGCAATCGATAAACATCAAGAACAAGCCATTGAGTTATTGTCAATGGTAAAAGAGAAGGTCGGTGTTGATTTAGCCGATTCGATCCTAAATAACAGAGTACAAAAAACCGAAGTTGAAGTTTTCGAGCAACGTGAAAAAGTAGCAGAGTTGAAAGAAAAACTCAAAGCTATTGATTCAGATGAGGCAAAAAGACTTCTACCTTTAGCCGATTATTTGGTTAAAAAATCAGTTTGGATAATGGGCGGCGACGGATGGGCTTATGACATCGGTTACGGCGGATTGGACCATGTGCTTGCTTCGGGTAAAAATGTGAATGTTCTCGTTATGGATACGGAAGTTTACTCAAATACCGGCGGGCAAATGTCTAAAGCGACCGGAATTGGAGCAATTGCCAAGTTTGCTGCCGGTGGTAAAGAAACAGGTAAGAAAGACTTAGCGATGATGGCAATGAGTTATGGCAATGTGTATGTCGCTCAAGTCGCTATGGGATCAAATGACGCGCAAACAGTTAGAGCATTTTTAGAAGCTGAAGCTTACGATGGACCATCTATTATTATCGCTTACAGTCATTGTATCGCTCACGGTATCAACATGGCGAAAGGAATGGAAAGTCAAAAAGCCGCGGTTGATAGTGGTCACTGGCCGTTGTTCAGATACAACCCGGAAAATGTAGTTGAAGGTAAAAATCCTCTCAAACTAGATTCAAAATCTCCAAAAATTAGATTGGACGATTATTTGTACAAAGAAAACAGATATAAAATGTTAACAAAATCTGATCCGACAAACGCAAAACGACTGATGGAATTGGCTCAGAAACATGTAAATAAAAAATGGAAATTATACGAACAAATGTCATCCTTGGAAGTTGAATCGCAAAACGAAGCAACTGAAGAAGAAACTAATTAGTGAATAAAAATTAGAAATAAAATTGGAGTAAAAATGGATTTATCAACAACATATATGGGTTTGAAGCTGAAAAACCCTATTGTGCCTTCAGCTTCTCCGCTATCGCAGAGTGTTGATACGGTAAAAGAACTGGAAGACGCTGGTGCATCAGCAGTTGTATGTTATTCTTTGTTTGAAGAACAAATTAGTCACGAATCCGGCGAATTAGACCATTATTTAAGTTATGGAACAGAAAGTTATGCCGAAGCGACATCTTATTTCCCTGAACCGGAGGACTTTAACTTAACGCCTTATCAATATTTGGATCACATCGCGGATCTCAAAAAAGCTGTAGACATACCTATCATCGGAAGTCTAAATGGTGTCAGCACCGGTGGTTGGGTAAAATACGCAAGAAATATTGAAGAAGCCGGTGCAGATGCATTGGAGTTAAATGTCTATTACATTCCTACAAATCCCAATTTAACAAGCTCGGAAGTAGAAACGATGTATATAGATACACTTCAAGCTGTTAAAGGGAATGTAAATATTCCCGTCGCTATTAAGTTAAGTCCGTTTTTTACTTCAATGGCGAATATGGCGAGAAGGTTGGATGATGCCGGGGCAGATGCACTCGTATTATTTAATCGTTTCTATCAACCCGATTTTGATCTGGATAAATTGGAAGTTGTTCCGAATTTGGTTTTAAGTTCGCCTTGGGAGATGAGACTTCCACTTCGTTGGATTGCAATTCTTCACGGTAATTTAAAAGCTAGTTTAGCGGCAACCAGTGGAATCCGAACTTCTGAAGATATAATTAAAATGATGATGGCCGGATCTGATGTAGCAATGGTTTGTTCCGAACTTCTCGAAAAAGGACCCGGAAGAGTAACCGAATTGCTGGCTGGAGTTGAAAATTGGATGGTAGAAAATGAGTACGATTCAATCGATTTAATGAAGGGCAGTATGAGCCAAAAATCTGTACATGAACCCGCTGCTTTTGAGAGAGCAAATTATATGAAACTCTTACAAAGCTATAAAACATTGATATAGTATTGGTATTTTTTGTCTACAAAAAGGTCATCAAAACGTTGGTGACCTTTTTTGATTTGCATCATATTGGCTAACATAATTGTGTTTTAATTAACAAATATTGTTAACTTAACCGTAATTGAAAATGACAATCTTTACGAGGATTTTATGGAAGAGAGAAAAAAAGAATATATTGAAAAATTAAAGTCACACATCGGAAGTTGGCTTGAGAGAAATCCTCAAAATGACTATAAGTGGAAGGAATATATTGTTGCCGCTCCCGATTTATTTGAACTCCTTTGTAAATTAGAGGAAGAAGATATACCTGCCGAAACAAAAGTTGGCATTGAAACAGCGATCAACTATTTTATTTCACCATTTGATATCATTCCCGAGGCAGTGATCGGTCCTTTGGGTTACATTGATGATGTTTCCGTCGCAGCCAATGCCTTAAAAAATACTTTCCCTCAAGTTTCTAAGGAGACTGTATTGAGCCATTGGAAAGGTGAGGCTGATATCTTTGATCTTATCGAACGTATTACCGGTGATATTAGCGAAATGATTGACGCAAGCATCTGGGAACATATAACTAAGAGGCTTGTTAACTACCAAACACCTTAAGTTAGAAAGAAATTAATATTATTAAAAAGCTGCGTTTACGCGGCTTTTTTGTTATTTGATCAGATTTGGATTTACATATATGAAAAACTTTATTTTTATGCTGGTTTTACTCACGATTTCAGTACAAGCGGCTGACCTTAAATGGTACTCTTATAATGAGGCGTTAAAAATAGCCGAATCTGAAAATAAATATATAATGATTGATTTTTACACCGACTGGTGCACCTGGTGTAAAAAAATGGATTCTGATGTTTTTCAAGATGACGATATAAGTAAAAAATTGAAAGAAAATTTTGTGCTCGTAAAACTGAATCCTGAGAAAAGCGGAGAATTACAATATAAAAACCAGACTTATACAAATCAGCAATTTGCCGCTGCATGTGGTGTGCGTGGATTTCCGGCAATTGCATTTTTCGATATTAATGAAAATTTTATCGACATTATTCCCGGTTATCGAGATTCCGACGCTTTTATGGATGTATTAAATTTTATCGAATCCGAAGAATTTTTGAAATACCCTTATCAAGTATTTGAAATAAAAACTCAACTAAGTCAAAAATTAAAAAAGGATAAAACAAATCCCGAAATTAATTTTGTTTTGGGATTTTTATTACTCGATTTTGCAACTGATTTGGATGAGATTGAAAGAAATTTGGAATATGCCTCAAAAAGTGAAAGTTTGTCAGATGAAGTTTCCGTTGCGGAATATTTTTTTATGAAACGAAAAGGAATTGAAGTTCCGAAAGATCATTTTTCTGAAAAAATGGCGGCTAAAAATGAAGAGGAACTGAAAATTTTTGTGCACGAAAAAATTCGTGACTTAATTCAAAAACATCTGCAGACTTAGTTTTTAGTTATCCATACAATGCAAGAACAATTTCATACGTGGTACACTCAATATTTGCATCGTGATTTCCACATGCTTGTTTTCGGGCACTCCGGTTTCCCCGTTATATGTTTCCCCCCCGGAGGTGGCAGATATTATGATTTGAAAGATAATGGAGTTATAAATGCGTGTTCGCATTTAATAAATTCGGGCAGAATAAAACTTTATTGCCCTGATACGATTGATTCTCGGAGTTGGTTTAATTATTCAATACCCGCTAAAGAAAGAGTAGATTTATATTTACAGTACGAACAAGTAATTTTAAACGATGTGATTGAATTTGCGAAATATGACAGCGGATTTGGAAATGTTGGCATGTTTGGCTTGGCTTTCGGCTCATTCAATGCGCTCAATATTTCGTTCAAATATCCGGAAAAAATTGGATATTTATATGGAGTTTCAGGCTATTACGATATTAAACCTCATATTTACGGGTTTTATGACGAGAATTGCTATTACAACAATCCTTTTGATTACATTCCTAACCTTAATGATGCATATCAACTGGATTCATTAAAATGGATGGATATCGGATTCGGAGTGGGTGATTATGACATCGCAAAACCCGATTCTGAGAAACTATCAGCACTGCTTTATAATAAAAAAATTATGCATCATATTGAATATTGGGAAAAGGGAAATCATTGCTGGGAAACGTGGCGCGAGTTTTCCCCAAAATTCCTTGCACGAATCAAATATTAGAACGACATTTTAAATGTTAATATTTGCGTAGAAGGTAAATGAAATCTGGAAATCACCGCGTAATTTTTTTATGGATATAAACGATCGTAAATAATCTTAAAAAATTATATCAAATGAATAAAATCAAATTTTTCAATATTGCCACGATCTATTTCTTCATTCTTCTAACCATTTCTGCCCAACCAAAACTAGATAGTTTACTCAATTCGATGGATGGATTAAAACCATCCGAAAAAATTAATACGCTTACAGAACTTTGCTGGGAGTTTCGCAGCAGAAATCCAAGAAAAGCTATTAATTTCGGTTTAGAGGCGATTAAACTGATGGATCAGGGTGAACTGAGTGACTACAAATCCGAAACATTTAATTTTCTCGGAGTGATTCACGGAAATTTGGGGAATTTGGATACTGCCTTCCATTATTATAATCGAGCTATGAATATCGCTCGCGATATTCAAGATTCTTTACAAATCGCATATTCGTTAAACAACATTGGTGACCACTATTTCAAAAATGCATTATACTCTCTAGCGCTTCAAAATATTATGGAAGCTAATGAAATTTTTGAATTCATTGGTGATGAAAGAGGAATAGCTTATACATTGAATGATATTGGTGAGATTTATTTAAAACAGATGGATTATCCCAAGGCGATGGATTATTTCGTTCGATCCGGCGAATTAAGATTAAAAAATGACGATTCACGAGGTTACGCGAAATCTCTTATAAATCAAGCCGCGGCACAAATGCATTTAGGCGAAGATTCGTTGGCACTTTTTACGTACAACGATGCTCTCAAATATTGTCATATTTCTGATTATGTAAAAGGTGAGAGTTGGGTTTTAGCGGGAATGGGCGATGTATATTTTAGCCGTGGGAAGTTTGATCTGGCACTGGAAAAAAGACTGGAATCGCTGGAAATAGACCAATCGATCGAGAATAAGTATGGAGAGCTTATTAATTGCAATCAGATTGGCGCTATTTATTTAGCGAAAAATAACATTGAAAATGCCGAAAAGTATTTATTAAGAGCTATGAATGAGAGTGAAAGCACCGGCCATTTGGATCAATTAATGATAAGCCAGGATTTATTGCGTGAAGCTGCACTTCGTAAAAAAGAGTATAAAAGCGCCTATAATTATTTAGAATATTATGAATTGTTGAAAGATAGTATTTATAGTCAAGATAATTCAAACAAGATCGCGGATCTGCAGACTACTTTTATAGCTGAAAAAAAAGAACGTGAAAATGATCTTCTCAAAAAGGATATAGAATTCCAAAAAACTACAAGAAATTATTTATACATAATTGTTGGGATTATCGGTGTTGGTATTTTCCTCCTCGTAATTCGATTTAGACATGAAAAGAGAATAAATCAAAAGTTGTATGACGCGAATAACAGATTAAACGAACTCAATGCTCAAAAAGATAAATTGCTTTCCATAATTGGTCATGATCTAAAAAATCCAGCCGGTTCAATTCGTAGTTTCCTACAAACCCTAAATGAAGATTTTGATGAAATGGAAATTGAAGAAACGAAAGAGTGTCTTAAGTATTCTTACGAAGCCAGTACCAAACTTATTGAGTTGTTGAATGAACTTTTAGAATGGGGAAGTCTCAACCGTGGTTTGGTGGAAATCGAAGAATCGAACTTTGATTTAAATGAGGTTATAACTGGAATTAAAAATTTATTAAATCCAATTGCAAAAGAGAAACAAATTGAAATTATAACTGAATTTTGTGAACAAAATATTTATTCCGATAAAAATATGATGAATACCGTTCTGAGAAATTTGATCAGTAACGCGCTCAAATTTACACACAGTGGCGGAAAAATAATTATTCGATGCGAATCAACAAAAAACGAAAATTTAATTTCTATTATTGACAATGGTGTAGGAATCAAAAAAGAATCATTTGAAGATATATTTAGGATTGATAAATCGACAAGTACTAAAGGCACAAATGACGAAACCGGCACCGGACTGGGGTTACCTATATGTAAAGAGTTCGTTGAACGTTGTGGCGGTAAGCTTAAATTAAAATCGGAATTAGGTATAGGGAGTCAATTTACAATTCAGTTACCAAAACAATCGAAACTTACTTAATATTTATAGGAAGTTTAATCGTAACTTTGGTCCCGGTTCCTAAACCGGATTCCACAAAAATCGAACCATCATGCCGTTCAATAAACTCTTTACATAAACTCAGACCTAAACCCGTCCCTTTTTCTCCCTCTGTACCTCGGTTCGATTTAATTTGTTCATCTGTGAATAATTTGTTTTTAATCGAATCATCGATTCCAATCCCATTATCTTCTATTAAAATATAATTAAAAGCGAAATCTTTCCGAGACTCAATCCTAATCACTCCACCTATCTTGCAAAACTTTATAGCGTTTGAAACAATATTCCGCATTATTATTTCCAACATTGCTTCATCAGCAACAAATGAGGAATTTTTAAGTACTAACTCTATTTGAATCTTTTTCAATTCAATTTGCCTCGAAAAACTGACTAAAACATCCTCAATCATTAGGTTTAAGTTAATGTGAGTGGGTGAGTAATCAATTTTTCCGGTTCGGAAAGCTGACAAGTAGAGTAAATTTTCGAGTAGGTGATAAGTGTTCTTAGTTAAATTGTACACATTTTGAATCGACTCATCTTTTTCAGCAGGAGAAATATCTTCACGCCGCAGCAAATCAATAGAACCAAGCAATACGTTAAACGGGCTTCGTAAATCATGCGCGATTATTGAGAACAATTTATCCTTCGATTCATTTAATTTCGTTAATTCAATATTTAATTTACGATTTGTATGGAAACGCCAATAAATCACCAATGCGATCAAAAGAATTAGGATCAAAACAATAAATAAAGTTTTACTCTTATTTTCCTCTAATAACAGGTTTTGATTTATAGAATCTAATTTTTGAGTAATTAAAAATCGATGCTGCACCTCGGCTAGAGTTTCAAATTGTTGCTTAGAATAGAGCGAATCATACGTATTTATAAATGTTGTGAAACTTTGCGATGCTGCTTGGAAATCATTCATATTCATATAAAACCTTGCGTAGGTTTTGTATACATCAAGAATTTTTGTCGGCAATTCAAACTCAGTCGCTATTTTTAAGGCGGAATCCATTTCAATTTCGCCCATTTCTCTGTTATTCGTACTTGAGTATACGATCGCTTTCCCAAGTTTGTTATCAATCGTACCGAAGGGATGCGATCTTTCAATATTTAACTTTTCCGCATTTGTAAATAATTTTAGGGCTTCTTCGTAATTTCCTTCGATCAAAAAAATACGTCCGATTCCAGTTAAACTATATGCGATGTACATTTTATTATCAATTTCCGAATGCAGTTCATACGATCGCTGGAAATATACTTTTGAAGAATCATAATTACCCATATCAAAATAAGTGAGTCCAATTTCCAACGTAGCGGAGGCGATACCTCGTTTATCGTCTAATTTTTCCCTAATTTTAACGGCTTCGGTGAAATACTGAATTGATAGGTTATAATTTTTATTTAGTCTTTGAACTAATCCTAAATTTATAAAACTATATGCAATACCGCGAGGTTCATTTAATTCTTGGAAGATATTCATCGATAATTCAGCGTATTCCAGCGCTAACGGTACGTTACCGGTTAAATAATATGCATCACCAAGATTATTGTATGAATATCCGATTGTAGTTGTAATATTTGCTCTCAGACCATACTCCAACCCTTTTTGGAAGTATGGAATCGATTCCTTTATATTATGTTTGTAGTGAATTAGCGCAACTCCAACGAAGTTATAAAACTCACCCAAATCCTCAACCATCCTAAATTGTTCACCTATTTTGATTGCTTCTTCACCTAATAAAATCGCCAGATCAGTATCCTTCTCACGGTTTAACCAACTCAATTTACTTAGTTGAATCGCTTGTTCCGTTGGCGATAATCCGTCAAGTTTTTTATTAATACTGTCGGGTAATACTTGACCAAATGAGTCTATTGCTATAAAAACCATCAGCGTGAAAACGAGCAACAACTTGCAGATTATGGATTGAAGTAAATTGGAACTCAAGAGTAGACCTTTTACATATCAAATAAACAAATTATCCCTAATTTAGCTAAAATTATTGTGAGAATTATGCCATTAGATAATAAGTTCTTCATATCTTTATTATTTTCTGTACCAGAAATTCAAATTTATTATCACTGAATTAAATCCAATGTTGAGTTAAAATTAAGCAATCAGAAACAGCCATAAGCTTAAGGAAATATTGATGAAAAAATTAGGAATTATTTACTTAGTATTAATTTCCTTTATGATCTCTGCATGTTCACAAGAACCTGATCCCACAATAAATTCCACACTTGATGAGAAATTTGCGAATCTTCAGAATAGTTATTCCGATTCGGCAAATTTTCACAATTCTAAAGCAAAATTAATCGGGAATGAGCCAAACCCAAACGCAAACAGATTTAAAGCACAATTGAAATATGTTGAAGGAGAATATTTCCTTCATAATTCGGAATTTTCAGCGGCAAAACAAAAGCTGGACTCGGCACTAATTTTTGCAAACCAAGATAATGAGTTCGATATTATCGGTGAGATTTATTACAGTAAAGCCGGTTGTGAAAGGGGTCTTAATAATAACAGTCAAGCGATTATTTTTTACAAGAATTCTGTAACTAACTTCAGCAAAACCGAAAATAAAATTAAACTCGGCCTTGCTTTAAATGGAGTAGGTTATCTTTATTGGGAATTCGCCAGATTTGATAGCGCTCTGGTTTATTTCGAAAAATCGGCTGAAGTAAAATCGAAATTACCTGATTTAGATAGCTATGCTACTACATTGAACAATATTGGTACGGTCCACTATCATTGGGCCGGTTACGATAAAGCTTTAGACTATTTTACACGGTCTCTTGAAATTAAAAAGTTATTTGCCGAACACGACGGAACTGCTCTTATAATGGCAAATGTTGGTTTGATTTATAAGGAGACCGGACAGTACAACAAGGCACTTGAAACATTTAATGAATGCCTGCTTTATGCAGCCAAGGAGCCTTATAATACTACTTACGGCTATATCTATCATAATTTTGCATCGGTCTACCTTGCGCAAGTAAAGATTGACTCCGCTAAATATTATTTTAATAAATCTTTTCATGAATACGATTTAGCCGAAAATGACCCGGGAAAGATTATAGCGACAATGGGTTTGGGTGAATGTTTTCTTCAGCAAGGTGATATCGAAACCGCTGAGAGCCATTTTAGAACTATGCTCGATTTAGCTGGAAAAACAAACAATTCACTTCGAATCGCTGAGGCATATAAATTATTAGGAACAATAGAGGCTGAGAAAAATAATACAAGCGGGGCTCAACTCTATTTTACGAAAAGTATTGAGATTGGGAAGAGTATTAATAAAGTAGAATTGCTGATGGATAATTATTTTTTACTCTCAACACTGCTGGAAAAAGAAGAAAAGATCGGCTCCGCGTTTAACGCATTTAAAGAATATGAAAAATATAAAGAGATTATACGTAATAAAAATGTTGATCGAGAAATGGCCAAACTCCAGTATAGCATTGAATCCGAGAAACTTCTAAATACTATAGAAACCCAAAAATACGAAAATGAAAAACAATCCATATTTTTATATGGTTTGACGAGTTTTTCAATAATATTGATGGGTTTGATTTACGCATTATTTCGAGCTACCAGCCGAATGCGTTTACAAAATAAATCACTTGCAAATAATTATATATTGATAGAAAATCAAAAAGAAAAGTTAGAAAAGTTAAATTATGAGTTGAAAGAAGCTAATATTACAAAAGATAAATTTTTCTCAATTATTGCACATGATCTAAAAAGTCCGTTTCAAATACTATTGTCAAATAGTGAATTTATTCTGGAAGATTTAAAAGAAATTCAAAATGAAGAAATATTACTACTCGCAGAAGGGATTCATGAAACCGCACGAAATACCTACAAACTTTTAGACAACTTACTTCAGTGGGCATTCGTTCAAAAGGGCAAAGTGGTTATGAAGATAGAACAAATTTCTTCCGGCGAGTTAGTCGCTGATTCTATATCAAGTGTGAAGGGTTCAGCAGATAAAAAGAATATTAGTTTGAATACAATTGCGGAAACAGATTGCAATTTCAAAACGGATAAAAATATGCTTGAATTTGTTCTCCGTAATTTAATATCAAACTCAATTAAATTTACTCCGGTAAATGGCCATGTGGATATTATAATCAAATCTGATTCAGATTTTGTAGTCTTTAAAATACGTGACAATGGAATTGGAATGAATGAACAAAAAATCTCGGAACTATTTGATTTGAGTAAAACATCATCTCAACCGGGTACACAGAACGAAGCCGGAACAGGACTCGGACTTATTATTGTGAAAGAATTTATGGATAAACTTAACGGCAATATTGAAATTCAAAGCAAGGAAGGGCATGGAACCACTTTTACTTTGCAAATACCAAATCAATCGACGATTATTCTTGATAACACCTTGAATTCAATTCCAGCTTGATTTTGGTACACATGTCAATTCTGTGTAAAATAGATCCTCATTTACATAATTGTGTTGGATATTATTAATAACTTCTATAAATTTGTGAAAGGTTGTATCTTAAAAATATTAAAACCACTTCGGTGGTTGTTGCAGTTGTAGAAGTAGAAGTAATTCAAAAATCTCCCGCAGTTTTTTAGATCCCTGTCACAATTATTAACAATTTACAAAGGAGCATCTGTTATGGCAGAGCGCAAACAAGGATCTGTTAAATGGTTTAACAGTACAAAAGGTTTTGGTTTTATTCAACAAGAAAGCGGCGAGGATGATGTATTCGTACATTTCAAGTCTATTATTGGTGATGGCTACAAATCATTAGAAGAAAATGATAAAGTTGAGTATTCTGTTACTGAAGGCGCAAAAGGTTTACAAGCGTCTGATGTGAAATTAATCAACTAAGATTAGATTAATTTTATTATTGAATCCCGGCAATTTGTCGGGATTTTTTATTTTAAATAGTCTGTCTCCAATATCTTAATTCCTCTGTTTCACATTCCACAAACAAAATTTCATCTAATCTTCCTTTCTGAGATAAAATTTGACATTATTTGAGTTTTATTATGTATAATGCATCAATCGGGATTGTAAATAAATTCTGATTAGTCAAATAATTAATTTCCTATGACCGATTTAATTACACAAAGGTGTTAAAATGAGTAAAGGACAAGACGCAAAAAAGAGTACTAAAAAAGAACCCGCAAAATCAATGAAAGAGAAAAAAGCAGCAAAAAGAGACAAAAAAAGTGAAAAAGCAAATCACAGTAGCATTCTTAAAAAATAGGAAAACATACTTGTTGCAGTTTTCAATGAACTAAAATTCACTCTATTGGTTGTGAATTATTTAACTAATTTATTCGGAAGATTTTGCTGTAGTTTCCCGATAAATTAGCAGTTGTCTCAATAATTGAATAATCCTCATTTTATTGACTAGTTTCCTCAACCGTAAATCCAACGGGAGTCAAAAATGAATATTCTTCTCGTATATCCACTGTATCCGGATACTTTTTGGAGCTTTAAACACGCTCTGAAATTTGTGTCGAAAAAAGCAACTTTTCCTCCTCTCGGTTTATTAACCGTATCTTCAATGCTACCGACTGAATGGAATCAAAAACTGATCGATATGAATACATGTAATCTTTCAGATAATGATATTTTGTGGGCGGATTATGTTTTTATAAGTGCGATGTCGACTCAGAGCGCTTCGACAAATCTTGTAATTAATCGATGTAAAGAGATAAATACCAAAATAGTTGGCGGAGGTCCGCTATTTACGAGCAGCCCGGCCTATTTTGATCATGTCGAACATTTGGTTTTAGATGAAGCGGAAATCACAATCCCTCAGTTCCTCGCAGATTTGAAAAAGGGGGAGACAAAGCATAGATATAGTACGGATGAATGGGCCGACATTGAATCTACCGTCCTTCCAAATTGGAAACTGGTCTCACTGAAAAATTATTCATCGATGAATATTCAGTATTCTCGTGGCTGCCCTTATGACTGTGAATTTTGCGATATAACGGTTCTGTATGGGAGAAATCCTAGAACTAAAACAAAACAGCAAGTATTGGATGAACTCGATGCACTTTATTATTCAGGCTGGAAAGGACCCGTATTTTTTGTTGACGATAATTTTATTGGAAACAAAAATAAACTCAAGAAGGAGATACTTCCGGCAATAATTGATTGGAATACAAGGAATAATTACCCGTTTTATTTTAATACGGAAGCTTCAATCAATCTTGCAGATGATTCTGAGCTGATGAAATTAATGGTAAAAGCCGGATTTGAAGCAGTTTTTATTGGTATTGAATCACCAAACGAAAAAAGTTTAGTCGAATGTAACAAATCTCAGAACCGGAATCGTGATCTTATCAAAAGCATAAATAAAATACAAAGTTTCGGTTTGGAGGTTCAGGGTGGATTTATTGTGGGATTCGACAATGACAGTTCAAATATTTTTGAAAAGTTGAAAAATTTTATTCAATCGAGTGGAATAGTTACTGCGATGGTTGGATTGTTAAACGCTCCAAAGGGCACTAAACTTGAGAAAAGATTTAAAGAAGAGGGGAGATTGTTAAATGATTTTAGCGGGAATAATACAGATTTCTCTATTAATTTTATCCCGCGCATGAAAACAGATGATCTAATCAACGGTTATCATAAATTGATAAATTCTTTGTACGATCCCAAATATTATTATGAACGTGTTATGAAGTTTCTCCGGGATTTCGAACCTAAAACGGAGAAAGTATTTCATCTCAATTCGAATTATATCTTCGCTCTTTTTAAATCGATGTTTAGATTAGGAATTTTAGGGAAGGAAAGATTTCATTATTGGCATTTATTTATTTGGTCTTTGTTCCGTAAACCGAAACTTTTCTCACTTGCCATTTTGTATAGTATTTACGGGTATCACTTTAGAAAGATTTCGCAAAATGTTTAGGTATATCTCAGAATGCAAAGATGCAAAATCACCCTCTACTGAGGAAAGAGGCTATTTAAAACGAAAAATGCCGCGATTAAGCAGCATTTTTATTGTACCGAAGGCCGGACTCGAACCGGCACGCCATCACTGACACAGCATTTTGAGTGCTGCGTGTCTACCAATTCCACCACTTCGGCATCAAGAAAATAAATTAGCAATTCAAAAACTAAGCTAATTTGGTATATTAAGCAATTATTACTTACGAATAGATCTTTATTTCTTATTAATTCTTGCCCACGTATCCCTCAGAGTTACGGTTCGATTAAAAACCGGCTTTCCTTGGCTGGAATATTTAGAATCAACACAAAAATATCCCAAACGTTCAAATTGAAATTTGTCCTCTGATTTGGCTTCCTGTAAAGATGGTTCTAATTTACAAGCGGATAAAATTTCAAGTGAGTTTGGATTTAAAACGTCACGAAAATCTTTTCCATCTTTTGTCGATGCGGGGTCTTCAACACTGAATAGTCTGTCATACAATCTAACCTCAGCGTCAAACGCATGTCTTGCGGAAACCCAATGTATTGTACTTTTCACTTTGCGTGTGCTCGTTCCTGTTCCGCTTTTCGTCTCTGGATCGTAGGTGCATTTTAACTCAATTACTTCCCCTGAATCATTTTTAAGAACCTCTTCACATTTAATAAAGTAAGCATATTTTAATCTTACTTCATTACCGGGTGAAAGGCGGAAATATTTTTTCGGAGGATCTTCCATAAAATCATCGCGATCGATAAATAACTCAGAGCAGAATGGCAACTTCCGAATTCCGGCAGTTTCATCTTCAGGATTATTAATTGCCTCTAATTCTTCGGTTTGATCACCAGGGTAATTAGTGATGGTAACTTTTAAAGGATTTAGAACAGCCATTCTTCGATCAGTAATTTTGTTTAGATGATCTCTCAAACTATGTTCTAATTTTGCAACATCTACAAGCGCGTTCCTTTTAGCAACACCGACTCCTTCCGCAAAGCTATTTATCGCTTCGGGGGTATATCCGGCTCTCCTCATACCTGATAAGGTTGGCATACGGGGATCGTCCCATCCATCCACAATTCCTTCTTGAACAAGAAGCAATAATTTCCTTTTACTCATCATCGTGTAGGAAATATTCAATCTCGCAAACTCAATTTGTTGAGGAGGGAATATCTCAATTTCCTTAATTAACCAATCATATAATGGGCGGTGATTTTCAAACTCAAGCGTACAAATCGAATGAGTGATTCGTTCGATCGAATCACTTTGTCCATGAGCCATATCGTACATTGGATAGATACACCATTTATCACCGGTGCGGTGATGAGATTCGTTTTTAATTCTATATAAAACCGGATCACGCATGTTCATATTCGGTGAGCTCATATCAATTTTTGCGCGTAGTACGTGTTCACCATCTTTGAATTCGCCATTTTTCATTCTTTCGAAAAGATCCAAATTTTCTTGAACAGATCTATTTCTAAACGGACTTTCAACACCGGGTGATGTCGG
This sequence comes from Melioribacteraceae bacterium, assembly GCA_021739765.1. Lineage (GTDB taxonomy): Bacteria > Bacteroidota > Ignavibacteria > Ignavibacteriales > Melioribacteraceae > JAIPBD01. Next base: position 55,084 of record JAIPBD010000017.1, read on the forward strand.
CATTCCGCGACTTGTTTTTATTTCTTCCATTGACGATGAATCCACATAAGCTTTTCCTTTTTTGATAAGGATAACCGCGTATTCAAAAATCTCATCAAAATAATCGGAAGCATAATATTCACGATCAGCCCAATCAAAACCGAGCCATTTGATATCACGTTTTATGGAATCGACATATTCGACTTCCTCTTTTGATGGATTCGTATCATCAAATCGTAAATTACATTTACCTCCAAATTCTTTTGCTAATGAAAAATTTAGATTGATTGATTTAGAATGTCCAATGTGAAGATAGCCATTTGGTTCCGGTGGGAAACGAGTATGAACTCGTCCCTCATTTTTATTATTCGCGATATCTTCTTTTATTTTTGCACGAATAAAATCAATCGGTTTTTCATCTAAAATTTCTGTCTCTTTATTACTCATCATTTACTCAAATTTAATGGTTTCAACTGCGGATTTGATTCTTCTGATAGTTTCATCTTTACCAATTGTCAGTACAATATCATACACACCCGGTCCTACTCCGATTCCACTAATAGCAAGCCGTAAAGGGTGAATTAATTGTCCATTCCCAACTTCGTTTTTTTCGGCAACGGTATGCAGCGCGAATTCAAAATTTTCCTTGGTCGGTTCATCGATCATTTCGAATGCTTCCGCAAGTTTTAATAGCAATTCAGCAGAACGTTCTTTCCAGCGTTTGGCAACAATTGCTTCATCGTAGGATGTTGGGGGCTCGAAATAGTAGAAACTTTTTTCAAAAATATCAGTTACAAAATTGAGTCGTTCCTTCATTGATTCGATCGCGGATTTTAAATACGCATCCGGATAATTGCCATTCTTATACTTTGTATTCGGTAATTCTTGTTTTACATAGTTTAGTAATTCATCAATAGATTTGGCTCGTATGTGTTCCGCATTTAACCATGATAGTTTTTCAACGTTAAATACGGCTCCGGCTTTATGTACACGTTCTAATGTAAATTTTTGGATCAATTCATTTAGAGTGTAAAAATCTTTTTGTTCACCCGCGCTCCAGCCAAGTAACGCAACAAAATTAATTAACGCCTCTTTCAAGTAACCTTTTGCGAGATAATCTTCAACCGCTACATCGCCTTGTCTTTTACTTAATTTGGATTTATCCGGATTAAGCAAAAGAGGGAGGTGGGCAAACTTCGGCAATTCCCAACCGAAAGCTTCATATAAAATTACATGTTTCGGCGTAGACGTTAACCACTCTTCGCCTCTAATGACATGTGTGATTTTCATTAAATGATCATCAACAACATTTGCGAGATGGTAAGTTGGGAATCCGTCACTTTTTATCAACACCTGATCATCGATAGTATCCCGATCAAATTCAACTCGATCTCTTACTATATCGTTAAAAATTACCTTTATTCCCGGTCTGATATTTAGTCTTACTACAAAACTTTCGCCTGATTCAAACTTCTGCTTTTTCACTTCATCGGATAAATACAAACAATGTTTATCGTATTTCACTTGAGGTAATTTCTGTTTTTGCTGCTCTTCTCTTAAATTTAATAATCGTTCCTGTGAGCAGAAACATCTATACGCGTGTCCATTTTCGATCAATTGATTCGCGTGATCATGATAGATTTCAAGTCGTTCGGATTGAATGTATGGACCAAAATCACCTTCATTGCCCGGACCTTCAAAATCTTCCAATCCTATAAATTTAAGAACATCGATAAGCTGCTCGGTGGCTCCTTCTACAAACCTATTTCTGTCTGTGTCTTCAATCCGAAGCACAAATTGACCACCGGTATTCTTTGCGAAAAGGTAATTATATAATGCTGTTCTCAAACCACCAATGTGCAAATATCCTGTTGGACTTGGTGCGAAACGAACTCGAGGTTTTTGGTTTATCATAATTGATATTCTAATCTTGTTTTAAATGAAGGATCAAAGATAGCAACAATCTGTTTCTGAATAAATACGTCCTGCTGCAAGATTTAAGTGTTATTTAGGAGTTTTTGTATAATATTTTACTTTTTCAATAAACTCTTTACTATCAATCGGCTTTGGAATATAATCCGTCGCGCCGGCCTGTAAACATTTTTCGCGATCGCCTTTCATTGCAAAAGCCGTAAGTGCAATAATTGGAGTCTCTTTATAAGCGTTAATTTGTCGAATTTTCTCGGTCGCTTCAAAACCGTTCATAACGGGCATTTGCATATCCATAAGAATAAGGTCGAACTGATCTTTTTCCGCCATTTTTAAAGCATCCTCTCCATTCTCAACAATCACAATATCTTGGAAATCATTTTTCTTCAAGAGTCTTGTAACAATTATTTGAGAATGTTTGTAATCTTCAGCTAATAAAATTTTAATGCCTTCGGTTCGCTGAATAACTTCCTCAACCGGAGGGGGAGTTTCATAACGATTGATCATTGCATTAATGGTATCGGAAAGATCTTCGATATAAGTGCTGCGTTTATCTAATAATTCTTCAAATAAGCCATCAATTTTTTGCAAATCATCTTGGTAATTCTCTTTTCCCGTGTAAATAATAATTGGCAGATTGGCAGATTGGCAAATTTGGGTGAAGATTTAATCAATTTAATTAATTCAAATCCATTTGGATGTGGCATATCCAGATCGATAATTGCAAGATCAATATCTTTGTCCTGAATCAAATCCATAACATTGGCAGAAATATTTTCAGCAACGGCGTTAAATCCGGCTGTTTCAATTGCCTGTTTAATAAGATTCATGGTAGGGATATCATCATCAACACATAAAACATTTGAATTTTGGCGAAGTTTAAATGAAGTTAATGTTTCAACCAAGAAATTGTAATTGATCGGTTTTACAAAGTATTCAACCGGTCCCATCATAAATGCTTTCTGTTGCTCAGTATCAACAGACATAACAATTATAGGCGTACCTTTACACTTGGGATGTTTCCTAATTTGTTGAACCAGTTCGAGTCCGTTGGCATTCGGAATTTCGATATTAAGAATGATTGCCAAATATGTTTTTTTGTCAAGAAATGTGAAAATATCTTCCGGAGAGCTAACCAATTCCGGAGTGTAACCCCACTTTTCCAAATTGGTTTTAAGAATTTTTTGACTCGCGTAATCATCTTCAATCACCAGTACGGAATTATCAGCATTTGGTACCGGCTGTGGTATTTTTGTAATATTTTCTTCAAGCACTGTAACTTTATCCTTAAATAATGAAAAAGTGATTGACGAACCTTGGCCCTGTGTGCTTTCAAACTTAATAACACCACCGAAAAATTTGACATACTCTTTCACAAGGGTAAAACCCAATGCGCTGAGTGTAGTGTGTCTCAATTTATCAATAGATGAAAGTTTAAAAGGTTTGAAAACATCTACTTTTACGTCAGGTGAAACACCAATACCGGAATCCGTAACCGAGAACTGCAATCCTCCTTCAGGTTTACCGGTAACAATAATATTTATAGAGCCGTTCGTAGTTAGTTTGGATGAGAACATTAGAATATTATTTAAAACATATCTCAGCTTCTGATCATCTATTTCAATTCTATCCGGAATGTCACCTTCAAAATTGAGAGCAATCGTATTTGAAGCATTCTCTTTTTTGTTTTTGAATAAATCGACAATGTCTTCTAACATTGATTTAATACTTATTGATTTATTCTTAACCGAGATATTCCCACTTTCTAATTTCGCCAAATCTATTAGGTCGTTAACGGAGAGCAATAAATCGTGAGCATTCTGTTTGATGGTGCTTACATTTTCCGACTGAGAAGAGGTCAGATTATCCTCAGAGAGAATAGAAGTGAACCCGACAATTGTGTTAATTGGTCCTCTTAATTCATTTCCGGTCGAAACGACTATTTTTGAGAATTCGCTTGGTGTATCTGATTGTGGTTTTGCCGACGATAGGGAAGATTGTGAATCGTTTCCTTTCCAAACTTTCCAAAGATGATCAATAAGATCCGAAACTTGATTCAAATCAGTTAAATCATCCTGATTGAATGGCGTTTTTTTAGCCAATTTAAGAAATGCCTTCGTGCCGTCGAAAAGATCAAATTTATAGCAACTTTCATAAACTAAAAATTCCGATACCTGCAATTCGCACTTCGCATCGGTGTTTAAACCATTTTCTCCACTATTGATCAATTTACAAATGGAACAATTTACTTTAGTGCCATTTAAGTATGCTTTTTTTGCGTTTTTGGATTTCCCCAATACCATCAAATCATTATTCGAGCCTTCAATACTGAACAACACAACGCCCTGCAGTTGATATTGCTCGGAAAGGAAATCGCAAAGTTCATCGGGAAAGTCTTCATTTTGGGCTGAAGCAATTTTTATTACGGTATTAAACCGATTTATTAAGCTTGAAAGAGGAGAATCTGGTGACATACGGTTTCTTTATTTATTACTGAGTCTGTTTTCAAATATATAAAAAATGAGACAAATTAATTTGATTTGATATTTCTATTGTGAGAAATCTTCAATTCATTATTTCACAGATTTTCAATAAAATAATTGCTGATCTTTGAATAAAGATGCACGGCATCTTTGCCTCCAACACCATGCGGATGTCCAATATAAGGATAATAATCCAACGGGATGTTTTTATTAGCTGCCATTTCTGCAAACTTTAATGAATTCTGCCAAACCACAACAGGGTCTTTTGTGCCGTGAACAAGCAGGAGTTTACCTTTTAAATTTTCCACATAACTCAAAAGACTTGCTTCTTTATAGCCGTCCGGATTTGTCTGTGGTGTATCCATATATCGTTCGGTATACATTACTTCATAAAATTTCCAGTCAATGACAGCACCGCCGCCGACACCAACTTTAAAAGCGTTATTTGTTCGTGTCATTAAAGAAGTAGTCATGAATCCGCCATAACTCCATCCGAAAACTCCAATTCGATCCGAATCTACATAAGGAAGCGATTTTAGATATTTAACACCAGTTAATTGATCCTCTACTTCGAATGTACCTAATCTCCTGAAAGTCGCCTGCTCAAAATCTCTACCACGATTTGCCGATCCTCTCGAATCCAGGGTAAAAACTATAAATCCCTTTTGTGCCATATATTGAAACCAAAGATGATATCTGCCGCCGGGCCATGAATTAGTAACTAACTGTACATGAGGACCGCCGTATACATAAACAATAACCGGATATTTTTTAGATTCATCGAAATCTGGCGGGAAAATTATTCTACTGTACAGTTCGAATTTCTCATCACCCTCAATTGAGAATATTTTCATTTCGCCTAAGTTGTATTCGGAATACGGATTATCAGATTCGAGGAGAGTTACGATCAAATCGCCATCGGTGTTAATTAACGAAATTTTTCGCGGAGTCTCTATACTGGAATAAGTATCAAGCGCAAATGACTTATCGGAATTCAATTTTATGTTATGGGTTCCCGCTTCATTTGTGATTTTTGTGAGGGAGGAGCCATCTAAATCAACTTTATATAAATGTCTTTCAAGCGGTGATTCTTTAGTTCCTTCAAAATACAGGTTGTTATTTTCGTCGGAACCAAGATATTCCGTAATTACCCAATCACCTTTGGTAACTTGATTAATTAAAGTTCCATCAGTATTGTAATGGTAAAGATGATCGTATCCGTCTCTTTCTGAAATCCAAATAAAATCATTCTCAGAACCTTCTAATAAGTGGAGAGGATGTTCGGGTTCAACGTATTTTTCATGTTTTTCTTCAAAAAGAGTTTTAACCAAATCTCCGGTTTCCACCGAATATTTGTTAAGTATTAAATGATTTTGATCACGATTAAGAATACCTACAAAAATATTTTCCTCGTCCGGTGACCACGTAACCGAAGTGAGATATTTATCCTTCGGGTCGCTGGTATTTAGCCAAATAGTAGATTTTGTCGAATGATTAAAGATTCCGAGAGTAACTAATTCACTTGTTTGACCAGCCATTGGATAACGAATATTTTCCAGAACTGCCGGAGTAGATTTTAAGTCAACCAACGGATAATTGGTAACCATTGACTCATCTTTTCTATAAAATGCGGTGAAATTACTTTTTGGTGATATAAAAATACCGTCGGAAATGCCAAACTCACTTCTGTGAACAGTTTGTCCGTTAAGTATTCCGTCCAAAGTATCCGCAGTAATTTGAAAATGTTCATCTGAATTATAACCGATAAATAAATTCTGGCCGATAGTGTAAAGGATTGTTTTATTATCCCCGGCAAATTCTAAATTTTCGGCATTGTTCGGTTTGGAATTAAGCAATTCCAAAACTTTGGATTTAACATCGAAGTTGAAAAGTGAATCCCCATTCCAGAATCTAAAACTATCCCGGGAAATCCATGTGATCGAAGGGAACCTTTTTAATTGACCAAAATTCGAACTGGAGAGATGACTATTTAATAATTCAAGTTTGACGATATTGCTTTCTTCAAGATTTGTTGCGGATCTGATTACAAGCCCATCTTGATCTTCAGAATAATAGTAGAATAAATCAGTATTATCAATCCAGTTTAACTGCCGTAAATTATCCGGAGCCAATTTTGAATAGGAATTTAAAACAACATCTTCAATTGTGAAATTTTGCGACTGAGCATTGATAAATAAGGGAAGGACAAGAAGGATTAATACTTTTTTAAATATAGATGACATAGTTGCCTCTTATTATATTAGGAAGGAAAAAATAAAAAAAGGATCTTTCTTAAACCTCGATTTGCCTTTCGAAAACTATTAAAACATTCGAATAACACTATAGTTCAAAGTATTTGTTTCAAAAGCAAAGCCGAAAAGTCAATTCTGAAAGAGACCCGATTTATTTACTATCAGATTTTTTTTCGTCCTTAGGAACTGATCTTGTTTCAAATACTTTATCGATCAAATTATAGCTCTGAGCTTCTTTCGAATTCATATAATAATCTCTATCGCAATCTTTTGTAATCTGATCAATTTCTTTACCGGTATGTTCGGCTAAAATTTGATAAAGTGTATCTCTTGTTTTAAGCATTTCCCGTGCATGAATCTGAATATCAGAGGTTTGCCCTTGAAGACCGCCAATCCAAGGTTGGTGAATCATAATTTTTGAGTTGGGGAGGGAGAAGCGTTTACCTTTTGCTCCGCCGGCTAATAGAATAGCACCCATGCTCGCGGCTAATCCGACACAAATTGTAGAAACATCAGCTTTGATATATTTCATGGTGTCATAAATAGCTAATCCGGCCGAAACACTTCCACCCGGAGAATTAATGTATAGCTTTATATCTTTGTCAGGATCTTCGGCTTCTAAGAATAATAATTGAGCGATTGTAAGACTCGCGACATGATCATCTACTCCGGTGCCGAGGAAAATTATCCTTTCTCTCAACAACCGAGAATATATGTCCATTCCTCGTTCACCGCGACCGGTTTGTTCAATTACATAAGGTACAAGTTGATTATAAATTTCCGGCTTCATTAATTATTTTCCTTTTTTAGTCTTTTTCTCGCTTTTCGCTTTTTCATCGGGGTCAACATCAACAGCAACGTTGTTTGATTTCAAAAAGTCCATAACCTTTTCCTCGAGAAGAGCTTCACTTCGGTTCGAACTTTTATAGTAGGTCAACATTTTTTCAACTGAAAGCCCTGTTTGTGCGGCATCTTTTTCAGCAAGTACTCTTAAATCATCATCATTTACTTCAATTTTTTCAATTCTGGCAATATTTTCAGAAATAATTTGCCATTTAGCTGACCATTCCGCTCTAGGCTTCAATTGTTCCTTAACGGTTTTCTCATCAAAAGGTCTTTTTTGTCTCTGTGCTTCCTGTTTCTCTTGCTCTAATAAATTTTTATGAAGAAAATCTATATAACCTTTCGGGGGATCAAAATCATTTTTGGTTACAATTTCATTTAATAATGAATTGATGAAGATGTTTTCAGATTGGGAATCATAGTAACTTTTGAAGTTCTCTGAAATCATTTCTCTCAATTCATTCATGGATGTTGCTTTGTTGTTAGATAATGATTTGAAAAATTCTTCTGTCTGTTCCGGTGGAACAAGTTTTTCAATTTTTTTAACAACAGCATCGTAATGAAATTCTTCTTTTGGAGAATCATCTTCGGAGGGTCGTTCATCGGTAAAAGAAAAATTAAAATTTTCACCAACTTTTTTTCCGATCGCGCTATCAATAATTTCTTTATTAATATTATGCGCATCTAAGTCTATCGTAAAATCTTCATTTTTACTACCTTCTAAAGCATTCCCTTCACTATCAACTCTTTGAAGGTCAACGACTATTTTATGCTTTTTATCGGTAATTTCCTCAGTCTCTTCGAATGATGCTTTAGATTTCAACAAATGTTCGATTTCGTGTTCAACATCTTCATCGCGAAGTTTGAATACCGGTTTATCAATTTTAAGATTTTTATAATCTAGAATTTCCATTTCCGGTTTCACTTCATACTTTACTTTAAATGCGAGTTTTTCACCGGGAACAAAATCAATATCGGTTAATGCAGGGGTACTGATTGGATTTAAGTTTTCTGATTCAACCACGGTCCAGAACTTGGAGTTTGCAATCTTTTCGCTGGCTTGATACTCAATCGCATCACCATACATTTTTTTTAGCATTTGCATGGGAACTTTTCCTTTGCGGAAACCAGGCATGGTTATTTTTTTTCTTTCTTCTTTGTAAGCGGCTTCAATCTCCGGTTTTATTTCATCATACGAAAGTGTGACCTCAATTTCGTGTTCTGAACTTGATATAACATTAACCTTAGATTCCAAATCGACCTCTAATCGTGTTTTTGATTTTTTTTAGATTGGTACGAAAGGGGGGACTCGAACCCCCACATCCTAAGATACTAGATCCTAAGTCTAGCGCGTCTACCAATTCCGCCACTCTCGCATAGTTTTAAGCCTACAAAACTAACTTATTTTCAAATGCAAATCAATAAAAGAAACTTGTTTTATTCAAACAAAGACACAAGTTTTTTTTATTTGTGAAGATTGTATATAAAAGTATTTGTAACTACTTTTCCCATTTTAGTCTATAATTACAATAACAAATTTCGAAATGCAAATAAATGGCTAATTTAATCGGACATGTAGTTGATAACTACGAATTTGTCGAACTCCTCGGAAGAGGAGGGATGGGAACAGTTTATAAAGCTTATGATATAAAATTACAGCGAAATGTCGCAATTAAAATTATTGATGAGAGCTTAATTGAAAACAATAGTTCTTTCCTCGAACGGTTTAGGCGAGAAGCCAGAAATCAAGCCCAATTGGTTCATCCGAATGTTGTAGTTGTATACGGATTTATCGAGTATGACGATGTAATCGGTATCGTAATGGAACACGTTAAAGGCCATAGCATTGATCGAATTTTGCGAAAACAAGGCCGCCTTCACATGCGTGATGCAATTCATATTATGAAAGAGGCATTGGCGGGTCTTGGTTATGCGCATAGTAAAGGATTTGTGCACAGAGATATCAAACCAAGTAATATTATGATAGAGCCCGGAGGGGCTGTAAAAATAATGGATTTCGGGATATCCAAGTCAATTTTTGAAAAAGGTGTTACAAAAACCGGCGCCAATATCGGCACCGCTTATTACATGAGTCCTGAGCAAATACGCGCTCAAGAAGTGACGCACCATACCGATATTTACTCGATGGGATGCACACTTTACGAAATACTTACCGGGGAACCACCGTTTAGTTTTGAAAGTGAATATGAACTTTTTGAAGCTCATTTAAGCAAAAATCCAACTAGACCTTCGAGGAAATATCCTGACATCCCGGCATCATTGGATGCGGTTGTGCTTCAAGCAATGAATAAGAAATATTATGAAAGATTTAATAGTTGTAGAGATTTTTCGAATGCTTTAGACGTGCTTGAAGAAAAAATTCCCAAGGTTACATCTTCCTCATCTGTTCAAACAAAACAAAAAACCAGTACGGCGGGAGTTTTGTTTATCGTTTTCTTCCTCATTTTTATTAGTGTTATTATCTATTTCCTTTTTACTAACATGGATATCTTTTTGAAGGATAACCCATTTACTAAATAGATGCCCTCCAACCAACGACTTTCGATTAATTTATCTGATTAGAGTGTGGATAAATAATGTTCTTTTGACTAATATAATGTCCTTATAAACAATCGTTCCCAATTTTATAATTTTCAAACTCGGGTATCATTAAATGGAAAATTTGATCGGAAAAACCATTGATAATTACAAAATAATTTCAGTTTTGGGCAAAGGAGGAATGGGCGTTGTTTATGAAGCTTACGATACGAAATTAGAACGTAAAGTCGCTATAAAGGTTATGAGTTCCCAGCTTTTTAACCGAAGCAGTTTTATAGAAAGATTCAAACGTGAGGCAAAAAATCAAGCCAAACTGATTCATCAAAATGTTGTAACCGTATACGGTTTTATGGAATATGGTGATATGCTCGGCATTGTAATGGAATTTGTTGAAGGGGAGAGTCTGGAAAAAGTTATTTACCGCCAAAAACGACTTCATTTATATGATGTAATTTATATTATGAAACAAGTATTGGCCGGAATCGGCTATGCTCACTCCAAAGGATTTATACATCGAGATATTAAACCATCGAACATAGTTTTTAACAAAGAAGGATCTGCCAAAATAATGGATTTCGGCATTTCCAAATCTTTATTCGAAAAGGGCGTTACACAGACCGGAGCTAAAGTTGGCACGGTCTATTACATGAGTCCTGAACAAATTAAAGGAATTGATATTACACATCGAAGTGACGTTTATTCACTTGGATGCACAATGTATGAAATGTTGGTTGGCAAACCACCTTTTTATGGCGAAAATGATTACGATATCATGGATGCTCACCTCAAGAAAGAACCTCCGAAAATATCTGAAATGATACCCGGAACACCCAAAATTATAGATGATATTATCACTAAATCAATGAACAAAGATCCCGAGAAACGATACGTTCATTGTTCGGAATTTCAATCTGCGCTGCGTGAAGTGGACAATTATATCAGCAACATAAGCACGACCGCGGCTAAGAAGAAGGAAAACAACAAGAAAAGAGTTAAAACGAATTCAACAATCGGATTTATGGTATTTCTGGCAGTTGTTATTTCATTGTCATGGTTCGTGTACAATCAAGTTGATGAAATAATAAAGTCTGAAGAGACTATGGATGCTTTCAAACGATACAGTTTTCAAAGTTTATTTGAATCGGATGAAACTTCATTTTCTAGAATGGCAAAACAAATCAGTGGTACTAATCGTGCGCTAAATGGTATTACATTATCTGCGGTCGGGCAAGGAATAGCTGTTGGGGATAGCGGTACTGTACTTTTAACCGAAAATGCAGGTGAGTTATGGTATGATGTTGAACTTGACGGGAAATATAAAATTAACGACGCTCTTTTACTCGATGATGGGAAATGTTTCCTCGTGGGTGGAGAATCCAGCTTTGTTTATAGTGACGACTTTATGAAAACTATTCAGAAGTTTCCTGTAGATGCCGATCATAACTTATTCAAAGTCAGATTCATTGATAATAACCTTGGATTCGTTCTGGGAAGCAAAGGAATGGTAATGAGAACCACAAACGGTGGCAGTGATTGGTCAAGAATTAGCATGAACACTTCCAACATACTTTATGATGTTGCTTTTGTGGATCAGAATTTGGGATACATTGTTGGTTGGAATGGAATGTATTTAAAAACTACAAACGGAGGCTCAAGCTGGAGAGAAGAAGAACCATTCACGAACCGATATCTAAAATCCATTGATTTCTACGAAGATATTGGAATCGCGGTTGGTGGAAACTTAATCTTCAGAACTGATGATGGCGGTGAGACGTGGATTCAAGTTATGAATTCTCCTGCAGATGGTTTTCAAACGGTTAAATTTATTAATGATGAGCTTGTTCTGATTGCCGGCGGAAAAGGAATTCTGATGGTTTCGCAGGATGAAGGAGAGACCTGGAACGCGTTTGATACAAAAACACTTATAAATTTCTCTGATCTGGAATTAAGTTCCGATGGATCAGTCTATTTAACCGGTGTAAACGGAACAATTCTTAAAATAATGTAGAGAATATCGGAGTTTTTATTGGATAAGTTTGTAATCCGCGGCGGTAAAAAACTGAGCGGGAGAGTAACAGTTTCCGGTGCTAAAAATTCAGTTTTAGCGCTAATGCCGGCAACCTTATTAAACAATGGCAGGAATATTATAAATAATGTACCCGAAGTTGCGGATACATATACTATGTTAAAACTCCTTAATTTTCTGGGAGTTGAATTTAATTTTGAAAATCACCGATTAACAGTTGACACATCCACAATTACTCATCAAGAAGCGCCATACGAACACGTTAAAAAAATGCGTGCTTCAGTTTATGTTTTAGGTCCATTGCTGGCGAGATACAAAAGCGCTAAAGTTTCTTTACCGGGAGGCTGTGCGTGGGGTCCGCGACCAATAAATTTGCATTTGGAAGCGCTTAAAAAATTAAACGCGGAAATTGAACTTGAGGAAGGTTACATTTTAGCGAAATGTAAAGAGCTAATCGGAGCAAAAATTCATTTCGATATCTCCTCAGTGGGAGCAACCGGAAATACAATTATGGCCGCGACTCTCGCGAAAGGTACAACTTTGATTACGAACGCAGCCACGGAACCTGAAATAGTTGAGCTGGAGAAATCACTGGTGAAGATGGGAGCACGAATCGATGGTATTGGTACCTCAACTGTAGAAATCGAAGGAGTGGATGAATTACTCCCAATTGAAATGAATAATATTCCCGATCGAATTGAAGCGGGTACTTTAATGATTTCTGCCGCGATGACGAAAGGGAGAATCACTCTCGAGAAAGTTGAACCGTCCCATCTGGAAACTATTATATACAAACTTGAAGATAGCGGCGTTAAGTGTAATGTACATAATGACTTAATTGATATCGATGCAACTGAAATCGATGTGTTGCCCGTGGATATAAGCACTTCAACTTATCCCGGATTTCCCACAGATATGCAAGCACAATGGACAGCATATATGACTCTCGCAAGGGGGACTTCTCGGATTACCGATAACATCTATTTTGATCGATTTAAACATATCCCTGAATTAACACGACTGGGAGCACAAATTGAAGTGATGCGAAACAGTGCGGTTGTTACCGGTGGCAAGTCGCTTAAAGGAGCCAAAGTGATGTCGACGGATCTTAGAGCAAGCGCATGTCTTGTTCTTGCCGGATTAGCTGCAGAAGGTGAAACCGAGGTTTTACGAATTTATCATTTAGATCGCGGTTACCAACGAATTGAGGAAAAACTTCAAAAACTTGGTGCTGATATCGAAAGAGTAAAAACTCAAGAATATTAATAAAATTGAGAAAATACGTTAGCTTCAGATCAGTTTTCTACTTCCTACTAATAGTCCTCAACTTATATTTGACCCAAATTCCATTAACCAATGTTCTAGGATTTGAGTTTTCCTTTGTAAATGCTTTAGTCCTTTCATTTTTTGGCGGCTTAGCCATAATTATTGAACGATGGGATGGAATAAGATTTAGGTCAGTTCAAATATTAATCCCTCTATCCATTCCATTTATAATTTCGTTCTTGCACAATGCAATATTCTCAATATGTCCATTATCGACTGAGTTGTTTTATTATTTTTTGATAACAATACCGGCATATTTATTTGGGAGCAGCCTCGGTTATGCACTAAATTCGGCGAAAACTAAGATATCCTTCTTTCTTTTTCTCTCGGTTTATTTTTTGACTTTGTCGATTTCGCTGGCCGAATTTTATTTTCTTCCTCAAGTCTATACCTATAATCCATTATTTGGATATTTTCCAGGAACCATATATGATGAATCCGTTCCAATAACTTTATTTATGGTCGCATTTTCAATTTTTACTACGTTTCTCGGGATCATGATCCTTCTGATCAAAAAAATTAAATCATCAAAATACCGTACAATTCTCGTAATTTTTCTCATAGTATTAATTTACCCCATGAAGATAGTTTTTGGGTTTTCTACGACAATTTTCGATCTCAAATCCGAATTAGGTGGTGAGTTTGTAAGTGATGATTTCACAATAATTTACCCGGAAGAGATAAAATCAGAAAATCTGATATTACTTAAAAATTATCATCGATTTTATATTGATCAACTTGCGGAGCAGATTGGCTCGAAGCCCGATTCTAATATAGTAGCGATTGTTTTCAGAGATTCCGAAGAGAAACGAAAGCTATTTGGCGCCGGTGCTGCCGATGTTGCAAAACCCTGGTTGAATCAAATATACATAGATCAACATAGTTTTAGGAGCACGTTGAAACATGAATTAGCACATGTTTTTATGAAAAATTATGGAGTTACACCTTTCAAAGTTGCGAATTGGATCAATCCATCTCTAATTGAAGGATTTGCGATGGCGTTTGAAAATGATTTTGATGATCAAAATATTCATACGCAGGCAAAATTGGCGAAAACTAACAATGTTCAAGTGAGTATACCGGACTTATTTGATGGCCTAAGTTTTCTCGGAAATTTATCTTCGATCTCATATATTTATTCGGGATCATTTATTTCGTACTTGATGTCAGAGTACTCAACTCATTCTATTCTAACGATTTACGGTGATTCGAATTTTAAAAAACATACCGGAAAAGATCTAAATACGCTAGAGAAGGAGTATAATAATTTCCTGGATAACTATGAAAATGTTCTTGTGAATGAGCAGCAACTTTCGACTTTTTATTTCGGACGTAAACCGATGTTCAAAAAAACTTGTCCTAGAATTGTAGCTGAAGGATTAGCAACTGCCTCAAATTTATATAGAGCCGGGAAATATGAGTTAGCAAATTCCAAATATTCAGAGCTTTTTAATTATTCGGGAGCATACGGAGCATTTCGTGGATGTCTTGTTACATTGATTATGCTCCAGGAATTCAATCAAGCTGATTCGCTGCTAAATGAGAATATTGAAAAATTCGCCCATACTTCATATCAATATAACCTCCAACTTCTTAAGGCAGATATCAAAATTCTAACAGATTCCCGTGAGGAAGCTCAGGATATTTATAATGATTTATATCGAAATTGGCCCAGACCGGATTACTTATATATTGCATACCAAAGATTATTTTTGTTAACACAAGGTGATAGTTTTTTAAAGGATTATTTAAAGTCTGACAATTCCGAAAGAGCTGATTTGATTTTGGACTCCCTTTCTTTATCGGCGAAGTTGAAAATTATTCCGACGGTTCTATCCTTAGCAGATTCATCACAAATATTGGGAGAGAAACAAATTGAATATCCCGAGAATCTTTTTTTAGAACAGTATGTAAAGATTTTAATTGCGGATTATTACCTGAATTCGCTTTCGTATGAAAAATCTTGGATTATATTAAACGAATTGAAGAATTCTGTTAATCCATACTTCCAAAAACGAGTTGAGGATAAAATTGGGTTTCTTGAATGGGTATTGGAATCAGAAACTTATTATTAAAATATGCGCGCAAAAATAAAAGAGAATATTGAACAACTGAATTTCCTCGAAAAATTTACCGAAACTTCTCAGCGATTGGAGATGAAAGTATATATCGTTGGAGGATTTGTTCGAGATGTATTGCTGGATCGAGCCAGATCGGAAATTGATTTTCTTGTTGTGGGTGACGGAATTAAATTTGCGAAGAATATTGCAGATCTTCTCGGAGCTGATAACTTCTCTGTTTTTAAAAATTTCGGTACGGCTCATTTTAATTATAAAGGAATTGATTTTGAATTTGTTGGAGCTCGAAAAGAATCTTATAATCATGATAGCAGAAATCCGATTATTGAAAAAGGGACTTTTGAAGATGACATTAGGAGACGTGATTTTACTATTAACACATTAGCTATTTCATTAAATCAAGGATCATACGGTGAAATTATTGATAGCTTTCAAGGTGAAGTTGATATTAATAATAAAATTATAAGGACTCCGTTAGACCCTGAACAAACTTTCGACGATGATCCTTTGAGGATCATGCGTGCTTTTCGATTTGCCGCCCAATTGAATTTCGAACTCGATTCCAGTCTAATAACGGCTGCTGAAAAATTTAGGGATAGACTGAAAATAATATCCCAAGAAAGGATCACAGATGAATTCCTTAAAATACTGGCTTCGGATAATCCATCTTATGGACTTAAACTTATGTTCGATACGAAAGTATTGGAGATTGTGTTTCCTGAAATCAGCAATTTAAGCGGGGTTGATCAGCGGAAAGACTATCATCACAAAGATGTCTTTTTACATACACTTAAAGTGATCGATAATATTTTGCCCAACACCGAAAATGTCTGGTTGAGATTTGCGGCCTTAGTTCATGATATTGCCAAACCTCAGACCAAAAGATTTGTCGAAGGAATTGGTTGGACTTTCCATGGGCATGAAGAGTTGGGCGCAAGAATGATGAAACGCATTTTTAGAAGAATGAAGCTTCCATTCTCCAAACTGGATTATATAGAAAAGCTTGTTCGGCTTCATCTGCGACCAATCGCTTTAGTAAATGAAGAAGTTACAGATTCCGCAATCAGAAGGTTTATTGTATCTGCCGGTGAAGATTTAGATGATTTGATCACGTTGTGCAGAGCTGATATTACAAGTAAAAGCGAAGTTAAAGTTCAGAAATACCTTTCCAATTACGAACGTGTAATGAAACGTGTAAAAGAAGTTGAAGAGAAAGATGAATTAAGAGCTTTTCAATCACCGGTTCGTGGTGAGGAAATTATGGAGGTTTGTAAAATCCCGCCTTCAAAAAAGGTTGGAGAAATTAAATCAGCAATTGAAGAAGCTATTTTGGATGGAAAGATCAATAACACCTACGAGGATGCATATCAATATCTCATCAAAATAAAGAATGAATTTTTAGACCAATAAATCTGTTAACAAATAAAAAATAATTTTATCAAAGAAAGTGTAACTTTTTTTGCACTACCTGCGTCTTACGATTAGTTAAACCAAAAAAATATCCGTGAATTAAGGAGTAAAAATGAAGAAAATTCTTGTTGTATTTGTGGCACTACTGGTTCTGACCTCATCAGATCTGTTCGCACAGCAAAAATTATCTCTTGAAAAAGCAATCTCAATTGCACTACAGAGAAATTCCAGTCTTATCAAAACGAAAAATTCGATCAACACTTATGAAGCTAATGTAAAAAGCTCCTATGGCGATCTTTTGCCGGATTTAGGTCTTAGAGGATCGTGGAATTGGAGCAAAACTCAGGATGATGGAGGAACTCAATTGGATTTCTTTGGCAATCCTCAATTAATCCCATCCTCCACAAATGATAGCAGAAGTTACTCTTTATCAGCCGGTGGCTCCGTTTTATTATTTAACGGTTTGGCTAATTATGCGAATATCGATCAAAAAGAAAGCAATCTTCAAGGCGCGAAGTTAAGTTTGGCTAAGTTAAAACAAGACATCGTATATAATGCCTCCGAACTCTATTATAACGTTATCGCCGCGCAAAAGTTATTAGCGGTTCGTAAAGAAAATGTAGAGTATAACCAGAAATTACTTGAAACTATCGAAGAGAGAAATAATCTTGGTTCGGTTCCTATTGCGGATGTTTATGCGCAACAGGTTCAATTAGGTAATTCAGAATTATCTTTGATTCAAGCAGAGAATCAATTAGAAAATGCAAAAAGTCAATTGCTTAATTATTTGGCTTTGGATGTACTCGAAAATTATGAATTTGCAGAACCTGCGGAATTATTGATGGAAATGGGTGATGAATATTCAATGAACGAATTACAGCCGCTTGTAAACGAAGCTCTTAAAAACAGATTTGATTATCAAAGTCAAAAATTAAATGTTGATGCGGCGTCTAATAGCGTCACAATTTCCAGAAGTGGTTATTGGCCTTCAATTAGCGGTAATTATGGATTCTCAACCAGCGCTACTGCACCCGGCGATTTATTTAACCGGAGAGTTTACAGCGCGGGATTAAGTCTTAACGTTCCCATATTTTCGGGATTTAGCACCGAAGCCTCGGTTGAAGCGGCAATGGTTTCGGAAAAGAATCAATTGGAAGATTTACTCGCACTCGAAAGATCAATAAAAATTGATGTTAAACAAGGATTGTTAAATTATTCAGCCGCAAGAAAAGAAGTTGAAGTAGCAAAGAAAAATGTACGATCTGCTGAAGAGAGCAGAAAAATTAATAATGAAAAATATAATCTTGGTGCGGGAACAATCCTTGAGGTTTTACAATCTGTAAGAGATTTTACAGAAGCTAGAAGACAATTAATATCTGCCGAATTCTCATACAATGTAGCAATGAATCAATTGCTGAATTCGTTAGGAGAACTTGATTTTGCAAAATTTGAATAAATATAAAATTTAGGAGAAATGATAAATGGCTAAGGGAAAAAAAGGATCAAAAAAGAAAATCTTCATTTTTGGATTTCTTGGATTGTTGTTGGTAGTGGTTGTATTAATGGTTGTGCTTGGTGGAAATAAAGAAGTGATTGTTTCTGTTCAGACAGAAGATGTAGGTAAAAGAAATATTACTCAAGTCGTCTCTGCAACGGGTACAATTTTCCCGATTGAACAAGTTATTCTAAGACCTGAAGTGAGTGGCGAAATTGTTGAGCTGCCGGTTGAAGAAGGTGATGTTGTAAGTAAAGGAACTCTTTTAATTAGAATAAAACCGGACGTTTATGTAGCGCAAAGGAACCGCGCAAAAGCGAGCTTAAACTCAGTTAAAGCATCTCTAAAAGTTAGAGAGGCTGCCCTGGAAGAAGTTTTAGCTGAATACGAAAGAATTAAAGGACTTTATGAAAAAGGACTTGCAAGTGAATCTCAATTAGAGCGCGCAAAATCAGCCTATCTTCAATCGGAAGGCAGTTTGGAAATGCAAAAAGCGTCTGTGGTTCAAGCAACAGAATCCTTAAGTGAAGCTGAAGAAAATTTAGCACGAACAGCTATTTATTCTCCGATGAACGGTATTGTAACTCAATTAAATGTTGAGATGAGTGAACGTGTGCTCGGTAGTGGATTCAGTCAAGGAACTCATTTAATGACCGTCGCGGATTTAACACAAATTGAAGCACGCGTGGAAGTTGATGAAAATGATATTGTATTAATCTCTCTCGATGATACAACTGATGTGGAAATCGATGCATTTAGAGACGTGAAATTTAAAGGATTGGTTTCACAAATCGGAAATAGTGCAGAAACAAGTGGATTGGGGACACAAGATCAAGTTGTTAATTTTGAGGTCAGAATAAAATTAATTAATAATAATTCAAATATTCGTCCCGGTATGTCTTGCGATGCCGATATCCAAACTGAAACTGTTAAAGATGTTTATTCAGTGCCAATTCAAAGTGTAACCGCAAGAATGACGCAACCAAACTTCGGTGGTGGAGAAGGTAACGGCGATGGTGAGATGAAAGCAAAAGATAGTGGACCCAAAAAACCGGACGAAGTTGTTTTTGTTGTCGACGGAAGTTACGCTAAAAAAGTAACTGTGGAAACCGGAATTAGTGATGATAGCTTTATAGAAATTAAATCAGGACTCGACGGAACCGAAAAAGTTGTAACCGGTCCTTACAGAGCAATTTCGAAAGAATTGAGTGATAGTGTAAAAGTTATGGTACAAGGTGGTGGGGGCAAAGGTCCTCGTGGCGCAGATGACGAAAATTCTGAAAACTAAAAAGATGGAATCGAAATGAATATTATCACCATAGAACATATAGCGAAGATTTACCAGGTTGGAACAGAGGAGGTCCGTGCGCTCTCAGATGTTTCGCTCAAAATTGATGCGAATGAGTATGTCGCAATTATGGGTCCGTCAGGATCAGGTAAATCAACTTTAATGAATATACTCGGATGTTTGGATACTCCGACAAAAGGGAAGTACGACTTCACAGGTGTGAATGTGAGTGAGATGAATGATAACGAACTCGCTCAAATAAGAAATGAAAAAATTGGATTCGTTTTCCAGACTTTTAATCTTCTGCCAAGATCAACGGCATTGCATAATGTTGAACTGCCGTTAATATATGCCGGAATTCCTACTGTGGAAAGACGAGAAAGGGCTGAAGCGGCTTTGGAAAATGTCGGGCTATCGGACAGAATGACTCACAAACCAAACGAACTCTCCGGTGGACAGCGCCAAAGAGTTGCGGTTGCGAGGGCTCTGGTTACAAAACCATCCATTATTTTGGCGGATGAACCAACCGGAAACCTCGACACAAAGACCGGTGAAGATATAATGTACTTGTTTAATGAAATATATGAGCAAGGAAATACAATAATATTAGTTACTCACGAAGAATACATTGCAGAACATGCGAATAGAATTATTCGTGTCCGTGATGGACTGGTGGAAAGCGATTTGCAAGTTGATAACAGAAAAATACCTGAAAAAAGGGTTGAACAAACTGAGGAAGGATAAATCATGAAGAATTATCTCTTTGAATTAAAAGAAGGATTAATTATTTCATTCCGTGCAATCCGCGCCAATAAAATCCGATCGGTTTTAACCACATTGGGAATAATAATTGGGGTTTGGGCCGTAGTTGTGATGTCAACAGCGGTTAAAGGTATAGATCAAGCTTTTCAAACGGGTGTTGCTTCTCTCGGAAGCGATAATCTGTATATTGATAAGTGGGCATGGTTTAACAACGATATTCCCTGGTGGGAATTGAGAAATCGTGAAAATATTCAAATGGAGGATTTCGAGAAATTTAAAGATCTCGCTAAACTTCCCCTTGCCGTTGCTCCGACACTGATGACGCGACAAACGATTTCACAAGAAGGTAATAAAGTTGAATTTACACTTATTACGGGCACGAATGCAGACTATGTCAAAACCACAAACCTAAATTTCGAAGATGGTAGGTTTTTTAGTCAACTTGAAAGTGATGGAGCGAGAGCGGTGTGTGTACTTGGATATACCGTTGCCAACCAACTTTTCCCGATGGGATACCCGATCGGTCAATACGTTAAAATTAAAGGAAAAAAGGTGAAAGTTGTCGGTGTTCTTGAAGAACAAGGCAGCTGGGTAATGGGTGATTTTAATCCGGATAACCAAGTTTATTTGCCGATAGGAATTATTCATAAATATTTCCAAAACGAAACTTGGGGAAGTGTTACAATTAATGTAAGAGCCCCAAACAGCTTAATGGTTGAGGATGTTAAAGAAGAAGCAATCGGAGTTATGCGGCGAGTTAGAGGGTTAACTTACGATCAGAAAAATGATTTTTCTGTAAATCAGCAGGAAGGATTGTTAACTAATATCAACGAAACTATTGGCGTTATTCAAATAGCGGGATATTTTATTACGGGATTGTCGTTATTTGTAGGCGCGATCGGAATCATGAATATCATGTTTGTTTCGGTTAAAGAACGAACAAAAGAAATCGGAATCCGAAAAGCAATTGGCGCGAAAAAACGAGCGATATTAGGACAGTTTATCTCCGAATCTGCGGTCATCTGTTTAATTGGGGGAATGTTGGGATTACTTCTCGCGATTGTAACTAGCCTGATAATTAACCAATATTTACCTACAACTATTCAAGAAGATGCTGTTATTCTCGCGGTTGTAATATCATTAATCACAGGCATTTTAAGCGGTTTCGCTCCTGCGTACACAGCCGCTAAAATGGATCCGGTTGAAGCGTTGAGGTACGAATGACAAAAATATTTGAATTACTTAAAATTGCGTTTAGCGCACTTCATACTAATAAATTAAGATCATTTTTAACAATTTTAGGAATTGTTGTTGGGATCTTTTCGATAATATCGATTAGTACTGTTATTTCGATGTTACAAACAAGTATCGAAGAAGGCGTTTCCGCACTTGCTAAAAATACATTTCAGATTCAAAAATGGCCTTCTCTCCAAATGTCAAATGCCGAACGGGCAAAATTAGTAAGAAACCGTCCTGATATTGACTTGGAAGAATATTATCGATTGCAAGAAGCAATTGGAAATCAAGCGATTGGAGTTGGCGGCGAACAATGGACCGGCGGTAAAATAATTAAATTTGAAAGTGAAGAAACAAATCCAAATGTTGCGGTTTGTGGAGCAACTCCCGAAGCTTTACCTAATAACAATTGGGTCATCGGCGAAGGCCGGGCATTCAACGCCAATGATATTGATTCCTACAATAGGGTAATTGTTCTTGGGGCAGATATAGTTAAAGTTTTATTCCCGTTTGGGAACGCCCTCGGGCAGGAAGTTAAAGTTGATGGTCATCGCTTGAGAGTGATTGGCATTCTCGAAAGTCAAGGTGCCGTTTTCGGGCAGAGTCAGGATAATTTTGCGATTATGCCGATTACAACATTTATGGGATTTTATGGGAAACGGTCGAGAAGTATAAATATCACGCTTATGTCGCATACAAAAGAGGGTTACGACGACTTGATTGAATTGGCGGAAGGTTATTTCCGAACAATTCGAAAAGTTGCTCCTGGCGAACCAAATAATTTTGACATCAGAACAAATGAAGCCATTTTGAACCAAATTAGTGATATGACAGCCGGAGTTAGAATAGGCGCGTTTGTAGTTGGGGCAATTGCTTTACTTGCAGCCGGAATAGGTATTATGAATATTATGCTTGTTTCTGTAACTGAACGTACAAAAGAAATTGGAATACGAAAAGCTATCGGAGCCAATAAATTTAACATTATGTTCCAGTTTCTTGTTGAGGCCGTTACGTTAAGTTTGTTCGGAGGTGCAATAGGAATTTTCCTCGGGGTTCTTGTCGGCAACATAGCCGGTGCGGCCTTGCAAGCTGTTGCAGTCGTTCCAATAGATTGGGTAATAATCGGTTTTACGCTTTGTGTGTTAATCGGAATTACTTTTGGAACGTATCCGGCTTACAAAGCCTCAAATCTGGACCCTATCGAAGCACTTAGATATGAATAGAATAATAGTATAACTAAATTGACTAATTTTATGACCCCAGCCCTGGGGTCATTTTATTTTAAACTACTTCGATCAATTGTTAGTCAAATAAAAAAATTAGTAACTTACTTATTATTTTTTTTCATTTATTGATTTATACTTCGGATGAATATGTTTCAGACATTAATCGCATTAAAAGAAGGGATGCTCATCGCCCTCAGAGCCATTCGCGCCAACAAACTCAGATCAGTACTTACTACATTAGGAATTATTATCGGAATCGTAGCGGTTACTACAATGTCAACCGCAATTGTGGGTCTTGAATCTGCATTTTTAAACTCAATCTCATCACTCGGTAGTGACGTTCTGTATGTAGATAAAATGCCATGGTTTGCCGGTGGAGATTGGAGGCGTTATCGGAATAGAAAAGATATTACATTCGAAGATTATGAAAAATTAAAAAGTATGCTCTCATCCTACGATGCGATTGCGCCGAATATTAGAACATTTGGCAGAACAATTAAATACCAAGGTAAGAATGCTGAATCAACTCTTATTTATGGTACGACGCCGGATTTCCTAAGAACCGGGGGAGCAATTCCGCAGGAGGGAAGATTCATGACGGAGTTTGAGGTTCATGCATCGCGAAGAGTCTGTATTATTGGTACAGATATCGCTGATATTCTTTTCCCAAATGAAGATCCGATCGGCAAAAATGTAAAAATGGAAAATGTAAAGTTAAAAGTTATTGGCGTTTTAGAAAAACAAGGTTCCGGATTTCTTGGATCTTTTAGTCTTGACGGACAGGTAATAATGCCTATAAAAGTTTTTCAAAGGGCATTTGGTGAGACCAGAGGTCGTTTAAGAATCGATGTAAAAGTGGCCGATATAGACAAAATTGATGAAACCAAAGACGAAATCCGAGCGCACATGCGTACAATTCGGAAAGTTCCGCCCACCGAAGAGGACGATTTTGCAATAAATCAGCAGGAGATGTTTACAGAGATATACGATCAAACTGTCGGCGTTATTGCTATCGCGGGTATAGTAATTACCGCGCTCTCATTGTTTGTTGGTGCAATCGGAATCATGAATATCATGTTCGTTTCGGTAACTGAAAGAACAAAAGAAATAGGAATACGAAAAGCGATTGGCGCGAAACAATGGGCAATTTTGGCACAATTTCTTTTCGAAGCTTCATTTATTTGCATCATTGGCGGTATTATTGGAATTGTGATTTCGTTTCCGATCAGTCTCATTATTGATCAATTTTTACCTACAGCCATGCCGATAAATATAGTAGTAATTGCGATTTTAATATCGGCTTTTGTAGGGTTGATTTCAGGAATTCTTCCGGCATATAAAGCATCAAAGCTTGATCCGGTTGATGCTCTAAGATATGAATAAGAGGTAATTTAATGTTCCAAATTATAGAAAGTGCAAAACTCGCAATTGCTTCAATCAGGACAAGCAAACTCAGATCATCTTTGACCCTTCTTGGTATTGCGATCGGTTTATTCTCAATCATTGTCGTTATGACCGCACTCAGCGCCATCCAACAAAGTGTGGTTGATACATTTAACTCGATCGGCACAAATAATTATATAATTCAGAAATACCCTGCCGTTAGTATCGGGCACGGTTCAAGACGCGAATATCGCAATCGAGAGGATCTTACGATTGAACTGGGATTGCAGTTAAAATCCCGAGCGACACTTCCTAATGCTGTCGGCATCTCTATGGATCGTGGCGGCAAGGTGGCAAAATACCAAAATGAAAGTACAAACCCCGATGTAACTTTAATTGGAGCGAATGAAGATGAATTTATAGCGTCTTCCTATGATATTGGTGAGGGGCGAGGTTTTACAAATAATGATATGGAATATGCGAGAAGAGTTTGTATTCTTGGCGCTGCTGTTGCGGAAAAACTATTTAAATCTATCTATCCCATCGGTCAGGAAATCCGGATTGAAAACTTAACGCTGGAAGTCGTTGGCGTATTCGAAGAAATTGGTTCGGTGCTGGGGCAGGGACAAGATAATTTTGTAATTATTCCTGTCACACTTTATAAAAAAGTCTATGGTGATAGAAGGAGTGGTTCATATACAATAATGGCCCGAAATTCTGAACTTGCCGAAAAAACATTGGATGAAGTGATCGGTATTTTACGCACGCTTCGCAAAGTTGGGCCCGGTGAGGAAAATGATTTTGAAATAATTACTAATGAGCAACTGATTGGTCAGTTTAACGATATTACTCAATACTTCAAGCTCGGTGCATTTGTGGTGGCTTTTATTGCTTTAATCGCTGCCGGAATCGGGATTATGAACATAATGATGGTTAGTGTTACGGAAAGAACGAGAGAAATTGGGATTCGTAAAGCAATTGGAGCGCAAAAAAAGGTTATCAGAATTCAATTCTTGGTCGAGGCAATTGTTTTAAGTCTGATCGGAGGGTTGATAGGAATTACGCTTGGAGTACTCGGCGGTAATCTGGTTGCCGGGGCAATTGGTGTCTCGTTTATTATTCCTTACGATTGGATACTAATTGGCTTGACCGTCACAACCGGTGTCGGACTTATTTTCGGAGTATATCCGGCTATTAAAGCTTCAAATTTAGATCCGATTGAAGCGCTTAGATATGAGTAAAATTGCTGAAAAATAAAACACTTGAACACTATCGCTCAAGATTATAGATTGAGTTAAAAATAGATATTATTTTTGATCAAATTTTTCAGATACCTCCTATTTACGTTGTTAGTTATTTTTTCTAGCAACAATTTTGCCCAAAATCTATATAACTACGAGACCGGAAGAGATACCTTCAAAGTTGGTTTCGAGACAGAGTTTCAACTATCCGAAATCATTATTCTTTCAAAGTCTGTCAAAGTGTTCGAAAATTCCGAATTAATTCCCCAATCACAATACAGTTTCGATTCTACAACCAATAGAATTCAATTCGATTTAGATTTCGCCCCTTCAATCGGCGATACTCTTGTTGCAGAGTATCTCTTTCAGAACCTTGATTTGCGGAAAGTCTATTCAAAAAGAGAATTAATTAAAATAAATTCATTAGAAGTTGAGGATACAGTTTATGCGATAAAATCGAATTCGGAAGAGCTTGATTCTAAATCTATTTTTGGAAACGATATCCAAAAATCGGGAACTATATTGAGAGGTTTTACCGTAGGAACAAATAAAGATTTCACCCTTAATTCCGGACTCAGGCTCCAGCTTTCGGGAAAGCTTTCCGATGATCTGGAAATTACCGCAGCGTTGACCGACGAAAACACTCCAATTCAACCTGAAGGAAATACCGAAAGACTTGAAGAACTCGATAAAGTTTTTATCGAGGTTAAACATCCAATCGCACAGGGTATATTTGGAGATTATGAGTACAACTTGAGCAATGGTGAATTCGGCAGAATTAAGAGGAAGCTTCAAGGTTTAACGGGCAAATTAACATTGGAGAAAACCGAAGCATCGTTTGCGATAGCCGGATCGAGAGGAAAGTTCAACACAAACGAATTTACCGGCGTGGATGGAGTGCAAGGTCCTTATCGATTGTCAGGCATCAATAATGAAAGGAATATTATAATAATTGCCGGAAGCGAAAAGGTTTTTCTTGATGGCAAAGAAATGAAACGCGGTGAGAATAACGATTATATTATCGAATATGCGAATGGTGAGCTTACCTTTACAACTAATAGGCTAATTACTTCCGTAAGTCGAATAATAATTGATTTTGAATATACTGATCAGAGATATAACCGAAATTTTATCGGGGCGGATTTCAGCTCTCAATTTTTGAATGATAAAATCAAATTAGATATTTCGTTGATGCGTGAAGGGGATGACCAGGACAGTCCGATTGATTTTATTTTAACCGATAATGAGATTAATATACTATCTGAAGCCGGAGATGATCGGAACGGCGCATCTTTGGATGGCGCAGTGATCGCACCTCTAGATTCACTCGGAAATCGAAAAGGAGCTTACATCAAGATTGACAGTCTGGTTGATGGTATTTCTAAAACAATTTACACATACTCGCCCGGTGATTTGCAAGCGATCTATAACGTCACCTTTTCTTACGTCGGAGAACAAAATGGTGATTACAGAAAAGAGAATCTTGGACATTATAAGTTTGTAGGAGTTGGGGAAGGAGCTTATCTCCCAATCCGGTTTTTACCGATGCCGGAGTTGACACAAACCGCGAATGTAGTGCTTCAATATAGACCAACGGAAAACCTTGCGTTTGAACTCGAACTCGCGGGCAGTGACAACGATAAAAACAGATTTTCCGATTTAGACGAAAGCGATAATAACGGTTTGGCTTACAATCTATCACTTTCTCTGAGAGATTATGAATTAAAATCCAAAGATAACGAATATGGAAAATTGAGTCTCATATATAGAGACAGATTTATCAGAAAAGATTATACTTCACTATATCGTATTAATGAAATTGAGTTTGACAGGCTTTACAACACCAACAGCGCTGTTAAATTGGATGAGAATCTCAGAGAAGCCGAAGTAAAATACGGATTGAATAATAATATAGATGTTGTTGCGCGGTATGGGAAATTATCTAAAGGGGATAGCTTCAGTTCGGATCGTTTTTATTCCGATACAAAAATCTATTATGATGAAAGACTGAATCTAAATTATCAATTCGATTATGTAAATACTCAAAACAATTTTTTAGTGACCGATTGGCTGAGGCAATCCGGAAATGTTAATTACAAAATTGGAATAATTACTCCGGGAATTGAATTCTCTTTTGAGAATAAGGAACAAGGGAGCAGCGGGTTGGATTCCCTCAACAATCAAAGTTTACGGTATGAGGAATATTCGCCTTACATAGGATTATTTGATCTTTATGGGATGAGATTAAATTACAAATATACATTTAGAAATGAGTTTTTCCCCTTTAACGGATTTTTGGTGAAAGAATCCAATTCGAGGGGAAACAGTTTTGAATTGGATTATTCGAGTAATCGTGAATTCAGTACGAATTTTACTTTTACGCAACGAAAAAAGGAAATATCCGAACAATTTAAATTGCTGGGAAAATCTAACAACGAATCAATATTGATTAGAAATCAATCGTCCGCATTGTTGTTTGACAGATTTTTGAGAGGCTCGATTTTCTATGAAGCCTCCACCAGAAAAACTTCAAAATTAGAAAGGGTATTTGTACAAGTACCCATTGGAACCGGAAACTACATTTATTTGGGGGATTTAAATAATAATGGAATCGCTGAAGAGAATGAATATGAACCAACAATTTTCGATGGCGAGTTTATCCAAATCACCATTCCTTCCGATGAATTGATTCCGATTGTTGAATTAAAAACTAACACACGCTGGAATTTAGACTTTGCCCAAATTGTAAATGGCAATTCTTTCTTAGAAAAAATAGTTAATCCGCTATCAATTGAAACATTTTATCGCATCGAAGAAAATAGTAAGGAACTCGAAACGAAAAAAATCTATTTACTTAATATGGATAGTTTCCTAAACGATTCAACAACAATTAGGGGGTTTAATCAATTTCAATCGGATTTTCATATATTCAAGAATAAACGCGATCTTTCATTCAGATTGCGGTACAATCAGAGGAAAGGTCTTAATCAATTTAGCTCGGGAATTGAAAGAAGTTATTTCAGGGAACAAAGCTTACGGATTCGATTCAAAATGATTGAAGAGTTCTCCAACGAAACAGAAATTGTTTCCGAATCGGATTTCGTCGATGCTGCCGGTAATTCCAGACGAGCACGGAGAGTTGAATCCCAATCGTTAAAAAGTGATTTTTCGTATAAACCGTATAGAAATATTGAGGTTGGATTTACAATTGAGAATTCTCAAAGTGAGGATTCGTTTCCACAAATTCCAACTCAAATTGACGCGAATTCTCAAAAAATCAGATTTGTTTACGCAATCGCTAATACCGGAAGGCTGCAGCTCGAAGTTGAGCGTAACGAATTAATCACAAACAACTCGGAAAATTATATTCCGTTCCAGTTAACAAAAGGAAATCAAATAGGAAAGAATTACTTTTGGAGATTAAATTTTGATTATCGATTATCTCAAAATTTACAAATGTCATTTAATTATGATGGCCGATTGCTCGGCGGATCAAATCCCATACACACAATGAGGGCTGAAGCACAAGCGTTTTTCTAAAATATGCCGAAAATAAAATCCAATATTATTGAAAACCATATATTTCGTGAATCAGAAAGCGATATCGAATTTTTGCTTTTGAAACGATCCCATGACGAAATATATCCGAATCTTTGGCAAATGGTTTCCGGAAAAATTGAACCGAGTGAAACCGCGGTAAATGCGGCAATTAGAGAATTAAAGGAAGAAACCGGACTTTGCCCCGTAAAAATGTGGGTTGCGCCCTCCGTTAATTCTTTTTATTTATCTTTGGATGATTCAATAAATTTAGTTCCTGTATTTGCTTCCAAAGTGGACAATAACAACATTATAATTCTTTCTGATGAACACACAGAATATCGATGGGTTTCGAAGGATAACGCGAAAAGAATGCTCGCATGGAAAGGTCAAAGAGATTCGGTTGATATTATTTATGATTATTTTCAAAATGACAAAAGTGTATTCGCTTTTGTAGAAATAGAATTAACAAAAAATATATAAGGAGAAAAATTTGGCATTATTAACAGTTGGCTCAATTGCTTTGGATTCTATCGAAACACCTTTTGATAAAACAGATAACGCGCTAGGAGGTTCGGCAACTTACATTGCTTTAGCCGCCAGTTATTTTACCGCTCCGGTTGAGGTTGTCGGCGTTGTCGGCGAAGATTTCGCAACCGAACATATTGAGATGCTCGAGAAACATAACATCGGTTTGGATGGAATGCAGGTAATCAAGAATGGTAAAACTTTCCGATGGGGTGGAAAATATCATTTCGACCTCAACACCCGGGATACACTTTTTACCGAGTTAGGCGTTTTCGAAAATTTTAATCCGATCATTCCAGAAAAACATCAAAAAAGTGACTTTCTGATTCTCGGTAATATTGGTCCCGATCTGCAATTAAAAGTCCTCGAACAAATGGAAAAACCAAAATTTACTGTTTGTGATACCATGAATTTATGGATAGACTTAATGAAGGACAAATTAATCGAAGTTCTTAAACAAGTCGACGTGTTAATAATAAATGATTCAGAAACCCGCCAATTAACGTCCGAACCTAATTTGATAAAATCAGCGCAAATGATCCAAAAAATGGGCCCCAAATATTTAATTATTAAGAAAGGGGAACACGGAGCTTTATTGTTCGGGGAAAATCAAATTTTCTCGGCTCCCGCTTATCCTATGACCGACATTTACGACCCGACCGGTGCGGGTGATTCATTCGCCGGTGGTTTTACGGGATATCTACATCGGGAACGAGATTTATCATTCGAAAGCCTGAAACGTGCCGTAATTTATGGAAGTACGATGGCTTCATTTTGTGTTGAAAAGTTTAGTACCAAAGGACTTGAAGATTTATCCACATTGGAAGTAAAAGCCCGTTACAATGAATTTAAAGAATTATCGAGATTTGAATAAATGCAACATTATTACGCGATTGAGTTTCACGAAGATAGGGTAATAATTCTTGATCAAACCAAGTTACCATTGGATGAATTATATATTGTAACTGATGATTACGAGAGAATTGCCGAAGCTATCGAAAAATTAGAAGTTAGAGGAGCACCCGCAATTGGGATTGCGGCGGCTTATGCTTTTGCCCTCGCTATGAGGAAAAGTAAATTAAATGGTGATCTTCGGCAAAGAATTGACGCTGTTTACGAGAGGTTAAAAGCTACCCGACCAACGGCGGTTAATCTTTTTTGGGCTTTGGATAGGATGAAATATGTCGCGGAGAATTCTAACTTGGAAGAAATGTCAGA
This sequence comes from Melioribacteraceae bacterium, assembly GCA_021739765.1. Taxonomy (GTDB): domain Bacteria; phylum Bacteroidota; class Ignavibacteria; order Ignavibacteriales; family Melioribacteraceae; genus JAIPBD01. Next base: position 85,883 of record JAIPBD010000017.1, read on the forward strand.
TAACCTTATAATCGAGGCTGTAAAAATTCATTCTGAAGATATTGAAATGTGTAAAAGAATCGGAGAGAACGGACTGGAAATATTTTCTGAAAAAAAACGAGTCCTTACACATTGCAATACCGGTAAATTAGCTACGGGTGGAGATGGCACGGCTTTCAGCGTTATTAAAAAAGCCTTTGAGAATGGAATGGTTAAGCATGTATTCGCGGATGAAACGCGACCTCTTCTTCAGGGTTCCAGATTAACAGCGTATGAACTGGAAAAGTTGGGAATTCCTTTTTCAATAAATGTCGATTCCACTGCATCTGTTTTAATCAGAGACGGCATGGTTGATCTTGTAATCACCGGTGCAGATAGAATCGCGAAAAATGGGGATTCAGCAAACAAAATTGGAACTTACAACTTAGCGGTGAATTGCAAATTTCATAATATCCCATTCTACATCGCCGCGCCATCTTCCACTATTGATTTGAAATGTGACACCGGAAATCAAATAAATATTGAATATCGCGAAGCAAACGAACTAACATCAATTGGGAATAAATCCTTTACTAAAGATACTTACAATGTTTTTGCACCGGCGTTTGATGTAACCCCCGCAGAATTAATTACGGGAATTATAACGGATAAAGAGTTGTATCAATATCCTTACAAATTTTAGAAATGGCTTCACTTCAAAAAACCGAAGCTATTGTTCTGCGCAAAATCAATTACGGCGACACCAGCAAAATTGTAACTTTATACACATTACATTTCGGCAAAATTACCGCGATTGTTAAAGGCGGGCGAGCTTCAAAATCGAAAATCGGTGCCGTTGTTGACACTCTCAATCATGTTGAAATTGTGTTTTATGATAAATCGACTCGCGATGTTCAATTAATTTCCCAGGCGGATTTGATTAATCATTTCCCTCGAATCCGTGAAGACTTGGAAAAATTCAAATATGCAGCCGCTATTTTAGAACTTATCCAAAATCTAATTCACATGAATGAACCGCATGAAAGAATTTTTTTGGGAACCGGAAAAATTTTTACACTTATGGATAGCGGTGAAGAATCCGCACAACTGCTTTTTGTAAGATATTTTCTTTTTTTTATTGATGAATTAGGATATGGCCTCCAATTAGATAAATTTACGGACACCGGTGTTAATCTTTCCGAATGTGATTCCGTGATATTTAATAACGATAAAGGATTTATCAATGGTGAATTAGCAAAAGAATACCTTGTAATGTTCCATTTTGACAAGGAACTTTTCAATTTGCTTGCTTGTCTAAGCACGAGAAACAAAGTTCTGAAATTCAATGAAGAACAAATCGATCGATTGATTTATTTTTTAGAAAAGTATTTAAAATATCACATAAATGAGTTTAACGGCCTTAAGTCGTTGCAAGTTTATTAAAATTATGGAGGAATTATGAAATCCAAAGGTTTTATCGGGACACTCTCCTTAGTAGCTGTTGGTATAGTTTTCGGAGCTATTCTCGTATCCGGTTTCGGCTGGGTGAGACCAAGTTTAGCGGAAGTTAAAATTGGCGAAAATGATGATCCTTTAACAGTATTAAGCCCGGAAGCAATTTCATTTAATAATGCATTTATTGATGTAGCTGAAAAAGTTACACCTTCGATTGTACAGATCACCGTTGTTTCTTCACGCGAAAATCCGCACAAAGGATTTGATTTTAAACTACCATTTCCATTTGATGACAATCAACCTTTTGAACAAAAAGGTGGGGGAAGTGGAGTAATTATTTCAGACGATGGTTACATTTTAACGAACAATCATGTTGTTGCCAATGCTTCAAAAGTGTCAGTCGGTTTATTCGATAAAAGACAACTTGATGCCACAGTAGTTGGTACCGATCCGCTCACTGATCTTGCAGTAATTAAAGTTGAGGCTGACGATCTGCCCTCATCCAACTTTGGCAATTCGGACGATGTAAAAGTAGGGCAGTGGGTTATGGCGATCGGAAATCCGTTGGCCTTATCATCAACGGTTACAGCGGGAATCGTATCCGCCAAAGGTAGAAATCTTAGATTAATCAGAGATAGCTATGGCGTCGAGAATTTTATCCAAACGGATGCCGCAATTAATCCGGGAAATAGCGGTGGCGCGCTTGTTGATCTCAGAGGATCATTAATTGGAATAAATACAGCAATCGCGACCGATGGAATGACTTCCCGCTATATCGGATATGGGTTTGCGATTCCAATAAATTTAGCAAAATCTGTTGCCGAAGATCTGATTGCGTATGGAGAAGTTAATCGGGGTTATATCGGAGTTCAGATTGAAGAGGTTGATGCGGCAACCGCAAAAGCCGTTGGTTTAGATAGACCCACCGGAGTTCTTATTCAAGATGTAGTTGAAAATGGGGCCGCTTCAAAAACTGATATTAAATCGGGTGATATTATCCTCAAAGTTGATGATAAAGAAGTTAGACAACCAAATGAACTTCAAAGTTATATCGCTTCAAAAAGGGCCGGCACGGAGGTAAGGTTGAATCTGTTCCGTGAAGGTAAAGAAATTGAGCGTTACGTAACATTAAAAGCTCGTGATGAAGCAGCCAAAATAGAACCCGTTTTAAACAATGAACCTGAAGATGTTGATTCCAAAATGAAGATGGATATAGTCAGTTTTGATGATTTGGGATTAACCGTAAAAAACATGACTTCAGGCGAATTAAAAGAATACGATCTCGAAAACGGAATATTAATCTCCGAAGTAAAAAAATACGGTAAAGCTGATGATCAGAGATTAATTACTGGAACAGTAATTACTGAAGTAAATCGAATCAAAATAAATGACGTAAATCAGTTTGAAGATTTGGTTGAAAATAGCAAAGGTGAAGCCATTTTGATTAAATATGCCGGCAAAGACGGCTTTCAAAGGTTTGTTGGTTTGGAGATTCCAAAATAACGCTCACAAATTTCGATTTTAGCTAAAAGCGTCCATCTTTTGTGGACGCTTTTTTTATATTTGCACATCGGTTAATTGAATACATACTGGAATTATTGATGATAAGATTTCTTACTGCGGGTGAATCACATGGAAAAGGCTTAACAACAATCGTTGAAGGCTTTCCATCCAACATAAAAGTTGAAAAAGAAATTATAGATTTTCACCTCGCTCGTCGCCAAATGGGTTACGGACGTGGTGGAAGAATGAAAATCGAAAAAGATAAAGCTGAAATTCTGAGTGGAATTCGATTTCAAAAAACTCTCGGGAGTCCTATTTCCTTATGGATTGAAAACAAGGATTGGGCCAACTGGATTGAGAAAATGGATCCTGAAGGAAAAGTTCCGATAAATGAAAAAATAACTTTACCCCGTCCGGGGCATGCGGATTTGGTGGGTGTTTCCAAGTATAATCTGCCGGATATCAGAAACTCTATCGAACGTTCGAGTGCGCGAGAAACTGCAGCACGGGTTGCCGCCGGATCAATTGCGCGAATTTATCTGGAATATTTTGGGATAACAATTGGAAGTTTTGTTGAATCGATTGGCGGTGTATATTCTAAAAATAGTGATGAAATTAATAGCCTGTTCGATAATAATCTACCAAAAGATTTTGACGCCTGGAAATTATCCGAACGGACTGATCTAAGTTCAGTGCGAGTTTTTGATCAAGATCATGAAGATCGAATCGTACGAAAAATTAAATCCGCTAAGAAAAAAGGTGATACTCTCGGAGGAACTTTTATAACCGTGGTAAGCGGTTTACCGGTTGGATTAGGAAGTTTCGTCCATTATGACACAAAACTTGATGCTGATCTGGCTCATACAATCATGTCGATAAATGCGGTAAAAGGGGTTGAAATAGGCACAGGCTTTAAAAGCGCGGATAGCTACGGCTCCGAGAGTCACGACATCATTACGCTCGAAGAATCAACATTTAGCCGTGGATCCAACAGAGCCGGTGGAATAGAAGGAGGAATCAGCACAGGTCTTCCAATAATTATTCGCGGAGCGATGAAACCGATTGCGACCTTAATGTCACCGATTAACGCGGTTGATCTTTCAACTATGGAAGCTGCGGAATCACGAAGAGAACGTAGTGATTTTGTCGCCGTACCTGCTTGCGCGGTCATAGCGGAATCTATGGTTGCATGGACTATTGCCGAACACATAATCAAAAAATTCGGAGGGGACTCAATAGAAGAGGCTCTCGATAATTACAAATTATACAATAAAAAACTGTTTGCAAGAATAAAAAAGAACTTTAAATAATGTTTCAAATGAAGAAGTTTATATTTAGTCCATTCCAAGAAAACACTTACGTGGTTTGGGATTCCGAATCTAAGCAAGCCGCGGTAATTGATCCCGGTTGTTATGATGAAACTGAAAAGAACAAATTAAAAGATTTTATTTATCATAATAAGCTTGATCTGAAAATACTTTTTAATACGCATTGCCACATCGATCATATCTTCGGCAATAAATTCATTATGGATAATTTCAAACCTCTGTTTTACGCTCCCGAAAAGGACATTCCACTTTTGGAAAACATGCCCGAGCAGGCAAAATTATTTCAACTGACCGTTGATGAATCTCCCAAGCCAGACTTTTACATAACTGAGGAGTTGGAAGTCACAATCGGTGACCTGATCGCAAGTTTTATTTTCACTCCGGGTCACACTCCCGGTGAATACTCAATCCTTTTCAAAAACGTAAATATTTGTTTTACCGGAGATGTGTTATTTTTTGAAGGAATCGGGCGAACCGATTTATGGGGTGGGGATTATGACACACTCATGAATTCGATAAAAACAAAACTACTTACACTTAAAGATATTACTGAAATACATCCCGGGCACGGTGCTTCAAGTTCTATAGAATACGAAAGATTGAATAACCCTTTTCTAAACTAACAAAATGATATCAATGTTAAAATTAACAGATTCGTCAAAAAATAAGTTGAAATTGGTTTCAGCTGTTGTATTTATCTACATTTTACTCTTCGAATTTATTTTACCTGATTCCGAGTTCTTCCCACGACCAACTTTAATTTTGGAATCACTTAAAGCATTGTGGAGCGAGTATTTCTTGTTCACGGAATTCGCTTATACATCGTCAGCTTTATACATCGCGTTCCTAATCGCCCTTGTTATCATGCACTTTTCATCCGGTTTTATAATTAAAACTATGCTAAAGTTTAAAGAATCGGTTGAAGCATTATCAGTTTTTGGATATTTCCCTTCATTCTTTTATGCGGTGCTGATAGCATTTTGGTTTGAACTTAATTGGTTTATTGAACTCGCGTTTTTATTAATTGCGTTCGTAACATTGTTTTGGAAGGACTTATTTAATTCATTAAGTACTATTAAAACTGAGTACAATGATGCCGCGCTTTCAATAAAAGGTGATCGAGATTCTGATTTTTACGATGTGGTTTATAAATCAATTTTACCTGAATTTGTAAAAACTCTTTCAAAAAATCACCTTTATGTTTGGATAGTACTTTTAACTTTTGAGTTTATACATGATGTGTCCGGTTTGGGAAGTCTTTTTAATAAAATTCTTAACTTCCATGATTTGGGAGGTGTTTTTGGACTTACGATCGTAGTTTCACTACTGATATTTATCGGAAATATGTTGATTCAATTTGCGAACAAAAGAATGGTTGATTGGGAGTAATATGGGAAAAAATATCTTAAAACTTAGCAATGTAAGTAAGGATTATATCGGACCTCTGGGAAATAAAGTCCACCTGCTCGAAAATATCGAGTTCGATTTAGAACTCAATAAATCAACTTCTATTATCGCACCCAAAGGCGCCGGTAAAAGTTCGTTGTTAAAAATTGTTTCGGGTCTTGAGCAACCTACGTCAGGAGAAATAATCGCATCCGAAAATTTTAAGAAGGTCTTAATTCCTTCGGAACCATCATCTTTCCCTTGGCTGAGTGTATTCGAGAATGTTTTGTTTGGGAATAAAAAATTGGACACAGATAAAGCTATGGAAATAGTGGAATTGGTCGGACTTGAAGGTTATGAAGATCACAGACCACATAACAACAGCTACGGATTTCGTTTTAGAATCGCACTTGCCAGAGCGCTTGCTGTTAATCCGGACTTAGTCGTTCTTGACGAACCCTTTACAAATATGAAATCGACTACCAAAGAAGAAATATATTCACTTGTAAGGGAAGTAAATTCTTCGGTGGATTGCACATTTTTGATCGGAACGACAAATATATCCGAAGCGATTTTTCTCTCAGAGCAGATCATTTTGGTGCAGAAAAATCCCGGAAAAGTTTTCGATAAGATCAATATCGATTTACCGTTTGAACGATCGATCGATATAATGAATGATGAAAAATTTATCCAAATCCGAAATCAAATTGAATCCAAGTTTCGGAAGTTGGAAACTAATCAACTATTCAGCTTTAGTATTTAGAATGAAAAACAAAATTGAAGAACTAAAAAAGAAGAAAAATGCGGCAAAATTGGGCGGGGGACAGAAAAGAATCGATTCCCAGCACAACAAGGGAAAATTAACCGCTCGCGAAAGAATCGAATTGCTCGTGGATGAAGGTTCATTTGAGGAGATCGATATTTTCGTTAAACATCGTTCTTATGATTTTGGTCTGGAGAAACAACATTACCCGGGTGACGGAGTTGTAACCGGTTTCGCAAAAATCGATAACCGGCCGATCGCTTTGTTCAGTCAGGATTTTACTGTGTTTGGTGGTTCCTTATCTGAATCCCATGCTGAAAAAATCTGTAAAATTATGGATATGGCGATGAAAATCGGGATTCCCGTTTTCGGTTTAAATGATTCTGGCGGCGCTAGAATTCAAGAAGGAGTTGTCAGTCTCGGTGGTTATGCGGATATATTTCTAAGGAATACACTTGCCTCCGGAGTTATTCCGCAAATATCTGCTGTTTTGGGTCCATGTGCGGGTGGAGCCGTTTATTCACCTGCAATTACAGATTTTATTTTCATGGCGAAAAAAACAAGTCACATGTTCGTAACCGGTCCGAATGTGGTTAGAACTGTTACACACGAAGACGTGACTTTCGAAGATTTGGGCGGCGCGGAAACTCATTCAACTAAAAGCGGAGTTTCACATTTTGCGTTTGATAGTGAAATTGAAGTTTTTACTAACATGCGGAAGCTCATGTCTTATATTCCTTTAAATTGGAAGGATAGACCGATTGAGTATGATTTTGACTTTACTAAAAATTACACCTCTCCTAATTTAAATGAAATAATTCCTGATAATCCGAACAAACCTTACGACATGCACGACATCATTAAACTTTTGGTTGATGATCAAGAATTTTTTGAAGTTCACAGTGCGTACGCTGAAAATATTATTGTTGGATTTTGCCGAATCGGCGGTTTGTCCGTTGGGATTGTCGCCAATCAACCGAAAGTATTGGCCGGTGTGCTCGATATTAATGCTTCAAATAAAGCCGCACGATTTATCCGTTTCTGCGATTCATTTAATATTCCTTTATTAGTACTTGAAGACGTTCCGGGATTTTTACCCGGCACTGAACAAGAATGGAACGGAATAATTAAAAATGGCGCAAAACTGCTTTTTGCTTTTTGTGAGGCAACGGTTCCCAAAGTTACCGTAATTACCAGGAAAGCTTATGGCGGAGCTTATGATGTAATGAATTCGAAACATATTCGCGGCGATTTTAATTTTGCGTGGCCTTCGGCTGAAATTGCGGTTATGGGGCCAAAAGGCGCGGTTGAAATAATCTTCAAAAAGGAAATTTCCGAATCTGATGACCCTGAGAAGAAATTGGATCAAAAATTATCGGAATACATCGAGAAATTTGCTAATCCGTACATCGCTGCGGAAAGAGGATATGTAGATGACGTAATTGAACCTTCAGAAACCAGAAATAGATTGATTAACACTTTTCAATTGCTAAAAACAAAAGTGGATAAAAATCCCGGAAAGAAACATTGCAATATACCTCTTTAATCTATTGCTTTATTAAGTTATTGCCTCATAACAATTAATAAAGATATTGTAACATTTTACTTGACAATATTTGGCTAACTCTTTAATTTTACAGTAGTTAAACCATCCAAAGGAATTTAAGTGAATTCATATAAAATCGTTTTACTCTTCTTATTTACCATCCTGCTTTCGTCCTGTTCTTTTATAAATGAACTTACCGGAGATCAATCGGCAACAACTCCTGACTCCTTGCAAGTTGTTGATCCGAATACAGTTTTAAATGAATTACTTGAAGACGCGCGTATGGATTACGTAGTCGCGCTTAATTCTGAACCGCTAAATGACGCTAATCTAACCTTGAATAAATATGAATCCGCACTTACGAAAATTAACAAACTAAGCTATTATCCGGGAATTAATGAAAATGTCGCCTATACTGAACTTGAAGCTTCGATAGTAGAAGACTACAGCAAATATTTAACCAATGTGGATGAACTCCCTGAGAATGTTTCCTCCTTTGCGCTCGAACAATGGTTAAGCGGACAAATGCCCGAACTGAATGTTACCGATGAAGAAATTGTTGATGAATCGAAAAATGATGTGATAGTGATCGGTGATTTTCCGCTGGAAATTAACCGATATGTCGAACAGTACATAGAGTATTACACGGGTAAGGGAAGGCGTCATATTGAAACATGGTTAAAACGGTCCGGAAGATATTTCCCTATGATGGGCAAAATTTTTGCCGAAGAACAAGTGCCTCAACAATTAATATTTTTAAGTCTTATAGAAAGTGGATTAAACCCGACTGCTCGCTCATGGGCCAGAGCAATGGGAATGTGGCAATTTATGAGCAGTACCGGAAAACTTTATGATCTTAAAGTGAATTTTTACGTTGATGAAAGAAAAGATCCGGAAAAAGCTACGAGAGCCGCAGCGCAACATCTTCGTGATCTTTATGTTTCTTTAGGTGATTGGTACCTTGCAATCGCCTCTTACAATAGCGGCGAAGGACGAGTAAGACGGGGAATGAGAAAATCGGACTCAGACAATTTCTGGAAAGTTCGACGCTTCCTCCCGAGAGAGACTAAAAATTATGTGCCGCAATATATTGCAGTAACTATTATTTGCAGTAATCTTGAAAAGTACGGTTTTACGGGATTACAATACCAAAAACCGATCGAATATGTGAAACACCCGATCGCAGAACCTATCGACTTAAACGTACTTTCAAAATGTGCGGGAATATCGCTTGAAACTATGAGGGAATTAAATCCTGATCTGATCCAACATACAACACCACCTGCAGGAAACGAACCATATTTGCTTAAAGTTCCTTCGGACACTTACGAACAGTTCGTTCAAAATTTGAGTAATGTACCTGATGAAGCCAAACTTCACTTCCTGGTGCATCAGGTGAAATCGGGCGAAACATTCTCCGGGATTGCTTACAAATACGGCATTGCAACAGCCAGACTTGCGTCGTTTAATAATGTTTCCGTCAAGAAAACAATTCATCCCGGTATGCAGTTAAAAGTACCGATATCCGCTTTTTCGGAAGAAGATTTCCAAGTAAGCACAGATGTTCTTGCAGCTGTAGAAAATTACAAGGATTTTAGCGACGAATCTGCCTCCTACGAATTAATCTTGCATAATGTTGACGATGAAGACAAGTTTATGGAGCTTTACAAAAACCGTGTGGCGGATTCCGTTGAAGTAATTATTCCTGATGACAAAAGTAAGGTTAGTTATACAGTTAAAAACGGTGATAATTTAGTTGATATCGCAACCATCTTTGATGTTCGTGTATCCGATATTCGAAACTGGAATGATTTGCCATATACGAGAAGCATCAGTGTCGGTCAAGTTCTTGATGTTTACGTCCCGCATGATAAACAAGAATATTTTGCTTCTTTGGACAAAATTGCGAGAACCGATAAACTAAGCATTCTTTACGCTACCACAGACGGAGGTTGGGTTAAACATAAAATTCGTTCCGGTGAAGCTATTTCAAAAATTGCATACAAATACGGTGTTCGAGTCAGTGATGTAAAAAAATGGAATAATCTTTCATCAAGCCGAATTTATGCCGGGAAGGTATTGAACATTTACACAGGGAAAGAAAACCAATCAATCGTTGCTTCAAACTCTACTGAAATTAAAACTGCGACACAGCCCGAGGTTTCCGCGAGTGTAAATAATAATTCAAGTGAAGGCAATGAATCTGCTTCAAATGAAATTGTTTATTATAAAGTTCAGTCGGGCGATACGATTGGCGAAATAGCTGAAATATTTAATGTGTCGATCTGGAAACTTAGAGAGTGGAATAAATTAACTTCAAATAAGATCATTGTCGGCAAAGACCTCAAGATTTTTTCAAATATTAAATTAGATGAAGCAATCGCGGATTACGCGGCCAGAAAAGCAAGTAGAAAGTCGGGTGTCGAGGAAATTGCTGCCGGTTCCTCCAATGAGATAACACAAGCAGTACCAAATCAAAACGAATCGACTGACGGGATAGTAATATATAAAGTCAAAAAGAATGATACTCTCGGTCATATTTCGATGAGATTCAAAGTATCGGTGGCGGATCTAAAAAAATGGAATGATCTATCAAACAATAAAATTAAAGTGGGACAAGACATTAAAATTTATTCCTCAACATCAAGCGACATCAATGAGACTTCAACCGTCGCGGTTACAACCGGAGTTGGCAAAACTCACACGATCCGATACGGTGAATCGCTTTGGACAATCGCGCGTCAGTATAACACGAGAGTTGACAGTCTTAAAAAATGGAATGATATCAATACAAATAAAATTAACGTTGGTGATCAGATTAAAATTTTGAACTAGGGAAACTATTTTTTAGGTTAGTGTGTAAATTTTGAAATAAAAGGTCGTTAGGGGTGCTGTTCATCAGCTGAGATTACACCCTTATACCTGATCCGGGTAATGCCGGCGTAGGGAAATAGAGCTATTTTAATTGTGTTTAGCCGTTTCCTGTAAACGGCTTTTTTATTTCTCATAAAACGTTCTTACGGGAGGAATAATGAAACACATCACAATTTTATCTTTCTTTATCTTTTTTCAACAAATACTTCTCAGTCAAAACTCACTTACCGGAAGAGTAATCGGTGCCGATAATAAACCACTTGAATCCGCAAATGTTATTCTTAAAGGGGCCGGAATCGGAACTTCCACCAACGCCGAAGGACAATTTACACTGCGTGGCAATTTCACTGATGAAAGTGTGATTTTGTTCTCCTTTGTCGGTTTGGAATCGAGATCGGTTCTTGTAGCTGATTTTATTCGAAATAATAATACTATCACATTGAAAAGAAAATTGCTCACCAGTCAAACAGTTCTTGTAAAATCGAGCATAGGCAAAAAAGGAGTAACGCCCGGTACATTTTCCCAACTATCAAGTGAAGAAATTTCGGAGAGATATTCTGTTCAAGACATTCCGGAAATGTTAAGTTATCTGCCTTCCACTACTTTTTACTCAGAAGGTGGTGCAGGTATCGGTTACAATTACTTGAGTATTAGAGGATTCGACCAGCGGAGAATTTCAATTTCAATAAATGGAATTCCTCAGAATGATCCGGAAGATCATAATGTTTATTGGGTGGATTTCCCCGATTTATTGGAAAGCACGGAATTTATCCAAGTTCAGCGAGGTGGCGGTTCCGGTGTTGTCGGTTATCCCGCGATCGGCGGTTCGATAAATATCATCACTTCACCATTCTCCGATGAACAGAAAACAGAGTTCGCTGTTTCTGCGGGAAGCTATAATACAAGAAAATATTCCGCCTCGGTTTCGAGCGGTTTGGTGGATCAAAAGTATTCAATTTATGCAAACATTTCTCAACTGTTAAGCAGCGGTTACAGGGATAGAAACTGGGTGAATTTCAGATCATACCATCTTTCGGCTGTCCGGTATGATGAAAATCTGACAACGCAAATTAATCTTTTTGGCGGTCCGATTGCCGATGGATTAGTCTATACCGGATTACCAAAATTTGCCGTAAATGATAAAAACTTGCGCAGGACAAATTTCTCGTATTGGGAAGCTTCAAATAATCAATTTACTTACACGGTTGAAAGAGCAGCGGAAGAGAAAGAGGAATTTTCACAACCACATTTTGAACTTATGAATGAGTACAAACTCAATGAAGACATTACGCTAAATTCAGCATTGTTTATGGTGCTTGGAAGAGGATTTTTCGATTATGACGGTTCATGGGCTCCATATTCGTACTTCAGAATTACACCGGAAAACGGATTCAACGTAACAGGAGATCCGAACAATTTATACTTCTCAAATATGTTAATACGAGCATGGGTGGATAACAAACAATACGGATGGATGCCCAAGGCAAGTATAAAACACGATGGCGGAGAATTAATAGTTGGGGGCGAATTCAGAATTCACCGTTCAGCTCACTGGGGCGAAATAAATCACGCTTCGGAGTTACCGGCCGGTGTGAACAAACTTTACCAATATTATTACTACGAAGGTGAAAAAAATATTTATGGATTTTACGTTAATGAAAACTACAGTTACAGTGAAAAATTGAACTTTCTCGTCGAGGCTAAGTTTTCCTATCATAATTATAAACTGACAAATGAGAAATATATCGGAACTGAATTCGAAGTTAGTGATCTGTTTTTTAATCCGAGATTGGGTGTAAACTATAAATTTGATACTGATGTGACAGGCTACGTTTCTTATGCCCGGGTAACCCGCGAACCTCGATTAAAAAACTATTACGATGCTGCCGAAGCAAGCGATGGATTCACAAAACCTCAATTTGCCGCGAGACCAAACGGTGAATTTATCTTTGATGAACCTCTTGTAAAACCGGAAAATATGAACAGTTTTGATATAGGCGTGAATTATACCAGGAACAATTACGGTTTATCACTTAATCTTTACTATATGATTTTTAATGATGAAATTATTAACTCGGGGCAACTCGATCGATTCGGACAACCGGTTACGGGAAATATAGATGGTTCCGTCCATTCGGGAATTGAGCTAAGTGGCAACTATAATTTTATGAACGGTTTGAGTTTAATATTTAATGCTTCCTACGGAAATAATGAAATTACTGACGGACATATTTTTGTAACCGATGATACGGCTCAAGTTCATCTTGTTGATATGGTGGGCAATAAAATCGGGGGTTTCCCTGAGTTAACGGCTAATCTGATATTATCTTACAGAAATAACGGCTTTTTAGCCCAGGCGTTTTTCAAATATGTAGGTGATTACTACTCTGATAATTATTCTGATAATCTTAGCAACTACCTGAATAAATATCCCGGATTTGTTAGTTATGATGACAATCTGGTTGAATCATATTTTGTTACAAATTTGAATGTAAATTATGAATTTGATATGCCGCCGTATTTTAAAAATGTTCGAGTATTCGCGCAGGTGAATAATGTTTTAGATAATTTATACGCCGCGTACGCGATAGGAAAGGAATTTTTCCCCGCAGCCGAACGTAATTTTATGACCGGAATTAAATTGGGTCTTTAATGAGCAAAAGAGCTTTAATTTTAGCGAATGGGAAATCTCCCAAAAAAGAAGAAATCATTTACTTGATGGATAATGGCTGGGATTTCCTTATCTGTGCGGATGGCGGAGCGAATTCTGCCAGGAAAATGGAATTAGTACCGAAGGTGATAATAGGCGATCTCGATTCAATCAGTCCTAAAACTAAATTGTATTTTTCGGGTAAAAGCGAATTTATTCATCTGCTCCGTCAAAATGATACCGATGTTGAGAAGGCAATAAAGTATTTAATTCAGCACGACTTTCACGAGGCGATTTTACTTGGTGGAACCGGAAATCGTTTAGATCACGGATTTTGTAACATCGGAATTTCGTTAAAATTTTACGATAGTTTGAAATTATACATTCTTCACCGTGATTCATTCTTAATTCCCATTGAAGGCGAAAATACATTCGAAACTCAAATCGGAGAAACAATCTCAATTTATGGAATCGACAAACAAACATATTTTACATCCTCAGGATTGAAATATGCTCTGGATAAATCTTCTCTTCCTTTTGGCGTGCGTGAAAGTACCAGCAACGAAGCAATCAAAAACCGGGTAACTTTAACAGTTGAAAAAGGAAGGGGACTGATGGTTAGGGAGTATAAATCCTTAAAGGAAAATGATTACTTTAGAAACTCTTGATGTAGCGATAATATTCCTTTTCTTTGCTGTTGTTCTTGGAATTGGCCTCTATTCGTCGCGAAGTTCGGATAAATCGAAAGAAGGTTATTTACTCTCGGGACGAAATCTCACGCTTCCTTTATTTGTACTTACAAATGTCGCGACATGGTACGGCGGAATTCTCGGAGTTGGTGAATTTACTTACCGCTACGGATTGGTAAGTTGGTTTACCCAAGGATTGCCTTACTATATTTTCGCGATAATCTTCGCGTTTCTTCTCGCCCCAAAAATCAGAGAAACATCGTTATTCACAATTCCAGAAAAAATAACCCAAACCAGCGGCAGAACCGCTGGAATTTTTGCCTCGCTTTTGGTCTTTTTACTTGTAAATCCCGCTCCTTACATTTTAATGCTTGGAACATTGCTCTCGCTTATTTTTGAAATATCGCTTTTTTATTCGGTTCTAATATCAGCTTTTTTGTCTTCGATATATCTTTTTTGGGGCGGATATAAATCCGATGTTCGCACAGACGCTTTCGAATTTTTCGTGATGTTTCTCGGTTTTATAATTCTACTCTTTTTTGTGCTTCAAACGTCAGATTTTCCGGAAACGCTAATCGAACAATTGCCCGAATCCCACAAGACTTTAACCGGCGGAACTTCGGTTACATTTATTTTGGTTTGGTTTTTAATAGCTTTGTGGACTTTTGCCGATCCGGGTTTTCATCAACGAAGTTATGCCGCAAAAACTCCTAAAATTGCAAAGTGGGGGATTATAATATCTGTGGGATTTTGGATGATATTCGACTTCTTAACTACAACTACAGGGCTGTTCAGCAGGGTTTTGCTGCCAAATCTTGAACAGCCGATTTATGCCTTTCCGCTCCTTGCCGAAGCTGTTCTTTCGTCCGGATTTAAAGGATTATTCTATGCCGGATTGTTCGCGACGATTATCTCAACTCTTAACAGCTTTCTCTTTTTAAGCGCAACCACATTCAGCCGCGATTTTATGATTACAGCGTTACGCAAGGACGAATCAAAAACGAACAATTATACAAGACTCGGATTGTTGATCAGTCTGATACTTTCTATAATAATTGCGCTAAAATTTCAATCGGTTATCGAAATCTGGTATATCGTCGGTTCGATCTGCATTCCCGGATTAGTAGCTGTTATTACCGGAGCATATTTCCCAAAATTCAGGATTTCTCCAAATTTATCCGTTATTCAACTAATCGGATCGGTAGTTTTTTCCATATCGTGGTTTTTTATTCGTGGGAATTTACCCTCCGAATCTTTCCTCTCAGAAATCGAACCGATGATTGTTGGGATATTTTTTGTCGCGGTGGTTTATTTTGTGGGGAGAAAAGTGGATCGACGCAGTGCGGGCAGAGTTTAGCGTTCGGCGAACAGTTTACAGCTTACAGCGTTTTAGTGTAGAACGTAGAACGTAAAGCAGAATGAATTGAGCTGAGCCAGGTAATAAGTTCAGAGTAAATTACTAGGTTGTTGCTGCATTTTACCCGGAAGGCAAGGAGCACTCCTTGCCATTGAATTAGTGTAATCTTTTCCGAAGTTTTGTTAATCCCAAATTGGATAGTAAGAAGGAGAAAGTGGCGTGGATTGGTCGTCAAGCTACGTTGTGTGCCGAGTTCATGTGTCAATCCATGGGCTTGGAAAACCGAGAAATTCTGTAATTAATAATTGATTAAAATAAGGAAAGCACAACATCGTATATAAAAAATTGCTTATTTTAGATTAAATAAAGGTCGTTGCACGTTTAATACATCTGAATATTCTTCGGAAAATCCTCACATACAAACTCGCAACTTTCCCTAAACAAACACGTTGCGGTCAATTAAAAAAGGAAAACTATGAATAAATCTATATTGCTTATACTGTTTATAATCATGGGGAATTACTCGTTTGGTCAGACGGCAGAAAGCCTTAATGATGCAACCAATCAATTTCTATCTACTTTAAGTCAAGAAGAAATAGAATTGGTGAGCTTGGATTTTGAAGATACTTTGAGAACGGAATGGACAAATCTTCCTATTGGGTTACAAAAAAGGAACGGAATAAGATTTGGCCATCTGTCGGAGAAAAGTAAGATTTCTTTTCATCATTTATTGACTACACTATTTAGTTCTCAAGGATATTTAAAAACAACAAGTATAATGGCACTTGATGATGTACTAAACGAAGTATATAAAGAGGCTTACGATAGAAAAATGATTCCTGATGAAGTTTACCAGGAAGTACGAGCATTGAATTGGGATTATGGAAATTACTTTATTGCAATTTGGGGTAAGCCAAATTTAAAAGAGCCTTGGGGATTAAAATTTGAAGGGCATCATATTTCAATTAATTTATCAATTGTAAAGGACAAAGTCTCACTTACGCCTCTTTTCTTAGGAACAGACCCGGCGGAAGTCACTATAACTAAATATTCGGGACTGCGAGTGTTAAGCAAAGAGGAAGATTACGGTTTGTTATTGATAAACTCATTAAATGAAGAACAAAAACAAATTGCCACCTTGAGTCAAGAAGTTCCTGGAGATATAATTACTAATCCATCCAACAAACAAAGGATTATTGAGTACCAAGGAATCAAAGCAAGTGAATTAACCACAAAGCAGAAAGATATATTAATGATGCTAATTAAGGAATATATCAACAACCTTGAGCATGAGAAATCGCATAAATATTTGAGCAAAATTGAAGAGTCTGGAATTGATGAAATATATTTTGCTTGGATAGGAAGTTATGAAATACGAAAACCAAACTACTATATCATTAATGGTCCTAATTTCATAATTGAATATGATAACGCTGGATTCAATAACGACGGAAACCACATACATTCTATTTGGAGAGAAAAGGGGAATGATTTTGGTGAAGACATTTTGAAAACTCACTATTTAAAACATAAACACTAAAATTGTACTTAACAATGTATATTCAATAATGCTCTCTATCGGTCGCACTCTGCATAAACAAACCGTTACCGGCAATTAAAGACGAAAAATTAAAAAATGGAAAAAGCATACAAAAACTTAGGATACATCTTTATACTTCTAATTCCTTTGACATTTCTGGGTTTCTTAAAAACCTATTTTAATCAAATTCCAACATTCAAGGAAAATATTACCCCTTATATTCATATTCATGCGATAATTGCTTCAATCTGGATATTAGTGCTTATAACCCAACCGCTTTTAATAAGAAATAGGAAAAATAAATTACACAAGAAGATTGGAAAAATTTCTTACGTACTCTTTCCGCTTCTTATTTTATCATTTATTCCACAGATGATAAGGATAATAAATTCGGACACTCCGCATTTTCTGTTTTTTCCTTTAGCAGATAGCATTTCATTAACGATATTTTATTCATTAGCAATCTATTATCGGAAAACTTTGTCCAAACATATGCGTTACATGATTGGAACTGCAATTGTTTTCTTAGGACCTACTATTGGACGAATTGGACCATTAATCTTGGGATTATCCGAAAATGTTACTCAAAATTTACAATACGGATTAATTTACCTTATCCTGATGGGACTAATAGTTCTCGACAGAAAAAACGGGAAGGATTATAAACCATATTTGTTGATAATAACCATCTGGATAATTCACCAAATCATTTTCAATATGATATTTTAATAATGAATAAAACAGTTACTAACCAAGTATAAAAATAATTGATCAATTTTGGGCTTAACCAAGGGTAGTTGCAAGTTTATGAGGTCTGATTTTCCTTTGTAAAATCTTCGCGCTTAAACCCGCAACTATTCTAATTCGAGATTGTTTTGTGTCATATTTAGAATAAAAACATGAAGCCATTATTATTTATTTTTATCCGTTTTTTTTACAACATTTGGTTTTGCTCAAATCCAAAGTAACATTATCGCAGACAAAAACGACACACTTGAATCTAAAATTCTTAATGAAATAAGACCCCTTTAGATTCATCTTCCCTATAGCTATTCCGCTGATAAACGATATCCCGTTGTGTATTTATAATACGTTGATAGGAATTTTGGAAATACGTATTCAATAATTGAGCACTTAAGTATGGGTCTCGATCCTATCTGGCCTGAAATGATAATTGTGCGAATTCCTAATACGAATCGCAACAGGAATTTAACGCCTTATAAACCATCTTTTGATCTTAATATGCCAGAATATATGGTAGAAGAATCTGGTGGAGGCAAAGCATAGCCGGAAAAAAATCACATCAGGGCATGAGAGAATGATTCCAGGGCAGGGGAAAATGACTCCAGGGCATGAGAAAATGACTCCAGGGCATGAGAAAATGATTCCAGGGCAGGGGAAAATGACATCCGGACATGAGGGAATGACTCCAGAGCAATGGAATCTCATTCTCGTTCGGCGGAATCTCCAGATCCTCGGATAAGATTACATTTTTGTTCGATTACATCTCCTTTTTATCAGATGGATGCATTACGGCGTTCTACAATAATTCGTTTTCGTTAAACGATGCGGCAAATTATTCGGTGAATCTTCGGAATTGTTCGAAGGTTCGTCGGGGCGCTTCAATAAGTGGACTTTTTTATTCAATATAAGCTCACAGTTCTTCAATGGGTTCGCCGGTTTATTCATTGCATGCAGAGAATGCTTCAATGGCTTGACGATTTAAAACAATGGGAACTCAGCTTCATTCAGTGGAACCTCCGGATTATTCAAGGAGGCCCCGGGATCGTTCAGCGGAAATTCGGATTTATGCGACGAGGCGGCAGGATTGTAAAATGAATAAACGCTTTGACTATGCGGAAACGGGGATTGTTTCCCGAAAAGTGTAATTCGCGGACGCAATATATCATTTTATAATTTTATTAGACAAACTTGTATTAAATATGGAATACCCGTAATTTCTAATTGTTCATTCAGTTTAGTTCGAATAAATAAAGACTACGATTATTTTGATTACTGAAAATAACATAAAACCCCGGCCCCAAATACTTGAACAAGTATATACATCCCCGATTAAAAATTTTATGACAGAAAACTTTAGAAAAAAAATAGACCGACGGATAAATTTGATAATAATTTCCGCGCAAGATATCTATGGCGTTTGTTATGCTGTCACGGTCTTAGAATTCATCTTTGAATTTGATACCGTGACACTAATTCTCGATGGAACACAGAAGCGGTTTGGTGCTCTGTTTGTGTCATGGTTACGATTATGTCGATAGCTATTATGACCATGACACCCACGGAAGAATAATGTTTGCAAGTTTGTAGAAACGATATTTATTCGGTTTTACCATCCGATTTAAAGTCTGTATTGCGAGAATAAGTTGTTGTTAACTATCAATTTAGAAAGTTTTATAAGGGATAAAATAAATCACAGAAGAAGAAATAACGTCGGCAATTGCTTCTCCATTATCCCGGAAGTAAATCGGCTTATATAGTAGTTAGGCATTTTATTAAATAATATTCTAATTCAATAAGTGAAAAAAAATCATAAAAAGAGATTTGTAAGAAAATTAACAGATCGTGAGATATTATATCTGGAAGAATTAGAGAAATATATCCAAGTTCTGAAGGTTACTATGTTAATTTCTCTAAATCAACATGGGATAGAAACCACTGGCAGAGGAATTAGAGCAAGCAAAATATTTACAAGACAAACATTGTTAGGAATGAGTTTTAGAAAAATATTGCCGATACCAAGTAAATATAAGCATCCAGAAGATGAATTGTGGGATATATGCTCTATCGCTTCTTTATCGCGCAACATAATGGAAGGTTATATTAGTTTATTATTTTTTGGGATTGAGAAAGTTTCTGAGGAAGAGGCAGAACTTAGATTTTTTTTGGGGCAATATCATCGTAATAGAGAATGGTATCAAATTCGAAAAAGGTTCGGAGAAAATGAAAATAAATTGCACGAATTTGTAGATGGATTAAAAGCGCAGAAGCAACGTTTGAAAAACCATCCATACCTTTCAAAATTGACAAGAGTACAACAAAATAAAGTTTTACAAGGTCTTGAAATGTACAAAACGAAAGAAGATTTCGAGAATGAAAATAAAGTATGTACAAGACTAAGGGGCGATTATCAAGTACTTTCTAATTTGATACACCCATTACCTTTATCTATTGAAAGAATGAATAATGAGAGTGGGAGAGGAATCGGAAGTAAACATGATATAACCTATTGTATTTTAAGCCTTGTTATCGCAAGAAGATATCTAGCTGCATCAACAATTGGATTCTCTGATTTTTTCTATAGTTATATTGGAAAAAAGTTTGAAAAGGATTTAAACACTATAAGATCATTTACATTACCTGAAGATTAGTTTTAAATACATTCTAATCGAATGTGCCTAACATCTTAAATAAGTATAAAGTCAAGTAGATATAGATTTTCAACACAACAAAAGTTGTAAAAAACGTTCTTTGATATACTGATATATCTAATAAGAATAACCTGCCAATAAATATATTTTAATTGTCAAAATAGA
>JAIPBD010000018.1 GCA_021739765.1 Melioribacteraceae bacterium
GCTTTTTTTATTTTAAAGAAATGCATTACACTTATATCATTTATAGCAAATCAATAGATAAATTTTATGTCGGTTCTTCTGAAAATCTTGAACTCAGATTGGAACGACATAATGCAGGCTGGGGAAAGTTTTCAAAAAAAGGTTTTCCTTGGGAATTCGTTTATTTTGAAAAATTCGACAGCAAATCTGATGCACTCAAAAGAGAAAATGAAATTAAAAAACAGAAAAGTAGACTATATATTTTAAGACTTATTAATGCAGGAGATCGTCCCGATCCGAACTGACTTATTCTGAATTCAATTCGGATCGGGAAGTCTCGTCGGCCCCGCATAGAAAAAAGGGAATCTGCTTTTGAAGATTCCCTTTTTTTTGGTAAAAATTAAAGCATTTCTTTATATCCAATCTAATATCATTCAATTATTGATTTTTGTTTACTCTATCTCAATAAAATCATCTTTTTTATATCATGATAATTATCAACAGTAATTTCATATAGATATATGCCACTAGGTAATCCATCAGAGTTGAACTGAACAGAATGTTTTCCGGCTTCCATAAATGATTCGGTTAGTACTTTTATTTGTTCACCAAGACTGTTATAAATTGAAATGGTTACATAAGAGGATTGAGGTAGACTAAAATCAATGTTGGTTGATGGATTGAAGGGGTTGGGGTAGTTTTGTATTAATTGGAATTCAAAATCCACATCAACTTCAATCTCGATAGTCTTTGAATACTCAAAATTGCCATCAAAATCTAATTGTTTCAAACGGTATTTATTAATTCCAGGTGTAGGTTCGGTATCAACAAAAGAATAGGTTTGGGGTTCGGTTGTATTACCTTTTCCTTCCAAAAATCCAATCGATTTCCAGCCTACCTTAGTGTTATCTTCCATTATGGAATTGTCTCTTTGAACTTCGAAGCCGTAGTTATCAATCTCCATATTCGTCCGCCAATCAAGTCTTATATTATTCTGATTTGAGGCACAAGTAAAAGAAATCAGTTCTACTGGCAAGGCTGAGTTTCCAAATGCATAGAAATTATCAATTAATAGTTCACCCTCGATTAGTTGTTGTTGGATGCCAGGAAACGAGACTAAATGAAATTCAAGAGCGAATCCTCTAATTTTGTCCTTATCTAAAACTCCATTTCCTACTATGCCTCTGTCCAGAAGAAAGTCCTGCGCTAATGCGAAACCTGATGAACTATAATAATCACTAGTATTTTCCAAAGGAATCTTTATCACTTGCCAATCGGTGTCTGGAGAATTAATAGTGTAAATCCTGCAAGAGTAGTATTCAATTTCACTATTAAATCCATCAACTTGATAGTCGTCAGTATTACTTACATCAAATAGAATTAAAAATAACTCTATATCATTCGAGGTAACATCTTCTGTATAAAATGGGTTAGAACTTAAGACTTTTAGAGAAATGGAAAGAGTATCGAACATTGAAAAATCATATAATTCATTATCGCCTAATGTGTGATGCAATGCAACATCACCTCCAGTTCTAGGATAGGTCCACGTAGAAATCACTCCATAATCAATTTTCATTGCAGCATTACCTTCAATTTTGTCTTCATATTCCAGACTGGGTATTAATCGAGAACCAGAACTTGTATCAGAGTGTAGTGTAGTATATATCCGTTCATCACCTTCTGATATAATAAAAGTTTGCCAGAAACCAGAATCCGTTCCAGTACTATCAAAACTACTAATTAGCTCTGTTTGAGCCATTGCAGTTAGTGTAAAAACAAAATATAAAAGTAGTATTCGTTTCATAATTGTAACCCCTTTATATGATTAAGACTTAGTGTTTACTAAAGTTATGACTTAGTCGTTTTGCTTTAAGAGATATCCGCATAGTTATAAATTATTGGTTAAAATAGCACACTTTTTATTTAATGCACTCAGTATAACTACTATAAATTTTCACTTTTTTAAAAATAATTCATTTTTTCACAACCGATTTACTGCCGAATGAAGATTTTCCCAAGATAAGTGAGCTTAAATCATTCACCGATTTTCAATAGCCTTCTTCAAATCATCAGTTCTCAGATTAGAATTAATCTCTGTTGTACCGATTTTTGAGTTACCCAATAGTTTTGATACAACGTGAAGTGATTCTCCTTTCACAACCGGGTTGCTGGCAAAAGGATGCCTAAGTGTATGCAGATGTATTCTGGGATTTAGATTAGTTTCTCTAACTGCCTTTTTGAATTGTTTGCTTACATAGTCAACATTATACTTTCATCCTCTCCTTTGTAAAAGGAAATCTTTTGGAAATCTTGTCTTTGAATAATATTGACCGCTTGAAGGTTGAATGGGATATCCCTTTCACTTCCAGACTTGGTAGTAAAATTCCAAGAGTTTCTTAAACGAATCAGTTTATTCTTCATGTCAATGTTTCTCCATTTAAGAGTAAGTAGTTCATTTGCTCACATGCCAGTGAAACGTTTGAAGAAAGTTCGAATAAAGCCTCCGAACGCACATAAATGCATTTAAGTGGTATCTGTTTTGAAATGATCCTATACGTCAATTACAATTTTCTGTATATGAGTATGTAAGTTTAAAACAAAATAATGGTTCATCATGAACATGAGTGGATGAGATTAATTCTATCAGATTTTTGTCAATCCAAATAATATTAATAGCACGATTGTGTTTGGAACAATGGATTTAGTCTTTATTTCTCTTATCACTATTGATTTTTTATTGAGAATCAGAAAGCAAACAATACAAGTTGTTATATTGGATTTGATTTTAAAACTTATGGAAAGATATCTGCTCATATCCTTAAATCTTGGTCATATGTTTATAAAGCAAGTATTTATTAAGGCACAACGATAATTCCGACTTTCTTTTTTATAATTAGTTAAATAATTATTTATGTCTTTACTAACCAACTACAACAAAATCAACCGATCATACAAAAGGAAGTTAGTTTTTAACTTCGGGCCGCATGCCGGTTTTTATTCGGAATTCAACAATATGGTGTATGCGATATTGTATTGTCTTAAATATAAATATAGATTCATCCTCTACTCATTTGATGCAAACTTTAAATATAATTTAGGGTGGGAGGATTATTTTGAGCCATTCTGCGATTCAACTAAATTCTCCTTTCATCAGAGACACAATCCCAGGAAGTTGGGACCAATTGTATCGAGGAAGGATCCAATTTATGAAAAAATTTACGAGTTACTGAATCCAAATACATTCTTAACACATCAACTTTGGCCAAAATTTTATAATCCCGAATTCGAAAAGGAGCATTTTGATATCCCGAAACTGGGGATTAAAGGTAACCTGAGAGAATCTTCGAGAAAAATAGTTGAAATGATTTACAATTTTAATTCTCCTACGAAGAACATAATCCATTCAATAATCGAGAAATTGAATCTTCCCCCTAAATATGCGAGTATTCATATCCGAAGAGGTGATAAAGCAACCGAAGTTGAGTTGTTGCAAAACGCCGTCTATATTGATAGATTAAAACAGGAAACAGATTTGAGATCAATCTTCGTTTCAACCGATGACTTTGCGGTTTTGGCTGAATTAGAGAAAAATTATGGAGAATTTAATTTTTTCACTCTCACTGAAAAAGGTGAGAAAGGATACGTTTTGGAGGATTTTGGGAAGCTAAGTGAAGAGGAAAAAGAACATAAAATGTTGATATTATTCGCTTCGATGGAGATTATTTGTAAATCGGATTGTTTCGTTGGAACGTATATAACAAATCTTGGAAATTTTGCCGGTATGAAAATGCCGGATGAGAAAATCCATTCTGTTCAAAAAGCTTCATGGTATCAATTTGAAGATGAAGATGTAAAAGATCAGTATTATTTTAAGGAACGAGCGCGGGAACTATCCTCAAGAAGTTGAATTAAATTTGTTTCTATTTTTAGTTTTTCCGCTTCCAAAAACTAATATTTTATCGAACTGACCACTTCAAATTTTTCACTTAACAGAATATTTTACTTATGACTCAATTAGAAAATTACAACAAAATAAACCGTTCATTTAAAAAGGAATTGATCTATAATCTGGGTTCGGAAGCCGGATTTTATTCGGAATTTAACAACATGGTTTTTGCAATTTTGTTTTGCCTTAAGAATAATTACCGATTTATTCTTTTTTCATCCGATGCTTTTTTTAAAATCAAATTGGGTTGGGAAGATTATTTCGAACCGTTTTGCGAATCGACAAATTTCATATATCATAGTAAATTCAACAACAGAAGGAAGGAACCAAAACTAAATACTGGATGGAAAATAATTCGAAAGTTGTACAGGTTATCCAATCCGGATACGTTATTAACTTATCAACTTTGGGGATGTTTTTTTAACTCAAAATTTGAAACGGAAGAATTTGATTTTCCTGAGCTTGGTTTTAAGGGCAATTTACGGGAGGCTTCGAAAAAAATCGTTGAAATGATTTACAATTTTAATTCTCCGACAAAAGATAAAATTCGTTCGATAATATCGAAGATTAATCTGCCACTTAAATATGCAAGTGTACATATTCGAAGAGGAGATAAATTTACCGAAGTCGATTTTTTACCGGTCAGCATTTATATTGAAAAACTGAAAAAACATACAGAAATAAAATCTGTTTTTGTATTTACGGATGATTACTCAATAATAGAAGAATTACAAAACAATTATCCCGAATTCATCTATTATTGTCTGGTCGAAAAAAATGAGAAGGGATATGTTCACGGAGAATTTGTTAAAATGGGCGAAAAAGAAAAAGAGAAAAAACAATTAAGTCTTTTAGCCTCAATGGAAATTATTTGCGAATCCGAATGTTTTATAGGCACGTACACAGCTAACCCGGGAATATTCGCCGGGATGAGAATGCCGGACGAAAAAATCCACTCTGTGCAAAAGGCTTCATGGTATCAATTTCAGAATCAAGATGTAATCTATCACTATCAGGAAAGGCGTAAAGCTCTTAAAAATATTAATCGGTTCTGATCAATTTCCAAGTTAGTTCCATCGTAGTTTCTTTACAGTTATGAAATGAAGAAAAACTCTTTGGAATAACTTATCATAAAAATGTGAAAGCATAGAATCGATATTAACCTCAATAAACTAGATGAAATTTCAATAAATGACTAAACTTGAAGTATACAACAAAATCAACAGATCATATAAAAAGAAGTTAGTATTTAACTTCGGTTCCGAAGCCGGGTTTTATTCGGAATTCAACAATATGGTTTTTGCGATTTTATTTTGTCTTAAATATAGATACAGATTTATCCTCTATTCATTTGACGCGCAATTTAAGGTCGATTTAGGTTGGGACGATTATTTTGAACCATTTTGCGATTCAACTAATTTCTCTTTTCATCAACGGTATAATTCGAGAAATAACATACCGATTGTATCGAGGAGGGATCTGATTTATAAGAAGTTATACAAACTGCTTAACCCCAATACGTTTTTAACACAACAACTCTGGCCGGAATTTTTTAATCCCGAATTTGAAAAAGAACAATTCGATATTCCCGAATTGGGAATTAAAGGTAATCTGAGAGAATCTTCGAGAAAAATAGTTGAAATGATTTACAACTTTAATTCCCCCACCAAGCGCAAAATAAATTCGATAATCGACCAATTAAATCTGCCGAAAAATTATGCGAGTGTTCATATAAGAAGGGGTGACAAAAAAAGCGAGGTCGAATTTTTACAAACTTCCGTATATATTGATAAACTAAAACAGGAAACGGATTTGAAGTCAATTTTCGTTTTGACAGACGATTACGCTGTGTTTAAAAAATTGCAGTCCGATCACCCCGAGTTTATTTATTACAGTCTGATTGAAAAAAATGAAAAAGGCTATTTTCATGACAATTTTGTGCGTTTAGATAAAGAGGAAATTCAGAGAAAAATGTTACTGTTATTTTCCTCAATGGAAATTATATGTAATTCAGAATGTTTTGTTGGTGCGTACACAAATAATCCTGGTTTATTTGCCGCCATGAGACTTGCTGCTAACAAAATTCATTCAATTCAGAAAGCTTCGTGGTATCAATTTGAAGATTTTGATGTATCCAACCACTATTTGGATACACTCAGAGAGAGTAAATCAAAATCGTGACTCCTTATTTTAATCGTTTGGAATAATTTTTGGTAGAGAATTTACTTAATTTACAATGATTCATGCGCTATTTGAGGACTAAACAAATTTTATCTCATAATTATAAGTGGAAATGGAAAAGTATTTAATAACCGGTTTTTCAGGCTTTGTTGCACGACATTTTCTAGATTTTCTCGGGAAGGTTGAAACAGAAGTATCAGTTCTTGGATTGGATATTATTCCGCCAAACTTTGCTCTGGATTCGTACACCAACATAAAGTGTTCCTTTCAAAAATTGGATTTGTTAGATGTTGAAAAAACGGAAGAAGTAGTTGCCGCATATAAACCGGATTATATTTTGCATCTTGCTTCTTACAGCAGTGTAGCGTTTAGCTGGAAAAATCCGCTTTTAAGCTTTCAAAACAACACAGCAATTTTCTTAAATTTAATTGAAGCGGTGCATAAAAACTCGCTTTCACCTCGTATTATTTCTGTCGGTTCATCGGAAGAATATGGAAATGTGGAAAAATCGGCAATTCCTCTCACTGAGCAATCTCCGCTCAATCCGGTTAGTCCTTACGCGGTTGCGAGGGTTTCACAAGAGATGTTTTCCAGAGTTTATGCACATGGATACGGACTCGATATTTTGATGACAAGAAGTTTCAATCACATCGGCCCATTTCAAAAGGATATTTTTGTTATCTCTTCATTCGCGAAAAAATTGATTTCGATAAAAAATAACGGCGGACCATTTACGCTTAAAACCGGCGATCTGACCATTGTTCGCGATTTTGTTGATGTTCGTGACGTTGTAAGAGCTTATTACTTATTATTTAAACAAGGAATATCTGGGGAAACATATAATATCTGCTCGGGAACAGGAACAACCTTGTCGGATATTTTAGAAAAAATGGAGGCAAAACTTAACCTTTCAGTTAAACACGAAATTGATCCGGGTTTTATCAGACCGGATGATAATCGTATCATAATTGGTTCGAATGAAAAAATCAATCAACAAATTGCATGGTCACCGGAAT
Source organism: Melioribacteraceae bacterium (assembly GCA_021739765.1). Classification (GTDB taxonomy): domain Bacteria; phylum Bacteroidota; class Ignavibacteria; order Ignavibacteriales; family Melioribacteraceae; genus JAIPBD01. Next base: position 7,126 of record JAIPBD010000018.1, read on the forward strand.
ATTCACTTGATCAATCAATCGAAGATATTCTAAAATATTGGGATGAGAATGAAAGTCCTTTATGATTATCAAACTTTTGAAGAACAGAAATTCGGAGGGATATCACGCTATTTTTTCGAACTGATAAAACACTTCGAGAATGAAAATGATGTTGAAGTTTCATTACCAATCGGTTACACAAAAAACGTTTATCTGAGATCTCTTCGCCCGGAACTGCTGATGACTCAAGGTGAGAATTATGATCGTTTTTTTCCAAATTTGAATTTCTGGAGTAAAATGAGAATTTATAATTTTCTATTCCCGGGTAAGCTGCCCCCTTTGAATAAAGTAGTTTCAATTGATGCGTTAAAACATAACGATTACGATATTTTTCACCCGACATATTATGACCCATACCATTTAGAAATGCCGAAAAAAGGGCCGTTTGTATTAACGGTTCTGGATATGATTCATGAAATTTTCAAAGATTACCCGCAGTTACTTCCCGAGATAAGAGAGAATAAAAAGTTACTTGCCGAGAAGGCGGATAGAATAATTGCCATTTCCGAAAACACAAAGAAGGATCTTGTAAACATCCTCAATATTAATCCGGAGAAAATTGAAGTAATCTATCTGGGAAATTCTTTGGAGCCGGTAAACACAATAAAGCTCGATTTTGAACTTCCCGAAAATTATTTGTTGTTTGTGGGACTAAGAACGGATTATAAAAACTTTCACTTTATGATTGAAAATTTGAAAGAATTTCTGAAACAAAACCGGGATGTTAAACTCATTTGTACAGGGTCAGCATTTACGGAAGAAGAACGAAGTTATTTTGAAAACAATGGTATCGCAGAGAGCGTAATTCATCATTTTGCCGATGATAAAACACTTGCATATCTATACGCGAACGCGATTGCTTTTATTTTTCCTTCACTTTACGAAGGATTCGGAATTCCCGTTCTTGAAGCATTTAGTTGCGGTTGCCCCGCTTTGATAAGTAACACAAGCTCATTAGTTGAAGTTGGAGGAGACGCGGTTTTATATTTCGATCCGAAATCAGACGAATCAATAAAATCCGCTGTTGATAGAATTGTTTCAGATAAAGAGTTAGGAAAAGAGCTGAAGGCTAAAGGTTACGAACAGCTTAAGAAATTTTCCTGGGATAAAACTGCAGAGCAAACGTTGGCTCTATACAACAGATTGATATAACAGAATTCATCAAACTCAACAATTTTTGATTCGATATTAAATTTACTAATATCAAATCGAGCATGTAACATATTTCCAACACTCATTATTAACATGTCGCAAAAAAACGACACACTTAAACTTCCTTAATTAAAACTCGCCAAAAACCTTACATTCCAAGATGGTACGAATATTGATTAATGCATAGCTAATAATCAATTATTACCCGGAGAATGAGATGAAGAAAATTATTACCTTTTTTGCAGTACTATTTATTATAGCTGCTGCGCACGTAAATGCTCAATGGACCGAAGTAAACAACAACATCGGGAGTAAGACAATCACTTCAATGTTTGCGTTTGGTGAGGATTTAATGGTCGGAACAATGGGCGGCGGAATTTTTAAATCTTCTGATTACGGGGATTCCTGGATAGATGTTTCAGGCGACATTACAAGTAAAAATGTCAACGATATTCGCGGCGGCGCCGGTCCTCAAGTAGTTTGGGCGGCCACGGATAACGGCCTTTTCTTTACTCAGGATCACACATCGTATATAGACGGAACCTCAAATATCACCAACAAAGATATTAACTACTTCTGGTTTGGCGATTCCGATTTTAACGGAACAAAATGGGCAGTCGGTACAAACGGTGATGGTGTGTATGTCAGTGATGAACTAACCGGTCCATGGGTACAAAGAAATACAGGATTAACCGGTGACGCGTTAGTTGTAAACGACATGAGCGGCTATGAGGATGATGATGATCATTATTCGGTTATAGGGACAGATGGAGGTGTGTTTTTTTCAATCGATTCTTTAAATACATGGGTTGCAGCCAACGGTAGTTTAACCGGTGACGCACTTAAAGTAAACAGACTCTTCGGGTTTAGTACAGTTGTACTATCCGCTACCGATGGCGGTTATTATTTAACCACCGATTTAGGAGTTAATTGGATAGAAGGTATTGTTGGTGAAAAATTCAACCAAATTGGTATAGCCGCATTTGGAACTCCAAGCAGCTTTTATTTCCTCGGTGGAACAAACGCATACTTTTCGCTTGATTTGCAAACCTGGAATTCAATGGATTTGACCGGAGTAACGGGCGGTGCAATTACTTCTTTCGCGACAACTTCACAATATTTCTATGTCGGTACGGAAACCGGTGGTGTGTTTAGAAAAGCATTGGCAAATGTAACGGGAATTAAACAAATCTCTGAAACCATCCCGGATAATTTTAAACTGCATCAGAATTATCCCAATCCTTTTAATCCAACCACAACAATTAACTTTGACATTCCCCAAACCGGAAATGTAAAGCTGAGTATTTATAATTCGCTTGGAGAAAAAGTTAAAGATTTAGTGAGCGAAATTAAATCTGCCGGGAGTTATTCTGTTTCCTTTGATGCCTCGAACCTAACCAGCGGTATTTATTTCTATAAAATAGAAATGGAAGCATTCACATCAATAAAGAAAATGATTTTAGTTAAATAAAATTCACTAACGCGGCTGTCTTAAAATTAGATAAGAAATAATATTTTTACATTTTAAGGCAGCCAATTTTAAATCATCAGCATTAACTTTCTAAAATCGGCAGCAGAATAGTAATGGTAGTTCCCCTCCCTAATTCACTTTCAATTTTCATTTGTCCTTCATTCAAATCGACAAATTCTTTTGCCAGAATTAATCCAAGCCCGGAACGCCTTCCCCCTTCTTCATTCAAAATGCCATCGGGATTATAAATTTCGTCGATAATATTTTTCTTAATTCCGTTTCCATCATCCGAAATAGAAACGCCGATCATGCCCGCTTCGACTAAACTTTTAAGGGTTATTGTCCCTTCCTCGTTCGAATATTTTACCGCATTGTGAATCAAGTTTCGGAAAACTGAATCGATCATTCCATCATCCACATAAGCAATATGAGTAGGATCAATTTGATTTATTAGTTCAATCCTTTTTATTGACAGATTTTCCTCGTAAAGCTTTATAATTTCACAAAGTCTTTCGCCAATCGGATATGAAGATTTAAACGGAGTAATCGCGTTCATTTGCACTTTACCCCAGAGAAGCAAACTTTGAAGTAATCTGTTAATATTTTTTGCGCTTTCATTTAGGAGTGAACCGACTTCTAAGTTTTGAACATCGTCATTTTTTTTTGAACGAAGGACGATCAATTTTGATAATCTAAGCATATTTCCCACGGGTCCGCGCAAATCGTGCGCGATTACCGAGAAAAGACGGTCTTTTACGTGGTTTAAATCATTAAGTTCGTCTCTTTGTTGTTCTATCAAAACATTCTTTTCATTTTGAATCTGAAGGTTTGTTTTTCGTTCACGTGAGAGTTTTGCAACAAAGACCAACACAAGAACAACAGTAAATGTTGTTCCGATCAAACTTAAAATGATATAATTACGTTCGGTCAGAATGGCTTCATTTTTCGCTTTTTCATCTTCAAATTCTTTCTTTTTCTCCTTGTTAATCGAATAGCGGGCAAAATTTATAGCCAATTGTTTTTTAGTATCCAACTTAAAAGTTAATTCCTTCGCTTCTTTCGCCTTTTTAAAGGATGCTTTGGCCAACGGATGCTGACCCAAGGCGGAATAACACTCCCCCATTCCTTCGTATAAAAAATCGCCATATCCCGGTCGTTCTTCTGAATTATAATACTGTTCAGCTTTTTTATAATTCAATAGAGCTTTTTCATATTTTTTCGCATGAAATTCAATCAGTCCCATTCTGTAATAACTGTAAACGATTACCATTGTCTGCTTTCCTTGAATCGCATATTCAAGAGCAATTTGAGAGTATTTGTAAGAAGAATCATAATCACCCAAACGGTAATAATATTTCGCGCAGAGATCATGAGACTTGGATAAATCCTTCTTCTGTCCCAATGTTTTAAGAAATCTTATTCTGTCTTGTGAGACTTTCAGTACTTCTTCAAAAGTGTAATTCGGCGAAAAATCGGCAACGGTTTCGCGCATTGCATGAATTCTTGATGAATCGTTGATGAGTTCCGAATACTTCAATGATTTTTTGAAATATTCGAGAGCTCTCGGGAATTCTGCGGCAGTGACTAACATTCGTCCGATTTTAGCATTAGTTCGATCTAATTTCACAAAATCATTTTGTAATTCAGCGATTTCATCCGATCGGTAATAGTGTGGAATCGATTTGGCGGCATCTCCTATTTTTCTGAAATAATCCCCCAGACCCATTCGCGCGATGTATTCGTAATTCAGATCATTTAGAAGACTCGCTTCAGATAGAAGCAGCTCATAATCCGCAAGGCATTCTTCATTATTATCAAGCCGTTTGTTTATGTAAGCTCTAATTTCCAGCGCTTCGGCGCGTACATTCCAAAGATATCCCTTTGAAGTCTTATTAATTGGCTCATCTAATAATTGTAACGGATCATCATAGTTACCGGCATTAATTTTATAAAGTACTAACTTTACTTTACTATGGAGAAAGAGAGAATCATTTTTTGCTACTTGAGGATTCTTCAAAAAATGTTCAAGAATGTAAGTTCTATCGTTATAATGAAGAGTGTTAAAAGAATCCGAATCTATATAGTTTTGAAGAGTTTTTTTCTTCTCAGTGTCAGTTTTCGTGCCCGCAAGCAAAGAATCCAAAAAGACAGAAATATTCGCTCCCCCGTCGCTCGATTTTGTTTTGTCTTTTTGAGCAAAACTGTTTGCCGTCACTAAAAAATGGAGTATTAATAAAACAAAAACTATATTATTTGTATTCATTAAAGAAAATTCCTAATATCAAACTCTCGTAAGTGAACTAATTAAGTACAAATTTAAACCGGCGAGCTAAATGCTAAAAATCGTAATAATTGAAGATGATTCACAGATCGCCGAAGGTCTTAAATACTCCATCGAATTTAACAAAAAGTATACCGTAACCGCAATATACCTTAATGCGGAAGATGCTATCTCAAACCTATCGAATAATGTACCCGATATAATAATTCTGGATATTAATCTGCCGGGGAAATCCGGCTTGGAAATTATTCCCGACCTAAAAAAATTATATCCGAATTGTGAAATATTGATGCTGACTTCAAGCGATAAAGACGAGGATGTTTTTAACGCGCTAAGACTCGGTGCTTCCGGGTATTTGAATAAAGATCTTGGTATTGAGGACTTATTCAAAGCGCTCGACGAAATTATGGCCGGCGGTTCATCTTTAAGTGGAAACATTGCTCGAAAAGTTATTTCCTCATTTCGAAGTGAGGAAAATGATATCTCCCTAACAAAACAAGAATCTTCAGTATTAAAACTGATGATTGAAGGGAATTCTCAAAAATCAATCTCCGAGAAACTATTCATTTCAATTCCTACAGTAAAATTTCATTCTAATAGTATTTATGAAAAGCTTGGTGTTCATTCCAAAGCAGACGCTGTTGCAAAAGCACTAACATTGAAATTAGTTTAACTCATAATCTTCGTTACTTTTCGAAACCTATCCCTAAGTATAGGTTTTTGTTTTTATAACCGACCATTCGTCCACTTTTCTATCCTTTAAGCTAGTTACCTAATAAAATGTCAGCTCCTATATTGAATTTATAATTACTGACAAAAATGATTACACCATCGTGATAAATGACAAGATTGATCGAAACCCTCCGATCATTTCTTATAAAGGGGAAAAACGGCTCGCATTGAAGCGATCTGCATACAAGAATTTAATTAATAATAATGAGGTCAAATGTGACACATCTTACCATCCGAATAATTTTCATTTTGTTCATTTTTACTCTTGCTAGTTCAAATGCACAAACTCTTCCCGATTCAAATCTTGTACTAATTACAGGTGGAACATTTACAATGGGTGAAACGATGCTCGAATACGAAGGTCCACCAGAGCTTTATGCTGCAGTGGAGCATAGCGTGACTCTTTCCAATTTTAGAATGAGCAAAACCGAAATAACAAATCAACAGTACGTAGATTTTTTGAATGCTGCCTACACTGATGGATTAGTAACCGTCGCTGTTGAAACAGATCCCGGACCTGATAATGGAGCAACATTAGTTTTTGGAACAGCTACCGCACCGGAAGAATATAAAAATCTCGCTATCGTTAATCTTAGCGGTACAAGAGTAATGAAAGATCACGTTGAGACAAGTGAAAGCCAGGACGGGAATCCCTTCACCGGAATTATCGAACCGGAAAATCCCCTCAATATCAGCTATATCGGATTTAATGAGTCAGGAGCTGCGGGTGAAAAATTTTATGTTAAAGATCCAAGAAATTCAGATGATTTTGATTGGAACACATTAACTGATTATTACAACTATACTTCAAATACACTTGAATGGGATACATCTGTTCTTTTGAATGATTACGATGATTGGCCAGAGCTGCAAGATTATCCCAATAACCTTCCAACTCAAGAAGATGTTACAACTTGGCCGGCGAGTTTTATCCGTTGGTACGGAGCAAAAGCTTTTGCACTTTATTACAATGCTGATTTACCAACTGAAGCCCAGTGGGAATATGCTGCAATGGGTGGTGGTGATTTCAAATATGCAACAGATGATGGTTTAGTTGATGCTGATGGTACAAGTGCAAATTGGAATTGGGCGCATGAAGAGCCAGCACTTCATCATGTATTTGACGTGCATATTAACAATCCAAATCCTTACGGTTTATACAATATGGCTGGGAATGTTTGGGAATGGTGCGAGGATTGGTATTCTGCAGATTTTTACAATAATGGAAGTGTCACTGATCCATTAAACACGGATGCAACTTCAAACAAAAAAGTTAGAAGAGGTGGTTCATGGAATTACCATGAATCAACTTTAAAAGCTGCCGCAAGGGCAAGTGATGAACAATTCAAAGGGAATGACCATTTTGGTTTCAGAGTTGTTAGCAACGTGGAAGCATTACCGGTTGAACTAAGAAGCTTTTCCGGTGAATTTTTGAATGGTAATATTGCCTTAAATTGGCGGACGGAAACAGAATTGAATAACTACGGTTTTGAAATACAACGAGCTACGATTCCGCTCAGATCCCGAAACACAAATGCCATCGTGAGTTGGGAAAATATTGGATTTGTAGAAGGACATGGAAATAGTAATTCCAAAAATTATTATTCCTTTGTGGATTCTAATCCTTTTAACGGAATTAATAAATACAGACTCAAACAAATGGACTCTGACGGTTCGTTCGTATATTCCGAAATAGTTGAAGTTGAAGGGAATATTCCAGCGGAATTTAAGTTATCCCAGAATTATCCAAATCCATTTAACCCTACTACCTAATTCGAGTTCGGATTACCCGAAAACGCGACAGTTTCAATTAGCATTTTTAATTTGCTTGGACAAGAGGTTAAAACCTTGGTTAATGAAAAACGTTCTGCGGGATACTATAAAGTATTTTGGGATGGCAGAAACAACAGCTCCCAGAGATTAGTTTCGGGTGTTTACGTTTACAAAATTGTGGCAGCAGGATTTACCCAAACTTTTGTTGAAACGAAAAAACTAATTTTATTGAAATAAAATAATAAACAAAAGGCTCCGAATTAAAGTCGGAGCTTTTGCTAATATTTCAGGACGATACTTGTCATGCTGAACTCGTTTCAGCGTCTGATTTCCTTTTCAACTTAAAGACCTATACCTAAGTATAGGTTTAATCTGCTTTTACCACTCAATTCTATGATACTTCTATACTTTCGGACAGTTACCTAACAAGACATTAGCTCTTATATTGGTTTTCACAAATATGATAATGAGAAAGTATTGGAACCACTTGTTGAAATGTTCTGGCACAGATTGGAAAGAAAAATTTCAGATATAAATTTGAAATTAAATCAAGACTTATACTCGAAAAATAAAAACGACTATATCCTTATTGCAAAAAAAAGGATCAGTGAAAATACTTTAATTATCTCGTTCGAAGAGGAGAATACACACCGAACCGTGGATATTAAGGTAAAAATTTTTAATTAAAATTAATAATTATTATAAAATTATATTAAGTACAATAAACAAATATGAGGCTCTTATGAGACAGCTTACAATTCGAACAGTTTTATTCATCTTCATGCTAACGCTTACAAATTCTAATGCACAATCCTTATCGGATTCAATCTTTGTAACAATTTCGGGCGGTACATTTACCATGGGTGAACCGGAATCCACATACTTCGGCCCTCCCGGAACTTACGATGGATATGAACACCAAGTAACATTAAGTTCATATAAAATTATGACCACAGAAGTCACGAATCAACAATACGTGGATTTCCTCAATCTTGCGTATGAAGACGGCTTGCTCGAAGTGAAAGAAGAAACCGCGATGGGTCCGGATCAAGGCAGCATATTGGTTTATGGAACAAGCTCAGCTCCTTCGGAATACAGCGGTGTTGCGATAGTAAATTTGAGCGGTACACGTGTAATGAAAGACCATGTTGAAACGAGTGAAAGTCAAGATGGTAATCCATTCACCGGAATAATAGAACCTGAAAACCCATTGAATATTTCATACATCGGCTTCGATGAAACAGCAGCATCCGGCCAAAAGTTTTATGTAAAAGATCCTCGAAATTCATCTGATTTTGATTGGCAAACATTAACCGATTATTACAATTACGGCGAAACTCAAGGCTCTTACGATACATCAGTTCTCCTAAACGATTATGATAGTTGGCCTGAATTAGAAGATTATCCGAACAACCTTCCTACACAAGAAGAAGTTACCACTTGGCCGGCTTCTTTTATCAGATGGTACGGCGCTAAGGCTTTTGCAATGTATTACGGAGCTGATCTTCCAAGTGAAGCACAATGGGAATATGCCGCAAGGGGCGGAGACGATTTCTTTTATGCCACTTCTGATGGGAATGTAAATAGTGATGGAAGCTCAGCCAATTGGAATTGGGCAAGCGAACATCCCGCGCTGCATCATGTATACAACGTAAGGATTAACCAGCCAAATCCTTACGGTTTGTATAACATGGCCGGAAATGTGTGGGAGTGGGTAGAAGATTGGTATTCAGCGGATTTTGTTCAAAATGACGCAACAGATCCGGTTTGCAACGATGCTACTTCGGGTAAAAAAGTTCGTCGTGGTGGCTCTTGGAATTACCATATCCAAACTTTAAAGGTCGCCGCGCGCGCAAGTGATGAACAATTTAAAGGAAATGATCACTTTGGATTTAGAGTAGTAAATAACAATGTTGCAACATCAGTTGGAGATGCAAAATCAAACATTCCTAATGGATTTGAATTATTTGATAATTACCCAAATCCATTCAACCCAACAACAACAATTAAATTTTCAATCCCGGCATTAGAGACGAGGCATGTCTCGTCTCTACAAACAGTTTTATCCGTTTACGACCTATTAGGCAACCAAGTCGCCGAACTTGTTAACGAAAGCAAACCGGCTGGAACATACACAGTTAAATTCGATGCTTCCAATCTTTCGAGCGGAACGTATTTCTACCAACTAAGAGCGGGTAATGTTACACTAACTAAAAAATTAATTTTGATGAAATAAATAAACTTGAACTTATAATTAATAAAATAAAAACTGAGGGAAAAATGAAATCGAATATTTTCAAAACAACTGTGTTACTTGCTCTATTATTCAGCGGATTTATCTCCGCACAAGATGAGTCTTTATCCGTATTAAATCTGCAAGGCGTTGTGCGTGATGACAAAGGCGGTGCTGTTGATGATGATAACTACCCTTTTACATTCAGAATTTATAATGTGCTAACTGGTGGAACTGCTTTATGGGAAGAATCACAAGACTTGGATGTAATAAGCGGAGTTTATTCCGCAAATCTTGGAGAAGTCTCCGCATTTAGCACCGGAAACAGCGGTGCTGGTTTGGGATTTGATGAACCATATTACATCGGCGTCTCTTTTAACAATAAAAATGAAATCTCTCCGCGTGTTCGTTTAACCGCTGCTCCTTATGCTTTGGCACTTCAAGGAGCGGGGAACACTTTCCCTTCTTCAGGAACTGTTACTGTAGGAACAAGTTCTGATCCATCTCAACTTGATGTTGAAGGAGATGTAGATATATCAGGAGTTTTAAACGAAGATTCCGATTTAAATATTGGCAAAGGTATTGTACTCAACCGGACGGATGAAAATAGTGGTGGCAATAGAATAGACTTTAACACGGGAGGCTCGATGCAGTTTAGACTTGAACAAGCTGATACCGAAGACCTTTATCTATGGAATAAAACACCCTCACAAATTATGAAGGTTGTAAACAGCACACGCGAAGTGAAATTTTATCAGGACCTTACTGTAGCGGGTGAAGTTGATGCGGGTAGCATTACTTCCGGCGGTACTGTTAATGCAAATAATCTCACAATTGATAGCCAAGCTCCATTTGTAATTCGAAGATATGACATGGGCACGAAATCGTCATCAGACTCCGATGGCTATTGGACGACCACCAAAGCAACTGGTTATTCGAGCTCAAGTTATTTTGCAGCAGTAATTGGTGTTAATGGTGGGAAAGGAGGTATAGATGCCACTAACCAATATCTTTTTGGTGCATTTATGTACGATACAGGAAGTTCTTGGACAGTTTATTCAAGATTTCCCGGAAATACAGCTGGTTCAACTACAATAATATGGGTGTTATTTATACAGAAAGAATTAGTTGATGGACCTACATCTGCTTCAAATTGGAATTAATGTGCCGTTGTATAAAATAGTTGCTACTATAACAAGGATTAAGTTTATATGAAAAAGTTATTATTATTATTAATTATAATTAGTGGAAATGTTTTTGCTCAGCAAACTGCCGTTGTCTCTTACGGTAGCATCGCACAGGGAGCGACGACAGGCAACCGGATGACAATTATTGCAGGGCAATCAATGGTTGGTGACGGCGAAGCTACGGATTTCTCCTATTCTTCCAGTTTAGGTTTCTGGGGAATATTAAAACTACCGCCGCTTACCCCTAATGTTTATGCCACCGACGGTGATTATTCAAATAGAACTGAAATCACGTGGGATCTCGATCCACTGAGTCCACCTGCAAAATATGGTTTCAAATTATACCGTAATACTAGTTTGATTTCTGAAATTAATCCGACTTCGGATGCTTATCAAGATTACAATGTAATTGCCGGAGATTATTACGAATACAAACTCGTTGGTATAAATGAATATGGCGATGGAAGTGCGGGTTACGATGTAGGATTTGTGAATCCAAATGGTGTAATTACAGGACAAGTGCTTACAAAACAAGGTTCACCTTCGGTCGGAACGGAAGTTTATCTTTCCCCGCAACTCGGTAAAAGTTTGAGATTTAAGGGGGACGGAGAAATTGTAATTCCAGAGGGTGAAAGAGATTCAACTTATTTTAAAGATGTACTTGGAATAAGTGATGAGTTAACTATTGAAATGTGGTTTTATTCGGAACTTCTTAATAGTCAGGAAATGATATTCTTTTCCGGTGACATAGAATCCGAAGGAGGTTTATACACTTATATAGATTTAGTAGATGACGGGCGAATTAAAATAAGATTACTGCAAGAAAATATTTATACACCCGGCGATTCTTTTAAACCTGAAACTTGGCACCATCTTGCAATTACCGCAAAAGAAAATACAATCTCAACGTATATAGATGGAAATCTTATTGATACCTTCGAGCATTCAGTCTCAATTTTGGATGGTGAGTATTGGAAACTTATACATGGTGATATAAGATTTGGGCATTATAGCAATGTGAGCCCGAGATTATTTCTCACCGGAATGCTTGATGACATACGAATTTGGAACACAGCAAGAACGGAGGATCAAATTCAAGCGAATATGAATCGCTCTGTTGATAACGATGATGATGGATTAGTAGCTTACTGGAAATTTGACGAAGGTAACGGCGATTGGGTTTTTGACCAGACCGCAAATAACTTAGATGGGAATTTAATAAACACAGAATGGAGTGATGATACTCCGGGAATAAAAACAAGTGCATTTTCCGATGACGACGGTAATTATCTGCTCGGTGGAATTTATTACGGTTCGGGAGAAACATTCAGCGTTATCCCCGAGAAAAAAACTCCGCTTGGGTCATCAATTAAGTTTGACGGTACAAATCCAATGCAATTGGATTATGATGATTCCTACTTTACCAGAGAAGATTTCACCATTTCATTTTGGTACAATATGCATGTAAGTGGAAAGGGTGAAAATGTTTTCCTACAAAAATATATAGCAACAACTGGTAAACGTTATGCTTATTTCAATTTGATTAAAAATTCAAGCAATAAATTTTATATAGAAGGATGGTTTGGTTCAAATTCAATAAAGACAAATGAAACTGCTGCGCTAAATAAAGACACCTGGTACTATATTGCTGTGGTCTTCGATCAGACAAATCTAGTACTTAAAGTATTTGATCAAGACGGTAATTTGTATTCTCAACGTACGGAGGCAATTAATGGATTAAGAACGGAACAAACTCCAGCAAACTCATTTCTCGGGACAGATTCACGTTCTTATATTGATGAATTCATGTTTTGGAAATCAGCTAGAACTGACGAACAATTACTTGCCGATATGAAAGGAAAAGAAATAAACCTGGACGCTGATGGAACTTATGAAGATGATGCGGATTCAAACCTTGTTACATACTTAAAAATGAACGAAGGAAGCGGAAGCTATCTTTTTGATGAATCGCTAAATGGTTTGGGTGGTACTCTTTCCAATTCAATCTCCTGGAATGAAGATGAGATGCCGCTTGACGATAGTTTTATTCACGAATTTAGCCCAACTTCAAAATATGTAACTCTAAACAACAGTAACACATCCAAAGATGATGTAATATTTAATGATATCTCACTCATCAATGTTTCCGGTTATGTTCGGTTTGAAGGAACAAGCTGTTACCAAGACAGCGTCGAAATTTTAGTTGATGGTGAATCAGCTGATTCGCCGATTTACACCGACGAAAACGGAAAGTTTATTGCTGAATTGGAACCTGGTTCAAATGCTGTTCTAAGCCCTTATTACAGTGATCATACATTTAGTTTAGCGGGTTATGAAGTAGTTAATCTCAATTCACCAATCAGCGGAATATTAATTGAGAATAATACAAAGCGTGAATTGGATGTAAATGTTTTTGGCGGTGAGTGCCGTTATCCGATTCGCCCCGAAACCGGGGATATTACCGTAACTTTAACAAGTCTTAACGGTTGTTTTGAACAAGAGTTAACAACTCCGACTTCCGGAGACTTCACTTACACTTTTTCAGATGTTCCCCCGCAAGATTACACCGTAACAATAGATCATCCGGTTGCGGCAATTCGGGATGCACTTCCAGGTCAACCAATCTCTTTAATAGAAGGCGACGCTGAGATGGATTTTATGTACCAAGCTGATTTGCAAGTTGCGGTTACAAATGGCTTCACCGAAAACGATTGCGGCGATATTGTACTTGCGAAAGAAACAAGCTACACAATTTCAATTCAAGCTTTTGAGTCTTACTATGATCTCGGAATCCGAAGCGATTGTGCTGTTGATACAGGTTCATATAAAATTTCGGATGAGTTATCCGGTATTGGCGATACTACTGTTGTGTTTGGAGAAAGCCGGGAATCATTCAATTCAAGTACGAATAAAACAAGCTATTCATTTATTACAGGTCAACCGAATATTATTTCTCCATATAAAAAACAGATTCAGATTGTCGCTACGGACAAATACGGCAGACAAGCAATAACTTCAGAAGAAGCGATTGTTCTCGGGAGCAGATTAAGGGAAAGTACATTCGTATCACACACACCCGAAGAAACTCCCGTTATGATTCTGCGCGATCCGCCCGGAGATCAGAGCTATGGTTTTATCGAAAATGGAACCTCCTTTTCTAATACAGTGACTGTGGGCATTGATTCTGCAGAGGGCTATAGTTCCTTTCTGCATTTATCAAAAGGTCCTAAAATCACGATTTCCACCGGATTGGGTGTATCAAAAGATAATGAATGGGATTTGGTTTTGGACGAGACATTTAATTGGGGATCGGAAGATAATACTTCAGATGTTACTTCTGATACTTATGAATTCTCGACGAGCAGAACAATAACCACGGCAGAAGATCCTATCGGCGGTGATGTTATTCTTGGCGGCGCGATCAATCTGGTTTATGGAATTACCGATAATCTTGAATATAACGAAGAAAATTGTGAAATAAGCGTAGGACAAGAGTTAAGAGTTGAACCAGTTGGTTTTAATACTTCATACATTTATTCTGTACACCATATTAAAGAAATTCTAATCCCGCAATTACAATTATTGATTGATGCCGCAGGAACGGATTCAACTTCAGTGGATGCTGAAACAGCTGATTCGCTGAGTTTATCAATCGATCGGTGGAATGCGATTTTAGATTTTAACGACAGTTTAAAATTAGCCGCAACTTTTTCAGAAAACATTTCTATTGACGCATATTCATCTTTGGAATATTATGAAAATGTTGACAGCTCTTCTACTTTTTCAGTTACTTTTGAAGACAAAGGATTCTCGGATTATATGTTAGATGTCGGGCTTATGGTTGACGATGTCGGCATCAATGGGGGACTCATATCATTCAGCCAGGACGTAACTGTTAACGAAACTTCGACTACAAACGGCACAACTTCAACTTATGGATATTTTATCGGCGATGATGACCCGGGTGATTTCTTTTCGGTTGATATTAAAAAAGATCCGGTTTACGGTACTTTTGTATTCGATACAAAAAATGGACAAAGCAAATGTCCTTGGGAAGAAAATACACTGCCAAGGGAAGGCGTTCAAGTTAATCCTTCTGCGTTTAACGCCGTTAATGTGCTTCCGAACGAAGCGGCTGTTTTTAATTTAGAATTGGGCAATACAAGCCAATCTGATGAAACTTGGGGTTATTCTATTAAACTGCTGAACGAAACCAATCCGGACGGGGCAATTGTAAAAATAAACGGATTCGCATTGAGCAGCGGTGCTATCGAATACGTTATGGATCCGGGCGTTGCTTACAATGCAACCGTAACAATAGAAAAAGGACCGCACGCAACAGAATATGAAGATATAACGCTTCAATTCTACTCTGCTTGCGAAGCTGATATAGCAGATCAATTCGGACAGAATCCTAAGATTCATCAAAACGTTACTTTTTCGGTATCATTTATAGATGCTTGCAGTGAAATAAATATTTCCAGTCTTGAAGATAATTGGCTTGTAACAAGCGGACAAGCCGAAGATACTCTTTGGGTAACCGTTGATAGTTATTCGCTTTGGAATGATGATGTAACCGAACTAAAACTTCAATACAGAAAACGAGTTTTGGGTTCATCTTCAATAGCAGCTCCGATTATTCAAGGTTCTGCTAACAACGGCGATCAGCCAAAAATTGATCTTTGGATTGATGTTCCCGAAAGTGTTGTTGATAGTTTTTCAATCCGAAATCTTATTAGCGAAAATTCTCCAGGTATATTTGATACAACCAGTAGAACAGAAAACTATTCAATAGTGCCCTGGGAAATAAAAAACTTACCGGATGGCGTTTATGAATTAAGGGCAGTTGTTGAATGCGGTATTGGCGATGCTGCGGGAGTCTCAACCCCGGTTCTTGGAGAAATTGATAGAACTGGCCCGGCTTTGGTCGGAACACCTTCTCCAATTGATGGTGTGCTGGAATTGGACGATCTAATCTCCTTCGTGTTTGATGAAAATATCGATTGCGATAAAATGGATCCTGTGGAAGATGTAAAATTAATAAATCTCGATACTGGTGCGGATGTCGGTTTCGAATACAATTGCACCGATAATACAATCGTATTTACAATAGACGATTTGAACAAGTATGTCGAGAATGCCACGCTAAAAGCAACGGTCTCCAATATTCATGATGGATACGGAAACGGAATTTCCGACAAAGAATATTCATGGGAATTTTATGTGAACCGTAATCCTGTCAGTTGGGATGGCGGTGATATCGATATTGCCAAATTGGACGATGAAGAAAAAGCCGTAACCCGCAAAATAAGTAATACCGGCGGTAAAGCTTATTCATACAAAATTTCGGATGTCGCCGATTGGCTGACCGTTTCACCGATGGAAGGAACTGTTCAGGCAAAAAGTGCTGTTACATTAAACTTTGAAGTTGGTGCAGAATTAAGTCATGGTATTTACACCGACACTTTATATGCAGAAACAAGCGAAGGAACCGAAGCAATAATAGTTGCAATGGAAGTTTTGTGTAATCCTCCCACTTGGGAAATTCAACCGCAAAAATTCGAACACTCTATGGTGATTGTAGCAAATCTTAAAACTGCAGATGTAATCTCCGAAGATTTGTGCGATGTTGTTTACGCATTTGTTGGCGATGAATTACGCGGAGTTGCTAACTTACAATACTTTGCCGGAATCGATTCCAACTATTCAGGCGTAGAACCTTATCAAGTATTTATGACTGTTTACAGCGATACAACCGAAGGTGAAGTTATTGTACTTCGTGTTTGGGATGCTTCCGAAAAACAAATCGTAACTCAACTTGGAAATTATTATGATTTCTTATCCAACGATGTTATCGGCGACCCAACGGCTCCGGAGCTGGTTGAAACTTCGAGTCTGGCGCTGCAAGAAACATTTTTTGTGGGCGGCTGGAATTGGTTTTCACCAAATCTGACAAATACGGATATGTCGCTTAACTATACGCTTTCAGCTTTAAATCCGGGAATTGACGCGGTAATAAAAAGCAATTATTTGTTTAGTGATTATTCGTTGGGTTCTTGGATTGGCGGCATCACTGAACTTTCTGATGAATCAATGTATATGATCAAATTAACAAGTGATGACACATTGCAATATTTCGGTGAACCGGTTGATTTAACAACAAGCAGCATTTCGATAAATGGTGGCTGGAACTGGATAGGTTTTCAACCCTCTTCCCCGATCGATATAAACGAAGCATTAGCTTCATTAGATTTAGCAAATGGCGATGTCATAAAAAGTCAAAAGCACTTTTCCACTTTTGTAGAAAATGTCGGCTGGATAGGAAGTCTTGTTGAACTTTCACCTCAAGGCGGATATAAACTAAAAGTGAGTCAGAGCGACACATTGGTTTATCCGACTCCGAGTTCAGCCAAATCCAACACCGGTTCAATTTCAAAAATGAACGGAAATTCGGAGGAAGACAAGCAAACGGCAAATCCTGATGGCTGGGATTTTAATCCGAACAAATATGAATTCACAATGAATATAGTCGGCGAACTTAGCGGTTCTTTAATAGACTCATTAAATACGAATGACTTTATCGGAGCGTTTGTTGATGGAGAATGCAGAGGAATTGCGTCCCCGATATTTGTTGAGGCTTTGGGAAAAGATTTAATCTTCCTTACTATTTTCAGCAATCAAACAACGGGAGATACAATTTCATTCAAGGCATATTCAAGTGAGAACAGTGAAAATCTTTATCTTGACGAAACCATAAAATTCAAACTAAATGAAGTTCTTGGAAGTGCCGCCGAACCTTATACTTGGTCACCAAAAGTTACCGGAATTTGGGATGAAGGATTTATCCCCGAAGTGTACAGTCTCAGCCAAAATTATCCAAATCCGTTTAATCCCACAACTCAATTCGAATTTGGACTACCGGAAAACGCAACGGTATCGATAAGCATATTTAATATGCTCGGACAAGAAGTTAAAACTCTTATCAATGAACAACGTCCTGCCGGATACTATAAAGTTCAGTGGAATGGAACCAATAACAGTTCAAATAAAATTGTGTCCGGTGTTTACGTTTACCGGATTGTGGCAAAAGGACTAAGTAAAACGTTCGTCGAAACCAAAAAACTGATTCTTCTGAAATAAATAACCAATCATCAGCTCCGGTGATATCACCGGAGCTTTTATTATTAACTAAAAAAATGAATAAAATTAATCGAATTTTTGCTTCCGTTTTTATATTAAGTACGAGTTTGCTTTTTGCTCAAACTCCTACCTGGACGGTTAATCCGGGTGATTATTCCTCCCAAGCAAATCTGACGGCATTCGTAAAACTAAACGGTGTACGTATTGGAAATGCGAATGATCTGCTTGCCGCCTTAAAGGATGAAGTAATCCGGGGAGTGGTTTCACCCATATTGATCAATGGCGAATATGTGTTTTTCCTGAGCATTTATTCAAACTCTATAAATGAAACTATCGAATTAAAATATTATGACTCTGAAGCGAATGTTACCAGAAAAACCATCGTGGATTTTTCATTTACACCGGGCAAAATTTCCGGTAGCGCGGCATCGCCTACCGAATTAAATGTTTATGAAAATTATGATTGGACTCCGATACTTTCCGGAATTCCCGAACAAACGATAGAAAATGGGGATTCTTTTTCTGATTTCGATTTGCTGGATTATACTACAACTAATGATGATGATGATATAAATTTCCAAGTCTCGAAGACCACTAATCTAAATGTTTCCATTATAAATAGCGTTGTCAATGTCGTACCATTTAGCTCAAATTGGGAAGGGACAGAACAACTAATCTTCACAGTTGTGGATTTTACAACGGCAAAACTTTCTTCTTCAGATACTGTAGATTTTACAATCATTCCACAAGATCTTCCTCCTATTCTAAATTCAGTTCCCGAACAGGTTGTATTCCGCGACCAACAATTTCCGGCTTTTAGTTTAACAGATTATTTGGACAACCAGGATGATGATGACATTGTCTGGAATCACCGATTAATCGTTGAAACAAAAACGGAAGTTTCACCGGATTGGTCTTTTAATAACTCCGGCTTTACGGATCAGATGAATCTGGTAGTAAAAATAATCGCGAGAAATTCGGAGATAAATTCCGATTCACACCTTCTGGCGGCCTTTGTTGGCGATGAGATAAGAGGAATTGCAACCCCGACGGAAGTTTCCGGGAATCAACTATTCTATTTAACACTTCACTCCAACACAATTAATGAAACGATTTCCTTCCAATTCTACGATGATACTATGAACGAAACATTACCGGTAATGGAAACGGTAAAGTTCGTCGCAAACAGTATCAAAGGATCAGCAGCTAATCCATTTATTTTAAGAGCAGGACGATTGATTGTTGATATTGATTCGAACTCAGAAGTATCGATTGCAAGACTTGATACTGCTTGGTATGGTACTGAAGATATTCAATTTTGGGTTGAAGAAAACACTGTTAAAAAATTATCCGACACCACATCCACATTTTTGCAAGTATTAGAAAATGTTTTGCCCGTAGAATTAAATTCTTTTACCGGAAGAGTAATTAATAACAAAGTTGAATTGAATTGGGAAACAATAACTGAATTAAACAACTATGGTTTTTGGGTAGAACGAAAACTGGAGACGGCAGACTGGGCAAAACTTGGATTTATTGAAGGTGTTGGAAACAGCAATTCTCCGAAACTCTATAAATTTATAGATTCATCTCCTATCGCCGGTAAGGCTTATTATCGATTGAAACAAATAGATTTCGATGGGAAATTTGAATATTCAAGTATAATCGAAGTTAATGTTGCCAGTCCTACTAAATTTGAATTATTGCAAAATTACCCGAATCCGTTCAACCCGACAACAACAATAAAATTCACAATTCCTGCTTCTGTCATGCTAAACTCGTTTCAGCATCTTGAGAATAAGACCCCGAAACCTGCCTCATCGGCAGACAAGCAAGATCGGGGTGACAATTTGCTTACAACCTTAAATGTTTACAATGCTCTTGGAGAAAAAGTCGCTGAACTTGTTAACGAACAAAAACCCGCCGGAACATATGAAGTAACATTCAATGCCGAAAATCTTTCAAGCGGAACGTATTTCTACCAATTAAGAGCCGGTGAATTAGTTCAAACCAAAAAATTGATTTTAATAAAATAAACTTTAACAAAAACTAACCTTTGAGGGAAAAATGAAACGGAATCTAATATCTCTAATTATAATCGGCATACTTTTTTCAATGTCACTTGAAACATATGCTCAAGACGATCTTTCGGTCCTAAATATACAAGGTGTTGTAAGAGACGACAAAGGCGGAGCTGTTGAGGATGGTGACTACCAATTTACATTCCGTATTTATGACAGTGAGGATGGAACCGGTGATTTATGGTCTGAAACACAAACACTAACTGTTTCCAGTGGTGTCTATTCTGCTAACCTCGGCGAAACCACAACATTTAGCAGTGCAGGATTAGGATTTGACAAACCATACTACGTCGGGGTACAATTTGAATCCGAAGCGGAAGCATCTCCAAGAATTAGATTAACGGCGGCTCCTTATGCATTGGCTTTGCAAGGCGGAGATAATGTTTTCCCTTCAAGCGGGAATGTTGGAGTAAATACGAGTGCGCCCGAATCACAATTCCATGTTGTGGGCAATACGAAAATTGAGGAAGGTGATGTTTCTGTTGATGGCAACATTAGTTTGGACAGGGCTGACAATACCACCGGGCAAACTTTAAAATTCAACACAGGCTCAACTACTGGATACAGTCTTGGACAAGAGGATAATGATCATTTTTACTTTTGGAAAGAATCAACTAAGGTTATGAGTTTTCATAATACAACAGACGAAGTTTCAGTTAAGCACGATTTCAATGTTGACGGTGATGCTCAAGTTGATGGAACAATAAATGCTAATAATCTTACTATTGACAGTTACGCTCCATTCGTTTATCAAGTGATTGACTTAGGGAGCGGATCGAATGTTTCTGTTAATACCGGTGTGAATATAAATGATTATTACTGCACTATAATCGGTGTAATTCGAGGTACAGGAGATATTGATGAAAATGGATCAACAAATTTATGGCGGGCTTATGCCGCAACTTCGAGCGATATATGGCATATTTACATGAGAGGTGCTGCGAATTCTTCTGTAAATCAAGTTAAAGTTTTGTGGATACAAAGCGATTTAGTAAGTACTAATACGTCACCATTAACTCCGAATTAAACTCAAATCATTTTTCATGATAAATTAAATAAATTAAATTGGGTTTAATATGAAAACATTATCTAAGATATTAATACTGCTATTGTACACATTTCTAGTCACGACAACAGTATTTGCTCAGCAATCAGCGATTCTTACCTACGGCAGCAGCGCCAAGAGTGCGTCAACTAAATCAAAAATTACTTCAATAATAGGTCAACCACTGGTTGGTGAATCGGTTGATCCCGTAAAATTTAATTATTCCTTGAGTCTCGGTTTTTGGGGAATTTTAAGACTTCCTCCACTTTCTCCCTATGTTTTTGCAAGTGACGGTGATTTTACCAATCGTATTGAAATCAACTGGAGCCTTGATCCGCTTAGCCCTCCCGCAAAAGATGGGTACAAAGTCTACCGTGATAACAGTTTTATTGCCGAACTCTCCCCCACTACAGAATCGTACCAAGATTATAATGTTATCGCCGGAAGTATTTATGAATACGAACTTCTCGGAGTAAATGAATACGGCGATGGCTCACTGGGTTATGATGTCGGGTTTATGAATCCCAATGGGGTTATTACCGGAAATGTTACCACAACTCAAGGAACAGCCTCCACGGAAACCGAAGTTTATCTTGATCCGAGTCCGGGAAAAAGTTTAAAACTGTTTGGTAATGAAAATATTAGTGTAAGTCTTTATGAATTATATGAAACAAAAGTTGATTCGGTTCTTGAGAGTTTTGGGCTCTCGAAGGAAATGACATTGGAAATTTGGTTTTACGCAAACTCCGACGGAACAATATTTTTCTCAGGTGATATCGATTCAATCAACACGGATATAAAACTCACTACTGAAAATAAAATTGGTTTGGAATTCCCTACTGCGAGTTTGGAAACGTCCGAAATTGAATTTGAAAAATGGACTCACCTCGCAATTACCGTAAACAGTTCTAATATTCAAGTTTATCTGAATGGCGAACTTGATGTTTCAATGGATAATCCCGATGAAAATTTGGCATCACATATTCTTTCCGGGGATATTTCTTTTGGCGCGGAAACATGGCGGGGTTTGGATTCCGCTAAAAATTTCTTTACAGGTTATCTCGATGATATGCGAATTTGGACTACAACCAGATCCCGAGAAGAAATTATCAAAAATATGCAAAGAACCGCCGATGTTGATGAAGATGGTTTACTGGCATACTGGAAATTTGATGAAGGGAACGGGACTATTACTTTTGACCAAACCGATCATAACTGGGATGGAATAATTAACGGGGCAAGTTATTCAAGTGAAACTCCCGGGATCAAAACGAGTGCTTTTACTGATGAGGAAGGAAATTTTTTCATTGGCGGAATCTATTATAATTCCGGGCAAACTTTCAAAGTTATCCCTCAAAAAGAGACTGAGTTGGGAACTTCAGTTAAGTTTGACGGAGATAGTTATGTGGCGATTGAGGCTGATTCCCTTCTTTTAGATGAAGAAGAATTCACAATTTCGATGTGGTATAAAATGAATACCGGCGGAAGTGGTGAAGAATTATTTATCCAAGCTGATCCTGCAAAAACTTACTTCCACATATTTAAACATGGAACCGATCAAATAACGGCTCGCGGTCAATTTGGGAACGATTGGATTGCGACAGAAAGAACCGATAGCAAAGTAATTGAGGCTGACCAATGGTATTACATCTCAGCGGTCTATGATAAAATCAATCTGACGATGTTAATTTTTAATCAAGATGGTTCTATTTACGACAGTGTCTCAGCAGCTACTTCTAATTCAAGAGTTTTTACTGATAGCGTTTCATCTGTTATTGGTTTGAATTTACAAGGAACAATAGACGAGTTTATGTATTGGAGTTCGGCGCGCACAAGCTCTCAACTCAAAGAGGATTTAACAGGCGAAAATATCACATTTGACGATGACGGCAATTACGAAGATCCCGAAAATGAAGAACTGATTGCTTACTTTAAATTTAACGAAGGATTTGACCTTCTTGCAACCGACTATTCACTCAACTCTATTAGTGCGTCTCTATCTGTTGATGATATTTGGAGTGACGATATTCCACTCGATGAAGTTTTCAACCATGTTTACTCACCAGGATTCAGATATGTAACTCTGAACGAAAGTAATACCTCAAAAGATGATGTTACTTTCACGGATGTTTCGCTGCTAACAGTTTCAGGCTATGTTCGTTTCGCCGATACTCGTTGTTATGCGGATAGTATTGAAATATTAGTTGATGGCGCTTCTGCTTCTCCACAAATTTTTACTGATGAAAATGGAAAATTTGTTGTTGAACTTGAGCCTGGTTCAAGTGCTCTACTCACCCCTAGTTATGGCGATTTTAATTTTGAGTTGGACAGTTATGAAGTCCAAAACTTAAGTCAACCAATTGCGGGAATTGTTTTTGATATAACAACTACACGAGAACTAAAAGGCTTTGTCGCTGGAGGAAGCTGCAAGTTGGGTATTGCCGGAACAAACCAAACCGTAACTCTCCGAATTGAAAGTCAAGATGGATGTTACTCAACCTCAACAACAGTAAACGAAAATGGAACATATCATTTATATGATTTACCACCGTTAGATTATTATGCTTTTGTGGAGCACGATTCAACAAATATTCAAGAATACTTCGATAATCTCGGAGGAATAGCGTTTTCGCTTCGCAATCAATCTGATTCGTTGGATTTTCTTTATTACTCTGATCTTCAAGTTGAACTCTCATTCCCTAACTATCTTTTCGAATGTGATTACATTTTCGATCAGGGCGATTCGGTTTTAGTTCGCGCGAAAATATTTGAAGATTATCCCGGCGGAAACTGTGATACGGAATTTGGTCAACTGACAATTCGTAATAAAATTGGAGATGCAGAAGATGCTATTTTAGAATTTACAGATGGGCAAGCTGATTTTTATATTCAAATCGGTCAACCGAATACACTCTCAGGCGGTGATTACCCTTACAAGAAACTGCTTCAGGTTACTGCCGAAGATTCGATCGGAAGAAAAACTACTGATGAAGTTTGGGCATACGTAACCGGAATAAAACAAGCGGAGAATACATTTACAACCGTCACCCCTGAAATCCCCACAATTGTTTTACGGGATCCTCCGGGTGATCAAAGCTATGCATATTTGGAAGAGGGATATTCAACAACTTCCGGTGTGCAGATAGTCGCAAATACTGCTTATGGCACCAGTGATCAAGTTTACCTCGGAACTGAGAAAGGTATTCTTATCGGATTAGGTTACGCTGAAAAATTAGAATTCTTTGCAGTTGCCGGTCCCAGTGTTAGTTATGAAGGTGGAGACTCAAAAGAGACTCTCGAAATAAGAACCACGGTAACATCAGACGCTTATTCGACAAATAATCTTGATGGATTATTAGGCAACGACGGTGATATTTTCATCGGGGCGGCGTTTGTTCTGCAATTCGGAACAGGTTTAAATCTTACCGTTAATAATGAAAATGGAAATTGTACAGTTGATCTGGATACGGTCACGACTGTTGTACCCGATACAATTTCTACTACCTTCATGTATTCTGAAAGCCATTTGAAAAATTCTGTTATTCCAAACCTCGAATTTTTACTGGGACAAACTCCAGCCGATTCGATTGAGGACTTGGCTTATTATGCAACTCAAATTGGCTTATGGAATGATATCCTGGAAATGAATGATTCACTTAAGGATGCAGCAGAATTCGAAAAAAACATCTCATTCGATGCGGGAACGGTTTACGATTACACATATACCGCTCAAAATGATACCGCTGATAATGATGGGAAGAATTATTTTACCGAAGATGGATTAGTTCTTCAAATAGGTTGGAAGAACACCATTTCGGGTTATATAGAAGGTTATGTTTATGGAAGCTATACTTACGAAAAAGTAAACATTGATGAATCTTCAGGTTCGAGAACAATTGGTTATCATTTTGAGGATGATGATGCGGGTGATTTCTTCAGTGTAAATATTCTTAATGATGAAGTTTACAACACCCCGGTTTTTGAAACCGTTTCCGGACAAAGTTCATGTCCTTGGGAGCCTGGAACAAGGCCGAGAAATGGGGTTAGCCTTTCAATGGGAAGCTATGAAGCAACCGGAGTTCCTCCCGATGAAGCAGCAACTTTTTCTTTGTACCTGGGCAATACTTCCCAATCAGACGAAACTCAAACTTACGATTTGTTTGTAAATCAAGAGTCTAATCAAAATGGCGCAATCGTAAAAGTAAATGGAATTGCAGTCGAGGACCATCTTTCATTTACAATTCCTTCCGGCAAACAGTTCGAAAGTATTTTAACTGTTGAAAAAGGTCCCGGTTCATATTTTTCAGACACACTCCAAATTACATTTCAATCCACATGTGATGCAGGTACGGAAATTCCTGATGATGTCGAACTTTCAACAGTATTTACTGAATCCGCGGAATTCGTAGTCAATTGGGCCGAGCCTTGCAGCAATGTTGAAATATTTACTCCCGATGATGAATGGTTGCTTACTTCGGCGGATAATGATTCGATGCAGATTGTTCTCACAGGTTACGAAAAGGACAACGAAGATCTGGATTATATTTCCCTCCAATTCAGGAAGAAAATTATTATTCCCGGTTCGAGTGTAAACTTTGATTCACTTGGAAATATTATGCTCAAGTCAAAATCTTCGGTGGATGATAAATTAATTCCAAAAGCAAATGATTGGGTTAATATAGTTTCAATTTCTAGAGATTCCTTGACCAATGACGATCATGAATATATCTGGGATATTTCCGGATTAATACCTGAAGGTCAGGATGGAACATACGAACTTCGGGCAATTACTTTCTGTGTAGATCCTAACGGATATTCGGGTGTCTCGGAAATCTTAAACGGATTGGTGGATCGAACAGGCCCGGCTCTTGTTGGTGAACCACGCCCGGTAGATAAAATTCTTCATGTTGATGATGAAGTCGCTTTCTATTTCGACGAGGATATTGATTGCAGTTTGATCGATCCTATCGAAGATATTTCATTTGTTTATTCTGATACGGATCAAGACTTAAACTTCGAATATACTTGTGTTGATAACAAGATTGTTTTCACACCAACAGATAACAACTATTTTTTAGAACATGAATACCTAACCGCAACTATTAAAAACATCTATGATATTTATGGCAACGGGGATTCCGAGACTGTTTACGAATGGGAATTTTTCGTAAATCGAAACCCAATGCATTGGGAAGGTCTTAGAATTGAGGAGTCAAAACTTGATGATGAATCAATTGAGATAATTAGAAGATTGAAAAATTCCGGCGGTGAAAATTATACATTTGAGATAATTGATATTCCCGAGTGGTTAGGTGTTTCACCAACCGAAGGAACAATTGGTGCGGATAAATTGGAAACAATTACTTTTACCGTCTCAAATGATGTGCCTCATGGCTATTATGCTGATACTGTCTACGCGAAAACCACCGATGGAAACGAACCAATGGTTATCATGTTGGATAATCTTTGTAACCCACCAACTTGGGATGTAAATGAGGGCGATTATCAATTCTCGATGACAATCATCGGGAACATTCAAGTTGATAGCGCTATTTCTGAAGACTTGTGTGATATTGTTTACGCTTTTGTCGGCGATGAAGTTAGAGGCGTTGCTGAGTTGCAATATTTCGGCGAAATTGAATCCTCTGCTTCACTTGAAGATGTTTCACCATATCAATTCTACATGACGGTTTACAGCAACAGTGAAATTTTGAATTCTGAAATGTTGGTTTTACGTGTTTGGGATGCTTCGGAAAGAGTCGTAACTACTCAATCATCAGATTATTATTACTTTGATCCCGACGCGTTGGTTGGAAGCACACGTTCACCCGATACAATCAAAACTTCGAATTTGGCACTTCAAGAAACAGCTTTGGATAAAGGCTGGAATTGGATTTCAACCAACTTAGTTAATGATGATATGTCTCTTGATTATGTTCTTTCGTTTTTAACTACAACGCAAGATTACATCAAAGGACACAATTATTTTGCGAGTAATGAAACCGGCAGCTGGGTTGGTAGTCTTACCGAATTATCCGCAAATAACTCTTACATGATCCAAATGTCTATCGAGGATACGATTCAATATTTCGGTGAAGCGGTAAATCTTGATTCAGCGTTTATCCCTCTGGATTCCAACTGGAATTGGATCGGATATCATCCTACATCAGCTCAGGATCTCAACTCGGCGTTAATCTCCCTAAATCCGGCTGAAGGCGACTTGATCAAAAATCAATCTTACTTCTCAACTTACATTGAGGACGTCGGCTGGGTCGGAAGTCTCAAAGAAATGGTTCCAGGTGACGGATATAAGCTGCAAATCTCACAAAAAGATACTTTGATTTATCCGGAGCCGGTTTTGAGCAAATCACTTTCTAAAATTGCCGGAACCGCCAACAACAAAGGCGAAACCGATTTGGAAACTTCCGCTTCTGTTGATTGGCAGGTGAATCCGAGTCATTTCGAATTTAACATGAATTTGATCGGACATTTTGATCAATCCCAGTTTGCAAATCTGAACGCGAATGATTTGTTGGGAGCGTTTGTCGGGGATGAATGCCGCGGGCTGATTGCCCCGATTTATATTGAATCGCTTGACGAATATAGAATATTCCTGACAGTCTTCAGCAACAACGCGGTTGGAGATACAGTTACATTCAAACTGTACGATTCAAAAAATGACGCGACTTTGGATATAAAAAATTCGGTCACATTCTCTTCCAATAAAATTATCGGAAGTACGAACGACCCGTTTCTGTTCACAATTTTCGTTACCGGAATTCACAGCACCGGTTTAATTCCTGAGGTGTTTAGTCTTAGTCAGAATTATCCGAATCCGTTCAATCCTGAAACGATTATTGAATTTGGATTACCCGAAGCGGCGAATGTACAAATTCAAGTCTTTAACATACTCGGTGAATTGGTGAACACTGTGACATCAAGAGAATTTGATGCCGGGTATTATATGGTTCGATGGTTGGGCGAAGACAATTACGGATCGAAACTGTCATCGGGAACATATATTTATCGGATTGTAGCTCGTTACAATAAAGATACTTTCTCAGAAACGAGGAAGATGATACTGCTGAAATAATCCCAAAAACAAAGCTGCCATTTCTTTAAGAAATGGCAGTTTTTATTAGGTACTCAATCCAAATAGAATCTTTCATGCGGCTAACTTAGAATTGTCATTCCCGACCTGATCCGGAATCTTTAACCCTGAATTGAACTGAAATCGGGCATGTAACCGATGGATTATTTCGATTTTACATTTCCCTTTAACAGCAATTCCCTTTCCTGATTTACGCGGTTTTAATAAACCAATTTCTGCTTCAAAAATTGCTCGGTTCTAATTACTCCCGAATTTTTAATTTGATTTCCAATTTCAGTGTTATCCTTTTCGCCCCACAACAAAGCGACTAACTTAACCGGATTATCAACAAAGGAATTATTCGAAATCTCAACATTTATGATTCCCCTCGTTTTTAAAAGTATTCCGCTCTTTTCGTTCATTCCGCAATTAGTAAATTCGCTTCCGGTAATTTCAAGAATTCCGCCGATAGTAGATTCATCATATCCGCCTCGATAATAATTAATTACGTCGCTATTTATTTTGCTAAAGCTAGAGCCGGAAATTTTTACTACCGCCGCGTTGTAATCGCCCTTATCATCCGTTTCGGCAGCCAAAACAATTCCTTTCTCGAAGTTTACTAATTCTGAGTTCTCGAACATCAAAGTGTCGGCCATTGAACCCCGGTAAGATTTTAGAACTTGATCGAAATTTTTCAATTGCGAATTAACAACAAATATTTTGTAGTTACTCGACATATTTTTTTCGAGAGTGGAAAATAAATTTCCGCTGCCCTGCCCGGAAATCAGCAAATGCGAAAGAGTAAGATTAGCAGCCGGATTAATCTCAAAAGCTGATTCATTTCGTTCAATATTAAAATTGAGCGTTGGATTGTTTAATTCATCCTTTGATCGAATCGTCAATTTTTTATCGATTTTTAACGGAGAGTTTAAAGTATAATTTCCGGCTTCCAATTCAATAACATCACCCGAATTTGCGGAAGCGATTTGGGAGATTAAATCTTCAACATTTCCGACAGATATCAATGCGGGTGTTGTAGCCGGTTGTCTGGATTCGAACCAAGAAGCACCAAATTTGTTGTAATCAATTTCAAAATCGCCTTTGTTGAAATTTCCGGAAACCGCACCTATTAAATTATTTTTCTTCCGTTTATTACCAAAAATATCTTTTTCGATTTTTCCAAAATCAAATCCCGAATATGTTTGATCTAAACTCTCATTTTCCAATTTGGTAAACGTAAAAAGCCAATCGTTTATTTTTTGTGGTTCGATATCCGATTGCCTAACTCCATCAAATTTCATAAATGGGGAATCTTGATTATTAATAATATTAGATTTGAATGTTATGCCGTCTACTTTGTCATAATTTTTAACAGGTGTTTCGTCGGCAACTGAGTTATAAATAATATTGTTTGCAACAATTGTTCTTTCGGGTCGAGCCGAACGAATCTCGGATGGAGGAAGAACATCCACTTTATCGTTATTCGCACCAACGCTAAATTGCCAGGGCGATTTACAATCAATCCAGGTATTATACGCCACCACAACATCAGTAACTTGATTATAGCGGTTGAGCGGCGATTTGGGGATTCCGTTCATTATTGCCAAAGGGCTTCTGAACTCAGCTCCTTTAATTTTGTAGAAATAATTATTGGTAATCCAATGGCCGGTATTAATCACACGAATTCCTCCGGTGAAATTATTTTCATCTGAACCGATAAAAAAATTGCCGTCAACCGTACAATAATTTCCGTGCCGCAAAACCAATGAACCTTCGCATCCGTAAAAAATATTATTTCGGAATTCGTTAAAATTTGATTTACTTGAGATTACTTCAACTTCCCCGTTACATTTTTCGAATAAATTATCGGCAACCAGCAAATATGAAGGTGTCATCGAAGTTCCGCTGTCCCCGATTTGCAATGTTTCGGCTTTCGGTCCTCCTTTCCTCGGCCGCGGGCCAAAATGATTTTTAACAATCTTGTGATAATTATAGACGTGTTCGTTACCGCCTAAATTCACTCTTATGGTCGGACCTTGGTTTGATTTTCCCGCGATATAACAATTGCTGAGTTCATTATGCCTTCCCCAAAATTCCACCCAATGATCTGGATTGTAACGATTCGGTTGGTTAAAATCTAATATCACACACTCCTTTACAACGCAATTATTAGCGATGTTGTCTGCATCAATTCTAAATTCGATAAGAGTTTCAGAGGATGAATAACCGTTCCGGAAGAATAATCCCTCCACAATTAAAAATGAACCTCCGAGTTTTAAAGATGATTTACCTTCTATAAAAACTTTACCGTTCGTTTCAGCTTTTAGCGTAATTGGTTTTTTCTCGGTTCCGTTTGCTTCGAAACGAATTTCCAAATCTTTCCAAACTCCGTTCGCCAGAATTATTTCCTGTCCTGGTTCGGCAAGATCGATTGCATCTCTAAGTTCTTGATGGTTGTTTACTTTTACATTATTTGTATCGGGGAAATTCTGGCATGAAAAGCAGAGAAAGGTTGCGAACAAAATGGTAACTACACGAATCATCACATCTCCTAAAAAAATTTTAAAGGCGTAACAATCTAAAGAATTTCTACTTATTTGTCATCAGATGACAGACATAATACAAGTTGATTTTATAGGTTTTTCGATGTTTTTACAAATGTGCCTAATTGCACAGACACAAATAGCAAATTTGTCCACTTTTTGTGATTTAGAATGAATTTGCGGAGGGAGTAATTTTAAGATACCGTTTTGGGTAAATATCAAAATTTAGCGAAAAGTAGATGTTAAGTTGGAATGTAATTTGAAGTTTCGTTTTGGTGATGCTGTTTACTTTCAGTCCGTCCACATGACAAATCTCCCTTCTTGATTCTCTACCGTAACGGTTGAACTTTCAGAAATGAGAAAATTCTAAGCTTTTTTTCTTTTTGATGATTTAGCTTCGGGATTAAACTTGAGACACAATTTTACCCAATATTCCAGTTCTTTAGATTTATCGATCGCTTCGCCATTGACAAGCACAAATCCCTTCATTGGTCTTCCGGTAAATTTCATTTCATGGCAGCCGTTTTTAGTTAATGCCGAATCATAATTATGCGGACCAATTCGAGCCATTAAATCGTCTTTTATTATTCCGACACACATTTTATCATCTACCATAAAACAGAGACCGCCCATCATTTTTTTCTCTTCATAGCCCGTTTTATTTTCAGCAAGAACTTGCCGGATTCGATCCGCCAAATATTCATTATACGCCATTCACACCTCCAATAATTCTTCTAAATTTTCACTCAATTGTTAAATCGAATTTCCTCAACAAACCAATCAATTCCATTTGGGAAAACATCGTTTTTTTGATTCGATTAAGCTCGGGATCAATATTAAAGTTAAACGATGATCGAAAATCTGTTTTTTCAAGATTCGTATTTTCGAAAATCGTGCCCTCCAGATTACATTTTGAGAATATAGCAGAGTTAAGATTTGTTTCTGTAAAATCAACTTCGTTTATCTCACATTCAGCGAACTCTGTTTTTTCTAAATTCATTTTGAAAAAAGTGGATAGAACTATTCGACATTTTTCGAATCTGACTGAAAACAGAAACTGGTTGCAGTTTTCGAAATTGAGATCGAACAGTTTGGAATCGGTAAAGAAACAATTATTAAACGAAGTTTGATCCAATTTTACCGAGCTAAAATCGCACAACTCAAATACACAATCAACGAAATTTATATCGGTCAAATCCGAGTTAGAAAAATTACAGTCAATAAATTTACAATCTTCGTATTCACCCAAAACGAGGGTGTTTTTAGAGAAATCCTTTTTATGAAATGATTTGTTTTCGAAGAATTCTTTTTCCAATATTTCCACCGATTATAAGTTATTAGTAAATCGGTGTAAAATAATACAATTTTACTAAATCACTCGGCATAAGGAATACTAAAACAAATCGACAGATGAACAAAAAATTTTATCTACATCATCGGTCAATTTAGGCGAGAAAATTATTTTGCGAGAATCATTTTCCGAGATTGCACAAAATTATCGGCTTGGAGCTGCATGATATATGCTCCGGACGATAATCCTTTCGCGTTAAATTCAAATTCGTAATTGCCGGATTGTTGCAAACCTTTTTGATAAACAGCAACTGCTTTTCCGATAGAATCAAAAATGGAAATTGTGACTTCACTTGCTCTCGGAATTGAGTATTCTATAACTGTAGTTGGATTAAATGGATTTGGATAATTCTGTTTCAAATTAAATTCATTCGGCAGCTCCGAAATTTCAGAAACAGCACTTGCAAGATCTTCAGCAATTTCGAATCTGTCAACATTAAAGCCTGAGCCGGAGAGCACAAAATATTTAAGCTCCCTTCTTCCCTCCGGAATTTCAAAACTTGTTGACACTTCCCGGAAAGTCAACAAATCGCCTGTACCCGGAACTGTTACCGTTGGCGAAATATCATCGTCTACTTCATATCTAAATTTTGCTCCACCGTTAACAGATGATACACAAGCTTTAATTACATAATTTGCGGTTTTAGGAACTTGAACCGTATATTCAAGCCATTCACCGGCCACAATATTCCCGACGTGAAATCCATTATCCGTTCGTCCTTCAATATCAACTCCTTCAGATGGACGGTAAGCGCCCAATTTATTTTCCGCTTCAGAATCATGATAAGTCAAACCTTCGCCGCCAAAATCGAAATCTTCCGCTTCAATTGTTGCCGGTACGGAAAATGCCAGACCGTTAAATGGCAATCGATTCATTGAGATCAATTTGACTTGATGTGGATAAGAATACAATTCTTCTCCCGAACCCAAAACCGAGACAACTCTATAATAATAAGTTTTGCCGCCCGATAAACCAATATCATCGTAGCTATCATCATTTGCAGGTATTGTCGCTATCGGATCAAAATTTTCGCCGTCCGCACTTCTGTGTATTTTTATAGATGTGTTAGTTGTGGAGCGATTATCCCAAGAAAGTTTTATGATACTTCCACCTTCTTGTTCGGTTGCTAAGTTTGTTGGCGCATCGTGATGAGATTTTGTAAGGATATCTCCTACAACCGGCCACGAACGAGAATCACGATTATAAATTCCAAAATTTCCGTTGTCATCCCACACCTGAAAAGCGATATTATATTTAAAAGAGGATTCAACGTAAGTAAAATAATGCCGCATTCGTGAATTATAATCGCATGCTTTTACCGCTCCAAATTCACTTACCATAACGGGGATGTTATTCTGCTCGGACCATTGTGCTATTCCGGCAAACATTGATTGCAAAGCATTTACGTCAGATTGCGTTCCCCAGGTTCCATTCGCTTCCCCGGCAAAATCCCATGGATCGTATGAATGAAAATATCCCATAATATAATCGTCTTCGGGAATGGTGGCTTCCATCAAATGTCCCGTGCTGCACCACTCTTTACCACCATAAATTACAATTCTGGTCGGATTCGATTGGCGAATAATCGATAAAACTCTTAGGTTAAGATCGCTAATCTGGGCTGTAGACATTCCAAACGGTTCATTTATCATTTCAAAAAGAAGTTTGTCCGATTTATCCTTAAACCTGTTAGCGACTTGCTCCCAAATACTATCAAATCTGGCTCGTCTTTCCGCATTTGTATAGTTTTGTTTAAGCCAGTCTTCGTGATGAGCGTTAAGAATAAGATAAAGATCTCTTTGTAAACCCCAGTCAATAACTTGTTCAACAGTTTCAAACCATGATTCATCTATGGTGTAAGGAGGAGCTTCAAGTGCATGCGACCCCCATTTAACCGGTATTCGGATACATGAATATCCGGCATCTTTATAATCATCAAAATAGTATTCTTGAACCGGTCCGTTATACCCGTTCTCCATCGTATTTCCGATATTTATTCCCCTGATCATCTCGACGATTGCTTCCTGGGGTGTCAATTGAGCTTTCACATTCGATGAACTCATTATCGCAATAAAAGCTATTGTTATGATTTGTAAATATTTTGACATGATTAAATCCTGCTTTCCTTTTTTTACAAAGTTCATCCGAAGTATCGGTTGCTGCAACTTTTTCTTTTCAAGTTAGAAATCCATTTCTCATCATTTAATTAATTCGAAGTTAAGGTAGTCATAATTCATGTTACCGTTAACAGTTGTCGTTAATTTAAGAACTTGTTTTCCTTTGCTTAATTGAACCGTAGTTAATGAATCCACATAATTCCAATGATGCCAATTCCTCCATTGAATAGAATCCTCAGCAACGAAAGTAGAAGGCACAAAAATGCTAGGCGCAATCACTTTATCATCAACAGACAAAGAAATATTACCACTCCTGTTCGAAGTAAACATGAGTCCGACTTTATAGCTCCCGCTTTCCATAACATCAACTGAGTAGTTAACCCATTCGCCAGGTTCAGTCCAACCCAGATAGAGTTTTCCCATTTCGGGTTCAACAAAATTAAACGGATTATCATCCACACCATTTGATTTGGTATATGAGATATCAACACTCTCATTTATACGGAATTCGTGAAGGTAAGAACCATCTGCCGGATTGAGAGCTCCGCTTCCTGAATTGGAAGAATCCGTATCATGATATGCGACACCTTCGCCGCCCAGGTCATAAAGTTCATTTTCAACTTTTCCGGGAATAATTTGAGGCGATTTTGGCTGCTTCGAATCGATATATGGTTTTCCTGCATAGTTATCATAATATTCATTGCTTGAGCAGGCAGTAAATAAAATGGCTGAGGCAAATAATATTGTGGTTAGAATTTTGCGAAATATTTTCATTTTGTGGATCCGTTTAGATAGGATGTTTCTTATTTATAATATAATTTGATTTAATAGATTATTCCGACAGTAATGTCTATTCAGAATAATAAATTAACAGTTAACATGTTAAAAAATGAGTAAATAACTGTTACAATTAACAGTAACATCCATAATTATTTCGGTAATGTTTATTATTTTATTGACCACTACTCTCTAATAATTCCAGTGTGGAATATTAATTACTGCAGAATTCTCTATCTTTAAAGGAATATTGAGTCTTAGTAAATCTGAAACCAAAACTGATTAAATATTTGCTCAACTTATTGGAAGAACTTTTTGGGAAAATATGTTAAGTAAAGAAGAAAAATTTCAATTATTAAATGATATTGTTGAGAATCCGGAATTCAAAACAACAAAAACATTTAATAAACTTCTAACATATCTGGTTGAATCAACCATCAACGATGTAAAAATCAAAGAATATTCTATTGCCCAGGAAGTATTCGAGAAAGATCCCGATTTTAATCCGGCGGAAGATTCATCTGTCCGGGTTTATATCAGCAACCTTCGCAAGAAACTAGAAAACTACTACAATGACATCGGGAAGGACTCAAAATATCAAATTGTAATTCCGAAAGGTAAATATGAAGTCGAATTTCAAAATGCGAAACATTCTGAAAGAAGTACAAATTATGTTAAAATTGGTTATAAACATTTAATTACTTATTTATCTCTCGCCGTAATTATAGTAATTCTCTCTGTCTTATTGTTGAAATCACATTTTTATGTTGCAGCCGGTGAACAAAGTATTAAAGAAAGCAAAATTTGGAGCGATATTTTAACTTCCGAAAATCAGGTTGAAGTTGTTGTTGGCGATGATCTATTTTTTCTGGAAGAACCAATAGTTAAAGACACAACTCTCGAAAATATTAATGATAACGAGATAATTGTTAGAAGACATTATGTTAATACAAACGAAGAATTTGAGATATACAAAGAAAACCACAAATATAATGATCGAATAATAAAAAATCGGCTGACGTATACATTCTTCTCATTAATAAGCGTTACCTCGTTGCCGTCAATTTCTTTATTATTTGATTCTCGGGATGATTTTCACCTTCAGTATTCTTCAAATTTACATGTCAATGAAATTTTAAAAAACAATATCGTTTTTATCGGATCATTTAGAACATTATATTCTCTGGAGCAAGTTTTATCGGATGGCAAGATTAAATTTAAAGTTCGATACGCAAAATCAACAATTGATGTTTTCGATAATGATTCTACTTATCATTTTGAAGTGGTTGGAGAACCCGATTTAGAACACGTTGATTATTGTCTCGTCAGAAAAATTCCCGGGCCAAATGATAATAAAATTATTTTATTCCTTTCGTTTTCGGAAGCCGCAATGGATGCAGCGATTTCTTCGATGTCAGACTTAGAAGGATTGGAAAAAATCGAAAAATTATTCGAATCGCGTTATAATGAAATGCCCGAATATTTTGATATCATCTTTAAGAGTTCCGGTTTCGAAAGAACCGCATTCAAAACAAGCATCGCCTATTTTGACAAAATTGAACCGGACTCAATTTCACTTTGGGGGAATTAATAATAGGTCGGTCCCCTATTCAAAAAACTCTCTAAATTTGATTTAACGAATAATCCTATTGAGTTAATTTTTGAATGAAAATGTTTTGGAAATTAGCGAATCTGAACTTCCCCCGACAAAAATCACAAACTCTCCATCTTCAACTTTTCTCTCCATATTAACATCATAAAACCATAATTTTTCGTAAGTAATTTTCAAATCTAGAAGGAAGTTTAAAATCAACTCCTGCGGAAATCACTAACTTTCCGGCTGGCCACGTACGGTAAAATGTTTAACACAACCAATAACATGTTTATCATCAATTTTATAGTTATGTCATTGTGAACCGCGGCAAGCTACTCCATTAGAAATTGCTGGAATACCTTTTCGTGTTTCTTATTTCAAATACTTTTGAACTGCTTTATAAAACTTCGGATATTCGCCGGCATTAATTTGGGTATCATATTGCAACGCGCCGATTCCATTTTGAACTTGCGTTAGTGTTAAAACGATTAAGTAATCTGTCGGCAAATCCATAATCTCTGACAGATTGGGCCATAAATTTAATTTGGCCATTTTTCCTTCGAGAGTCATCCGACCCAATAAATCACTAATTCTAATCTCTTTTGGATTACTGGAATTTTTGTAGGGAGGAATATCTTGAGACTTTACCCCAAGAATTGTGAATATTACAATTATTGGTAATGTGTAAGAACTTTGTTATTTACTATTTTAAGACTATTTAATTTATTTAGTTTTTATTAAATAAATTTCTATAAGTAAGCTTTTGCACAACCTTCCCGTCGGGTATTGATATTGTTGCTTCACAGTTATTGTTCAATTCGTTTGATTCGGGTATATAATCCTCAGGATCAACCACAGCTTCGATAGAATAAGTACCGTTCTTAGCGATCCATGGTTGGGAACCGATACCGTTCCCGGCTGCAATCGTACTCATTCCTCCTGGTTCAATCTGATCTTGAAACGATGTCGCGAATTGAACAGTCTCACCATCAATTTTGAATTCGATTTTATGCTTCGATTTTGGAGATACTTTTGTTCCCCGGTTAAGCACGGAAACAATATAAGTTACTTGATCACCTTCTTTTGGGAATGCCGGAATGGATCGAATGTTTCGCACAATTAAATCGGGTTTGCCTCCCGCGTATTTAACTGAGATTGCTTTTCTTAAAGGCAGATTATCCGAGGAACCACCGACCATTATTTCATATTTCCCGGGAAGGACTAAATAACTGCCGGACAATGAATCATAAGTATACAATTCTTCCGATGTTAACTTGAAAGAAATTGTTTCTGATTCACCTGGTTCGAGATAAATTTTATCAAAACCTTTTAGGTCTTTTACCGCCATATCAATTCCATTATCAACGGAAAGATAGAGCTGCGCAACTTCTTCACCGGAAAGTCCGCCGGAATTTGTTAAATCAAAAGAAACATCAATTTCGTCTTCGATTGTCGGATCGGACGGAGTGATCGACAAATTTGCGTATCGAAAAGTTGTGTATGATAAACCGAATCCAAACGCATATTCAGGTTTAATATTCTTGCTGTCGAACCATCTATAACCGATTCCATCTTTTGTTAAAGTTCTAAAGTCCATATTAATCGGTCGAAGTTGTTCGTCGTTTTTAGGAATCGTGACAGGTAGTTTACCCGATGGATTATAATTTCCAAAGAGTACATCAGTAATTGCTTTTCCCCCTTCTTGACCAGGATAAAATGAATAAATGATTCCAGCTACATTTTTTTCAACTTTATTAATTGCGCAAGGTCCGCCGCTAATTATCACCAAAACAAAATTTTCATTTATTTTAGAAATTTCATTTATCAATTCATTTTGCACGCCCGGTAAATCGACTGTTCCGTTTATTCTGTCTCCGCCAATAAAATATCCTTCACCTTCGATTGTGCTGTCAATTCCGGCCACGAAAAGAACTAAATCGGAGTTCGCAGCAATTAATTTTGCATTTTCAAAATCACTTTTGTCGTTACTATTAATTTCACAGCCTTGGGTATAATTAATTTTTTCTTCACCGATAAAATTTTTCATTCCTTCAAGAACAGTGATTTGATAAGGGGGAATAACGGCTGAGCTGCTGTGTCCATCCAAAGGGAGGTTATTTGCGTTTGGCCCTATAACGGCAACAGATTTGATATCTTTTGAAAGAGGGAGAATCTGATTTTCGTTTTTAAGTAAAACAATGCTTCGTAATCCGCTTTGATATACAAGCTTTTTGTGCTTTTCGCTGTTTCTTACCCCCTCCGCAACTTTTGGTTGGCCATCTATCATTCCGGAAACAATTTTGGTTCGAAGAATATTTCTAACGGCATTATTTACATATTTTACATCAAGTCTTCCTTCGTCAAGAAGTCCCGGTAATTCTTTAATATATAAATCGTTTCCTTCACAAAAATCCAATTCAGATTTAATGGCTTTTTCGGTGCTCCAAAACCCTCCCCAATCACACATGGTATAGAATTTAAATCCCCACATATCTCTTAAAGCAGTTTTTATAAGCAGATAATTTTCCGCTGATTTCGAACCGTTTACCAAATTGTAAGCGCACATAATTGACATCGCGCCGCCATACTGGACTGCTCTTTTCCAATGTGGGCTCCAAAATTCGAACAGACTTCTTTTGTCGATCAAATAATTATTTTCCTCGCGGTTGGCTTCAAACGTATTCATATTGTAATGTTTTATACTTCCAAATACCGCAGTTTCATTTTGTCCGAGAATAAACGCCTCGGAAACTCTGCCGCCAAGGAATGGATCTTCTCCAAAAGTTTCCGGAGCTCTTCCATTTCTCGGATCGTTTAGCAAATCTAATGTCGGCCCGGCAATTCGGTGGCGGCCTCTGGAGGCTTGCTCTAAACTTATTGCCTTTCCTACTCTCCGAATTAAGTCCAAATCCCATGTTGCGGCTAATGCGATTGTAACGGGAAAACATGACCAACCCGGATCACCGTTGCCGATTCCATGCGGTCCGTCACTGCCGGTAAATTGTGGAATTGATAATCGTTCATTTCCATCTGTATTATAATAGAGCTGTTCGATTTTTTCTTTTTGAGACATGTGGTTGAGCAGATCATCGATTCTTTGGTCAAGCGGGTCCGATAAATTTTTATCTTGGGCATATCCTTTCGATATGAAAAGGAGAAAGAAGAGCAGGATGAGTGATTTATAGATTGGAATCATTTTTGTTTAACCTTGATTTTTATTTATAATAAATTCACCAATTTGTTATTCGAACTAAGAACTATATTTAATCAAAACCATCTAATTTATGCTAGAAATTAAGTTTCGAATTCTCGGTAATATTATTATTTTTCAAAAATTAAAGAAGGATGTTTCTGAATTTGGTCGATGATTGAAACATCCCTCCTAAGGAGTCACACGAGGATCATCCGGGATATTAATTTAACCGATTATCAACAACCGAATATCCCGGTCCAGGTTGACTAAAACATCTATCTTAACAAAATCATCTTTTTTGAAGCTAAGAAATTGGCAGCTTCCAACCTATAAACATAAAGTCCACTAGTAAGAGTTGAAGCATCAAAATTAACGGTATAATTTCCCGCGTCTTTAAATTCATTTACTAAAGTGGCCACTTCCCGACCTAATACATCGAAGATTTTAATACTAACATTACTACTTTGTGAAAGTGTGAATTTGATATAGGTATTTGGATTGAATGGATTCGGATAATTCTGCTCTAATTTGAAATCTGCCGGAATGTTGTCATTCGCAATTGCAGTCGCATCGGTAGTTGTATAAATAACTTTAAAAATTCCATGTGTTCCGGCCGGAACATTAAGAATTCGATCGGCAGATGAAAAATCCGTATATAACTCTCCATCCAATTCAACATTTTTGATAATTAGTTTATCGTCTTCAATAGCAATTGGATAAAGGAAAATACTTCGTGCAGAATCGGCCGGTTCATATTTGTAAAATAATTCAACCGGTTTTTTGTGCAGATATAAATTGCCATACATGTATGTGTGAAAACCGAGCTCGATCGAATGATAACCGGCCTTCCAATAACCGGCTTTATCTTTATTATTAACCGAACCAAATCTGTTTGATGTATTATAAACTTCACCATAAACCGGATCGGCAAAATATGTCATAAAAAAATCTAAAATTTCATCAGCCATCTTTAAGAACTTCTCGTCTTTTGAGATATAGTAATTCATTACACTTGAATTAAAACCTTGTTGCAGCTCCCACCACACTTTGTTTGTGTTGTGCAAATTTCCGGATAATCCATCCGCGGTAGAATAATTGCCTCCATTTTGGTGATCATAACCTTTATCTAATACCTCTTCAATTATGTAAGTTGAGAATTCCATATACTCGGGTTTAGGATCAATCAAGTAAGCGCGTTCAGCACACCAGGCGGTTTTTAAGGAATGACCGGTAAAAACAAAAGTATCACTTAAATCCGGTTCCCAATTATCATTATAACTTTCGGGAAAACTGTAATTAAATAGATCCATTGCCGGCCAAATATGATCAATGATATTATCAGCGAGAATGATTAATCGCTCCTTATACTTTGATTCGCCTGTTAACAAATACATACTTAAAACGTGGGTTGTAACACCATCCATAGTTGGTGTAAATCCTTTTCCTCGCGGATTCGACCAATCAAGATCCGCTTCATCGTAATAGCCGTGATAATCCGGACGTGAGTCCCACAATTTTTCGTCAATAATTTTTCTGCCTTCCAATAATTTCGCCCAATCTTTTGAGTTCCGAGTAGCGTCAACCATTGCTGAAATTCCAAGCAAAGCATAATGCTGGAAGAATGAATTTCTGTAGCTTGAATTAGCTCCACCGCTATTTAGACTTCCATCCCGGTTAAACTCATTAAACCATCCGCCGTGCACATCATCCCATGCGTTAGCATACATAAAGTCGAGAGCTCCTCTGGCATAACTTAGAAATGTAGTATCGCCGGTAAGCATAAATGCTCTTACCATCCCATAAGCGTTTCTGGATTGGCTCAACATGGTTTTACTGCTGCCGGTTGCGTTGCCTTCCCTTGAGACATTTTCATAAAATCCGCCGTAAGTTCTATCGTAACTATTAAACCAAAAAGTCGCACAACTGTCTACGAATCCTTTCATAAGGTCCGGATTTTCTAAATAGCTGCTCTGATAATTATATTGTCCTGTCACCGATGAAACCGATAACAGAAGAAAAACGGCGAAAACGAAATATTTAGATATATTCATATAATTTTATTCCTAATTATTCGAATGACTACCAACTAAATTGTGCAATGTTGATTGTTATTATTTTTTGCCATTACCCGACGAAGTCATTCTTTCGATTGATCTGTAATTCACAATTTTCCGTAAAATGAAATTATTTTCGGAATTAGATTCAAAATTTTCTACGGTATATAACTGAGCTGATATAAGATTTATGAAACACAACATCATATCACAATGAGTTGTGAATGTTGATATATTGTTTCATAGCAGTCTTCCGATTTTTTATTTACAATTAAGCTTAGGAGGTTAGAATCATTCATTGCTAATCGAGTCATAAAACTCTTTAAGTACATAGAATGCCTTCTTCTTGTCACCCTTATCCGTAACTAATCCCTTCACATTCCAAAAATTTTGTATCCTGGGTTGATGTCTTCTTGGGGATTTAAAATCTTTTAAGATCCAAGGAGTCATACCTTTTATAAAATCAACTTTTTCGAACATTTTAATATTTTCGATATATAAATCTTCTTGATATTCCTCAGTCCATCTTTCAAGTTTATCGCCATGATTCCCAAACATCGCGCCACCACCGAATTCACTTATCACTACCGGTTTATTGTAAATAGTTTCCCATTTTATGTCAGCGCATTTTTCCGGTAAACCATCATACCATCCGATGTAAGCGTTGCAACCCAATACATCAACCAACTCGCCAAAAGGATCATCAATAAGAAGCGTTTTATCATCTGTATAATGCCTTTCCATCGCGGCAGTAATTAACCTGGAAGGATCCAGCTCACGTGCTGTTGAGACTAAATCGGAAAGGAAATGAAATCGAGGTTCTGATACGGGAGTTTCATTCGCCATCGACCATAATATAATCGAGGCTCGATTTTTATCCCTGTTAATCATTGTCGCTAATTGATTTTCGGCATTTTTGTAAGTGGCCTCTTTCTCCCAAGAAATTGTCCAATAGACCGGAATCTCAGCCCAGACCAATAATCCAAGTTCATCTGCCATTTTTACCATTGCCTCATTATGAGTATAATGAGCTAATCTGACATAGTTGCAAGAGAGCTCCTTCGCCCAGCCTAGCAATACTTTTGCGTGGTCTTTGGAAAACGCCCGAGCACCATTTTGGTAAGCCGCCTCTTCGTGAATTGAAATTCCTTTCAAATAAATTGTTTTCCCGTTTAGCAGTATATCCGTTCCACGAGTTTCGATTGTTCGAAATCCGATTTTATCAGTAATCATATCCGTTTCTGATTCTATTTTTACTTGATACAATTTGGGAGAATTGGGAGACCATAAAACCAACTCTGCGTTTATTTCAAATTCAACAATTCCATTGTTATCAGTCTCTACTTCTTTGGTAATTGATGCCTCATCAATCGTTACGGTTATCTTTTGTTTTTTTGAGGAGCCATCTAATTTTATTTTACCTGCAATTGTTCCTTTATCCCCTTTTTTTAACTGAATAGAATATTCAGAGATGAAAGTTTTTTCAGTCTCGATCAGTGTAACCGGTCTTGTAATACCTCCATAGTTGTACCAATCTGTATTAACAGTAGGCACAGCGTCTTGCAATCTTTTATTATCAACTTTAACAACAACAAAGTTACCTTTAGCTTTAATTTTATCGGTTATTTCATACTGGAAAGGAGTAAAACCGCCTTCATGATGTCCAAGCATTTCACCGTTGAGATATACTTTAGCATCATAATTAACGGCTCCAAAATGTATAAAAAGCCTTTTCGCACTACTCAGGTCGTAATCAAATGAATTTTTATACCAAACCGTTCCTTCATAGAATAGAAGTTTTTCCATTTGTGAATTCCAATCACCCGGGACGTATAACATCTCATCGGTATCGAAACTGTACTCTAATAATTCTGATTCATTCTTTTCAATTGCGTTCTTGAAGTAACCTTCTGCATGTGGTTCATATCGATAATCATAATATCCATTTTCATAAGGATCGATAATTATGTTCCATTTACCATTTAAACTTGTTGTCAATCTGTTTTCAATATTTATCATCGTTTGCGCAAAAGTATTAAGACTTACAAAAAATAGGAGATATGTTAAAATTTGTTTCATTGTGACTCATTAAGTATTTGTTCGAGATTGAGTTAATCAAAAAAAAACTCCAAAATAAATTGATCAATAGAATTGTTTTATTGCTCGCTGATAATTCTGAAGCCAAAAAACATTGGGTTACTCATTAATCAAAAATTAATGATCAATAAATAACCCAATCGGAAAAGAACTGTGCAACTTTGAAAAAAGTTGCACGGTGTACATCAAATTACTTTAGCAACATCATTTTACGTGAACTTGTAAAACCATCAGCTTGAATTTGATAGATGTAAATACCACTACTCAATTTAGAAGCGTCAAAATCGACTTGATATGTTCCAGCCTCTTTATATTCTTGAACTAAGGTTGTAACCGTTTGACCAAGAGCATTGAATATTTTCACTGTTACGTTGGATGATTTTGGTAACGCGAATTCAATATTAGTAGTTGGATTAAATGGATTAGGATAGTTTTGTCTTAAACTATATTCTGTTGGAAGTGTACCATCCATTCTTTCAACACTTGTAACAGCCGGTTCAGAGTATGATAGAGTATTTGTAACACCTGTCATGTTGTTGGTAGGGATAAATTTAACCTTGTTATCAGCTAAGAATTCAACTGTTCCAAGATATTTTACAGTGTTCCAAATCGCGTCATCCATAACAGCCGACCATTGTACCGTAGCGTCTCGTGTTGTACCGTCATTATCATGGTTACCAATTCCGAGTCCAAATTTTCCGCCGACTTGTGCGTCAATTGTTTCGGATCCGCCCAAGGCAGACAATCGGATTGCCAATTCTAATATGTAACCGTTATCCATCGTATTTCGTGCGAATTTTTTATCGCCATCCGCGATATTGTTCATATTGTCAAATGTCACTTCTTCCAAAGCTGTAAGTCTGGTATCAAATGAAAGAGCGGCTTGTGTACTATCATCAGGAATGCCATCAATTTTAAGCTCGATACAGTCAGTTTGATAAGAATTTGTAGCGGTTGTAGAAACGAT
This sequence comes from Melioribacteraceae bacterium, assembly GCA_021739765.1. Lineage (GTDB taxonomy): Bacteria > Bacteroidota > Ignavibacteria > Ignavibacteriales > Melioribacteraceae > JAIPBD01. Next base: position 52,043 of record JAIPBD010000018.1, read on the forward strand.
ATCATCAACTACTTCTTCATATAAATAGAACCAATTTGCATCCCACGCAGCCCATAATTTTACTGATTTATCATTGTCATTATCCGGAGCACCATTATTGTTAAAATGGACAGCATTTATTTGAAGGAAACCATCATCGGGGCCACTCAATCCATCAAAGAATCCATCTCTCACACCATCTACGGTTATTACACCGGGAGTAGCGGCATCTGCATATGCAGATTTTACAGCAGACAAGGCAGCCTCACCATCGTATCCGGCTAATAAAGCGTCATCCCAAATCAATGATCCTATCGGAAGACCGTCAATTGTTGAAATGTGAGTTGATTGACTAAAGTTTTCTTGGAAGTCGGTAAATTTAGTAATTCCCAGTTGAATACCGGCTCCCTCAGCGGTTAATGCATCTGATTTTATACCATTGTCAATACCCGGCACAGTATTAGGATCGTAATCGCCATAAATATAATCTGTAGCAAGAATGTCTACCGTCGGAACAATAAATCTGGCATCACCCCATTGTACTTGATTCCATTCTGCCATACCGGTTACCATATCCGCTGTTAATGTCATCGGAGTAGTTGTACCCGGCGCGTCGGTTATTGTATTATCTTCAACAAAGTTCGGATAAGTATCAAATAGGTTTTTGGTTCTGTCATTCATCCACAAACAAGGCAAATTTCCGATCGGATTAGGACCGGGAACACTCCATGTAAGATATGAAGGAAGAGCGCTTATGTCGGAGAGTAAATATGTTGCACTTTCGTAGTAACCACTAATTAGTTCAGGACTATAATAGTTAACATTATTTGAAACAAATATTATCATGTTTTCGAAAGCGAGGTCATCCGTAAATTGAGTTGAATCGCCATTTAACCAATATTTTTTCTGAACTTCCAATCCGTTCGTAACATTATTTGTGTCAATGTTAATTGTGCTTAAAAATTCTTTATCAGGATCTTGACCACTGTTGGTTACGTTAATATCTTCACCAACCCAGTTTTGGTTTACAAAAATGTTGTTGGTGATATACATTTCACGTCTGTAAGGAGATAACAACCAATATTTTTTGTTATTGATAAGAGTATTGTGGTTAATTATCATAACATCCGTTAATTGGTTTTGTTGGAGGAATGTTAATCCGCCCGTCGTAACCGTACAGTTTTCAACTAAAACAGTATCAGTTGGAACCTTACAATTGAAAACTCTCGAATCCCACCATTGAGCGTTGTTGAATAGATTACGGAAATAAGAATTGGTAATTTTAATTTTTGCTCCGTATGGCCATCCACCTATTGATTGAGCTTGATTTGTCGCACAGAAAAGATCAATATTCGCAAATTCAAAAACACAATTATCAACTGTTAATGATTGAGGCAGTTGGTTTTGTGTTCCAAGAGTAAATGTTTGTTGAATATTTGTGCCATCGAGTTGTTGAGTTACATAATAAATATTTTCGAATTTTGCACTGCCATATATCTGATTCACTGCAAAATCAGTAATCTGAACAGGTGTTCCGCCGGATGGAGCGATTAATATCATCGGCTTGGTTTCTACACCAGGGTTATTCGGATCCGGCACACCAACGATTGTTAAAGTCCCCGTTGGGTTAACAACATCTATTGGTGCTAACTGAAAATAAAATTGACCCTGGTAGAGCGCATAAACTCTATTTGGGTTTATCCTATTATTACTACCATCGATATCCTCGTTGATAGTTGTTTCAAGTGATCCTGCATTTTCACCACCGGCAAAAGTTCCACCGTCTATATAAATGGTATCAACTGCCGCATCCACTTGTGCAAAAGTTAAGCTTGTAACTGCAAATAAAACGAACAAGCTAAGTAAAATTTTCAATTTCATGTTGTGCTCCTATTGATTAAAAAATATTACGGTTAGAAAAATATTTTTTGGCCTCCTCCAAAATTATATGGTTGTTGATAATTATTTATTAAACTCTTAGTATTTATAACTAATTCCCATCTGCATAGCCCATCCGTAGGTTTGACCACTCGTCGGTAAATCCCCGGCCTGATAAGTTTGAGAGGATGAGATATATTCGGGGTGGCTGTAATAATATTTGTCCACATGATTACCGATATTTGTCGCGTTCAGGAATACATCCAGATTTGGCATTATTTCTTGCTTTACTGAAACATCGATCAGTAAGACATTGTCGTAATAACTGTTTCGAAGATTATATCGGGTATCAACGCTGGTAAGTGTTTTTTGTTGGTATCTGAATGAAACTCTAGAACTGAAATCTTTATAATCCCATCCTATGATTGCATTATAAATAGCTTCGGGTTGATCTTGCAATGCCGCTTCCGTAGTTCCATAAACAAGCGTATCAGGATCACGAAAGCTTTTTTTGTCCTGAAGAACAAAATATGGGAACTGCTGACTCGAACTCATAAAGGAGACATTTAGATCTAACACGAGTCCGCTTAATAAACCGGGTAAATAATACAGATTGGTTTGCCATGAAAGCTCGATTCCCCGAAGGAATGTCGGATCGGCAGAGTTTATTGGAATTGATCCGCTTGTCAATAACCGGCTTCTGCTGTTTGCCCAAGTTGAATCATAATAATTTGTACCGGGCAAATTGTTTATAACTTCTTCGGGAACACCTTTAGTAGGTAGAGTGGTGTACGGGTAATAATTCGGTAAATAGAATATCAGGTCATCAATCTGCTTGTAAAATAAATTTACCGTAACTAAACCAATTTCATTATTAAATACCGAGGCTCCGAGATCCGCATTCCATGCGCGGGAAGTTCTGAGATTCGGATTTGCCGAAAAGAACCCACCATCTTGATATTGGACATAAGGATTAATTTGGTTGTAATTGGGAAGTGAAGCACTTCTGTAAACCGCACCCATAATTTGAATTATTTCCGTCGGTTTATATTTAATATTAATTGAAGGATACCAACCCGGATCATTCCTCTTAGAAGTGACTAAAACCGGTCTTCGACCGTCGAGACCATCCTGGTTGCTCGTGTTCACAAAAACATGATACGCTGAAATTTCAGTTTTTTGTTCTTGGAAACGTACACCCGGAACCACGGTTAAAAACGAACCAATATTAAACTCTCCCATTATATATCCGGCATACGCATTTTCCTCATCGATATAAGTTTGATTATAATTAGCAACACCATTCGACCAGTATTTATCTGGATTGTTGGCCATATAATCATTTTGCATATAAACCAATCGGTTTGCATTCCAATCAGGTCCAATAGGATAACCTAATATCTGAGTTCGGTTGTAATCGGGATCGACAAACGGGTAAGCAGGAAGACCCTGTTGTAAATTGGAATTTAACCCTTCAAGAAATGGATAAGTGGCAATTAAATCCTTTCTATTTCCCGCACCCGCTCCGTAAAGTATCATTAAGAATTGTTGACTTGCGGAACTTGAACGTTTTACATGATTAAATTTAGCTCCTGCTGATATAATACCCGAGATATCGTCATTAATTTTAAAAGGTATTTTCCAATCTAATTTTGCGTCGTAACTTTCATCTGTGAGTGAGGATGAGTTGATAGTAATATTTCTCAAGACCGTATTTGAATTGTAGGGATCTATCACTCCCATCGTATCAATTAAATCTGCCGGATGTGCGTATATTTTATCATTTGTTGGAATAGTCGGCAGTCCCGTTTGGTTAAACTCAAATCCAAGCGCATTAGGTCTTTCCCTTCTTCCTTTTGTATACGATAATGATATTGGTAATTCAGTCTCCCAAAATTTAAATGAAGCCTGTAAGGAGTGAGTTTGTTGTTCAGTTTTAGTGTGGTTAACAGATAAATAGTCGGTGAAAGCATTACTACTGAAATTTGAAGTTTTTGATCTCGTTACAGTACTATCTACTTTTTGATCATAAATATTTAGAAATTTAACGTCAACGAAATCGGACTGGTAATCCAACATCAAACTCAAACCATAACGATTTCTTTCAGTACTAACATCCTCTAATTGTGCGCTGGAAGTCGATATTCTGAATTCATCCGCGTTGGAATCAAATACAGGTGTGCCGTATGAGGCATTGAAACGATCAGATGGAAGCTGTTTTAATTCTATGCTCCCTTGAGCAAGAATCCCAATTTGATTATCTAAAAATCTATCACTTACACTTCCTGAAAATTTATAGTTGTTATAAGAATCGCGAATATTAGTATATCCGCCGTTACCCTGAACGTTATATTTAAATCCGACCGGAGCGCTTTTCAAAGTCAGGTTTACTGTTCCGCCCAATGCGTTTGCATCCATATTTGGCATTAGGGTTTTTGATACTTCAACACCGCGAACGAGATCATTGCTCAATAAACTTAGGTCAATACTACGATCCCCGCTGTTTGTTGAACTCATTGAGACGCCTTCGATGGTTACTTTATTGTATTTTGGAGATAAACCTCTTACAACAACGGCGTATGCTTCTCCACCGCTTCTTTGAAGAGATATTCCCGGTAAACGACCAATTGATTCAGCAATATTTGCATCCGGCAATTCTTGCATCTTTTCAGCAGAAACTACGTTTACAATTTTATTTGACGATAACTGTTCGTTTATTGCGGAGAGTTGACTTTTAGCTTGGCCATCTACAACAACAACTGCGCCTTCTATTATTTCGGCTTCCATTTCTACATCGATTTCCACGCTTCTGTTTGCGGTAACATTAACTGAAACGGTTTGCGCTTGATAGCCTAAGTATGAAACAATCATTTCATGAACACCCTCGCTTACATTTGTAATCTTATATTTTCCGTCAAAATCGGAGGCTGCACCTAAACTTGTACCATTAATAATTAAGTTGGCACCAATCATCGGCTCGCCGTTTGCTTTATCCGTTACGCTACCAACGATTGAACCTGTGCCTTGAGCTGAGATCAACGACGAGGCAAAGAATAATATTGCCATCAAAGTGTGATTCAGAAAAAGTCTATATCTAAAGTGGAGTTTGTGCATATAAATCCTCCCGATTTATTGCTGTTTTATAAATACAACTTCTATTTTCGTACTGTAATTTGATAAATGTATATTTTTATCTTCATTACATGATTTTCAATTAGTTCGAATATTTATGTTTTTGTTTGATTCGAGCTAATGAGAAATGAGAATCACGTTTTTAGAATTTTTGAACAATTCATGTGATTAATCCATCTGCCAATAAGCGCTCAACGTCATTCAAATAGCATGAATATTTTCTTTTATAAGGCATTTGATTCTGCCCTCTGTTGAAAATCTGAGAGCAAAATACCAGATAGGGATTGCAAATAGTTGTTAATTACTGTTATTAATAACAGTAATTAACGCTTATTAACAATTATTGACAGCAATTGACGGGGCAAAACAAAAAATGACAAATTTTAAAGTTGGGACGGAATAAAATGTGAAAGTGAATTCTTATAAGAACGATATGAGCATTTTCGAAGTACTTAACATCAATTCTAGCAGCTTTGTCTATATGTGGTAGAGTTTATATTTCCAGGCGAATTGAATATTCGAGACATCCTTTAGTTCTATAATTTATGATTTGTGAAAAACTATAGGAATAGTTTTTAAACAGATTACTATTCCTATAATATCTTACTTTTCAATCGATTAACTCGAAGTGAACTTTTTTATCCCCCACTTCTAAATAAAAATCTCCCGCTTCCAAGTATCGCTTTCCATCACCATCAACATAGCTAAGATCGCGCATGGGCTCGATAACAAATTTATAAATCATTTCTTCGCCTTTTTGGATTTGCTTCTTCTCGAAAAATTTCAATTCTTTCGCCGGTCGTGAGATTGAAGCTATGGGATCAGCAACAAACCAAAGAACCGCTTCTTTTCCATCATACGAACCATTATTACCTACTGTTATCTCAGCAATTAATTGCTCATCTTTTTTGATTTTTTCTTTCGACAACGTTATTTCACCGTAATCAAAATCAGTGTAGCTTAGTCCATGACCGAACCCGAAAAGCGGTCCGACGGGAATATCCTGATAATGCCCAATTCCCGGTCTTGCTGATTTTCTTTGATTATAGTGCATAGGAATTTGACCTGTAGTTTGGGGGAAGGTAATAGCCAGTTTACCGGAAGGATTTATTTTTCCCGAAAGAATCTCCGCAAGCGCTGATCCACCCGCAGTTCCGGGTTGCCATATTTCAATTATCGCATCTGCCATTTTGTTCAATCGAATCAGTTCTAATGGCCGTCCGCTTGAAAGTATTAAAACAACCGGTTTACCGGTTTTATGTAAAATTTCAACTAACTGCTCTTGAATTTCCGGGAGTGCAATAGAAGCACGCGAAGCGTTTTCACCGCTCCAATTCTTTTTCTCACCCAGAAACAAAAGAACTATATCTGAGTTCTTGGATATTTCCCTAGCTTGCTTAAATCCTGACGTATCATTGCCATCAAAATCGCATCCTAATTCATAGCGCAAGTTGGCAATTTTTCCAAATTCATTTAACATTCCTTCATACAAACTTTCCGTATCGTTCGATCTTCCCATTCCATCCCACGAACCCATGATGTGGACTGAATCTTTCAGCATCGGACCAATCATAGCAATATTCTTCATGCCGGGTTTTATGGGTAAAACATCATTTTCATTTTTTAGCAAAACCATCGATTCTGCGGCTAGATTTTTTGCTACAGCGATATATTCCGGTCTTAGATATCTATCCGTTTCCTCAACGACATCAACATAAGGTTGATCGAATAAGCCAAGTTGAAATTTGACTCTTAAAATTCTACGCACCGCTTCATCTATTACTTCCATTGGCACTTTCCCCTCTTCAACAAGAGCGGGTAAATTTTCAACGTAGACGTCATCAACCATATCCATTTCTACGCCCGCCATAATCGCTTTGTATCCGGCCTCTTTTCTATCCTTAGCAACACCCTGATCAACCAGATTTCGAATCGAACCCCAATCAGAGATAACAAATCCATCATGCTTCCATCTGTTTTTAAGTATTTCGGTAAGAGTATAATAATTCGCGGTCACGGGAATACCACTCAGATCATTGAATCCGCTCATCACTGTTGCCGCACCGGCTTTGATTCCGGCTTCATAGGGAGGAAGAAATGTTTCCCATAATGTTTGCGAAGAAACATCACTGTAAACATAATCCCTTCCGCCTTCTGATAAACTATAACCGACATAATGTTTTAAACACGCCGCGATTGTAAACTTATCTGAAAGTTTTTCACCCTGGTATCCGTTAACAGTCGCAACACAAAACTCTGAATTGACATAAGGATCTTCGCCATATCCTTCAGAAACTCGCCCCCACCTTGGATCTCGTGCTACATCAATCATCGGTGAAAAAGTCCAATCAAGACCCGATAACCAGGACTCTTTCGCGGCAATCGCACTTGCTTTTTGAACAAGCGATGTATTCCAAGAACATGCTTGAGCAAGTGGAATTGGGAAAATTGTTCTGTAGCCATGAATAATATCAAATCCGAAAATTATTGGAATTCCTAATCGGGTATCTTCCACAGCTTTGCGTTGAATTTGATTACGGTAGATTGGACTCGTACTGCGATATAATAAAGAACCTATTTCGGGCTCAACTTCCTTCTCCAAAAGATCGATATTATTCGGATTTGCATTTGTCCCGTAAACTCTCTGATTCATCTGCATCACTTTCTCTTCGAGAGTCATTTGTCCTAATAGATCATTAATCTTTTCCTCGATAGCCGAATCATCATTTTGGCAATATATAACAGATACAAATCCATTTGGTATGGCAGTTAAGACGAATATAACTACAAGAATCCGTTTAAATATCATTTTGTCTTTTTCCTTTCTGAATTATTGATCTTCGTTTATTAATTCTTCTTTGGTTTATTTTCTGGGATTAGCGCATTAAGTATCGGTTCAAACCACTCATCTTTGTCTATATCGTAAACGATAAAATCTGAATCAAATTGCCAGTAGCTCCAACTCCAACCAAGAGATTCGGCATGCCTCGCAACAAAACTTGTCCATCGAATTCGGGAAGGCAGCTCAGCTTTTTCATAAGCCCCGAATTCACCGAGAGTTATGGGTCTGTTATATTTCTTGGACCATTTTTGGGCAATATCAAAATCATCAATAATCGCTTGCTCTTCTTCAGGCAAATTGGTCCAAGTAATTCCACTTAAATCTTTAGTATTCGATGACCAAGGCGCGCCTTGATGAGTGAATTGAATCGGTGAGTAATAATGAACGGCAATAATAAGATTTCTGTCATTTTCAGGTAACTCAAGATCTTTGAGGTGCTTAATTTGGTTTCCATAAATTGGACCGATAAGAATCGTACGATCGGGGTTACTTTCTCGAAGTAATGCCAGCGCTTCTTTATGTATTTCATTCCAGATTTCCGGGTTCATATTTGGTTCATTGGCGATTTCAAATAGAACTGAACTTGGCGAATCTTTGTAATGCTCGGCAATTTGTTTCCACATTGAAAGGAACATCGGTTTATTTCCGAGAGGATCTTCCTGCATAGCGTGATGTTCATGAAAATCTATTATCGCCATCAGATTGTTCTCCAAAGATTGCGTAACCGCCCAATCCAATGTTTTGAAGAATTTCTGATCAAGTTTAAAATCCACATCATTTAGAGAAAACTTAAATGGCATAATTACGATTCTAACATTGTCGAATCCGGCATTTTTAATCAAACGAAAATGTTTGTCCTTCATTCTGGCTTTATCCGCAAAATGCCAGAGTGAATCGTAGCCGATAATATTTACTCCACGACCCAGTTTCGTATTTTGTTCAAACGCAAAACCTTCGACCAATGAACCTTGAGCTGACAGGGTTGGATTAATCAATCCAAAAACAGCGATTATAAAAATTGTAAATCCGTATCTCATATCATTCTTCATTTTATTTACACGATAATTTATTACTCGAATTATTGATATACTTCATCGATGGCTATGTTAAGTTCACGGATCATTTCAGGAACTAATTTAAATGGATCGTATGGAACACCTTTTACGAAAAGTGTTTCAACCGGTACATAGCCTGAATAACCGCCATCCTTTATAATTTGAACTACTTTTCGGAAATCGGTTCTAACATTATTTCCGATTCCAAATACACTTTCCTTCACTTGCCAGTTAATTGCATAAGGCACAACTTTAGCAATATCTTTATAAGGATCTTCTGTTTTAAAATTACCGATGTCCACGATCAAGCCTGCCCATTTTGAGTCGACAGCGTCTAAAACATAAATACATTGTTCCGCGGTTTGCAGCATTTCACCATGATTTTGAATTCCTATTTTCACACCGTATTGTTCTCCGAATGCAGCCAGTTCTTTGTAGCATTCAATCATCCATCCTGCAACTTCTTCCCATTTATCCTCATATCCTTTTGGAATTGCTCCGGCGAAAACACGCACAATCGGGGCCCCCATTTTGGAAGCGGCAACAATCCAATCCTTCGCCAATTGAACTCCGGCTGCTCGAACTTCGGGATCAGGTGAAGCAAAATTGTTACGAATTCCTGTTCCGCTTATTACAATTCTTAAATCCGCTGCATAATTTTTAAATTTTTCGAGATACTCATCGGAGGGCACTTCCGGATAAGTAGGGAAAAAATATGCCGTAGGATCAAGTGCATGTATGTTTTGTGTCGCGCACCAGTCCAAAAGATTAAATAAAGTATAAACTTGTTGATTATCACCATGCGAATCTCGCGCCATCATTAAATCGCTGAAGGAATATGCATTCAATGACAATTTTATTGGGAGGTTTTTATTTTGCTGGGCACATAAACTAATTTGAATTAATGCAAATATGATTAAAACTATAATTCTAACATAATTATTCATATTCTTTTTTATTTTCATAATTTAAATTCCTCTTTATTCAAAATATCCATTGCTCACGAAAGCAATTTTTTTACCGTCAGGCGACCAGCTCGGAACATTTATGGTTCCTTGCCCACCATATAAATATCCAATTACTTTAACCTCTCCTCCTTCAATTGGCATCAAACGAATATACACTCTTTCATAGAAAGGGTGACTATCAGCCGGGACTTCTTTAGGGAAAGAAACAAAAACCAACCACTTATTATCGGGGGAAACATGGGGAAACCAATCGTTCAATTCATCGAATGTTAGTTGTGTCTGATTACCGCCATCGGCGTCCATTCTCCAAACTTGCATTGTACCGGTTCTTGTTGAATTGAAGTAAATATATTTGCCATCCGGAGAATATTCGGAACCGTCATCTAATCCTTTTGTATCGGTCAACTGTTCTTCTTCACCACCATCCACAGAAATTCTAAAAATGTTGTAAGCACCGTCTCTCTCCGCCGTATAAATCAAAAACTTATTATCGGGAGACCACCCATGCAGGTAAGAAGGTCCAAAATCCGTAATTCTTTTGGGAACACCGCCTTCGACCGGTAAAGTATAAATAATAGATTTTCCATCATCATCGGCACTATGATGACTTATCGCAATTTGTTTTCCATCGAACGTAAGAACGTGATCATTATTATTCCTATCCGCAAAATCTGTATTTAGAACTGATGATACGCCAGTTTCGAGATCAAAATTATAAAGCAATCCATCATGATTATATATTAGCGTTCTGCCATCCGGAGTCCAGTTTGGCGCCTGCCAAGAACCGGTTGAACTACCCACAATTCTACGATGCCCGCTTTCAACTTCCATCACTTCCAAATTGCTGCCCAAATATTCTTGATATTGAACTAAAGTTTCAGGAGCTATATTGAATATTCTCGTATTACTGAATACAACTTCTTCGGAGAAATTATCGTTGTGCGAACAAATAAATAGACCGGCATATAATTCTTCACCAATATCAAAATTTTCAATTTTCTCCGTTACATATTCATTTCCAAATTGGGCAACCGACATAATAATCGAGCTTCCCTTTCGTTCTAGTTGAAGAACATCGGGACCATTTAATTCAAATTTAATCTCTTCAATATCCTCGCCATAATTCCTTCTGAATTGCAAAGCTGTCAAACCATCACCGTGAACCGTGCAAGAGATCATCGCAGAACTGCTATCCATTGAGGATCTAAACATAATTCCGGTTTTACGGTGTAGTTCGTGTCCTTCGCCAACGAATTGCACTTGTGATTGAACTATAAAATCGCCATTCATTTTTTTTGACAAAAATGTAAAACTATCTTTTCCGAACCAGATATTCGCACCCGATCCGCTCAAATGATAAGTTTGATCCGGTTCATTATAGCTTGCCTTTCCGGGAATAGAAGGCGCGCCAACATCATTGAAATTCTCGAAAGCTCCCATTTTAGTTCCTATGATTTGTGCGTTTATATTCAAAAGTGTTATTGCCGTTATGGCAATCAATTTAAAAACCAACTTCATTCCAGTATTCATTCTGTTCCTCTCAGCTTATTTATTTAATTAGTAACACGAAAAATCTTTATAGTTCAAAAATCGAACTGAAAGTTGCCGTTGTAGATTTATTAATATTGTGCGAAGTTACAGCCAATCCAACAAATAATTTAACCGGTAGCTTAAGTTCAAATTGAGTATATTTTTTCCAATTTTCACCATCCGTACCGGCAAAACCGGAAAAGACTTGACCGGTTCTTTTAAGTCGAATCCAAGTTTCGGGATAATTTACCGGAAATTCGGGGAGACCTTCACAACTCTCGGGGTAAATGGCCTCCATTTCACCGCCCTTTGTAGCTCTAAACTGAAATTCGTATCCTCCATTATTTTTATTTCGCGCGTTATTATCGGGAAATACTTGAAAAAAAATGTGTTTACTCTCTTCGGTTAGATCCTCTCTTGCCATTATGCCTGCTTTTGTATAAAGATCGGTCGGGTCAAGATTTTCAATTTTAGTGCAAATATCAAAATTCCAATCATGCCCGAAATAGGAAAAATGAAATTCATCCTTTCTCCCCCATATATCTTCTCCACATGCGGTTATTTTAATTTGTTCATTTGAAGATTCAACGCTTCCAAGAACCAGAGGTGCGGGTTTGCCGATATCAATATGTTTAAAACTGTTCATTGGAATCCGAACTGTTTTAACAACTTTTAAATTTAATTTTTTGTCATTCAATCCTACCTCGTTATTTTAATTCTCTTTGTTTCGGCTAAGTTCTTTAAGCTTATTTCTGGCAGATTCCATCATTATATAGAACGCTTGTCCTTCCGCAGCTCTTCCGGGCGAGTTGAAATAAGGAGCGCCACAAACACCCTGGACAAATCCATTTTCATCTATTTTATTTCTTACCGCAGAACGCATTAATTCAGCTTTGGGCATAAATTGACTTTCCAGCCACCCACTCTTAATTCCACAATATATTGTGTAGGCGACCATCTGGGATAGATTAGTTTCAATAAAACTGTTTTTATCATCTATTATATTGTGAAATAATCCATCCTTTCTTAAAAACTTTAGACAACCTTCCAAATTTTCAATTAGATAAATGATTAAAATTTCACGCTCTTTTTCATATTCGACCGGTAATAAATTTATAACTCGACAAATGCCAACCAGCGCCCAACCATTCCCGACACCCCAGAACTTCTCATTTATAAATTCTTTTTTATCATCGTGCCATCTATGTGAATACAATCTCGCATTGCTATTCCATAAAATTTCTCGCATTCCTACAATCTGTTTTATTGCTTCAGCAAAATTATTCGCCGCTGCCAAAAAAGGCGGAGCCATATACATTGAATCAATCCAAATCTCAGGTGAATTAATTGTGTGATAAAGAATTCCGTTGTTTGATCTTGGGGCAGATTCAACCAAATAATTCAACATTTTTTCGGCGGCAAATATCAAAACGTTATCACCCGTAATTTTCGCGGCGTGAAGTAAAGCTTCGCCTGAAGCGGCGGGATCAGTAACTCCGTTATCGGTATATAAAACTGAAAGCCTTCCATCCTCGGTTTGACGAAGAACTGATTCATAAGCCATCAGAACAACTGTTTCAATATCGCCACACTCTAAGAAAGCTTGCGCGGAAACTCCTTGTTCCCAGGAAGCACGTTGCATCGATAGAAGTGCATTTTTAACTTTGCGGAGAATTTGCACATCATCGGAAGGGTTTATGCTACCGTCAACCGCACAACCACCCAATAATGACGGGGAAATAGTGGCACCTCCCATCAAGACAGCACCTTGTATAAATTTGCGCCTTCTCATAAACGATTGATTCAATCTCCAATTTTTACAGAATTCTATTCGATGTTACATTCTTTCGGATAATTCTTTCATCATTTAACTCGAATAATTAAATTTTTTATTAATACATCCAAGTTTTTTAATCATTATGCGACATTTATCGAAGATCAATTCTCGATTAACTTCTATTTATTTCAGTATTATCATTTTCTTAACTTCCGTAAAATGATCCGTTTCTATCTGGTAGAAATAAACACCACTCGGTAAATTTGAACCATCGAACGAAAATTCATAAACTCCACTTTGTTTTTCTTCATTCACCGGAATGGAAATAACTTCTCCTAATGAATTAACTATCTTGAGTTTTACAAAACCCTTTTCGGCCAATGAATAAGAAATATTTGTCGAAGGATTAAACGGATTCGGATGATTTTGGAATAAGCGAAACTCAAAAACTTCCAGAATATCTTCGTCTTCAATATCCGTTGGAACGTTGGTTAAAGTTAAAGTATCTTCCGTAACAACAACTCCGCCAACCATTGCTTTTGCATATAAAATGTTATTTGTTAAACTGATATCATCCCACTGAAAACGAGTGTTATTTAATGGTCCGGCATTTTTAGTTCTAACCCCAAATGAATTTTCGCCCAAACCATTAAAAAGTTCAACTTCTTCCGCGTTGCTGTAAACCCAAACATCTTTTGCTCCACCGTCTTCAAATCTATCCAACCAGGTTTCGGAAACAATGTATACCATCGGTGATTTTTCAGGGCTTGTGTAGTGTGATTTGTAAAAGTAAGCTACGTCTTTAGGGGTTTTTCTGTCGTGCATGAACAAACCTTTCTGATTCATATATGGAATAGGGTTTGTTGATCGGTCTCTTCTCGGTGAGGCAAAATCAAACGCGATCCAGCTCAGATGCCCGGGACAAATATTTTTATTTTGTTCTCCGCGTGCAGTTTTGTATTCGTGGTAAATTCCGGCATATTCTTGACTCCATTTGGGAGCGTCTTCATTATGATCCCATAATGTAATACTTGAACCGTATTCACCAATCAGTTTTAAGGGATTATAACTGGTATAAACTCCCGAATACCAACCACTCCAATCTTGGGGTGAATAGACATCCACTAAACTCCAATTAGAAGAAAATCTAAGGTTACACGAAGTTGTCGGCCTCGTCGGATCCAATTCCTTTGCGAGAGAATTCAGTTCGGTAAAAAAAGTATTTGTATAAGCTTCGCTGGCTTCCGAGCTTTGATCTGATTCGTTACCCAATCCCCATAATATTACACTTGGGTGATTATAATGTTCGGTGATCATTTCCGTTAATTGCTGCTTAGCGTTATCAATAAATTCGGGTTGTTCAGAGATACAAGACGCAACCGGAATTTCGAGCCACACAAATATTCCCAAACTATCACAAGCATTAAGAATTGCTTCGTCTGCCGGATAATGCGCATGGCGCAAAAAGTTAATTCCCAAACTTTTAATTATCTCTACATCTTCTCTATGTTGAGCGTCAGTAAGAGCGTAGCCGAATCCTTCGCGATCTTGATGCCTGTTCGTTCCGCGTAAAAATAGTTTTTCCCCGTTTATTTGGAATGCGGCTACATTTCTCAATACAAACCATCTAAATCCAAGAGGATTTGTTACATGATCAAGAACGGTTGTTCCGATAGAAACTTTTGTCTCCGCCGTGTATAAATAAGGACTGTCGGGTGACCATAATTTTGGTGATGAAATATTATCGCTTAAATGTTCATATGAAGCCGTATCGTTTGCCGCAATTTCTACGGAAGCTGTAATTGTTTTTATTACCGCGTTCTTATCATCATAAATATTTGTTGTAATTGTAAATTGCTGAGTTGTGTTTGTAAAGTTTATAATTTCAGATATGACCTTTACATTTGCAGAACTTTCGGAAACTTCAGGAGTTGAAATAAGGACTTTCTTAATTTTTACATCACCGGTTTTAATTAACCAGACGTCACGATAAATTCCACCATAAACCGCAAAGTCAAAAGAAGCCGGATAAGGATTAAAAGGAACTTGCATAAAAGGAGCAACTTGAGAGTTGTTTGAGTTATCAACCTTTACGGAAATAATGTTTTGATCCGAACCGAAATTCGCGTAGTCAGTAATATCGAATGAAAACATAGTGTATCCGCCTCTATGCTGACCTAAATACTGCCCGTTAATCCAAACATCGGCAATTAAACATGCTGCATCAAATTGCAAAAAAATCTTTTTCCCAATATCTGTCGAATCGATATTGAGCGATTTTCTGTACCAACCGATTCCTTTGTACATTGAGGGTCCCGTAAAAACATCGTCATGAACGCCATCTATACCACCATTGTAGTCATGAGGAATTGTAATATCATACCATTGAGAATCATCATAATTTACTTGTGAGGCTTCAGCAATATCTTCGCGAATGAATTTCCATCCGTCATTGTTAATATTAACTTTTTCACGGCCTGATTGGGCGACCGAAATCGTAGACAAAAATGTGAAAAAAACAAATGCCGAGACTAAAGAATATTGTATTCGTTCTTTCATAATAATTTTCTCATTTGTGAATAAAAGATTCTATTATCTTAATAATTCATCTGGTTAGATAAAACTTCCGACCCTGCGGAGATCCATTCTAACCTAAAACCACTTGAACCGAATAATCCTTTTCAGGCTCACCAATCGGGATTAGGTTTCCCGGTTGCTCCACCGAATCAATCAGAAGTGATTTTACCCCTTTACTTACATGATTAGGATTTAGAATGGTGATATGATAAACTGAGCCCCGGAATCTTCGTGTAACTTTGAACTTATCCCATTCTTTTGGAATACACGGGTCAACTCGTAAACCATTAAATTGAGGTTGAATACCTAAGATATTCTGGGATAATGTAATAAAAGACCACGCGGCTGTTCCCGTTAACCAAGAATTTTTTCCTTCTCCCATGGTTGGCGCATCTCTTCCCGCTGTCATTTGACTATAAACATAAGGCTCGGAACGGTACACATCAATTTCAGCTTCCTTTGTCGGCGGACAAATACTTTTATAATATTCCATTGCCCTATCGCCATTTCCCACAATTGTTTCCGCAATTTGGATCCACGTGTTATTGTGGGTAAAAATTCCGGCATTCTCTTTATATCCGGGTGGATATGAACTAACTTCACCTAACCTTGTGTGATAATTTTGAAAAGCCGGTTGTTGAAGAATTATACCTTTTTCGGTAAATAATTTTTCATTAACGCTATCCAGTGCTTTCTGAGCGAATCCATTCTTCAATCCGGCACCGCCGAGAATTGCCCAGCCCTGACTTTCAATAAAAATCTTCCCTTCTTCATTTTCGTTTGAACCAATTTTGGTTCCAAATGCGTCATAGGCACGTAAAAACCAATCACCATCCCAACCATGATCGTAAATTGTATTCCTCATATTTTCGGATACGGATGAATACAATTCTTTTTTATCTTCCTCTCCGATAAAATCAAAAATACCGCTCAGTTCATCCGCCGCTTTACAGAACAACCCGGCGATCATCACAGATTCCGCGACTCGATCGTTTTCGATATGTCCGGCAAGTTGAAAACTTTCACCCGGTTCGGTAGAGAAACAGTTCAAATTCAAACAATCATTCCAATCGGCATGACCAATCAAAGGCAATCCATGCGGACCGAGATTATTCAAAGTATATTCAATTGAGATTATTAAATGATCGAGTAATGTTGCGTTTTTATCATCTTTATCCGCAAAACCGATTTTTTCGTCGAGAATATCTTTTTTGCCGGTTTCTTTAATATACGCTGATGTGGAAAGTAACAGCCAAAGCGGATCATCATTAAAACCGCCCCCTATTTCAGAATTGCCCTTTTTAGTTAGAGGTTGATATTGATGATAACACGTTCCATCGGATAGTTGGGTTGAAGCAATATCCAAAATCCTTTGTCTGGCTCTTTCGGGAATCATATGAACGAATCCAAGAACATCCTGATTACTATCTCGATATCCCATTCCTCTTCCTATTCCGGATTCATAAAGCGAAGCAGAACGGGACATATTAAAAGTGACCATACATTGGTACTGGTTCCAAATATTCGCCATTCTGGAAACTATCGGATCGGGAGTTTCTGTGTGATAATTGGATAATAATGCATCCCAGTTGGAATTATGTTCCGCAAATGCTTGCAATACTTTTGAATCATCAGAATACTTTTCACGAACTGCATGAAATTCATCTTTCCGAACTGTTCCGTCATCATTAAATTTATTTTCAACCGGATTTTCAGCATAACCAAGAAAGAAGTTGATGGTTTTTTCTTCTCCGGGTTTCAGTGAAATATCGATTTGTTGAACACCAAGCGGCAACCAACCGTAAGCGGTTCCGTTTGAGCAACCATCACCCAAAATTGCTTTTGGATTATGAAACCCGTTATGCAAACCAATAAAATCATCTCTGCTTGTATCGAATCCGGATATCTTGGCATCAGAGGAAAAATATGCATAATGATTTCTCCTTTCACGGTATTCGGTTTTATGGAAAATTGTTCCATTTTCAACTTCAACCTGTCCTGTGGAATAATTTCGCTGGAAATTCGTCATATCATCTTGGGCATCCCACAAGCACCATTCAACCAATCCCCACATTCTTAGTTCTTTGGTAACTTTGGAATTATTTTTGATTTTTACATGCCAGATTTCATTTCTCGCTCCGGGCGGAATAAAATATAGAACAGAAACTTCAACTCCGTTTTTTGATCCGAGGATTTTGGTATAACCCATTCCGTGTCTACATTCATATTTATCCAGAGCTGTACAAACCGGCTTCCACATCGGATTCCATAAGGTATCTCCATCTTTAATGTAGATGTATCTGCCATTGCTGTCCATCGGAATATTATTGTAACGATACCGGGTTAAACGGCGAAGTTTTGCATCTTTATAAAATGAATATCCGCCGGCGGTGTTTGAAATAATTCCGAAAAAATCATTTGTTCCAAGATAATTTATCCATGGAAGTGGTGTATCGGGTCGAGTAATTACATACTCTCTGTTTTTATCATCAAAAAAACCGTAGCTCATCAAATTTCCTTTTGGAATTATTTACAAATCAAACATCATATTCATGCAGGCGATCATACCATGTTTTCTTAAGCACAAATGAAAGTATAACCGCAATCAGAAGGGTTACAAAAGTGGCTATGAATTCATGAAATACCAGGTACATCGGCAATGCGACCAGAGAGGTTTGCCATAAGATTCCAATAAATATGTTAAACGCATCTCTTTTAAAATTATTATTCTTTGCAAATTCCGGATAATCTTTAACGACCAATTCATGAATTGGCTTCCAAAATCCCCAAGGCTTAACAGTTCGATAAAAATCTTTAAGCGTTTGTTCGTCGGTTGGAGGTGTAAGGTAAGTCGCAACAAAACATCCGATTAACGAACCGATTAGAATAACCGGGAAATAATAAAGAATTCTTATATCGGGCGCGAAATCCGGAAACAAATAGGCCAGAACTTCAGGAGATACCATTGGAATTGCGGAAATAATAATTCCGGAGAGCATTCCATAAAAATATCCGTGAGCATTAAATCTCCACCAATACCATTTTAATACGTTTGCCGCAGTATAACCGCCCCACAATGCTGATACCAGCAACTGAACCACCTGGTTTACGTTTTTCGCTTGAATACCCAGATAAATACTCACTATAACTACAATTGCACCGATGAGATAATTAGTTGTACGCAACTTATTCTTTGACGCGGTCGGGTTTATATATTTCAAATAAATATCGTTGGTAACGTACGCTTGGGCTGCATTTAATGTTCCGGAAAATGTTGACATAAAGGCAGCCAATAGTCCCGCAAGCAGCATTCCCAGCAATCCCGTTGGGACAAATTGATTAATAGTTGACGGTAATATTTGTTCGAAATCCAAGACTCCGGCAACATTCAGATCAAGTTCTTGGTAAAAAATAATTCCGAGTGCCGCAAATCCGGCAATCATCAAATACCTGACAGGCATCAATATCGCGGAGACAAATCCACTCATTTTCGCTGCCTCTGAAGGTGATTTTGTAGCAAGTATTTTTTGCATGTCATAATTTGGAGCCGGTCCGGCAAAACTCACAAGAACCCCTTTAAATACCATCATCATAAACATAGCCGAGAATAGAGAATAACCATCTTCCGCTATTTTTGAATTAACCTCCGTGATTATTCCGGTCCAATCAATATCCAGCGAACTACCAAAAAACGGTGACATCCAACCATCAGGCACAACCAGTGAATGCGATCCAACCGCCATAAACGCTATAATTCCGATCGCAATTGATGCGATGGTCATTATCGTGTATTGTAAAACATCCGCCCAGACAATGCTTGTCATTCCTCCGAGCAATGTATAGAAAACGGCAAACATGGTAAAAACGATACCATACAAATGTGGAACGTATTCCAACGGTAAATCGAGTTGAAGAAATTGATTTACATATTCCCAGGGAATAAAAATCTCCATAAATTTACCAAGACCGATAAAACCGTAAGCAAGAAATCCTAAACCGCCGATCAGGGCAAAAGCGACTACAATTGTGTGGGAAAGTGTGCTGCCTCCACCTTTGCCAAACCGAGTTTCAATCCACTGCGCACCGGTAGTTACATTACTTCTCCTTAACCATGCGGAAAGAAATACCATTAAAAATATTTGATTAAAAACCGGCCAAAGCCATGGGATCCAGATACTTTTTAGACCGTAAAGAAACGCCAGAGTAACAAGCCACATAGTTCCGGAAATATCGAACATTCCGGAGGCGTTCGATAAACCGAGCATATACCACGGAAGTTTATTTCCACCGAGGAAATAACTTCCCATATTATTTGAAGCTCGTTTAGAAAGAAAAGAACCGATAAATATTGTGGCGGCGAGATAAACTAATATTATGAGTACATCAATAAAGTGTAGTTGCATTTGAGCCAATAATGATATAGAAAATTATTGAAAAATAAGGAAATAATACCTTTTTATTCTGTTTATAACAGTTATTTATAACAGTTATACAATGATTTTTATTGAACAATCAAATTCGATTTT
Source organism: Melioribacteraceae bacterium (assembly GCA_021739765.1). GTDB lineage: Bacteria > Bacteroidota > Ignavibacteria > Ignavibacteriales > Melioribacteraceae > JAIPBD01. The sequence continues at coordinate 72,307 of JAIPBD010000018.1, forward strand.
CTGCTAATGAATTTATGCCCAAATATGGATATAAAACATATTCGCCGGACAAATACTCGTTTTTCGATGATCAATCAATAACAAAAGAGTGAGTCAATTCATAATCTTTCCAATTTTCTAAAGAACGATATGCATCGACTGTTACACTATTTCCATCTATGTTAACTTTAAGAAAAGTGCTCCTCGCACCTTGGTCACCAATCCCTCGAGCATGACCGGCATCAATTTGCCAAATTCCGTTAAGTTTAGCGACTGAGAGATTGTGTGTATGACCGCACAAGTACGCCCTCACATTATATTCCCGTAAAAGTTTTTGAAATTTGATGCTATTTTCAGGGTATTTATCCAGATTATCACCTTTGTGCCGATGCCTTCCGTTTTCTATATCAGGAAGTGAAACAATCGGTTCATGACCCAAAACAAAAGTTACAGGCTTTTTATTCTCCTCAAGATCTTCTTTAAGCCATGCAAGCGTTTGCTCACTTATGTCACCATCAAGCGTATCATCACAAACGCCATCGTAATACTGATTTATAACCGAAAAATGGACATTTTTAAAATCGAAGGAATACATTGTTTCCGTTGCGTTCACCGGCCCGCGTTTTGTTAAATGCGGTATATCCTTCGAAAGATACTCCCTCAGATACTGCATATCTTCGACGGTTTCAGCTTCATGATTACCAACAACCGGGTACCAATAATAATCTGAACCCAAAACCGAATCAATTGAATTCTTGATATGCCAGGGCGGGTCGATATCTCCCGGACTCACCATAAATTCTCCGAGACCGACTTTTTTTAATGCAATGAGCGAGCCCAGAAAATATGTTGAATCCTGGTATTCCGGTCCGGCGTATTGACGCATATCGCAAGTTACGTCGAAAGTGAACTTATCATCGTCTTGGGTGAGTGTTGAACATCCAATAATCATGACAAGCATTAATAAAATTGTCGAAAAACTCAATATGGCCTTTTTCAATATTCTGCCTCATTTTGAAAATTAAAGGAACTAAAACTTATTAATTTGTTAAACAATAAGTCAAACTGAAATGTATTGAGACAAATTTTAATATTTCAGAAATAAAAATAAGCTTAGGTATTGCTTGGGAAAATCCCGAACTTATATGTCTGTAATTCTGTCAACTACGTGGTCATCCTGCTCAATTTAAATTGGGCCAATTCCCCATTAAGAAAGGACATTTAATTACCTGCCGCAAAATGACGGTAACCACATATCAGATTGCTTCACCGGAATTTCCGCAATAGTACTCTGTTTGGAATAAATAACTCAACAATAATAAATAGAGGAGCTTGCAATGAATATTTACATTGGCAATCTATCTTCAAATGTAACCGATGAAGATCTAAAAGATAATTTCGCTGAATATGGTAAAGTTAAAAGCGCAAAAGTTATTAAAGATATGTTTTCAGGGGTTTCAAAAGGATTCGGATTCGTTGAAATGTTCAGCGATACGGAAGGTCAAAAAGCTATCGATGAACTTAATGCTGCAGATTTAGACGGTAAAAAAATTGTAGTAAATGAAGCCCGTCCGAAAACAGATAAAGGAAGAGGTGGAAGATCTTCAGGTGGAAATAGTGGTGGTGGAAGACAAGGCGGTGGAAATCGTCGAGGTTGGTAATCCATTTCTGATAGTTAGCTAAAATCCATATCCTATATGGATTTTTTCGAATGATATTTTAAGGGGCAGTTCGCCCCTTTTTTATTTTAAATAAATCATCTCACTTCGCTTATTATACCGCTTCATCCAAACTGACAGTTTGATCATTATGTTCAACTGCGGATAAAAATTCGACCTTAGGATTTTTCTGCTTAGCCATTTGAAGTGAATATTGAGAATCTGCAACAAATACGAGATTTTTGTTCTTATCATAATAGAGCGAATTTGATCTGAGATTCATCATTTCCTCAATATCTTTAACAGAATCATATTTAATCCAAAAAGCCTTATACGCTTGCATGTGCAGAAAATCCACGCTGGCGCCATATTCATTCAGTAATCTATATTTCATAACATCAAATTGAAGTTCACCAACAACTCCGACTACTTTTTTATTTCCGAGCTCATGAGTAAATAGTTGTGCAAGACCTTCATCGGTCAGGTATTGTAATCCCTTTTCCAATTGCTTCGATTTAAATGGATCAGTATTTCTTACAAGCCTGAACACTTCCGGCGAAAATCTCGGAATTCCTTTAAACATATAAGAATTACCTTCAGTGAGAGTGTCCCCGATGTTAAATGTTCCCGAATCATACAATCCGATCACATCTCCCGGGAAGGCTGTTTCGACTAAAGTTTTGCTTTGCGCCATAAATGAGGCGGGATTCGCAAATTTCATTTTTCGGTTAAGTCGAACATGATGGTAGAACTTATTCCTTTCAAATTTACCGGAACAGACACGAAGAAATGCGATTCTGTCTCTATGTTTCGGATCAAGGTTAGCATGAATCTTGAATACAAATCCACTAAATTCGTTATCCAACGGATTTTGTAATCCTCTGGTAGTTATTCGCTGAACAGGAATAGGAGCAATTTCGACAAAAGTCTCCAACAATTCTTTTATACCAAAATTATTAATTGCGCTGCCAAAAAAGACAGGCGCAAGATTTCCGTCAAGGTATTCCTCAACTTTAAAATCCTCATAAACAGTATCGATTAATTCAACATCCTGCTTAAGTTTATCCGCTTCGCTGCCAAAAGTTTTTTTGAGTCCTTCATCATCAAGGCCGTTAAACACTTCTGTTTCTTCCTCGACCTTTAATTTGTCGGATTTAAAGAAATTAAATGTGTTTTTATAAATATTGTAAACACCTCTAAAATTATATCCCATTCCCAGAGGATAAGTCAATGGTCGAACATTAATCCCGAGTTTTGCTTCCAATTCATCGAGCAGATCAATAGGGTCTCTGCCTTCACGATCAAGTTTATTGATAAAAATAATAACCGGAGTTTTTCGCATCCGGCAGACTTCCATTAATCGTTCAGTCTGTTCCTCAACACCCTTTACACAATCAATTACCAGAATTACACTATCAACAGCCGTAAGTGTTCGATAAGTATCTTCGGCAAAATCTTTATGGCCCGGAGTATCGAGCAGGTTTATCTTTTTATTTTTGTAATTAAAAGAAATAACAGAAGTCGCGACGGAAATACCTCTCTGTTTTTCGATTTCCAAAAAATCTGAAGCTGCCGTTTTTTTAATTTTATTTGACTTAACCGCACCGGCTATTTGAATAGCTCCACTGTAGAGCAATAATTTTTCAGTGAGTGTTGTTTTTCCGGCATCGGGATGACTGATAATCGCAAATGTTTTTCTTTTACTTATTTCGTTTTTAAGGCTCATTCTAACTCTTATAAATTTAAAGGTTTTTCTTGAAGTAAATCTCAAATTACACGTTTAAGAAAATTCTTAACGGTTATAATTTGTAGGAGTGATATAGGAAGATTCGATCAAAAAGCATTTATAAAAATACTAATATTCCGAGAGTATTTGAAGAGAAATTAGAAAACCAGATATAAAGTCGACTTATATGTCTGCTATTGCGCTTATCGGAAAATATTCTTATCATATTTCAAAAGTACCTACGTGAAATAATTGGAGGGTTTGCACAAGTTCTTCAATTATTCCCGGGTCATCAAATATTTTATGTAGGGGATTTATAACTTATAATACCTGGAGTAAAATATGAAAAACAGAATCTACCTGGAACGTGACGACTTACTAATTCTCGGACTTCTATTAATTGGATTAGTAATCGCCATATTAGGCTTATATACCGGCATCAACGAAGTAATTGATTGGCTCTCGAAACTTATTTCGAGAATTGGTTTCAGAAACTAAAAAGTCTTTCGTTAAATTGATTTAAGCAAAGTTAGCTTGTGCCAATCAGCACTTTTCGCCGATCAACAGGTATTCATAATTTATTTATGACCGAAAACTTTTGCTATTTTTTTATTTTATAAATAGAATAGAGCATGCCACAATTGCTGTTGCATTAATTAAGAAAAATGCAACGAGGAACCATGTGAATTTTTTCTTATCCAATTCAGGTGAGAGGTGTTTTTTACCTTCAATGTGAATCATCTAATATTACTCCCGAAAAAAACTACTAATACAAAGGACAACTTAATTAAGATACTAGATAGCAAAACGTTATTGGTATCTAATTTATCTTGATAATTCGGCTGGAATTGAGAGCAAATCTACTGTAATTCGTAAAAGATGTCAAGTATTATTATCCCTACAAGTAATTATTACCGAAACTGCATTGATATGCGTCACATTTCGTTCTATTTTTATGCTCGTTTGCTAAATAGTCGTGTCCAATGATCTTTAAACAAATCAAAATTCCAAAATGCTATGCACGAGATACTTAATTATCAGTTCCCTGGACTTTTATTTCACGGCGGGCGGCGTAATTCAAAACAAAATGTAAATCAATGTTACATTAATTTACATTTATTCTCTTGCTTATTCTAAGACCTTGCCTTATATTTTCAGTTAATTTTTACATTTTTCCTAAATAATTAAGTCTATATGCTAGATAAAATCGATTTGAAAGTACTTGATATGCTTCAGAGTAATAGCCGTACCAAACGGAGCACACTCGCAGAAGCGGTTGGACTATCTATTCCTTCATTAAGTGAACGGCTTAAAAAACTTGAAGATCATGGAGTAGTGGAAGGTTATTACACAAGATTAAATCCAAAGATATTTGGTTTTGATATTATCGCGATAATCCATGTTATTACTGAGTCCTCAAAATACTATGAAAAACTCATTCAAAATGTTAACGCTACCCCGGAAATAATTGAATGTTATTCAATTTTGGGTGATGGTTCTCATATTATGAAAGCCGTTGTAAAACGGACATCTGATCTGGAAAGTTTACTTGGACTTATACAATCATGGGCAGGTGTAAATAGAACTGTTACCAGTTTGGTATTATCAAAAATTAAAGAAACTACAGCACTAAATATTTATAATGAAACAGATGAAGAATTCGAAAAAAAGAAAAAATAATTTTTAACCAATTTATCTATAAACAAAATAATGGGAGAAATAATGGCAAAGTCCAAATTAGAGTATATCTGGCTGGATGGTAATTTACCCACCCAACAAATGAGAAGTAAAACTAAAGTTGTTGATAATTTCAGTGGAAAAGTTGAAGATGCGCCGATCTGGAGCTTTGATGGTTCATCAACTATGCAGGCTGCAGGAAATTCATCCGACCTTTTGCTTAAACCGGTTAATATATTTCCTGATCCCGATAGATCAAATGGATACTTAGTTATGGCAGAGGTTTTAAATCCCGATGGTACTCCGCATGCAACAAACGCTCGAGCCACAATTCATGATGATGATAATGATTTCTGGTTCGGTTTTGAACAAGAATATGTATTGTGGGATCTTGATCACCATACACCTTACGGTTTCCCTGCTCCCGGTTATTATCCCCCGCCACAAGGACCATTTTACTGTTCTGTGGGTGCTGAATACAATGTCGGACGAAATATGATTGAAAAACATTTAGATCATTGTATCGAAGCCGGTATCAATATCGAAGGTATAAATTCGGAAGTAATGAAAGGACAATGGGAATATCAGATATTTGCCAAAGGAGCTAAAGAAGCCGGAGATCAAATTTGGATCGGAAGATATTTGATGGAACGTGTCGGCGAAGAATTTAATGTTCGAATTAATCTTGATCCAAAACCGGTACTTGGCGACTGGAATGGATCTGGAATGCATGCAAACTTCTCGAATAGTGTTTTGAGAACTTGTGGAGATAAAGCTATTTATGAGAAAATTTGTTCTGCTTTCGGAACCGAAGAAGCAATCCAAAGACATATTGCTGTTTATGGTGAAAATAATGACATGAGATTAACCGGTCGACATGAAACCCAAGCGATCGATAAATTTAGTTTTGGTGTTTCAGATCGTGGCGCTTCAATTAGAATTCCAATCGCCACTGTTGAAAATGGCTACAAAGGATGGTTGGAAGATAGACGTCCCGCATCAAATGCTGATCCTTATAAAGTTGCTGCCGCAATTGTTGATACTGTAAAAGGCGCTAAGATTTAATTAGAAGTCTTACAAAAGCAAATAAAAATGCCGCTTATTTTAAGCGGTATTTTTTTGCTCTTTACAGCAAATAACTTCTTACTCCTTCGAAAAGATGAAAATCTCCTAAGAGATATTCTTCAAATGATATTTAACAATAGTAAGCCACAAGCCGGTTGATGAGCAAAAAACATTTACGCTTCCAATTTGCGTTACGATGCTTTCATTACTTGATTAAAACCATCTTTCTCGTATATCCTAGTCCATTGAAATTTAACTTTAGGAGGTAAACACCACTGGATTTATTACCTCCATCAAATTGAAATTTCAATTCGGAATTAGCACGTACGAAACCTTCGAAAAGTGTCTCCACTTCATTCCCTAACATGTCAAATACTTTAAGATTTGCCGTCCCGGAATGCTTCGAGATAAAAGTAATATTTGTGATTGGATTGAATGGATTCGGATAATTTTGTAAGAGCAATAAATTCTCAGGCAGCGATGGTTCTTGTATCTCAATGCCTGTTGTTACTCCTTCTTGAATTGAAAAACCGGCGAATTTAACGGCTTCGTCCCTTAAATGATCGGGGTGATTCAAACTTCTGTAAATCCCCCATTTTGGTCTTATAAAATCGTTGCTCTGCCTGATTGTCATTATTTTGCTGTTGCTGTAAGTGAGGATTGTCGAACCATCATTAATATTTTTGATTGTCATCGAATATGTTCCGTCTGTCGGATGAACGAGTATTTTCTCTGTGCATTCAACCCAGTTTCCTTCAAAAAGGGAGAGTGGAGCCGTAACAACATTGGTGGTGTTGTTATGAATTAATTCCATTCGATTCGGACTGCTCTTTCTTGGCGTCAGCGTTATCAGAGGCATTGAATCATCACCTCCGACGGCTTTAATTTGGTGAATATGTGTAAAACTGGTAGAAGGTTGGTAACCGGTTTCCAATCTGAATTTCCACTTATAAGTAATTGTCTCTCCCACAACACCGAGCAAACTGTCAGGCGATTTATCGTAAGTTTTTATTTCAACCCGCTGACGGTCAAATTTAATACATCGATCATTATCCGGAGTCACATGCGAGTAGAATTCAAAAACAAATTGGCTTAAGTCTTCATCCCAAACTTCCGTAATGTGTCTACCAAATTGGGGATGAACACATTCGGGATGTTCAACCGGATTAAATCCGGGCGCAAGAACGCTCGATATTAACTCGTAAGTATCCCCGGGTCCATCCGCTTCAAGAATTGCCTGTGAGAAAATTACGTTGCTGAAGAATAGAATGATTAATAAACAATAATTTTTTTGCATCGGATTCTACTTTTTAGATTGATTTATATTGTGAACTCTTGTGTCCTCATTGATCTTGGGAATTGGCTTTTTAAACCTTCTTCCAGACTTACTCCCGTTCCTACGAAAAAACCATTATACTTAACGATTTTTTGACCAAAACTTCCAAAATCACTTTTTACGGTGCTTCCCCTAAAATAATTTTCAGCTTCTTGCTCATTCAAAATTTCTACAATATTTTTCGTTGCAAACTCACCAAAAATAGAAGCTACATTCGAATTAAGAATAAAATTTCCTCTTTTATCAACCTTGCCCAATTTCACACCCATTCTTTGAAAGAGTGAGCTGTTTTCAACTTCGAATCCGGAGTTTACAAATGATAACTCACCGTTAATATTCAGATATTTATAATTTTCCAATACACTTTTATCAATTCCAAAATGATGGATGAAAGAACCCAGTTCGGAAGAAACAGTTTTGTGGTTTTGAGGGACAAATTGGAGGCCGGGTTTGGCGGAAACATTTAAATCCTTTATTTCAGTCATTCCGGTTTTACGAAGCTTGCAGATAAAAAACCCTTCGGAATTAATTTCCCACGGGATAATTCTATGAGAATACTTTAGACTGTCATGGAATTTATAGTCATCAATATTTGTAAATCCTTCAACAGATTTTACCGGTAAATCTATCTTCTCAATTTCTACGGGATAGTTTTTTAGCGCTTTATTAATTACCAATTCATTTTCTTCGATAGTCATTGTGCATGTGGAATAAACAATTTCTCCACCGATTTTTGTCATTTTTATCGCGCTTACTAACAACCGCATTTGTAATTCGGCAATACTTGACATTTGATTTTCATTCCACCAATTACTCACTTCACCTTTTTTTTGAACAATTCCCAAACCGCTGCAAGGCGCGTCCAATAAAACCTTATCAAAATAATCGGGAAAGTATTTCGAAAGCAATTCACCCTTGCCTTTTATTACAGCACAATTTAAGGTGTTCATTTTATCCAGATTAAACATCAGCCCTTTAATTCGGTTGAGACTTAATTCATTCAAAACCAACGAGCCACGATTATCCATAATTTCGGAAATCTGTGTCGATTTTGATCCCGGTGCGGCACACAAATCTAAGACCTTGTCCGAACTTTTAGCATCAAGAACTATTGGAGGAATCATCGAGGAGAGACCCTGGATGTAATATTTGCCGAGAATAAATGGAAGCGTTTTCCCTATTGCTGATTTGCCGGATTGAACTTGGAAAGCGGTCTCAACCCCATCCACTTTCTCAAGAATGATTCCATATTTTAAGAGCCTTTCGAATAAATCCGGGTTTTGGTTTTTTGTGGGAATTCTTAGATAGGGTATAAAATCGGAATAAATGAAGTCCTTGTATTTGCGAAGAAATTCGTCACCAAAGAGCTTAAGCAAATAATTCGATATGTTTTCGCTAAGCTCGATCAATTGTTTAGAATCGGTTCAAATTAAGTGCGGTAAATATTTGATTTGAAACTTCGTGAAAGCGAGCAGATTGCGGAAAATGTGATTTGTAATCTTTAACAATCGCTCGTACAAGTTCATCAAGATGCTTTTCGTAGGCTTTGATTGTTGTTACAACATTTTCCGGCAATTCAGGCATTTTAATTTCTTTTGGCCTAGTTCTATTGGCGTATAAAATATATTTTGCCTTTTCATAGCTGTCCACCTGAAGAGCCGGATTACCTTCCACATCCGTCAATTCATATGATCCAAAAAGTTCTGAGCCGAAGACAAGTTGTTTGCCGGGAAGATCAATAAGTGATACATCACACTCCGGGAGAAAATCAATAGGGAAAGTCTTGAGCAATTTCATTTTGATTTCCGCGTGCCATTTTTCAAAAAATTCCCGCTCGCTCATATTATCCCCAGACTGTTACTAAAAATCATTATCCACATCTTCGGGATTTTCCACCCAATCAGCCACGAATATATTTGTATCCCTACTATCTTTTCCGTCAGTTCTGCGGTTGGATGCAAAAACAAGTTTTTTCCCATCGTAAGAAAACATCGGGAACGCGTCGAAAGTACCGCTGTGAGTAATTCGTTGAAGATCTGATCCGTCAAGGTTTATCATAAAAATATCAAATTCTCTTCCACCGGTATCCATAGAATGATGATTCGAACAGAACAATATTTTGTTATCGTCGGGGTGAAAGAATGGAGCCCAATTAGCTCCGGCTAAATCTGTAACTTGGATAACATTCTCACCATTGATATCAGAAACAAAAATGTTCAATGCTTTTGGTTCGACCAGATTTTGTTCTAACAATTCTTTGTACAATTCAGCGACCTCACCGGTTGGTCGACTTGCTCTCCAAACAATTTTTTTAGAATCGTGCGAGAAAAATGCTCCGCCATCATAACCCAGGGTATTCGTTAATCGAATCTCGTCTCCCGTGGCAATTTCGTATCTGTATAATTCAAGATCACCCGATTTGGTCGATGTATAAATAATATATTTCCCATCAGGAGAAGCGGTTGGCTCGGCATCGTAACCTTCACCACCGATAAGTAATTTTGTGTTCTCACCATTTGGATCGGTTATGTAAATATCATATGAATCGTAAATCGGCCAAACATATCTTCCCTCCTTAAACATTACTGTTTCAGGACAGTTTTCGTCGGCAGCGTGCGTAGATCCAAAAACTATTCTACCATCTGCCAGAAAATAACTGCAAGTTGTTCTACCGGTTCCGGTTGAGACTAACTGATATTGTTCGCCCGAAGCCAATCCGGAGCCGTCCGCGTTCATAACAAAAATTTGATCACATCCTTGAGAATTAATCTTGTCCCAATCGCTTTGGAAAACTAATTGTTTATTATCAAAACTCCAGTATGCTTCAGCATTATTGCCGCCATAAGTTAACTGCTTAATGTTTCGCAAATGGACTTCACCCGAAAATCTCAGTTTATCATTTTCCGGATTGTACTGCTCCGAATTTTCGCATGAAGTTATTATTAGCAGAATAAAAACTATAGAAAAGGATTTATATAAAAACTTAAACATCAATTATCTCCATTAGAATTTTTATTTAGAAAATAAATATTATAAAGTAAATAGACTCCGTAGAGAATCAGCGGAATACTGAGCAGCTGACCCATATTCAAACTCATTCCTTCCTCAAAATAAGTTTGGTTCGCTTTATAAAATTCAACGAAAAATCTAAACCCGAATATTGAAATCAAAAATATGCCGAATAATTTTCCGGTTTCTATCGACGGCCCTTGTTTTTTATAAAGGGAGTAAAGAATAACAAAAATTGCCAGGTATGCAAGTGCTTCATAAATTTGCGTCGGATGACGGGGTACGCTGTCAATTGATACAAAAACAAACGACCACGCTACATCTGTTGCTCTTCCATATATTTCCGAATTAAAAAGATTTCCCATACGAATAAAGAATGCAGCTAATGCAACAGTTATTACGATTCTATCCATCATCCAAATAAATGAAGGGATTTTGGGATGCTTTTTAACATAATATAAAATTGATAATATTATACCTACCGCCGCACCGTGACTGGCTAGACCGCCCTTCCATACTTTAATTATCTCTATCGGATTGCTTAAATAGTATTCAGGATTATAGAATAAACAATGTCCAATTCTGGCACCGGCAACAGTTCCGAGAATCATGAACCAGACTAAATCATTAAGATCATTCTCGCTTTTCCCTTCTTTTTTAAATATCGATTCCATTATATAAAACCCGATAAAAAAAGAAGTTGCGAAAAGTAATCCGTACCATCTTATAGAAATAGGTCCCAATGAAAATATTTCTGGGCTAATATCCCAAATAACCAAAGTTAATCTCCGTCTGTATTAATTTGTTGCGCCTCGTAATCTATCAATACCAAGATAAATTAGATATCCTAAAACGGCACATATAATGATTATCGATCCCGAGGGCAAATTTAAGTAATATGAGATCAACAATCCTAATAGAGTAAACACCAATCCAATCGCGATAGAACTAAATATCATTTTTTTTAAATTTTTTGAAAATCCCAAACTGATTGAAGATGGGATTGTTAATAACGCGATAACCAAAATTATGCCCACAATTTTAATCAGCAAAACACTTGTGACCGCGACGAGGGAAAACAACAACGCATTGTACCCAATTGTATTTATGCCGAGCACTTTCGCGTATTCTTCATCAAATGAAACAACTTCCAGTTTTTTAAAAAAGACAAATACAAGAGCGATGATTATGAGATCAAGAACCAATGCGATATAAATTTCTGTAATCGGAATGGTTAATATATTGCCGAATAAGAAACTCATCAGATTTGGAGTGTATGAATCAGACAAACTGATAAATAGTGTTCCGATCGCAAATCCGGTAGACCACAAAATACTTATCAACATATCTTCATTGCTCCTGTTAGATGTACGAAAGTAAGTGATAATAAGTGCGGCAAGTAAACTAAAAATGAGGGCACCCAAAATCGGATTCATCCCGATCAAAAATGCGATTCCGATCCCTCCATACGCGGAATGCGAAATTCCGCCGGCGATATACCCTAATTTTCTTACAACAACGAATGAGCCGATAATTCCGGTCGCAATGCTTGCCAACAAACCGGCGAGCAGGGCATTAATCATAAAATCATATTGGAACAATTCAGTCATAAATTTTTGTGTTGATGATCTTGAAGGACTCGATGAGGCACACCGTGCGCGATTAAATCAACAGCGCAATGATAAGTTTGCTCAATCATTTCAGCAGTGATTTCTTTTGAATCGTGGAAAATCATTTTTTTATTTAAACATCCTATCTTCTTAACATATTTTGAAATAACGCCAATATCATGAGAAACTAAAATTATTGTTTTTTGCTCGTTCAACTCCTGCAGAAGTTGATAAAAATCTTTCCCCGACTTTGTATCCACACTGGCGGTCGGTTCGTCTAAAATTAAGATTTTTGGATTTGAATAAAGAGATCGCGCGATTAATACTCTTTGTAGCTCACCGCCTGAAAGTTCGCCGATTTTTCGATCAAGCAAATGTTCGATCATTAATTCCGAAGTTACTTTGTAAAGATCACCGTGTTTAACGTTCTTTTTTAAACCACCCATTTTTATCACTTCCGAAACGGTTATCGGGAAATTCCGATCAAATGACGAAAACTGTGGGACATACCCGATTAGCCTTTTGTAATGCGGCAAATATTCGTCATAAACTTTTATTGAGCCTGATGTAATTTCAACCAACCCTAATATTGCTTTTATAAGAGTGGTTTTTCCGCCTCCGTTAGGACCGATAATTCCGAGGAACTCATTTTCTGCCAGGGTAAGATCAATATTTTCCAGTACAACGTTTTTACCGTACTGAACATTTAGGTTATTAATTTCGAGAGCTTTTATCTAATCACCGTACAAATAATTAAAAACACACGCTAAAATAATAATTGTAAACATAAATAAGTGTGCAAATAAAAAAAGGGCGCTTCCAGCCTAAGCGCCCTTCGTATAGTAGAGGAGGTATTGAGGTAGGTAGAAAATTTATTTGATCAATACCATCTTACGTGTTTGAAATTTATTCCCGGCTTTCAAAGTATAAATATAAACGCCGGTTGGTAATTCATTCGCATCAAAATTTATATTATAAATACCATTTGTCCGATATCCATTTATAAGCTCGGCAACTTCTCTTCCCAAAGTATCATAAACTTTCAGAACAACCTTCGAAGGTAAACTAAGATTAAAAGATATCAAAGTAGTTGGATTAAAGGGATTTGGATAATTCTGATAAAGCGTAAATTGATCTGGCTTAATATTATCAGATTTGCTTTTAGTCCCCGTTACACTGCTTCTACTATCAAAATGAGCAAATAACCCTAAAGATGTTCCAACAAGTAAATCGTCAAAATAAAGAAAATTTATTCTGGTTCCGACCGGATAACTAAAACCTAATTGCCATGAACTTGATGTACCTTTGCGAAGATAATATACTTCATGATTAACCGCAATATATAAAGTATCATTTCCTTCAGTAAATGCACTCGCTTCAACATTTGTTCCGTTGGGGAGATTCGATGTTGTGATCGGAGTCCATAAATTGGTTGAGTTAACAGGTTTATAATAAATTGTGGGATGATTTATACCCGCATCCGTGCCGACGGCGTATATCGTATCACGAGTTTCATTCACCTCAACATCCCACAATGTTACAACTATTACCGAGCCTGTGCTTGTTCCGCTTGAATTCATATCTTGCGAAGCAGTCCAACTTAAACTACTTTTTACAACTCGATACACTGATCTTCCTTGGGGAGCCGATAAATCATAGATTGCGGAAACATAAGCGACTGTATCGGTTCCTTCAATGTTAAAAACAATATCGGTTACATCGACATCTTGCCCGAAGGATGCAGCTTCAAGTAGAATTTGATCCCAGGTTGCTCCGGCATCGGTGGAAAAGAAAAGTCCGCCCTTATCTGCTTCAGAGATTTCATATCCGGCAAAAATGATGTTTTCATCAAAATATGCTTCTTCGATAGCTAAACATTTCGTACCGATTTGCGAAAAATTATATGGTGCGTTTTCAGGAGAAAAGATCTGTTGCCAGGAGCTGCCATCATCCGATGTTTTATAAACTCGCACATTTCCAACGTATGCGATAGTTGAATCAGAATGGTTCATTTCCGCAGAATAATAGGGCGAACCGTCACCATTCGGAAAGATTGCATTCGTCCATGATGGAGAAGATGATCTATAGTTTCGTACTCTTCTGATTCCGGATTTTGAGGCAAGCCACGCAGTATTTTTGGAATCGGTCATTGAAATATCATTAACTTGAACGGCTTCAACGCCTTCATCAATTTCAAAAATCGTCATTCCCGAATCGTAAGATGAACCAATACCTTGATCGGTCGTCATGTAAACTACGTCGTTATTAACAGGATCGACAAACACCGATCCATCGTTGGGATGAGTTTCCAATCCACCGGGATTCCCGAACTGCTCCCAGCTTCCGCCGATACCATTTGAATGATTATATCCTTTCGCAAAGTATACTTTGTAAGAAGTTGAGTCACCGGAAAACGCGAAATTACGACCGGAAACTCCATTCATTTCAGAATATGTTGTCCATGAACTTTCATCATCGGAGTAGGCAAAATGTTTGTTGAATCCATCGGTGCCACCTAAGAATAATCTTCCCGAAGGCGAAATTCCAAAGGCAGTCCACTGAACCGAACTTGAAAGAGAGGATGGTGAGATATCGGTCCAAGAAGTAGAGCTTCCGTCCAATTCAAAGAATTTATCTGAAGTTTTATAAATTCCAACCGAAGCACCCGATTCAAAACCGTAAAGAATGCTATCAACCGGGTTATATATTAAAGAAGGCAATCCTCCCGAAAAACCGGTTGCGAGAGGCGAGTTAGAGTCCTCCGCAAAATTCCCATTAGAATCCAACATACCAAATCTGAGATCAGAATTATTTAGAAATACTAATCCCGAATCAACCAGCATAAACTCAAAAATTGGTCCGGCGAAAACAGTATCAACGATTGAATTATTGGGATGACTTGAGAGCAAGCCGTCCTGATGAATAAAAAATACTTTTCCTGATTGTGGATGAGCAGCAATTCTTTGAATTGATTCCCCGAAACCGGCAGAAGCATTTAGACCGGGCATCACGGTAAATGTGGAATAGACAGGTGTTGAACTTGAGTGATCAACATCAGCATAAAATATCGAGTTTGCGCTCTCGGTCGAAATAAATATTCGAGAGGTATCCGCTGTTTTCGCGTATCCAGTAATGGCATTTATTCTTCCCCCGTAAACTGCTTCGACTTCAGGGATTGCCAATTGTGAGTATACATTTGTTGCAATAACCAATAGTATAATTACGAATTGTATAAATTTGCGTTTCATATTTGTCTCCTTTCTTATATCAAAAGCTTTGAGACAAATGAACAACAATATCAACAAACATGCGATGATATGAGACAATAGGTCCTACTATTGTTAATTTAATCACATATTTTGCAATTGTGATATCGAATACATACGGCTATTAAAACTTCACTGAATTAATTTGTAACCGTAATTTTCTCGTAATTATATCTGTGAATTGAGAATTCGTTTTTAATATTAATTCTGAATCTTTCGCTGACGGCTTCCATCGGGAGATATATTAATCCACCGTAATCTTCATCAGGAGCTAAAGTTTTTCTTCTAAATACTTCATTTCTCCAATACATTTTTCTTTGATGAATAATTTCGAGTTCCTCCTCTAACTCTTCTTCCCTCATTCCGTACTCCTCTAAATCGTCGAAAACAGCTCCAATTTTTCCTTCTTTATCATTATCAGAAATAAAAATTCCAATAATATTCGCGCCGGTTGAAATGCAACAAAGCGTTTTATTTATATCCTTCTCACCCTTAACGTTTTCCGTAGCTTTATCCAGATTTTCGAGTTCATACTCGGGATTAATAATATGAAAAGAATTTACCGCAGTTAATTGACTGTCCGTTTCAACAACATTTTCAAAAAACATTTTTTCGGGATCCAATGTGATATAATCGTCGGAAAGATTTTTTACATACAAGAAAAACACGAATCCGATATCATCATAAAATTCATAGCTGAGAGAAGTTTCAAGAACTTCATCCTGCTTAATTACAACTTGTTTTCCCTCGTAAACTTCAATTTCACTATCTAAACTTCTGACTTCAAAAGTTGTAACAGCTGAACATGCAGAAATTAACACCGACATCACCATTAAATAAACTTTTTTCATTTTCTCTCCCTTTTAGAAATAATGACTTCAATTGGTGTGCCGATATTTTGATAAGTTTTTTGATGAAAAACGAAGCATTGGAAGCAGGAGTGTATATTATATTTGTCGCCGTGTAGCATTATTTGGAATAAATTGATAAAAATGAAAATAGGCCGCTTTAACAGCTTGTTGCATAACTAATTGTTAGTACAAATTACAGTTGACTGAGCTTGTCGAAGTCAAAATAATCCTCGATTCAGTGCATTTCGACAAGTTCAATGCACTGAATTTTTGAGTTCTGCAACACGCTCTTAGATCTGCCTTTCCGACTCTAAACCGGAATTTAAAACTGTGAGTTTAAGCTTAAATCAGATGCTGAAAGAATTCAACAAAAGAACTACAGATTACTAAAACAGCCCTAAAATATAATTTCAAGGAATTTCTCTATTCAGGAAATATTTAAACCAAAATTGATTCGCTTCACGAGTTGAATGAAATCTTTTTTGAGATCGCCATCCGTGTCGTTCACCAGGATAGAGCATCATTTCAAAATCCTTATTAAGATCAATAAATTTATCTACAAGTTGAATTGTATTTTGAACATGCACATTATCATCCATTGTTCCGTGAACAAGCAGTAATTTTCCTTTATAATTTTCTGCGTGTGTCATAATCGATCCATATTCATAGCCCTCCGGGTTTTCCTCGGGAGTATCCATATAGCGTTCGGTGTACACATTATCATATAATTGCCAATCGGTAACCGGGAAACTCGCAATTCCGTGCGTGAAATAATCGGCGCCTAAAGTCAGAGCCAAAGCGGTAAAATATCCGCCGTAACTTCCACCCGTCATTCCAATTTTAGTAGAATCAATAAACGGTTTTTGTTTTAACCATTTCACGGCTTCGATTATATCGTGCATTTCCCATTTACCGAGCGAGCGATGCATTTCTGAAACACCTTTTTTGCCAAAGTGACCGGATGCCCGATGGTCTACAGAAATTACGATTATTCCTTCTTGCGCATAATAAAAATTATTCATTGACCAAGGGAATGAATTCCGAACAGTTCCGGCATTCGGACCACCGTAAATCGAGAAAAGTATTGGATATTTTTTATTCTCATCAAAATTCGGCGGCAAAAACCAATAAGCCGGTAAATCATATCCTTGAATAGGAATCCGGAATAGTTCTGTTTTCCCGAGATCATATTCATCAAAAACTTCAGATTTTGCATCCCCTAATTCTTTTATTAAATCGCCATTCGTGTTAAAAATTCTAAGTTTCGTGGGGGTTTGCAAATTACTGAATGACGAATAAAAATATTTTCCTCCGGGAGAAATTGTTACTCTATGAGTTCCTTCTTCCTTCGTCAATTTTTCAAAATTGCCGCCGTCGAAATTTACTTTATACAAATGGCTGCCGGTCGATTCGTCCGTCCAACCGGAGAAATAAATCATATTATTTTCTTCATCAACTAATTCAATTGATTTTACTTCCCACTCTCCGTCTGTAATTTGGTTTATTAATTCTCCATCCATAGTATATCTGTATAAATGTCTGTAACCGCTTTTATCCGACCGAAGCATAAATCCACTTCCATCTTCGAAAAAATAGATGTCTTCAAAAAACTCAACCCATGAAGGTTGTTTCTCATCGTAAATTTCCTTTTTTGCTCCGGTTTTCGCGTCAGCGGCAAATATTTTCAAATTATCCTGTCCACGATTCAACCATTGGAAATAAAGTTGTTTGTTATCCGGAGTCCAAAACGGCCAAGCAACCATATGATCGGCATTTTCTTCCAAATCAACCCAGGTAGTTTTTCCGTTGTCAAGATGCGCGATTCCCAGTTTTATAAATGGAAGAGGATCACCAGCCTTCGGGTAACGGGTTTTTTCCAACTCTCCGTGTTTTCCGGCTATGTGTCTAAAAATTGGAAACTCAGGCACCGGCGAATCATCAAATCTTAGGTAAGCGAGCATTTCACTATTTGGAGCCCACCAAAAAGCCGCGTAACGGCTTGACCTTCCAAGAATTTCTTCATAATAAACCCAAGAAGCATAACCATTCATTATCAGCTCAGTTCCATCAAAAGTCAATTGAGTTTCTACCGCTTCGATGCAATCCGCTGCAAAAAGGTTATTCTCCTTTGTGTAAGCAATTTTTTTCGTGTCGGGAGAAAGCCTGACATTTTTTTTCTCGATTCCGTCATCAGTTACCCTCACAAATAATTCTTCATCTGGTTTGAAATAGTAGATGTCATTCTCTTTTTCGAAAACAAAAACAGAAAAATCGTCGGTATTTGTAATTGCGGTGGAAGTCGAAAAACCCTCGGGTAAATTTTCATCCAGTGCTGAAAAATCAACCAATTCGGAAGAAGATCCGTCATCAACACTCACTTTAACGGTTTTTCGTTGACCTTTTTCAATAGTCATTTCAAGGTAAAAATTATCATCGAACCAACCTTGCAGCATTGGGAGTCGGTTTGTTAATCTTTCTCCTTTATTTAAGTAAACTTGTTCATAAGAAAGTTTTTTCTGTGCAAGGATTGTAATTGAGGCTATAAGCAAAATAATTAATGTGATTTTTTTCATATTTCCTCTCTGTTTCAAAATTTATTTATGAAAATAAATAAAAACATTATCATAAGTTATCGCGAATTCTTGATTTGTCGTTAGGAGTTTTATTGAACATTATTTTTGTTTATGGAACACTTTGTAACCCAAAGATTCAGAAATGTGTTATCGGTCGTGTGATTGAATCAAGTTTTGATAGATTATCCGGTTTCAAATTGGGCAATATCACGCTTGGCTTAAATGATTATCCGATTATCGAGAAAAGTGAAAAATCGGATGCAATTATTGACGGGATCGTCTTGCACGTAACTGATTCAGAGCTGATCAAAATGGATAAATATGAAACCGATGCTTATAAAAGAGTGAAAGTATTATTAGAAAGTGGCATCGAATCTTGGGTATATTTGGCGAATAAAAAATATGAATTAGGTAGAATTTGAAAGTAAAAAATTACATCTCGGCTCTTGTAAAAACATCACCTTCACTTATTTTGATCTTTTTAGCAATAATTTGGGGAAGTTCGTTCATTCTTATCAAAAAAGGATTAGTGGCTTTTTCTCCCGGGCAGGTTGGCACTCTTCGGGTCGTTTTTGCATTTCTGATTTTATCACCAATCGCTTTCAAACATTTCAAAACACACTTCAAAAAGCATTGGAAAGAGATGCTAGCTTTAGGGTTGCTGTCAAATTTAATACCGGCCATTCTATTTTCTGCAGCCGAAGTTGGCCTGAGCAGTTCGCTTGCCGGAATTTTAAATGCGCTAACGCCTATAATGACAATGATAATTGGCGCGCTCTTTTTTACTACAGCCGTTCGAGGTAATCAAATTTTAGGAATCACCGTCGGATTTATAGGTTCTTTGATGATCAGTTTTGTTGGCAACGGTGGTGAACTCGGCACTTTTAATTTTTACGCGCTATTTGTAATCATTGCTACAATCTGTTACGGAATAAGCGCAAATATGGTTAAAAAATTCTTCTCCGGAATGAGCGCAAATGTATTTTCATCCCTTGCGTTTTTCTCTATTACACCAATCGCTTTAATTTATCTTGTTAGCACAGACTTTATTTTGATTTTGACAACACATCCCGATGCTTTCAGTTCGTTATTCTACATATTTATTTTAGGAACAATCGGAACTGCTTTAGCACTTCTACTTTTCTATCGGATCATCCAAAATACTAACGCGGTTTTTGCGACAACGGTTACTTATTTAATTCCAATTGTGGCAGTTTTGTGGGGATTCGTTGACGGAGAAAATCTTTATCCGTTGCATTTTGTGGGAATGTTACTAATTATCGTCGGAGTATATTTTTCTAATAAACACAAGTAAAAATGAAAAATAAAGCAGGATTAAAATATTTATTAATTCTTTTCTTTGGAATTTTTGCCGGAATTCTGATCCACAAATATCAATTACCACCGTATGTAAATATCAAAAATTTGTACAATCGTGAAATCTTACAAACCAAACATCACATTCCGTCAAATTGGTCAATCGGTTTATTTGAAGGAGAATCACCGCTTGCGGTCTTCGATCAAAAATCAAATTCAAATCCAATAATTACAGGGGAAATAGTAAAGGATCGGGATTCATCCGAAGTTGCCGATCCATTTTTAATTGTTGAAAATAATAAATATTATCTGTTTTTTGAGGTTTACAGTAAATCAATCAAACAAGCGGATATTGGATTGGCTATTAGCAAAGATTTGGAGAATTGGGAATATCAGAAAATAATTTTGGATGAAGATTTCCATTTATCGTATCCGAATGTATTTAAATACCAAAATGAATGGTACATGATACCTGAATCGTCAAACGATTTTTCCGTTCGACTTTACAAAGCAATCAATTTCCCGTTTGAATGGAAGTTCGAAAAACGACTTTTGAGTGGATACAGATTCGGCGACCCCACAATTTTTCAGTATGAAAATAAATGGTGGATGTTCGTTGCCACAACCGGAAATGATGCGCTGAATCTTTATTATTCGAACGAATTAGAAGGACCATGGACCGCACACGCGATGAATCCATTAATTAAAAATGATCCCGATAATTCAAGGTCCGCCGGGAAAATATTCACTTATGAAAACAAAATTTATCGTTTTGCTCAGGATGATTTTCCGGAATATGGTAATCAAGTTTGGGCATTCGAAATAACCCAGTTATCTGCCGAGATCTATTCCGAAAAAATATTTTCTGAGAACCCGATCATCAAAAAATCCGGGAAGGGTTGGAACGCTCTCGGAATGCACCATTTCGATCCACATTTTGTCAACGGCAAATGGATAGCGTTTGTTGATGGATTCGGCTATCCGGAGGAGTAATAATTATGGATGAAAGAATTCGCAAGTTATTTCACAAACACCCTCAATGGGACACAATTCTTGTTCGATTGCGCAAAATCATTTTGGAGACCGGGCTTGAAGAAACAGTAAAATGGGGCTTGCCCACTTACACGTACGATAATAAAAATATTTGCGGAATTGGCGCGTTTAAGTCTTACGCGGGAATTTGGTTTTTTAACGGTGCTTTGTTAAAGGACAAACACCAAAAACTTATTAATGCCCAGGAAGGAAAAACGGTGGCAATGCGACAATGGCGATTTAGTTCAATACAGGAACTGGATGAGAAACTAATAACCGAATACATAATTGAAGCAATTGAAAATCAGAAGGCAGGTCGGAAAATAAACCCCGTGAAGAAACCTTGAGAAAATCCCAATGAATTAAAAATCTTATTCGAAAACGATCTGTAACTAAAAAACAGATTCAATCAATTTTCGCTCGGCAATCAAAAGTAACCGGCTTGGAATCAAGAATTATTTCTTAGTGAAGAATATCCATCACTTAGTAATGATAGTTGACCGTTTAGCAATCGATAATCACCACCCAGCAATGATAGATGACCATTTAGCAATCGATAATCATCACTTAGCAATGATAGATGATCATTTAGCAATCGATAATCACCGCTTAGCAATGAACGATTACCTTTTGGCAATCCCGGAAGTATGACATTTTTGTAGAAAATTACAAAACCCGACAGTACAAACCGCAGCGGTATTTTTGACCGCAAAAAAGTTCAACTTTTGGAGGATAAGAACCGGATTGGAAAAGTTGTACTTTTTAGAAATGGTCATATTAATTTGGAGAATTCTTTGTGTTTAGAGAAAGTTAATTATACAGAACTTTAAGAATGGAATTGGTAGTTTGAACTATATAATTAATTATACAATTCAGATCAAAAATTATGACTAACAATAACATTTCCAAAATACACGATCTCCGGTTTCCCTTCACCCGTCTTCTCCTTCTACTTTTTACTTTCTACTTTCTACTTGTTTCTTGTGATACAACAGAACCACGAAACAACGGTGTTTTAACCCTTTCTCCTCTTGATGCTTCTTCAACCCAAATATGGTTGAAAGTTGAAGTTGAACCTAGTTTGGTAGGATCACTACTTAATTTATACCGCAATAATGAACTATGGGGAAAGAAACCTCTTAATTCAACAAGCTCTATAATTGTTAATAATTTTGGCACATCCATCTCTGGTTATCTCCAACCCTCGACAAACTACACCTTTTTTGCGCAGATTAACGGTATTCCTTCCAACACGGTTAACATTACAACTATGGATACAACAAGCCACGATTTTAACTGGCAGACTTTCACTTTCGGGGATGGGAGCGGGGGAAGCAGTTATCTTAATGATGTTGCCATAGTTGATGAAAACAACATCTGGGCTGTGGGAATGATTTATGAAAATGGGGAAAAATACAACGCTGTGCATTGGGATGGGAGTGAGTGGGAGTTACTAGCAATTGATTGGGATGGGGTTGTCTCCGAACTTCGAACCATCTTAGCTTTCTCTGCAAATGATATTATTCTGGGGAATGTGAATTTGCTTCATTGGAATGGAAATC
>JAIPBD010000035.1 GCA_021739765.1 Melioribacteraceae bacterium
TTAAATGATTTTTTCGGACTAAATTTTTCATGTTGTTTTGAGGCAGATAGATGTTCTCAAACCCCAATTTCTCGGCTTCTTGAATTCGTTTTTCGATATTTCCAACACTTCGTACTTCTCCACCAAGCCCGACTTCTCCAATTACAATAGTTTTAGTTGATGCAATTTTATTCAACAAACTTGAAGCAATTGAAGCGCAGATAGCAAGATCAACTGCCGGTTCAAGGATTCTGATTCCGCCAGCAATATTTAGGAAAACATTTTGTGCGGAGAGATGTAGTCCGGCTCTTTTTTCCAAAACAGCCAAAAGAATCGACAAACGTTTTGTGTCGAATCCTGTTGAAACCCTTTGTGGGTTTCCATAATTGGAAGATGTTACCAAAGCTTGCACTTCCAATAAAACGGGTCGAGTTCCTTCGATTGTCGCTGTAATTACCGAGCCTGAAATTTCACCTTCCCGTTCACTTAAAAATATTTCACTCGGATTTTTAACTTCGGCAAGACCGGAATCTCTCATTTCAAAAATCCCTATTTCGTTTGTACTTCCGAATCGGTTTTTTTGCGCTCGCAGAATTCTGTACGAGTGACTTTTTTCTCCTTCGAATTGAAGGACAGTATCCACCATGTGTTCAAGCACTTTTGGGCCGGCTATAAATCCTTCCTTCGTAACATGTCCGATTAAAACAAATGCAATGCCATTTTGTTTGGCGAACTGCATTATATGTGAAGTGCTTTCACGGATTTGGGTAACGGTTCCGGGTGCGTTGTCAAGTCCGGGATGGAACATGGTTTGGATTGAATCAATGATCACTGTTTCAGGATTAAACTTTTTTACATGTCGCAGTATTGCGTCAACATTCGTTTCAGCGAGAAGATGAAGTGATTCGGATTCTAATTTCAGCCTTTTCGCGCGTAAGTTTATTTGGCGGATAGACTCTTCGCCGGTAACATACAAACATTTTGTTGTCAGCTTTGCAGCTGCTTGCATAATCAAAGTTGATTTCCCGATTCCGGGATCACCACCGAGTAAGATTACAGAGCCGGCAACGATTCCTCCGCCGAGTACCCGGTCGAATTCACTAATCATAGTTTCTAATCTTGTCTCGTCTTCATCGGGTTGGCGGGAGAGGGGAATTATTTCGGAAGTCGATTTTTCGACAGCACGTTTATTTTTAACTTCTTCAATAATTTCTTCGGCAAATGTGTTCCAATTCTCACACTGTGGACATTTTCCGACCCATTTTATTGTGTCAAAACCGCATTCCGTACAAATATATTTAACTCTTGATTTAGCCATTGAATCCGGTGCGTTTTATAAAATCAACTATGATTTGATCATTCGATGATTTTAATTCGTCTGGTGTACCGGTGAAGTGAATTTGACCTTCATTAACCATTGCGATTTTATCGGCAACGTTTTCAACGCTGAACATATCGTGAGTAATTACAATTGAAGTTGATCGGACTTTATCGGAAATGTGTTTTATCAAGTTGTCTATCGCGTCTGAATTAACGGGATCTAATCCGGTTGTAGGTTCATCGTACAAAATATAATCGGGGTCTGTTATAAGCGCTCTTGCGAGTCCAACCCTTTTTTTCATTCCACCTGAAAGTTCTGAAGGTTTTAATTTTTGGATTCCCGGCAGACCAACCAGCTCAAGATTTTCAGCGACTAAATCATCAATTTTTGATTGGGAAAAATTATAATCATTTTCAACCAAAGGCAGACTTACATTTTCTTCAACCGTCATTGAATCAAACAGCGCGGCACTTTGAAAAAGGTAACCAAACCTTCTTCTAATTGTGTAAAGTGATTGTTGGTCTTTATCAGATATTTTCTCGCCTTCAACTTTTACGTATCCATCATCCGGAAAGAGTAAACCGACAATATGTTTCAAAAGTACGGATTTGCCACAACCGCTTCTCCCAATAATCGCAAGAGTTTCGCCTTGCTCAATATCCAGATCAATTCCGCGAAGCACTTTCTTCTCCCCGAAACTTTTCTTCAGTCCTCTAATTTCAATCATAATTTGCCGTGTAAATTGATACAAAAGATACGATAATAAATTGAAATGAGGTAAATTCTAAAAACAAATATTGTTCATAAAAAACAAAAAAGCCCGAATCAATGGTGACTCGGGCTTCCTTAATACTTGATATTGCTAATTTTGTTTATTCGTTATCATCCTTTTTTTTCGACTTTACTTTTTTGATAATGACTTCCTTTATTTCACCATCTTCTTTATCTTCCATTTTTTTGAGCAAAAAATTCATTTTTTTATCATGATGTTTAATTTTCGCGCCATGTTTATCCTTCCAAATAAACATTTTATCATCTTCATCCGATTCAAATTCAATATGAATATCATCTTCATCCTTTAGATTTTCCAAATATTCTTCGGCTTCTTTCCCTTCGTATGCTTCGGTTTTTATTTCACCATCTTCTTTCGTTTTAACCCAAAGTTTAGAATTGCCATCCTCTTTTTCGAATTTGATGATTTTCTGTCCTTCATCAGGATCTGCGGAGTCAAAATCAAAAGATTCTAATTCGAAATCATCATCATCGTTTGTTACCCAAACAATATTTGAATCGCCGTCCTCGCCAACTATTTTTACTTTGAAATTTTGGAGTGACTCAAATTCATCGCTATCAAAGTCCACATCGATATCCGGAATCGAAAAAACCATTCCATGAGTTTTTTTGTTTGACTTCTTCATTTGCTTAAAAAGTTTCTCTGCTTCTTCACCTTCAAATACAACGTCCTCGCCATCAACATTTATGGTAATTTTGTTCACATCACCTTTTATTGATTTGATTTTTTCTTTAACTGATTGGGCATTTGTCGCGATTGATGCGGCGAACATCATCATTAAAACAATTGCTAATTTAGCTGATAATTTTAATTTCATTTTCTTTCTCCGGTTTTATTTTATTGTTTTGTCTAAATCTTATGACGAAAACTTAGCAACGATGTTTATTAAGAATTGTTAAATAATGGGAATAACATTGTTAAAAAAAGTTAATAATGTGATTAATAGGGGCTAATCTTATATTTTTGACTACATGAAAGAACACAGAATAAAAATATTAATAGCAATTATGTCGATCGCTTCTATTGCGTTGATCGTTCTGCAATTTTTTTGGATGAACAATATGATCGAAATCGAGGAGAAAAGGTTTGAGTCAAACGCGTTCGCAGCGATTAACAAAACAGTAGAAAGACTTGAAGAGAAAGAAATTTTGGAAGTTGTTAAAAATAGAATAGTGAAACCGAGAAAATTTGCGATCAACGGTATTGATACAAATCAGAATGAAATTGTTGCGATTATGGATGAAAGCTCTAATGGCATTCAAGTTAATTCGAGCGATTCTGCTTCATCGAATATGACTTTTTCATTCCAGATTGAAACGGATTCGGGGCTGGTATTTAGGGCGAATTCGAGTTCGGGTAATTCTGAAACCAGCGATAATGTTTTGGTGTGGAAAAATTTTGTTGAGAAGAAATCGAATAAAGTTGAAGATATTCTTCTCGAACTGATTGAGAAAAGCCAATTTGACGGTATCGAAGAGAGGGTAGATTCGGCAAGAATTAAGTCAATTCTTGAAGAAGAGTTAAACGGAAAGGGGATTAATACGAGATTTTTCTTCTCGGTAAAAAGCTCAATGGATCGATTTGTAATTCATGATAAAAATATTCCGACTCAAGTTTTCGCCGAGAGTAAGTTCCGGGTGAAATTATTTCCCGATGAGAAAATATCCGAAGCAAATTTTTTGCAGGTATTCTTCCCCGAAAAAAACATTTATATTCTTCAATCAGTTGCCTGGCTGCTGGGTCTCTCCGTCTTTCTAATTTTCGTGATAATTACTGTTTTCTATAAAACTTTAAGAATGTTGTTAATGCAGAAAAAAATTACCGAGATAAAAAATGATTTAATAAACAATTTGACTCACGAATTTAACACACCGATTTCAACCATCGCACTTGCTGTTGAGGCGATAAACGATCCTCAATTAAATACTAACCCAACTAAACTTGAACGTTATTCAAGTATCATCGACTTAGAAAATCGAAGACTAAAAAACCTTGTCAAAAATTTATTGGACTCGGCGGCTATCGAAAAAGGGGAATACAAGCTTAATTTTAGTGAGTCTGATATAAATGAACTTATTAATGAGTCGGTTAATGAATTGCAGGAAATAATAAATTCAAAGAATGCAAAGGTTAATTTACATCTCGAATGCCAAAAAAATTTGCTGAGGTGTGATGAGTTTCATTTGAAGAATGCCATTAAGAATTTAATCGAAAATGCTATTAAATATTCAAATGAAAATCCGCTTGTGGAAATTTATACTTCGGATTTAAAGCAGGGGATTGAAATTGCAATTGCGGATAATGGAATTGGAATTAATAAAAAGGAAAAGAAAAGAATATTCGAAACTTTTTACCGGGTTTCCAAAGGCAATTTGCACGATGTGAAAGGTTATGGGGTTGGTTTGAGTTATGTAAAAAGTATGATCGAAAAACACGATGGAAAAATTGAAGTGCAAAGCGAAGAAGGTCTCGGGAGCATTTTTAAAATTTATTTACCGGTTAATATTAAATGAAAAAAATTCTGTTGGTTGAAGATGATCTTAATTTGGGTTCGCTTTTATCCGAGTTTTTGTCAGCAAAAGATTATGAAGTGGAACATCGAATTAACGGGGAAGAGGGATTAAAAACTTTTCAGAAATCAAATTTTGATTTGCTGATACTGGATATTATGATGCCGAAAAAGGACGGATTTACTCTCGCGCAGGAAATAAGAGCAAATAATAAATCCATACCAATTCTTTTTCTTTCAGCAAAAACTATGACCGAAGATAGAATCAAAGGCCTTAAAATCGGTGCGGATGATTACATCACGAAACCGTTCAGCATGGAAGAACTTCTTCTAAGAATCAGTGCGATTCTAAAACGGGCAAACAACCAAATAATTTCTTCGGATGACTCTATTTTCAAAATTGGCAAATATAGTTTCGATTCTAAAAGAAGGTTATTGAGTGATAAAAATTCGGAGAGCAAACTTACTTCGAAAGAAGCGGAATTGTTAAAGCTTCTTTGTTTGCGTAAGAACAATATTCTAAATAGATCCGAAGCTTTAACGGCAATCTGGAATGATGATAATTATTTTACATCAAGAAGCATGGATGTTTATATTGTTAAACTTCGGGGATATTTCAAAAATGATAAAAGAATAGAAATTATTAATATACATGGAGAAGGATTTAAACTTATAGATTGAATCTTCTCAGAACCGTTAGATTCGGTTTTACTAAATACATATTCGCTAAAATCCTTCCAAAAACATAAGCCAAAGTAGCTGCAGTTGCCCCGAACAAATTAAAATAATTTATCGCTAAAAATAACGCAGCAATTATTCCCGAAACCTCAATTACCGTTGCTAAAGTAATCGGCGAAGTGTCGCCTCCAACCACTAATATGGCTCTTTGAAATGAAATGAGGAAAGTTAATCCCGGTAGAATAAATATTACCATTAAAGGCGCGGCCGTTAAGTTGCTAAGTTCTATCGATAAGCCCGAAACTACATGCATCCAAATGTAGGAAAGCGGTGTAAATGCAATTAGTCCTAACAAAAAGATTATTAAAA
Organism: Melioribacteraceae bacterium; assembly: GCA_021739765.1. Taxonomy (GTDB): domain Bacteria; phylum Bacteroidota; class Ignavibacteria; order Ignavibacteriales; family Melioribacteraceae; genus JAIPBD01. The sequence continues at coordinate 5,650 of JAIPBD010000035.1, forward strand.
AGCCTGTCGCTAATCCAAATTTCTTCAGCTTTTCAAATCCTTCGAAATTTTCTCCAATTAACGCAACCACAACTTCGTGATAAGATAGACCTAAACTGCGGAAAATAAAAACCAAAGAATTTATAACAGGCAGGATGGCGAGCGATTCCAACGCAAGAAAACTTTTACCAAGGAAAAAAGTTACTACCGGATGAACAGCCAAGGAAATCATTGACATTAAAGCAAGGGGGTAATAAAAATGATAAATCTGCTTAAATGATAGATCTTTGTCTATTACATTTGAATTTTCTTTAATTGTTGCAATTACTTTATTGGCCATAAATTTTGTTGCTAATCCTTCCACGGTAACTCCCGCCGTTAATGCTGACGCGCCGACGATAATCCCCGCAACATCAGTTAGCAGAAAAAAGGATAATGATGTTATAAGCATTGCGGTTAGTCTAAGCACTGTTCCATAGGCAACTTTTTTGGTCTGGTCATTTCTGATTAAAACACCTTGGTAGAACCTACGGTAACCAATCATTCCCGGCCAGGGAATAAGAATTAACAAACCGGTGTAAGTTAATTTTGCGACTTCATCAATCAATCCGACGAGGTCTTTGATCACGAAATCGAAAATCGGTGGGAATAAAAAAATCAGCATTACAAATGTTATCGTAAAGTTTGAGACATAAGTAAATTTTCTAAGTTTCAAGAAACTTTTGTAGTTCTTTGCAAGCGCTGTGGAAGCACTCATCAGCATTATAATAGGCGCTTCAATAATTAACGCGAAAGAAAATGCAACTCCGTAAGCCGCTAAATTAAATTTTTCATCCGGCATTCTTGCAATAATTGCTGAAATGAACGGACCTTCAACTGACATCATCAACCATGTAGCAGCGAGGGGAAGCCAAAACTTAAAAATTTTCAGATAGGTCAAATCAGTGTTATCGTTCATCGGATCAAATCACAATGATGGAGAAGGGCATTATTGCCAATTGCTGGTTTCTTCAACTTTTTCATCTGCGCCGAATAGAACAAGTTTATCTCCTCGTTGAATTACGTAATTCGGATCCGGCGTTACCAATTTACCCGAATCGGATTCATCCAGAAATGAAGAGGCTTTTCGTATCATCAAGACTTCTAATCCGTATCTGTTGCGTAATCTAAGCTGAAGCAAGGTTTTTCCGACGAAACTTGTTTTTGTGGTTCTTTCAATAATTGAATAACCTTCGGCAACCCTTGATTTGTTCCCCTTTTCAATTGTTTGAAGTTCTCGGGCGAGACCATCAGCCAGGTTATGTTTAAGACTCTCACGGTTATATGCCGAGATAATATCTTGTTTCCAAATTGTACCAAGGATTTTATTTTTTTCAGAAACAGAAACTACGGGAAGCTGATCAATGTCTTCATGCCCGAAAAGTTTTAAAACTTGTTCGAGATCATATTGTTCATTAACGGTATTTACATCCGGTTTTGCTATATCTCGAGCAACAATTACATCAACCAGATTTTCATACTCTGTTATAATTGGCCTCAAATCATTTTCAGTAATTCTTCCAACAATAACTTCCTCTTTGTTAACTATATAAAATGTGCCGTGTGGACTTTCGATAAGCTGGCTTATAAGTTTTGGGAGTGAAGTATTTTCGGGGATCAGCACAATGTCATTCCGCATAACATCCTTTACTAAAATCTTCCGTAAAATTCCGGCATCCCTTCCTTGTGATAATTTGAATCCTTCATCTTCGAGGTGTTTTAAATGAATGGAACTCTTTTCCAGCAATTGAACTAATGTTGTACTAATTATTACCGCGAGCATCAAAGGTAAAATATACGAGTAGTCTTTTGTCATCTCAAAAATTATTAAGATAGAGGAAAGAGGAATTGAATTTATGCCGCCCAGAACCGCTCCCATTGCAACCAGGATGTAAGTTGTTGATTGGACTTCAAATCCAAAAAAATGGTTGAGAGCGAAAGCGTAAATGAAACCAAGGCAGGCGCCAATAAATAATGAAGGTGCAAAAACACCTCCAAATCCGCCCGAGTTTAGCATTAGCGGGACGAGAAAAAACTTCATCACCAAAAGCACCGCAACTACACTTACGGTAAGCTGATTTGCGAGTATTGAGTTAATTGCAATGTATCCGATACCGAAAACTTCTGAATAGAAATAACCACAGACACCAACCACTAAACCAATGAAAGTCATTACCAACCATCTCGGATACTTTTTAAGAAAATTATCTTTAAAGAGTGTGGATGTATAATGCGAATACCTGACAAAAAAGACTGATAGAATTCCGGCTGCTAATCCCAGAATAATAAAAAGATAAAGTTGTTCGTATTCGGTAAACCCCGGAGAATCAAAAATAAAAACAGAAGAATCACCAAGAAGAATTCTCGAAATTGCGCTCGCGGTTACAGAAGCAAGAATTAACGCGGTGAAAGTCGGCGCGTGAAAATCATTCATTAATACAACTTCGAGCGCAAAAAATATTCCACCGAGCGGTGTGTTAAAAATTGCCGAAATAGCCGCACCTGATCCGGCAGCGGTAAAAACTCTGCGGCGCGAATCGGAAAGTCCGATTAAATTAGCAAATTTACTCGATACACCTCCGCCGAGCTGTGCAGCCGGTCCTTCCGGGCCAACCGTACCTCCCGAGCCAATGCAAATTACCGGTGCGATAAAATGAAACAACGTTGTTCTAAATGGAATATATCCACCGCGCAGGGCAACAGATTTAATCACTTCCCCTACTCCACGTTTTGCGGCGGTTTCGGGCGCAAATTTTATCATCATACTCTGTATAAACATTCCTACCGCGGGAAGAAAAATTACAGCTCCTGCCCCAAGAAAATATAATCCTTCGGTAGATTTCTCAAAAAAGTATGTGTTAAATAAATGGATTGCCGTGTGAAATGATACAGCGGCGAGACCTACGATAATTCCTATTACAATGGCGTAGATGCTGAATATAGTATACTCGGGCATCGTAACTTGCGATATCTTTTTCTGTACAAATAATCGCCATTTTCGAAATGTTTTATACGATTTTCTAAGAAGTACTTCTTTCATTAACTCTTTTATCTTCCAGTGTTTTGCTGTACTGAAAAGCATTTTTAAATAATGAGAAAATTTTCCGTGCGCCGCCGAAAGCAAGACCGGCGGTTATTACGCCGGACATCATTGCCCCGACAATACCATGAACTCCGGAATCCGAACCGGTAAGATATAAATTCTTTATCGGTGTTCGAGGTGAATTCCATTCGGCTTCGAATTTAGATGGTGTTGCGGGTAAACCGTAAATACTGCCCTTAGGCTGTAATGTGAAATGTTCATTTGTTAGAGGTGTGGATAATTCCGAATAGTCCACCAAATCTTTAAATCCGGGATATTTAATATCCACAAAATCAATTAACGATTCGGAAATTTGTTTTTTAAGTCGATCATATTCGTCACTGCGATTTTTCCAGGGTTTATTATTCCACTTTTCGAATACATCGTAATCCGCGAAAGTAATAATTTCAGCTGAATAATTAGGCTTTGTTCCGTCCTTTAATGAAGGGAAGGAAAGGTACGCCATCCCGACTTTTCCGTTTAGCAATTCATTTCTGTTATGATAAATCTTCTCAAAATTCCAACCGGAATATATCCAGTGATTTTCCCCATTGAATCCAAGTTTTTCCGGGCTTTCTTTTAGTCCCAAATAAAGAGTAATCGAAGTTGAGGGTAATTCAATATTTTCAATTTCTTCACGGATATTCTTAACAGATTCGTGGTTTACCATTTTTATGTAAGTGTTATAAGCACCCGCCCCGGATATTACTTTATCCGAATAAAATTCAACGGGCATTTTTAGGTTGCCAACTTTCTGATTGGCTCTTACTCCGATAGCTTTCCCGTCCTTGATTATAATTTCGGTTACTTCATGGTTTATTAGAAGTTTTCCGCCCGCTGCTTCAACAATCGGGACCACACTGTCCGCGATTTTTTTTGATCCGCCTTTTGGATAATAACCACCGTCAAAATAATGCGATTGAATCAGCATATGAATGATTAAAGAACTTTGTGATGGAGGAAGTCCGTAATCGCCCCATTGGGCAGTTAATACTGCTTTGATTTTTTCATCGGTAAAGATTGTATCCAAATATTCTTTTGTGGTAAGGAAGGATTCTTTTGAGGAGCCTTGCAAAAGTTCGGTCAGTGGTGAAATAGTCTCCGGCAAGAGACCAAAGATCATCTTTTTCCCATACCATTTTGAAAATTTTTTAAGGTCCGCGAAATATTTATCGATGCCTTGTGTTTCATTCGGGAATGCGTTCTTTAAATCTTCAATTAAATTTTCTTTCCCTTTCCGGCAGCTGAAAGTAAGATCGGGGAAAACGAATTTATCGTAAACGTCCGGCATTTCATTCCATTCCACATTACCATTAGTGAAATAGTCGAAAATTGCACGTGGCATTTTTCCCGGTGACATATCCCCGACGTAATGGAGTCCGACATCCCAAAAATAAGTTCCGTGCTCACCAACTCGTTTAAAGATGTGTGTAAATCCGCCCAGCTTAAAATGCTGTTCCAGAACAAGAACTTTTTTCTTAAATTTTTGTGACAGCAGACTAGCAGCGGTTAACGATCCAATTCCGGATCCAATTACTATTACATCGTAATTATCATTCATAAATATTTCTCAAGCAGTTTTTCGAAAAGTAAAACTATCAACCAACATTTTTAAGAATGTTAATATTTCTAATTTCACCTGCAACTACGATAGTATCCCCTTCTTTGATAACGTAGTTCGGGTTAGGAATCAAGTTAACTTCACTTGACTTTTTGGTGTGAGATTTTATCGATAAGACATCAACTCCGTATTTGGAACGAACCCTTAAATCCTTTATCGATTTCCCGATAAAGATTTTCGGTGGTTGGATTTCGGTTATCGAATATCCTTGCATAAACTGTACATTCTTTTCCGCATCAGCCTGGTTTATTCCGTCAGCCAGATTGTAAGTTAGCTCTCTTCTTTCAATTTCTTTTTGGTATTCATCTAAAATATCTTTCCGCCAAATCATACCGATCATTTTTTTGGGATTTTTCTCATCAACAACCGGCAACCCTTCCATATCATGGCGGCTCATTTTATCAAGTGCGACGTGACAATTATCGGAAGGAAGTAAATTTTCAAAATTATTACTTGAAAGATCAGCCGCAATTAATAAATCCTGCAGAGAATCTTTTTCAAACAAATAATCTTTTATGTCATGAATTGATATAAAGCCAAGAACTTCGGCTCTCTGTTCCAACACCGGAAACTCCGGCCCTTTGCCTCGAATAATTCTATTAACAACCTGATTGAAATTATCATTCGCGAAGATCGGATCATATTTGGTTGTGTAAACATCCTTAACCATCAATGATTCCATTACGTTTAATTCCTGTCCGCCACGGATATTTATTCCTCGAAGTATTAATTTAAGAGTATAAATAGATTCACGCGAAAGTTTCGAAGAAATTAGTGTTGACATTATGCAAACAATCATTAAGGGCAAAATGATGTTGTAATCATTAGTTAATTCAAAAACTATAATAATAGCCGTTATTGGTGCTCGAGTTGTTCCGGCAACTAATCCACCCATTGCGACAAGCGCATAGGCTCCCGGCGAGGCGGTAATTTCCGGGAAATATTGGTGCGCGAATGAACCGAAAAATACTCCGAGCATCGCACCCATAAATAATGAGGGCGCAAAAATACCTCCGGACCCACCGGACCCCAGAGTTAGAGAAGTCGCTATTATTTTAACGAATATTAATATTAAAGCAACATACCAGATTAAATCTCCGTGGAGTGCGTTTCCGATTGATTCATAACCGATACCCAGCACTTGCGGGAAAATAAAAGCTGTTCCGCCGATCGCCAAACCACCGATTGCCGGTTTTAAGTACTCGGGAAAGTTGAATTTATTTTCGAAAAAATCTTCTGAAAAATAAAGGGCTTTTATAAATCCAAAAGAAGTTAAACCGGCTAATCCACCAAGCAGAAAGTAAAAACCTAATTCATAAGGCGAGACTAATTCATAAGATGGAACTTGGAATGCGGCAAAATTTCCTTCGATACTGTGTGAAACGACCGTGGCCATTACTGACGAAATAACAATCGGTGAAAAGGAGGCTACCGTAAAATCCATTAATAAAATTTCTGCCGCGAAAAGTGCTCCGGCAATAGGGGCGTTAAAAGCTGCCGCGATACCCGCCGCCGCTCCGCAACCGACAAGTGTTTTTAACCGTTTCCCGGGAATTTTAAAGAGTTGTCCAACCGTTGAACCAAGACTTGCACCAATTTGAATGATCGGTCCCTCACGCCCAACAGATCCGCCTGTACCGATTGTAATAGCCGAAGCAATCGCTTTTATGAACGCGACTCGCGGTCTGATCATTCCACCTTTCAAAATGATCGATTGCATTACTTCAGGAACACCGTGTCCTTTTGCTTCTTTAGCGAAAAAATGTATTATCGGTCCTACAAGCAGTCCACCGGCGACCGGAATTCCTAATTTCAAATACCATGGAGCATTAATAATATTCTCGAGTAAAGTACCATCACCAACAAAAGATGCGGCCGAGATTTCCTTAATAAGGGCGCGTATTCCGACGGCGGCAAATCCGCCAAGAATTCCGATTACAATCGCAAGAATGATAAGAAATGAGTTTTCGGTCAGTTTGGCTTTTTCCAGCAACTGTTTTGTTCTGCGCGTAGGAAGGGTATATAAACTTCTTATCGATTCAGCCAATCTAGAAACTCCTGGTGAAGTATTAACTGCAAATAATCAACAATTATAGTCAAAATTAGTCTAAATCAAAAATGGCATTTTATTACAAAATTATTGCTGAATCTCCAATAATGCCAAATGTTTCTGTGCTTGCCACAAATGGCGTTGCTGGTGAACCGCTAAAAATTCAAACAATTCGCCCAATTTAAATTTTAGGGAAGATTTAAAAGGAGAAGCGATTTTAATTTCATTTAATTCTTCTAAGGAGAGCGAATCAATAATCTCCATAACATTCTTCTGATTTTCGAGAAAATCAGTTCGAATTTTATCTACTGATAAATTTGTTTTGGGCAATAGCTCGGTAAAAGTTTTTGACTTCAACTTATACGGCGGACTTAAAAATTTAGAAATCAATTTAATTTTTAGAGTGCGTTTATAATCCGTAGCGGTTGTTGAACTAGATTTGTATCCGTCAATTGCTGTTTTTAAGTTTGGCAAGTAGGATTCGATGGTTTGGTTTAAGTGCTGAATACACTCCGATGCCGACCATTTCCCGGGCGAAGGCCGTGTATCCAATTGATCGGCTGAATACTTTTTTTCTAATTCGGTAAAATTTAAGAGTGATTCTTTATAAAGATCTTTTAGATATTTTTTGATGCCGATGCTCTTTTATTGTTTTCGGATGTAAATTTAATAATAATTGTGTACCTGTTTATAAATTTGGAAATAAATTAGTCGATATTTGTTCTTGACTAATTTTTACCGCTAACTGTAGATGAAATAATTATAAAAGATGATGGAAATAAACTCAATACTTACCTTGGTATTCATTTCGATTGGTGCAGGATTTTTATTTTTTGGCGCGTTAACAACGAGAAAGTTAATTGGTGTCGCCGATTCACAAAAATACAAATCAGTTTGGAAAGCTCTTTTCGTTCTTATGGTCATTTTTCTAATTTGTTATCTGGCTGTAATTGTGTTAATAGTTACCGATCATTCAGAAACACTCCTTTTTATCACCGGAATAGTATTTTTCTTTGGTTCGGTGTTTGTGTATTCAGTTGTAAGGACGGGTCTTGATACAATTGTTGAGCTGATGAACACAACTGTTTCCAAATCTTATGTGGAGAATATTATTCAGTCGATGGCGGATAGTTTGATTGTTATTAACACCGATAAAAACTCAACCATAAAAACAATTAATAACGCCGCAAAAAATTTATTGGGCTACGGATCGGAGGAGCTGGTTGGTAATAGTGTTAGTAAAGTGCTAAAAGATGATCTGAAAAATATGATCAGAACTGATAAAATTGAGAATTTAACAGAAATCGAAACAACATATATTTCACGAAGCGGTGAGGAGATTCCGGTTGAACTTTCCGCTTCTCCGCTAACTGCATCGGATGGAAATTTAACCGGACTCATTTATATTGCGCAGGATATCCGTGAGAGAAAAAAATCCGAAGAAAAAATACAATCTTACCTGAAACAATTGGAGAGTTCAGAGGAAGAATTAAAAAAATTAAACGACAGCAAAGACAAATTCTTCTCGATAATTGCGCATGATCTTAAAAATCCATTCGGGACAGTGCTCGGCTATTCGGAAATAATTGCCGAAGATTGTTTGAAGTTGGAACGATCTGAATTGCAAGAGTTTTCGATTAGCCTTAATCAGCAAGCCAAAGCAGTATTTAGTTTGTTGGAAAACCTGCTTAATTGGTCTCGATTACAAACAGGAAGAATGCCTTATGAACCTGAAGAATTGGATTTTGAGGAGGTCGCAAAAACAACACTCGAATTGTACGCCGAAACTGCTGAAAGTAAGAACATTAATTTATCTTTAATCGATGGAACATCAAAAAAAGTTTGGGCAGATAAAAATATGCTTCAAACAACCATCAGAAATTTAGTTTCAAACGCAATTAAATTTACTCCGGATTATGGGACGATTGAACTTTCTTCTGAAGAATCGGATGGTAAAATTAAAATTGCGGTGAGAGATAGCGGCCTGGGAATTTCTGAAGAAGACTCGAAAAAATTATTTCGAATTGATATAAATCATACGACGATTGGAACAGGGGAAGAAAAAGGAACAGGTCTTGGCCTAATTCTATGCAAAGAACTGGTTGAAAAAAATGGTGGCGAGATCTCAGTAAATAGTAAACTCGGAGAGGGAACAACCTTTTTCTTTACAATTCCTTTGGTCACTTAATAACAGTTATTCTATTCCAAGTTATAGTTTCCAAATTCCGAACTGAATCCAACTCTCTTCCATAGAATTAAAAAATTCGTTTTTACCTTTTCGCGATTTTTCCTCTAGCATCATATTAGATTCACTGAGTTTTTCCGCGTTATTTTTCGCGAAGATTTCATCCATTGATTGTTGGGTGTACGACTCAATTCTATCAATTCCGAACTCCTTATTAATTACTTCGTTAATTTTTAATGAAATCTCTCGTTTTTTATTCTCCGTGCCTTCACAAGGAATCAAATAATCCAGAATAATTACATTGTTCTTTAGTTTAGATTTTAAGTTCCCTATTAAATTCTCCAGATCCTTGCGCGAAATAAAAGACGTATAGTCTTGCAGAACAATAATTGTCGGATGGTTTCTGTAATATTCATGCAATAATGAGCTAAGTACACTGAACGTTTTTTGATTTGTAATATCCGCAGTTATGCATTTTATTTTTGCACTTAGAACAGAGTTAAATTCATGGTACAATTTTTTCTTTTCATCCATCCCCGAAGTATCAATCTCAATAACTTTGTCAATTTTGTCATAGTATCGTGTTAGAATTTCGAGAGCTACCGGATCTTTTCCGGCGAATGGAATAATGATCAGATGTTTTTGTTCTGATAAATCAAATATGTGGGAGATGTTTTGTTTCAAATAATGTTTTTTATTCAGAACAATTTCCGGATACCAATTACAAGCTTTTATCAGACTTTTATAAGTCCCCTCCACTTTATTGAGATCTAATTTCTGTACATAAGAATGGATTATTTCGACGGGATAGCTGTCGGAACACAACCTAATTTTTAGCGATGATATAAAATCTGTGTTTAAATGTTCCATAATCATTTAAAGATGAAAATCTTTTGAATCTACGCCGAAATATTCTATTTGTCAACACTCGGCGTTTGTTTGCCCGATTAACATAATTCTATAATCTTGAGAAAATGGAAATGAATTGTAATCCCTTTGGAATGTAATCGTTGAACTCATTATATTACTATTCACATTTCGGAAGGAAAGAAAAATTAACCTAAACTTAAAATCCTGCTCGCAAATCAAGACAAATAATTCATTAGTTTACAGTCAGATTAAATAATATAACTGGAGGAAAAATGAGAAAGTATTTACTTTCGATGGTATTTCTATTTATAAGTGGTATCACACTAACTGCTCAGGTGGTTCAAGATGCACCACCAACTGTACCTAAGCTGTTCTTCTCAGAATACATTGAAGGCAGCAGTAATAATAAAGCGATTGAAATCTACAATGCAGAAGGAGCGGAAGTAGATTTAACTCAATTTATAGTGTTGCAATCAAGCAATGGAGACGGATGGGAGTTTGTTCATAACTTCCCATCAGGAGCAACATTAGCAGATGGTGATGTATGGGTGATGTTGA
>JAIPBD010000036.1 GCA_021739765.1 Melioribacteraceae bacterium
AAGCAGAGGTTTGGAGCATATAACCCTCCTGAACCAACCATCCGCCGAGGCCCATGCCTCTAAGGATGTAATTGCTTTCTTCATCATTGCTTATTGCCGTACCATTTACTTTAAGAAATCCTTGCGAAAAGCTAACACCTGAAGAGACGAGTAAAATTAAAATTAGTAAAGTTTTTATAAATCTGAATTGCATGTAGTAACTCCTTTATGTTGTCTATATCGGTCAAGATTTGTGCCATAATTATAAAGGCATAATAAGTTGTTAATATCGGTTATAAACCTACTTTTTTATTTTTGTGAAACCAATACCAATCAAAGTAATTATCAAAGTGATAACTAAGAAAGGAATTGGTTATTTAAGACCGAGCTTTTTACTCAATCGGTGATAGTTGGATGGTGGTAATCCGAGTTTGCCGGCTGCATCGCTATCGGTTTCAGAATGCTTTCGAACAAAATTCAAATATTCCCGTCGAAAAAATTCTTCCATATCTTTAAGCGATTTAATTTCCTTCTCGTTAAAGGAAAATGGGGATTCTTCTTTCCTGACAGAATTTAGTTTTTTCCCAAGCATTGAGTCGAACAGTATTTCCTGAGTTACGATATCTTCACTGTTAAAAATTAGGCGTTGAACAACATTTTTCAACTCCCTAACATTACCGGGCCAGTCGTAATTAGTTAAACTCTGAATTATATCATCGGTTATTTGGGGAACAATTTTCCCCATATCGTTACAATATACTTTTAAGAAATGATCGATCAATATCTTAATATCATCCGGTCTTTCTCTTAACGGTTTGATATTAATCGGAATAATATTAAGTCGATAATACAGATCTTCTCTGAAAGAACCTTTAGCGATCTCTTCCTGTAAATTTTTATTTGTCGCCGCGATTATTCTAACGTTTACATGAATTCGTTTTGTTCGACCGATTTTTTCAATTTCGCCATCTTGTATTACTCTTAATAATTTGACCTGCGCGGAAAGAGGCAATTCAGCAATTTCATCTAAAAATATTGTGCCGTTGTTCGCAATTTCAAACAGACCGTCTTTAGTTTTATCGGCACCGGTGAAGGCTCCTTTCTCATAACCAAAAAATTCACTCTCCAGCAATTCATCCGGGATACTGCCGCAATTTACCGGCACAAAATTTTCGAACTTTCTTTTACTTCTGTAATGAATATTATGGGCGACCAGTTCTTTCCCTGTTCCGGATTTTCCGGTAATCAAAACACCAATTTCGCTCTCGGCAATTTTTTTAATGTCATCCTTTAGTTTTTCCATCGGCTCAGATACGGAAATTATCTCTTTGCTGCGAAGGATTATTTTAATGTTGTTTTCTAATTTTTGGTTCGATTTCTGCCGCAACCGTTCGAGTTTGTATCTTTCGTAAGCGTTAAAAATACTTAACACAAAATCCGTTGGTTGATAAATATATTCTTCAATATTTCCGGGGTATTTTGTACAATACCATACGGCTCCGGCGTTCATCAATTTTTGGGCAAAATTGAAATCGGAGATGTTAATTGTAAGTTTTGTAATAACGATTATCTGAATCGTTGAATCGATTTCTTTAATTTTTTCGATAAGCGCCTCACCTCTTAAACCGCCGGCGATTTGGTAATCCATAATTACGATATTATAGAAATCCGGATTTTGTTTAAGAATTGCGAGCGCATCGGAACCGCTTGACACTATTTGATTGATATGAATATTATCTCGAAATCTTTCGATTGTATTCTTCACCCGTTCAACATCAAACTCTTCATCTTCAATTAATAATATTTTAATTCTGTTATCGTTTTCCATAATACTCAATTATTGATTTTAATAAGGAATGTACAGCCTTTATCTTCATTGTTCTCAACATCTAAGAACCACCCGCACTTTTTTACAGCCATTTGATACGCAATATAACAACCGTAACCGCTATTTCTATTTTCAATCATTTTCGTGGTTACGTTTTCAGCAAATATTTTTCTTATTCCGCCTTCCTCAATTTCCATTAATTCTGCCGGAATTCCTTCTCCGTTATCACGAATAACAATCTCCGAATAATTATGTTCGGGGAAATACTTTGTACTGATCTTGATTTTAATTTTATCCACATTAGAATGATCGATACTATTTTGAATCAATGGTTCGAGAATTTCCCATACTACAAATTCGTCGATTGGCACATTTGGTAAATTTTCGTCAAAATCAGTTTCGAAGTTAAACGCTTCGGTTGAGGAGGCAATCCGTAAAAATATATTTTGCACCAGGAATTGTATTACTTCGTTTACGTTTGTGTTAAACATTTGATTACTGATCGTTTGGATCGGGACATCGTACCACTTCATATCATAAATGACACGGGAAATAAAATTTGAATACTTGCGAACACGGTATTTAAATTCTTCGTTTCCTTCCGCTGAAATTTTTCGAAGGTCATCTTTAATAAAACCCATAACTTTTTCGGCTTTATGATGAGTATGATAAATTCGTTTTGTGAACAACGATTCTTTTTCGTGATTTATCTGTTCTTTGAGATGGTTCTCCTTTTCAACAAAAAGTTTCTGGCGTACATCATCTCTTTCCCTAACTGTAAAAGAGGAAATGTAATACATGGCCAGCAATCCTAATATTATTAAAGACGAATATATTAAAGACGCTATATCGTAGCTTGATGTAATTTCATTGGTTAAATTAGAGAGATCGGGGGTTTTGCGCATATATAAAACGCCTATATATTCCCCGTTTGGAACAAAAGGAACAAAAATGTGGAACGTGGTTCTGTTAACCAACTTACTATAAATATGTTCCTTTTCTCTTATTTCTCCTGCTAATTCTTTGAAGTATGTGAGCGCTTCGGTGTGATCAGATATGGAGTTGAAAATTTCTGATTTATTTCCCGAAAAATAATCGAAGAGTTGTTTCCCGTCATCAATTACCAGCGTAGAATCGCCGCCATCCAGAAAGAGGCAAATTTCTTCTACATTTTGCTGTAACTGCTGTTGTGATAAAATTATGTTAAATGATTGAATTATTTTTTGACGGTCATATTCTGATTTAATTTCCGTAAGGTTTACATTTTCGAGCAGAAGCTCCAACGAAGCAGAAGTTAAATTCGCGGTTCTCTCGGCCGAATCCTTCTGGAGCACATCTTGTGTTTTGCTTAAAAAAGAGTCAAGTGAATCTTCTTGAACGATTGTAATCAGTAATTGGAAAACCATCAAAACAACGAACAAAACAGTTAAATGCTTAAACTCAAAACGGTATTCTTTTATTCCTTCAAGTACATTTTTTGGTATCATTAATTTAGTAGCACTCTTTCTGATTTTATTAATTCATCGATTGAAACTAAGGCAGAATCAATCGATATCTCTTTCGTAATGGCAAGGTTTGTATAATATGATAATATATCTGAAATCCGGGTATAATCTTCAAGAAAAGGTCTGTGAATTCCTCGATCAATTAATTTTTTATAAAAAGCTACGTCAGAAGAGTTATTTACATCTTCTTCGATATCGGAATAGAACGAGCTTTTAATCGGCAAAGATCCGCTGTTTTCATATAGTATTTTTTGATTTTCATCCAACAACAGGTAACGAATAAACTCTGCGGCTTCATCTTTATGATTCGAAAATTCAGAGATCATTAAGTTCCAACCGCCCAAAATATTTGCCGTTGGAGTTCCGCTTAAATGTGGTAACGGAATTGGCCTGATGTCCTTTTTCAACTCCTCACTAAAATAATGATGATAATCGAATGAAAATGTCGGCCACGATCTTAAAAACAACACATCATTATTCGCAAAGTATTGATGGGCTTGAAATTCCTTTGCTCTCGTCATTTCGATCGGCGTAAGTTGATAATCGTTCACCAAATCTACGAGCAGTTTTAGTGCTTTATAACCAATCTCCGAATTGAATGACTTTTTCTGCAAGAAGAAATTTTCATCCATATTTAATACCAACTCTAAAAAGCTGCACACCAAACCTTCATAATTGTTTGCGGTGAAGAGATAATAATTGTTTTTATATTGAGGCAATGACATCCCAATGCGAATAAACTCTTGCCATGTAATTGATTCTTTGAATTTTTGAAGAATATTTTCGTATCCCTCAATTTTGGATAAAAGATCGTGACGGTAAAACATGGTAGATATATCGATTTTAAAAGGAATTGCATAGAGTCGTTCTTTGAAGAAGCATGACTCCATGGCTTTGGGAATAATGTCCCTCCTGGAAATTACGCTGAAGTACTTGTCCAATGGTTCAGCCCATTTCGCGAACCTTTTTACCCAAATATGATCCACCGAGAATATATCGATTCGGTTACTTTTCCCCCGCAAGGACCTGGTTAAAATCTCTTTTCTTTCGTTGGTACTGAACTTTGAGAACGGCAAATCAATGGCAACAACTTTGATTCTACCCTCATATTCTTTATTAAACTTTTCAATAAGGATTGTGTGAGCGGGAGTAATATTATCAGCGAAATAAATTTCATCTATTTGGGATTTTCTTTCCCCTGAAAATAAAAATGAGAATACATAATAGGAAACAGAGAGCAGCAGAACAAAAGCTATGATTGTCCAATACAGATAATTACTGTTTCTGCTAATCTTTAACATGGAACATTTCCGGTAAGTTATTGTAATTTATGAGTTCGGTTATTTTTGTAAATTTAATTAAGTGACTTACGATTTCCAAAAACTTTAAAAACTGAAGAAGTATGATAAACAAGAATCCAATTAAGTTAATAATTCTTTTTTTATTCGCTGCTAATATTATGGCTCAAACCAGTGATGTGATTGTCGATCTCGGATTTGATAAAATCACCGCAGCTGAGTTTAAATTCCGCTTTGAGACAAGCCCATATATTCAAACCAGCAAAAACATCGATTCATTAAAAAACGAATTTCTTCTCACATTGATAGGTGAGAAATTACTTGCCAATCGCGCGAGACAGAGCGGATTCGATAAAAACGACTATGTGTCATATTCCGCCCAAATTATGGAAAAATATCTGATTCGCGACTACATTTATAAAACAGAAATTTTAGACAAAATATCAATTTCCGATTCTTCCTACAGATCAGGACTATATAAAAGTACAAGGATTTACACGGTAAATTTTCTGCATAGCTTTGTTAAATATGAAATCGACAGTCTCTACAATCTTCTTCAAAGCGGGGCTGATTTCGATTCTTTACTCCAAACGAGAAATGAAAGGTTTGAGCAGGAAGAACTGATTGAAGTAGTTTACGGTCAAATGACAGAAGAATTGGAAAATATTATTTTCAATTTGGAGCTCTCCGAATACTCAAAACCTTCTCTTACAGAAAAGGGTTGGCTGATATTCTACGCAAAAAATATTCGAAAGGATTTTGATGAGAAAGTTGTTTCTAAAAGAGCCAAGGAGACTCTGGAAAATAGAGCAGTTATTGAAAAACAAAACGAATTCTATAAGATTTTTATAAAAGGAAAAACTATAGATGTCGATACAAAACTGTTTGTCGAAATTGTAAATCACCTTCATTCAATCATTCAAGACAAAGAGATTCCGGAAGATGGGAAGACACGTTTAGATTATTATGATTTTAGAAAAGTGATGAGAGAAATGGGTGAAAATAAACTCAAATCGCCCTTTGTAAAATTTGAGATAGATCCTATTTCCTTGGAATATTTTTTGAATGACCTCGGTTTTAATCAATTAGAATTAGCCAAAACTGATTCGATATCCGTCACCAATATCTTGAGCAACTACATACGAAATTTTATACAATCTGAAATTATCGCCAGAATCGGATATCAAAGAAACATTCAACAGTTGCCATCGATTAAAAACGAATTGAAGTTATGGGAAAATTATTTTTCGTATTCACTCTATAGAAATTCGTTTATTGATTCGGTAAAAATTTCTGAGCAGGAAATTCAGAGGGAAATGGAAATTGCTGATAAATTTTTGAATCCTAAAGAAGTTAGAATTATTGAAATTCTTACAAAAAATTTGGAATCTGTTGAAAAGATATTAAACAAGTTAGAAGCAGGTGAGGATTTTGAGCAACTGGCCCAAGAATACAATGAAAGGGAAAGTACAATTCCGAGCGGCGGTGCATACGATTGGTTTCCAATTACTTCACATGGAGAGATCGGACGAATAGCCTCAACAATGAATTTAGGTGATGTTTACGGTCCAATCAATTTATCGGAAGGTTTTTCCATTATAAAACTTATCGATGAACGGGAAAGTAAAGATGCACTCGCGATTGATGTTGAAACAAAAAAGGAACTCACACGCGAAAAATTATTCTACTCAAAACTTAAAGAGAAATTAGAGGACAAAACTGTTACGGAAGCGCTGAATACAAACATGCAGATTAATATGGATGTTTTAAATTCAATAAAAGTTACGGAAGTGCCCGCGATGGTTTACAGATTTTATGGATTCGGAGGTTCGACCTCCGCCGCTCCGTATTTGGCTCCCTTTTATCAATGGTATCAAAAGTATTTGAAAGAAATCGACGCTTTATAAAAAGACCATCTTGAATGTTTTTGAGTTGAAACCCACTATCAAGATGGTCGAAATGTTTACTGATTATCCGAAATATTCCGTGTATTTGTTATCAATTAATGCCAAATCAGTTTCTGATATTTTAATTTCTCCCCCACCGGCATTTTCAATTGCTTGTTCGCTATTTCTGGCTCCGCAAAGCAAATGAGTAATTCCCTTCCGGCGCAATGTCCATGCTAACATTAGTTGACCAATATTTGCGGAATAATCTTCAGCCATATTTTTTAATTCAGAAAGCATTTTATTGACTTTCAAAATATTATCTTTGGTGAATAATGGACTTCCTTTTCGAACATCACCATCCTTAATTTCACGATCGGGATCTATCTTGCCTGTTAACAAGCCTTGAGCGATTGGTGAATATGCAAGAATAGCGATATTCTTATCAACGCAATGCTGGACATTTCCATTCGATTCAATCTCCCGCTGAAACATATTATATTTTTCTTGATCGCTATCGATTTCGCCGTATTCCTTCATTTGATCCACGCTCGCATTCGAGACTCCGATTGCTCGAATTTTGCCTTCATCTTTCAGTTTCAGGAGTGCTCCCATTGTATCTTCAATTTTCGTTGTGGATTCCTGCCAATGAGTTTGGTAGAGATCGATATAATCTGTATCTAATCTTTTCAGACTACGTTCCACTTCAGCTTTGATAGAATCTGACCCCAAAAATCGGTACACTTTCAACTTACTCGATTCCGGCGTAACGCTATCTTGATTAGAATGAAAAAAGAAATCCCCTTTTTCCTGATCCCAAACCAATCCACATTTTGTTGCAAGAATTACTTTGTCCCTTTTATCCTTGATAGCTTTACCCACAACGGTTTCGGAGATTCCAAAACCGTAAACCGGTGCGGTATCAATCAGATTAACACCATTTTCAATGCTGGTGTTTATTGAATCAATACTTTCTTTCTCAACGGCACCACCCCACATCCACCCGCCCATCACCCAAGTTCCGAGACCGATAACTGATGCGTTAATCCCGCTTTTACCAATTACTCTGTATTCCATATAAACCCTATTTTAAACGTTATAAGCGGACGAAGCAGTATCTCCCCCACGCCCGGTCCAGTTTGTGTGGAAAAATTCTCCGCGAGGTTTATCAGTTCTTTCATACATGTGTGCGCCGAAGAAATCTCTTTGTGCCTGCAATAAATTTGCAGGTAAAGTTTCCGTTCTAAATCCATCAAAATAGTTTAACGCCGTTGACATGGCTGGAATCCAAATTCCATTTAAAGCCGCTTGTGCGACAACTTTTCTCCAAGATGATTGTGCTTCTTCAATTTTATTTTTGAAAAACGGATCCAATAATAAATTGTTGAGGTCAGGATTAGTATCAAAAGCATCTTTTATTTTGCTTAAGAACGCGGAGCGAATAATACAGCCACCTCGCCACATCAACGCAATTCCACCGTAATTTAAATCCCAGTTATTTTCTTTCGCCGCATATTTCATAAGTACATAACCTTGCGCGTAAGAGACTAATTTAGATGCGTACAAAGCGTGCTTTAAATCATTTATAAATTCCTTCTTGTCCCCTTTGAATTCAGGAGTTGGACCGGATAATAATTTCGAGGCTTCAACTCGTTCTTCCTTTTGAGCTGAAAGAGTTCTTGCAAAAACCGCTTCACCGATTAATGTTAAAGGAATGCCGATGTCTAACGCTGAAACAGCAGTCCATTTCCCGGTTCCTTTTTGTCCGGCTGTATCAAGAATTTTCTCGACCAATGGCGATCCGTCCTCATCTTTAAATGCTAAAATATCCCGGGTAATTTCAATCAGATAACTATCCAAATCCCCTGTGTTCCAATCTTTAAATACTTCATGCATTTCATCGTATGATAGATGCAGCAGATTTTTCATCATTAAATAAGCTTCGGTGATCAATTGCATATCACCATATTCGATTCCATTGTGAACCATCTTAACGAAATGGCCCGCGCCATCTTGACCGACCCAATCACAACAAGGTGAACCGTCTTCAACTTTAGCGGCGATTGATTGGAAAATTGGTTTCACAAATTCCCAAGCGGCAGTTGATCCACCGGGCATAATTGATGGACCTTTTAACGCTCCTTCCTCACCACCGGAAACTCCGGTTCCGATAAAGTTAAACCCTTTTTCTTCCAGATATTTTGTTCGTCGAATTGAATCGGGGAAATGGGAATTGCCGCCATCTATTATGATATCACCTTTTTCTAAAAATGGTAAAACCTCTTCGATTATAGCATCAACCGCACCGCCGGCTTTCACCATCATCATAACTTTTCTTGGAGTTTTGAGATTTTCGATGAGTTCCTTTATTGTGCTTGTGCCAATGATGTTTTTATCCTTTCCGCGCCCATTTACAAATTTCTCAACTTTTTCGGTTGTACGGTTGTAAACGGCTACTGTAAAACCATGACTTTCCATGTTCAGCACAAGATTTTCACCCATAACTGCCAGGCCTATTAAACCTATATCTGCTTTGCTCATTATTATCTCCTATGGTGGTTAATTTTTCTGAATTTTTATAGCCCTTAAAATAAAGCTTTTGCCTCAATTACAAAAATCATTGTTCAGTATACATAAAATTGATAAATGCAATTGAATCTGATTTTATTACTTCGGAAATGAAATTCCCACCTGGGAAATAGAAATTTACAAGAATAATGAACCGGCTAGTTACCGAAATTTATGAACAAGTACCAGTTTCAAACTAACTTTATGCCTTCGAGTGTAATGACGGAAAAGCAAAACGAGGTTTTCAATTATGTTTTCTTTTGAAAATTAACAGCTGCGGAGCGAGGTACAGTCTTTACTTCATAATTCAATGTGATGCAGGAAAAAACCGGCATCACATTTAGAGAAATTATATTTCGAAGCCTACCAGAAAATTGTGTAAAGTAAAGCAACAATAATACAAATCAAATAAGCCATTATATTAAACGAACTATCTGTATGGAATAATTTGGAAGTGATCGTAATCCCTTTAGGATCATCATCATGTTCATTGGAAATAAGACTTATCATTCCCGCTATTACAATTGTAATCAGGAATGTATATAACATCTGATCCATCCAAGGAAGCCCCATTATATCAAGCTTTAGCAACAACGCGATTGGAATCGATAAAACCGCTCCCCAGATTGCTCCCTGAGTTGTAACTTTTTTCCAAAACAAACCAATAAGAGAAACCGCGAGGATACCCGGACTAACCAAACCCGTATATTCCTGAATGTACTGAAACGCTTGGGGAATGCTTATTAATAAAGGCGCTGCAAATGCCGCGATTATAAGAGCGACAGCGGCTGAAATTCTACCTACAGTTACAAGATTTGTCTCACTCGCGTCTTGTTTGATGTATGGTTTGTAAATATCCATCGTAAATATTGTTGAAGTTGAATTTAACATCGAAGCCAGCGAGGAAATTATAGCTGCAGTCAGCGCCGCGACCACAATTCCTTTTACTCCGGTCGGAATGAATGTGCTGATTAACCATGGGTAAGCTTTATCGTAATTTATTCCTCCTGCTCCGTTTGAAAATGATTCTCTGGCACCGGCGATAATTGTAGTTCCTTCAGGCTGGGCATACAACATGTAAGCAATTATTCCGGGAATAACTACAATGAGAGGAATGATAAGTTTTAAAAATGCCGCAAATGCAATTCCCTTTTGAGATTCTTTCAAGGATTTCGCTGCAAGTGTACGTTGGATTATGTATTGATTAAATCCCCAATAATATAGATTCGCAATCCACATACCACCGATTAGCACCGCGATGCCGGGAAGATTTGAAAACTCCGGATTATCCCGTGTAAGTATCATGTGAAATTTTTCGTCGGCATTTGTAAATATGTGACTCAAACCGTTTAATATTCCGCCCTCTATAGTAACAGCATCAAGCGCGATAAGAGTTGTAATAATGCCGCCAAGCACAAGCAGAATCACCTGAATCACGTCTGTCCAAGCGACGGCCGAAAGTCCTCCATACAAAGAGTAAGCAGCGGCGATCAAACCGAGACCAATAATTCCATAAACAATTAAACTGCCATCACCATTTCCCATTATTGTATCGAGTGCTTTTGCGCCTAAAAACATTACTGAGGTCAGATTCACAAAGATGAAAAGGAAAATCCAGAATATTGCGAGAATCGTTTTTAGATTTTTATTATAACGGCTTTCGATGTATTCGGGTATTGTATAAATTTTCTTCTCGATAAAAATCGGGAGGAAAAATTTTCCCACAATCAAAAGTGTTATTGCGGCCATCCATTCATAGGATGCAATTGCTAATCCCACAGCGAAACCAGAACCGGACATCCCGATTATTTGTTCGGCAGAAATATTTGCGGCAATTAAAGAAGCACCAATCGCCCACCACGTTAACGAATTTCCGGCAAGGAAATAATCTTTGGAATCTTTAGTATGTCCTTTTTTCGTTCTCGACACAAAAAGTCCGAGCCCGACAATTCCTAAAATGTATGCTATAAAGATCACATAATCAGCAGTTTCAAAATTCATTAATCCCTCGAATTATTGTTTGTTTTGTAAATAAAAGCCGCCCAACCACCCCCGGGAGCCATGTGAATTCTGATTTCATCATCAGATCGTAAAATTGTTTTTGCGAATTTATAGTCTTCCGCGTTCCGATCGGCATTGATCCCGTCGCGATAATACTCGATTATATATTTGCCTTCATCTAAAAATCCTAAATCGAGAACAAGGTCGCGCTCTTCCCAATTTGTCATAGCGCCCACAAACCAATTCTCACCTGATCTCCGTGCAATTAAAACATATTCGCCCACTTTTGCATCGATAGGCATTGTTTCGTCCCAAATGGTCGGAACTTTTGAAAGATACATTAATGATTCCTTCTCTTTCAAATAATGTGTTGGACTATCGGCTAACATTTGGAGCGGACTTTCATAAACAACGTACATCGCGAGCTGATGGCATCTCGTTCCGAGGCTCATAGGTTTTGTAAAAACTTCGCGAAAATTTTCTTTGGTGGCGTTGATCATCGCCCCGGGCGTATAATCCATCGGTCCGGCTACCATTCTGGTGAACGGAATTATTAAGTTATTGATCGGCGAAGCTTCATCTGACCATTTGCAATTTTCAAGTCCTTTAACTCCCTCACGCGTTATTACATTCGGGAAAGCTCTTCGAATTCCGGCGGGTTTATAACTGCCATGAAAATCGACCAGCATTTTTCTTTTTGCAGCTTCTTCCGCAACACGATAATAGTAATCAACCACTTTTTGATCGTCTCGCTGCATAAAATCCACTTTGATTCCGGCAACTCCCCATTCTTGAAATAGATTAAGCGCTTCAGTCAGTTGATCGTCCAAAGTTTTCCAGACAACCCAAAGAATAACTCCTATTCCCCTCTCCTTCGCATGAGTTAAAATCGTATCCATCTCGATTTCCGGATTTAAGGAAGTTAAATCACCCAACTCGTACCAGCCTTCATCGAGGATGATATAATCGAGTCCGGCATCAGCGGCAAAATCGATGAAGAATTTGTAAGTTTTTGTATTAACACCGGCACGAAAATCTACATTATAAATATTATTATAATTCCACCAATCCCATGCGACTTTTCCTGGTTTTATCCAGGAACAATCTGTCAATCGATTCTCGGGGGCAAGCTGATAAACCAATTGATTTGTCAGCAATTCTTTATCATCTTGTGAGACAGCCAAAATCCTCCAAGGAAAGTTTCTGGCACCTTCGGATTTTGCAATGAAATTCTCTCTTTCCGTGACCAAGAAATCCCTGTCTCTTTTTAACTCTTCCTTTTTTGGATATTTGGGGAAAATGCCTATAAGCGAAAGCGAATCTTTATCGTCTCCGCGTAAATACATTCCCGCGTAATTTTCGATATCAGCTTCCAGAATTAAAACTTTTGCATTGTTTTCTAATTCAATTAATGTGGGGAGTGAGCAAAAACGTGATCCGTTAATTTTAGACAATTTTGTGTGATCGTAAAGACGCTCGGAGTGGGTTATAAAACTTTCCTCTTCCGGAAAGTAAATGGAATGATTTTCTGGAAATATAAAATTTTGCTTTTCCTCAAATACAATTATGCTGTCATGATAATTGGTAGTAAATCGGTATGCAATTCCGTTATCGTAGGCCCTAATTTTTAGCGAATACTGCCTTTCGAATCTTATTTCCAACTCGTTATAAATATCCGGGATTACCTCATTTTTCTCTCTAACGACCGGAAAAATTTTTTCGTTATATTTTTTGAATGTGGTTTCGACCACTTTCGGATTTACACCGGGATTTCGATCGTTATCTAGATTTAATTCAATCCCCGAAATCGTTACAATTTCGCTGTTACTTAGATAAACCGAAAGATTGACGGAAGTATTGATCGTAACTCCAACCCTCAATTTTGAATCGGGCGAATTAAGGTCATACTTCTGGGCAAATTGTGATCCACAAAATATAACAAGTAACAGTATTGTTAAATTGATTCGAGTTTTCAGCATATTTAATTAATTATTTTCGAAACACTTATTCGATAATTATTTCATCTATAAAAAGCCAAGATTTATTTCCTTCCGAAGAATGTCCGGGCGGGCAATTTCCTATGTTTTCCCCGATCACTTTAATATACTTCGCTTCAACCCCGGGTTCACATTTAATGTTATACTTAAAAACCTCACCCTTTTTAAGCAAGTCGGGGGTTTCTTCGTAATAAATTCGTGAATAATTTACACCATCATCGGAGCTTAGGATTTCGACCGATTTTGGGATAAATATAGATGATAAAATTCTTTGTAAAAAATCCATCCGGATAGAATTTATTTTGGTTTTTTCACCTAAATCGATTTCAATATTAAGATCGTTAAAGAGAAATCCTTGCCATTTCCCATCCGCATAATGGTTTGAAGCGCGTATTCCATCCACCAATCCGAATTGATGATTTGCCGGATAGTAGTTGTGATAAGTATTATTGTATTTAACCTCTTTCACGAATCCTTTGTGGATGAAATATTCCTTCTGCAACGGTGAACTTAACTGAGAATCTCCCGAAAATAGAGCGGCAATTATTTTTCTACTTTTATCGAGTGTTATTGGATTGGTATAATTTTCATATTCTTCAGATTCGCCGGATTTATACCTAATTTGATATTGTTCAACTTCTTTGCCGAGCTCCAACGACAAAGTTTTTCGCTCTGTATCAAAATTCTCTTCAAAGTGGACATTATATATACTTGAAGAGTAATTCACATCCATACTTGAATATCGTTTAAATTGTATGCCAAGTTTATCCACAAAACGTGAATAAGATTTATTCTCCGCTTTTGACCAAACAACTTCGCTCATGGCGGCAATTCGTGGGAATACCATATACTCAACATGTTTTGTATTCGGGATATATTCAGTCCAGACATTCGCTTGTGCACCGAGAATATGTTTTGCTTCATCAGAATTTAATTCCGTAGGAATCGGTTCATAACCGTATACTTTTGAGATTGGCAGATATCCGCCGATTGAAATCGGTTCAGTTTCGGGTTTCGATTGGTAATAATCAAAATAACAATATGAAGTCGGAGTCATAATCGCATCGTGCCCCGACTTTGCGGCAGCGATTCCGCCTTCAGTTCCCCTCCATGACATCACTGTAGCTTGAGGAGCCAGACCGCCTTCCAGAATTTCGTCCCAACCGACCAATTTTTTACCCTTCGAAGAAAGAAATTTTTCAATACGTCTGATAAAGTAACTCTGTAATTCATGCTCATCTTTCAATCCTTCTGTTCGGATTTTATTCTGGCAATCTTTACAATTTTTCCACTTGGTTTTGGGAGCTTCATCACCACCGATATGCACGTATTCTCCAGGGAAGAGCTCTATCACTTCGGCGAGTATATTCTCAATAAATATAAAAGTTTCTTCTTTACCGGCACAATAAATATCATCAAAAATACCCCATTCGGTGGCTACTTCGAAAGGGCCGTCGGTGCAAGCGTATTCGGGGTAAGAGGCTAAAGCAGCCAAAGCATGTCCGGGCATTTCGATTTCCGGAATCACATCGATAAATCTGGATTTAGCGTAATTCACGACTTCCACTATTTCTTCCTGAGTGTAGAATCCACCGTATTTTTTACCGTCTCCCATTGTTTCATTTCTGTACGCACCAACTTCAGTCAATTTCGGATATTTTTTAATCTCTATTCTCCAACCCTGATCTTCCGTCAAATGCCAATGGAATTTATTCATCTTGTGCATGGCCAGAAAATCAATGTATTTCTTTACAAAATCAACCGGGAAAAAATGTCTGCAAACATCAAGATGCATCCCCCGGTAATTAAATCTCGGTCCATCAATTATGGTTACTTTGGGTAATATTATTTCATCCTCAATTTTTTCATTACCGTAGATTTCAGAAGGAAGCAGCTGCAATAAAGACTGGACTCCGTAAAACAATCCGATGCTTGATTTTGCCTTTATGGTGATTCCTTCGTTTACGGTTAGTGAATAATCTTCAGCATTCTCAAACGATTCATCTAAGATAAATTCGATGAATGAACCGGATGTACTTCCATTTTTTGATTCCGAGAAAGTTAGATCCCGGGTAAAATTCTCAATTGAATTTTGTAGATAATTTTTAATAAAGTCGAATTCCTCACTTTTAACATCCGAAATTATCGTTATTTCGGAATCGAGTACGAAACTC
>JAIPBD010000019.1 GCA_021739765.1 Melioribacteraceae bacterium
ATGTGAATTTGCTTCATTGGAATGGAAATCATTTTATACAAATGGATATACCAAACGAAGTATTTCTTGCTTACCAGAATGCCATGTGGGGCTTATCGAGTGATGATTTTTATGTTGTTGGTAATGGTGGGAATATAGCGCATTACCAAAACGGATACTGGAAGAAGATTGAATCCAGGACAGATGTTGATTTAACTGATATTTACGGCTCAGATGACGGAAATTATATTTGGACTTGTGGTTGGGATTATAGTGGCAACCCAAGTATCATTATATCAATTCAGTCAAATCAATCTAAGACTATTTGGGATGGTACTGCGAGTTATTCTTGGAAATACTCCGGTAAAATTTCCTCTCTTTGGTATGACGGTCAAGAATTTTGGAGTGGTGGAAATAAATTCTTTCACCATTCACCCATTAATGGTAAGGGAGAAGATATAGTTTATGAAGGTGTATCAAACGGCTGGGTAGGGTTTGAACAAAAGGCATTCATATTCAAGATTAGGGGGCGGGGTCCTAATTCGATTTTTATTGCCGGGGACGAAGGAATAGTTTGGCACTACAATGGATTTTCGTTTCGAATGTATTCAGAATTCTATGAAGATAATGGTTCAAGGAGATTTCTTGGAATTGACATTAAAAGAAACCTTGTTACAATGTGTGGCTGGATTGATGGTAAAGCATGGATTATAAATAGTTATTAACTATAATGGAGTATCTTAAATGAATAATTCAAACAAATTAATTCTTTTATGTTTTTTCGTATTAACGCAATTAGCATTTTCACAAGGAAAGATCCCAATCAAGGTTGTTTATACAATATATAGTAATTTCCAAGGCACAGCTTGTCTCGATACTTCGGGAGTCATAGTAGCAATCTAAGAAATAATAACCGTGACACAACTACCTAGAACTTTACACATAACACAAACCGCAAACACAAACTAAAACAAATTCAAAAACATTGTCGATTTTAAAATACTTTCGCGCGGTCGCGGCTGCATTGGTTTAGCTATGCTCGTAAAATAACTGGCGCCAAAAAATCCTCTGTGGTTATTGTGTGGAAGAGTTTTAGTCCGCAAAAAAGTCCAACTTTTGGAGGATAAAAACCGGATTGGGAAAGTTGAACTTTTGGGGAACGTGTTAAATTCCAAAAATTGGTTTGTTTGTCATCCATCTTCCTCTTGTAAAATCCGGGAAATATTGAGGAGAACTATTATTCGCAATCGACATCTCCGATAATGGTGTAATAGCGCTCCAGGCCGCCGCGTCATAAACATCAATCGGAGGTTGAGTTTCATATTTAACCGACTCAACAAATGCTTTCGCGGTAAAATAATCGATTCCACCATGACCCGAATTTTCGGCATTTTTTTCCTCATCCGTCCAAAGTTTGTGGTCATACTTTTTCATTATTTTATCATACTCTTCTGCTTCGGTCCATTGATGCGGTTCTGAAGTTCCTTCAAGATATAAACGTTTTCCTTCAAATTGTCCGTTCCAAACACCATTGGCACCGTGAAGCGTAAAACCCCAGGAGTATGGGCGCGGCAAATTGGTATCGTGAGTTACAATTATAGTTTCCTCCCGTGCGGTTTTTATTACCGTTGTGATAATATCGCCCAATTTCCATTTCAACTTTGCGTTCGGGTGATTTTCTCCGCCTTTTGGATGATTGACAATATAATTGTGCAAACCGATAGATTTGGTTGCCGTTGAAGTTAAAGAAACGAATCGATTACCGCGATTTATATCAAACCAGGTTGCAACGGGTCCAATTCCATGAGTCGGGTAAATATCGCCATTCCTTTTTAATGAGTGTTCGGTTCTCCACTTTGCCTCGGAAAATCCTTTTTCCCCGAATTCAACCCCTCCGCCGTAAGGCTGCTTGCCGTCATTAAATTTTACACCACGAAGATCATGTCTGTAACCGCAAGTTGAATGAACCAGCTCCCCGAAAACGCCTTCACGAACCATTTTTAGGGCTGCCATTGCTTCACGGGCAAAGCAAACATTTTCCAAAATCATACAAGGAATTCCGGTTTCCTCTGATGTATTTACGAGATCCCAACATTCTTCAAGTGTATTTGCCGCGCTGACTTCAACTCCGGCAAACTTTCCCGCTTTCATTGAAGCGACCGCCATTCTTGTATGCCAAAGCCAAGGAGTTGAAATTATCACTCCGTCAACATCATCTCGTTCAAGCAATTTCATAAATGAATATTCGTCGCCGGAATATTCCGTTGCTTCGGGTCTTGAATAATCATTTAGTATTTTTTGTGTTTTAGCGAGGGACTCTTTATCAATATCACAGATTGCCGTGATTTCCACATCGTCTCTTCGCGAAATATTATTAACATGATTTCTTCCGCGCAATCCCACTCCGATAAAAGCGATATTTACTTTCCCGTTTGGATTGGAGCGTCTAAATTTAGTTTTTGATTCGCCGAACAAAAGATTTGGAGCGACGGAAAGTCCAATTCCCGCCAAACCCATACTGCTGATAAAATCGCGCCTTTTAATTGAACTCATTTCTAACTCTCCTATTTCTGGTTAAAATCAATCGATTCGAAATTTTCATTTAAATATTTCTGTACAATTTTGATGTCTGATTTACCGGTAAGATCAAGAATGTGTTCACTGAATGGAATTGCGAACAATGATTTTGGATTTTCGTTAATCATGTTTTGAACAACAGCCGGCAATTCTTTCTCATCGCGATCAACGTTTATTGGTGCGTTAATTAAATATTCCAACACCTGATCGTAATTAAATTTGAAAATGTTCATACTCACACCAACGTATCCGTCTTTTTCTCGTATTTTTTCAATTAATTCCGATGATGGTTTTTCAACAATTTCGTTTAGAAATCCATCCTCATCTTTTTTCGTAATCGCGAATGATGCAATACGCTCAATTGAAAACTCCAATTTGTCCATGTCATAATCCAACATGGCATTATCGAAATTTGAATTCAGAATTAAAGAAAACGCCCCGGATGAATATAAATTATCACTATTACACACCGCGAAACTTTTCCCCTTCAATTCTGAAAGAGCATCTAACGCTTGAAGCAAAGCATCGGCAGTTCCCATCGGTTTGGTTCTTTTATCGGGAATTGTTTGAACAGTATAGGCGATTTTCAAGTTGTTTAGATTTTCCCAACCATCTTTTAAGTCATAATGATTAATTATTGATTTATCCTTTTGATTAACAACCATAAGAACGTGTGTAAACCCGGCCGTGAAAACATTAAAAAGGAGATAATCTAAAAACGGACGACCATCTTTTCCGACACTTATCATACACTTCGCTTTTGATTCACTTTCCAGCAAAAGTTTTTTATCGAGGTTGGAAATCCCATCTGTTTTTTTTCGCATTCGAGAAGACATTCCTCCGGCAAGAATAATCAATAATTTCGCCTCAGGTTCTAAGTTAATCTTCACGGGTTCCCTCACCGATTGAAACAACAAAAGTTTCTTTGGAAATCACCTCAAGCGCCGATTTAATTTCTTCCGCGTTGTCCGGCGCGTAAGCGAACATACATCCTCCGCCGCCTGAGCCGTTTATTTTGGCTCCAAGCGCTCCTTTTGCAAGCGCGGTTTCTATCATTCGATCGATTTTGGGAGTTGAAATTTTGAGTGTTCCGGATAAAATTTCGTGTTGTTCCGAAAGCAAAGCCCCAAAGTGCAAATGATCAAAGTTTGGCTGTTGTAAAAGATCTTCCGCTTGTTTTGTGATTTCTCGATTTCGAATTGTGCCTTTAAGCAGTATAATTTGCTCCGAAGTCAATTTGGTTTTGTAATCGTCAATATTATTAATCTTTACCGTTTGCAAAGAAAAATTTTCGTCCGTCGTTTCCAGCATTTTTACAATATCAAGCACTCCATTTTTAACTCTTCGAAGAATGTTCTGCGTGTCCTTTGGTTCACCGGAATTCGCCAAAACGAAATTTCCGAGAGTAACATCAAACTTTTTTAGATTCAACTTTGGGAAGGTTTTTAATCCAATAATTCCACCGACAGCTGTAGAATACTGATCCATCATTCCGCCCGCTTCGTTGAATTCGAGAACTTCGGCGCGGTAAGCAATTTCCGCAATTTTTTCGGCAGTAAATTCGGGTTGTTGAACGCTCATTTTGATCATGAAGTTTATCCATGCAACAATAAGCGCTGAAGAGCTTGATGTGCCGGCATTGATCGGTATTTCGCCTTGAACAGTACAATTCACTCCGTTTGAAAATGTGAGTCCGTCTCTTTTTAAAACCGTAACTACACTTCGAAAATAATCATGATCATTTTGGTAATTTTGGGATTCCTTTATGGCAAACGATTCTTTTTTGTTTATATCGGGCAGATCAATAAAGATTAACCGATCGGTTCGTTTACTCCCTTTGATTGAAATTCTTAGCGAAATTGCTCCGGCGATTATCGGAAGCTGTAAATAATCTTGATGTTCACCAAAAAGACAAATTCGCCCGGGCGTTGATACGGATAGTTGTTTGATGAGATAAACTCCTTTTAATTCGGACAGTGTTGTAACCAAATTTAGTAAAAGTATTTCCTCAATTCTGAACTTATTGGTCGGAAAATCAATCATTATCTAAAGCGTAAATCTGGATAGAGAATCTATTATATTTACGAACTTGTTTTCAAGATAACGCGGCTGAAATCACTTTTAACACTAACCAAGGAAAGTCATGTTTAGTTTTTGGGATATTGTAATTATTGTACTGTTTTTTGTTGTTGTACTCGGAATCGGGGTTTGGAGCACGAAAAAAGCGGGTAAAAGTTCTATCGAGTTCTTTTTGAGCGGAAGAAACATGCCCTGGTGGCTGCTCGGCGTTTCGATGGTAGCGGCTACATTTTCCGCTGATACACCAAACCTTGTAACGGATATAGTTAGGAATAACGGTGTTGCCGGAAACTGGGTTTGGTGGGCGTTCCTTCTAACGGGAATGTTAACAGTGTTTGTTTATGCAAAACTTTGGCGGCGTTCCGATGCTGTTACCGATCTTGAATTTTACGAGATTCGGTACGGCGGAAAAATGGCGGCTTTTCTTCGAGGCTTTCGCTCAATTTACCTTGGTCTGTTTTTTAATGTGATGATAATGGGAACTGTTTCGCTTGCCGCGATCAAAATCGGTCAAGTAATGTTCGGCATCGATAAATTTACAACCATTGCTCTGGCCTCTTTCGCGGTTGTAATTTATGCAACACTCGGTGGATTGCGCGGTGTGATCTTTGCGGATTTCTTTCAATTCGGAATCGCGATGTTCGGATCAGTTGCTGCGGCATATTATGCCATCAGTCAGCCGGAAGTCGGAAGTTTGAGTCAGTTGTTCAATCATGAAGCCGTTCGAGGCAAATTAAGCTTAATCCCCGATTTTAATGACCCCGCAATCGCGATTCCAATTTTTATAATTCCAATTGCCGTTCAGTGGTGGAGTGTTTGGTATCCCGGTGCCGAACCGGGCGGCGGCGGATATGTTGTACAAAGAATGCTTTCGGCAAAAGATGAAAAAAATGCCGTAGGCGCAACATTCCTATTTAACATCGCTCACTATGCAATTCGCCCCTGGCCGTGGATAATTGTAGCGCTCAGCTCACTGATTATATTTCCGGAATTGAGCGACATTCAATCCCGCTTTCCTGAAATCAGTAATCAATATTTAAAAGATGATATAGCGTATCCGGCAATGATGACATTGCTTCCTTCGGGGTTTTTCGGGTTGGTTGTTGCTTCGTTGATCGCGGCTTACATGTCAACAATAGGTACGCATTTGAATTGGGGAGCTTCTTACATCGTAAATGATTTTTATAAACGATTTGTAAATCCTTCCGCTTCTGAAAAAACTTTGGTTAAAATGGGGCGTTATTCCACAGTGCTTCTGATGATACTTGCTGCGATTGTTGCTCTTTGGTTAGAAAACGCGAAACAAGCTTTTGACATCCTGCTACAGATCGGAGCGGGAACAGGATTAATTTTTATACTTCGCTGGTTTTGGTGGCGAATTAACGCGTTTACCGAGATTTCAGCAATGGTGGTTTCGTTCCTGGTCGCCGTTTTATTTAAGGTGATTATTCCCGAAGCGGCAAACGGAGAAACGCCGGAGTGGTATCAACTTTCCCACTGGCAGCTGGTAATAGGAATCGTCATCACTACTACAACCTGGCTAACGGTCACTTTTTTGACAAAACCGGAAGATGAAGAAACCCTAAAAGGATTTGTTAAAAGAACACGTCCGGGTGGAATCGGTTGGAAAAATATTAACGCAAAACTGGAGGCAGAAGGACACAAACCGATCGAACATCAACTGGCTTTAGAAATATTTATGATGATCGCGGGCATAACAACGGTTTACAGCGCTTTAATGGCGAGTGGATTTTGGCTCTACGGAAATGTTGCAGGAGGATTAATCAGTTCAATAATCGCAGTAATTGCATTCTATCTCATTTTTAGATCACTGGGTAAGCTGAAGTTTAGCTAACGGAAAATTATCGGAGAGTCGGAAACTGATTTTAGAATTCTAACGGCCTTGCAAATAACCCGCCGCCCAGAAACAGCTCCGCCAAGTCTCCCAAAATTGCCGAGTCCGCCGCGGTGGATTTTAGCACCGCTTAAACCTTCCTGCAGGCAAATTGCTGACAAGCGGTAGAGGAGACTATGCCGATTAGAAATTGGGCACTTGTTCTTTCCAATTTTTCAGTTTATTTGAGGACAGGTTTAATGACTCAATATAACTTTTTCCATTTACACAAAATATTTTACAGCCTCATTATTCAATATAATGGTATTCTCCTACATTTATTTTAGACGTTATGTCAACTTTAGCGGATATCGCTTAAAGACGGATTGTTGGAGTTAAAATGTCAATTGAATGGATTCGTTTTGTGGAAATAAAAAAGGGGATCAAAACCGATCCCCTTTTTATTAAATATACAATGATTTTTATTTCATCAAAATCATCTTGTTTTGAGATTTGAATTTCCCTCTAACATCAAGTTCGTAAATGTAAATACCCGTTGATAAAGCCGATGCATCAAAGCCGGCATAATAAAAACCGGGTGCTTGGTTTTCACTTACCAACTCAGCAACTACTTTTCCAAGAATATCATAAACTCGAATTGTTACAAATCCTTCTTCAGGAACCGAATACCGAATTTGTGTACTTGGATTAAATGGATTCGGGAAGTTCTGATAGAGTTTGAACTCTTCCGGTATTCCACTATCGAAGCTTGCGATTCCGGAAACAGTGTGAACATAAGAATTGCTCGCTTCACTTCTATTTCCGTGAATGTCTTCAGCTACTAAAACGTAATGATACGTTGAGCCAATCGCTGCTTGACTATCGATAAACAAAGTATCCGAAGTTTCACCAATTGGAGCAAGTAGTGTTAAATCAAAGTCCGGTGTTTCATTTCGATATATATAATATTTGCTAAGATCCGCTTCAGGATTGCTTTTCCAGGAAAGTACAATCTCCTCTTCCAAAGGGTTGTATCTTCCGGCTAATCCTTCAGGACGCACAGGAGCAAGATTATCAACCGAGTAACCGGCTGCAACTTGTGACTCATAAAAATCACCTTGGGCTCCATGGTAAATTATCATAAATTCATGCCATCCTTCGGAATGTTGCGAAGAATCATACAATGTTTCAGCTGTGTAAGCATATTCATCAAATCCGAATGCCATTGTATTTCCAATCCATTCCCAAGCAGTTTGGGTTCCGAATTCATCTTTAACAATTTGCGCTTCGCCTTTAAATCCGGCATCGATTTTATCAAGAGTCAAACTGTTGTTTGCTTTTGCATTGCTACCCATTGCACGCCATACGCTATAAAAATGATCAAGTCCTGGCTCATCAATCCTTGATCGATTCCAATGTATTTGTACCTTTCCGCCTTGATCGAAAGGAACGTCCATTACATTTGTAATCCCTGGGTTATTTAATGCATCATCCAAACCGATTGATAAAGCGGCCAAGTCCTCTAAGTTTTCTGCAGCTAAGACCGCAAAGACAACAGAGATAGAACTTCTTGGTGCAATGTTTAGTTTTTGAGTACCAACCAAAGATCGAATATCTCCAGGTGCTTCAATTACATTATCAAAACTATTCAATGCAAATAACTGCTCTTCTAATGATTCACCTTCACCATTATACCATATTCTGGCGCCACCAAATTGATGACTTAATAAAGTTAAACCATAGAAATATGGATTGTCATCAGTATTTGAGTCGTAAACATATTGCAAATTGAATTCATCCAGGAACCCGCCCATGTCTGAATTTGCATCCGCACCTAAATCAAAGTCCATTGCCATACCAACATTCAAGTTTTCAATCGGATAAGAATTCGGATTTCTGATCTCGAACTGAATTAAAGCAACGTTTGAGAATTCAGGTAGAGTACTCATCGCCGTATTTTGTGTTATAACAACACCAAAAGGGCTTCCTACTTTTTCATCTGTATATCGTGTACTTGTAATGATATCAAATCTATCATTACTTTCTATTTCAACAATTGGAGAAATAGGTGCGAAATGGTCTTGATAAAGAGCTCCGACAAGAGAAGAGTCTCCTCCAATTAACAAGGCTCCTTCAAAAAGACTCTCAGCACCTTGGAAAGAAAGATTAGATCCAAGACCGGGTTCTCTTGCTCCAAAGATACCGTAATTGGATGTTGTGAATTTAAGAGCACCATTATCATGAACATATTGCTCTTTCGAAACTTCATCAATCCAAACGGCTAACAATTTTACATCTGAACCATATGCATTCTCAACTTTTACATCAAAATAATGGTAACCACCCTGGTTTTCGTTAGGTGTCCATATAATTTCACCTTCAGGAGTAACTTGCATTCCTGCTGGTCCGTACTCTAAAGAGAATGTTGGTGTTTCCCAACCGGAAAAGGATAGTTTATAATTAAATTGCTCTCCTACCAATCCTGAGACTTGAAGCATTCCTTCAGTAAATAGATTTGGAGCAATTCTAACCTCATCAAGAGGAACAAACGGATAGAACTCGGGGCCTTGTACTACCAAATTATTCGCATTAACAGACTTATCCGGAGTAACCCGCGCACCATTATCGGCATAATAATAATCTTCCAACTTCCAATATCCGGCAAGGTTTGCTTCATCGCCGTTTAATACTTTTGATTGATCTGCAACAATATCACTCGCAGATTTTGCCACATTCCAAAGTTTTAATTCGTCTATTATGCCTTGGAACCGTTCGTTGTTATATGGACCGCCAATGTAAAATCCAGTGTCTCCAAGACCTATTCCGTCAGTATATGGATTTTCAGCAACAAGAAGACCATTTACATAAAGTTTGACAGAGTTGCCATCATACGTTCCGGCGATATGATACCATTGACCAGTCTGAACAACATCACCACCGTAAGCAGAACCCCAGTTATCCACTTCTCCATTAGAGATCACATATTCAAACTTAGGTCCGTTTCCGTCATGGTCAACAATCCTTAACTCATAAGCCATGTATGGATTTGCAAGCCAATAAGGTCTTACAACTATTGTGTGCAACCAATCGCCACCACCACTTTCAGTGGGCACTTTTGTTGGGAAAACCCATGTTTCAATTGTCTGTTGTTCAAAGGTTTTAAAACTTGATTGATTTGCATTATTATTTATAGGTAAGTCTTCAAGAATTCTAATTCTTCCACCGGCAAAATATGCAGAGCCATTATTTTCTGAAGATATTGGTGCCTCACCGTAGAAATAGATGTTATCAAAATAGATGTCGCCATTTCCTTCAACTTTGAATTGGAAAATATCGGTCAAAGACAATCCCCAATTACTAAAGTGACTTAAAGGAATATCAACTGAATTCCATTGTTCCGGAGTGGTTTGCAATTCATAGTATATTTCGCCCGTATTTCGGCTAATCAAAAAGAATTTTAATGAATCTGCATTCGCAGTCCAGTAATCTAAATGAAGAGTTGCATAACCGGAAACATCCTGATCTGTTCCACCTGTACCAGGTTCGCCGAGATGTGTCCCTTGGTAATTTAATCCAGCATATTTCAAGGTTTGGTTTGCTTCGATGTCGACAAAAGACACCTCTGTTGCTTGACCCCAATCAGGATTAAAATCGGTTGCGGGTAAATCGCTATAACTATCGCTGAAAATTGAAAATACGTTGTCGTTTGTTTCATCATGGATTGGAGTTGGTGCCGCAACTACCGGTTCAACAGGTTGAGCTGTTACATCACCATAGAAATATATGTTGTCAAAGTAAACATCGCCGTTCCCCAAAACTTTGAATTGGAATATGTCGGTTAACGATAATCCCCAATCTGAGAAATGAGTTAATGGAATGTCTACTGAATTCCATTCTCCCTGAGTGATTTCCAATTGGTAGAAGATTTCTCCCGTAGTACGACTGATCAAAAAGAATTTTAGTGAATCTGAGTTTGCAGTCCAGAAATCCAAGTGAAGCGATGCATAAACGGATACATTCTGATCTAATCCCGCTGGACCCATTTCCCCAAGACTTGTACCTTGGTAATTTAATCCCTCATACTTAAGAGCATAGTTGCTACCAGGTTCAATTAAAGCAAAAGATACCGCTGTTTCCTGTCCCCAATCCGGATTGAAATCTGTTCCGGGTAAATTTGTGTAACTATCGCTATAGATCGAGAAGACGTTATCGTCTGTTATATCATGAATAGGAATAGGCGCCACTGTTTTAGGCTCCATGGCTATCGTTGGTCGCTTTCCATAAAAATACATATTGTCAATATATACATCTCCCTCACCGTCCATCTTAAATTGGTAAATATCGGTTAAAGATAATCCTTGATCTGTAAAATGACTTAATGGTATTTCTACACTTACCCATTCTCGATTACTTAAAGGTAATTCATAAAAAACTTCGCCCGTGTTGCGGCTAATTAAATAAAATTTGACGGTCGTTCCATTTGCCGCCCAATAATCTATATGAAAAGTTGTGTTACCGGAGACGTCTTGATCAACGCCCTCATCTCCGCCAAGAAATGTTCCTTGGTAATTAAGTCCAGCGTATTTTAAAGTTTGGTTTCCTTGTATTTCAATCGTTGTGACAACTGTTGCTTGTGCCCAATATGGGTTGAAATCCGTATTTGCTAAATTTGTGTAACTATCGCTGAAGATAGAAAATACGTTATCGTCGGCTTCGTCATGGATTGGTGTCGGGGCAGCGACCGCGGGTTCGATAACCTCAGTTGATCCACCGACATAAAAATAAATGTTGTCTAAATAAACATCTCCTTCGCCTTCAACTTTAAATTGGTAGATGTCTGTCAACGATATATTCTGATCGGCAAAATGACTTAAAGGAATATCAACGCTAACCCATTCACGATAACTCAAAGGCAATTCATAAAATGTTTCTCCGGTACTTCTACTAATTAAAGAGAATTTTACGATCATTCCGTTAGTTGACCAATAATCTAAATGCAGAGTTGTATAACCGGATACATCTTGATCAACTCCATCAGCTCCACCCAGATTTGTTCCTTGGTAGTCTAATCCGGAGTATTTGATGGTTTCATTTCCATCAACTTCAACAAAAGTAACTACTGTAGCTTGAGCCCAAGGCGGATTAAAATTTGTTTCTGGTAATTCTGTATAGCTATCGCTAAAAATTGAAAATACATTATTGTCGGTTTCATTGTGAATCGGAGTTGGCGCTCCAACGGTTGGTACTTCTCCGGGAGGTGCAACTACGCCAATAGGAATAACAATATTGTCTAAGTAAAGAGTATTATCGGCAGTTCTTGCATCTGTAACAAAGTCGGGAATAATAACAACTCTTTTATATGTACTGTCAATAACTTCCGAAAAATCAAAAGTAAGCTCTTCCCATTGATTTGTAACCGTATTTGCAACTTGAATTTCTTTGGATTTGTCCGGAGTTGCTCCTTCGAATTTTATTCCAACATTGCTAATATTCGATTTCCAAACCATAATTTTAACTATCGAATTATTTGCATCTAATGTAAATTCACCGATGTCATCAGAGAAGAATAAAGCCCAAGGGTTATCAGAGGAAAACGCTTTGAATTCAACAACATTGTCTGATGTATTCAATCCGTTAGCATCGGGATTTGAGATGACATTTACTTCCGGTGCAATTTCGGCCATTGTCCAATTCCAATCTGCTCCTTCGCCATTTGGTTCAAAATCCAATGTTTGGGTGCCTTGCGCAAAGACTTGATTGCTAAGCGAAAGAAGCCCAATTAGTAAAAAAAGACGTACGTATTGGTTTATTTTCATAAACACTCCTTATTTGATGTTGATTGTTGTGTACCTAATTCGATTGATTGGCTGTCTATCGAATGGAAAATTTATTAAAAAGTACTGCTGGAAATTTAAGGTGTGAGAATATCCTCAATTAATTTATTAAGAGCAAGTGTCCGATTATTTATTGTTGTGATATAGAATACAGAACGCCAGAGACCAAGGCGGTTACCGTAATTAGAAACCGGCAACAAGTTTTGGGGTTAGTATAAAACGGAGTTAATATCGCTAATTTTGAACTCATTTCAATTTGCCGATCATTGCCCGGTATAGATGGGAACAATGTCAATCGTTTTAATTAGAATTTCTCTCCAAACCCGATCAGAAGCCACAAAAGATTGTGTTGTGGATTCTGAAACGGATGTAAACTCCTTCATGAAAAAGGGGATCAGAACCTATCCCCTTTTTATTAAATCTTTGATGATTCTTATTTCATCAAAACCATTTTGTTGGTAAGTATCTTTTTGCCGGAAGCCAATTTGTAAAAATATATTCCGCTGGAAAGTTTTGAAGCGTCGAATTGAACCTCATAGTTTCCCGGAGCTTTCGCTTCATTTACAAGGGTTTGAACTTCGTTGCCCAGAACGTCATAGATTCGTAGAGACGTTGCGCGCAATGTTTCTACATCGCCGGGTATTGAAAATTTAATAGTTGTCGTCGGGTTAAACGGATTCGGATAATTTTGAGATAATTCGAACTCGGTGGGCCATGTTGTAATCTCTTCCAATCCCGTAACCGTAGAAATGATTGCCGTGTCAACATTTGTTTTAATTCCAGATTCATTAAATCTTGCCTTAGATAAAATCACGCTGGTTTCTTCGTTTGGGGTGCCGGATTTCAAAGTAAATTTGACCGATCCAAATAGACTTTGAGTAAGATTCGAAACCGAAGACGCACCTACGAGGTTTATAATTCCATCATTTTGAGACCGGGCTTTTGTGAACACATCCATTTCGGACGGAAATTCAAAATCCGAAAATTCCAAGATTGTAGGATCATATTGCAGTTCAACTTCGTAGCCAAATATTTCAGAGGTGCCTTCGGTAAGAATCGGCACAACAATTAATTCGTTCGAAATCGTAACTTGATCGGGTAATTTTAATGCGCCCGTTGGTGTTGATATCTCCGTATAAGGAAGGGTGTCTATTAATTGCACGTTGTATTGAAGAATTAAAGAAGCGTCCATCGCGCTTAATGTGTCGTTTCCGGTCACTTCCGCGTTAAGGAGTTGATCCGCCGAAAGCGTGTCAATTCCCACAAGGTGCTGCAATATTTTCGCCGCATCGTGAGCTTGCACGATTCCGTTTTGGTCGACATCGCCGGGAAGGATAAATTTCGAGATTGTTATTTCGGAGTTTTCCAATAAGACATTTGATTTGCCACTGTCAAATACGGCGGAAATAAATTCAAAATTGAGCTTTCCCGCAGGAGCGTTGTCATCGATCTGAAAAACAAGGGTCGTAAATAATCCGGAAGAATTTATGCTGTCAGCTCCCGCATAAGAAATGTAAATTACGGAATCAAGCTCATTATGTTCATAACTCCAACCGGCGTCATAGGTCAAAGATCCAAGCTCATCTATTCCGTCAAACTTCAAGTAATCTGGAGGAGATTTTAATTGAAAATCACAAGAAATTATTCCCGGATTATTATTCTTTTCAAAATTAATTTTTACCGCGAGCACTTGTCCGGTAAAGCCTTCTGCCGAATCTGAATGTAAAATATAAGCGAGTTCTCTCGGTATTTGCATTGTTGTAAATTTTGACCAGGGGGAAAACTCATTCCAACCGGTTTCATTTTTTGCCCGCACACGCCAGAAATATGTTTGAAGATAATCGAGGTTTTTAACAGTTGTAAAAGTATCTACAATTGTAGAATCGATTAAGAGAGCGCCTTGGTTTGAAGTATCCGAATCTAACTCAAACCAAAAGTTAGAAATTGAATTCGGTTTTCGACTACCGGAAGTTTTTGTCAACTCATCAGGAAAATCCCAGAAAAATGTAATCTCGATCGGCAGATCAACAGCTTCGTTTTCCGGATAACCAATCGAAACCGTTTCTGATGGACCAACAGATCTGAAACTTCGCACATCTGACCAAGGGCTTTCTCCGCCAAGGTTTGTTGCCTTCAGTCTGAAAAAATATTCAGAATAATAATTTAGTCTTTCAACAAATAGACTTGTATCGGCTAAAGAAGTATCAACCACAATAGACTGAAACTCAAAATCCTCCGCAATTTGAAGATTATAATTTTCCGCGCGTGCTGAGCTATTCCAAACAAACTCTAAAGGAAATACAATTTTTGTTTGATTATTTAGTGGAGAAGTTTGAGTCGGAGTTTCCGGCTTTTCAATAATTGTTTCAAAACTAAACCAGTCGCAAAATTCACCCCAGCCCAATTGATTCCCGGCTTTTACTCTCCAAAAATATTTTGTGGAATGTTCGAGACTATCCACGACTATAAGCGAATCTGTTAAAGTTGAATCCACTTTTATCGTGGAAGAATTCAACGTATCTAACTTCAATTCAAAAAAGTATTTTTCGGCATGCGGAACAATTCTCCATGAAAATGTCTGATTGATTGAAATAGATTCGGAATTATCCGTTGGAGTTAAAAGAGTGGTCTGAGCGGGCAACCCAAGTGTTTCAAACGACCAAACCTCCGACCAATCGCTTACAAAGTAAGGTCTCATTGAATTGGTTCGCCAATAATAAGTTGTTCCTTGATCAAGATTTTTAATATCAAAAGAATTTGTTCCGAATGCGCGAACAGTAGTATCCAATACCACATTAGAGAATAAAGAGTCTGATGCAACTTGTATTTTTGAAGAGTCAGAGCTAGCTGTTTTCCAAATTAATCTGTAAGGTTCGGCGATATATTTCGCGCCTTTTTCAGGCGACCACGGTGTTGGAACCGGTGATTCAAAAATTCGTATCGCAAATGTATCGGGGAAAATATGATATGTTAGCGAATCGAAACTTTTCGAAATTCTTATTTGAACTGTTTCCGAAGTGTCGAATGGAATATCCCAAAGATAATAACCGATAGAAGCATCATATTTTTCAACGATTGACTTCCAGTTGGATCCGTCAGTTGAATAATCCAAGTCAATTTCTTCAACCGCTCTAACTTCCCATTTAATTTGTCGTCTATAATCAACAAAATAGATGTTGTTCAGCGATCCGGGATCGATAATTTCAACCTTCGGTCGAATATATGGTTTAACGGAATTTGTCATTTTAATAAACTGTAGCATCGGAGGCACCTGGTAGGAGCTGCTGAAACTTTTTGAAACCGTTGCAGCAAAATACAGATCTCCATTCGGTGACAATTCCATATGTTGGAATCTATCATTCGTTGCTGAAAGATTCGCGCGTGAAATTCCATCAGAGCCAAATTCAGAATCATCTAACAATCCATTCGGGGTTAACCGAAGCACATATGCCGCTTCATTTGAGCCGAAAGTTCCGTCCGGATTGGAATAATAACCACTTAACAAAATGCGGCCATCTTCCAGAACTTCAACATCAGACCCGTTGGTACTTCTTCCATCGATCTGGACATTAAACACTCCATCGCCGGCAAAAGTAATATCGGGAACAAGTCCGGTCTGCGAAAGTCGCATAATAATCGCTTCGTTGGTAGTGAAATTGGATCCGGCAATTAACAATTTTCCATCCGCTTGGAGAGCTGTTCTCCAAATACTTTCCGAGTCAGTAGTGCTTTGAATAAAGTATCCGTTAATTCCGTAGGTCGAATCAATCCGTCCAGTTTCAGTTAATCTCAATACATGTATGTTCCAATCCTTCTGGCCGATAATTAAGATTTTTCCATTCGGCAAAGGTTCTATAGATTTTGGTTCAAAACTTATTTCTGGAGCTACCAGACCATCAATACCAAAAGAGCTGTCGACTTTACCGTCATTTGTCACACGATATATTTTTGGTCCCCCGTAAAACGCCGCAGCGATCATTTTCCCGTCATCTTGAATGCCTCCCGCAACTTGATAGGTACTTAAATCATCTCCAGTAAGAAAGACCTCTCCGCCTTCACCGTAATCTGAATCAACAGAGCCATCAGAATTAAATCTTTTTACATAAAGCTTGTATCCTGATGGTGGAAATTCAGCTTCGCGCACCAAGCCAAAAACCACAATTTTGTCGTCGTCTTGAATCTCAACGTCCCATGGATAATCAGCATAAACAGCAGTATGAATTAAACGATCGGGAAAATAATTGCCATTGGATGGCAGGGCTTTTAGATATTTCCATTTACTATCGGCGTCTACTAACAATATCATTCTGCCATCAGATTGACGAGCCATATCCAGCATGTTATAAGCTGTTGTAATATTTCCCCAGCCCGAACCGGTGCTATAAACGATCCTACCGTTGGTACCGAAGGTACTGTCAATTTTTCCATCCTGTCCCAACATTCTAATAGTTGATAATAGTATTATTAGAACGGTTACACATCTTTTCATTTCACATACTCCAAGTTTATTACACTTCTCTATTTATAAAATCTGATAACGGTTTTGTTATTGTCGCAATGCACATATTCTATTCCTGTTATTTCAGTTTAATTTTATTTGTCCTGCCGGAATTGAGCACTGGAGTATTTTAACCGGCAAAAACTCCAATCGCGATTGCACCGGTAAAAACCAAAACACTTATTCCGAGAATAAACCACAGCCAAAAGTTGTCGTCTCCATCATCGTAGCTGTTATTGAATAAAGGATGTTGTGAAGAATATTTTGCCTCTGAGCCGTAATTACCGGATTTGTACCACTGCTCCCACTCTCCCTTCACACGCACATATTCATACAAGTCGGTGGCCTTCAGCCCTTTTTTGTCGAATGTTCCGACAATTTCTTTGAAGGTTTCAAATTCACCGTGTTTCATTTGTAAATCACTCGAAACGATTTCGATCTTTGCATTATATTTGTTTTCGGCAAAAGGATAAAAATTGTTTTTCAGCCACTCTTGAACCGTTTTCTTCTCATCAATGTCATAGAGTTGAGATATACCGTCTGGGAGACTGTACGCTGGGATGGAAATAAATTCTTCCTCTTTTATCGCTCAATCATATGATTTATTAAAAGTTGCATTAAACTTAATTTTGCCCTGAATCCAGACATAAACTTCAGAATTGAAAAATTCATTGGCGGGTGCAGCGAATAAATTTCCAAAAAGAAAAAGAATGACAAGATGTCTCATTCCTGTTTTTTTCATCTGAACTCCAAATCACTTAAAAAAAAGATCCACTTCGAACAATCAAATAATGAATGAATGCTTTTCGTTCTGATATAATTTTCCGGATTTCACTTCAAAGTTTTTATCCTAAGACAAAAATCCCCTCAATCCTGAATTAATTTTCTATTTCAATTTCCCCAAGATGGATTTTAAAAATGGAATAATTGTCTTAAAGGAATCTGATAATTATGTCGAACCCAAAGGTTCTGGAAAAGAGCTTGTTATTGTTGAATTATTCAGCAGTCAGGAGGAACAATTGCAGTAAAAGAATGTTCTCAAAAATTTATAATAAAGATTCAAGCATAGTATAGTAGAAGATAATGCGTCTAAATAATAATGTCAATCATTTTAAATCGAAACTTAAAGGTCTTTTTATAATCTTTATTAAACCTGCCCGGAAAATTTTGATGATGGATCAGGATCTAAAAGAGGTCCCTTGCAAATACTTAAACAGAGTTAAATTGCCTCAAATAAAAAAGAGAATCAAAACCGATCCCCGCTTTAACAGTTGGTATATTTTTTTAATTGATAAAAATGTAGAATTAGATAAGTTTGAATTTCTAAGACAGACCATTTTTGAAGAGCTGACGCGGCTACACTTTGAAGCTACAGCTCTTGACTACAATACCGATTCAAATGCCAGATAAACTAATCTTGCTAAAACAAAAATTGAAAGAATAAAAATTATTCCGAGGAAACGGATAAAAACTTCGTATCCGATGTTTTCCGCAGAAGGAATCTCCCAATTTAATCTTGATATTTTCGAAAGAGTTTGCCAAACCCTTCCCCATCCTTTAAATATAAAGATTGCAACAAAGTGGGCGTAAAGACTTACAATAATTATCGTCAATATCGCTGCCAACAAGTTCATTGTTAAAATGCCGTTATATCTGTTTGTTCAGATAGTATTATACTAATATTCGCCATAAAACCCATTAATCTCGAACAAACGCCAATTTAAAAGGTTTTAGTGCGATGTTAAATTTATGGATGCGAATATCATTAGAATAAAATCATCGGGATCATTTTCTCTTCAAAACAACAACGCTTACATCGTCGTTTTGAATTGCGTTTGCTAGAAAATAGTTAAGGTTTTCTTTCAAGCGGTTTGTTATCTCTTCTACTGATTTATCAGCATTACTTAGAATAGTTTTTTCAACTCGTTCGAGTCCGAATTGCAATTTCGCCTCGTTCATAAGTTCGCAAAGGCCATCGGTGTAAAAAACCAAAATATCTCCCGAACTGGATTTAACTTGTACTTCTTCGAGGGATTTTTCGAATACTCCGTGATCGTTAAATCCGATTCCAAGTCCTTTTTGCTCGATGTGTTCGAATTCCCCACTTTCCTTCTTAAAGTGAATAACCGGAGCGTGACCGGCTCTGCAAATTTTTAAAGTTCCATCTTTCTCTATCGAAGCGGCGGAAAGTGTTAAGAAAAAATCCCGCTTTAATTTTTGAGAAAAATATTTTTTCAATTTGATAACGATTTCTTTAACATCTTTTATTTGACTCGAAAGCAGATTAATTATTGCTTGAACTCGAACCATATAAAGAGCCGCCGCGATTCCTTTTCCGGAAATATCGCCAATCACCAGCAAATGCCTGTCTTCACAATCCAGTTCGATATAATCGTAATAATCTCCGCCAACCTCCTTGGCCGACT
This sequence comes from Melioribacteraceae bacterium, assembly GCA_021739765.1. Taxonomy (GTDB): domain Bacteria; phylum Bacteroidota; class Ignavibacteria; order Ignavibacteriales; family Melioribacteraceae; genus JAIPBD01. Next base: position 19,228 of record JAIPBD010000019.1, read on the forward strand.
GATAGAAAGCAGCAATGTCGTAGTTTTTATTTTCGAATGGTGGTTTGGGAATTAAGCTGTCCTGAACTTTTGTCGCAGAAACCAAATCGCTTTTTGAAATCAGTTTATCCGCAAGTTCAAACGCGAGCAGCAGGTTCATAATTAGAAATGAAAGAACCAGATACATGTTGTTTGGTCCGAGAATTCCGATAAAGAAGATAAAAACCGCGATAAAGTAAAAAAGTCTCCTTGCCGGTGTAAGTTTAAGCAGAAACGCATTGATCAGATTTTTAATAAAAACAAGAACCCGAACAAACTTCCCGGAACGTTCATCAGGTCGTTTAATTTCATGAGCAAAATATTCATAAACCTCATTAGCGTCCCTTTTAATAAGGCGTTCAATCTCATCAAAACTGAGATCGCTTGTGTATAAATCAAATATTCTTTTTATAGGGTTTTCTTTTTTCACCAAACTATCCGGAGATTATTGATTTTTAGACGGTTGTTTTTTGAATCTGTTCTTATAATTTAAAAATAGTTTTCATTTGCCTCTAAACCAAACCGAACAAATTTTCTCATAATTGAAGAAGACAAAAAGACAAAGAATCTTATAAATGAGAACGGCAGTTATATTATGAGGAATTGACGAAAGCTCTCAATAATTTCCGAAAAGCGTATTGGGCGTCCTTTTTCAATTTTTTGGTTAAACAGAATTAATTACCTTTAGTATCGCAATAAATTTTTATTTGTATTTGAGGACTTAAATATCTGGTCTAATATTTGAGACCCTAAAACATTCGGAAAGGAAACACATGTACTGGAAATATACACTCTTTGTTTTAATGTCATTTGTAATCGTTGCCGGGTTGTCTTTCCCCATTGTCAGCAGTCCGTCTGTGTGGTACGAATTCCCATTAATACCGGGATTGGAGGAAAAAGCAAAAATCATATTTTTTCATGTTCCCACTGCCTGGTTATCCGTAATTTCGTTTTTGATGGCAATGGTTTATGGTATAAAATATCTTAGCAAAAAAAATCTTGATGACGACGCAAAATCAAACGCGGCGCTTCAACTTGGAATGATATTCACAATCCTCGCGACAGTTACCGGATCAATTTGGGCGAAGTTTACTTGGGGTGCTTTTTGGCACTGGGATCCCCGTGAAACAAGCATTTTTATTCTTCTTTTAATTTACGGCTCCCTTTTTGCTTTACGTTCCGCGATCGAAAACGAAGATAAAAGAGCTCGCCTTTCTGCCGTTTATTCGATTTTTGCATTTTTAACCGTTCCCTTTTTCATATTTATAATGCCGCGCATCATGCCCGGTTTACATCCCGGTTCTGCAAACGACACAAACTCCGGCCCGGTTGTAGATTTTCAAATGAATGCCAATATGATGTTGGTGTTTTACTTGTCGCTTACCGCTTTCACAATTCTGTATTTTTGGATGTGGAATATCGGATACAAAACAATCATAATTAAAGACAAACTTTCTAAAAAATTAATCTGAGGTATAAATTGGAAAGCTTTCTCGAACAAAATTCTATATATATTGTATTATTCATTGTCCTTACCGTTTGGACGGGCATATTTGTTTATTTATTAAATCTCGATAAAAGTCTTAAAAAAATCGAAGAGGAATTAGGAGATAGTCTAAATGAAAAGTAAATATATTTTTGGCGGTTTTATCATCGTGGTTTTTTTCTCGTTGATGGGATACCTCTTTACCGAAACCAATATTGGTTACGAAGAGGATTTTTCTAACGTAATTAATTCTGAGAAAACTGTTCGCGCTACCGGGTTTTGGGTAAAGGAAAAAAGCTATAATGTTGATAATCAAAAAAAGCTGTTTTCGTTTTACATGAAGGATTACAACGACACCGAAATCAAAGTTGTTTATAAAGGAGCGATTCCAAATAATTTTGAATCGGCAACAAGTGTTGTTGTAACCGGAAAATATCAAAATGGCGTTTTTGTGGCAAAAGACATCCTAACCAAATGTCCTTCAAAGTATGAAGAAGAATTTGAAGGAAGTGCAACTTAATCTTGACTCGAAAGGAGTTTTTCAATGATCGGCAATATACTCGTAACTCTTGCTCTGCTCGCAAGTATATTTACAATGATAATGTACTATTATTCTTACAAGGGCTACACAAATACATTAGTTTACGCTCGAATAGGATATCATGTGATGGCTGTAGCGGTTGTTGTGGCAAGTGCTTTGCTTCTGCATGCAATTATTACTCATGATTATTCATATAAATATGTTTACAGTTACAGCGGTAGCGGAATGTCGCTGGGGCTTCTGATATCAACCTTTTACGCCGGACAGGAAGGAAGCTTTATGCTTTGGTTCTTGTTCACAACCATTGTTGGATTGGTTCTCCTGGATTATTCATCCAAACGAGGTGATCTCGAACCACGGGTAATGCTTGTTTTTACTCTGGCAGTTTCATTTCTGGCTTTGATGGTAAATCCGGCTCTTAAATCACCATTCAATTTTATTTGGATGGAAGAGGCTTACATTGATATCAGTAAAATCAATCAAGCGTTTCTCTCTTTACCTCTTCTGCAAGGTCACATATTCCAAGATGCTCAAAACAACACCTCTTTCGTTCGAATGAGTGCAGAGTTGGTAGCCGGCTTAAAAGGAGCCGGAATAGCCTTCAATCAATTTCTGATTGAAGGAAAAGGACTAAATCCGCTGCTTCAAAACTTCTGGATGCAAATTCACCCCCCATTGCTTTTTGTAGGCTTCTCGATGGCAACCGTTCCTTTCGCTTTCGCTTTCGCGGCAATGATGAAAAACGATTATCAAGATTGGGTTAAACAAGCTTTGCCCTGGACTCTTGCCGGAATGGGAGTTCTTGGTCTGGCAATTATGCTCGGCGGTTATTGGGCTTACGGAGTACTCGGATGGGGCGGATATTGGGGCTGGGATCCTGTAGAAAATTCATCCCTCGTTCCTTGGATTATAGGAGTGGCATCTGTACACACTCTTCTCGTTCAAAAGAAAACTCAGGATTCCGGAAAAGGAAGCCGCTTTGTTAAAACAAATCTAATTCTAAGCATAATGACATACCTGTTGGTGCTTTACAGTACGTTTTTAACAAGAAGCGGAATCCTTGGCGATTCTTCAGTTCATTCTTTTGTCGATCCCGGAATGACGGTTTATCTTCTTCTCGTGCTGTTTGTCGGTACGTTTACGCTCTTGGGTTTTGGCGGAATCATTTACCGATGGAAATATTTAAACCAAAAATTCAATTTTGAAGATGATACACTTTCCAGGGAATTGGCTTTGTTTACCGGGGCGGCAACACTTATCGCTTCAGCGGTAATAATTTTGGTTGGAACTTCCGCTCCAATTTTTGGGCAAACTGTAGAAATTAGATTTTATAATGAATTAAACCTTCCGATTGGAATTATAATTGGTCTGATAAACGGACTCAGTTTGATTTTGAAATGGAAACACACTAAAGGAAATGATCTCTGGAAATCCTCACAAATATACCTTGGAGTTGCTACGGCAATTACTCTCGGAGTTGTTTTTATAGGCGGAGTTACCGATGTAATGCAGGTGATTTTCACGTTTTCGGCTTCATTCGCTTTGTCTGTAAATTCAGACATCGCTTATAAGATTGTAAGAAAGAAAACAACTTTTGCCGGCGCATACATTGCTCATGTAGGAATAGCGTTATTTATGCTTGGTGTTGTCGCTACGGGAGGTTATACCTCAAACGAACAAGTTGATTTAGTAAAAGGCAAGCCAACCGAAGTTCTGGGTCGCCAACTTACTTTTACCGGCTATTCTCCCACTGTGGATGGGAAGTATGCTTTCAATATCGAAGTTGACGAAGGCGGAAGTAAATCAACCGTTGCTCCGGTGATGTATATCGCCGAGTTTAACAACAGCTTGATGCGCGAGCCGGATATATTAACAACGCTGACAAAGGATTTCTACGTTTCCCCACTTAGTTACGATGATAAACGTCAAACTCAATCCGGTTCGGATGGTAGAGCGGTTACTTTAACAAAAGGAACTTCAACCGATTACAACGGAGCAAAAATCACATTCGAAAGTTTTGACTTCCCCGAAGAAGGAATGTCTTCAATGATGGGCGGTGGAGATTTTGAGATTGGTGCAAAAATAATCGTCAACGTGGATGGACAAACGTTTGAAGTTGAACCAAAACTTACAAGCGATGGCCAAAATAGAGTCTTTGTTCCCGCATCCATTCAAGAAGCAAATCTAAAAATTGGGATGACAAACTTAGACGCTTCGGGCTCGGTTAGTCTTTTGTTATCTACGATTTCAGGGGGTTCGGAACCGGTTCAAACACCGGAAGAAGTTCTTTCGGTGGAAGCCAGCGTTAAACCTTTTATTAATCTTGTTTGGTTAGGCGTTTTGCTTATGACTGCGGGCTTTGTTGTTTCCGTTGTCCGAAGAACAAAAGAATCTCAATCATAACCTCTTAAATTAATAATTAAAGACCGCTAGCAACCTGCGGTCTTTAATTAAATTTAATAGCTCACAAATACATTCCCGCTTATCTTCAACTCGCTTGATTGCTCCCTGAGCTTTGTCTAAATTGGTTGTTGTGAAATTTATCCTCTCCCAGTCGGAAAAAATATTATGAAAAAGAACGAACTTGTTGCACAAATTCTAAAGTTTGTTAAAGAAAAGGGCGGCTCTCCAAAACACTACTATGTTGGTACATCAAGCGATCCGGGCACAAAAATGTTTACGATGCACTTGGTACAGCCACTTGGAGGAATATACAAATATATTGCTGCCGATAGTTTTGAAGAAGCCGTTGCCGCAAAAACCGATCTGATCGAAAACCATGGGTTTGACGGAAGAGATTCGAGAGAAAGCCCGAAGGCGACCTATATATATGTTTACAAAAAAACTGCCGGATCAAAACAAGAACTCTAATCTTTTTCCACCACTGAAAAATTTATCGTAGTTATACGTAGTCCGTTCTTAAAATCTTTTACTATACTTGGAAATAGCAGGTTGTTATGAGACCAACCTTGATGCGCTTCATTGCGTTCTCTTCCTTTAAAGTCCGATACGAATTATTGTATCGGGCTTTTTTTATATTGTCGATCAAATCCATAATTCTTTTAATTTAGTGAGTTTGTCTTGGAATACTTAATAATTATCCTGGTTGCGCTTTTTGTTGCCGGACTAACATTTTTCTCCGGATTTGGACTTGGGACCTTGTTGATGCCGGCATTTGCTCTATTTTTCCCGATCGAAGTCGCAATTGCCGCAACAGCGGTAGTTCATTTGGCAAATAATATTTTCAAAATCTTTCTGATCGGAAAGCATACTAACTTTAATATTCTTGCACGATTCGCTATTCCTGCGGCAATATTTGCTGCCGTTGGAGCTTATCTTTTAAGCTATTTGTCCAAACTTGAACCAATCTTTGAATATACTTTATTCGATTCCTCTTTTTTTGTTGAACCAATAAAATTAATTGTCGCCATTTTGATGGGAATTTTTGCTTATGTGGAGTTAACTCCAAAGTTAAAGGATCTATCAATTGATCAAAAATATATTCCGTTTGGAGGCGTACTTTCAGGTTTTTTTGGAGGTCTTTCCGGCCATCAAGGAGCTTTAAGAACAGCGTTTTTAATTCACGCCGGACTAGAAAAGAAGGCGTTTATAGGCACAATGGTTTCCTCTGCCGTATTGATTGATGTAAGCCGACTTATAATTTACGGAACATCCTTTTTCGCGGAAAGTTTTTCGATCCTCAGCGCACGAGGCTCTCTGGATCTAATTTTATACGGAAGTCTTGCCGCTTTCGTCGGTTCTGCAATCGGAAGATATTTGTTGGAAAAAGTAACCTTCGACGGAATTCAAAGAACCGTTGCGGTGATGTTGGTCATTCTCGCAATTGGGTTGGCCGCCGGGATAATTTAATTAATGATTCTTTTGGCTTATCTCAATATCTTTAGGACTTCTATTTTTATTATTGGGGGAAATAATGAAAAAATTAGCTTTTGTACTTTTATTCTGCGCTTTTGCTAATTCGTACGGACAATACACTTCTGCATCAATAAAGTTGGGGACATTTGTTCCCGATGCAACCGATGCCGGATTTGTTCTGGGTTACATGGGCGGAAAGTATATCGACGAAAATCTGGATATCGGTTGGAGTGTTGACTGGTTTCATAAAACATATGTTGATAAAAGTTTAGTAACAGAACTAAACAATCAGATCGGAATTCCCAACGCGGAAATCAATGAACTAAGAGCCAGAACCAACCTGCACGATATTCCCGTTCTTTTTAATATGGTTGGTCATTTTCCGCTGGATCACAGAAAACTTAGAGCCTATGTAACCGGTGGAATCGGAGCAGAAATATTGCTTGTCTTTTACCGCGATTTTACTAATCCCGACGAGGACGACCTGCAAGTCGCTTTTGATTTTAGCTGGCGTCTTGGTGCCGGAGTAACTTATGAATTAGGAAAACGTTCTGATTTACTCGCCGAAATCGGATATCATTCTTCCGAACCAAGCTGGACTTATGAAGTAGACGACAATAACGTTACACGAACTTTTGAAAGACGATTTGACATGAGCGGTTTTATGTTCAGGGTTGGTGTGAGATTATTCTATTAATGGAGATTTAATGACGAGTAAAAAGATTTATGTCGCCGGTCATCGTGGAATGGTGGGCTCGGCAATTTTAAGAAAGCTGGATACGGAAGGTTATAAAAACATCGTAACCAAAACTTTGTCAGAACTTGATCTTACCAATCAATCAGAAACCGAAAAGTTTGTTTTATCAGAAAGGCCCGATATTGTAATTGTTGCGGCAGCAAAAGTTGGAGGTATTTTAGCCAACAATACTTACCGCGCGGAGTTTTTGTATGATAACCTAATGATCGAAGCAAATTTGATTCACAGCGCCCACAAAGCCGGTGTTGAAAAATTAATTTTCCTCGGGAGTTCGTGTATTTATCCCAAACTTGCACCGCAGCCATTAAAGGAAGAATATTTGCTCACGGATTCGCTGGAGGAAACCAACGAGCCGTACGCAATTGCAAAAATCGCCGGAATTAAACTTTGTGAAAATTATTACCGGCAATATGGAAGCAACTTTATTTCTGCAATGCCGACAAACCTTTACGGTCCGAATGATAATTTCGATTTAAAATCTTCGCATGTTTTGCCCGCACTTATGAGAAAATTTCACGAAGCAAAAGTTAACAAATCCGATTCTGTTGTAATCTGGGGATCCGGAAAGCCCAAAAGAGAGTTTTTACACGTTGATGACTTAGCCAACGGAATTTACTTTTTAATGAAAAACGTTGGTGCAGCTGATTTATATTCAAAAAATATTAGTCAGATAAATATCGGAACCGGGGTTGATTTATCAATTTTGGAATTAGCCGAAAAGGTTAAAGCCGTTGTGGGTTATGATGGAAAAATCGAGATGGATTCTTCGAAACCTGACGGAACACCTCGCAAACTGATGGATGTTTCTCTCGCCCATGAACTCGGCTGGAAACACACAATCTCTCTTGATGAAGGAATCGCTTCAACTTATAAATGGTTTTTAGAAAACAATAAATAGGACTCCTACTAATGAAAAAAGCCTTAATAACAGGTATAACCGGACAAGATGGCAGTTATTTGACCGAGATTCTACTCGAAAAAGGATATGAAGTTCACGGAATTATCCGTAGAAGCAGCTCATTTAATACTCAAAGAATTGATCACCTCTACAGACAAAAAGAGGTTTTAAATCACAAGCTATATTTACATTACGGCGATGTGGTCGATACATCAAGCTTAAATCGTTTGCTTGAAAAAATCGAACCGGATGAAATTTATAATCTCGCCGCTCAATCTCACGTTAAAGTCTCGTTTGAAGTTCCCGATTATACAGCGCAAGTGGACGGATTAGGAACGCTCAGATTTTTGGACGCGATTCGAGAAACCGGACTTCGTCAGGTTAAATTTTATCAAGCTTCTACGAGTGAGCTGTTTGGTAAAGTGCAGGAAATTCCTCAAACCGAAAAAACGCCGTTTTATCCACGCTCCCCTTACGGTGTCGCAAAATTATATGGTTACTGGATTATTGTAAATTTCCGTGAAGCTTATAACATTTTTGCGTCGAACGGTATATTATTCAATCATGAATCTCCCAGAAGAGGCGAAACTTTTGTAACCCGAAAAATTACTCGCGCCGTTTCAGATATTATGACTGGAAAACAACAAATGCTCGCCCTGGGAAATTTAAACTCGAAAAGGGATTGGGGTTATGCTCCTGAGTATTGTGAAGGAATGTGGAGAATATTACAACATGATACCGCTGAAGATTTCGTTCTTTCGACTAATGAAACTCATACAGTAAGAGAATTTGTTGAAAACTCTTTTAACCGTCTCGGCGTTGAAATCGATTGGGTTGGAGAACAAGAAAACGAAGTTGGTGTTGTAAAATCAGTAAATCTTGATGCCAACGAATTTATATCTAACCTTAAAGATAAAGTGACCGCTCCAAAAGTTGGTGATAAATTGGTGAAAGTAAATCCTAAATATTACCGTCCGACAGAAGTTGAATTGCTTATCGGGGATTACTCGAAAGCTAAAGAAAAACTTGGCTGGTCTCCCAAAACAACATTTAAGGATTTAGTGACAATTATGATTGAAGCGGATTTACAAGCCGCTTTATAAATCATTTCAATAAGTTCGCCAATGCGTTATCAACATTGGCGAACTTGTACTTAAATCCATTTTGAACCGCTTTTTCACCACTTACATTAACGCCCTTAATAACAGCGTTTGCGGCTTCCCCCATTATTAACTTTAAAACAAATTCCGGCACTTTAAAAATCGATGGCCTTTTAATCGTTTTGCCGAGACTTTTTGCAAAGTCGTTCATTGTAACACCCTTCGGTGCAACGGCGTTAAAAACTCCACTCAAATTCTTTTCAATTGCATAAATGAAAAGCTCCGAAAGATCATCAATGTGAATCCACGGAAACCACTGATTTCCCGATCCGATCGGACCTCCGACAAAAAACCGGAACGGTGGAAGCATTTTCGCCAGAGCTCCTCCGTTTTTGTCGATCACAATTCCGATTCGAATAATTGTCCTGACTATTTCTTCCTGCTCTAAATCTTCTGAAGAATTCTCCCAACTTTCAACAACATCCGCAAGAAATCCTTCACCCTTTCTTGAACTTTCATCTACCGCTTGCTGACGTTCATATCCATAAAATCCTATTGCAGACGCGCTTATAAATTGTTTTGGTTTTGACGAGGATTTTTTAATTTCATCAACTAATGATTTGGTGCTAACAGTTCTACTTTTCAATATTCTTTTTTTGTATGACTCACTCCATCTTTTATCAACAACTCCTTCGCCCGCCAAATTAATAATAACATCTGAACCGCCAATCGCGTTTTTCCATTTTCCGTCATCTGAACCCAACGGATTCCATTCATAATAATCATCAGCATCAACAATGGTTTTCGCTTTTTCCGGATTTCGTGAAAAGACTATTACTTCATGCCTATTTCTCTTCAGTTTTTCCGATATTTTTCCGCCGATTAATCCGGTTGCGCCGGTAACAATAACTTTCATACTTTCTCTTTTTTAAGATGGAACAATTTGTCGTGTAACAGAGTTCATCGCATTTTCAATCCTGATGCAAAATAACCCAAACAAAAAATTACTGCAAAGAATAAGATATTATTAATATTTTAGTCAGTCGCTCCAAAACGACAATTTTTTAACAATGCGAGGTGCAAAATGAAAAAGCTTCTTTTGTCCGTTCTCGCCATTACAGTCTCCTGGCAAATCTTAGATTATCTTCTCCACGGCGTATTGCTTTCTTCGGCATACGAAGAAACATCAAGCCTTTGGAGACCAATGGAAGAAATGAGCATGGGAATGATGGTGCTTATTTCAATCCTGGTTTCCGGCTCGTTTTCATATATTTATTATAAGTTTGTAAATAATAAAAACTTGAAAACGGCACTAATGTATTCCCTTGTTTACGGATTCGGGGCGGGCGTTTCATTCGGTTACGGATCTTATATGGTTATGCCGATACCATACTACATGGCGCTTACATGGTTCCTCGGCACTATTGTGGAAGCGTTAGTCGCCGGAGTAATTGTTGGATATCTGATAACCGATTCGGAATAACTCTTCTTCCACCCGGGTGTTTATATTCGGGTGGAATATATTTGCACCATTCTAAAACTTTGCTAAGTTCTTTCCATATTCTATTTTTGTTTTTCTATTTAGGAAATACTCATTGGCAGAAAATTTCTACAGGCACGCAAAAGCATACGATATCGCCTTCTCCGACCGCGAATATAAAATTGAGTGTGATTTTTTGGAGTGGGCTTTTCAAAATCATGGACGTCTCGATTTGAAATTGAACGAGAAGAATTTTTTGGAACTTGGCGCCGGACCAGCTCAGCATGCGCGCGAAATGGCAAAACGCGGTTGGAATTCTACAGCTCTTGATCTTTCACCCGATATGCTTAAATATGCGGATGATGAGAGCAGAAAAGAGGGCTTGGTCCTCAATTGTGTGGTTGCTGATATGTCAGAGTTTAAATTAAATACCAAGTTTCAGCTTGCAGCCACTTTGATGGAAAGCATCTCGCACCTTGTAACAAACGAACAAATCATTTCACATTTTAAATCGGTTGCCGAATCGCTTATCCAAGGCGGCGTTTATGTTATTGAAGCAACACATCCAATGTTTTTCTTCCCGGACAATGAGCCGAACACCTGGCATTCGAAAAACGAAGAAATGGAGGTCGAAGTTACATTCGGCAATCCGGATGACTTTTACGATTCTATCACTCAGCAGTGGACAACCTCAACAATCATCAAAATAAAAGATGGCGATAAAAGCTGGGAAACTTATGAAACTAAAAGCCAGATAAGGTGGTATTTAGCTCAGGAAATGAAAGCATTAATCGAACTTTCGGGCGATTTCGAGTTATGCTATTTTTATGGCAGTTTATATTCTTTGCCACCGCAAAACTTTGACCACAGTGAAAAATCTGATGCTATGGTAATTGTACTTAAAAAGAAATAACCCGGGGGAACATTGAAATATTTCTTGAACTTAATTTTAATCCTAAACGTTTCGTTATCCGCTCAGCAGTTTCAAATAAAAGGAATTGTTTCGGATAACAAATCCGGCGAGGTTCTACGATTTGCGAACATACTCGTTTTAGGCGAAGCGACCGGAACAACGTCAAACGTTGAAGGAAATTATCAAATTTACTTACCGAAGGGGAAGCATTCTCTCATTTTTTCCTTTATCGGATATGTAAGCGATACACTTTCTATTAATTTAACAGACCATATAGCCTACAACGCAAAGCTAAAGCCTGTTTCGCTTGAGCTTCCGGAGGTAACGGTATTGCCTGGAGAAAATCCCGCGTTGGAAATTATTCGCCGTGCTATTGATTATAAAAATGTAAGGCTAAGCAAGCTTGATTCTTATGTATTTAAAGCTTACACAAAAGGACTTGTAAAAACCACCGAAGATTTTTCTTCGGACGATAACAACGTAACCGTTGGACTTGGAGTTGACGATTCAACTCAGCTTAAAATTACCGGAATAATTGAAAATGAAAGCCGTGGGTATTTTAAAAAGCCGGATCAATACAAAGATGAAATTATTGCTCGAAAACAAACTTCCAACACTCCGTCTTCGATTAATGTATTAACCGGAGGACGATTGATTCAAGATTTTTACTCGGACGAAATCGAATTTTTCGGCAGGGAACAAGTCGGACCCGTTTCCGAAAACGCGTTGGATTATTACTTCTTTTTGTTGAAAGACACTCTTCAGCTTGATAAACAAAATGTATTCAAAATACATTTTGAGCCATACGATAATTCCGATCCGGGTTTCGTTGGAGATGTTTATATCGCGGACGAAACTTTTGCCATGCTAAAACTTGATGTAGGTTTGAATGACGCCGCAAATATTGGTGGAATATTTAACGAGATAAACATTTTTCAACAGTTTGTTCCTTTCGAACAAGATGTTTATATGCCGGTAGATTATAGAATACTTGTTGAAGGAAATTTCCTCGGGATTGCAAAGTTTGGTTTTGAGTTAAATTCGATATTCTACAACTATGATATAAATTATTCGATTCTTGATGATTTTTTCGACTACGCGATTGTAACGGTTCATCCTGATGCCGATTTAAAGGATTCCACTTACTGGAGCAATGTTCAATCAATACCAAGCTCACTCGATGAAGTTGAAGCTTACAAAAGAATCGACAGCATCGAGTCAGTCGAAAAATCATTTTGGGATAGAAATTCTATTCTGTCTCCGACACTTTCTTTCAATAAAAACTTAAGCACCAGCGGCTTAACGGGAATTTATCATTTTAACAGAGTTGAAGGAAACGCTTTAGATTTTGGCTTTTACCTCCGCGATCTTTTTAATAAACGGTTTCGCTCCGATTTGGATTTTTCCTATGGATTTGCCGACGAAAAGTTTAAAGCCGATTTTTCCGGACGTTATCGTTTTGGAGATTACCGCACGGGATATATCAATTTAGACGCTTTTGATAAAACAGAAATTTTATTTAAAGAATCGGACAATTACAACAATTTGACCTCAACGCTAACAAATCTTTTCGGGAAATACGACTTCAGGGATTACTACTATTCTAAAGGATTTTCGGTTAATGTCGGCGGATACATTTTGCCGTTCCTTTCAGTCGGAGCAGGATTTGTAAACCGAACCGACAACTCCGCAAGTGTAAATACTGATTTTTCCTTTTTTTACCGGGATGAATTGTTCGATATCAATCCACCGATTTACGAATCCAAAATCAACGGAATAACTGCGGAGTTTACTTTAGATTTTAGGAAATATGTAGAAGATGGATATTTTAGAAGGAAGGTGACAAGCCGTAAACCAACATTTATTTTGAGAGGGAATTTGATGCATAGTTCAAAAGACTTTGCCAGCGATCTCACATTTACAAAATATGAATTTAATATTTCGGGGTTTGTTCCATCAATTAAAAGCACACAATTGGATGTATTGGCAAAAATAATTAAAACCGACGGCGCTATTCCTTATCAAATGATGTACGCGCTTCCGGGAAATATTTCGGGTGGTTCAAAAAATTCCAGCTTTCGAACGCTTGAAATCGGCGACCATTTCGGCGATGAAATTTATCAATTAAACTTAAGTTATAATTTTCGCGATGAATTTTTTAGATTTCTCGGAGTTCCATATTTGGAAGATTCCGAAATTTATATTGGCGTTCATTACAATTCAGCGATAACAAAAGTATCCGAAAAATCTTCTGCTATTCAACCGATTTCATCAATATTATTTGAAAAAACACCGTTTCAAGAACTTGGGTTTTCGCTCGGCCATCCTCTATTCCCTTTAACCTTGGAATTTACATGGAAACTGAACTATTTTGGAAAAAACAATTTTGTAGTTAGTGTAAACTCGTTTGCTTTATAAAGGACTTCAACAATGAAACTTTTGTGTAAATTCATTCTTTTTTCAATTCTAACAATTTCATTAAATGCTCAGAGTTTAAATATTAGCCGTATCGAGCCACCAAATTGGTGGGTTGGAATGAAAACCAGCACTATTCAATTGATGGTTTATGGTGAAAACTTAAACGATGTGGAGGTGATCCCAAACGATGGGATTGAGGTTTTGAAGGTTCACAAAATCGAGAATCCGTCTTATGCCTTTGTTGATATTAAAATTGACAATGATGCGAAACCGGGTGATTATACTTTAACTTTTAGGAAAAACGGGCACCAAATAGAATACAGCTATAAATTGAATGCGCGCTCCGACGATCCTTTGCGTTATCAAGGCTTTGACAACTCCGACGCGATTTATCTTTTAATGCCCGATCGATTCGCAAACGGTGATGTTGAAAACGATTCCATTGACGGATATTACGATTCGATGCAGCACATTGAATTTCAAAAACGATACGGTGGCGATCTTCAGGGAGTAATCAACAACTTAAACTATATCAAAGAACTTGGTTTTACAACAATTTGGCTTAATCCGGTTTTTGAGAATAATACTTTCCGAAGCTACCACGGTTATAACGGAACAGATTTTTACAAAGTTGATCCAAGGCTTGGTACAATTGAAAAATATACTGAGTTGATTGAGAAAGCTCATAAAATGGGATTAAAAATCATTTTCGATCATGTCGCCAATCATTTTTCTAACGACCACGAGTGGTTTAATAATCTTCCCGTTAAAGAGTGGATTAACGGAACGCCGGAGAAGTTTCCAGCCGCGAATCATAACAAAATGGCTTTTACCGATCCACACACGGACAGCTCAACAATCAACCATGTTATCAAAGGTTGGTTTGTAGACTATATGGCCGACTTCAATCAGCGTAACCCATTTGTCGCGAATTATATTATTCAAAATACAATTTGGTGGATTGAAACCACCGGATTTAATGGAATTCGTGAAGACACCTATCCGTATTGTGACCAAGATTTTATGGCCCGTTGGGCAAAAACAATTTTGGACGAATATCCGTCCTTCAATATTGTTGGCGAAGTTTGGACCGGAGAACCGGCCTTTCTTTCCGGCTATCAGAAAAACAATCCTTTGACTCAAAATGAAACCCACCTGCCTTCAGTAACCGATTTTGCCCTGCGTGATTTTTTTGTACATGCCGTTCAAGGACAGGAAGGATTTTACAAGCTGTTCAATATTTTCGCCAAGGATTTTCTCTATTCCAATCCGGATATGCTGTTGACTTTTGCCGACAACCACGATGTTGGGAGAATTCTCTATTACGCGAAAGGAAATCTTGATTTGGCTAAAATGGTTTATACAATTTTATTTACATCGCGCGGAATTCCATCGGTTCTATACGCGTCGGAACTTGGAGTTGTTTCGAATGAAGATCACGGGCAATTGCGTGTTACGATGCCCGGAGGATTTCCGAATGATAAAAGAAATGCTTTTGAAGAATCCGGCAGAACGGATTACGAAAAGGAAATTTTTAATTATTTGAGAACTCTGCTCCATCTGAGAAAAGATTTCCCCGCGCTTGCGACAGGAAAAATGACACACTTTCCGCCGAAAAATGAAACGTATTTTTATTTCAAATCCAACGGCGATCAAACACTGCTTGTTGTATTGAACGGAAACCCGGAAGAAAAAACAATATCGTTTGAAGAACAATCCACGTTTGTGAATGAAAACTCAGAACTAATAGATCTGTTCACGAATGAAAAATCAACGTTGAACGGACTTGAGTTAACTATTCCCCCAATAACCTGGAAAGTGTATTTAATTCAATAAACTTTTTTTTCTTGGCTATCCGAGCTTTCAAATTGCATAAAGAAGTTTAGCTTACGAATTAATCGGATTCGATTCTTTTTTATCCGATTTCGTAAGCTCGAATCTATTTCATAAGTTTTTACATCTAATTTTATTCAGTTTATTAAAGCCAAACATGAAAATCAAACAGACAGTCAAATATTTATCACTCACACTTATCGCAGCCGCTTTTATTTCATGCGGAAATGAATTACCCATTGAGGATGATATCAAAGGATTAAACATTTCTCTCATTAATCAAGACAGCGTCTCCGTTATTTTCCCCGAAAAATATCTCGGGAAACCCTTGATCGCCGGATATATTTTTACGAATTGTCCCGATATTTGTCCGCTCACAACAAACAACATTCGATTAATTAGAGATCGCGCGGAAAAAGAAGGCATCGAAGATGTTAATTATTTGGCCATCAGTTTCGACCCCGAAGTTGACAAGCCCAATGTTTTAAAGGCTTACGCTGAAATCCGAAATCTCGATCTTTCCAATTGGGATTTGCTCACCGGAGAAAAAACCGTTATCGATTCATTAATGAAAAGACTTGGAATCTTCTACGTTCCAAGCGATACGACTCAAATGCCCGACGGAACCGAGAAAGTTTATTTTGTTCATACGGATAGGATTTCCCTTTTTGACGCGCAAGGAAGACTGCGGAATTATTACAAAGGGAGCAACACAAACATCGAACAAGTTATTACGGATTTGAAAACTCTAACAAATTAACGGATATAAAGATGAAAAAAATCGCATCAGCTATTATTTTAATCTTAATGGTTTTTACTGCTTGCCAAAAATCGGAAGACGGGCCGGCAAAGAAGAGCGCTGAAACCAAAAGTACAATCGAAATTAACTCCCCTTGGATTAGGGCCGCGGCGAAAAATATGAACACCGCGTTGTTTTTTGAAATAGCAAATAACACCGAAAACGAAATTGCACTTGTAAAAGTTGAGTCAGAGATATCTAAAGTTGTGGAAGTTCACGAAACTTTCGAAAAGGGCGAAGATATGATGGGAATGCGACAAGTTGATGAGGTGACTATTCCGGCGAACGGATCACGCCTTTTCAAACCGATGAGTTTTCATGTGATGTTAATTGGGCTAAACCAGGATGTAAAAGAAGGTGAAACGTATTCAGCGAATTTGTTCTTTGATAACGGATCTCAAATTGCAATCTCAGCTCCGGTTAAGGTTTTTGAGATGAAGAAGTAGCGTTCTTTTGGCGATAAAGGAATTTAAATCGAAGTGAGGAATTCTACGCTTCAAACTATATCTGATAATTAGGCGCGGATTTTATACACACTTCCTCTGACCGATTTGCAAAATTAATACGGTCTGATTCTCTAAAATCATATAGATTATCCTAAAATCGCCTATATGAAATATTCTCAATAAATGGAGCTAAATAATATATTCAACCCTTTGGACGGGCGTACCGACTGGTCTTAATTTATCATGAGGGTTTTTATGCGTTGTTGGTTTTATTATCCGCGTAATGTACAGTTGATCTACTCATTATTGTCCTTAATTAACTTGTGCATTTTGTACCAGTAAAAGTAAGCTTCCGGATTTGATTTTTTCAACCTGTTCATTCTTACCCAAAGAGGATTTTCAATGATCCACTCTTCCATCTGTAGCGGATCACTATATTTTTCAACATTTTTCTGTTTGTATTTTATTGCAGTTGAAGCATAAGCCGCTTTGGAAGCCGCAGTAATCGCCTTATCCAGGTGAAATGCTTCTGAAAAGATGAAGCCTGATACCCTGTTAATGCCACTTCGAAGTTCATCGAAATTTCCATTCCCCGCATTTCCTCTGCTTGTAATACATAGGGCTGTTTCAATAATATCGTTTACCACATGATTATAATTCAAATCACCTTTCCCCCGGTAGCTAAGCTCTGTTTCCGAAAATGATTTAAAAGTATTTGCAACTATCTCCAGATCAGATATATTGTCAAATAAATTTGAGATATCATAAAGCTGTTTCATAATTTCCATACTCATGCTTGTTTCATTTTTAAAGTATGGAATTCCCGTTGTGTTTGGTGCAAATGCGGTCAACTTATCACCTAAAATATCTTCGACAGATGGAATTGGAACCGAAATATTTTCTTCTTTTGAAATTACAAAATCAGAGACAATAGGAATGTTCGTGATGTTTTGATAGGTTGCTTTTTCAAATAAAATATCAAGTAAAATATACTCTTCTTCAGCTCGTGTCTTGTGAATCGGCGTATAATAAAATTTATAATGTGCCTTTTTAATTTTTGATTCTGTAACTCTTAAATGCAATTCAACTCTGTTAAAAAATTGCTCTCCAACTAATTTCTGGAAAAGCGTTTCAAGCTCCTTTGGTTCATTCTGAATAATTATATCAATGTCAATTGAAAGTCTTCTTGAGGAATTTAATAGCAGCATTAATGCTGTACCGCCTTTAAATATAAATTCCAGATTAATTTTTGCCAGCCCCTCGAGCAATAATAATGCTCTTATTACCTTTTCAACAAGAATTCGGTCCGCGTTTCTTTTTATCGCAGAGACTTTATTAATCCATTCTATATCAAGCGATTCTTTGTCAATCATATATCAATAATTTGGCAGCAAAATTAGGTTTACTGCCGATATTTTGAAACCTTGTTTAAGTAATTGTCTATCTGCTCTTTTTTTCTTCTGCGGGCCGCATATCTTAACAATTTGTTTTCATTAATAATGTACTTATCAAATGCTTCTTCAAAAATTCTATTTTTTTCGGCCCCCTGTTGTGCATCTAAAATATCCGAGTCTGTAAATAAATCAACTAATAATTTTTCCAGAGTAGTTGTCTGAATGCCCTTTATATTCAGAACTGGTGCTTCTGAAACTAAGGATTTAACTATCCAGACCTCTTTACCCTCAGGCAAATATCTGTTTAACAGTTCTTTGGTGGGCTTAAGGAACACAGAATATTTAAACTCTTTGAGTAAATAAAAAACTGCATCCGCAGCATCATTTTCAACTTCAACTATAAAAAAGAATTTTCCCGGTTGATGAAGCATAAACTCATTCAATAATGACGTTGACCATAAACAGTAATTCAGATATGGAAGATTCTTTTTTAGTAACCTGTCAAGTTTTATTAGTTTTGGTTGTATTTCCGGAACATAGCTTTGCTTATTACCTAAAATATATTTTCCACGTCCTATTCTGTTCAATGCACCCATCTGAACTAGTGAATAAATTCGCCAGTTTATTGTGGTCTTTTTAAGGTCAGGTTCTGATTCTCTGTAAAAATTAATGATTTGCTCATTGTGAATTACATCTGTCTGTAAGAATCGTGCTTTAAGTTTGTCGATATTTATTTTTTTCTTATTGATTGTATTTTTTTTACAAAGATACAAAACAAATTATTGGCAGCAAATGCAAGTTGCTGCCGAAATATAGCAATGGGGATAAAAAAGGATTATCCACCGAATCTAACAGAATGAAATACTGAATGCTTTCTTAACAATACAATAAAAAAACATTTAAACAATGTCCGTGAGGAAGAAATAAGTACGTCAAAAAACCCAATCTATTCGCTTCTAATAACCGACAAAGATTAATTTAACATATCAGTCAAAAAGCTTTCTTAGTTCATTCATATCTGTGGTTTTACCTAAGCAGAGCATCAGCTTTATTCTTGCTTTTTGACCGTTTAGATACTCGACAAAAATAACCCCTTCTTTCTTAAGCCATTTACCGGCACCGGGATAGCCGTAAATATCCATTGTTTCTCCGCTTGGGCAGCGTGAAACTAGAACCACCGGAATACCTTTAGACATCACGTACTTAATTCCGTCAAATGCTTTCGGCGGCACATTGCCTACACCCATTGCTTCAACTACAAGTCCTTCGATTTTACTATCAGCGGAAAACTTAAACATTCGTTCATCCATTCCGACATAAGTTTTAATCAGGTGAACGTTGGAATTTACTCCGGGTGTTTCAATGTGCTCGAGTTTCATAGGTGTTCGGTTAAAAACCACACGACCACGATCCACAAAACCAAGCGAGCCAAAATCAAGACTCCGGAAGGTTTCCAAGTCTTCAGTATGCGTTTTGGTAACTTCGCTTGCCGCGTTAATTTCTCCATCAAGGCAAACCAATACACCCATGTTTCTGCTATTCGGATTATTGCATATATGAACAGCGTCCAGCATATTTTTTGGTCCGTCCCAATCAGGTTCCGATGAAGTTTTCATCGCGCCGATAAAAACAATTGGCTTTTCGGTTTTTATTACAAGATCTAAAAGATAGGAAGATTCCTCGAGTGTATCAGTTCCATGAGTAACAATTATTCCGTCAATATCGTCGTCCTCGGCAAAACGCCGAACCTTATTTGCAAGTTCAAAAATAAGATCAGGGGTCATGTGTGGACCGGGGTAAATTCCAAATTCGTACATGCTGATTTTCGCGAGGCTATTTAGCTCGGGAATCATATCAAGAAGTTCGTTTCCGTGAAAATGTGGAACGGCGCCTCCCGTAACTTCATCAACTTTCATGGAAAAAGTGCCGCCTGTAAATACAATTTTTATATGATTCATTTCACCCTCGATTACGATTTTAAATATAACAAAGAGACCCGAAATATTTGTTTAATTTTAAAGAAACTTTATGTTATTTTATTTCAACAACTTAGAGGGACTTCAAAGAATTAATTTGCAGGTGAGCCGTTCTAAATATATTTTCGTGTCGAGTTGGGAGTGCAGAAACGGTGTTGATAACTTGTTAACATCTTATAATTGTGGAACGTTTCACGATCTGCCACCGCAAAACAGCTTTAGAATTAAAACAAATCAATTAGTGTACAAGCATTAACTATTGCGACTAACTCTTTTATTTACAACAACTTACGGCTTGACGCTAAATGTTGACAACATGTGGACAGCTTTGGTGTTGAACTTTATAATCCAAGAAATCCTTTGTTATAGCTTGGTTTTTAGACAATTAAAAATTGTGGATATCTTTTAATGAATGAAATCGTAAACCGGGTATCTGATCCGAAATTAGCCTGGAAAGAATGTCTGAATATTATAAAAGATAATGTTCCTCATATCACTTACAATACCTGGTTTATCCCAATTAAACCACTAGAAATTAACGAAACGACCCTTAAAGTTCAGGTTCCAAACAGCTTTTTTGTTGAATGGATCGACGAACATTTTAATACTCTTATAAACAAAACCATTATTCATGTACTTGGTGATCAGGGCGAGCTTCAATTTAAGATAAAAGATGACAGCAATGAGCCGGAACTGCCTTTTGAACCGACAATCAGCAAACAGGAGCGTGTAACTGTTTCAGTTGCTGAAGAAAAGGTAGAGTTCGAAACTTATCTTAATCCACGTTATCATTTCGAAAATTTTATTAAAGGGGAAAGTAATCAATTAGCGAGAGCCGCCGCTTACGCCGTGGGTGAAAATCCCGGTGAAACCTCTTTCAATCCATTGTTTATTTATGGCGGTGTCGGACTCGGAAAAACGCATTTAATTCAAGCAATCGGGAATCGTGTTCTAAAGAAAAATCCGAAGAAAAAAGTCATTTATATCTCTTCCGATGTTTTTACCGTAGAATTTGTTGAAGCGATTCAAACGAATACTGTAAATAATTTTTCGAATTTTTATAAAAAAATGGATGTTTTAATTATTGACGACATCCAATTCCTTATCGGGAAAGAAAAAACACAGGATCTGTTCTTTCACATTTTTAACACACTTCACCAATCCGGGAAGCAAGTTATTTTATCTTCCGATAAACCTCCGAAGGATCTGAAAGGATTGAACGAGCGTTTAATTTCAAGATTTCAATGGGGATTAAGTGCGGATGTTCAACCGCCAGATTTTGAAACAAGAATCGCGATCCTTAAAAATAAAAGTGAGACTTACGGAATATATCTCACAAACGAAATTCTCGAATATATTGCTCATAATATCACTTCAAATATTCGTGAGTTGGAAGGCTGCTTGATAAAACTTCTCGCAAACTCTTCGCTTAACTCGAAAGAAATCGATTTTGAGCTTGCAAAAAAAACCGTTAAGGAAATCTCCACAAACCGCCAAGTAAATATCTCAATCGATAATATCGCCAAAGTAGTTTGTGAATATTTTCATGTTGATGAAAATAAAGTGCGGGAAAAGAACCGTAAAAAAGAAGTTGTGGAAGCCCGGCAGGTTGCGATGTTTCTTTCTAAAAAGCTTACAAAGTCGTCTCTTAAAACAATCGGACTGCATTTCGGTGGAAGAGATCACTCAACCGTAATTCACGCATTTAACTCTATCGACAGGCAGGTCGGAGAGGACCTTCATTTAAAGGAAACTGTTGACACTCTCCGAAATAAAATTGAGCTGAACATTTAATTAAAACTCCACTTCAATTCCTGCAACCGGAAATAAGCTAAATTGCGAAACATTCTCTATAGTTCCGTCAGAGTTGTATTGGTAAAAAGCGATATTATCCCTGTTATAAATATTCATAACGGACAAAAACACTCCAAGACTCCAACCATCCAGATTATATCTGCTGTTAAATGCGACATCTAGTCTGTGATACGCGGGATAACGTTCCGAGTTAATATTATTACTCGGCACCCAAGCTCCCTTGCTCCAGCGAGTTTCGCCTTCAAAATATTGTTCGTTTGTAGAAAAATTCATCGGCGTATAAGGTCTTCCGCTTGCGTATCTCCAACGGAAGCTGATTTCCATATCGTTTGAGAATGGTAAAATATATGACGGATATTTTATATAAAACGGCATTTGGTCCAATTCGTCCCTCAAGTTATCGAACCTTTTGCCCAAAACAACAGAAAGCACGTACGGAAAATCATAATCCGAAGGATATGTTTCGCCCTCTCTTCCTATTCTTGGATCTCCAAAGTCGCTCCACATTCTTGAAAAACTGAACGTTCCGTAATACCGGTCAACAAGTTTTTGTTGAAGCAGGATGTCAACTCCATAAGTAGTTTTTTTGCCGACATTTAGATTTTTATTTGAACGAAAAGTCCGATCATCAAAACGTATAAATTCCTCTGAAACAGGAATATCATCATAGTTTTTGTAATAACCTTCTACTGTCAGTTTAAGTCCGGTATCAAGCAGGTGCTCCAAACCCAAAACTACATGCCTTGAATGAGAGTTTTTTAAGTAACGATTAATGTCTTGTTGTTCCCGGTCGCCGTATGTGGGATAATTCTGAGTTTGATAAAACTCTCCATAGGCAATATTAATGTTTGTGATTTCCGGAATAAGAAAGTATGACGCTGATATTCTGGGACTAATGTTTCCTTTCTCGCTGTAAGAAAAATAATCGTAACGTATTCCGACATTTAACGCAGCCCGATCGGATAGCAGTTTAAATCTATTATTCAAATAAAGATAGTCCCTAAAATAATCGAAAAACGCCAAATCGTATTCCAGCTGTGCGGGTTGAACAACAACTGTCGGACTCCAATTACCATTAATTTGATACCTTGCGGAATCTCCAAAAAGGTAAAAGTCTTGCTTAAATCCGCCAAACAGATGCTGTCCGCCAAACTCCATCTGGTATCTTTTGGTTGGATTCCAGGTAAACTGCGCCTTAATTCCTCCTTGTCGATTCATACTATTATCATCAAAGATAGGTCTTGAGTTCAAAATTGCAGATTGAACAGCCTTTCCATCGCTGTTATATGTTCTTTCAACAAAACTTTCCCGGACATCAACGTTTGTATAAAAGCTTGTAAAATAAGCAGTTACCTCTGATAGAAGATTTTTGCTCCAAAGACTTTTTAATGTAATTCCGGTTGCAAATTGCTGCTGATGAACATCAACGTCATCAAATCCTACTGAGTCAACTTTATTTGCCATTGTTCGGTCGGTTTTTTCCGATTCGCCTTCAATGTTGATTCTATCGTTTCCGAATATTCCGGTCCATGAGATTTTGTGCGAATTAGAAAAATCGTAGGAAAGCTTAAATTGTCCGTCATAGTATCGAGGAACGGCGGTTAACCCGATGGCGCCGGTTACAAGATCGAGATAGCTTTTTCTAATGGAGAGAATCCACGATCCTTTTCCCGAAAACATTTTTCCTTCGAGAACGGCTCCCAATCCGGCCATAGAGAAGTTAATATTTGCATTAAGATTATTGATTCTTGTTCCGTCTCTCGTATCAATATTCATCACAGAAGAAAGCTTATCTCCATATTTTGAGATAAAACCGCCGGTTGAGAATTGAATGTTTTCAATCAATTCCACATTGATCATGTTAATCGGACCGCCGGAATTTTGTTCATTCGGATAGTGGTTGGTTGAGTGAATTTCAATATTATCAAAAACAATAAGATTTTCGTTGGGCGACCCTCCTCTTACAAGCAGCTCGTTGTTTTTATCATCTGTAAAAGAAACACCGGCCATTCCTTGTAAAATACGCTGAAAGTCCTGAGCAGAACCGGGTGATCGTCTAATTTCCTCAGGACTAAGAACGACCGTGCTTAAATCGTTTTCCTTAATTGATCTATCGAAATAGTCGGCTTTCACTTCAACCTGATCCATCTGAATAGATGTTTCGCTCATCCGGATTACAAGTTGAACTTCACTACCCTCATTAACAACAATATCTGTTTTAACAACCGGTTTAAACCCTATCATTTTTGCGGTTAATGTATAGCTTCCGAGAGGTACGTTGACCGAAAAGAACCCATCAAGATCGGATGCCGCACCGACATTTTCCAGTTCATTAATAATTATGTTAACACCGATCAATGGTTCTTCGGTTTGGGAATCAACAACCTTTCCGTTGATAAAATTGCTCTGTGCGCAGATCACTGTTGAGGTAAAAATGAGGGCAAGAATAATTCGCTTTATCATAAAATCCTTAAGAGATTAATATTCATAAACTATTTTGACGAGCAAGTCACAAAATTGTTTACTTAACACACAAAAAGATTAGATTTTAAATTAGATTAATGAACAGTCTTATTATTTTAAATATATCACCTTTATTACTTCCGAAAAGTTTCTGCTTGAAGCTTCGGCTTTCGCAATAACTTTAATGAAAAAAACACCGCTTGAAACACCCTCAGGTTGCCATGATGTTTCATAATATCCTTTATCCAAATTCTCCGATAAAAGTTGTCGGATTTCTTCACCAAGAGAGTTATAAACGATTATAGAAACATTGCTTTCTTCGGGAATCGAATAACGAATTCTGGTTTCGGGATTAAACGGATTAGGAAAGTTTTGACTCACTCTAAAGTCGGTAATTTCAACCGATTCTTCTCCATCTACATCTGTGTAAAGTGTATTTCTTTCTCCCGGCGTTCCGTGACCCGGTGACGCCGACCAACTGTTTGGGTTAGAATTATCACTACTTGGGTCATCCAATTCCAGCGTTGGGCCGTTTCCGTCCGCATCTGTTGGCCAGGGCGCACTATCTCTATAGGTAAGCGAATCAATTAGGAATCCATCGGATGAGTATAAAAAGATTGATTCTCCACTTCCGCTTAATCCGCTTGCCATATTAAAAAACAAATTTTCTATCCCCGTAAATCGAGATGCGAATTTTTGCTGCTCCCTGCAAATAATAAGATATGCCCCCACATCTAAATACGTTCCTTCAGGTAAAACAAAAGAGGGCTCATTGTTTTCATCCATAAAAACCCAATCGGATAGGGATGTCCGACCATCACTATTATTAAGAATTTCAATCCAATCTTCCGTATCAAAAAGCGCGGAAGAATTATAGTTGATTTCATTTATTACGACTTTAGACCCCGACTGGCCTTTAAAGTAATATGCGCCGAGATCTCTCACTTGAGATTCCGGCGACGCTTTGCCAAGGCTTAAGGAATTAGCCTGAAGAAAATAATTGTTCCCTCCCGGATTAATAAAACCCGGAGCACCCGATAAATTATTAGAGCCGGTTAGTGTTCTGGTGTCTGATATAGAATAAGATACCGTGCCTGAAGACTTGCCATCTACTGTAAAATCAGTATCCGTAGAGTTATAAAAAATTGAGTTGATTACATTTAGTTCAGCCCCACCATGTCCTACCGTTTTCTCATAAACGGCCGCTGCAGCTTCATTGTTTGCGAATGTAACGTGATCAATTTCAGCAACCGAAAAACTATCCTTAACACCCACACCAATAAGACAGTCTTGAATTAAAGAGAATTCGATTTTTACTTCTGACCCCTGTCCGATTGATACACCTTTATCTCCACATATTCTAATTATGTTATTTGAAATTAAAACGTTTTGGCTAGCTTCGCCAATATCGATTCCATCGCTGTTTGATCCGGTAAAATTTTCAATCAAATTATTATTAATTGTACCCGAAAGAACATAATCAAGATCGATTCCATCCGTATCAAAGTTGTTGTTTCCAAGAAATTTGGAATTCGAAATCGTCGCAGTCCCACCTTTACTATTTATATAATCTCCGATTTCCGATACATTTCTGAACTCACAATAATCAACAATAAGGTTCGAGTTCTTCGCAAATATCGGAATACCGACATCTGCAATGAGCGAGTTGCTAATCGTAACAATGCTGTTTTTTAAGGATATTGCCGCAAAATAATCATCACTCCCTTCCACACCGCCGGCATTTTTTATAATTACATTATCCAATACCGAGCTAGAAGCTGAGTTGGAAAAAATTATTGAGCCCCAGTTTTCGTCTTCATTAACAGAATGAAAATTGATTTTATCTTCTTCTGTTCCGGTTGCGATAAGCTGACCGGTCACAATAATTGAATAGTTTGGAGAAATAATTACCTCCACACCTCTTTCAATTTTGAGCACTCCTGTTTCGGTAACCGTGATATTTTGGGTTACATAGTATGGTGATTTGTCTTTTGTCAAAGTTAGATTGCCGGAAATTGTACCGGGAAGTTCAGAAATATCTATTTTAGAAAAATTGGCAATGATTTCGGTGTTTCCCGTAAGAGTAACGCTTACCGAGTCGGCAGTTCCCAATACAACCGACTGCCCTGTGGATGACTGATTGCTCGCAATCAATTCAAGATCGAAACTTATATCACTGCTTCCTCCATCCACCTGGTGTATTTCAACAGCAACCAGGTTAGTCCCATTCGTTAAAATTGATTGATCAACATTAAATTCAAAAAAGAAATCTTCGTCGGAACCTCCAACCGTCTCTGAGGCATTTGTCTCATATCCGACAACTCCCGTCGGCATATTCGATCTGACAACTTCAACCCCATTTAAATAGATAATGGCTCCATCGTCACGTTGAACTTTTATTGACAAAGACTCTATATCAGAAATATCAGATATGTTAAACGTCTTTCTAAAATAGTACGCGCTGTATTTATCCGATGAATTAGATCCGTAATCTAAAACCGTACTTTCATCACCTTCACCATAACCGAACTTGGCTGATCCCGAACTCCAACCCGAATCATCAAAATCGATTCCTTTCCAATCACCAACCGGCGCCTGGTCTTGGTTAAAATATTTCCAATTTGCACCATGCTCTATCAATAGAGTATTACTGGTTGTTGAGCTAATTGACGACCAATTATCAAACTTATATCCGGGTGGAACCATCGCCTTCAAGTTGATCGGAAATCCCGCAAAATATTTTAACACCGAGGGTGCGGTATATTTAAAATCACTGATATAAATTGATGGTGCGTCAAGACCCACCGAGCTTAGCGCGAGCTCAAGCGTTCCATCAGTTTCAAAGAAATCTCCAAGTATTCTTAAAGCATTATTCGGTCTTTCGTTTGCGAAAGTCTTCAAACCCTCAATATTATTCCTCCAAGCCGACATCGACTGAATCCCCCTCTCAATTCCCCATTCTTTAATTGAAAGACTATCTATATAAGTACTCCACTTTGAAATGTGGTTTGGCATTTCACTTTCTAATAACTGGCTAACGCTATCAATAATTGCAACCACACGATCTGAGTTAAATGTATCGTTAATATGGTTCGCATAACGCTGCAAAAATGTTGATCTAAACTCATTATTCTCCATCAATTTTCGAAAAATTTCAAGTGAAGAATAAAGATCACTTATTAGGTTGTAATTAATTCTGCTTGTGTAGAAACCGCGGTCCATATCAACAAGCACCCATCGCCATTTGTTTTCAGCACCCCTGTCACGCCATAACTCCCTGTTGTGTCCCCAGGAAGTATTTCCTAAATAATCTTGAACAATCACAAAATCCATCAAATTCAATAAATCTACATTATTACTAACGTAACTGTAATTGTTGCTATCTGACATATCACTAATACTTATATAGGTTAGCAGACTTAAATAATCATCGGCAGAACCAGAAATTATATTGTAATTTGATTCTAAATGGTCCAAGTCAATAGCTTCTGTATTATAGTGCAACTCAAAATATTTATCATCCAATTTTTCTCTCATATTTTGAATTCCCCAGTAAGCTCCGTTCAAATACAGAACAGCCGGATTAAATGCTTGTAACGAGTTTGAAACCTTGCCTCTAACAATATTACCAATCATACCGTCTTTAAACATCGTAAAAGGCCAATCATCTCCTCCGTTTCTGAGATACAGTTTATCATATTCCGCATAATTAAAATTGTTGAAAAACTTGTATTTTAAATCATTATCACCATATCTGCCTCGAGCATATATATTAAGGGGTTTCTGAGCGAATCTGTAAATATTTTCTCCCCCGATCTGCATACCGGCGTTAGTTTTATAATTACCGTTCGCGTCAAAAATTTCGAATGAAACCGGTATCTCTCTGTCTTTATAGCTATTCAGATAGATTCCGAGTTCTTTATCCCACAAGTTTTCCGGATTTGTAGAAATGGAAACAACCGGTAAATCATGCGATTCGTTTATCAAATAAGAATTAGTAATTGTTTTGCCGGGAAATTTCTGGTCTTCAAAAACTCTCGCTCTAATTACAACACTTTCCTGAATAATTAGCGGAGATGAATAAAGAGTGGACGTCTCTTTAGGAATCGAACCATCATCTGTATATCTAATTTCCCCGGATCCATTTTTAACATTTAGAGATAAAAGAAACGAATCATCATAAACACCGCCGGCGGTTGAAAACTCAACCTCGGTGGTAAAGACCGGCAAATCGATTCCCGGATTGTTTCTTCCATCAGGTGTCGGTGTGCTAAATTTCCACTGTCCGGTTCCGTCAGGATATCGAGCAAAGGAAATATCATCCACTTGATTGTCGTAAGTAATCGAGTCAACAATCAACCCACCCGAATTATACAAACCGATAAATTCGCCCGCGTCATTTAACTTAAAGTTAGAATGATAATTTTTTGTCGTAAAACTTGTACCGCTGGGCCACCAAGGCCGTGTATACGTTTGCCCTGGGGAATCATCAAATCCATCAGCCCAAATAATAAGGAATCCCTTTCCCCCAATTTTGGTGTTGTTTGGAATAACCCATTGTGTTGGTTCGGATGGATTGTCGGTTAAGAAATAACCACTTAAATCAACCTCAAAGCTTTCATCATTATACAGTTCTATCCAGTCTGAAAAATCTCCGAAATCGACCATTTCCATGTTTATAGAAACGTTGGAAGAGAGAAATTCGTTGATATAAATTTTGTGATTTTGTGATTTTAGGTTGGTTCCAAATGCCATTATAAAAATGGTTAATGCGGCGAAAAGTCTGATTTTTTTATTCATAAAAACAATATAATAAATGCTTAAAAATATCTTTTGAATTACTGTGAAAATGTGATATAGATCCAATCACGATTTTGAAATTAACCAAATTTTTTTCATTTACTCTTAAAACTAAACTAAAATTAAAGTGGTTTTAGAGAAAAAATAAGTGTTAATAGGATGTTGATAATTTACAAACAAAGTGTGCATAAATGGATAATTGTAGACGAGTTCAAAGTAAGTCATATTTGTACACATTTTACCCACAATAATCCGTACCGGAATCGTTCGATTTCGAATCAGAATCGGATGATAATTAGGTTATCAACATATTAACGCCCTTATTACTATTACATATTTTTAAAATATATCATATGATTAATACAATAGAGTGTTGATAAGATAAAAGACTATCAGATGCCTGATTTAAATTGATAAAAGAGGGCTTTTTTCGTATATTTTGAGGTTCAAAAAAGGAGCAAATCAATATGGAATTTAAGGTAAACAGTAAAGAATTTGAAAGGCTTTTAACAAAAATTATCCCGGCCGTACCTTCCCGAACTCCAATGCAAATTCTTGAAAATTTTCTGATCGAAATCAAAGACGGGCAGCTGACTGTTTTTGCAACCGACTTGGAAATATCACTTAAATCTTCATTAAATATTGTTGCCGATTCCAATGCTTCATTCGTTGTTCCCGCAAAATTGCTTTACGATGTTGTTCGTTCGTTGGGCGAAACTACACTAAATATTAAGGTTGAAGAAAAAGGCAAATTACAACTAACAACCGATAGTGGTGAGTATTCACTTAGTTACCTTGACTCAAGCGACTTTCCAGAAATACCTTCTTTTCCGGGCGACACCGTAGACCAAGAAGACTTAAAAGAAATAAGTATAAATGGCGAAGAATTAAATACTGCGTTTTTATATACTTCCTTTGCGATGAGCAAAGAAGAAATGCGCCCGGCTATGATGGGAACACTTTTTGAATTTATCGAAGAAGGATTAAGATTCGTTGCTACCGATGGTCATAGATTGGTAAACATGTTAAATACAAATATTAAACATGAAATTACCGAACAATACATTATTCCGGAAAGAGCAATATCCGTTCTTCATAAAGTACTTGATGAAAAAGATGTTAAAATATATTTAAGTAAATCCCATGTTTCTTTTGTTCTGAGTGATATTGAATTAATTACCAGATTAATCGGTCAAAGATATCCCGACTACAAAACGGTAATTCCAATGGAAAATGAATTTTTACTTCATGTAAAAACAAAGGATTTACACAACGCCGTTAAACGAATGATGCTATTCTCGACCAGTAACACACGAAGAGTAAAATTCAGTATTGATGGTGATAATTTAGAAATTTCAGCTGAGGATCTTGATATTGGTGCTTCCGGTAAGGAAAGCATACATTGTACTTACGAAGGCGATCCTCTTACAATTGGATTTAACTCAGCTTATGTAAATGATATTCTTAGTCACATTAGAGCCGAAGAAATTATACTTAAGCTCCATTCACCGACTAAGGCAGTTATTGTTGAACCTAAAGATAATAAGGATAATCTCGACTTAATGATGCTGCTGATGCCGGTTCGATTAAATAATTGAGATGACCCTGAATAAACTTTTTCTGACTAATTTTAGGCTGCATGAGAATACAACTTTAGAATTCTCAAATAACCTAAACTATATAGTAGGTGGCAACGGACAAGGAAAGACATCTATTTTAGAGGCTATTTACTATCTCTGTACCACCAGAAATATCAGCCAATCATCAGACCAAGAAGCTGTTACTTTTTCAAAAAAATATTTTGAGTTGAACGGGAATTTTAAAGATTTGACGACTAACAAAACTAAAGTTTTTTACGATAATGAATCTAATCG
Organism: Melioribacteraceae bacterium; assembly: GCA_021739765.1. Classification (GTDB taxonomy): domain Bacteria; phylum Bacteroidota; class Ignavibacteria; order Ignavibacteriales; family Melioribacteraceae; genus JAIPBD01. The sequence goes on from JAIPBD010000019.1 coordinate 50,115, forward strand.
CAAAAACTATTTTTTAGATGATAAACAAATCTACAGAGCCTCATCGATTATTGGAAAATTTCCCGTGGTTACTTTAACTCCATCCGATCATTCTATTACAATGGGATCGCCTGCTGATCGAAGAAAATTTATTGATTCTGTTATTTCTCAATCAAGCGATACTTATTTAAAAATATTGATGGAGTATAACAAAACAATTAAACAAAGGTCATCGCTTTTGAGTCAATTAAAAGATCACAGAAGCGCCGGTCTTTTACAAGAACTTGATGCTTGGGATTTAATGCTGGCAAAGAATGGCGCGGAAATAATTAGACACAGAATTAATTTTTTAAATGATTTTGAATTATTCGTTAAAGAAGCATATCATAATCTGATGGAAGAAGTTGAAGTTCCGGAGATTTTTTACTCGACAATTCAGATTAGTGATTTTTCTAAAATTGAAGAAGATATTCTTTCAGCCCTCGAAAAAAGACGGAAGGATGAACTAATCCGGGGAACTAATTTAGTAGGCCCCCATCGGGATGATTTTGTTTTTAGTATAAACGGATTGGAGTTAAAAAAATTTGGAAGTCAGGGACAACACAAAACATTTCAAATTGCTTTACGCTTTGGCCAATTTTTCTTTATGAATGAGAGGCTGGGACGAAAACCAATTTTTTTGATGGATGACGTATTCGGAGAGTTGGATACTTACCGCGCAAATAAAATCAGCGAGTATCTTAAAGATATCGGACAAGCTTTTATTACGATGACAGACTTCTCAAATGTAGCAAATCTTAGTATTAACGAAACAGATAGAATGATAAATGTTCATGGAGGAGTGGCGGAATATGTTTCATAAATTCAGCGCGATCTCAGATTTGGTTACTAAAGATGAACATTTTGCAAGCGTAAGAAGAGCAGCTGATGAGTATGAAGCGGTAAATCAATTTTTGAAAATCTTTCCGGAATTTAAAAATGCCGTAAAGCCTGTAAAGGTAAAAAATGGTGTTCTTTTTTTGAGTGTCGATAACTCAATTTTGAGGAACGAAATACAAATACAAAAAACTGAGTTTATTAAAAAAATAAACAAAAGTCTAAATAGTGAAATTATAAAATCAATTAAATTTGTGATGTAAAATATGATTAACAACAATAACTCAAACTATAATGCCGTAAATATAAATGTTCTGAAAGGACTCGAAGCCGTTCGAAAAAGACCGGCTATGTATATCGGGGATGTGAGCGCACGTGGACTTCATCACCTTGTAAACGAAGTAGTTGATAATAGTATCGATGAGGCCTTAGGCGGTTATAACGATATAATCGATATAACAATAAATAAAGATGGGAGCGTATCGGTTGAAGATGCCGGAAGGGGAATTCCGGTTGATATACATCCGATCGAAAAACGATCCGCACTTGAAGTTGTTATGACGGTTCTTCACGCCGGCGGTAAGTTTGATAAAAATTCATACAAGGTTTCGGGAGGTTTACACGGAGTTGGTGTATCGGTTGTAAATGCTCTTTCTGAATGGTGTAAAGTTGAAGTAAAAAGAGACGGCGTTTTATATTTTCAGGAATATGAAAGAGGTTTTCCGAAAGCTCCTGTAAGAGAAATTGGAAAAACAAAAAAGAATGAATCGGGAACAAAAGTTACATTTATGCCCGATAATGAAATTTTTAAAATAACTAAATTTAGGTTCGAAACTCTTGCCGAAAGAATGAGAGAGTTGGCTTACTTAAACAAAGAAGTTACAATTTCAATCGAAGATAAAATTGAAAACAGAAAAGAAGAATATCATTTTAAGGGCGGTATAAAAGAATTTGTTGCTTTTTTGGATGAGAACAGAAAACCCCTTCATAAACCGGTTTACATAGAGGGAGAAAGAGACGAAACTCCATTGGAAATCGCATTTGAATATACCGACGCATATGCCGAAAACATTCACACTTATGTAAATAACATAAACACGATTGAAGGCGGTACTCACCTTGTCGGTTTTAAAACAGCGCTCACTCGTACATTCAACAACTACGCTTTCAAAAACAAATTGGTTAAAGACAATAAAAAGATAACACTTACCGGCGATGATTTTCGGGAAGGATTAACAGCAATAATTTCTGTTAAAGTTATGGAGCCCCAATTTGAAGGGCAAACAAAAACGAAGCTTGGTAATAGTGAAGTTAAATCAATCGTTGAAACCATTGTCGGTGAAAAACTCGCGGAGTATTTGGAAGAAAATCCGGCAGTTGCAAAAAAAATTATTGAAAAAGGATTAAGAGCCGCCGAGGCGCGGGAAGCGGCGAGAAAAGCACGTGATCTTATCCGCAGAAAGAACGCACTCGACTCAATGCACCTTCCCGGTAAACTTGCAGATTGTTCAATTAACGATCCCGAACACTGTGAGATTTACATAGTTGAGGGTGATTCGGCCGGTGGTTCCGCTAAACAAGGTCGTGATAGAAGGTTCCAAGCAATTCTTCCGATAAAAGGCAAAATCTTAAATGTTGAAAAAGCAAAAATCAACAAAGTGCTTGAAAACACCGAGATTAAATCGATGATTTCGGCAATCGGAGCCGGAGTCGGAATCGATTTTGACGCTGATAAATCCCGTTATGGCAAAGTGATTATTATGACCGATGCTGATGTGGATGGAAGTCACATCAGAACGTTGCTTCTAACCTTCATTTACCGTCATATGAAAGAACTAATTGCGCAAGGAAAGGTTTACATTGCCCAACCTCCGCTTTACAAAATCAAAAAAGGAAAAGAAGAATCGTACGCTTTCGATGAAGCTGAAAGAGATACTATTTTAAAACGAATGGGAATTAAAAGTATTAAAACCGAAAGAGGCGAAGTTGATGACAGCCAAGTTCGGGGATTAACGATCTCACGTTATAAAGGTTTGGGAGAAATGAATCCCCAACAGTTATGGGATACGACAATGAATCCTGACACAAGAACCTTACTTCAGGTCGATCTTGAAGGAATTGAAACAGAAAAAATATTTGAAACTCTTATGGGCGATCAAGTTGAACCCCGAAGAGCTTTTATTGAAAAAAACGCTAAGTATGCGAATTTAGATATCTAATTAGGTGACTTTATGGCAACTATTTTTGAAAAAATAACCCCGGTTTCTTTAGAAGATGAGATGAAATCATCTTACATCGATTATGCGATGTCCGTTATTGTTTCCAGAGCATTACCCGATGTTAGGGATGGCTTAAAACCGGTACATAGAAGAGTTCTTTTCGGAATGAGTGAACTCGGTATGACTTACAACAAAGCTTATAAAAAATGCGCCAGAATCGTTGGTGAGGTTCTTGGTAAATATCATCCGCACGGAGATACAGCCGTTTACGATTCGATGGTGAGAATGGTACAGGATTTTTCACTCCGTTATCCTTTAATTGATGGACAAGGGAACTTCGGATCTGTGGATGGTGACTCAGCTGCGGCGATGAGATACACAGAAGCGCGGATGCAAAGAATTACTGAAGAAATGCTTCGTGATCTTGATAAAAACACCGTTGATTTTGCACCCAACTTTGATGATTCGCTTCAAGAACCAACCGTTCTTCCGGCCTATCTTCCAAACCTTTTGATTAACGGGGCGAGTGGAATTGCCGTAGGTATGGCCACAAACATTCCACCGCACAATATCACGGAAGTGATAAACGGCTTGGTTGAATTTATCGATAATCCAAATATGACAGTCGCGGACTTGATGCGTCATGTAACCGCTCCGGATTTTCCGACTGCCGGAATAATTTACGGTTACAACGGCGTCAGAGACGCATATGAAACCGGTCGTGGAAAAATAAACGTCCGTGCTAAAGCAAATATTGAAACTCACAAAAACGATCGGGAAAGTATCGTTATTACTGAAATTCCCTTTCAAGTTAACAAAGCTAACCTGATCGAAAAAATGGCCGATCTTGTTCGAGCGGGAAAAATTAACGACATATCAAATATTCGCGATGAATCTGATAAAGATGGATTAAGAATAGTTGTTGAGTTAAAAAGAGACGCTCAACCGGCGGTAATTTTAAACCAGTTGTTTATGCATACACAAATGTCGGTTACATTTGGCGTGATAATGCTTGCACTTGTTAATGGCGCTCCTCAAGTGTTAACTCTAAAAGAAGTTATGCATCATTTCTTAGTTCATAGAATGGATGTTCTTGTTAAAAGGACAAAGTTTGAATTAGATGCCGCAGAAAGAAGAGCACACATTTTAGAAGGTTACATAATCGCTCTTGATAACATCGACGAAGTGATTGAAACAATCAAAAAATCGAAGGATGTTGAAACAGCGAAGAATAACTTAATCGCAAGATTCAAACTTTCTGAAATTCAGGCCAAAGCAATTCTGGATATGAGATTGCAAAGACTGACCGGACTTGAAAGACAAAAGATAGAAGATGAATACAAAGAAACAATTAAGCTGATTGCGAAACTTCAGGGAATTTTGGAAAGCGAAACCAAAAGAAATACAATCATTAAGGAAGAGCTTCTCGCAATTAAAGAGCGTTACGGAGATGAAAGGAGAACTTTAGTTATTCACGATACTCAAGAGTTTTCGCTGGAAGACGTAATTGCTGAAGAAGACGTTGTGGTAACAATTTCGCACAGAGGATTTATTAAAAGATTCCCTGTAAGCGGATATCGAAAGCAAGCAAGAGGTGGAAGAGGCGTTGCTGGAGCCGGAACGAAAGATGAAGATTTCATCGAACATATGTTTATTGCTTCCACGCATCAATACATTATGTTCTTCACGGATAAAGGAAAAGTCTATTGGCTTAAAGTGCACGAACTTCCTGAAGGTGGAAGGGCTACACGCGGACGATCAATTCTTAATTTGATTCAAAAAGAAAAGGATGAAAGAATTACCGCGTTTGTAAATGTTAAGGAATTTTCCGAAGATAGATACCTTGTTATGATCACTGAAAACGGAACGGTTAAGAAAACTGTTCTTTCAGCATACTCAAATGTTCGTAAAGGCGGAATCAACGCGATCAATTTGGTTGAAGGAGATAGTTTAATCGAAGTTCTTCTTAGTGAAGGAAACAACGATGTTGTTATCGGAACCCGCAATGGAATGGCGATTCGTTTCCACGAAACAGACGTTCGGGATATGGGAAGAACATCAACCGGTGTAAGAGGTATTAAACTTGCCAAAGATGATATTGTAATAGGCGCGATTGTTATTAAAAAAGCTTCAAACTTACTTGTTGTTACCGATAAGGGATATGGTAAACGTTCCGATCTTAAAGATTACAGAATAACAAAACGTGGCGGCAAGGGTATTATCACTATCAAAACCGGTGAGAAAATTGGTAAAATGATAGCAATGATGGAAGTTGCAGATGCCGATGAATTGGTAATTATAAGCACCGGCGGAATCGTTATTCGTCAAGGTGTAAAAGCTCTTAGAGTTATGGGTCGAAATACTCAAGGCGTCAGACTTGTCAGACTTGATGAAGGAGACTCGATCGCTGACATAGCAAGAGTTGTTCCCGAAGATGATGTAGAAGTAATAGAACAGAATATATAAAATCTATCGGATTTGAATGCCGGATCAATTTTGATCCGGCATTTTTTTTGCCCTTCGTAAAAAATCATAGGTTCCCCATTTAAATTTATTGCTCCAAGTTCCAAATTGCCTAAAAAGCAATATTTTATTGGAAACCGGAAGTCATCTTTCATTGTTTACCTGAATACCGCACCCTGAAATGGCTGCGTATAAACAAAATAGAGGTGATAATATGATCAAAAAAATAAATTTCAGCTTGTTGGCGTTGTTAGTTTTCTGGGGCTGTTTTGATAAGTCGTCTATCGGTTCTGATTCTGAAATACAATCGAATGGGGAAAAATCGAAATTAGTTTCCTATTCTGACGAGGAAGAGATTGCGACATTTGCGGGAGGTTGTTTTTGGTGCATCGAAGCGCCCTTTGAAAAAATAGATGGTGTAAAAAAAGTAATATCTGGTTACGCCGGTGGGAATGAAAAAAATCCGAGCTACAAAGAGGTTTCAAGCGGAAATACAAGTCATGTGGAAGCGGTTCAAGTAACATTCGATCCTCAAGTTATTAGCTACAGCGAAATTCTCGACATCTTCTGGAAACAATTTGATCCAACCGATGCAGGCGGATCGTTTTACGATAGAGGTTCGCAATATACCTCGGCGATTTTCTATCATGACGATAAACAAAAAACGGTTGCTGAAAATTCTAAAAAACTGTTAAGCAAGTCGGGAGTTTTCGAAAAACCGATAGTCACTCCAATTAAAAAGTTTACTACATTTTATCCGGCTGAAGATTATCACCAGGATTTTTATAAAAAAGATCCGGGCAGATATTACAGCTACAGAAACGGCTCCGGCAGGGATCGGTTTATTGAAAAGACCTGGGGAAAAATGTACGCTTCGAATTTTTCAAAACCATCCGAAGATCAACTGAAGAAAAAACTGAATGAAATGCAGTATAAGGTTACTCAAGAAAAAGGAACCGAGCGATCTTTTAATAATGAATACTGGGATAATAAAGAAGAAGGTATTTATGTAGATATCGTATCCGGTGAGCCGCTTTTCAGTTCAAAGGATAAATACAAGTCCGGGACGGGTTGGCCGTCATTTACGAAACCGATTGATGCGAGATACATCAATAAAGTAATAGATGAATCTGCGTTTATGGAACGGGTTGAAATAAAAAGTCATGCCGGAGATTCTCATATCGGTCATGTTTTTTACGATGGGCCGGCTCCAACAAATCTTAGGTACTGCATGAATTCAGCGGCGATGGAGTTTATTCCAAAAGACAAAATGGAAGCGCGCGGTTACAAAAATCTATCATGGATATTTGAATAAGAATTTTGTTTTAAATTAAAAGTGCTGTTTAGCTCCCACCGCTCTTAATAAGGTGGGGGCTTGGTTATCCATCCAGAAAGTTTTTTAGATTTTGTTTCAGAAAGTAAGTCCATCCACCAATACAGCTTTCCCTTGTAAACTCGGGAATATCACTCTGAAAATCTTCGAGAATTATTGTTTGAAATTTCAGAATTGTCAAATCCCCGACTTCAGATAATTCGAAAATTACATTTGAATCGCCCGAATAACCATCATATTTCCAGTTGTATTCTAATAGCTTTTGGGGAACAACTCTTGTAATTTTCCACCTATGTGGAAATGTTCTTGACTCATTTTTAATTTCGAACACTACTTCAAATCCGACTTCGGGTTTAAAATCCGGGATGTTTTCAAAAAACCATTTTCGCATTAATTCAACATCGGTAATTGCGGACCATACATCCGAAACAGATCGGTTGAATGTTTCTTCAATTAAAATTGGTCTATCTGTTTTTTTCATATTTTCTCAAAAAGTTAAAATTGATTTGGCAAAGTTATTTCATATAATCCCCGAAAGTCTATCCAGGTTCCGATTATAAATTTATTACCATCCATATTGATATCGGCTTCGCCATACATGTGTTCGGAAAGATCGAGTTCGTCAAATGCCATAAAATATGATTTTTTTCTGCTAAGTGAGTAAAAAGCCATTTCTCCGTCGAAATATATTCTATCATTATCACGAAGAATTCGGAATGGTGCATTAAATGGAATCTCGGAATATTCGGCTTCCACTGAATTAGAAGAAGTATTAAAGATAATCAACTTGCTTTCAGAATTATTTACCTCTTCCAGAATTGCAATTTTATCCGGTTGATCCGGAACGATACAGACATAATCGCCTTTTTCATACAAATCAACAATTTGCTTGGTTTGCAAGTTATAAGATTTGATTCCGCTTGGTGTGTAGTTTTTATCAACTGAGACACAATAAATCGATTCGTTGTCCAGGCTCCATGTTAATTTTCCCACGGGATACGATACAAGATTTATCGGTAAATCTATCGTTGTTGAGTCGTTTTTGGCTAAATCATAGACGCAAAACAGATAATCTGTCCCGTTATCGAATAAGAGATTTTTTCCGTCAAAACTCGGTATTGAGATATGCATTTCACTAAACTTCTCCGATTCAAAATCACAAAAGAAACACTTCATTGCAAAAGAATTTTGGTCAACAAATTGAACCTGGTGTCTTCGACCATGAGTCACCGATATCATGTTTCCGTTATAAATATTCGGCTCGTAAAATACTGACCCGTCAGCCGCGATAAGTTGCGGGTCTGTAACCCAAATTATAGTTGAGCATGAAAGTACGGTTTCGTCAGCAAGTACAACCGAACCGATAACTGTGTTATAACCAAATAGGCTGAACTTTGATTTGACGGTATCCTGAGCAGTTAATAAAGTATCGTAGTTGTTGTCGGATGTAAAATCGTATTTTATTTTTGATACTCTCAATGTTGGATCTCTCAGAACCACCTTGAACTCGAAGTTTGTGTTTGTGCTTCCAAATGAAGGATAATTAAACAGCTCAACCTTGTCACTAAAAACGAGATTCTCGTAAGTTGTATTTTCTGTTGGAGGTGTGTTCGGTGAAGATGGGTCTTCGTTACAACTTAAACAAAAGAGGATAATTATCGAAATTGCGATTTTGTATCTTTTCATTGAAGGCTCCAGAGCGATTGTTGTAATAGCTTATCTTGATACCAAGCTGTTACAGTATTTAGATAGAAATAATTTATATTAAAAAACAATACAATCTAATCTGAAAGGCTTTCGCTTATTTTAACAATCCAGCTATTTTACAATCAACATCTTTTTTGTTTTAGAAAAAATGCCTGAAATCAAAGTGTAAAAATAAACACCTGAAGTTAAAGATGAACCATCAAAAATATATGTATAATTTCCCGGAGCTTTTGTTGTGTTAAATGCAGTTAAAGTTTCTTTTCCCAGAGCATCATAAATTGTTAATGACACTTGAGCATATCTTTCCGGACCGCTAGTTGAAAAATTTATTTTTGGAATTGTATAGTTTATCGTTGTGGTAGGATTAAATGGATTCGGAAAGTTTTGTTCCAATATAAATTCTGTCGGGTTGTTTGGATTCTCCTTCTCATCTTTAACGGAAACGACACCAATCGATCTTATATAAACGGCGTTCGGTCTAATCAGTCCACCCGAGTTTTTGGGAATAAAATCTGAAAGGTATACGCCCTCATCACTAAACATTTTTACCGATCCCGTTGCACCGTTTCCAATCAGAATGTTTCCGTTTGGGAGAAATCCAACACCTTCAGAATTGCTCAATCCTGATAAAAAGTTCCCTTTATAATTGCCTTGTGAATCAAATCGTTTAACGGCCGTTCCATCATAATCGGAGACCAGCAAATCACCACTTTTATCAAACCAAATATCTGTCGGCCCGACCAGATTGGAGTTAATAAAAACCCCTAAATCGCCGCCGTTTTCATCATACTTTTTTACATAATCTAACTGGTAAGAGGAAACATACATGTTTCGTTTATTATCCCAATCAATTCCTATGCTTTGAGGAACTCCGGCGGTCGTAAAATCATCGACAAACTCTCCGGTTAATTTATAGCGTTTCACTTTGCCGGAGCCACTCCATTGAAGTACATATAGTAAGCTGTCTGGACCAATTTTCATTCTCGTCGGGGCATTGAGACCAACTGCGAAGTTACCCAGGTAATTTCCGCTTGCGATATCGTATTTTGTTATTCGCCCGGAACTAAAATTTGAAATTAAGCAGATTCCCTGATCTTCCAAGAAAAGAATGTCCTGAGGCCACGCCAAGTTCTGATTGATAAATGTTTCCGGATTTTCTCCGTTTTCGTCGAACTTCAAAATTTTCCAAGGTGGACTTGTAAAGTTTCCCGCATCGCTCACATAAACTTCAACTTTTTGAGCACATATATAAATATTGGAAAACATCATTATGTACATTACAAGGCGAGCGGGAATCCCCATTTTTGCTTCCTAAGATTTCGTCGGATTGAATATAACAATATGTCATGTTTTTGGGAAAATCAATCCCAATAATTAACTCTAAAGAGCGAGAAGATTTTGTTGGATTAAAATAATAACGCAGATTTGTGATCGAGCGTGATTAAGCGCCAAGCATTTTTTGAATTACTAAAGTCGTTAAAGCCGCGATTCCATAAAAACAAAATCCGGCAAATGTAAAGCGCCAAAGCGTTTTGATAAATGGGTCTGACCGGTTTTCGTTTAGTCGGGGGGAATAGACAAAATAAAATGGAAGCAGAAATGCGGACATAAGCAAAAAGCTGTCGAAATATTTTCTTTTCATCGGTGGCGCTCCCCTTTTAATCGGAAATAAACTTGGTTTTATTCGTTTCTAAAACGAAGTATAGTTTTGACGTTTCTTTGCCGGATTAGTTTGTCCGCTTTTATAATATCTATTCAAAACCCTTAAAATAATTTTACTGAAAGATCGGTAATCGCCTCTAATTGTTTCGGACTTAATTTTTCCAACAAGTATTTTGCGGTTTCGTTAAATGTAATCGTTGATTCATCGAAGAGCTTCTCACCAGGCTTTGAGAGCTTAACCAAACTCACCCTGGCATCTCTTGGATTCGCTTCCTTTTCAACAAGTTTTATTTTTTCCATCGGTGCGATTAGCCTGGTTACACCAGAAGCGCTTAATCCTACCGATTCAGCTAAATCAATTCGACGCATAGTTTTTTGAGGAGCACCGTTTAGACGATGCATTATTAAATATTCGGTAAAGCTTATTCCATGCACATTTAGCTGCCGATCAATTTTTTTTATTAGCATTGTATTAAGCATGGAATTCAAGATTATAAATTCGGATTCTTTGGAATGTGTTTTCATATCAGCCTCGATTATTTGATAACTCAAATATATATCAAGGAAAGCTCAAATACAAACGGGTTTTGCCTTTAGTGTAACAGACCGGTCAACTTCTGTCGGAAAAATTTATTTAATTCGTGCGTCGATATAGAAGGATTAAGATAAGGGCTGCGAGGAAAATATTCTGCACTGAAGTTCTGTCCTTTATTATTCTGCATATAAAAGCTCTTCATCCCAGAAATTGACCGGGGATGAAAAGCTCGGTAAGAGTTGAGAGCGGTTATTATGCTTTTTTAAATTGTGTTTTCAACAACAAATAACCACCTACTGCAGAAAGCAAAGATCCGCTGATTATTCCCAGTCGAACAGAAGTCGCATAATCTGGCCCCCCATGCTCAAATGCGAGCGAACCGATAAACAGCGACATCGTGAATCCGATACCGCAGAGCATTGCCACACCATAAATTTTCGTCCAGTTCAAATCAGATGGCATTTTTCCGATGCCGAGTTTTACGGCAATCCAAGCAAATCCAAAAACACCGACTTGTTTACCTGCAAATAACCCGAGTAAAATACCCAACGCGACCGGTTCGGAAAACGACTCAAAGGATAATCCGGATAACGAAACACCCGAATTGGCGAATGCAAATATCGGAAGAATCACATAAGCCACCGCCGGATGCAAATCGTGTTCAAGTTCTTTAACGGGTGATGTACCGTCTTTTCTTTTATATGGAATTAAGAATGCGAGGATCACTCCGGCAAGTGTCGCGTGTACGCCCGATTTTAAAACCGCAATCCAAAAAACAACACCAAGCAATATATAAGCGGAAATATTTTCTACTCCCCTTTTATTCAAAATATATAGAAGAGCGATAATGAAGGCGGCGACCGCCAAAGCCGTTGTCGATAAATCGCCTGAGTAGAAAAAAGCGATAATTATTATAGCTCCAAGATCATCTATAATTGCGAGGGTGAGCAAAAAGATCTTTAAAGATGTAGGAACAGATCTCCCTAAAACAGCAAGAACTCCAAGTGCGAAAGCAATATCGGTTGCGGCCGGAATTGCCCAACCCTGCATTGAAATGGCGTTGCCCCAGTTAATGTAAGCATAAACAAGAGCAGGAACTAACATTCCGCCAACGGCTCCAATCATGGGTAAAGCTACTTTTTTCGGATCTGAAAGCTCACCGTCAACCAATTCACGTTTGAGCTCCAATCCAACAAGAAAGAAAAATATGGCCATTAAGCCATCATTTATCCATAAAAGCAATGGTTTTGAAATGCCCGCTTCGCCAATTTGAACTGTAAACAAGGTGTTTAACAATGAGTCATAATCGCCTTCGAAAGGCGAATTTTTCATTGTAAGCGCGAATATCGCTCCAATAAGTAGAAGAATGCTGCTCGAGGTTTCGAGTTTTAGAAAATTTTTAATAGAATCCATCATTTGTATCACCCTTTCACAAGGTTACTGTTTTTAGTTAGTCAAAAAAGTAGAAATAAAAATTTGTAGTAATACTAACGACAAAAGAGCTATTAAAAGTTCAGCAAATCAACAAAAATCAAAAGATAACAGAACTTTTTATAAATATAAAACCGCTTTTAACGATCCCTCGCAATTAATGATGACGCAGGTTTTGCCTGTAGAAAGTTTTAATTCGTTGGCGGGACAAATTGTTTTGAAATAACCGCTGTTCCGTTTTCGGTTGCGGCAAATCTAATTTCCTTCACAGATTCGTAAGCCGGATCATTATACCAACCAAGAGCTGCCTCTTCAGATTCAAATTTTAGAACTACTTGTACTGCTCGTGGATTTCCTTCGATAGACTTGGATTCCGGAGTTGCTACGAGTATTTCCGCTTTGTGCTTTTGGAGCAAGGGCATTACTTGTTGAATGTATGTTTGATATTTATCCGGATCAACCACATCGTATGTTGTAATATAATATACCGACATTTTTACCTCTTTCGTTTAGTGATTTACCAAGTTAGACAAAATGGGAGCAAATGTCTTAGATTCATTTAAGAAAAGAGACTAGAGGCAGAGTATAACTTAACGCGAGAATAAAAAAGAGTAGAATAAAAACAAATTCGTATCCGATCGTTTTTTCCTTTCGCTCGAACCGGAAATAATAGAATTGCCAGATTAATCTCCAAATCCAGAAAAGAGAAAGGGAGAGAACAAATCCAAACGAAAGCCCACGACCTTTTGCCAGCTCTTCAGCGTAAAAAATTGTAAGGCTTCCGGTTAGAAAGCAGAACAATAACAATGCGATATGAATTGTATAAATAATCTTATTGTTAATAAGCGAGATTCTTTTAAAGTCTCTTCCCCAGCGAAATAACTTGTAAAATTGAGTGTGTAGAACTCCAACTAAAATGGTTGTCACTCCGGCGATATATATGGAAGTTAACTCAATCAACAGAGTGGCCGACAATTATTTTTAGCTGAGGATTTGTTTTTGGTGCGGAATACGCGTTTATCACATCGAAAGTCAATCTAAAGGATTCTATTTTTTTTAATGTTTTAACTTCGAGTTTTACAGTTGAAAAGGCTTTTAGTTCAACAAGATCGGCGTGCGAGTGAAGGCTGAATTCTGATTTATTTTTGAGAATAAAATCAGCGCTCGAATTGTTTGTAAGAACAACTTCCCAAATCATCGATTTTCCTTGATATCCCTTCGAGGAGTCCGTTGCCGCTACATCGATCGATGAATTTATTAAGGGAGCCAAAAACTCCTCGTTTCCAATAAGAATATTATTAAACCAAACAACTGTTCTTCCGGCAAACAAGGCTTCTTTCAAAGAAGATTCTGTTTTTTCCTTTGCGAAAACAAGTGTAATGGGACGATGTCCGCCCTCCGGAACATTATATTCCCAATCAATTAATCCGTGAATATCTGATGTACCGATTACCGTTAAGTTGTTATCAAGCGCAATTTGAAATGCTTCTTCAGAATATGTGAATTCATTAACGACTTCAATTCCGTTTAGCAATTCTTCGGCGATTAATTCTTTGTGCATTTCTGTCAGCGATGCAATTCCATCTTTTTTCTGTGAAGTCCAATTGGGATGATTCCAAAAAGTGAAGGCGCCTTGTTTCTTTGCTTCCCGGAAAACAGTAAAAACATCTTCCTGAAGCAAAAGATTTGCGTCATTAATAAAGATCGCATTTGCATGACCGGGAGGCATTTTGCGAGTTATTTCGGCTCCCCGGATGATCATCAACTCCTTCCCTTTCCCCGATTTTTTCGCGATGTCAAAGCTACGGTTTCTATCAGGGTGTGGAATGTCGTCTTTGTGAGGTTGGTATTCCAAATGATCGGTAATTGAAATTGCGTCTAATCCATCTTTTAATGCTTCTTCAACTCTGATATCCGGCCAGACACTTCCATCGGAAAAAACGGTGTGTTGGTGGAAATCACAAGCGAGAGTAACAAACCCGGGAGTATTCGGAAATACTGTTTTGCGGTTTTTCCCATGGCCAAAAAGAGTTGTAGCGGTTATTTGAACTGTAAAAATTAGAATTAAGGTGAAAAATAGAGATGAACATGCGCCGGTGGTTTTTGGAGTCATTTGGTCCTCATTTAATGTTTCTACAAAAAAATCATCTATGAACTTACTTGAATAAATGAATCTGTTTTCTATTTAGTTTTGAATGAATCAAATTACTTCATACTTGGTATTTCATAACCAAATTTGTCAATTTCGTATTTATATATTTTTTTAACATAAGCCAATGATCTTTTCGTGTACAATGATTCAATAGTTGTGTTTGGGCGTCGAACATCTGATTTAAACTTCGGAATATTTTTCGGCTCAAAAGGGAGCGACAGTTTTTCGCAAATTCTTTCGATTTCCGCTTCCAAGTTTTCATAACGAATTACATCGTCAAGACAAAACTCACCATCAATTAAGTACTTATTTCTGTCAATAGAGGGTTGATGAACAAGAACATATTCAAACTTGCGTTTTTCTTCCGATGTAAATGGGTTTTTGAAACGACGTTTGATTTTTTCAGAGAGAGGTCGTTCCAAATTTTTTCCGGCATATTCATAATGTGAAATACACCTCTCAAAGGGGTTCCTAATTGAACAAAATTTGAAATAACTGTTCCAAATTTCATCTCCAAGCTGTTCTTTAATTTGGAATGCGGCCATGTGATTCCACCACTTAACCTTTTCCGGCAACAGCTTTCCACGAAATCCCACAATACCGGTTTCCGATTCGTATTCATCCCTCTCGTGTGACCGGGTAAACTCACCATCGGGCAAACAAAATCGTTCGAAATAATATTCGATACTGGTTCCGCCTGTTTTGGCGGTTTTTGTGTAGATAAATTTGTGCTTATGGCTAACTAACATTTACCTTATTCTCTTAAGCTTTGTATCCGAACTTTTCGAATTCGTATGCAAAAAGCTCGCGCACCAAATCAATCGATTCTTGTGTATAAAAATATTCAATATTTGCAATTTTTCTTCGGTTTTTGGATTTAAAGCTTGGAATGTACTCGGGTTCGAAAGGGATCGAGAGAATGTTGCAAACTCGCTCTATTTCCGAGTTCATCTTTTCATAACGTATAAAGTCGTCCAAGCAAAATTCTCCGTCAATTAAGTACATTTCGCTATCTAATATTATTCGCTGTTTAATAAGGTTTATAAATTGAATTTGTTCATATGTGTAGTTGGGGTGCTTTATTAAAAGCAAAAGGTTTTGAATAAGAGAAGTCTTTTTGCTTTTTCGCATAAACTCATAATGAGAAATACATTTTTCGAATGGATTCCGAATTGAACAGAACTTAAAGTAATTGTTCCAAATCTCCTCGCCGAGACTCTCCTTAATCTTTTTTGCGGGCATGTGACCCCACCATTTACAATTCGCAGGAACAGAGGGTCCCCGATATCCAATAATTCCGGCATCCGACTCGTACTCATTCCTTAAATGTCGTTGTTTAAATTCGCCTTCATGCATGCAAAATCTTTCAAAATATGACTCGATGCTTGTCCCGCCGGTTTTTCGGGTTTTGGTGTAAATAAACTTGTATCTGTGGCTTACTAACATTTCCTTAGTTCTCTTAAGTCTTGTATCCGAACTTTTCGAATTCGTATGCAAACATTGTGCGAACCAAATCAATAGATTTTTGAGTGTATAGTTTGTCAACCGTTGCTTTCGGTCGCCGGAATTCAGATTTAAAGGTTGGAATATACTCGGGCTCAAATGGAATAGAAAGAATCTTGCAGATTCGTTCAATATCTGAGTTCAAATTTTCAAATCGAATGTAATCGTCTAAACAAAACTCTCCATCAATCAAATATTTGTTTCGATCAACCATTCTCCCCCGCTTCAGAATTATGAGAAACTGTCTTTGTTCATTTGTATATGTCGGATATCTCAAAAAAGCTTTCAAGTTCTCAGTTAGGGAAATTTTCTTTTTCTTTCCCAGATGCTCAAAATAAGAGATACATTTTTCATATGGATTTCTGATTGAACAAAACTTGAAGTAACTGTTCCAAATCTCATCACCAAGATTCTCTTTAATGTTTTTGGCAGGCATATGATTCCACCATTTTGATTCTTTCGAACCGAGTCGCCGGCGTCCTACAATGCCAACTTCAGATTCATATTCTTCCCGATAATGTAATTGTTGAAACTCGCCATCGTGCATGCAAAACCTTTCGAAATAAGACTCAATGCTCGTGCCGGCTGTTTTTAACGTTTTCGTATATATAAACTTGTATTTGTGACTAACCAGCATGACTCATCTGATCTTTATATCCCAAATTTTTCATCGTTTCAGTAACGTTTAATTCGATTCTTTTTAAATTTTTTGCAGAGAGTTCTTTTTTCCAACTTCCAACATTACCCGATCTAAGAAGTTTTGCTCTAGTATGGTCGTTGCCGTCAAGAAAATCTTTCCTTTTTTTCTCAAAACTTTGGTTTTTTATTGCTGTTATTAAGCTCTCATCTTCTTTATCAATCCCAAGATACTCACAGATTTTTCTTGATTCCTTTAACGGATCGGCAATTAACTCTTCGTATTTCAGGAACAAAATATCGCGGTTGATAAACCCATTTACATGCGACATCCAAGAATCGAACTTTGACAAAATGATTTGCCCACCCTCCAAAAGAATGTTTGTCATTATGTCTTGCCGATACTGCTGTTGATCCACAAACTTATGATATAATCTTAAACCAAAAGGTACTTTGGAACTAATTGAGTTTAGTCGGGTTTTTTCAGCGGGGAAATAAAAATAATGTGATCCGGAAACAACAATGTCACGTGGATCTCTCACAATATATATTAATTTTTCTTCGCCTTCCAAATAGTACTTTGAGAGCTGTTTAAACTCATTATAAGAATGATGGGACTTAAAACATAAAGAATCGGAGATGCGGTTTTGTCCTTCCTCGGCCTGCTCATTAGTTTGGGGCGCAAGCCAATACCCTGCAACAGGACAACCAATTATTTCCGCTGTCAGCCTAACCAGCCACGTGTTTCCGCTTTTGGGATAACCACAAATGATGATTTTTTTCTTCACTCAAGAACTCTTAAAATGTTCTTTTAATTTTTGATAAAGGGAAATATCAAGAAAATTTATGTCTGCAATTTTTAGTCTGACAGCTTCCGATATATCGTCCAATTTAGGTCTTTTTTCAGTTTTATTCTCGTTTGTGGTCGCATAGGGATTCCTCAATCTTGCCATTTTCCTTAAGTTCTCTATAAAAGCAATAAGATCGTCCTGAAAGCCAACCAAGTCATATCGACTGACTATCTTTTGAAACGCAAGTTCAACTGATTTTTCAGGATTCTTTTCCGCCTCCTCAATAGACAATCCCGTAAAATGTGTTGTATACCAGTTTCGTAACTCATCACTTAGGTCTGATGAGATATATTCCAACAGGCTGAGGTTATTCTCTGTAACTTTTTTATATAAATAATGAATTTCGGTTCTTTTAACATAATAGTAATGTGAAATTAATCTATCGACCGGTTCCCGGAATACGGTTGCTGTGAGAGTTTTAGGGTGAATGTATTCTATTAATTCATCGGCAAAATGACCTGTAACAAATCGGAAACGATATCGCTTTTTCTGAGGGAATGATTTAAACAACTCATGGTTTTTTTCCGTGACTTGCGAAGTGTGAAAAACCATGTGTGGAAAAAGGTGAGTTTTTACATAATTGTTAATTTCGCTTCCGGCGCATTTGGGTAGATGATCGAACAAAATTCTTTTGGGTCGATTGCGGAGAAACCAAAAGGTTTCTTTCGGTTTGTTTCGTATAAACCAAAGTTTTTCCCGCGTACTCTCAATTCTAAATCTGGATATATCCATTGTTCTTTAAGTTAAATTTGTTGAAATGTTATTTAGTCGGTCCATCTAAAAAGGCTTGCCTTTAAATTCAACGAAATAACGAATTAAAAATTCCTATCTTCCAATCTTGAATTTATAACGAAGGTTTTGTCAATTCGTAGAACAAGGCCTCTCATAATTGAGCCAACAGCAGTAATAGAATATACAATGCCGAATTTTACGAAAATTTCTATTGTTACACCCTCTTTTAATCAGTCCGATTATTTGGAGCAGACAATTAATTCTGTTCTGTCTCAAAACTACCCGAATCTTGAATACATTGTAATTGATGGTGGAAGCACAGACAACTCCGCCGAAATTATTAAAAAATATGAAAAAGATTTAAAATATTGGGTGAGTGAAAAGGACGATGGTCACGGTCATGCGCTTAATAAAGGGTTTACTCAATCGACGGGTGAAATTATGGCTTGGCTAAATAGTGACGATAAATATACCGCATGGTCGTTTCAAGTTGTTCAAGAGATCTTTGATAAATTTCCCCATGTTAATTGGATTGTTGGTTACAACGGCTTTTGGAATAATAAGGGTTATATGACGGGCGCGAATAGAATTCCTGTTAATATTTATAACTATTTACTTGGATCAAATTTTTGGATACAGCAAGAATCTACTTTTTGGCGAAGAAGTTTATGGGAAAAAGCCGGAGGATTTATCAGCACAGATAACGAGTTTATGGTTGATGGTGAACTTTGGAGCCGTTTTTTTCTGCACGATGATCTCTACACGGTTGACTGCATTCTTGGAGGTTACAGATTTCATTCGAAAAATAGAGCGAATCTTAATATCAAAGCATGTCATAATGAGATGATGAAAATTGTTTCCAAAATGAAAGACAACTCTTCAGACGAAGTAATTGATTGTTTTAACCAATATGTTATGCTTTCAAAAATTGAAAAATTTCCTTTCGGCTACAGGCTTTTAAATTCGAAATTGGGCAAAAAACACATATTCCCCGATAGATTCGAAAAGATGGCATACAAGAACATTTATTATAAAGACGAAGAATGGGTTGAACGCAGACTTCCATTTAATTGTTAAATTTTAATAAAAATTAAATCCAATTTGGATCGCTGAAATGTTAAATCCACCAACGATGTTACACAACTACAAGCGAAATGTCTATTCACAGTATGGTGAAGATGGTGTATTAGAAAAAATATTTGAAATTTTACCCGAGTTAGATCGTTGGTGTGTTGAGTTTGGAGCGTGGGATGGGAGTTTTCTTTCAAATACTAAAAATCTGATAGAGTCAAAAAATTACTCGGCGGTTTTAATAGAAGGAAATGAAAAGAAATCTGCCGAATTGAAAAAACAGCACTCATCGAAAACGAATGTTTACACCATTAACAGTTATGTCGGCTTTTCTGAAAACGATTCACTTGATGAAATCTTGAGCGAAATACCTATTCCCAAAACATTCGATTTATTATCAATTGATATTGACGGAAATGATTATCATGTCTGGAAAGCTCTTAAAAAATATCACCCCAAAGTTGTTGTTATTGAATTCAATCCAACCATTCAAAACGAAGTCCGTTTTGTACAGGCGGCGGATCTGAATATAAATCAAGGCTCGAGTTTAAGATCAATTGTTGAGCTGGGCGGGGAAAAAGGATATGAGTTGGTTTTCGTATCTAAAGTTAACGCAATTTTCGTAAAGAAAGAATTTTATGGTTTATTTGAATTGGAATCGAATTCAATCGAAGAACTTCGTCTTGATTCCGATCTGATTACGAATTTATTTGTTGGTTTTGATGGGACCGTCTTTATAGATGGTTTTGGCAAACTACCCTGGCACGGAATCGAAATTAATCAATCCAAAATTCAAAGTTTGCCGGGGTTTCTGCGTACATTTAAATCAAATTATAATTTTATGCAAAGGAGACTTTATTCCATTTTTGAATTCGTTAAAAGTAAATCTGCTTAGATGCGAAATAAACAATTTTAATAATCGGAACTAAGATGTTTAATAATAGAGTTAAAAGCAAGTTAGGAGCGGCATGGTTTTATGCTGGGCATCCTAATCATTTAATAAAAAGATATTATGGTGAGCTGTATTTGGGCGCTAAAGATTATTTCAAAAAACCCGAATATAAAATTACATGGGGCGGACCATTTAACGGGCAAGAAATTCGGCGACAAATATTTCTTAGTATAATTGCACGCTTGGATATAAATCTGATTATTGAGACAGGAACCTTTCGGGGCGGTACAACAGAGTTTATGGCAAAAAATACTTCTTGTAAAATCATTACAGTCGAAGCCAACGAAAGTTATTATGGTTACTCTAAGTTAAGGTTTTTACTAAATCCGCAAATAAGGATTTTTAATAATGACAGCCGGAAGTTTTTAACTAAAGTTTTGAACAAAAAAACCGTCCAAAAGAAAAGACTCTTTTTTTATCTTGATGCACATTGGGAAGAAGATCTTCCGCTGGTAGAAGAGCTCCAGATTATTTTTCAGCGCACTCAAAACGCGACAATAATGGTAGATGATTTTCAAGTTCCCGATGACGAGGGATATAGTTTTGACAATTATGGACCCGGAAAAAAACTTAGTTTGGAATTATTGGATGAATTGGATAACGAGAAGATTTTTATATTTTTTCCAAAACAGAGTTCAGAGTTAGAAACCGGGTTTAAGAGAGGTTCGGTTGTTCTGACTAATTCTAAAGAAACCGCGGAGAAGCTGAATTCTGTTGAAAGTTTGAGAAGTTATTCTTAAATGAATCTCGAAGTTTTGGTAAACTTTCGAACTGAAGATATTCTCGACTTCGGAATCGCTGAATCTAGATTCTTTAAGTTATACACAAAACCTACCTTCGAAATGTTTTTATAATTCATGTCTCGAAGCCAATTAAAAGCGGTTATACCCAAAAGCATCGAAAATGTTATTAAACTTGACATTGAGCAACTCAATAGTTTCTGCTGTCAGTTTGTTTTTATATCCCCCGGCCTTTCCCGAACGATGATGTGAAGATGTATCCTCTTTTACTTTTGGCCTTGTGTTTTGATAAATCTGATTAATCACCGAATCTGAAATATTTAAATACTTTTTTAATCCTTCTGAAAAAACATCCCAATTATCGATCATGTCTTCGTATTTAATCACAACACTTTTTGAGGCAAATTTTTGTAGCTCGTTAATTTTGGAAAAATCATTTATTAATTTGTCGGCGGAGAATAAAGCATAATCATCGATCGAATTCGCTTGGATAAATTCCCTTGTTCTTTTTTCTACTTTACGGATTTTTTCAACAGGACTAAAACCATGTGTAAAACCAAAAGAGTAGTACGCGGAAACGAGCAAATCTCGAGGGTCGCGGATAAAAAAGATTGCCGTTTTGTTTTTTATAAAATCGCTTTTGGTAGTTGGTGTTACGAGCCGGTTGAAAACGGGTGTGTTTGGTTCAACGGATAGTCGGATCGGACCATAAATCTTTCCATATTTTTTGAAAGAGATTTGTTCAACAGTTTTCCCCGAGTAGATTTCACTCGCGTAATCGACATGTTTTAATCCACCAATGTTTTTTAAGACAAAGTTTGCGAACAAAAAACTTGCGCACTTGTGGAATGTATAAAAGTAAACCGACTTCCGCGGGAACAGATTAATTAAGGACATTTATATTTCTCAAAAAGTACTTAAAGAATAAATTTGTTGTGAGCAAAATATAGGTGTCGTTTATCTAAATTTCTCTGCGAGGAAATCCATAAGTTTATCTTTCTCGATATCAACAATTTGGCGTTCCTTATTTTCCAAGTACCACATCACAATTTCCTTAGCGCCCTTCTCGAAAGAAACCTCACTCTTAAATTCCGGAGCGAGCGATTTAATTTTTGTGTTGTCGAAAATCATGCTATAAGCTTTGTCGCCAAGCAAACCCTCTCCCCATTCACGATCGTACTTTAAAATTATATCGGATGGAACATGCACAATTTTTGGAATAACGTTGATAGCTGCAGCCATCGTTTTGCAAATTTCATCCCATGTTAAATATTCATCGGAAGTTATGTTGTAGGTTTCCCCGATTGCACTTTCGTTTCCAATTAACGCAAGAAAACCTTTTGCGAAGTCATTGGTGTGTGTCAGGGTCCAGAGCGAAGTTCCATCCCCATGAATAATAATTGGTTTTCCGTCGATCATCCTTTTTAAGGTGGTCCAATAACCGGGCAATGGTATTTTTGTTTTATCGTAAGTGTGAGATGGTCGGACGATTGTTACCGGGAAATCTTCGGATAAGCGTTTTTCCGTTAAAAAAGATTCTCCGGCAATCTTATTTCTTGAATATTCCCAAACCGGATTCCCAAGTGGGAAATCTTCTTTTACGGGAAGCGATTTTACAGGTTTTAAGTAGGCCGATGCGGAACTGATATAAATAAATTGTTTTGTCCTGTTCCGGAATAATTCAAAATCGTTTTCAGCGTGTTCTCTGGTAAACGAAATCCAGTCAACAACCGAATCAAATTTATGATCTTCTAATAATACTTTAACTTCGTTTTGCTTTCGAATATCCGCTTTTATGTGTTTTGCACCATCCGGTAATTTTCTCGACTCGCCGCGATTTAGCAAAAAAACATCATATCCTTTTTCCAAACACAATTTTGTTACGGCGGAACTGATTATTCCCGTTCCCCCTATCATCAAAATTTTCATTGTTCTCTTTCGTTTATTGTTGTAAAAAATGACACAAATTGTAAAGGCTTCATAATCGTTTCAAATTAATTCAAAATTTCCGACATCATGTTTTCATCAAAAGCCAAATCTTCAAATGATCGATTTATAAACTTAACAGATTTAGACAACGCCTTATATTTCAGTCTAAGCCCGTTAGAGTTAAATGGGTTGATTACAATTATCTCAACGTCCGGACTCAAATTTTTCTTCAATAGAGCTTTAATGTGAATATCGGCATCCGACATCGAATAACCACAGAAAACCAGTTTTTTGGTTGCCCTTAACTCTCGAGACGCTTCTGATAGTAATTGCGAAATAACTTGTTGGTTCAAAGATTTCACATAGGATGGCGGCATTATTAATGTAGAGAATTCGGTTTTGTCAAGCGGACAGACATATTCATATTCTTTCATATCGGGATATGTGTAGCCTATAAATTTATCTAAATTCAAATCGATTTTTCTATCCCAAGGTGTAAGCAAAGTTTGGTTGCAGCAATTACAGTATTTCCAATTCAAACTACCGTGAAGTTTAATAATTTTAAATGCCGTTGGATTTGCGTTGTTCTCAAAAACCGGAACTGGTTCTTTCGGGTTCACCCAATATCGAAATTGTTTTAAGTCATCTCGTTTTTCATAATTCATTAAGTGTATACAGTAATCAATATATCCGACTTTCTTGAACATAATATCAAACGCCTGTTCCAGCAATGTATCATAGTTTAAAGTGATAATAGTTATATTGTTATTAAATAGTCTGATCACTTCCCAAAATCTGTGATAGAAAATACTATCTTCGTTCGTTTTCTCATCAACGACATAATGAATAAGTTTTATCAGATATTCTCTAATTTCAATCAAGGAGCTGTGTGTATATTCGGCGTTTAAGCTTTCGTTTTGTTGAATGAAATAATCTAAAAATCCGAAAACGCCCTCCAATTTCGGATATTGTTTTTTTTCAACATTAAAATGAAAATTTTCGGAAATGAATTTTATAACTTTTTTCCCGATAGAAGAATTATAAATGTATTTGTTTTGTGGGTTTACGATAAGCGGAAGCAATTCGTTTTGCAACGGTACACCGTCGGGTTGTGAAGTTCCGGCTCCGAAAATAAAGACAGTGTCTCTTTCCGCGGGTTGTTGGATAAATGTAAATTGGTTGGTTTGCATTCAACAAAAATATTGAATTCCGGAAGGAAGAACTGTTTTATTTATTTAAAATTGGTCAGGGTTGTTTTAATGCTTCTCTTACAAATCCATCCGAATTGTCTAATCTTTTTTTCGCTTCATCCTTGTTCACACCTGCAAGAATCATTACGAGGGAGGTTTTAACATGTCCGCCGGATTCCAGAAGAAATCTTCCAGCTTCTTCATAAGTAACGCCTGTAATTGTCATTATAATTTTTTTCGATCTCTCCATAAGTTTTTTATTCGTCTGCTGTAGGTCGATCATCATATTTTCATAAACCTTTCCCAGTCGTATCATTGAAGCAGTAGTCATCATATTCAATACCAACTTGGTCGCTGTTCCGCTTTTCATCCTAGTTGAACCCATAATAACTTCAGGTCCGACATCCAGACAAATTGAAACATCAACCTCTTCCATATTAAATGTGCTTCGTGGATTACATGTGACGAAAATTGTTGTCGCGCCAATCTGCTTGGCTTTTTTTACTGCACCAACTACATAAGGCGTTCTTTTGCTTGCGGCTATTCCGCAAACAACATCATTCTTGTTTACAGCAACATTTACCACATCTTTTTCTCCATTTTCCTCATAATCTTCAGCACCTTCCTGAGATCTGAACATTGCTTCTTTTCCACCGGCTATAAATCCTTGAACCATTTCATGATTTACACCAAAAGTCGGAGGACATTCCGAGGCATCTACAACTCCAAGTCTTCCGCTTGTTCCCGCCCCAAAATATAATAAACGCCCTCCATTTTTGAATGCATGAACAATCAAATCAACAGCTTTTTCAATTTGGAGGATTTCAGACCCAACAACTTTGGCTATTTTTTGGTCTTCGTTATTTATTATTGTTAGAATATCGCGGGTGGATTTGGCATCGATTTCCATCGATGCCAGATTCCGTTGTTCTGTGGAAAGGTTGCTAATTTCGTGGAAAAATTTGTTCGCTTCAGAACTCATTTATTGAGTTCGAGAAGAATCAACTTCTTCCCTTTTTTGTTTCTCAGATTCGTCGGTTTGTATGCAAGTTCAAAAATTGTTGATTTTTTTATGTAGGACTTGTATTTCATTTCAGCAATTTTTAATTCTTCTTCCAGGTTCCCACCTTTAACCGCAACAAGATATGCCTTGTCTTTTATTAATGGTAAAGAATAACGGAATAGAATTATCATTGGCACCGTTGCCCTACTCACAACGAGGTCGAATTTACCTGCATACTGAGTTTTAAATTCTTCACTTTCTACACGATCATTCTCAGCTTTTACGTTGCTTAACCTAAGTTTTTTGATAAACTCCTGAACGGCTTCAATTTTCTTGGAAGTGGAATCAACAAGCACGCCCCTCATTAAGGGTCTTGTAATTGCGAGTGGAATTCCCGGAAATCCTCCGCCTGTGCCAATATCTAAAAAATAATTTACTTTAGGTGGCAAATATTCAGATATAAAGGAAGACATGAACACATGGTTTTCGATTATCTTTTCGATATCACGGCGGGAAATTAAATTAACTTTTTCGTTTTTTTCTGTTACAAGTGACGCGAAATGCGCAAGTCTTTCCAATTGATAAAGATCCGGATTAAGACTGTTTTCCCAGAAAAAACTTTTTAGCTCTCTTAAATATTGTTCTTGAATGTCCAATACAACTCCAGTAAAATTAATTCTTTAAATATACTAATAACGCAGAAATATCTGAAGGAGAAACTCCAGATATTCTTGAAGCTTGTCCAATAGATCGTGGCTTTATTTTGGTTAACTTTTCCCTTCCTTCATTTGATATCGATTTTAAATTCCGAAAATCAAACATTAAGGGAATGTGCGTTTTCTCGAGTTTTTCCATTTTAGCAATCAATTCAGTTTGACGCTGAATGTATCCTTCATACTTTAGTTCTATACTAACCTGTTCTAATGCTTTTTCATCCTCATACAGTTTTTTTAATAAAGGATGCAAATCAAGATTTAGAGTCTCTATTATTTCTTTGAGCTCAACATGTGGTCTTTTCGATAGTTTTGAAACAGGTTCTGAATTGATTATCTCGCGAGAATCTTTCGATTCTAAATAAACGTTGATTTCAGACGGCTTTAGTTTTAATTCGTTTAGATAAGACTCACTTTCGGAGATTAAATTTTCACGTTCGCTTAGTTCAATCATTTTCTCGTCTGAAATTAATCCAAGACTATGACCATATTTCAGCAAACGTCGGTCACAATTATCCTGTCTTAACAGCAATCGGTGCTCAGCCCGCGACGTAAACATTCTATAAGGTTCATTTGTTGATTTGTTTACAAGATCGTCAATTAATACACCGATGTAAGCCTCACTCCTCAAAAGAGTGAAGTCTTTCCTTTTTTGAATTTTGGAAGCCGCATTAATTCCCGCAATCAACCCTTGACCCGCAGCCTCTTCATAACCGGAAGTTCCATTAATTTGTCCCGCAAAATACAATCCTTCTAAGATTTTTGTTTCCAGAGTGAGATCAACTTGATAAGGTGGAAAGTAATCATACTCAACCGCGTATCCGGGTCTAACCATTTCGGCATTTTCTAATCCGGGAATTAAATGGAGCGCTTCCAACTGAATCTCAGCCGGCAGCGATGTTGAAAATCCGTTTACATAGATTAAATCTCCGGCAAGAGTTTCGGGTTCCAAAAAGATCTGGTGCGACTTTTTATCCGAGAACCTTACAATTTTATCTTCGATGGAGGGGCAATACCTCGGGCCCGTTCCATTTATTAATCCCATAAACATCGGGGATCTATCGAATCCTTGTTCGAGGATTTTGTGCACTCGTTCATCAGTATTCGTCAAGTAACAACTTACTTGAGGTAAAAACGGAAATAGTTTCTTATCAGTATGGATAGAAAACGGTTCAGGATTTTCATCGCCGGGTTGCTCTTTCATTGAGCTAAAATCAATGGTATCCAACTTCAACCGAGGAGGTGTTCCCGTTTTTAATCGTCCTGAGACAAAGCCATGTTTTTCTAAGGATGCCGTTAAGCCCACGGACGGATTCTCACCGAATCTGCCTCCTTTTTTTGCATCGAGACCCGTGTGCATTAAACCGTTCATGAATGTTCCCGAACATAAAATGAGTGCCTTACAACTTATTTCTGTGCCACTTCCTGTTAAAACACCGGCAATTTTGTTGTCTTCAATAACAGCCTCAACTACAGAATCCTGTATAATTTCCAAGTTTTTGGTTTGGTCGACTACCCTTTGTGCTTCTTCGGAATATTTATCGCGATCAGATTGACACCTTCCCGCCCAAACAGCAGGTCCTTTGGATTTGTTAAGAATTCTAAACTGAATTCCGGTCTTGTCTGCTATTTGACCCATAACACCGCCAAGAGCATCAATTTCATGAACCAAATGCCCTTTTGCGCTGCCCCCAATCGCAGGGTTGCAGGACATCCTACCGATTGCTTTCTTATCCATCGTAATCATCGCAACAGAGCAGCCCATCCGAGCAGCTGCTATTGCTCCCTCAATTCCGGCATGTCCGCCACCGACTACAATCACATCAAAATTTATCATCTATTAATCTGCTTCCTTTCTATACTTTTCAATAATTGTGTTGCTTGTTAATTCATTATTATCCAATGGCTTTACGCCCCACAGCGCTGAATAATTTGTCGAACCCAACTAGTTTTCTGAACACCGTAATAAAAACCGATAATCGGAATAATACACAAACTTGGTCAGATATGTTTCACGTGAAACTTTCCGCTAAGCGGAACTAACAATTAACAAATGGCAATTATCAATTAATAATTGTTTCACGTGGAACAATTTGTTAGATACAATGCGCAATGAACAATCAACGTTTTTCTACTATTTTTGATCTGTTTATAAAATTATCTGTTTTTTCACAAGCCCTTTTTCGCACTCTCGATGATTGAATATAATAGCTTGCAAAGCTCTTCAATCGTGTTCAGGTTCTTAGTTAAATCCGATTTCGTAATTTGACCTTCCGACAACAACCTCAGCCAATATTTCGTTTCTCAAGCTTCTTTATACGCAATACTCATTTTGCTGATGAAATCCTGTCGAGATTGAGCTCCAATTGCCTCCTCTACATTCGCTCCAATGCTCGTCCCGGATTTTAACAACTGCTTTGACAAAACAAACTCTTTCTCAGAAATCAATTTTTTATACAATTCAACAGTATCCAAAGCAAATTCAAATGACTTTTTCTGAACAACGTTCTCTTTCATAAATCTAATTCCATTGATAATTATTAATTGCTAATTGTCCCTTGCTAATTGACATTATTTTCCAATACAAAAATTCGCGAAGATGTTGTTCAGAATATCATCCGTTGTTACTTCTCCAATTATTTCTCCGAGTGAGCTTTCTGCGTTTCTGAGGTCAACGGAAATAAATTCACCGGATAGTTTTTCGTCTAGAGAGTCCAATGCTCTCTCGAGATTTTCAGTAGTTTTCACCAATGCGTTGTAATGGCGAATATTTGTAACGACAGCAGATTTTTCTGAATAAACATCAGAACCGATTGTTTTTTCTTTCATCAAATTAAACAAGTCGTCGATACCTTCACCCGTAAGAGCCGATATAAAAGCGTCTCCTTTGGTATCAATTCTTAGATTAAGATCAACCTTGTTTATAACCGTAACAATTCGCTCCTCGTCAGAAATTGAGACAAGTTCGTTATAAAGAGCTAAGGAAAACCCGGAAACAACATCATTTATAAATAAAACAACATCAGCTCTTTTAATTGCTTCTCTACTTCTGATGACTCCTTCTTTTTCAACAAAATCATCGGTTAATCTGATTCCTGCTGTATCGAAAAGTTTGAAAAGAAAGCCATTGTATGTAACTTCCTCGCTGATAATATCTCTTGTCGTTCCGGGAATCTCGCTCACAATTGCCCGGGCTTCTTTCACCATATAATTAAGTAAAGAAGACTTACCAACGTTTGGTTTTCCAACCAACGCAACATTAATTCCATCTCGTACAACTTTGCCGATTGAATATGAGCTGATCAATTTTTCGATTTCTGTTTTAATATCGATAATTCTTGTTCTTAGAGCACTTAGGTCAACAAACTCAACGTCTTCCTCTGAAAAATCCAACTCTAATTCAACAAGTGAAGAAGCGTTGATTAAAGAATCCCGCAATAACTTAACTTTAATTGAAAGCAATCCGTCAAGCTGATTTCTGGCTCCTTTCAGTGAAGCTGAAGTTCTTGCGTTTATAACATCCAAAACCGCTTCCGCTTGGGAGAGATCCAGTTTGCCATTCATAAATGCTCGACGGGTAAATTCCCCAGGTTCGGCAAGACGGATATTATACTCTAATAGTAGAGCAATGATTTTTTGCGAAATTAACGGACTTCCATGCGTGCTGATCTCAACAGAATCCTCTCCCGTAAATGAATTAGGATTTCGGAAAACCGAAACCAATACATCGTCGATAACTTCACTTCTTGAGGATAGAATTTTACCATATAGAATTGTGTGGGAATCCGCATTTGCAACCCTTCCTTTTCCGCGAAAAATTTTATCGGTTACAGAAAACGAATCCGGACCGCTTATCCGAATAACGGATATTGCGCCGGAACCGGGCGGAGTAGCGAGAGCGGTAATTGTGTCGTCACTAAATTGAATCTGAGCCATTAATTATTTGTCCGGGTGATATCAAAAAAAGTAAACTTTAAAACTACACATTAAATAACAGTCAATCAACTACAATGTTTTGTAAGTTGTTGTAAATAAATAAGTTAAGGTGATATTTGTCTGCAGAACCGTTAGCAGATTGTTGTGAAGTAAATACCGCGTCGTCTTAGAGGCGAAACTCGCTACTTCTCAACAATTATACAAAGCAAGACTCCGTTTATTAGATCAAGTTGGAACAGCTTCCCGCAAAACGGGACAAGTTGTCAAAGAAAAATTTAATTTGGGAAGTCACGTTGGCTGAGCCCGTCGAAGCCAACATTGGTGCGAACGCCCCCCGCATTTCGACAAGCTCAATGCAGCGCATTTCTAAACCTTAATACACAAAAAAAACACAACAAGTTTCCTTACAACGCAAACTGATTCTTTTTTCAATATTTGTGTAATTATAATATTTTTATTATTCTCATTTGTGATTTGATTTTTTGTAAATCGGAGAGGCATTATGAATATAACT
>JAIPBD010000037.1 GCA_021739765.1 Melioribacteraceae bacterium
AAGATTCTTATTATTGTGTTGCTTGAGGCGTGTAGTGAGGTTTTCGGTCATACCGGTGTAGCGGAAACCCTCTTTGCTTTTAATGACATAAACAAAATAGTTTTTCATGTCTTTAAAATAAAAAATCCCCAACAGTAAACTGCTGAGGATTTTCTTTGTAGCGGGGGCCAGACTTGAACTGACAACCTTCGGGTTATGAGCCCGACGAGCTACCAATTGCTCCACCCCGCGATCTAAATTTTTTGATCATCAACGGCGTATTCAAATTTAAGCTACTCCCGATTAATTCGGGACTCCACCGCGCGATCTAAATTCAATAATTTTTATAAGTGGATGCCTTCGGGGTATGACCCCGATCAGCCTATCCCAGTATTGGGATCTCCACCTTCGCGGTTTTTATTTGAACGCCCTCGGGTCATGACTCCGATAAGTCGAACAAGTCGCGATAATTTTTAATCGTGTTTCAATTTTTATTAGAACAACCTTTTTACAAGGACTCTAAATATAGGCATGTGGTTTCTAATTTCCAAATTTTAATTTAAATAATCCGATAATTCTTTTATGTTTATCTTTGAATAATAATTTTACAATTCAACTTTAGTTTATGCTCAACAACCTATTTATAAAAGACTATGCTTTAATAGAAGAACTGGAAGTCGAATTCCATTCCGGTTTAAATATAATCACGGGTGAAACCGGTGCTGGAAAATCCATTTTACTTGGCGCCCTCGGATTAATTCTCGGTGAACGTGCAAATACTGATGTAATTCGTAAAGGATCGGCGAAATCAATAGTTGAAGCGCATTTTGATGTTAGGGGAAATGAAAAGTTAAAAACACTCCTTACAGAAAATGAGATTGAGTTTGCCGAGCAAATGATTGTACGAAGGGAAATTTCCCAAAAGGGTTCGAACCGATGTTTTATAAATGATACGCCGGTAAATCTAAATTTGGTGAAGGATGTCGGGGATTTGATTGTGGATTTACACGGTCAGCACGAGCACCAATCATTATTAAAAGTTGATAGTCATATTGAAGTGTTGGACGAAATTGGCGATTACAGCGAACTGCTGGTTCAATTTTCGTTATCCAAAAATCAACTTGATTCTTTTACACGCGAATTGAACGATCTCAAAAAAAGAGAATCGTTGTTAAAAGAGAAAAAAGATCTTTATTCATTTCAGATAAAAGAGATTGATGCAATTTCACCTGAAGCGGGTGAAGAAGAATCTCTAAACGAAGAATTACGAATCCTTGAAAACTCGGAAAGATTGCTTGAGCTTACAACCGATGTTTATTCACGTTTATTTGAAAATGAAGATTCACTTTATGACGCTTTTGTAGATGTTCAAAAAGAAATTGAAGAGCTGACCGATATTGATAAATCCTTTGCCGAAAAAAATGAGAGTGGTGCGCAAGTCGTTGAAATGATAAATGATATCGCAGAATTTGTACGTTCCTACAGGGATAAAGTTGAAATGGATCCTGAACGCTTGGAGGAAGTTCGATCACGTCTCGGCTCATTTAATCTGTTGAAGAAAAAATATGGCGGATCGTTAGAGAAGGTGATTGAATACCGAAGTAAAATTGCGGCTGAATTGGATATCGCGGAAAATTTTGCGGAACGAATTGCCTCGTTGCAGAACCACATTAGGGGAATTAAAATAACTTGCGGTAAAATCGCCGCCGAGCTTAGTAGACGCCGGAATGATTTTGCTTTAAAGCTTAAGCATGATGTGGAGTCTGAACTAAAATCCCTCGGAATTGCGAACGCTAATTTCGAAATAGAAATAAATCAAATTGAAACCGGGAACGAATCTTCCATAATTGTAAATGATAAATATTTCCAATTCGATAATTACGGAATTGATAAAATCGAATTTTATATATCTACCAATCTGGGGGAAGATCCAAAACCTCTTGCCAAAATTGCTTCCGGTGGTGAAATTTCACGCATTATGTTAGCCCTGAAAACTATTCTGGCCAAAACCGATAAACTGCCTCTCCTTATATTTGATGAAATAGATGTAGGAATTAGTGGAAAAATTGCTCAAAAAGTCGGATATTCGTTACAGAGTTTATCGCGATTCCATCAGATTATCGCAATTACTCACTTACCGCAAATTGCCGCTTTGGCGGATTTTCATTATTTGGTTCAGAAAACTGAATCAATGGATAGAGTGATTAGTCGAATTATTGAATTAGACTTTGATACGCGAATTAATGAAGTTGCTAAATTAATCAGTGGTGAAGAGTTAACCACATCCGCTATTCAAAGTGCTAAAGAATTAATTAACGGCGCTTAGTGTAAAATTATTTAAAATTATTAAAATACTTTTACTCTTTTATTATTCTTTACAATATATTTATCACACACAATTTGAGGTACAGTATGAAAAAACTAACAGCACTTTTCCTTATTCTTTTTCTATTTTCGTCAATCAAGGCACAGACTTTAGAAGAGACTCTCGGCGTTCTTTCCGGTGATGCCGGTACAGCATACATTGGACCTCTAGGCTCTGGTTTTGGCTCGAATATGAACTCCGGTTGGTTCAAAGGTGTTCCGGAAGCAACAATATTTAGTTTTGATGTTCGAATTAATATCACCGCTTCCGCTACTATGTTCAGCGATGAAAATAAAACATTTTCAGCGAGTGGTAATTTCCATTTTTCAAACGCGCAAGCACATGAAATCTTAACTAATTCGGGAATTAATTCTAGTCACCCGGCATATAATTCAACGAAAAATGCCTTATTGAATCAACAATTTTCTGTGGGAATAGCAGGCCCAACAATTCTTGGTTCAAAGGAAGAGAATGTAGTTGTTAATTTCCCGGCACAAACCGTAAATGGTCAATCCCTTTTAGGAGTTGAAATCGAAACTCCGGCAATAGGATTTTTAGGCGACTTGTCACTTTTCCCAACTCCAATGATTCAAGGAGATATTGGAACTATATATGGCACAAGTGCTTCATTTAGATTTTTCCCGGAAATTGACGCCGGCGATATTGGTAAAGTTGGTCTATTTGGTTTCGGTATTATGCATAATCCTGGAATGTGGTTCCCAAATCCATTGCCGATAGATTTAGGCGTTGGATTTTTTACACAAACATTAAAAGCGGGTGATGTGTTTGAATCAAAATCTACACAAATGGGAATATTCGCCAGTAAACAATTTGGCGCGATAATCTCAATTACTCCTTATTTTGGTTTAACTACTGAATCTTCAACAACAACTGTGAAATATGATTACACTTATGATACTCCGGTAGGAAGTGTAACCACGCCATTAGAGTTTGAACTTGAAGGTGAAAACGGAATTGGAATTACGGTCGGTGCGGATATTCAACTTGTTTTCCTAAATATTTTCGTCGATTACAAAATGGCAACTTACAATACAGCAAGTGCCGGTATCAGTTTCGGATTCTAAATTGTTTTATCGGGGACTTCGGTCCCCGTTTCTTTTTCGGCTTTTCATTCTCAATTCTAAAAATTCTTATCCGCTCTCTATCGAATTAACATCCGGATTTATTAAGATTCAAAAACGGCAAACAGCTTTTTAAATTTCTTATCTTGCGTTGTGAAAAAAGATCTTTCAATTTATATCCACATTCCGTTCTGTGATCACAAATGCATCTATTGTGATTTTTATTCAGTTATTACGCTCGAAAAAGTCGATTCGTATTTGAAGAATCTTCTTACCGAAATTAATTTCTGGGCGGAGAAATATAAAGAACAGTTTGAAGTAAAAACCATCTTTTTTGGTGGTGGAACTCCTTCGTTTATGTCACCGGAATATCTTGGGGAAATTCTGAGCGAAATTAAAACCAAGTTTTTTGTTTCAAATGATTGTGAAATCACAATGGAAACAAATCCCGGAACTGTAGATAAAGCAAAAATGATTGGTTTTAAAGCTGCCGGAATTAATAGAGTCAGCATAGGCGTGCAGTCTTTTCAACCTGATGAATTGAAATTTTTAACGCGAATTCACGATCGAAAACAAGCAGAGACAACCGTTTTAAACACCGTTGAAGCTGGAATCGAAAATATTTCTATCGATTTAATTTTTAATCTGCCGGGACAAACGAAATCGCAATGGCGAAGAAATCTTGAAGCGGCTCTCTCCCTTCCGATAAAACATATATCACCGTACAGTCTGATTCTCGAAAGGGGAACAATCCTTAACAAAATGGTTCTCGATGGTAAAGTAGAATTGCAAGACGCTGATTATGATGCCGATTTATACGATTTAACTATAGATTTTCTTTCAAAAAATGGATTTGAACAATACGAAGTTTCGAATTTCTGTTTGCCGGGTTATAAGTGTAATCACAACCTGGCGTATTGGCGTTATAAAGAATATTTGAGTTTTGGGACGTCCGGTCACTCATTTATCGGAAATAAACGGTGGTGGAATTTTTCTGCCCTTACTTTTTATGAACAGGCTGTTCAGACGAAAGGGTTCGCTGTTTCCGGCGAGGAAGAATTGACCGAAAAACAGATGGAAGATGAGTTTATAATGTTAATGTTGCGAAGCGAAGGTTTAGATCCCGATCAGCTCAAAAAGAGATTTAATTCGTTGTGGTTTGAGCAAAATAAAGTCTTTTTAGACGAACTTATTTCTAACGGATTTTTAGCTGGAGAAAATAATTTTATTAAATTTACACCAAAAGGATATGCTGTCTGCGATGAAATTTTATCAAAAATGTATTAAAATAAGGTGCTTATGTTAAAACTTGAACTCCATTGGCAAATATTAATCGCTTTTATTTTGGCAGTTGTTTTTGGATTACTCTTCCCCGAAGGAGTTACTTATGTTGAATGGATGGGTACACTTTTTCTCCGTGCTTTGAAAATGGTGATTATTCCTTTAATTATTTCTTCCATTGTTTCCGGTGTTTCAAATATTGGGAACGCTGAAAATTTGGGTCGCCTTGGATTAAAAACCATGACGTATTATTTGGTTACAAGCACCTTCGCGATTTTAACCGGATTATTTTTTGTTAATATATTACAACCAGGTGTGGGCGCTGATCTGGGCTTGTCGAAACAAGTTGAAGGGCTTGACGCCGCTCGTGATTCATTCGGTGATACACTCTTAAATATTGTACCTACGAATATATTCAATTCGATGGCAAATATGGATATGCTCTCGATTATATTCTTCAGTATTCTATTCGGGTTCTTTATTACAAAAACACAAGAACATCATAAAGATACGATGTTGAATTTTTTTGATTCGACATTCGAAGTAATGATGAAAATTACAATGTTTATAATCAAATTTACACCCATTGGAATATTTGGAATTATTGCCGGTGTCGTTGCCGAACAAGCCGGAAATCTCGGCGAAGTATTGGCGAGTTTGGGGATTTATAGTCTTGCGGTTGTTTTAGGACTCCTGTTCCATGGTTTCGTAACCTTGCCTCTGATTTTGAAATTCTTTGGAAATGTCAATCCATATAAACATTTTCAAGCGATGACAACTCCGTTATTGACGGCGTTTTCAACGTCCTCTTCCAGTGCTACGTTACCGTTAACAATGACTGCGGTTGAGGAAAATGACGGTGTTTCGAATAAAGTAACAAGTTTTACACTTCCTCTTGGAGCAACAGTAAATATGGATGGAACGGCACTTTACGAATGCGTTGCCGCGATGTTTATCGCCCAAGCTTACGGCGTTGAACTGGGATTTTTCCAGCAAGTCATTGTTGTGATTACCGCATTGCTTGCATCGATTGGCGCGGCCGGAATACCAATGGCCGGCTTAGTTATGATTTCAGTAATATTGACCGCGGTTGGTCTTCCGCTCGAAGGACTTGGATTAATATTGGCTGTTGATAGAGTGCTTGATATGATGCGTACCGCGACAAATGTTTGGAGTGATAGCTGCGGTGCCGTAATTATTGCCAAATCTGAAGGCGAAGAATTAAAAATTTAAAGGTATATTAATGAAAAACGAACAAAATTTTACTTTTCCATCTTTGATACTATCTGCCGGATTAATTATCTCGGTAATCATTTTTTCACTTGTCTGGTCGGCTGCTCGAAATGCTGATCAAACAATTACCGTAACCGGCTCTGCAAAAATAGAATTCGTTTCAGATTTAGCTCAACTCGAAGTTGTTGTCGAGGTACGAAGTTTTGATTCGAAAATCGCTTTTAGAACTATACAGTCGCAAATTCCCGAAGTGATTAAATTTATCGAAGAAAATATCTCAGAACAGAGTACAACGGATCTTTCTACAATCAACAGTTATCCTCTTTACAGGCTGAATAATCAAGGATATTCGACTAACGAAGTCAGTATGTATGTTTATAATCAAACTGTAAAGATTGAATCGAATAACATGGAAGCAATAAAAGAACTTTCACTAAAGGTTAGTTCTTTGGTTGAAAAGGGGATTTCTGTTCGAGTTCAAGAGCCAAGGTTTTTTTATACAAAATTGGATGAACTTAAAATTGAGGCACAAGCTTTAGCCGCAACTAACGCAATGGAAAGAGCCGAACGAGTCGCGAATGCAACCGGCAGAACATTGGGTCCGTTAAGGTCGGCGAGAATGGGAGTAATTCAGATTACACCGCGAAACTCAACGATAATCAGTGATTACGGCATGAACGACACATCAGCAATCGAGAAGGAAATTACTGCGGTTGTTAGCGCGTCATTTGAAATCAATTGAAAAATCAACACCAAATTTTCGATTAAGTTAAATCGTTTGTTGCATCCTGATCAATTGATATGAATAAAAAAATTCTTCGCCTTGCAATCCCGAATATAATTTCGAATCTTTCGGTGCCAATCCTAAGTTCCGTTGATACGGCTGTAGTAGGTCATTTGGATGATATTTCCCACCTCGGTGCAATTGCGATCGGCGGAATGATATTCAACTTTATTTATTGGGGATTCGGTTTTCTGCGAATGGGAACCACAGGATTAACGGCTCAAGCTTTTGGTGAAAGAAACAATAATAAAATTCTTCTGATATTTTTTCGAGCTTTATCCGTTGCCGCTATATCTTCGATATTTCTTATACTTTCCCAAAAATTGATAAGTGCTTTAAGTTTCTATCTCGTAAATGCAAATTATGAGGTGGAATTGTTCGCCGGGAATTATTTTGATATTAGGATTTATGCCGCGCCCGCAACATTGAGTTTGTATGCGTTTCATGGATGGTTTCTCGGAATGCAAAATGCCAAGTACCCGTTAATTTTGGCGGTATTTGTGAACATACTCAATATCATATTTAATCTTCTTTTGATATATCAATTCGGGATGGAATCGGACGGCGTCGCTCTTGGAACAGTTTTGGCTCAGTATTCCGGACTGCTTCTCGCGATTTTCCTCTACTTTAAAAAATATTCTTCGTTGGAGTTTACTTTAAATTTCCGGGATATTTTTGAGCTGGCGGCACTCAAAAAATTCTTCAGTGTCAATTTCGATATTTTTCTGCGCACTCTGGCGTTGATATTTACATTCAGCTATTTTACTGCAAAATCTGCTGAGTTTGGTGAAGATATTCTCGCCGTCAATACAATTTTGTTACAATTTTGGCATATTCTTTCCTATGGAGTTGATGGATTCGCATTCGCTGCCGAAAGTCTTGTCGGTAAATACACCGGTGAAAAGGATAAGTCAAAATTGAGAACTGCCATCAAAGCTATTTTTTATTGGGGAATCGGAATGGGTGTTGTGCTTTCATTTACCTATTGGATCTTTGGTGAAAACATGTTGTGGTTCTTTACCGACAAACAATATTTGGTCGGACTTGCGATGACATACTTTGGATGGACAATCGCCGCTCCTTTGGTGAATAGTTTTTGTTTTATTTGGGATGGCATATTTATCGGTGCGACGGCAACAAAAGCTATGCGTAACACAATGATTTTAAGTCTGTTTTTAGTTTTCTTGCCGGTGTTTTTATTGACGAAAGATCATTTAAATAATCATTCCTTATGGCTTGCTATGATTTTATTTATGATGGCAAGAGGTTTAAGTTTATCTTTATCTGCCCGAAAGAGCATTTTTGCCAAAGTTTAATGCGCTATTAATTTTTAACAAAATTGGAATTTTGAGATGGAAGCCGGTTATCGAATTTCTATTAACAGAGACGAAATGGATCTGGATATTATTTACAATTTCCTCACCAATTCTTATTGGGCAAAAGGGATTTCCAAAGAAATTGTCCGGAAATCAATTGATGGTTCACTCTGTTTTGGTCTTTTTACCGAACAAAATAAGCAGGTTGGATTCGCACGGGTGGTAACGGATTCGGCAACTTTCGCATATCTCGCGGATGTTTTTATTTTGCCGGAACACAGAGGTAAAGGTTTGAGTAAGGACCTCATGAAATTTATAATGGAGTTTCCAAGTCTGCAAAATTTAAGAAGGTTTTGTCTTTTTACTGCGGACGCTCACAAGCTTTACGAAAAATTCAAATTTGTAAATTCAATTAATGCTTCACGTTATATGGAAATACATAATCCGAATGTTTACAATTAGAAATTAATTTAGATAAATCTTTTTGTAGATTTGACTGAGAGAGGAAACGTCTGAACTGTTGTTATTTTAGAATATAAAACTGCCCGCTTATCACGGGCAGTTTTAATATATAGAATGAATAAAAGGAAGAAGTTTCTAACAGAATAATTATTTCATTAACATCATTTTTTTGATCTCCACAAAATTTCCGGCTGTCAATTTGTAGAAATATAAACCACTCGGCAGATCATTCGCGCTAAATTCTACTGAATGATAACCACCAGATAATTCTTGATTAACCAAAACTTTTACTTCTTCACCGAGAAGATTGTAAACACTCAATCTGACACTGGAATTATTCGGCAACGCAAATTTTATCATTGTTGTCGGATTAAATGGATTTGGATAATTTTGATCGAGTGCGTATTGTTCCGGAATTGTTTCCGATTCAACACCTGTAACCGAAGCGCTAATTTTGAATGTGTAGATAGTATTCGCGTCGGCATTAAATTTATATTCGCCGGAAATTAGCATATCCAATCCGCCGGAAATTCCATAACCACTTAGAATAAAATCAAAATTGTTTTTAATTTCAGCGGGAATGTCGTCCAAAATTGAATTCCAATCAAGTGTAACTTTGCCGGCTTCAGTTGTACTTACTTTAAATTCCCATGACTTATTCTGTTCGCCGGGAATATATTTTTCTCTGATATCAGAAGAGAATTTACGGATGTAATTATTCCAATCAGAATATTCGAAATAAGTCTCAATCCCTTTTCCGCTTGGAGAAACCGGGGGATTAGGTTTATCATATCGTGAATCGAAATTATCGCTCGCGTTTAAATTGGCGCCAAATCTTAAATAATTATCACGATAATCACCCATACTCGCCAATATGTTCACACTCCAATTATCAATTGATTTTGGCAATTCGGCAGGACGATTTTTATTTAGTTGGTTTGCTCCCGCAGAATCATAATAGAAAATCATTGAAACGGATTCTTGTAAAGCCGAAAACCAAAAACCGTTCCACGGTGTTAAATCAGTTGCTGAATTATAATTTGTTCCGTCAAAACCATAAAAATTAGAACTGATCCAGCCGGCTGTTTCAGCGTCATCCAAATTTTTTGTCTCGGCTGCTTTCGTGAAATAAATAGAATTCGCGGAGTAGTTTTTATTAAACGGTGATGCGACTAAATTCCATCCGCCCGATAATTCGGTTGTTAAATCCGCAAGACTCGGTGTTCCTTCAACATCTAAAGTCCCACCGGAATTGATACCAAGCCAATACGCCTGCCCAACTTTTAAGCTTTCCGCGCTTTCATATCCTGATGAAGATAAGTAATCGTAAAGGACAAATGATGAGAAGTCATCGCCAACCACATTTGCTCTGTATCCGTTATTTGGCTCAACAGGAACGGAAACTAAATTCCATCCCGAAGAAAGAGCTTTGCTGTAAGCAGCTGTTGTTCCGCTGCCGGTAAGACCGATAACTAAAGGAGAGTTGCTGTCATCATTACTTGTAACAGATAAATTACCTGAGGTATCAGCTACTATTAATGGAGTAAATTTAACGCTTACGGTTGCTGTATCACCAACAGCAACGTTAAAAGAACTGCTTGATGTAACCGTAAAGTATGAAACATCGCTTGTAATATTGGTAACGCTTAGCGCCGCGAGGCCTGTGT
This sequence comes from Melioribacteraceae bacterium, assembly GCA_021739765.1. Lineage (GTDB taxonomy): Bacteria > Bacteroidota > Ignavibacteria > Ignavibacteriales > Melioribacteraceae > JAIPBD01. The sequence continues at coordinate 10,170 of JAIPBD010000037.1, forward strand.
TATAAATATCGAAAGTAATCGTCGAATCGTAACTAATCCGTACACTTCCGAAAGCTATGGAACTTGTACTAGCCGAAATATCGGGTGTTTTTACGACACCGGTTCCTACAACCGTTACCAAATATGGATTCGCGTTTGAATCGTTATGGAAAACACTGATTGTATCTCTAACCGCACCACCTGTAGAAGGCGCAAATTTGATTGTAACTGTCGCTGAATCGTTCATTTCAACTAAGAATGAAGTTGATCCGACAACTGAAAAATCTGCGTTCGTTGAAACAATCGAATCGACTGTTAACGGGGCAGTACCGGAATTATAGATTTTAAAGGTTTTCGTTGAATCTGAATCGGTGTAAACCGATCCGTAAAGTAATGAGTCCGCGTTTGTACTAATTTCTGGAACATTTGGTTGACCTGAACCTGATAGCGCAACTAAAGTTGGAGAGTCCGCATCATTACTCGTTATTGTTAGATTTGTGCTGTAGTTCGTTTCTGTAGTTGGCAAAAACGTAACAGAAATTGTATCAGATTCGCCCCCATCAATTGTGAAGGACGTTGATCCGGAAAATGTAAACACCGAATTACCCGAGACAATATTTGTGATATTTAACGGCTGCTCCCCGGTATTTCGAAGGACCAGATTTGAGCTTGAACTGCTATCAATAAGAACCGCGCCAAAACTTAGTGAAGTTGGAGAAACACTTATATTTGCTTCTGTCAGAGTAACGCCAACGATTAATTCGAATTCTTTTGATTCGTTAGCTGTACTTGAATATTGATATGATCCGTCAGCTCTAACATCGTGCAGATAATCCGCTGAGACATCTTTTATTTTGATATCATAGTTTGACGGCACAAAATCGAAATCACTTGCGTTTAATGTTACCGTTTCTGTCTGATCGGTTTTTACAATAAAATCCCACATTGTTGTGTTGGAATCGAGCGAGACAAGCTTTTTGATATTTCTCGTTGCTTCGGTACCTGATAAGTTTGAATTGAAGTTGGAGTCATCGAAATAGAGGTCGATAAAATTACTTGGCGGCTGAGGTGGATTCGCGAGATCAATTCCGGAATCGAATCCATCTGTTGCGTTAGTGGCCATTCCCGCAAAAATATTTGTATCCGCCAATGATGACGTTTGAGCGCTCAGTCTTAGAATCCATTGGTAGTTATCTATATTCGCCGCTAAATTTGGGGTTACTTCATCATATAAATATAGATTTAGCCAAGTGTCAGCAAAAGTAATACTCCCATCGCTAGTTGTATTTGTAAACAGAGTGCTGGGGAAACCGCCAATAATTGATCCTCCTACTCCATCTTCTTCAACATAACCAATTAAATTAATTTGTTCCGGGTTACCGATCGCTGAACGTGATAATTTCACCTCCCAATAACCGGATCCTTTCCAATTTAATGAAGATAAAGCCTGCCCGGATTGCCATGCAGATCCATCCCACGAATATTGAACTTCTTCATTGTTTACTGTTTTAAATGCATAGTGGAAATCAGCATTAAAAGGAAGAGTCGGATCCCATTTCCATGTTATCCCGTCAGTTGTTCCGTTTCCACTTTTAGGATTTTCTTTCGGATCGCTATCAAGATATATGTGGAAGACACGATCATTGTCTGTTATCGCTCCCCAAGGTCCGGTTCCACTGAATCCTACATAAATATAATCTGCATCCCATGTAACATAGGAATAAACATCCGTTCCGCTGGATGTTTGAAACCTTTCAGTATTTGCATCGAAATCATTGACGCCATCCATCGTTAGCGAATGATACGTCTGCGCATTTAAAGCTCCGGTGATTAAAAAGCAGAATAGTAGCAGTAACAACTTTTTCATTTTTCCTCCTGGACAGGGTTTTTATAATTAGTTTTTTGTCGCAAATAATCTGGTGAATATAGTGATTGTTTAATCAATATTTCAACAACCAGGTTTGCAATTCCTAAACTAAGGGGAAACAATATCGGAACTGAAGAATACGAGTTACGTTAATAAATAGAGATTGTTGGGGAATTCGAAATGTTTTTAATTCTCAGATGTTTTCATTTCCAAGATTTTTACCCGGAAATGATTTGGGATTACATTCCCAAAATCTTTTTGTTCCAACCACATAATCAACATTCATTTTGTCGCAAATATTTTTAGCGGTTTCGTGATTTGTGGCTGTCATTATATTGTAACCTTCCTTGGAAAGAATTTTTCGAAGTCTCAATAATTCAAAAGTATTTTCATCAATTATTAAAATGGTCGGTTTCATTGAAATAATAATGCAAAAGATATGCCAGGCCATAAACCGCCTAAAAAGTCACTTTTAAATTTATTTGTTGTAAAAAAGCGTCAATCGGATATAATGAAGTGTTGCAAATGAGCGACAAGTTGGAAGATTTTGGAATTACCCGAAAAAATAGAATAAGAGATATAGAATTATTATCGCAAATACAAAAGTTGAGATCAGGCTTGATACAAATCTGATATTTTTGCTTTCAATTATAAGCCATTTCTGAAAAACCAGTGTTTCCCAAAAAGAAAAAATTTTGAAAAAAAGGTAAAACCCGAATAGCATTGTAACTGCTAAACCAACTGTCATAAAAAACTGCGACATATAAAAATCCTGGTTGGTAAAATGATCTAAAATGTTGCTTAATATATACTAAAACAATTAGCTATGAAAGCAATATTGTTTACTAATTGTATTTTCTTACCGTTCAATTTTTGCTATAAGGAATTATTTTTCTCAAGAAATATAATCTGAGTGAATAATTATTCCAATAGTATGGTGATAATAACAAAAAACAAATCATGATCATATTTCAAATTCAATTTGAGAGTATTGGTTCGAAAACCTATCTTTGTTGGAATTTTTACAGCCTTAGAGCGTAAGTGGAAATATTATCTTTTGAAGAAGTTCGAATTATCGGTTCGTTAATCGAAAAGGAAAACAATACACCAGAATACTATCCATTAACCATAAATTCTCTCACAAATGCGTGCAATCAAAAATCGAGCAGAAATCCGGTTGTGAGTTTCGACGAATCTTTGGTTGAGCAAACCGTCCGCGAACTCAGAGAAAAAAAGCTGGTTTCGAAGTTGACCGGCTCCGATGTTAGAGTTCCAAAGTACAGTCAGAAGTTTACCGAATATTATAATCTGTCAACTCCGCAAGTCGCTGTGTTGTGTGTTTTATTTTTGAGGGGAGCGCAAACAATAGGCGAAATAAAAGGACGCTGCCACAGAATTTATGAATTTGAAAGCCTTGCCGATACTGAAAATGTAATCGAAGAATTAATTATGATACCTTCCGGTCCGTTTGTTGTAAAATTGCCTAAAGATTCGGGAAGAGAAAATCGATTTATGCATTTGTTTTGCGGTGAGCCTGAGATCTCGGTTTTACCTCAATCAAAATCATTTAATATTGAAGAACGAGTAACTGAACTTGAACAAGAAGTTTCCACTCTTCAAAAGTTGTTGACTTCACTACGAGCAGAATTCGATGAGTTTAAAAATCAATTTTGATTTTCCAATTTGAGTAGAGACGGGATGAATCCCGCCTCTATAAAAATTAATTGCCGAGCGAATAATAAATTCATGTTGTTGTTTGTGCAGACTGATAGTCTGGGGTTACATGGATGCTGAATTTGATGGTGGTCGTCTGGTAGAATGGATTCGGATAAATAAAAAAAGTCCAACTTTTAAGAACCAAGGGTGATTCTAAAAAAGTTGGACTTTTTATTAATAATTTTACTTAACCAGCAACATTTTTCTTGTCTGTTGAAAATCAGCCGCGGTTAATTTATAGAAATAAATTCCCGTACTTAGATTTGAAGCGTCAAACTCAACGGTGTGTATCCCACTTTCCATTTGTTGATTTGCTAATAATCCGACTTCTTCACCAAGCATATTAAATACACTTAATCTCACTT
>JAIPBD010000020.1 GCA_021739765.1 Melioribacteraceae bacterium
CGACGGCAAGGTTTGGCACCTCGATGTCGGCTCATCGCATCCTGGGGCTGGAGAAGGTCCCAAGGGTTTGGCTGTTCGCCAATTAAAGCGGTACGTGAGCTGGGTTCAGAACGTCGTGAGACAGTTCGGTCCCTATCCTCTGCGGGCGCAGGATACTTGAGAAGAGTCGCTTCTAGTACGAGAGGACCGAAGTGAACAAACCTCTAGTGTACCAATTGTCACGCCAGTGGCATCGTTGGGTAGCTATGTTTGGGAAGGATAAGCGCTGAAAGCATCTAAGTGCGAAGCCTACTTCAAGATAAGGTATCCCTTCCATTTAATGGAACTAAAGACTCCTTGGAGATTACAAGGTTGATAGGCTACAAGTGTAATTACAGTAATGTATTTAGCTGAGTAGTACTAATAAGTCGTGAGGCTTAACCATTAAATTTTATTAAAATCTTTTTTGCAACATCAGTCTCAATCAATCTTATTATTTTTGATTAACAGATTAAATCCTTCGCTTTGCGTTGGTAAATTTTTCTGGTGGCTATAGCTAAGGGGTAACACCTCTTCCCATTCCGAACAGAGAAGTTAAGTCCTTAAACGCCGATGGTACTGCATGGGAAACTTTGTGGGAGAGTAGGTAGCTGCCAGGATTTATTTTAACCCTCATTCGTTTTTCGTCTGAGGGTTTTTTATTTTAAAACGATTATGTGTTGTATATGAGAATGGTATTATTCAGAATGTTTAGTTGAAAGGCTCTCTAAATTGAATATTCTACTTTAGAATTTCTTTACCCCCAAGTTCAGAAATTACCGCATTTACTAAACTAGAATTTTTAACATTCGCCGTTTTATCTTTTTGTTTAGAGGAGGAAACAATTGCCGTCTTTGAGCTCTCCATTTTTGTTGAATTTTCACCAATAAACTCTTTTGAAAAATTAAATTCAATTTTCCTTCCAAATATTTCCTTTGACTTTCTGCTCAAATCCTGAGTATGATGAATAATAAGATCTTTATCCTCAGGGTGTTCCAATTCTATAAAAACTTCATTATCGGAAATTTGTACAGGTTTTGAATTGACTAAATTGTTCCCGATCATTTTTTCGGATTTTACCGCATCAATAAATTCTTTCCACTTATTAACCACGATGTCGAAATCCTGCCCGGCAGTTGGTTCCGGCGTTTTAAACGAGGACATTTCAATTTTTGGCTCTAATTTTTTCGCATTAAGTGTAGTAGAATTGAATTTTTGTTCATTATTGGTAAATAAAGGTGCGGCTGGTTCATGCGTGAATGAAACACCTGGCGAACTAGTTTTTATACTGCCAACATGCAGATCATGCAATAGATCACTTATCGTGCTAGATTTTTCCAGTCCAATAAGATGAAACAGTGCAATTTCTAATTTCAATTTTTGGTCAACTGAATTACGTAAGCCCGATTGAAGGTTGCTTAGGAAGTTGAGAATTCGGATTACGTCTCCACTTGTGAAAAGAGATTTATATTTCATATATCGGCTTTTGTATACTTCTGCTGTTTCTATAAGGTTTGTACTTCCACCGATAATAATCGCAGCAATATTTCTGAAGTGTTCCACCAATCCATTCGCAAAATCAATAAAATTCCATCCGTTTTCGTAAATGATTTGAGAAATTTCAAATGATTTATTGAAGTCCTTACTAAGAATAGCGTCCGAAATATCAAAATATGCATCTTCATCGATCAGATTTAACATCCGAGAAAGTTCTTTAACTTCTATTTTATTTCCACAAAAAGATGCCACTTGATCAAATAAACTTTGGGCATCACGTAGTGCTCCATCAGCTTTTTTTGCAATTAATGTTAGAGCTTGATCGTCTATGTCAATATTTTCTGATTCGGCAATACTTTTTAGTAATGTCTTGATTTCCTGTAATTCAATTCTACGAAAGTCAAAACGTTGACATCTGGAAATAATGGTTAATGGTACTTTATGAATATCGGTGGTAGCAAAGATAAAAATTGTATGATCAGGAGGTTCCTCTAAAGTTTTTAGAAGGGCATTAAACGATTCGGTGGTTAACATATGAACTTCATCAATTATATATATTTTATAACTGCCATGAGTGGGCGCGTATTTTACAGATTCACGTAATTGACGAATTTCTTCAATTCTTCTATTCGAAGCTCCATCAATTTCAATAATATCCAGACTTTGTGAACGTGAAAAGGAATTACACATTTCACATTCTCCGCAGGGTTCACCTTTTTTTTGATTCGTACAGTTCAAAGATTTCGCCAAAATGCGAGCGGTTGTTGTTTTACCAACACCTCTAGGTCCGGCAAAGATATAGGCGTGGGCAATCCTATCATTCATTATCGCATTTTTAAGGGTTTGTGAAATGTGTTGTTGACCAACAACATCATCAAAAATCTGTGGTCGATACTTTCTAGCTGTAACTACATATGACATAAGGTTTGCTCAATTCTAAATATATTCTTAAAAATGGAATGTAGATAAATTCAATTTTGAGTTCAATATTGCAACTAATTTTTCAAGAAACTTTTTATCCACCTCATCAAAAGCTGATTCGGTGTAGCTATCTAAATCTAATACGCCGAATAATTTATCTTTGATCAGAACCGGTACAACAATTTCTGACCTGGAGCCATCGTCGCATGCAATATGACCGGGGAATTTATCAACATCCGGAACAATTATTGTTTCCTTCTTCTCGGCGGAAGTTCCGCATACGCCGCTTCCGATTTTAATCTCTGTGCATGCGACTTTACCTTGAAATGGACCGAGAAACAGAGAATCATCCTTTAATATGTAAAATCCTACCCAACTAACTTTTTGAAAGCTCTGCTTTAACAAAGCCGTAAAATTTGATAAGGAAGAAATTATTGGTTCTAATGGCGAAATTAAAGATTCCGTCTGGGTTAATAATAGTGAATATTTATCCTCATCCGTTTGTAAACTATTACTTGCGGCTTGCAGCATTGCTTCTTTTCCGGGTTGTGTTCGAATTTGGCTTAAACAATATTGGAAGTGCTTCTTCAATAGTTTTTATCGGAATAATGTTCAAACCTTCCTTTACCGAATCTTTAATTTCGGTTAAATCTTTTTCATTATCAAAAGGAATTAAAATAGTATTAATTCCATTTCTTTTTGCCGCTAATAATTTTTCGTTAAGGCCACCGATCGGAAGAACTTTACCTCGCAAAGTAATCTCACCTGTCATGGCAACATCATTACTTGCTTCTTTTCCGCTGAATGCGGAGTACATCGCCATCGTCATCGTAATTCCCGCAGACGGACCGTCTTTCGGAATAGCTCCTTCGGGTAAATGGATATGAACTTCTTTACCTTTGTGAAAATTAGCAGGCAGTTTTAAGATTTTTGCATTTGATCGGATGTAGCTTAGAGCCGCTTTTGCGGATTCCTGCATAACATCACCTAGTTGACCTGTAAGGGTTAGTTTTTCAGCACCGTTCATAATTGTTGCATCTACTGTCAGTAACTCACCTCCAACAGCCGTCCAAGCTAAACCGATTACACTGCCAATTTGAGGCGATTTGTCCGCAACGCTTTTTCTAAATTTTGGAACTCCGAGGAATTCTTCGATTTTTTTATCATCTAATTTGAATGATTTTTTATTCTTCAAAACAGCTTTTGATTTATCAGCTATTATGGCACGTGCAGTTTTCCTGAAAACCCCGGCCACTTCACGCTCAAGGTTTCTTACACCGGCTTCTCGAGTATATTCCGAAATTAATTTTGTTAACGCGGAATCTTGAATTTGAATATCAAACTTATCCAATCCATGAGATTTTAATTGTTTTGGAATAATATGCCTTTTGGCAATTTCTACTTTTTCCGGTTCAAGGTATCCGGGAAGCTCAATAATTTCCATTCGATCTTGGAGAGGCAGCGGAATGTTATAACGAACATTCGCAGTAGTTATAAACATGACTTTTGAAAGGTCGTAATCGAGATCTAGATAATGATCATTAAAAGTATGATTCTGTTCCGGATCCAAAACTTCCAGCATTGCTGATGAAGGATCACCACGGAAATCCATACTCATCTTATCAATCTCATCTAAAAGAATAACCGGATTAACAGTTTTTGCTTTTTTCATTGATTGAAGAATTTTTCCGGGCATCGATCCGATGTATGTCCTTCTATGTCCACGAATTTCAGCTTCATCACGCACACCACCAAGGCTAATTCTAACAAAATTTCGCCCAATAGCCCGCGCTATTGATTTTCCGAGAGAAGTTTTACCAACACCGGGAGGACCCACAAAACACAATATTTGACCACGCATATTTTTAACAAGATTTAATACCGCGATATGTTCAACGATTCTTTCCTTTGGTTTATCTAATCCGAAGTGGTCCTCGTCGAGAATAGTTCTAACATTATTAATATCTAAATTATCTTTAGTTTTTTTGCTCCAGGGAACTTCAATCATCCAGTCAAGATAATTTCGGATTACGGTTGATTCAGGAGAACTCTGAGGAATCTTTTTGAGTTTATTTAATTCCTCAATGGCTTTCTCCTCAATATTCTTGGGCATTTTTGCTTGTTTAATTGAATCTCTTAATTTTTGGAATTCGGGACTGGCATCCTCATCTTCACCAAGTTCATCTTGAAGGATTCTTATCTGTTCTTGAATTATAAATTTTCTCTGCGATTTCGAAATGTTTTCGTGTACTTTACTTTCAATTTCTTTTTCTACCTTTAGAATATCGATCTCAGAGGTAAGAATTTTAATCAAGGTATAAATTTGTTCTTTTAAAGAGAACTCTTTAAGAATTGATTGTTTTGTTTCAATGGACTGACTAATATTCGCAGCGACGTAAAATACTTTACGATCAGGTTCTACTATGTTTTCGTAGGCGCTGATTGCTTCAGGCGGAATATTTTTATTGGTCTTTACGTAGTTTTTAAATAATGCGGTCATTTGTCGAATTAAAGCATTCAATTCTCTCGGTTCCACAGTCTCGCTCAGTATAACTTCAATGTCAGCTTCGAAGAAATTGCCGTTATTGCTAAAACTATTAGCCTTTCCTTGAATTATTCCATCGACCAATATTTTCATCAAACCATTGGGGAGTTTTAGGATTTGAATGATTTTTGCGATTGTGCCTTCGTAAAAAATATCCTCCAATCCGGGTTCTTCTATATTTGACTTTTTTTGAGCGACAAGAAAAATATATTTTGAATTTTCGAGTGCAAAATTGGCGGCTCTGATTGACTGTTCTCGCCCGACCAATACCGGGAAAATCATATACGGAAAAATCACATTATCTCTTAACGGGAGTACAGGAAGTATTTTGGGAATATCATCAACTACTGAAACATCTAGTCCCGGTTTCTTATTAATTTCTTTCATATCTCTCTAATTATTATTTATTAAACTTATCAAAATATCAAAATCATACCGCTCTTACAAGGCAGAGAATTTTACAGGTTTTTACAATTCGTTCGTTCCGAAGCTTATAACAAAATGGTATGTTGCGAATAAAACAAAAAGGAAATTATGATTCAGCAAGTTAAACAAATAGCACTTGAAGCGGGGGAAATAATTAGAGATGGATTCGGAAAAAATATTTCATTTGAATACAAAACAAATGAATCGAATTTAGTAACAGAAATTGATAAAAAAGCCGAAGCCGCAATTATAAATTTTATCAAAAAAGAATTTCCAGATCATTCAATTCTCGCCGAAGAAAGTGGTGCGGAACAAAAAGAATCGGAATTTACCTGGGTTATCGATCCACTGGATGGAACAACAAATTTTGCTCATGGATTACCGATTTTTTCTGTCTCAATCGGAATTGAAAGGGGAGGCGAAACAATTTATGGTGTCGTTTATGATGTTATGCGAGATGTCTGTTATTCCGCAGAAAAGGGAAAGGGTGCTTTTGCAAATGATAGAAAAATTACGGTAAATGATAACGATAATCTAAATCATAGTTTACTGGTTACCGGTTTTCCGTACAATATTTCAGAAAATCCTTCGGGGGCTTTTGAAAAATTTGTTTCATTCCTTAAAGTTGCCAGAGGTGTAAGAAGATTAGGATCTGCCGCTATTGATTTCTGTTACGTTGCGGAAGGCGCTTTTGATGGATTCTGGGAAGTTTCACTAAATCCTTGGGATGTTTCCGCGGGGATATTAATTGTAAGGGAAGCAGGAGGAATGGTAACTGATTTTTCAATGAAAGAGATTAATTCTTCTTCGATTCAATTTTTAGCATCGAATGGAAAAATACATAAATCCATGGTTGAAATCCTCCAGCAGAGTTGAGAGCCGAAAACAACTTATCTTCTAACTTGTTCGATGGTAGGTTCATCTCGATAAGTTCTTATGAATTAATAACTTATGCGCTTTTTTCAATATTTATTTATTGTAAATAAATTTAGATAATGTTATCTTTCAAGTCTATGTCAAATTTTAAAATAATCGCGATTGATGGTCCATCCGGCTCCGGAAAAAGTACAATAGCAAAAAAAATAGCTGAGAGATATGGCTATTTATATGTTGATACCGGTGCAATGTATAGGGCTGTCACTTATGAGATTCTCAAAAAAAATGTTATTAACGACATAGAAAAAATGATAAGCTTAGTCGCTGATCTTGATGTAGAACTGAAATTTGAAAACGGCTTAACAAGAGTTTTTGTTAATAGAGAAGAAGTCACCGATGCCATACGTTCTTCAAGGGTTACTGAAAGAGTCAGTGAAGTAAGTGCGATCTCAGAAATACGCGAAAAACTTGTTGATCTCCAGCGCGGCTACGCTAATCAGCAAGGATTAGTTTTAGAAGGAAGAGATATTACAACCGTTGTTTTCCCCAATGCCGATCTCAAAATTTTCCTAACTGCTTCTATTGATGAAAGGGCAAGCAGAAGACTTTTAGAGCTTTTAGCCAAAGAGGAAGATGTTGATTTCGAATTTGTAAAAAAGAGTTTGATTGAAAGAGACAGAAAGGATAGCACACGAGAAATAAGTCCGCTGAAAAAAGCCGGGGATGCCATTGAAGTTGATACAACAAATCTTTCTATTGAAGGCGTTGTTGATAAAATTAGTCTATTAATAGAATCAAATATAGAAAATTTAAAACCATCTTAAATTATAATGTTAAACTAAAAAATGCGTTTGAAAATCTTGTGATGGTTGAGATTATTAAGCGTTGTATTTTTCATTTAGGAGGATAAATGTCCGAATTGGAAAAAGAAGAACTCCAAGTAGAACAAAAAACAAAACGAATGGACAAAACTAAATTCTTTAATTCTGAAGATTATTCAGAACAAGAATTGATGGAGTTCGAAAAACTTTACAATGAGTCATTTAGCGATATCAGAGAAGGCGAAATTATTCAGGGTAAAATTGTTCACATCGGAAGCGATAGTGTCGTTCTTGATGTAGGTTTCAAATCTGACGGTACAGTACCAAAATCAGATTTTGATTCAACGGAAGAGCTTACAATTGGTCAGGAAGTTGACATCGTTATTGAAAGTGTTGAAGACGAAGACGGAAATCTTGTACTTAGTAAGAAAAGAGCAGACTTCTTAAAAATATGGGCTCAAATTATTGATGCGTACGATAACGAAAAAGTTCTTTCAGGTAGAATTCTTAAAAGAATTAAAGGCGGTATGGTTGTTGATCTTATCGGAATTGAAGCGTTCTTACCAGGTTCACAAATTGATATTCGCCCGGTAAGGGATTTTGACGCTTTTGTCGGTCAAAAAATGGATTTCAAAATTGTTAAGATTAATATCCCTACAGAAAACGTTGTCGTTTCTCACAAAGTATTAATCGAAGAAACAATTTCTGATCAAAGAAAAGAAATTCTTGACGGTCTTGAAAAAGGTCAAATTCTTGAAGGTATTGTTAAAGCGATTACCGATTTCGGTGTATTCGTTGATCTTGGTGGTGTTGACGGACTTGTTCATATCACGGATCTTAGCTGGGGAAGAATTAACCATCCGAGTGAAGTTGTTAAACTTGATGAGAAAATCAAAGTTGTTGTTACTGATTTCGACAAAGAGAGAAAACGTATTTCGCTTAGTCTGAAACAATTAATGCCGCATCCTTGGGAAAGTATTGATACCAAGTATAATGTAGGTGATAAAGTTGCAGGTAGAGTTGTTTCATTGACAGATTATGGCGCGTTCATCGAAATCGAAAAAGGAATTGAAGGATTAATACATATTTCTGAAATGAGCTGGACTCAGCATATCAGTCATCCATCACAATTTGTCTCAATGGGACAAGTGATCGAGGCTGTTATATTAAGTCTTGACAAAAATGAAAAGAAAATTTCTCTTGGTATGAAGCAATTGACTCCTGATCCTTGGGAAGAGCTGATGAAAAAATATCCTGTCGGCTCAAAACACATGGGAACGGCAAGAAATTTAACCAACTTTGGTGTATTTGTTGAACTCGAACCAGGTATCGACGGATTAGTTCACATTTCAGATTTGAGTTGGACGAAGAAAATTCGTCATCCCGGCGAAGTTGTGAAAAAAGGTGAAAAGCTCGAAGTAACCGTACTTGGAGTCGACACTGATCAAAGAAAAATCTCTTTGGGACATAAACAAATTAATGACAATCCTTGGGATACTTTCGAGAAATCCTACAAACTTGGCACCATTACCGAAGGCAAAGTTGTTAGAGTAATTGAGAAAGGATTGATCGTTCAGTTGCCGCTTGAAGTTGACGGATTTGTTCCATCAACTCAACTTTCAACTTCACGAATCAAAAATCTTTCTTTCTGTTTTCCAACAGAATCGGAATTGGAATTGAAAGTGGTTGAATTCGACAAAGAGAGCAAAAAAATTGTTCTTTCGGCGATCGCTGCTTTGAAGGAAAAATCTGATGAAGATATTCTTGCATACATTAGTGCTTTCAAATTAGAAAAAGTTGGCGTCGAAGATATTAAAACCGCTGATGTCGGTAAATTCGATTCGTCCGTTTTTAATGAATTCATCAAGGAAAAAGAATCTAGAGTAATTACTCAAGCGTCTGATTTGAAGAAAATTGATGAAAAAGAAGAAGCGGAAGAAAAACCTGCTCCAAAACCAAAACCTGCTGAAAAAGTAGAGGCTAAGGTTGAAGAAAAAGATGAAGAAAAGGTTGAAGCTGCTGAAGCAGAACCTGTTAAAGAAAAAGAAGTTGAAAAAGCTGCCGAAGTTGCTGAAGAAGAACCTGTCGAAGTAGAAACTGAAACTGAAGCAGAAGCTGAAACTGAAGCAGAAGCTGAAACTGAAGAAAAAAAAACAGATGATGTAGTTGAAGAAACTCCTGAAGAGAAATCAAAGGACGAAACTGAAACTACTGATGAGAAGAAATCTTCAGAAGATAAGTAATTAGCAGTTACTCTTTGTTGGGCTGTATTTATTCAGAATATTCTTTAGTTTTGAATTTATACAGCCCTTTTTTATTTGCCAAAATTAAGTGAGGAATTACATTGCCAAAAGTTGCTTTCTATACATTAGGGTGCAAACTTAATTTTTCGGAGACTTCGTCGGTAGGCGAGCAATTTTTAAATTCCGGATTTGATTTAGTGGAGTTTGATAAAAATGCAGATGTTTATGTGGTTAATACATGCACCGTTACCGAAAATGCCGAAAAAGATTGTCGCAATATAGTTCGCAAGGCGTTAAGACAAAATCCTAATGCATACATTGCTGTTACCGGATGTTATGCTCAACTAAGACCTGAAGAAATTTCCAAAATTGAAGGTGTTGATGCTGTTTTCGGAAGCAATGAAAAGTTTGATATAATCAATATAGCAGGCGATTTTCAAAAGCAGGATTTATCATGCATTCATGTATCACCAACCGAAGAATTAAACTCATTTCATTCTGCGCATTCCACTGAGGCGGATAGTAGAACCCGCGCGTTTTTTAAAGTGCAGGATGGCTGCGATTATAAATGTTCTTTTTGTACAATTCCACTCGCTCGCGGGAAAAGTCGAAGTCTTGAAATCGATAAGACCGTTACTCAATTCAAAGGGTTGTTAGATCAAGGTTATAAAGAGATTATCCTTACAGGTGTTAACGTTGGTGATTATGGAAAAAGTTTTGGAACAGATTTTTATCAATTACTTGTTAACCTTCTCAAAATTGAAGGTGAATTTCGATTAAGAATCAGTTCAATTGAACCAAATCTTTTGACAGATGAAATTATTGAACTCGTGAAAAATGATCCGCGATTATGTAATCATTTTCATATACCGCTTCAGAGCGGAAGTTCAAAAATTTTACAACTTATGCGGCGACGTTATAAAACAAATGATTACAAAGATTTGGTATCAAAAGCGGTTGAAAGAATTCGTGATCTTGGAATCGGTGTGGATGTGATTGTCGGATTTCCGGGAGAAACCGAAGATGATTTTATGGAAACGTATAATTTTATTAAAGATTTACCAATAATGTATTTACATGTGTTTACGTATTCGGAAAGGCCTGATACTGATGCGATTTCTTATCCCGCTACGGTTGATATTCGGGAAAGAAAAAGACGTAATAATATGTTAAGAATTTTGAGTGAGAAAAAAAGAAGTGTTTTTAATAAATTAATGGTGGGAAAAGAACTTGATGTTTTATTCGAAAGTGAAGAAAAAGATGGTTTGATTTTTGGATTCGCTTCAAATTATGTAAGGGTTCAAGTCCCATTTGATGCTGACTTAATCAATCAATTTGTAAAAGTGAAAATAAAGGGGGCAAACGGGAAAATTTGTACTGCTGAAGTTATCAAAAACACTAATCTATCAACTAACATAGCGGTATAAAAATGAAGAGTATTTTTGTCTCTCTCCTTATTCTTGCTTTTTCAGTTTCAATGTTCGCGCAAGAATTAATCACATCCCACAATATTTTAGATACGCGGCTTTCGATCCAGTTGGAAGAACATTCCGAAAACGTTGAAATCATCCCAAGTTTTGAAAAGAAAAGTGTCGGATTAGCACTGTTATATTCTTTTTTACTGCCCGGAATGGGCGAACTTTATGCCGGAGATTATTCATTTGGTAAATATTTAACCATTGCCGACGGTGTTTTTTGGGGAACCGTGGCCGGGTTAAATCTTTACGAAAATTGGCAGCGTGATAATTATAAATCTTTTGCCAAATCGAATGCCGGTGTAAATCCCGAGGGAAAAGATGAAATTTATTTTGCAAATGTTGGAGCTTATTTGAACATCGGGCAATATAATCGGGAGTTAGAACTTGCTCGTGAGTTTAACGATTTGTATGATGAGAATACGCACTATTGGTATTGGCAGTCAAATGGTGAAAGACGCGAATATCGTGAAATGTGGTTATCGAGTGAATCAGCTTCAAATAATATTCGTTTTGCTGTTGGGGCTTTGGTTCTGAACCGGGTTGTTAGTATGATAAATTCAGCACGGCTGGTGAACAAGCATAACAACAGGGAAGAAAAAACCACTTTAAATATTTCATTCGATTATCAAAACAGAATTAATTTACCTAATCAATTTAAAGTTAATTTTCACTCAGCATTTTAGGCAGGTTTAACCATTGCCGAATTACAAACTTCTGATCGAATACGATGGCACTGATTTTGCTGGTTGGCAGGAACAACCAGATGCTCCAACGATACAGAGCGAAATAAAATCAGCCATCCAAAAAATAACGCAACAAAAAATTAATTTGATCGGCTCCGGAAGAACAGATAGTGGCGTTCATGCAAAGGGTCAAGTTGCTAATTTTAGAATAGACAGAAAACTGGATACCTACCGATTTCCGCATGCGGTAAATTCATTGATCCCTCCTTCAATCTCAATCAGATCTTTCGAAGAAGTTGAACAAGATTTTCACGCAAGGTTTGATGCAAAAAAAAGAACTTATCTTTATATCTTTTCGAGGAAGAAATCTGCATTTTATAACAGATATAGTTTCCTGAATAAAGAAGTATTTGATATGAATATTAATAACTTGAGAGATGTTAGCGGACTATTTGTCGGGAAACATGATTTCACTTCATTTTCAAAAAAGAATACTGAAGTAAATAATAAAATATGTGCGATTGAAAAAATTCGGTGGATCCCGAGGAGTGATAGGATTTACTTTTTTATTTCAGCCGACAGATATTTACATGGAATGGTTCGTACAATAATTGGGACGTTATTAAAGAGTATTAAAGAATCCGATTCGAAGAATTATATTCATAAAATATTTGAATTAAAAGATAGAAATGTAGCCGGAGAATCTGTTCCTTCAAACGGTTTGTTTTTATATAAGGTGGAGTATTAGAAATGATCGACATAACTAATAAAGTGGTTCTGATTACCGGTGGTTCGCGTGGAATTGGTGCCGCCTGTGTAAAACTGTTTTCTAAAGCTGGTGCCGACGTTGCATTTACATTTAAAAGTAATGTTGAAGCAGCAGAATTGTTGATGAAAGAAATCAAACCAGGCTCGAAAGTGAAGTATTATCGTGTGAATTTGCAAAATGAAGCCGATATCACGAAAAAGGTTGAACGAATCGTAAATGATTTTGGCCGGATCGATATTCTTGTAAATAACGCAGGAATTTGGAATGACGGACAATTGGATAAAATGACCTACGAACATTGGCGCGAAACTCTCCAAATAAATTTGGACGGGACTTTTTTGATTTCAAAAGCGGTTGTGCCATTTATGAAAAAGAAAACTTTCGGAAGAATTATTAATGTTTCATCTACAGCCGCCCAAAGGGGAGAATCCAAACATTCGCATTACGCGGCCTCAAAGGGAGCAATCAACTCATTTACCAAATCGTTAGCGGTTGAACTGGCTGATGATAATATCACCGTTAATGCGGTCGCGCCCGGCTGGGTGGATACGGATATGTGCACAGCAGTTTTTAAGGATATTTCATATCGAGCAAAAATAGAAAGTGATATTCCGGTTGGAAGAGTCGCCACCGCCGATGATATTGCCGGACCAATTCTATTCCTTGCATCTGATTTGGCGCGACATATAAACGGGGAAATTCTTAACGTTAACGGCGGAAGTGTACTCTGTGGTTGACAGATGAAAAAATACTTGTTTCAAAAATTTATGGAAATTAATGCTCCGCAAAATGAAGTTTTTGAATTCCATCGGGACACAAACAATCTGCCAATAATATCTCCGCCATTTCCCAAAGCTCAAATATTATCAATGAGCGAACTACCACTTATCCGGGGTTCCGAAATAGTTATCCAATTAAACTTTTTGTTATTTCGCCTAGTTTGGGAAATCACAATAAGTGAGTTTGAAATACCTTCCGTGATTTCAGATTTTCAGAAAAGAGGTCTTTTTGAATATTGGCATCATTATCATATATTTGAACCGACTGAACATGGTGTAAAAATGATTGACAAAGTAGAATTTACACCTCCACTTGGGATCTTAGGTCGAATTGTAAACCCGCTGATATTTTTGCAATTGGAACTGATGTTCAGATACCGTCACCGAAAAACAAAAGAGTATTTTGAGTCAAAATGAAAGAAATTGCCGAATTTCATCCTATTACTGTTCATTTTCCGATTGTTTTGTTAATAACTTATGTTGTTTTCGAAAACCTGGGTGTCTGGCTAAAGAAAGAATCCCTATCTGAAACTGCATTGTACTTTTTGATTGCCGGAATTTTATCGACAATTTTTGCTCTCCTTACGGGTAACCAGGCGGCGGAAGTTGCAATTCAGCTTGCTGAAAAAGGTGCAAATATTCCGCAGGAATTAATTGAAGAACATGAAACTTTTGCAACCATCACGATGTGGTTTTATTTAGCTTTGGGTATCGCTAGAATTTATTTTGTGATAAAAAAGAAATTAACAGATAAGCTCAAAATAATAATCGCAATTCTCGGAATTATTGGAATATTATTTATATATGAAACCGGCGAACATGGCGGAAAATTAGTTTACAAGTTTGGTGTAGGAACAGAATTAATTGAGAAATAAATCTAAAAAATACTTCCTGATTTTACTCTTTGCCGCGGCCTCATTCAGTAATGCGCAAACTCTGCAATTTGGGACGGCGAAGGGATTATTTATGTCAGTTGCAATCGGACCGAAAATTCCGGTTTTTTCACTTGCAACAAATCATAATTTGGGAATTGGATTTGATTTCGGGCTATCTTACACGGATAATAAATGGCTCCCGGTATTTCTATACTCGCGAATCGGATTCCAGCATTTCCCAGGAGCGGTTGAAACTTATAAAACAACGGATTATTCGGCCATCGCGAGCAACTTGATTTATCTTTCCCCGGGCGTGCGGTTTTATTTGCCCCCTTTAATAGAAAATGTCGCGATTGTGATGCCGGTAATTGATGTCGGATTGACTTTCGCATTTATGGAAAGGGCGCATCGATTTAAATTATCCAGCATAAGATCGAGTTACACGGAAGAAGTGGGCTACACCGGATTTCATATCGGGGGTGGAGTTTCTATGTTTTTATTAGACGTGGTTGGGTATTATCATTTTATTAGAAACAACCAATCACTTTCATTTGATGTTCGAATTCGCATTCCTATTTATATGATATTTTAATCGGAGGTGAAAATGGATTACAATAATCTAATAGTTGCGGTTGAAAATCGTATCGCGATTATTACTATCAATCGACCGGAAAAATTAAATGCTTTAAACCATGAGACTTTTTCAGAACTGAGCGAAGTAATAACCAATCTAAAAAACGACAAAAATGTTTATGTTATAATTCTTACAGGAGTTGGAGGCAAAGCATTTGTTGCCGGAGCTGATATCGTTGAGCTTCATAAAAATAACGCAGCTCAAGGAAAAGAATTTTCGGAATTTGGACAAGCAGTTTTCAACCAAATTGAAAATGTCGGCAAACCGGTCATTGCTGCGGTTAACGGATTTGCACTCGGTGGCGGCTGTGAATTAGCTTTGGCTTGTCATATAAGATTGGCATCCGAAAATGCGAAATTTGGTCAGCCGGAAGTGAATCTCGGCATAATTCCGGGGTATGGCGGTACACAAAGATTAACTAAATTAGTTGGTACGGGGAAAGCTTTTGAATTTATTCTTACCGGAAATCTTTACTCAGCCGAAGAAGCGATGAAAATTGGATTAGTGAACTCAGTTTTTCCACCCGAAGAGCTGTTGGAAAAAGCTAAAGAAATGGCAAATACTATAGCTTCAAAAGGTCAGTATGCGGTGCGTGCGTCGATCGAAGCTATATTAAAATCGCGGGAGATAAATACTTACGATGGACTTTCGTATGAATCGAATTTGTTTGGACTTTGTTGTGACACAGATGATTTTAAAGAAGGAACCAAAGCTTTTTTAGAAAAGAGGAAGCCAAATTTCGACAATAGCTAATTTTAACCAGCTTTTACGTTCAATATTATCGTTATGAAAGAAAAATCAATTTTTGCTCTTGCGGCTGTTGTCTTTATTTTGCTTATCCTAAATGCTTTTGTTCGAAATGAACCGATTCAATCATTAGAATCCAAACCAAAAATACCTACACGATTAGAAATTGATTCTCTTTTTGAGAATTCGCTGGAAAAATTTTCAATTGAAAAAAACTGGTACGAACGAATACCGATTAAAAACAAAAACTACGATTCATTACTCTATGTTTATCGCGTAAATGTGCCTGCTGATCTTCCCCTAATTTATCTTTATTCCAATTTATATTCAGAGTATAGTAAGTTCGATATCACTGCCGAATCAAGGGAAAGAAAACAAAATCGTGAGAGCGATTTTCGGATAACTTTGAAAGATAATTTGATGTTTCAAGCATTTTTTAAAATTGATCCGAAGTTAAAGAGAGAGAAGGGTAAGATAAAAATACTTATTAAAAGTGATGACCTTTCGATGGAACGAAGGAGGGAGCTGCTCAATTATCCGCTCGCGTTAAGCTTTGTGGTAACACCTTCAATTTCAAATGTGATTATTGCCGATTCAATTTCACGGAAGGGAAACGGAGTTCTACTTTTGTTAAATGATGAAATTGGAGACTCCAAATACAATTTGACTGTTGATTATTCCAAAGTGAGACTCAAACAATCTGTTATTCAAATTGATAAAGATTTCTCTTCGGCGAATCTTGCCATAGTTGATGTAAAAAGTGAGCTGTATAATTCAGCTGTTTTTAATTACGTGGTGAGTGAATTGTCTAAAATCGGGTTCGAAATTATTTATTCGTCACAAATTGTGGATTTATCGAAAAAAGAATCAAAGGAGATTCGTTCAAAGTTTACGTTCCATCTTCTTCAAAGCAATGAGAATGAGATAACATATTTCCTGACAGACGATTTATCGCTAAAAAATCTCGAGAAGGATCTGGTCGAAGCTGAAATGATGGGTTATCAAATTCTTAGATAACAGCGCCTTCAACTTCAAAATCAATTGTTGTAAAACCTTCGAAATCACTCAATTGTTTCTTAATTTCTTCAACGTTTCCCGCTAAAACAATAGTTAAATTATCATTATTTATTCTTTCAGCCGCCGCTTTTAGCGCACTTGTTTTGTTAACATCACTCAACATATCTTCGTAATTATGGAGATAATCCAGCTCCCTGTCCGACACTATTAAACTCGTTAAAATAGAAACGATTTTGGAATATGTCTCAAACTGTGAAGGAAATCTTTTTCGCAAATATGATTTTGCGAAATTTAATTCTTCGGTTGAAACACCATTTTTTATATCTCGCAGTTCAAAGAGAATTTCCTTTAGCGCCGCACTGGTGTTCTGCGAATCAACCGTGGTGGAGACTAAAAACATCCCATTAATTTTATTATAACTAAATGAAGAGTTCGCCCCGTAGGTAAATCCATTTACCTCACGCAAATTATGATTTATCCGGCTGGAAAATTGTCCACCCAATATTGTATTTAAAACGAGTTTGCTGAAGTAATCATTGTCATGGCGACTATTGGTTAAATGACCGACACGAATCTCCGTCTGTTGCGCATCCTTTTTTTCAATCAAAAAGATTCGATTTTTACTTTCGGAATTAAATTTAATTTCTAGTTCTTTAGTTTGGGCGGCAAGATTATTAGGAAAATACTTGACTAAAATTCTTTCAAGTTCGGATTTAGAAATATCACCGACAGCGGAAATTCCATAGATATTTGTGAAAATAAAATCGTTATAAAAACTCTTAACATCATCAAGAGTGATTGATTCCAAAGTATTTCTTAATCCGAAAGATGGAAAAGAATAAGGTGAATCTTCAAAAATAAGTTTCTGGAATGAGGAATCGGCCAAATAATCCGCATTGTCTTTAAATTGAAGTACTTTTGTCAGAACATTATTCTTTTCTCTATTAAAATCCTCATTGCTAAATAATGGCTCATTAATTATTAGGGATAATAAAGCAACAGTTTTCTCAAAATTTTCTTTAAGTGACAATATTGAGAATAAGATAGAGTCATTATCAACTGTGATATTGAAGGTCGAGCCGAGAAGTTCAAATTGATCCGAAAGTTCGAGCGAATTAAATTCCCCAGCTCCTTCATCAATAAGCGAAGA
This sequence comes from Melioribacteraceae bacterium, assembly GCA_021739765.1. GTDB lineage: Bacteria > Bacteroidota > Ignavibacteria > Ignavibacteriales > Melioribacteraceae > JAIPBD01. Next base: position 17,480 of record JAIPBD010000020.1, read on the forward strand.
TGTTAAATGCGCTAATCCTTTTTTACCCAATGGATCGTTGTTACTTCCTGCTTTTATGATCAAATTCAATTTAACAATCGGCAGATCATCTCTTGATACAAAGTATGATTTAACATCGGTGGTCAATCCCAGTTGATCTATTTTGGGGAGAGCAAACGATAATTCGGGAGTTTCAATCGGTTTTACTGAACGGTCAATCATACTTTTTCATTCCTCGGAATTATTTGTAATTCAGCATAGTTTTTCTTCAGATATTTTGCGGCAACAACTTTTATATCGTTTTGTGTTAATTGTTCATATCTGTTTACATCAAATGCAAAACTATTAGGTTCGTTTAGGTTACAGTTGTAGTTATTTAATTGATCAGCCAAAGTTGAAATATTTTGGAGGGAATAAATGTAGTTCGATTTAATACTGTTTTTGGCTCTGACTAATTCAGATTCACTTATTCCTTCGTTTTTGATCTTTTCAATTTCAGCAAAAATCTCTTTTTTGAGATCTTCAATCGTATTGCCGGGTTTTACCGTGGATGCAATTATAAATGATCCTGCAAATTGGCCGGAATACTGAAAACAACTCGCATCAAGAGAAGTTTGAAGATCAAAAACTAACCTTTTGTTTAATCGTGAATTTTTTTGTCCCCCAAGAACATCCGAAAGAACATCTAATGCTGCATCTTCCTTCCCGTAAAGTTTATCGGAAACCCATGCAAGGTATAGTCTTTCAAGCTGAATATTATCTTCAAGAACTTCTGTGGATTCCCGATCTCGCACAACCGGCACAGAATTGACTTTCGGAACAACAACATTATTAGAGATTGACGCAAAATATTCGTTGATAAGAATTTTCGCGTTATCTGTTTCAAAATTACCCGCGACGCAAAGACTCGCGTTAGAAGGGGAATAGTAAGTCCGAAAAAATTCCTTTATATCATCGAGCCGGAAATTTTGAATATCTTCCATCCACCCAATTGTAGGCCAACTATATGGATGACCATCGCCGAACAACTGCCCGAATAATTTCTCCCACGCCAATCCGTAAGGTTGATTGTCGTATCTCTGTCTTCGCTCATTCGAAACAACTTCAATTTGATTTGTCAGTTTTTCCTGAGTTAAAGCCGGAAGTAAAAATCCCATTCTGTCGGATTCCAACCATAATGCCAATTCAAGATTATTTGTCGGTAAGGATTCATAATAATTAGTACGATCAAAACTTGTTGATCCGTTTAAAGAACCGCCGGCTTCCTGGATATATTTAAAATGCATCTCTTTCTCAACATTTTGTGATCCTTGAAACATCATGTGTTCGAATAAATGCGCGAACCCGGTTTTCCCTTTTCGTTCATTCGCCGAACCCACTTTGTACCAAAGGTTCACCGCAACAGACGGAATTTTTTTGTTTTGATGCAGAATTACATCCAATCCATTCGGAAGTGTATATTTTTCATATTCGATATTCAGAAACTTGGACATCGATTCCTCAAATTAAATTTTGTTTGAAATAGAAATTATTTTTTCGAAGACGTAATAATACAATAAGAATGCAGAGTATCCAAAACAAGTTCAATTTGGATTGGTATATCAAAAACTAAAGGTGAACTAAAAAACTATTTTAGAACGAACTTTATTCTTTCTCGACTTCCATCGACTTTTTCGGCTTCAGGGATGTTATAAATGGCGCAGAGTAACGGATAAATATCGATGTTGCGAACCGAACCGATTTTTAGTCCGTTTTTAAAAGAGGGACCACTTGCCAGAAAAATTGCATGCATATCCAAATTATAATTTGCGAATCCGTGATTGCCACCACTTGAATATTTCGTATAACTTTTTAATCGTTTGTCGGTGGTAATACTCCAACCTAAATCCGCGACTATCAAAATGGGCAAAATTAGGGGATTTTTTGAATAATGAAAATTGTCGGGAACATCCTCTTTTAAATAAACTTTATAGTTTTTTTCATTCTGCTTCAATGCCTGATAAATTTTATCGACGCGGCCATTTGGTGAATCGATCATTGCGAAAGGTCCGTCTCCGGAAATTCTATATTCTAATTCTCCGATTGAATCATCAATATTAATAACTCTATCGTTCGAGACCTCAGTCATTCCATGATCCGAAACAAAAATTAAATTTGTTTCATCAGTCAATCCAATATTGTTAATACCTTCAACCAGCATTCCTGCTAACGAATCAAGTCTCATAATAGCCTGATTGACTTCATCTGAATTCGGACCATACCGATGTCCTTTATCGTCAGCTAATTCGAAGTATAATGTAATAAAATGAGGTCTTTCAACAAGTGGAAGCTGCAGCCAGTTTAAAACTCCCTCAATCCTTTTTTCATTTGGAGTTGATTCTACATAGTCTTTGAAATATGTAGGTCGTCGATCTTTATTTCTTAAATCGGATGCAGGCCAGAAATAACATGCGGTTTTAATTCCATTTTTATTTGCGGTTTCCCAAAAAAATTCTCCAGTGTACCAGTTTTCATCTTTTGTAACGGAAGTATCGCCTAATTTATAAATCTCTCCGGTGGCACTGTTTTCAAAATAATTTGAAATGATTCCGTGATTTTCAGGGTACATTCCTGTAATTATTGATAAATGATTTGGAAATGTTTTCGATGGAAAACAAGGTTCCATTGAGATAGCTTTTACTCCCGATTCAGCTATTTTGTTTAAGTTTGGAGTAATTCCACGATTTAAGTAATCCCAGCGAAATCCATCAAAACTTACTAGAATTGTATAAGTATTTTCCTGGGAAAAAAGTATTGCTGAATTAAGGAAAAGTAAGAGGATAGTAATTTTTTTCATAATTGATTCAAGTATTTTTGTAAAAACACATTAATTCCACAAACAATAAACCCGCTGCTTATGTGATAATCTTCTTCATTTGTTCGATATGAACAAACCCGTAAAACTTGCAAATGAAATGCAAATTTTACGGGTTCTTCATTCTAATTCCATTTCTCTGTAACGTCTTAAAATAAAAAAGGTCGCCCAAATTGAGCGACCTTAAAAGAATAATAATTATTTCTTAGAAAGTTACAGAAAGTCCGACATTGAATGTCATTGGTAAACCAAGATAAATTTCCGCGTCATCAGCTGAGTGAGTTCTTCCATTTGCTGAATATGCGTTAAAGCTGGAATTATCGACAGCATCCTGAACATACAATTCATCAAGCAAGTTGAAAACGTGTCCGAATAATTGGAAGTTCGCGCCTTGCAATTGCAATGGAAGATCGTATGTCATGTGCAAATCAACGATGGAATATGAAGGAGTTAACCAACTTTGAGTTCTATCAGTTGCATCAGTTCTTGACAACGGATCAAAATCAGCATAATGATCAGCATAATATCTGAATATACCGGAGAATGTTAATCCTTTGATCGGGAATACTGAAGCGATAATAGCAAAAGAAGTTTGCGGTTGGTCACCAACTTTCAAGTCTTTTATGTAATAGTTGAAGTCAGTATAATTGATTCCACCACCTGAATAATCTGTATAACGTCCTGCAACGTCATCAGTATATTGCCAGTTGCCGAATGAAGCGGATGCATCTAAACGAACCATTTTAATTGGTTGTAAAGCTAATTCTACTTCAACACCGGTGTGAGTTTGATCCATACCGCTTAAGAAAATAAGACCTTCTGTACCATCTGAGTTAGTTACGTTTCTGGAATTCGCTCTGTCTGTCCAGATTGTATAATAATAGTTAGCTTTTAAATGAAGTTTACCTTCCCAGCCTCTGTAACCGACACCGGCTTCAATATGAGTGAATTTTTCATTCTCAGGATTATCAGCTTTTGTTCCGTCGCCATCATTAATTACATTATCAAAGATAGGCACTTGTTCAACATAACCGGCATTAGCAAAAAGTGTAAAAGCATCAGATAAACGATAGCTTGCTCCACCTTTAACTTGGAAACCGTTAATCCAATCTGATTCTGTGAATAATTCATTTCCTGAACCGTCATCAGCAAAATGGTCTGTAAATGAATATTTAATTGTTGACAGTCCAACGGTGGCATAAGCAGTTAATGCACTTTGTGTGTATTCCGCTTGTGCATAACCACCAAACCAATCAACTGTGTTGGTATTGAAATAGTTAAATTTGTCGCCAAGTTTTCTATACTTTTGTCCTTCATTCCAAAAATCAGAATGATCAACATAGTAGTATTGACCACCAAGTAAATCTCGAACTTCATAATAATGTTCGATTTCCGCTGTTCTCCAATCGATACCAAATGAAGTTTTTAAGTTATCAGATACTTTGTAATAAGCTTTCGAAATCAAACCAACAGTCCATTGGTTATTTCTGCTGTTTCTTAAAACACCTCTGGAAGCACCATTATTTGCAATATTTCGTGCAATTGTGCCGTTCCAATCAGGAGTTCTTGAAAAACCGGAATAATCCCATGCTAAGGAACCGTGAGTTCCGGTTCCACCACCCATACCACCTGAGTAGTAAAGTGTTGAATATAAACTCAAATTATTAGTTAGAGTTGAGTACCAGTTAAGATTCATAATCGGTTTGTGGAAGAAGTTTTCTCTTTCGTTGATAAAATCCGATGCATATCTATCTGTTCTTGTAGCTGAAGTACTTGTCCAAAGGTTACTGTTCCATGCAACATCGCTTTTGTATGATGGATCTACAGGTCCCCAAGTTTGGTTAAAATTTGTCCCTTGCTCAGGAATTGCGTCTAAAACTGCTTGATCATAACCAAGTTCCTTTGCAAATTCATGACTGTAAACAGCCGCGTTTTGTTTGTAAAGATTTTGACCATGTGTTTGAGGAGCACCGAGAGCATAAAATTCAATTCGGTTTTTCTTGTTGATGTTGTATGAATAACCTAAATAATATGCCCAAGCGTCAGTCCAAGTTTTATCAATAACACCATCGCCGAGTTTTCTTACGATAGTTGCGCTCAATGCCCATGTGTTATCAACTAAACCGGTATTAACACTTGCTGAAGATTTTAAGAAGTTTCCGCTTCCGAATTCTTGTTTTACTTTTATTCCGGGATTTAATGCCGCCGGATCAGTAACAATATTCATTGTACCACCAATAGAAGGAGTTGCCAAGTTAATTGCACTCAAACCTCTTTGGACCTGAATGGAAGATGTAGCGTCACCAACTCCATCCCAGTTTGACCAATAAACCCATCCGTTTTCCATATCATTAATGGGTACACCGTTAATCATAATCGCGACGTTTCTTTGGTTAAAACCGCGAACATTTACTCTTGCGTCACCGGCACCACCACCACTTGGTGTTGCATATACACTCGGAGTAATGTTCAAAGCCAACGGAATGTCTTGAGAACCAAGAACTAATTCCATTTGTTCTTTATCAACGTTGGTAAATGCGACAGGTGTCTCTCTCTCTTTAGCACGATCAGCAAGAACTTCAACCGAAAGTGAAAATTGAGTTTCATCCAAATCGAAATTGAGTTCGGTGTTTTGGAAAACACTTACTTCGGTTTCTTGAGTTTGGAATCCGATATAAGAACATACAATCTTATATGTTCCTCCATCCAACTTTATAGAATAGTTACCATTGGCATCTGTTGGTGCTCCAACATAACTACCTTTGATATAAACATTTGCACCAATTAATGCTTCTCCGTTAGTCGAACTTGTTACTTTACCGGAAAGAGTGTATTGTTGTGCAAAAATGGTACCCGCAATAAATAGTATTGCAAGTGTCGAAAAGATGTTCCATCTTCTCATGTGCAGCCCTCACGTTTTTTGTTGAATAATTAGTTTATTATAACAAACAATATTAGGAATATGCTTTATCTCACGCCACTAATATACAGGAGTTTAATATAAATTTAACATTTGATATCAAAGTCTCATTTTACTATTTTTGCACTCCCTTTTGAGATAATCTCCACTAACAATCTTAAATAATTCTTTGTTTTACTTTCACTTTACCAGGCTTTTTAATGATCAATATTGATGAAAAATTATACACAAAATTAACGCAAATCAAATTGCTTATTTCCGATGTGGACGGCGTTCTTACTGATGGAAGCCTTTATTATACTGCTGATGGACTTAAAGCAAAAAATTTCTTTGTTAAAGATGGAATGGGAACAGTTCTGCTTCGGAAAAATGGTATTATCAATGGAATAATTTCTTCCGATAAATCGGATATTATCCAAGTCCGCGCACAAAGATTAAAAATGGATTTTGCATATGTGGGAACTTGGGAAAAGAAAAAATGTGCGGAAGAATTGTGCGCGAAATACAATCTGGATTTTACTAATCTTGCCTTTATTGGTGATGATGTAAACGACATTGAATTACTCGATGCGGTTGGGTTTTCAATGGCTCCATCCGATGCGGTTCCGATTATTCTTGAGCGAGTAGATTATATATCGAAATTTCCCGGTGGTAGAGGCGCTTACCGTGAACTTGTTGATATGATTTTAACCGCGCAGAATCGCCCCAATTATTAATTCAAAATAGTTCTACATGACAATTTAAGTGCCGTTTACGGAATCACCGCTCAAAACTTATTTTACAAGCATTTTTTGACTTACGAGAAATTCTCTGTTTCCCATCTTACCTTTTTCTTCTCAATTTCCAAGACTGTCACGGTCATGGCACCACATTAGGAATAATAACCGTGACACAACCCCTAGAACTTAACATAATGCAAAAAACAATTCTTATACCAAGCTTTTCACGCGACCTCAATATTAAATGTAATTACTGTGAAGGTAGTGGCTACAATGGTTTTTTGCTTTGCTTGAATACTTTTATAGTTCGATAACGATTGCGATAATGACAACGATAATGAATAGTTTTTAGAACTGCGAAGAACTTTACAAGCTATGATAACCCGGAAAATTCTCTCTTGCTTTTTACTCCCAAACACACGAATTTAATAGTGAACAAGTGATCACTTTAATTGAAAATGAACGAACCGATTTTCGACTTAAAAACATACAAATTACCTCAAGATCGCGGAAAAGGAAAAAGGATACTTATCTAAAATTGGTTTGAGTTTTTTTAAAAAAGATCATAATCAAGATTCATGAAGGGCAGTTGGTCTGGCTACCCTTAATAAACAGTTGATGCTATTGATTTGTTAGCGAAGTAAAACCATCTTTTTGATTTTTTTGAAACTCTTGGTGATTATTGCGAAATAATAAATATTGGTTTCTAAAATTGTGGCTGGTGTTATTAGTGTTGTAATGTTGTCAAGGCATCAAGTTCTAAAAAGATTTCTAAGGCCTTTACAGCCTTGGAAATGACAAAAGGAAAAAGTACTCGTCATCCCGAACTCGTTTTGGGATCTTCTTGAAGAACTCGTTGAAATTGAGAAGTTAAGATGCTGAACATGCCTATCGAGCGTGTTGCATAACTAATTGTTAGTAGAAATTACAGTTGACTGAGCTTGTCGAAGTCAAAATAATCCTCGATTCAGTGCATTTCGACAAGCTCAATGCACGGAATTTTTGAGTTCTGCAACACTCACTCTGGTCAGACTAAATTAAATTAGCGTTTTTTTGTTGGTCTTCATCATGCAGTATTTTGTCAAGGCATCAAGTTCTAAAAAGATTTCTAAGGCCTTTACAGCCTTGGAATTATTCTCCACATAAATACTCCTATTTCAATAAAATTATTTTAGTAGCTAGTATTTTCTCTGCGATGTGCGCAACTAAGAGATAGGTTCCGGATGCCAAATCTTGTGGAGTAAAACTGATTGTGTGACGACCTTCCGTTAAAAACTTCTCCGTAATAACTTTTAATTTTTCTCCAGTGATAGAATAAACTGCCAATTCAATTTTACCATCTTGTTCTAGCACCAGTGAAATTGTAGTTGTTAAATTGAATGGATTTGGGTGAACTTTAAGGTTTACGTCAGCATTTTCATCAATTTCAGCATGATCATTATTAACACCTACAATTGTTCCGTATTTTTGCTTACCGATAATACATCCAAGAAGATTATAATTTCCTTTATGCCATACCAACTCCCATGTTTTCCCAATACCTTTAGAGATTCCAACTCCACCGGTACCCTGAAGACCTATAGGAGTATAGAGTGTGTCTCTTCTTTCCACCCATACATTTTGGAAGTATTTTGTGTTATAATATTCATTAAGTTCAGCGATGTAGGCTCTCCAATTTGTGCGGAAGAGCCGGCCAATATAAGTAGTATCATTCAAGCTACATAATTTCCAAATTGTTGTGTCGGGTAAATCGGCGAAATCTAGAAGCAGTATCTCATTCGGCCAACACTCCTCTAAATAGCTCGGTTGATACTCGAAGAGTTTATCTCCCTCTTCTCTGTAATAAAGAAAATACTCGGCAAAACTATCTGACCAACTACGATGGAGGATTTTGTAAGTCAAGGAATCAATTGTTGTGTCACCAACTACCTCCTCGAACTTGTAGAAAATTTCACCATGATTGGGAGAAAATGTGTCTGTGTTGTACGCCCAGTAAATCCAGCGGTTACCTACATCAAGGGGGTACCACCGTTCCGGATCAGTTTGAGAGAATAAGGTTGAGCTGCACAAAAAAACAAGCAAAAAAACATATTTCATTTTTACTCCAGGCTAATCGCCACTATTAAGTATATTGCTTTGCGGATAATACCTATCCAATTAAAAAGTCCTCGCGAGACTGTAATTTGGTGCGGCTTGCTCAACAATTTAAAAGTCGGTGTTATCCGCTTAATAAAAATCTTTGTTTTTCATAACCCCTCCCTCATGCACTAAAATGTTAAGTAAAATCGAATAGGCATATTAATATACTTTACACTGTTGACAATCAAAAGATTAACATGTCTATTTACAAAATATAGTCTCTATAGTTAAAAGTCAATCAATATCTTTTTTGATAAAACAATTTAGAATATTATAATATCGACAATAAGTCTTATTTCACATAACAAACCGCAATGTTGAAAAACATGGCCTTGTTCGAACCGGAATAAGGTTCTCTAAAAGCCTGACTTATTGCAATAAAACGAATAGGCTGATGATTTTTCTCAATGACAGACCTGGGATAAATTTTCTTCGGTGATATCTCTCCCTTGTTTTTCGATGGAAAATAAACGAAATTATAGTGAACAAACGAACACTATAATTTTGCAAAATGACCAAGCCATTTTTTGAATTAACTACATACAAACTTCCTCAAGATCGTGGAAAAACAGCCCGAATTTCACCGGTTCGTCGCGATTTGCCCCGGAATACAGCTAACGTACGTTTCGATGTTTACGATTACGAAACAATGTTTAACGATGAGGGGACGAAAAAAATAATCCGTGAAGGGAACACAATCGGTTGTTTTTATATTGAGTCACCCGGAATGCGTTCGCTTCTCAAAAAATTGGATTGCGACACATTTGAAATGCTTACCGCAGCCAGCTCGGTTATTCGTCCCGGAGTTGCCGAAAGCGGAATGATGCAGGAGTTTATTGAGCGGCACAAAAACCCAACGCGCAGAAAATATCTCGTTCCCGAAATGGAAAAATATCTCGGCGAAACTTACGGTGTTATGATTTACCAGGAAGATGTAATAAAAGTAGCTCATCACATCGCCGGATTAACTTTGGAAGAAGCCGATTTACTTCGCCGTGCAATGAGCGGTAAAATGAGATCGCACTCGGCAATGAAACAAATCGGCGAACGATTTTTTTCTTCGTGCGAAGAAAAGGGATTAACAAAACCAATCGCGAAGGAACTTTGGCGGCAGATTGAATCGTTTGCCGGATATGCTTTCTGCAAAGCTCACAGCGCTTCGTTTGCTTTGCTTTCGTTTCAAGTCGCTTATCTCAAAGTTCACTTTCCCGCCGAATTTATGGCGAGCGTTCTCAGTAACAGAGGCGGTTATTATTCGGCGGCGGTTTATGTTCAGGAAGCAAAACGACTCGGTTTAAAAGTACGACTCCCGTCAATAAATTCCGGTATTTACGAATACATAGGCGAAGGGAGGGAAATTATAATCGGTTTCCTGGCCGTGAAAGGGCTCTCGCATAAGTCGGTTGAAAAGATAGTACACGAGCGAGATGAAAACGGTAAATATGTTTCCCTCGCCGATTTTTTGATACGCACGAAACTTGGTCCCGAAGAAACAACTTTACTAATAAAATGCGGCGCTATGGATTGCCTTAAACAAACCCGTCCGACATTAATGCGTTTACTTGATATATATTTAAAGCATCGCCATCTACTGGATGAAAGTTATAACGACCTTTTCGTTGCGGATACTTTTGATCTTGAGAATAAAGTATTAACCAAGAAACAATACAGCATCGAAGAAATTTGTTCGATAGAATTCCGGACCTTTGGTTATATGGTTACCCGGCATCCGTTGCACTTTTTCCCCGAAGCGGTTAATTCGGATAAAGTTATTAAAGCTGTTGATATGCAAAAACACGACGGCAGAAAAGTGTTGATGGTTGGCTGGTTTATGACTTCCAAACGGATCAAAACTAAAAAAGGGGATATAATGAAATTCCTTTCACTCGAAGATTTAACCGGAACATTCGAAGCGGTGATTTTCCCACGAGTATATCAGAAGTACGCGGAGCTTACTTTATCGATGGGCCCATATTTAGTTGAAGGAAAGGTTGATTATAAAGGAGGCAGTAATATAGTCGTTGAAAGAATGAAAGTACTTTCCGCCAAAGAGATAAAATCAATCGATCAAAAAGACAGCTCGGAAAACAATTACTTCGGAGATGTGGAGAAAATAAGCGAAGAAGAATTTTACATCGTTAAATCGCTTGATAAAGAAAAACTGAAAAGGGCTTATTTATAAAAACCATGATGAAAATATTAGTATCAATAGTATCGTTATAAAGTTAATTGATAGTCGAGCCGATATAAAATCGTTCGTTTTTCTTGCTTTGAAGAATGTAGGTGAAGAAATGCATTTTTGAACTTTCTAGAAAGTTGTCGGGACACGCTATGTTGCACTGCTAATCAAATTTAGAATAAATTTTCTGCTTTTCATTTTTTTGATTTTCATCTCAAATTGAGTGGCCTCAATTTTGGAATCGAATTCTTTTGAATAAACTAATTCCCATGGTTTACCGGAACGAGTAGATTGGGTTTGTCCGGCATTGTGTTCATTAACTCTTCGTTCGAGGTTGTTTGTTGAGCCAATGTAAAACCTATCGCTCTTTTTGCTTCTTATGATGTAAGTAAAAAACAGCATAAATGAAGAATAGATAGATGAATAGTCGGGGTGATAGGATTTGAACCTACGGCCTTCCCGACGCGTCGGGACACGCTATGTTGCACCGCTAATCAAATTTAGAATAAATTTTCTGCTTTTCATTTTTTTGATTTTCATCTCAAATTGAGTGGCCTCAATTTTGGAATCGAATTCTTTTGAATAAACTAATTCCCATGGTTTACCGGAACGAGTAGAATGGGTTTGTCCGGCATTGTGTTCATTAACTCTTCGTTCGAGGTTGTTTGTTGAGCCAATGTAAAACCTATCGCTCTTTTTGCTTCTTAGGATGTAAGTAAAAAACAGCATAAATGAAGAATAGATAGATGAATAGTCGGGGTGATAGGATTTGAACCTACGGCCTCTTCGTCCCGAACGAAGCACGCTACCGGACTGCGCCACACCCCGAAAAAACAAAAAACAAAAAAAACAACGGTTCAGCATCGAAACCAACGACCTTCCCGATTACGACCGGGATACGCGAACAGGCTGTGCTGTACCCCAATTTACAACGACAAAATATAGGAAAAAAGCTTTAAAAAAGTGTAAAATTGAATTGGTTTACCCAAAGTATGCTAAGTCATTGTTATAAAATAATTTAGAAAAGTTTACCTCATATGTTGATTGTTATATCTTTTTTCCTTAAAATCGTTGTGACAAAAAAGCTTAATGCACAAAATACTTAAATGAGGAAATTAACATAGAGGCGAAAATGAAAAAGATTCTGATGATCTTTTCACTCATAACACTGCTGTTCCTACCGCAGGAAATAAGATCCCAAGCTTACGAAACAAGTTGGACGCTTAATTTTGGGGCTACTTACCCCAGAATGATTAGTACTAACGCAGAACCGGATTTTTTGAATTATGGAGTTTATGCCGGAATTCAAAAGAATTTTAGCGAATCAGTCGGTTTTCGATGGACCGGACGATACTTACAAACATTTAACAGTATCGGAGGCTCGACACGAGATATTACGATCATGATTGGTCAAGCGAACCTCATTTATAAATTTGCCCCGTATGATCAAATAACACCTTATTTGCAGATCGGTGGTGGAGGATTCTTATCAACTGTTACGAATGTAGATGCCGGAAGACCCAATGATGCAATCTTAGATTTTTTCCTTGATTTAGGTGCCGGAATGGAATTCAAGTTATGGCCGCGATTCTCATTTAACGCGGAGGTCTCGTTTCAGTCTGGTCAAAGCCAGTACATGGATGGAAGCCCCGGAACAGGTTTGGGTGGAATTTTAGGTCAGAATGCGGATACTTGGGCTACATTGGATGTAGGCTGGGTTTGGTATTTTTCTACAGGGGATTCTGCAATGCCTGCTAACGTAATGTATGCCGGAATTAGGGACGCGGAAATACCCGATCCGGTTGATTATGACAGAATTGAACAGATTGTTAAAGATAACGTACCAAGAGAAGTAATTAAAGAAGTAGTTGTTCCTGTCGAAAAAGAAAGTGATGCGTCATCAAGAATGAGTTCTGATGATAACTGGGTTTTGGTTGGATTAAATTATGACTTTGGAAGTGCGAGATTAAGTCAAGAAGCATATCCGATTCTATTCCATGCCGCATTAGTTATGCTCAAAAATCCCGATATGAAAGTTGAAATACAAGGTCACACGGACAATATTGGTTCGGAAAAGTACAATCAGAAACTTTCGTTGGATAGAGCAAAGGCCGTTAAGAACTATTTAATAGCCCGAGGCGTTGATGCTCGGAGAATGCAAGTTGTCGGTTATGGCTCAAAATTCCCGATTGCAGATAATAAAACAGCAGTTGGCAGATCAATGAATCGAAGAATTGAATTTAAAACTCTCAATTAATTTAAAATGTGTGAGAAAAAATTTGTGATTTGAAATCAGATGACATAACTTTGGTGTAAATATTTCCTTTAACTTTATCCGGAGAGATAATAAGGATGCTTAAATTTACAAACAAAATTTTGGAGAACCTCTAAGACCTTTGGTCTTAGAGGTTTTTTTATGCCATGAAAGTAAAAGCAGAATTAATGAACGAAAATGACGTTCAAAGAACTATCACAAGACTATCCCACGAAATTATTGAACGAAACAAAGGTTGCGATAATATAGTTTTGATCGGGATGAAAACACGCGGGGAATTCCTCGCTAATCGAATCCATAAAAAAATTAAAGAAATTGACGGAACCGAAACACCCCTCGGAAGTTTGGATGTTACACTTTACCGAGATGATTTTAGAACCCGCCTCAAACAACCCGAAATTGGCGTTACCGAAATCACGTTTGATATTAATGAAAAGGATATAATTCTTATTGATGATGTTCTTTATACCGGACGTACAGTCCGAGGAGCATTGGACGCATTAATGGATCTTGGCCGCCCGAGTACGATTCAGCTTTGTATACTTTTGGATCGTGGACATCGGGAACTGCCGATTCGGGCAGATTTTGTTGGAAAAAACGTTCCTACTTCAATAAACGAAGAAGTTAAAGTAAAAATGAATGAAGTTGACGGCGAAGATGCCGTTTATCTAATAGATATTTCAGACGATAACTAAAGAGTGTAATTTATGTCATTATCAAGCAGGCATTTACTAGGTTTATACAATGTACCAAAAGAAGATATTCAATTAATTTTGGATACGGCTGTTACTTTTAGAGAAGTGATGGAAAGACCAATTAAAAAGGTACCGACACTTCAAGGTAAAACTATTGTAAATCTTTTCTTTGAAAATTCAACACGAACTCGAATTTCTTTCGAGCTCGCTCAGAAAAGACTTTCAGCGGATACCGTGAATTTTTCAACATCAACAAGCAGTACGAAAAAGGGTGAAACTTTTAAAGATACCGTAAAAAACATCGAAGCGATGAAAGTTGATATGATTGTCGTTAGGCATCAATCAGCCGGAGTGCCTAAGTTTTTGACCCAATTCTCCGACGCAAATATTATTAACGCGGGGGATGGACAACATGAGCATCCGACACAAGCATTGCTGGATATGTATTCAATCCGAGAAAAATTAGGGAAGTTAGCCGGATTAAAAGTTTGTATAGTTGGCGATATCGCTCATAGCAGAGTCGCCAGATCAAACATTTATGGATTAAAAGCCATGGGTGCCGAAGTCTCGGTTTGTGGTCCGACAACTATGATTCCAAGAGGAATCGAAAACATGGGTGTAAAAATTTACAATCGCATCGATGACGCTATCAAAAACAGCGATGTTCTTAACGTTCTCAGAATTCAACTCGAACGTAAGGCTGGGACTTCAATTCCTTCTCTGAGAGAATATCATAATTTCTTCGGAGTTACGGAAGAGAGGTTGGCAAAGAAAGAAGGGGAAATCTTAATTCTGCATCCGGGACCCATCAACCGAGGGGTCGAAATTTCAAGTGAAGTGGCAGACGGACCGAACCAGGTGATCTTGAATCAAGTTGCGAACGGTGTTGCTATCAGAATGGCTGTTTTATATTTATTAGGAACTCAGAACTAGAGGAAAAATGAAAATATTATTAAAAAATGTATCGTTATTAAATCCTGACCAAAAATTGGATAAAAAAGCGGACTTGCTGATCGAGAATGGAAAAATATCTGAAATTGGGTCGATAGAGTTAGATGAAAAAGATGGGAAAGTATTTGATTTGGAAGGGAATTATTGTGTGCCCGGTCTTTTTGATATGCACGTCCATCTGAGGGAGCCCGGTCGTGAGGATGAAGAGACAATCGAAACGGGAAGTAACTCGGCGGCTGCAGGCGGATTTACCGGAATAGCATGTATGCCCAATACCGATCCCGCTATCGATTCCGCTGAAATTGTCAGATATATTATTGAGAAGGCGAGTCATCATCTTGTTGATGTTTATCCCATTGGAGCAGTCTCCAATGAAAGGAAGGGCGAAACATTAGCTCCGCTTCTTGAACTTAGCAAAGCCGGTGCTGTAGCATTTTCCGATGATGGAGTCGCCGTTAAAACTTCTGATCTTTTAAGAAGCGCTCTGGAATATCTTAAAATGGTCGATGCACCTTTAATTGAACATTGCGAGGATGAAGCTCTTGCGGATGGTGTTATGAACGAAGGTGCGGTTTCTACTGAATTGGGTGTTCCAGGCTTACCATCTGTATCCGAAGATTTAATCGTAATGCGCGATGTGCTAATGGCAGAATATGTAGGTGGAAAAGTTCATATCGCTCACATCAGTACAAAAAATTCTGTGGAAATTGTTCGAAGCGCAAAATTAAAAGGAATTAAAGTAACGGCGGAAGTAACACCGCATCATTTCACATTAGTCGATGAATCCCTTCGTTCATACGATACAAATCTAAGGATGAATCCACCTCTTAGAACTCAAGAAGATGTTGATGCCATGATTGAGGGCTTAAAGGATGGCGCAATCGATGTAATTGCCAGCGATCATGCACCTCATTCTTTAGAGGAAAAAGAATATGAATTTATTTACGCACCAAATGGAATTCTCGGTTTAGAAACACAACTTGGAATTACCTTAAGCGAACTCTACCACAAGAAGCATCTTAGTCTTGCCGAAATTGTTGATAAATTATCTGTTAATCCGAGAAAAATTCTGGGATTACCGGTTCCTCAAATTAAAGTGGGTGAAATTGCAAATCTTACCGTTTTTAATCCGGATGAAATTTGGACTGTTGATGTGAAAAAATTCTTGTCAAAATCTAAAAATACTCCTTTCGATAAAAAATTATTGACCGGAAAACCAACACTTACGATAAATAACGGACAGATGTTTTCTCAAGGTAAATTCGAATCAATTGTATAATAAAATAGACACACTGTCGAAATCTTAATTCAAACATTTCGGCAGTGTAGCTGTTTCCTTCCATTTTAATCATTTTTGGAACATTTCGGTTTGGCATTCTACTTGATTTATTAATTGCAGATCAAATGGAGGATGTCATGAAAAACATAATATCAAAATTAACAGTAATCATAAGCGTTTTATTATTAGCAACCGCTTGTGATGAGGATAGTTATTACTATTACGATAACGATCCACCTTCACCACCAACCAATATCATTTCGATTACGGGAGATAACCGTGTAGATTTAGCATGGGATCATAGTCGAGAATCTGATGTTGCCGGATATAATGTTTACTTTAGTTTCGATTTTAATGGAACATATGAATTGATAGGACACACCGAAGATAATTATTTTATCGATTTTGGTGCACAAAACGGAGAAACTTATTATTACGCGGTTACATCTTATGATTTCAACAGCAATGAAAGCGAATTGAGTTATGATGTAGTTTACGATACGCCAAGACCCGAAGGATTTAATCAGGCAATATTCGATTTTAGAAGATATCCAAACACATCTGGTTATTCGTTTGATGATTATATAGTGGTTTCTTTCGATGATATTGAAACTGATTTTTTCTTTGAAAACTATGACGGCGTATTTTATTTGAATGTTTGGGATGATACTGATATCCAAGATGTCGGCTCAACACAAGATATATACGATGTCACCGTAGCTCCGGTAAGCGGATACGTTCCTTTAATTGAAGGGGACAATGTAAAATACGTCGAAGCCATTCCCGGACACACATACGTCGTGTGGACGTGGGACAACCACTTCGCTAAAATCAGAATAGCTAGAATCACAAGCGAAAGAGTTGTATTTGATTGGGCATATCAGTTGATTGAGGGTGAAATAGAATTAAAACGAAGCGTAAAGAATGAAAATCGACCGTTTGATAGTAAGAGTGTAAACATCAATTCAAGATGATGTTTATTGTCCCTCAGTTCACAAAAGCATACCTATAAAGGGTATGCTTTTTTATTATTATATAACTATTTTGAATGAAATTATTAAAAACAAATGACGAATAAACTCCACATAATTGCCGTTTTCATACTTGTTCTGATTGGATCGATTAATATCCGGGGCCAGAACAAATTGAATGAAAATGCGATTGAACTTGTATTTGTTAGTATTGATGAAGGATTTTCTTCAGGAAATGTCAATCATTTTTCGTCCTCGCTTAGCGGTAAAATTTATATTAATCTGAAAAATTATTACAGAGGATATTTTAGCGGCGGGCAGCTTTACACAATTTTCGATGAGTTTTTTGAGCTTTACATTCCAATCGAATTTGAATATGACAAAGTCTCTTTTGAATCCGAGACACCATTTGCTACCGGAGTATTTAAGTTTATCCACAACGGTAAACGTGAAGAATCCAACTTCTTTATTTCATTAAACAAAGAGGGTGGTTCCTGGTCAATATCTCAAGTAACTATACATTAACTTCCAATGGCCTCCATCAATAAAAATCACTTTCTATTTAAACTAATCTTTGTGCTAATACTGCTCTTCATCATAAGTGGAATTTTAGAGCCGTTTTATGTGAATATCGAATCAGATGAATGGCGGGAAAAAGTTCACGAGTTGTCGGAGTCAAATAAAAATCATATTCTTAGCAGATATAGTTCTCGTGAAAATGGATTATTAGAACTTAATTTTGAAATTAAAAAAGAACTTGAATCAAATTTAAACGGAATTCAAAAATTTTTATCGTCACTACCTGATGACTTTGAAGTTATAATTACTGACCAAAATGCAAATCCAATTTACTGGACGAACAATTTTGCGACAATTCTTGATTCAAAACCATATCCGCTTTCTCCAAGCTTCGTTGAAAATGATCTAACTACAGTTTTGCAGATTTACGATACACAATTGATTGACGGGAAATCATACCAAATCTTCATATCCGAAATTTTCGAAAAAAAATATCAACTGAATAGTGAATATTTTAGAGCGGTTAGCTTTGAGGACCAACTAGAGGAGCACCTTAAAACAGAAATAGCTATTTCTTATGGTAAGAGTGAAATACTAAGTGCAGATGGAAGGGAATCAAGTTTTGAAATTGTTAATACTGCCGGGAAATCTATCGCGGTTGTTACTCAGAGCAAAATTACCCAAGACCTGTATATCAAATCAACGAAAGATTTCTTTTCCAATATTCAGCGCGTTATTGTGCTGCTGATCTTAATAAGTATTGCCTCGATTCTTTTGATTTTGCTTAGTAAATCAAAATCGCGATACATCAAATACTCTGGCATTTTAATTTTGGCGATATCTCTAAGGTATCTGCTTTTAGTACTGAAAATTCCGTCGGATTTAATTTCGGGGGGGATAAACGACCCTCAATATTTTTCATCCATATTTGGAAGCGGAATAGCCAGTTCACCCCTTGAGTTTACAATATCAATTATCTTTTTAGCTATAATAATTAAAAGTATTACAAAAATTATAGAATCCACGCAGTTGGTTCAATTTCGGAATAGATTTTTGGCGATTCTGTTAACAGTTATATCGATCGCAATTTATTTTTTACTGCTACGAGGATTTGGGTCAGTAATTAGAAGTACGATTTTCGATTCTTCGATTGTCTATTTCCGCGATTACATTATTATTCCGGAGCCACCGATATTGCTGATGCATTTCAATCTTCTGTTTTTGGGCTTCTGGGCGGTCTATTTTGCCACGAAAATATTGTGGTTTATCCACGATTTGCTCAGTTTGAACTATGCCATTAAATCTAAGACAACTCTGCTTGTTACTATATTTATAGGCGTTCAATTAATCGGATACTGGTTCGATTATCTCCAGCCTTATCCGCAAAGCAATTTTTTCGCTCGGGCGGTTTTTATCACCGTTAGTGTTTTTGCACTTTATTTGATAAAAATTCAAAAATGGAGCAGGTACTCGATTTACTCATTTTTAACTTTGGGCGGATCAGTTACATCTATTTCGTTGCTAATATTTTTTAACGGAATGTTCGAAAAGGATTCTCTAAACGCGACCGCGCATGAATTGATCAGACCAAGCATAAATTGGATGGAATACAATGTGAATGAATCGATGCAAACATTTCTATCATCCGAAATCTTATATCAATTGTATTCAGGGGCGAAAACAAACAAGAAAGCGGCTGTCCTGGAAATGTGGTCTGAATCATCATTGCAAAAGGAATCACTCGAAAGTGAAATAAAATTATTCGATCAAGATTTAAATCAAATTGCCGAGTTTACTATTGGATTCGATACCGATCTAAGCTTTGTGCCATCCGGTGAAGCTTTTTCTGAAACTGAATTATTAATTGTTAAAGACACTAGAATTAATGATAATAAACAAGTGATAAGAGGATTGGCTCCGGTGATTTTAAATAATAAAAATGTGGGATTTTTGGTGATATCTGTTGTTTATGATAAAGAAAGCCTGCTGCTTTCAAGCGTTCCCACATTTTTAATGAGAGAAAATCCTTTTATAAATTCAGTAATCAATCTTTCTAATCTTAGTGTAATGGAATTGAAATCCGGATACCAAAAATTTACATTCGGCGATTTAAATATTAATGATGAATTGTTATCCCAAATCAAAAAGATTGAATATAACTCTCTGAATGAATATTTAGATGAGATAAACCACCTTGATAAGTCATACGTTGTCTTTTCGAAACAAATTGAAGAGGCAGACGGAAATCGAAAATTTTTCATTTTTTTGGAAGAGAAAAGTGCGATACTGGCTTTATTCGATTTTTTTAAAGTATTCTTTATTCATTCGATACTGTTTATTATCTGTTCATTCATATTACTTATTTACATGTATTATAATAAACAAATAAAGATTCGCACCTTAAAGAATAAATTGCTGTTTTATTTTTTGCTGGTTTCAGTTATTCCAATGATTGTATTGGCGTATTATTTTAGGCAACTAACAGATGAACGTAATTACGAAGCACTAAACTACAAATTAAAAAAACGCGCAATTTCAGTTGAGGATTTCGTAAACAATAACTTTGATGAAATCCCGGCAGGAATGGAAAGGCTACTCGAGAAATCAAGAAGTGATTTAGATGTTGAATTTAATCTTTATTCCGGCATAGATTTAATTTATTCAACGCAACCTTTTTATTATGAATCAACGCTTTTCCCAAACAATTTAAATCCGTTCGCGTACGATAAATTAGTACGAAAAGGTTTTGCGGAAGCGATTGTGATCGAAAAATTCGAATCCTTTCAGATGCAAGCTTATTACACTCGAATAAATTTGTTAAGTGACAGTTATATAATTCGTGTGGGATTGGATTTTAATAATATAACTTTACCTATGTCCGGAGCTGACCTGGACGTTTTTCTATTTGGCATTTATTCCCTGGCGGTTTTATTAATTATTTTATTGAGTACTATAGTGTCTAATCAAATATCCCATCCGATACACAGGCTAACTTCAGTATCAAAAGCGGTTGCGGCCGGAGATTTTAATGCGGTGGTAAAAGGAAATTATTCGGGCGAGGTCGGTGAACTTGTAGCAAAGTTTAATTCAATGATAAAAGAGCTCAAACAAAGCCATTCTCAAATAGCGGAATTTGAGAGGGAGCAGGCTTGGAAAGAGATGGCGAAACAAGTGGCACATGAAATAAAAAATCCGCTTACTCCCATGAAATTATCGGTGCAGCAATTAGAAGCTGCGTACAATGATAATTCACCTAAATTTGATTCTTACTTCAAGAAAGTAACAAAAACATTAATCAATCAAATTGATATTCTTAAAAATATTGCTTCAGAATTTTCCAATTTTGCTCGAATGCCGAATTTGAAAATAGAGTCATTCGACTTGGTACCAATTGTATCGCAATCAGTAAATCTATTTGAAGATGAGGATGTTAATTTAATATTTGAGGAACATGGCAATTACCTAATAAATGCTGATAAAGAGCAGCTTTCTCGGTCAATTATAAATCTGATCAGAAATTCGATTCAAGCCGAAGCCACTTCGATTGAATTGAATATTTTGCCAGAAGATGAATACATAATTCTTCTTATTTCCGACGATGGAAAGGGAATCCCAAATGAGATTATCGATAAAATCTTCCTTGAGGATTTTACAACCAAAAAGAAAGGAATGGGGATAGGGCTTTCAATAGCTAAACGATTTATGGAAAGTATTGGCGGCAAAATTGAAATCGGTTCCACATCGGAATCCGGTACACAGATGAAAATGTATTTTAGAAAACCACATGAATAAACTAACCGACCATCAGCTAAAAGCTTTAAACTTTAGAAAACACATTTCCCTTACCGCGAACGCCGGGTCAGGAAAAACTTTTGTTTTCTCCGAGCGATATTTGCAAATTGGAATTGAAACCGATACACCACTTTCGAAGATTGCCGCGATAACATTTACAGACAAAGCCGCTGCTGAACTGAGAATAAAAATTGAAAAGAAATTATTAGAGAAGATCAAGGATTCAAATATAAAATATAAAGGCAAACTGAATTACCTGCGAAGACAATTAGTTTCCGCGAAGATCTCTACCATTCATTCGTTTTGTATCGAAGTGTTGCGCGAATATTCAGCGTACGCTGAAATTGATGCCAACTTTATTCCGATTGATCAGCGAACTTCCGAAGAACTGATCGAATTGAGTATCGAGGATTTTTTGAAATCCGCCGAATCGGATAATGTGCGTTTTGAAAAATTGGCGACGATTTCAAGATTGCTGGGTTCCAAAAATTTCCTAATTACCGAAATCAGACAATTGCTTAATAAGAGGGAAGTATTTTTCAGACTAAAAAACATTTATTCGGAAGAAAAAGAAGCGGTTATTGAAAATCTTAAAAATCATTTTGAGAGCGTAACTAACAGATTGTTCGGGGAATTTTTCGAATCTGTCATCAATTCTATTTCAAAAATAAATCAACATGTTCTTGCTGAATTACAGGGCAATGAACTTGCACAGTTAGTAAACGACCATGTTGCGAGATACGCGAATAATGAAAAGAATGAGATTAAATTACTTAAAATAGCTGCCGTAATTAACTTAATTACGGTTGAGAAGGGTACTATAAAGGTTCAGAAATATCTTTCAAAGAAGATAGATCAGAATCTTGAAGTTGAAAAAGAAACGATAAATGAGTTTGTACAACTATGGAAAAAAATTAAGTTTGATGAAAATTCAACTCCGGTTTGGGAAATGCTATTTTCGCTCGGAAAAGATTTCTTTGACATTATCGAATCTGTCAATTCCATTTATGAGAAGCGAAAATGCCAAAATTCATTTATTGATTTCGACGATATCCTTTTGATGACACAGAAAGTCTTGGAATCGGCCGAGGTTCAAACCGCATTATCGAAAAAGTATGACTTTGTAATGATTGACGAATATCAGGACACGAATGAACTTCAGTACAAAATATTTATGCCAATTCTCAATAATCTTGAGAATGGAAATTTGTTTGTTGTCGGGGATGATAAACAGTCAATTTACAGATTCCGAAATGCTGAAATAGAGGTATTTGATAAAACAAAATCCGATATCGGAAGTAAAACTCCGGATGGTGAAACCCTTGAACTTCCTCATACATTTAGGTTAACAGAAAATCTAACCTTTTTTTCGAACTACTTGTTTAAGAATCTTTTTGCGGATGCCGATTCATTTTTTAACGAAGTGCAACATAAAGAAATGATTTGCGCCGGAGAAAAATCATCAAAAGGTCAAGTGGAATTTCTCATTTCGGATAAGAACGGTGAAGTTTCACTTCCTTCGCTGGTCGCCTCAAAAATTATTGAGCTTAAAAAAAACGATATTATTGATTTTAAAAATGTCGCGATATTGTTTAGGACACGATCTGACTTTAAGCTAATAGAAGAAGAATTTATCAATCGTTCAATACCTTACACAATAATTGGCGGTAAGGGATTCTACCAGCAGCAATTGATCTATGATCTGTATAATTATTTAGCGTTCCTTCTTAATAAAGAAAATGATACCGCACTCGTCGGAATTTTGCGCTCACCATTTTTTGTAATTTCAGATATTCAACTTTTTGAGATATCACATGCGTCCGGAAATTCATTCTGGGAGAAACTATTAGTATACAATGAAAATAATAAAACTAAAGAAATAGAATCTGTGATTAATGTTTTAGGACAACATGAACGATTGTCAGCTTCGGGCTCGATTTCAAATTTACTTTCGGCAATATTTATAGATACATGTTATTACGCAGTTGCTTCGGAAAGAAAGGATGCAAAACAGCATGTCGCAAATATCGAAAAACTGCAAAAAATTGCAGTTAATTATTCTCAAAAAGCGTTTGCTACTCTTTATGATTTTATCGGATATTTGAAATCCGCGCTTAATACAATCGAGGATGAAGGACACGCTACCCCAGATTTGGATAAAAGTGCTGTACAACTTATGACAATCCATCAATCGAAGGGTTTGGAGTTTGACACAGTATTCATATTTAACGCGAACAATTCCCTAAGGAATACTAATCTCAACGAAAAATCGATCGCGATTGATAAAACGTTTGGTGTTCTGACCAAAATTCCACTAAATAATTATTTTGAAAAATATAAAACGCCCCCAATTTTAGGACTTTATAATTATGTGAATTTCAGGAAAGAATTTGCTGAATTTAAAAGGTTACTATACGTTGCGGTAACACGAGCTAAGTCAAATTTATTTGTTTCCGCCACATTGAATAAAAATGCGCCAAGCGAAAATTCGTTTATGGATTTGATAATGAAAGGATTGAACAGAGGAGTATCTCAAGACTTTATAGAATTGCATGGAAAAATTCAACAAATGTCAGTTGAAAATTCCGTACCCGTTGAAATCGAAAAAGAGATCAATTTAAATATCCCTGTCACTCGTGAAATAATCACCGATGAAAAGTTTACAGAAGAGAGCAATATTGAAACCAATATTATCTCTAAAATAAATGTTGAAAAATTGGTTGATACCGAAAAGAATGAATTTATCTCCGCGACAAAAATAGCGGTTTATTCACAATGCCCAATCAAATATCACCTAATTTATGATCTGGGATATGGGAAGTTGCAGAATTTGCTTAAAGTTAATGAGCATGAATTTGAATATTCAGAAAATGAAGATCGGATAGAATCCGAAAAGGGTGATCTCAATAAATTCGCTAATTTTAAAGGCTCCGTGGTTCATGCGCTATTGGATAAAAATACTAAAGCCGAATTCATAAAAGAAGAAGCGGAGAATTTATTGATAAATCGTCATGGATTAAAAACGGAAAACGCATTAATTATTGCTGATCAAATTCATGAACTAATAAACAATTATTATAATTCAAATTCGTATAACGAGATAAACTCATTCTCAAATTACCGGAATGAGTTCGAAATTTATAGGAAACTTGGCGATATTTATCTCTATGGAATAGTTGATAAATTATTAATCGAGGAAAACCTAATAACAATAGTTGATTATAAGACGGATAAATTGAAAGGTGAATCTCCTGCAATCAAAGCAGAGAATTATAAAAATCAGCTAACATTTTATTCATTTGTGCTCTCCAGTTTATTTCCAAAATCCGATTTTAGAGCCAGGTTAATATTTCTTGAAAAACCGGACGATCCGGTTGATTTCCTCTTAAGTAAAACAGATATTAAAAGTTTTGAAAATGATCTTAAGTCAGCAGTTGAGAATATTCGTAAATCAAAGTATTTACCTAATCTAAATCATTGTAAGAGCTGTTTCTTTTTTGAGAATAATTCATGCGTTTATCCTTCATAAGAATTAAACTTCTAATTATAACAATTCCAATATTTGCTTTAGTTGGTTGCAGCGGTGCCTTTAAAACAAATAAAGAACCGCCCAAAATTGACTATTCCTTAGTCAATCAAGCATATTTTGAATATCCGCAAGATTTACTCGTTCCTGAGATTACATCGAAAAAGATAGATTCGTTTAAGGAGGCTTTGACCGGTAAAAAAATATTTATCGATCCCGGTCACGGTGGAGCCGATCGCAGGAATAAAAGCAGAAATGGGGCTTTGGTTGAGGCAGATGTCAATCTTCGTGTCGCGATATTTTTAAAAGAATTTTGCGAAAGTGCCGGAGCCCAAGTTAAACTTTCTCGCGAAGTCGATTCAACCGTTGAGCTTTTAACAAGACCGATTCTTGCCGAGGAATTTGGTGCTGACATCTTTATAAGTGTTCATCACAATGCCAGTCCTGACCCTACGGATTTTTGGACGAATTTTACATCGACATATTATCACGCGAAACCAGGCAGTTACAAGTATGAACCTTTCGCTCACGAACTTGCTCGGTTTGTTCAACGTGATCTTGCTTATGCAATGATGAATTCCGGTGGACTCGGTTCATTTGACGGAACTTACTCGGATTACAGAATTTATCCCGGCGATGGATTTGCGGTGCTCCGAGAATCGAAAATACCCTCGATTTTAATCGAATGTTCGTTCCATACTAATAGAATGGAAGAGATTCGTTTGGCATCCGGGGAGTTCAACAGAATACAAGCGTGGGGGATATTTAAAGGTATCGGCAAATTCTTCTCGGTTAACAGACCCATAATATCCTTAGTTAAAGATGAAAGTAAGTTGGTTAATGGAACTCTGAATCTTGGTTTTCAGATTGAAAGTACGGAGGAAATCGATCCATTCTCAATAAAGACATTTTTCGATAGTACGTTTGTAAACCATGAATTTAATCAATCCAACTCAATAATCACTTTCTCGGTTTCGGATATCGAAAAGGGTGAACATGTTATTAAAGTTCAATGTGCGAATAAATCCGGGAATTCTTCTGAACCATTCGAGAAAAAAATATTGACAAATTAGCGAAACTTATTAATGTAGATTTGAAGTTATTTGAATCAATTTTTGTAGATTGCATGGCGTTTTTTTATGATGAATAATATGGAAAATGAATATGTTTTTTAATCAGAATGAAGCACAAACCGGTCTTCCGATAAGAGATGAAATCGATGAAAAGTATAAATGGAATTTAAAAGAAATTTATAAAAATGAAGATTTGTGGGAAGATGATTTTCGCTGGCTGAAAGCTTCCGTCTCTGAGTATAAAAAATATGAAGGACTTTTTACTTCCTCACCTGAAAAACTGATTGAATTCTTTAAATTTGATGAAGTGGTCGGTATCAAATTTAGTATGTTGATCCATTACGCTTTTATGGTCAAAGACCAGGATCTCGCGGTTAGTAAATACCAATCGATGTACGACCGCGCCATGACACTCTCTTCCGAATTAGATTCTGCCGGTTCTTTTATGAGACCGGAAATATTAGAATTATCGGATGAAGTTATTGCTCGATATTTTGCTGAAAATGAAAACCTCGGCAAATATCGACATTTATTTGACAATATTCTTAGAAGCAAAAACCACAGCCGTTCGAAAGAAGTTGAGGAGTTGCTCGCTGAAGTCGGTCGGATTGATGATACACCATATAATACTTTTAGTTTTTTTAATAATGCTGATATTGAGTTCCCTACGGTTGAAGATGAGAAAGGAACATTAAGTAAACTTTCTCATGGCAGGTATTCTTCGGCTTTGTTTAACCAGAACAGAGATTATCGTGAAAGGGTTTATAAGAATTTTTATAAGCCATACATCCAAAACAAAAATATGCTGGCGTCGCTATTCAATGGTAATATTAAAACTAAGACGTTTCATGCGAAAGCTCGAAAATACAACTCAACCAGAGAAGCTGCTTTGGACACAAATAATATCCCGATAAGTGTTTACGACAATCTGATTTCATCAATTAATAAGAATCTTACTCCGTTGCACCGATGGTTAAATGTAAAGAAAAAAGTACTTAATTTAGACGAGTTTCATCCATACGATTCTTATGTTTCATTATTTCCGGAAATCCAAAAAAAATATACGTACGAAGAGGGCCGGGAAATAGTAATCGAATCGTTAAAACCACTGGGTGACGAATATCTTTCATTTTTGAATAAAGCTTTTAACGAACGCTGGATTGATGTTCATGAAACGAAAGGGAAAAGGAGCGGTGCGTACTCATCAGGTACTATTTATACAAAGCATCCTTTCGTGTTACTAAATTGGAATGATCAATTAAATGATGTTTTCACACTCGCGCACGAGATGGGACATAACATGCATTCCTATCTCACCGGAATGACTCAACCATATATTTATTCAAATTATACTATTTTTGTCGCTGAGGTTGCTTCGACTGTAAACGAGGCGTTATTGCTCGATTTTTTAATTCGGAATGCAAAATCTGAAGATGAAAAATTATTTTTGTTCGAAAAATATCTTCTTAATGTTCAAACAACATTTTACAGACAAACCCGATTTGCGGAATATGAGCAACTTACTCACAGCCTTGTTGAAAAAGGTGAAGCTCTAACGGCAGAATCTTTAACAAAGTATTTCTCCGATATGTATCAAAAATATTGGGGTGAAAAAATGGTGGTTGATGAAGAAGAGGGATACAGTTGGGCGCGTGTTCCCCATTTTTATTATAATTTTTATGTTTATCAATATGCCACGGGATTTTCAGCCGCCGAAGCTCTCTCAATGCAAATATTAAATGATGGTGAAACTTCAATTGAAAAATATTTGAATTTTCTTAAATCCGGCAGCTCAGATTATTCAATCAATTTACTAAGGAAAGCCGGAGTTGATATGGATAAACCTGAACCGGTTAACGCTGTAATCGATAAAGCAAATAAAATATTAGATCAACTTGAATCTATCTTGTAATTAATTTAGAGGAATAAATGCAAATTTACACCCGCAAAAAACTTAACAGTTTCGAACTTAGTTTAACTTATGATGATATTAGTCTTGTCCCCACAGAAGTTTCTGAAATTAAATCAAGAACTCAAAACAGAACAGCAGCAGAATTTTTGGGCGAGAAAATTAATTTGCCGGTTTTATCGAGTCCGATGGATTCTGTAACTGGAATAGAAATGGCAGATAAACTCGGAAAATTAGGCTGCATCGGAATCGTTAACAGATTCGATTCATCCTTAAAGCAGCTTACAGGCTCAGAAAAATATGAAAATATTCGCGCG
Organism: Melioribacteraceae bacterium; assembly: GCA_021739765.1. Taxonomy (GTDB): domain Bacteria; phylum Bacteroidota; class Ignavibacteria; order Ignavibacteriales; family Melioribacteraceae; genus JAIPBD01. The sequence continues at coordinate 45,577 of JAIPBD010000020.1, forward strand.
GTTTCAATTGGTCTTAACGCTGATGATGAATTAATTGAAAAATTAGTCGAAGGAAAATATATCATTTGTATTGATACCGCCAACGCGAATAACAAAACTGTTCTGAATAAGTGCGAGGATATAAAACGTAAACATGATGTTAGAATTATTTTAGGAAATGTTGCGCAAGGCGATTCCTTGAAACGGTTGGTAGACGCCGGAGCCGATGCCGTGAGGATAGGAATAGGCGGAGGAAGTGTTTGTTCAACATCAATTCAAACAGGAATTGGTTTGGGCCAGGTTTCTTCACTTCTCGATTGTTATTTCAGCAAAGAAAAATATAATCTCGATATCGAGTTAATCGCGGATGGTGGAATCAAGAATCCCGGTGATGTTTCAAAAGCGATTGCGTTGGGAGCGGATGTCGTGATGCTTGGCAGAATGCTTGCCGGTACCAAGGAAGCACCGGGCGAAGTAATTAAATACAATGATCAGCTTTGGAAAAAATACCGCGGATCAGCTTCATTCGGTGTTAAGATGAAAAACGAATTTATCGAAGGTGAAGAGACAATGATTCCGTATAAAGGAACTGTTGAGAATGTTATTAACGCAATTTCCGACGGTTTGAGATCGGCAATGAGTTATATGAATTGTTTAACTTTAAATCAGCTTCGTGAAAAAGATAAATTTGTTATTTTAAGTTATAGTTCGTTTCAAGAACGGTTACCCAAAAAGTAATTATTCTCGATTGACTCTTTCGATCGAAAATGCCGGGATGCAAAATGAAAGATATTCACATTCGGTATCAAAAGGATTTGAATATCTTACACGCGTCCCTTTTTTAACAAGTATCGACTCATTTGCCTTTAGAAAGATTTCTTCGCCATCAATCTCAAACTTTTTCTTGCCTCGAATTAAATATGTTATTTCATCGAATTCAGGAGTTTGAAATGGCTCTTCCCAACCGGGCGGGGCAATCATGTGCGCAATGCTATAATCACCACTTTTAATGCTGGCTTCGCCAAAATGCTCTTCAATCAACTTCCCATCATTTGTCGGAACAATAAACGGATTTTTTTGATAATTGTATTTTTCAGCCATTATAATTTTTTCATCCTTATTCTAAGTGAATTACTCACAACAGAAACCGAAGAAAATGCCATGGCTAACGCCGCAAACATCGGATTAAGCAGTCCAAAAGCCGCGAGTGGAATTCCCAGAGTATTATAAATAAATGCCCAGAACAGATTCTGCTTTATTGCCGTAACCGTAATTTTTGAAAGCTTAATTGCCTTCGTAACATCCATAGGGTCGTTTTTTATCAATATTATTTGAGCTGAATTGATCGCGACATCTGTCCCGGAACCGATCGCAATTCCTACATTTGCAGTTGCGAGAGCGGGTGAGTCATTAATTCCGTCACCAACCATGGCTACAATTCTCCCTTCATTTTGAAGGTTGAGAACTTTCTCAGATTTTTGTGTTGGCAACACCTCAGCAAGATAATTTGTGAATCCGGTCTCTTCTGCAACTCGTTTTGTAATAGTTTCCGAATCACCGGAAATTAAATAGGTTTTGATATTTAGCTTCTCTAAAGTTGAAATTGCTAATTTTGATGATAATTTAACCTCATCCGAGATAATAAAATATCCCGCGAAATTATTATTAATTCCCACCAAAAGTAATTTATGTTCTTCCTCAAGTTTTACTGCTTCATTTGGTACTTCAACTCCATTTTCAGCTAATAGTAATGTGTTACCAACGATCACGTTATATTCATCTATTTTACCTTCAATTCCTTTTCCCGCCTCAGCTCGAAAATCTATAGTTTCAAGAAAATCGATATTATTCTTTTTGCAATAATTCACAATCGATTTCGCGAGAGGATGTTCCGAATTATTTTCGAGGCTTCCTACAATTTGAAGGAATAAGTTGCTCTCCATTCCGATAGTTCTTACTTCAACCACATTTGGTTTGCCCTCGGTGATAGTTCCGGTTTTATCAAAAATAACAGTATCAACTTTTGAGAGTTGTTCAAGGCTCTCGCCGTTTTTGATTAATATACTGTTGGAAGCGCCCAATCCCGTGCCAACCATTATTGCGGTTGGTGTTGCTAAACCTAATGCACAAGGACAGGCGATAATTAATACAGCGACAAAATTGTTGAGCGCTACCGGAAGTTCAGCCCCGGAAATAAACCATCCTAATCCGGTTACAATCGCTATGATGATTACACCGGGTGTAAATATTGAGGCAACTTTATCCGCAAAAAGCTGCACCGGCGCTTTCGAGCCCTGAGCCTCTTCAACAATTTTTATGATTTGTCCCAGCACAGAATTATCACCGATTTGATGAACTACAAATTGAAAAGTTCCAAATTTATTTATAGTTCCTTCATAAACTTTACTATCCAAAGATTTTTCAACAGGAATGCTTTCGCCTGTTATCATGGATTCATCAAGAGTAGAATTACCCCTTGTGATTATTCCGTCTGCCGGAAGTTTATCTCCCGGGCGCACCAATACTGTATCGCCAATCTTCAAATCTTCTATCGGAATTTCTTCCTCAATTCCATTTTGAAGGATGCGTGTTGTTTTTGGTTTCAGTTCCAGCAAATTTTTAATTGCTCTTCCGGTCTTACCTTTTGCTCTTTCTTCAAATAATCTTCCAAGCAAGATTAAAGTCACAATAACACCGGCAGTTTCAAAATAAACGGCTGGATTGTTCACATCTTCTGATAATAATTGAGGAAATAAAGTATTGACTACGCTGAATAAATATGCCGAACCGGTTCCGACCGCAATTAGCGAATTCATTTCTGCCGTGAACATCTTTAGATTTTTCCAAAAAATTACGAAAAATCTTTTCGCGGGTAAAAATATAATCGGTGTAGTTAGAATGAGTAATACTTTATTGGTATCAATTTTGTCAAGCGGCCAAATGTTCCGGAATGCTTCAAAATCCCATGCCATAGAAATAATAAATACAGGGATCGTAAAAATTAATGCAATTAAAAAGTCAGTTCTTAGATTTGAATCATCCTCCTCCGATTGATCACTTTCATGCGAAACGGTTTTTTCTTCCTGGATTAATTTGTATCCGTATCGATCCAATTTATCAGCTAATTCTTCTACTTTTTGGGGACTTCCGTCAGAATGAAAACTTATTTTCTCAGTCGCCAAATTGACGGCAATATTCTCCAATCCTTCAATCTTTTGAGCTGCTTTTTCCACTCTCGCAACACAGCTGGCACAAGTCATGCCCTCAACTTTGTAAGATTGTAAACTCATTTATCCCTTTGCGGTTTGTAACCGGCTTCCTCAATAGCGTTATAAATTTTTTCAAGCGAATCTTTTGATTCTTCAGAATCTATAATTACCTGACCAATCTTTACTGTCGCTGTGGTTACACCGATATCCTCAAGTTCCACTTCAACAGCTTTTACGCAATGATTGCAAGTCATCCCATTTACATTTATTACTTTTTCGCTCATTATTTCTCCTCACTTCTATTTTAAAATAAAAAACCCTCAATAAGAGGGTTAAAATTAACTAAAAGCTGATTCACTTTTTAGTATTTAGCGAAAATCATCATCATCATAATTTTTGGAATAATCCTCGTCTTCATCAAGTTTATTTCGTCTGAGGGTGGAAGGATTACGACTAGTTTTTACTTTTGGATACTTAAATTCATGATCGTCTGATTTATCTTCGTTGGTCAGCTTATTTAAAATTTGAATTCGCGAACTTCGGCTCGGAAGTCGTTTACGTTTTTGAGTCGAATCACTTTTTGAGGAACCGGAGGATGGTTTCTGTTTATCTCTGGCAGAATCTCTTTCACGATCCCGATCACGCTCTTTATCTCTTTCACGATCACGATCTCTTGCTCTATCTCTCTCTCGATCACTGCTACTTCTATTCCTCGAACTTTCTCTATCTCTATCTCTTTCCCTATCTCTTGAGCTGCTTTGGCGGTCGCTGCTTCGTCTTCCGTATTCTCGATCCTGACGGTCTTTCGACGAAGAACTGCTCGATTTTTCTGATCTGGACGAAGAAGAGGAACTTTTCGATGAACTACTTTTTCCACCGGTGCTTTTATCACCAATTTTATCAATTGTGCCGATCTTGCGGTTATCTTTGAGATTCATGTTAATAGAATCCCCACCTTTGTGAATAGTCTTCGAGGCGCCTGTCTTCATTCTACGTTTATAAAGAATGAAAGAAATCGTTAAAGCAACAACCGCAAAGATTGAAAACCATAACAAACTCGTCCATATAAGTGGTATTATTTCCATAACTCATCTAATATATATAAAAAATATTAAGCCAACAATTTAACATTAAATCGGACAAAAAAAATCCCGATAAAAATAATTTATCGGGATTTAACAACTGCATTTTTATTAATCATCTAAATAAAAATCAAAAACATTATCATCTGTTATCGTGGTTCGCCCCATATAACTCTTTCGAAAATTTTTCTTTTCATCTAACCAATGTTCATCAGTTTTATAAACATTGTACCGTTTTACGGTTCTATCAATAGAAAACATTTTGGATTCTGATTCATTAATCTCCTGATAATGGATTTTCGGTCGAATGAATGTCTCAGCTTTATGCGTCTTCGGTCTGGTATCTTTTTGTTGGTAGCCATGTATATAATTATTCCTGATCGAATTACTCTTACTGATTAAATCCATTTGAGTAGGATTCGCGTGAACCACTTGTGGATCATTTTTCATTTTCATTTTATACGACACATATGAAATAATTAGCGTAACAATCGCCAGGAGAGAGAATAATCCTAAACTCATTAATATGATTGGCTGTACGTCCATAGTTTCCTCAAAAATTTATTTCCATTAATAAAACAATCTTTGTGCCAAACAAAAAAGTTGTTCCTTTATGGAAAAAATAACCTTTTGTCTTATATTGCCGGCTACGGAATGAGAATTAATCTCATATTGATACACACACTGAAAAATATAATTTTCTTTAAATTTTTGGAATTCGTTTCTTTTGATATTTCTGCGTAAAATATTATATTGCAAGGCTTTACGGGAAGTTGTTTAATGAAATTGAGGATTTCTTAATGACCAAGGCGGATATTGTTGAGAAGGTTGCTGATGGAACCGGATTGACGAAGCTCGAAACAGAAGCGATTATAGAAGGTTTTTTGAATACTGTAATAAGTTCGTTAAGAGACGGTAATGGTATTGAAATCCGAGGTTTTGGAAGTTACAAAGTGAAAAAGAAAAATGCGCGTTATGCACGTAATCCTCGAACCGGTGAAAAGGTTTTTGTTGATGAACATTTTGTGCCGGTATTTAAATTTTCCAAGGATTTTAAGAGTGCTGTGGATAGAGGGATGAAAGATTCAGATGGGAAGAATTAGGAGTTACTATTGATGAATAAAATAGTTTATTGCAATCATTGCGGAGCTGAAAATTCAGAACATGCAAAGTTTTGTTCAGAATGTGGAAAGAAAATTGAAAGAGTGCAAGTAAAAGGGAAACGTAAATCCGGAACTGCTGCAGATTCTGCCGCTAAATCTAATCAGAATAAATCTATTTCAACCAGTAACGTATTATTATATGTATATGGACTTCTAATTATCGGAATAGTCTATCTATTCGCTATCGGTTTATTCGATTCTATTGAACCCGATTCATCCGCTGCCGGACAAGGAAACGTTAGCGGTGATCCACACAGTGGAATAAATATGAATAGTTTCCAGAAAATTAGCGATCTGGAACAAAGAGTGGCTGCAAATCCATCAGACCATACAAGTATTTTAGAGCTGGCTCATCTTTTGAATGATTCGGGATTGTATGAAAAAGCAATTCAACGATATAAAGAATATTTGGCAACTCATCCCGATAACACAGATGTATTGGTGGATATGGGGGTTTGTTATTTTAGCCTGGCAGATTACAAAAATGCGACCACTGCGATGCAAAAAGCAATTAGTATAAATCCAAAGCATCAAATTGGGCATTTTAATTTAGGAATTGTAAGTTTTGCACAGAATAAAACCGCTGAAGCAATAAATTGGTGGGAAAAAGCTATAGCTTTAAATCCTGGAACCGATATTGCAGCGAAAGCAAAAGAATTAATTGATCAAAACAAATAAGTAGGAGGTATTTATGCCTTGCGGACGTAAAAGAAAACGCCATAAAATGGCCACTCACAAAAGAAAGAAAAGATTACGCAAAAACAGACATAAGAAAAAAGGTAAATAGTTTCTTATAAGTTTTAGGCTGCCCTAGCTCAGATGGTAGAGCAATTCACTCGTAATGAATAGGTCGTCGGTTCGATTCCGATGGGCAGCTCGAGAACTTAGGATTTTCGACTAAAATCCCCACCTTTCAAACTTCATTCTCTTCAGAAATTAAAACAGACCACACTCTGATGATGTTCCTGCCTGTAAAAGTCAAAATAAATTATATTTATAGTAGAACTACGTAGTCCGTTTTAAGAATTATTTATTATATTTTAGTAAATGATGAACTTAAAAGACTTTGAATTCTATTTGTGAACTAAGTCCACCGGAACAACAAATTCGTGCAAACATAGACGATTTACTCGTCCACATCAGCTGGATTGAATAAATTGTAAGCAACATGAATCTAGGGACATCGCGCTGTATTTGTGTTCGTTAGATTCAAATTGGGAGCTAATTACCGATAAAATAGCAGCGGGTTTGGGATTAGCATTGAGTAAAATTAATAGTATAATTAAAAAAATTTAGGAAATAAAAAAATGTTAAATTCACATATAACAATTAAAATTTCCTTCTTTTCGAAAAACAAAATAAGATTAAATCGGTAACTGCATATTTAAATTTATAGAAGGAGTGGGAGTACAGAATAATGAATACAATAAAAGTTTATAAGATCATTAAGGATGACAAAGTTGTTTTTAAGGGGATATTGCGAGAAGCTGTTAAATTTTTCAAAGAAATTGGATTTTCAAAAAGTGAGACCCAACTTCGAGTCGGAATTTCAACCAGGTGCAATATGAAGGACAGAACATTTCAGGGTTATGTGATAGAGAGTGATGAAATGATTCCTTTTAAGGGTAGTACTAAGTCGAAAGTGCAATAGTTTATTAATAGAGATCGAAACAGGTAAAAGAGTAACAAATGATCGGTTGTGAGTTCAGATCTCACAATCGTTAATTGCAAAACATTTATCTTTCAAGGGATCTCAGCTGTTTCTGTGCTGAGGGAAGTTTATACTGAAACCACGTAGAAGCCAAAAAAATCGAAACTTTTACTTCTGACAAATACATTGATGGACAAAATGATGAATTGGAGCAGGTCAAACATTACGCCTATCCAGATTTTTTTAAACTAAAATCGGCAGAGTTATTGAATTCCGATAACAGTTGCAAACTGTTCAGATTCTTTGTGCGCGATTCTAAATCGATTAACGGCTGAGACTTTTCCCATATCTCAAAATCTTAAAACGAACCATTTATTTCGAATAGAGAGTATCCGCCTTTTGAGCAGAAGTAACAATTCCTTTTATCAAAGATGAACTGAAACCCGAGTGTTCCATTTGATTTAATCCGGCAATCGTACAACCTTGAGGAGTAGTAACTTTATCGACTTCACGTTCAGGATGATTGCCACCTTCGATAATCATAGCAGCGGCTCCTTTGGCTGTTTGTGCGGCCATAAAAAGAGCATCTTCCGCATGAAACCCAATTTCAATTCCACCTTGTGAAGCAGCGCGAATAGCTCGCATAAAAAACGCGATTCCGCATGCGCAGAGTGCGGTAGCCGGAACCATCAAATCTTCATGTATGACAACAGTCTTTCCAAGTTTATCGAAAATCTCAACGGCAAGCTTAAGCTCGTTTTTATTCTCCGGGTTTGCGCTTATGCATGTCATCGATTCCTGAATTGCTATTGCGGTATTGGGCATAACTCTTATGACGGGTGTATCGTTTCCAATTTTGGATCTCATTTGATCGATCGTTGCACCGGAAACTACAGACATAACAATATGTTTTAGTGGATCTAAATTCTCTTTTATTTGAAATAATATCTCATCCAATTGTTGCGGAGTAACGGCAATGATAATTATTCCCGCATTTTTAACGGCTTCCACATTATCCGAAGTAGTTTTGAAACCCCTTTCACTAAATTTATCGAGAGATTTCCCATTTCTTTTTGTAAGATAGACTGAATCCGGTTTAATCTCGCCCGATGCGACAAGTCCGTTAGCAATTGAGCCGCCGATATTTCCACATCCTATAATTGCAATATTTTTTGTAACTCCGTTCAATTTATCCTCCGAATTAACTACAAATTAAATATTCTTTAAACACAGAATATTTATTTGATAATTGTGTTGAAATTTTTTCTTTGCTAAAACTTTCTCTTAAAGTCGGATGAAGTTCCAACTTTTTGTTAACGGCTTGTTCAACAACATCAAGAAATTTTGAATGGTGCGCGGTTTCAAGTAAAATTTTAGCTGTATTTAAACTCGAATTATTGCTAAACTTTTCCATAGCGAGGTAACCTACCGAACCATGCGGATCTAGTATGTAATTATGTTTCTCGTAAATTCTTTTAATATTTGATAAAGTATCCGGATCAGAATGAGATGATGATTTTATTTCACACCTCATTTTTTCAATATCGTTTTGATATAATCGCTTAATTCTGTCCAAGTTACTCGGCGTTCCTACATCCATCGCATTTGAAAATGTCTTAATTGATTCTCTTGGAGCATATCGTCCGCTGTTAATAAATTCGGTAAAAACGGAATTTGAATTAGTGGCCGAAATAAAATATTCGATTGGTAAACCCATTTTTTTCGCAAATAAACCTGCGGTAAGATTTCCTAAATTTCCCGAAGGAACACAGAATACAGCTTTTTCGAACTTGGGAGGGAGTTGCTTAAAGGCTTCAAAATAATAGAATGATTGCGGTAGCAGTCTTGAAATGTTAATCGAATTTGCGGATGAAAGATTTAATTTTTCCGTCAGTTCAGAATCGACAAAAGCCTCTTTCACGATTCTCTGACAATCATCAAAAGTACCGTTTATTTCAAGAGCGGTAATATTCCCACCCATCGTGGTAAGTTGTTTTTCTTGAGATTCGCTTACTTTCCCACTTGGATATAAAATGTAAACGTTGATTCCTTCCGCATTATAAAATCCGTTTGCGACCGCGCTTCCCGTATCCCCTGAAGTAGCGACTAAAATATTCAATTCGTCTTTTGAATCCTTTACAAAATGGCTCATTGTGCGAGCCATAAATCTGGCTCCAAAATCTTTAAAAGCTAATGTTGGTCCGTGAAACAGCTCAAGAATAAAAGTGGAGTCGGAAAGTTTATGAATTGGCGCGGGAAAATTTATTGATGACTTTATGATATCAGATAGATCTGAATTATTTATTTCTTCATCAACAAATCCTTTTGCAATCTCGAAAGCAATTTCCTCAAACAAATAATTCTTTAGGTTTTTAATGAAATCTTTTTGCAGAGGCGGAATTAATTCCGGCATATACAGTCCGCCATCCGGAGCTAATCCATGTACAACAGCTTCCTTAAAAGTAAATTTGGCTTTTACATTATTTGTGCTGTAATAATTCATTAATCCAAAACCTTCGGTCCTACTTTATTGATTTTTGAAACATAAGTTTGTCCTTCCACCCCAAAATCAGAAATAGTCTTTTTCATATTTACTGCAATTTCAACGGCATTATTTTTTGATAAACTAAAAGCAAAAATAGAAGGACCGGAGCCTGTTATATTGCAATTTAAAGCGCCGGAAGCTAGAGCGGATTTTCTCACTTCTTCGTAAAAAGGGAGTAGTTTAGCGCGTCTAGGTTCAGCGATGGAATCGATTAAAGACCTGGAAATGAGATTAAAATCGTTTTGCATTAATCCTGTAACCAATCCTGCGGAGTTTCCGGCTTGTTCCACCGCAGTTTTAATTGAAACTGACTTGGGAAGAATTTTCCTTGCTTCACTTGTTTTGATCTCAATTGCGGGATAGATAATAGAACAAAAAAGATTTGAAGGGGTGTCGATTTTAATTACATCGATTGGATTATAACCCCTGATCAGAACAAATCCGCCGTAAAGCGCGGGTGCGACATTATCTGCATGAATTGCATTGCTCGCGATACTCTCGCCCTGAACCGCGAAATCGAGCAATTCTTTTTTCTTCAATCTTAAGTTCAAAAGTTTGTTCAATGCAAATACGCCGGCAACTGCACTTGCGGCGCTTGAACCAAGTCCGCTTCCTATTCCCATCTTTTTATTTATTTGGACATTGTATCCGCCCGGAAGTCCGTAGAAATCGATCATTGATTTCATCGCAAAAGTTGTAGTATTCTTCAAAATTTCGAAAGGAAGTTTACCATTGTCACCCGTAATGTTTGTAATTACCAAATCGTTGGAGTCAGATTTAGTAACCGTAACTTCATCTCCCGGTTCATTTAAGGCAAATCCCATAATGTCGAATCCTGGTCCCACATTTGAAACAGAAGCCGGCGCGAATACTTTAATTGAATTTGAACTCATAAAATTCCATCCAAATAATTTTGCGCTTTCAGAAGTTCGGCAATAAGAATTGTTCCTCCGGCAGCCCCTCTAATTGTATTATGCGAGAGTACTACGAATTTGAAATCAAATAAAGAATCTTCTCTTAATCGACCGACCGAAACTGACATACCATTGCCAAGATTTCTATGTATTCTTGGCTGGGGATATTGATCTTCTTCAAAATATAAAATAGGATTTTTCGGTGCCGAAGGTAAATTCAATTCTTGAGGAAGAGACGTAAAATTGCTAAAAGCAGATTTTACTTCTTCCAGCGTGGTCTTCGTCTTTAATGAAACTTGCACGCATTCCAGATGTCCATCCAAAACATGAACTCTATTACATTGTGCACTCAATTTAATTTTAGCATTAATTATTTCATTATCATGATAATCGCCCAATATTTTTAAAGGTTCGCTCTCCATTTTTGCTTCTTCACCACCAATAAAAGGAACCACATTATCGAGCATATCCATACTTGGAATTCCGGGATAACCACCACCGGAAATTGCTTGCATGGTAACGACATTTACTTTCTCCAATCCAAATGAATCTGCCAAAGGCTTTAGCGCTAAAACCAATCCGATAGTTGAGCAATTTGGATTTGTAATTATAGCTCCTTTCCAATTTTGCTTTTTGATTAATGGGAGATGATCATGATTTGCTTCCGGAATAATGAGAGGAACATCTTTATCAAAACGGTGATTCCGGGCGTTAGAAATTACAAAGTAACCTTCCTTCGCGAAATTTTCTTCGATTTCTCCGGCAACCGACGCATCCATCCCGGAAAAAATTATTTTGGATTCAAAGTTTGGGTTGCATTTTTTAACAATTAAACTTCCGATTCTTTCATCGAGCGGAGTGGACATATTCCAATTCGTAGCTTCAGAATACTTTTTACCGGCGGAACGATCGGAAGCTCCAAGTTCAGTTATTTCAAACCAAGGATGATTTGTTAACAGTTCGATGAATTTTTGTCCCACACTTCCGGTTGCGCCGAGAATCCCGACTGAAATTTTATTCTCCATTTTTTATCCCAAATAATTAGAAATTCTTAAAATATCTACTAGTACTCCAAAGGCGGTGTTAATCGGTCCGGCTCCGGGTCCCTTTATTACAAGGGGTTTATCATTAAAGTTTTTTGTTGTGAAGGCGACTATATTATCGCTTCCTTCCAAATTGTAAAACGGATGTCTGCTGTCGATTTCCTGAATTCCAACTTCGGCTTTTCCTTTTTCAAATTTAGCGATGTAACAAAGTTTTTTATTTTCGGTAATCACTTCTTTAATTCTTTTGCTAAACTTCTCATCTTCCGATTCTAAAATTTCAAAATATTCATCAATCGATGCTGCTTTTTTTGCCTTAGCAGAAACGAGACTTTCAACTTTTACATCTTTCATTTCGAATGGATATTTAGACTCTCTGATAAGAATCAAAAGTTTTCGGGCGACATCCAGTCCGCTTAAATCGTCTCTCGGGTCCGGCTCAGTAAAACCGGCTTTTTTGGCTTCTTTAACAATATCAGAAAATTTTGAATCAATTTTAATCGAATTAAAAATGTAACTCAAAGTTCCGGAAAAGACTCCTTCAATTTTGAAAATTTCATCCCCATTTTGAACAAGATCTTTTAATGTGTTAATGATTGGAAGAGCCGCTCCGACGTTTGTCCCGTATCGAAATTGAACTTGGTGTTTTTTTGATGTTTGGGAAAGATCGTAAAAGTCTTTATATCGGCTGGAATTAGCAATTTTGTTTGGAGTTACAATAGAGATACTCGATTCAAGAATATTTTTGTAAAAGGGAATAAATATTCGCGAAGCTGTTGAATCAATAAAGATTGAATTGGGTAGATTCAAAGCTTTCATTTTTTGGATGAACAGTTGCGTGTCAGATAAGTTTTCGGAATTCTCAAGCTGATCTTTCCATGTTGAAATTTCAAATCCATCACTATCCAAAAACATTTTACTGCTGTTTATGACACCTACCAATTTTAATTCCGCATGAGCTTCTCTCGAAATAAACTCTTTTCTATCTTCTATTAAATTTAAAAGTTCCCTTCCAACCATCCCCGGCCCGGCAATAAACAGATTGATAACTTTCTTTTTCGCAAGGAAGATTGAATCATGCAGCACGTTTAGGGCTTTTGGTAAACATGCTTTATCGATAACGAGGGAAATATTCAGTTCGGATGATCCTTGTGCAATTGCGTGTAAATTAATTCCATTTTTTCCAAGAGCTTGGAATACCATCCCCGAAATTCCCGGAGTCTGTTTCATATCTTCACCAACAACAGCAATTATCGAGAGGTTATCTTCAACTACAACTTTGCTGATGTTCCCGCTTTTTATTTCAGTTCCAAATTCTGTTTCGATAGCTTCCTTCGCTACGCTGCCTACGGAAGGATGCACAGCAAAACAGATGCTGTGCTCTGAGGACGCTTGAGAAATTAGAATAATATTTATATTTTTCTCGGCAAGCGATTTAAATAATTTTGCAGCTACACCTGTAACACCAATCATTCCGCTGCCCTGAACTCTCACCAACGAAACATTGTCAATGGATGAAATACCTTTAATATTGAACGGAACTGATTTTTCTCGTTCAACAATTACAGTTCCGGGAAAAGAAGGATTGAATGTATTTTTAATTCTGATTTTTATTTTCTTTTTTAGTGCCGGCTGCATTGTCGGGGGATAAATTACTTTAGCACCAAAGTGTGATAACTCCATTGCCTCTTCGTAAGTAACTGCTTTGAGGGAAAATGAATTTTTTACTTTCCTGGGATCGGCAGTTAAGATGCCGTCAACGTCAGTCCAAATTTGAATTTCGCTTGCATTTAGAGCGGCACCAAATATTGAAGCGGTATAATCTGACCCCCCCCGACCCAGAGTTGTGATTACACCATCCTTTGTCGACCCTATAAATCCGGTAATAATTTGAGTACGATTATGTTTTTTAAAATAATCTGAAATGTTTTTGTTAGTTAAAGTGTAATTGACAGAAGCGTTTCCAAAATTATCATCGGTTTTTACAAGTTCACTTGCTTGTAAATATTCTGTTTTGATTCCACGATTCTGCATCGTACTTGTAATTATTGTGCAGGAAAGTCTTTCACCAAATGATTGAATAAAATCAAGTGTGCGTGGAGTTAATTCCCTAAGAAGAAATACTCCATGATAAATTTCTCCCAATGATAAAAATAAATCATCAACTTCTTTTAGAAGTTCTTTCGAATCGGGTTTACCATTTAGATCGGTAATAATGTCGTAATGCAGCTTTATGAGTGTTTCAAGCTCATCCCTATATCGGATTTCCTTATTCAAAGCTAAATTGCTAATTTCTATCAATTTATCCGTTACAGTTTGAAATGCTGAAAAAATAATCGCAATTTTTTCTTTTTTATTCAATTCTTGTTGAATAATCATAACAACGCTATTAATTCTTTCAGCATTTCCAACGCTGGAGCCGCCAAATTTTAGTACTTTCATTTTAATTCTATTTTTAGTTAGTAAACTTCAATAAGTATTAATTTATAAAATCATAAATCATTGCTGTTAATTGATCAAACTCAATCAAGAATGCATCGTGTCCGTGAATCGATTCGATCTCTTTATAAATTGAGTCAGGTATCATATTAAGAAATTCCTTTTGCTCTGATGGAGGATAGAGGATGTCGGTTGAGATACCGATTCCCAATGTTGGAATTTTTATTGATCCTAGGACTCCTTCAAGTTCACCCCTTCCCCGGGTGATATCATGTGTGTCAAGAGTATTTGTGATTGAGATATAACTATTAGCGTCGAATCTATTTACTAATTTCTGACCTTGATAATCCAAATAACTTTCAATATCATATTTACTACGTTTAAGAAATTCATCATAAAATTTTGAAATATTTCTTCCAAATCGTTCTCCAAAAGAGGGAAAACTCCTATAACTGATCATCGCTAATCTTCTGGCAACTGCAAGCCCGTTTTCAGGTTGAGAAGAATACCTCCCTTTATTCCATATCGGATCAGCTTTTATGGCTTCCCGTCCTGTGTGATTGAACGAGATTGCCCATGGTGAATGTTTAACCGCTGTGGCAATGGGGATAATTGATTGAATAATTTCCGGATACATTATGGCCCATTCTAACACTTGCATTCCACCGAGTGAACCACCTGCCGCTGTAACTATTTTTTTTATTCCGAGTTTATCGATTAAAACCTTTTGTAATTCAACCATATCCCTAACCGTAACATGCGGGAAATCAGAGGCATACGAATCTTGTGAATCATTCTTAAAAGAAGTCGGCCCGGTTGTACCATAACAACTTCCTAAAATATTGGTGCAGACTACAAAGTACTTTTCGGTATCAAAAACTTTTCCGGGTCCGATTAGAGGATCCCACCAACCGGGAGAATTTGAAAACATTTTGGAGTAAGATTTCAAAAGATCAAATTTGGAATATGGATCAGACTCCTCCTTTTCAAGTACTCCCGCAGCATGTGCGTTTCCGGAGAGCGCATGGCAAATCAGAATGACGTTCGTTCCATCCGAATTGAGCTCGCCATAACTTTGGTAAGCGATATTGACATTACGAAGTTCTTCACCATTCTCTAGCTTGAATGATCGGAGATCGTAATTAATCTTAACGATCTCCGTTTTTGCCATCAATTTGTTTTCTGATTTATTAAGCATGTTTGCCGATTTTATTTTTACTCAATTCATAAATATATTGCTTCGCTTTTATTTCACAGCTTTTTTAAGCGCTTCATCAAAATCAAAAATTATATCATCAATATTTTCTATTCCGACAGAAACACGAATCTGTTCAGGCAAAACCCCCGAGGCCAATTGCTCCTCATCGCTCAATTGCTGATGAGTTGTAGAACCGGGATGAATAACCAATGTTTTTGCATCGCCAACATTTGCAAGAAGACTTGCTAATTCGACATTGTTAATGAATTTTTTGCCGGCCTCGAATCCGCCCTTAATGCCGAATGATAACATTGATCCAAAAAGTCCCGGTCGCAGATATTTTTTCGCGGCTTCATGGTAGGGATGATCTTCCAATCCAGGATACCAAACCCAATCAACACTTTCATGATCATTGAGCCACTTGGCCAATATTTTTGCATTCTCGTTATGTCTTTCAATTCTGAGTGAAAGCGTCTCTAAACCTTGTAATAATAAAAAAGCATTAAAGGGACTTAAACATGGTCCGAGATCACGTAAACCTTCAACTCGTGCTCTAATTATAAATGCAATATTCCCAAAGTTCGAGCCTTTCCCGAAAACATCATTAAACTTTAAACCATGATAACCCGGCGAGGGCTCAGTAAAAATAGGGAACTTACCG
The DNA here is from genome assembly GCA_021739765.1 of Melioribacteraceae bacterium. Classification (GTDB taxonomy): domain Bacteria; phylum Bacteroidota; class Ignavibacteria; order Ignavibacteriales; family Melioribacteraceae; genus JAIPBD01. The sequence goes on from JAIPBD010000020.1 coordinate 61,461, forward strand.
TTACCCCAATCAAAATTCCCGGAGTCTACAATAACTCCACCGATCGAAGTTCCATGTCCTCCAATCCATTTTGTCGCGGATGCGGTAATAATATCAGCACCATGATCGATTGGTCGTGCCAGATATCCTGCTGCGCCAAAAGTATTATCGACTATCAGAGGAATGCCGTGCGAGTGAGCGACTTTCGATATGCCCTCAATATCCGCAATGTTTAATTTAGGATTTCCAATTGTTTCAAGATAAATAGCTTTTGTTTTCTCATCAATCAATTTGTCAAAATCTTCCGGTAAATCACCGTCCGCAAATTTAACATCTATTCCAAGTCTAGGAAGGGAAACTTTAAACTGATTGTAAGTTCCTCCATATAATAATTTTGTTGATACAATATTTTCACCAGCCTGTGCAATTGTTGTAATCGCCAATAATTGCGCTGCCTGTCCGGAGGAAGTTGCAAGCGCGGCCACACCTCCTTCAAGGGCGGCAATTCTTTTTTCAAATACATCTGTGGTCGGATTCATTATCCGTGTATAAATATTTCCGAATTCTTTGAGTCCAAATAAATTTGCGGCATGTTCGGCATCATTAAAATTATAAGATGTTGTTTGATAAATGGGCACGGCACGCGCATTTGTTGTTGGATCAGGCTCTTGTCCCGCATGTAATTGAAGTGTTTCGAATCTATATTTTCTTTCTGACATTATTGCACCTATATGTTATTGTAACGAATAATAAAAAAGCCTCTCAGGAAAGAATCCTGAAGAGGCTTGTAAAATCATTCGCTCTTCCCTCATCTTTCCCAAATAATTAATATTTTTTGGGCAGGATTTAGCACCTTCCACTTAGTGGTGGTTGCTAAGGTTTCAACGGGCCTGTTCCCTCAACCTTTCTTAATAAGAGTAAATATTTATAAGAACATAAAACTTAGCCCTTCTGAAGAAGGGCTATTAAAAATTTATCTTATCAGAATTAGTTGCAACCCGGACAACAACACAAGCAATTGTTACACATGCACATGAAGTGAACTGATTTGAAAGCCGCTATATTCTGATAAATAGTTTTCATAATAATTGCACCTAACTTAGTCTTGGAATAATTTGTTGTCAAGCACATTTTATAAGCTGATTGTAAAAAGTTGTCACTTTTGAATAATAATCTTGATTCAAAAACCGTAGCTATCTAATTTGCGCAGAAATTTATGAGAGTTATGAAGATTCAAAACACAAATACACTTCAGGTAATTCAGGTTCTTTCCAATAATAGAACCAGAAAACTCTCCGTGGAAAATACAAACACTTCATTAGATTCAATGCTTCTCCTTGGTATTATACTTATTAGCCTCCTCGGAATTATTATTCTCGGTTAATAACCGCGTCTCTCCCGATACATCAAATTTTAACAATATTGAATTCGGGATAGACCCGAAAAGTAAAGTTTATATCTAAAGTTGAATGTTGGGAGGATATTTTGAGATCAGATTTAATCAAATCTGGATTTGATAAAGCGCCGCATCGTAGTTTACTAAAAGCTACAGGTGTAATAAAAAGTGACGACGACTTTAAAAAACCGTTTATCGGAGTTTGTAATTCTTACATCGATTTAATTCCGGGTCACGTCCATCTTCAAGAATTTGGCAAAGTTGTAAAAGAAGCTATCAGAAAAGCCGGTGGCATTCCTTTTGAATTTAATACAATTGGAGTTGATGACGGGATAGCAATGGGCCACATTGGGATGCGCTATTCGCTTGCCAGTAGGGAATTAATAGCAGATTCGGTGGAAACGGTTGTTGAAGCCCACAGACTTGATGGGATGATTTGTATCCCCAACTGCGATAAAATCGTTCCCGGAATGTTGATGGCGGCCGCAAGAATTAATATTCCAACAATTTTTATTTCAGGCGGACCGATGAAAGCCGGCCGAACTGATGATGGGAAAAAAAGTGATTTGATCTCAGTTTTTGAAGCAGTCGGTCAATTCAAAAACGGTCAAATTGATGAGGCGAGATTAAAACATTTGGAAGATGTCAGTTGCCCAACCTGCGGTTCTTGTTCGGGAATGTTTACTGCTAATTCGATGAATTGTTTGATGGAAGCCATCGGTATTGCGCTTCCCGGGAACGGTTCTATTTTAGCAACTGATCCCAAGAGGCTTGAATTAGCCCAACAAGCAGCTCACCAATTAATTTATCTAATCGAAAATGATATTAAACCCTCTGAAATATTTACGAAAGAATCCTTCCAAAATGCTTATGCCTTAGATATGGCAATGGGCGGAAGTACAAATACAATATTGCATTCATTGGCAATTGCAATAGAAGCCGGATTAGAATTCAATCTTCAAGAATTAAATGAAATTTCAGCCAGAACGCCCTATATCTGTAAAGTTAGTCCTGCAACGCCAAATGTTCACATGGAAGATGTCGATAGAGCAGGTGGCATTTCAGCAATCTTGAATGAACTTAGCAAAAAGGAAGGTACACTCAATACTTTATGTCCTACCGTTACAGGTAAAACACTCGGCGAAAATATTGCAGGATCAGAAGTTAAGGATTACTCAGTAATCAGATCGATCAATGATCCTTATTCCGAACGGGGAGGACTCGCAGTTCTTTTTGGCAATCTAGCTCCCGAAGGATCAGTAGTAAAAACCGGCGCAGTTGAGCCTGAAATGTTAGTTCATAAAGGACCTGCGAGAATTTATGAATCTCAGGATGAAGCGATGGCGGGAATTTTGAATAAAGAAGTACAAGCCGGTGATGTTGTTATTATTCGTTACGAAGGGCCACAAGGCGGTCCCGGAATGCCGGAAATGTTATCACCAACAAGTGCGATAATGGGATTAGGATTGGGATCAAAAGTTGCCCTATTAACCGACGGGAGATTTTCCGGAGGAACAAGAGGCGCTTGTATTGGTCATGTTTCACCCGAGGCCGCTGAAAGGGGACCTATTGCAGCCGTGAAAGATGGCGATATAATTTCTATTGATATTCCAAACCGTAAATTAGATGTAGAGTTAAGTGACGAGGAGATTCAAATTAGATTGAACGGGTTGCCTGAATTTGAACCCAAAATCAAAAAAGGATATTTAGCACGATATGCTAAGATGGTAACATCTGCGAGCAAAGGTGCTGTATTAAAGTTGTAATTAAATAAATTGAAAGGACGAGTTATGGAAAACTCAAAACCGGTACTTTCAGGTGCCGACATATTTTTTGAATGCCTGAAAGAAGAAAAAGTGGATGTAATCTTCGGATATCCCGGAGGAGCTACTTTAAAGATATATGAAAAACTATATGATATTGATTGGCTTGAGCATGTTCTCGTTCGACACGAACAGGGCGCTACTCACATGGCTGAAGGTTACGCGAAAGCAACCGGTAAAGTCGGTTGCGTATTGGTAACATCTGGTCCCGGCGCAACCAATACCGTTACAGGGATTGCCGATGCTTATATGGATTCTGTTCCAATCATTGTTTTTACCGGTCAAGTTCCTTCACATCTGATCGGAAACGACGCATTCCAAGAAGCAGATATTGTTGGAATAACACGACCGATAACCAAGCATAATTTTTTAGTGAGAGATATAAAAGAATTAGCTTCAACAATTAAAAAAGCATTTTTTATTGCTTCAACCGGCCGACCAGGTCCGGTGGTAGTTGATCTGCCAAAAGATGTGATTATGGCGGAAACAGAATATGAATATCCGAAGGAAGTAAACGTTAGAGGATATAAACCAACTTATCAGGGACATGTAAATCAAATTAAAAAAGCAGCGGATATGATTTCTGCAGCTAAACGACCACTTCTCTATGTTGGCGGTGGTGTAATTATGTCCGGTGGATCTGAAGAACTGGCACTTCTGGCGAGAGAGAATAATCTTCCGGTCACAATGACGCTTCAAGGACTCGGCGCATATCCCGGAACTGACAAACTTTCGATGGGAATGCTGGGAATGCATGGAACTTACTGGGCAAATCAAGCAATCAATAATTGCGATTTGTTGGTTTCACTCGGTGCAAGGTTTGATGATAGAGTAACAGGAAAAACAGATACATTCGCAACCGGTGCATATAAAATTCATGTCGATATCGATCCGACATGTATCGATAAAAATGTTCAGGTTGATCTGCCGATAGTGGGCGATGTTAAACATGTTATCGCGAAGATTTTAGCCGAAATTAAAACCAAACCCCAAATTGATGAATGGTGGGCACAAATAAATGCTTGGCGGGAAGAATGCCCGATGACTTATGAAAATAATGACGGCAAACTTCGAACTGAATACGTTCTGGAAAGATTATCCGACAAAACAAATGGCAACGCGGTTATCGTAACCGATGTTGGGCAGCATCAAATGTGGACAGCTCAATATTATAAATATAACCATCCAAGATCCAACTTAACGAGTGGTGGATTAGGAACAATGGGATTCTCGGTTCCCGCTGCTATCGGAGCGGCATTTGCCGTGAAAGATCGACCTATAATTTCGATAAATGGTGATGGCGGTTTTCAAATGAACATGCAGGAATTAATAACCGCGAAAGCATACAATTTGCCTGTAAAGTTTATAATTATGAATAATTCTTTTCTTGGCATGGTTCGACAATGGCAAGAACTTTTTCATTCTGAAAAATATTCGTTTACCGATCTTGGCGCGACCAATCCAAATTTTGTTAAAGTGGCAGAGGCTTTTGGTGTTGAAGCTTGGACGACTAATGATCCAACCGAAGTTGACGATTTTTTGGATAAGGCTCTGGCGAAAAATGACGGCCCATGTTTGATTGAATTTAAAGTAGTTAAAGAAGATATGGTCTTTCCCATGGTTCCTTCAGGTGGTTCGATTGCGGACATGATGGTTAAAAGACTAAACCCAAATAGGATGATGTAATTATGAAAAGAACTATTTCCGTACTTGTTGAAAATAATTTTGGCGCCTTTGATAGAGTCGCGACAATGTTCAGCGGCAAAGGATTTAATATCCATAGTATTTCAATAGGTGAAACCGACATATCAGAAGTTTCCAGAATGACGATTGTTACACAGGGTGATGATCAGATAATCGACCAAGTTGTAAAACAACTAAACCGTTTGGTTGATACGATTAAAGTCGTTGATTTAACAAATCAATATCATATTAAAAGAGAATTAGCGCTTATTACCGTTAGCTTTCAAAAAGGTACGATGGAAGAGATTAAAAATATCTGTGATATTTTTCGCGGTAAAATTGTTGACATCAACAATAGATCAATGATGATCGAAGTTACCGGACCTCCGGACAAAATTGACGCGGCGGTAAACGTATTAACTCCATTCGGTATCAAAGAAATGGCGCGTTCCGGTACGGTCGCGTTGCGGCGTGGAGAACAAATTAAAGCACCAAAAAAAGAGACAGTTTTAACATAAGGGGATAGTTCAATGCAAGTTTATTACGAACAAGATGCATCGCTTGATGTATTAAAAGAGAAAAAAATTGCTGTTCTGGGGTTTGGCAGTCAAGGACATGCACATGCGTTAAATTTAAAAGACAGCGGATTAAACGTTCGCGTCGGTTTAAGAAAGGATAGCAAATCGTGGGCGAAAGCCGAGAAAACCGGATTAACAGTGATGGAAACCGGCGAAGTTGCTGCCTGGGCTGATATGGTTATGCTTTTGCTTCCTGATCAATCTCAGAAAGAAATTTATGAAGAATCTATTGCCGGAAATTTAAAAGAAGGAGACACCTTACTTTTTGCTCACGGCTTCAATATTCATTATAAACAAATTGTTCCGCCCGAAAATGTGGATGTAATAATGGTAGCACCTAAAAGTCCGGGGCATCTCGTACGACGAACATTTAAAGAAGGCAGAGGCGTTCCATGTTTGATTGCCGTGCACCAAAATTATTCCGGCAAAGCACTGGAATTATCTCTTGCTTGGGCAAAAGGATTAGGCGGAACACACGCAGGAGTTATCGAAACGAATTTTAAAAATGAAACAGAAACAGATCTTTTCGGTGAACAAGCGGTTCTTTGCGGAGGTTCAGCTGAGATTATCAAAGCTGGATTTGAAGTTTTAACCGAAGCCGGTTATCCGCCGGAGCTTGCATATTTTGAATGTATGCACGAATTAAAATTGATCGTCGATCTTTATTATGAAGGTGGACTTAATAGGATGAACTATTCAGTTAGTGAAACTGCTGAATATGGAGGAATGACAAGAGGGCCAAGAGTAATAACCGCCGCAGTTAAAGAAGAAATGAAGAAAATATTAACTGAGGTTCAAGACGGTACATTCGCGAATGAATGGATCGAGGAGAATAAAAAGGGACAGCCCAAGTTTAACGAATTGAGAAAAAGTAATGAGGAACACTCAATCGAAAAAACCGGGGCGAAACTTAGAGGTATGATGTCTTGGTTATTAAACAAGAATAAAGTAGAAGAGGATTAATCAGATGAATTACAGAGTAACACTTTTACCCGGTGACGGAATTGGACCGGAAGTAACCAAAGCTGCAGTCGATGTGATGAAATTTATAGCGAATAAGTTTGATGTTGACATCCAAACAACTGAAGAATTGATGGGTGGATGTTCTTATGAAAAACATGGAACTCCATTGACCGACGAAACTTTGCAAGCATGTTATGATTCCGATGCGGTTTTTCTCGGTGCGGTCGGCGGGTACAAATGGGATTCACTTCCTCATCGTTTAAAACCTGAAGCGGCATTGCTCAAACTTCGAAAATCACTTGGTTTATTCGCGAATATTCGACCCGCAAAAGTTTACTCTGCTTTCGTTAATTCTTCGTCCTTAAAATCTGAAATAATCAACAATACAGATTTTATTGTTTTTAGGGAATTAACCGGAGGAATTTATTTCGGCGAACCTCGCGGAATGGATGAAAACAAGGGCTGGAATACAATGGTTTATTCGCGTGAGGAAGTTATAAGAATAGCGCGGATGGCATTTCTTACTGCCCGGAGAAGAAACAAAGTTGTTACAAATGTTGATAAAGCAAACGTACTTGAGGTTTCTCAATTCTGGCGTAATGTGGTTGAAGAAGTCTCAAAAGATTACCCCGATGTTGAACTGAGACATATGTACGTCGATAACGCGGCAATGCAAATCGTGCGCAATCCGAAACAATTCGATGTGATCGTAACCGGAAATATCTTTGGGGATATCATATCCGATATTGCGGGAATGATCACCGGAAGCCTGGGAATGCTGCCATCTGCAAGTCTCGGTAAAGATTACGCGTTGTATGAACCGGTTCATGGAAGCGCGCCGGATATTGCAGGAAAAAATATAGCCAATCCGATTGCGGCAATTACATCGGTTGCTATGATGTTCGAACATACTTTTGAAATGGATAAAGCTGCTGAACTTATTTATAGCGCTGTTTCAAAAACATTGGGCAATGGTTACCGAACAGCTGACATCGGGAAAGAGACAGATAAAATTGTTTCAACCGACGAGATGACGAAGTTAATAAAAGATGAAATTGAAAACATCTATAACGAACAAGCAATCGGTGTTTTTACTCTATAAATAAAATTGAAAAGATAATAGGTTAAGCAAATGTCAGACAAAGTAATAATATTTGATACAACTCTAAGAGACGGTGAGCAATCTCCGGGTGCATCGTTGAACGTACTTGAAAAAGTTGAAATCGCTCGACAACTCGAGAAATTAAATGTGGATGTAATCGAAGCCGGATTCCCGGTCTCCTCACCGGCTCAATTTGATGCGGTATATAGGATTTCGAACGAAGTGGGTATTATTGTTGCCGGTCTGGCAAGAGCGAAGGAAATTGATATCAAAAAAGCTTGGGAAGCGGTTAGGAATGCGGAAAAGAAAAGAATTCATACTTTCTCCAGTACTTCCGATTATCACATTCTCGGGAAATTCGGCGATGACCGTTACGGTAAAACATTGCAGGAGAAACGCGAAACGGTTCTTAAAATGTCATACGATATGGTCAAATACGCAAAATCATTCTGTGATGATGTTGAATTTTCTGCCGAAGACGCGGGTCGTACTGATCTCACTTATTTAAGTGAAGTAATTGAAGCCGCGATTGAAGCCGGAGCTACCACCGTAAATATCCCGGATACAACCGGATACACAATCCCAAAAGAATTTGGTTATAAAATCGCTGAATTAAAAAGACGTGTAAAAAATATCGAAAATGTGATTATAAGTGTTCATTGCCATAATGATCTTGGTCTTGCTGTCGCTAATTCAATAGCCGGATTAGAAAACGGGGCCCGCCAAATAGAGTGCACAATTAACGGAATCGGTGAACGAGCCGGAAACGCTTCACTTGAAGAGATTGTAATGGCGCTAAATGTTCGTAAGGATCAGTTTTCTTTCAACACCGAAATCAACACACATGAAATTTACAATACCAGCAAAATGGTATCTGGATTTACGGGTGTGGTCGTTCAACCAAATAAGGCGATTGTTGGTGAAAACGCTTTTGCGCACGAGTCGGGAATACACCAAGATGGTATGTTGAAGAACAGAGAAACTTATGAGATAATGACTCCCGAAACCGTTGGTGTTCCAAAAACAAAAATTATTCTCGGAAGACATTCGGGAAGACATGGATTAAAATCTCGATTAATCGAACTTGGATATACGGTTAAGGAAGATGAACTAAACGAAGTTTATACGCAATTCACAAAACTTGCAGATAAGAAAAAGGAAGTTTTTGACGATGATCTCCGGGTCTTAATGGGTGATGAAGTATTTAAAGAAAAAACGCATTATTTGCTCGATTATCTGAACGTCAATTCGGGAACAGCATCCATTCCGACCGCCACGGTTAAAATTAGAAATAAAGGAGAGGAATTCGCTGATTCGGCAACCGGGGACGGTCCGGTTGACGCATTATTCAATGCAATCGATCGAGCGCTCGGAATCCAAAATCAAATTGAATCTTATCGAGTTCGTTCGGTTACTTCAGGCCGGCAAGCTATGGGCGAGGTAATCATCAGGATTCGTGTGAATGAAAAATCATTTAGTGGGCGCGGAGTATCAACGGACATTATTGAAGCCAGTGCAAAAGCATATCTTCAATCAATTAACCAATATGAGATTTTTAAACAAGAAATAGAAGCGTTGGAAAATTCTGAAGAACTTTCAAACGCGGTATAAAGGAAATTATTATGGGAATGACAATCACTGAAAAAATTCTTGCTAAAGCAGCCGGTAGAGAGAAAGTATCTCCGGGCGAAAATATATGGATGAATGTTGATGTTTTGATGACCCACGATGTATGTGGACCGCCAACAATAGGTATCTGGAAACGTGAGTTTGGTGAATCCGCGAAGATTTGGGACAAAGAAAAATTTGTGATTTTCCCCGATCATTACATCTTTACTCAAAATTCTCATGCCAATCGTAATGTTGAAATTTTAAGAGAATTCGCTAAAGAGTATCAAATCGATAATTATTACGATGTTGGAACTGAAAGATATAAAGGGGTTTGCCATCTTGCACTTGCGGAAGAAGGTTACAATGTTCCCGGTCGGGTTCTTTTTGGAACCGATTCCCACACATGTACAAGCGGCGCATTCGGAATGTTCGCGACCGGTGTGGGAAACACAGATGCGGCATTTATTCTTGGTACCGGAAGAATTTGGGAGAAAGTACCCGAATCATTAAAATTTACTTTTAACGGAACTCTGCCTCCTTATTTAACAGCAAAAGATTTAATTCTTCAAATTCTTGGTGATATAACAACTGACGGCGCAACTTATCGCGCAATGGAATTTGACGGAGAGGCTGTATTTGATCTTTCGATGAACGAAAGAATGACATTGACCAATATGGCTATCGAAGCGGGCGGAATGAACGGTATTATTAAAGCCGATCAGAAAACAATCGATTATGTGAGAGAAAGAACCCAAAGCCCTTATGAAATATTTGAAAGCGATAACGACGCTGAATATTTGAATAAATATGAATATGATGTAAGCAAACTCGAACCGATTGTTGCGAAACCTCATAGTCCCGACAATAGGGATATCGTGCGTAATGTTGCCGGAACTAAATTGACTAAATGTTATATCGGTTCTTGCACCGGAGGGAAATTAAGCGATTTTCAATTCGCGGCTCCTATTATTTTTGGCGCGGAAGTTAAGGTTCCGACTTTTGTTGTTCCCGCGAGTACGGAAGTAGCAAAGCAACTCGAAATTGAAACTTACAAAGGTATTTCCCTCAAAGAAATTTTTGAAAACGCCGGATGTATGATCGGTCAATCTTCTTGTGCCGCTTGTCTCGGCGGACCGGATGATACTTTCGGGAGAGCGCAGGATAAAGACATTGTTATCTCAACAACGAATCGGAATTTTCCGGGACGAATGGGAAGTAAACAATCTGAGGTTTATCTGGCATCACCATTAACAGTTGCGGCTTCGGCGATAAATGGATTTATAACCGATCCTCGCGATTATATTTAATAATTTTGATCTTAGTGTTAGTCATGTTTTGATCTGGGAGGATAGAAAACTTCGATAAAGATTACGACAAAGATAATGACAAAGAGGAAGAATTTTGATGCGGAAATGAAATTAAGAGATGAAATAAAATTAAGTTTTAAGGAAATAGGTTTATGGAAAGTAGAATAACAGGGAAAGCGTACGTACTAGGAAATAATATCGATACCGATCAAATTATTCCGGCGGAACATTTAGTATACAGCTTATCCGATGAAGAAGAGTCGAAAAAATATGGCCATTTTGCCCTTTCGAGTGTTCCGGTAAATGAGGCCGGTTTACCAAATGGTGGAATTCCGTTTATCGAAGGTGAAAATTGGCAGGCGGAATACCGGATCATTATTGGCGGTTCGAATTTCGGCTGCGGATCTTCACGCGAACACGCACCTTTTGCTCTGCAGAAAGCAGGTGTAAAAGCGATAGTTGCCGAATCATACGCGCGTATATTTTATCGTAATTCGGTTGATGGCGGATTTCTGATTCCATATGAATCTACACAGAAATTAAACAATGTTATCAAAACTGGCGACGAAGTTGAGATTGATCTCGAGAATAACTCGATAACAAACTTGACTGACGGCAAAGAATATCAATTAAAAGAATTAGGCGAAGTTTTACCGATAGTTGAAGCCGGCGGAGTTTTTAATTACGCGAGAGCTTCTGGAATGATTTCGTAATTATTTTTTAGAGGAAAAATGAGCAGTTCAAAAAAAATAGAAATATTCGATACAACACTTCGCGATGGAACTCAAGGCGAAGGTGTAAATCTCTCGATTGCCGATAAATTGATGATTACCGAAAAATTAGATGAATTCGGAATTGATATCATCGAAGGCGGATGGCCGGGCAGTAACCCTAAAGATGAAGAATATTTTGAGAAAGTAAAATCTTTAAATTTGCGAAACGCTCAAATCAGCGCTTTTGGTTCCACTGCTCGATTCCCCGATCAAATTGAATCCGATAATAATTTGAATAAACTTATCGCTGCTGATACGCCTTACGTTTCTATATTTGGTAAAACTTGGAGATTCCATTCTATGGAAAGTTTGGGATTAACAGATGACGAAAATGAAGAGCTGATTTTTAAGTCGGTAAAATTTTTAATCGACCATGGAAGAAAAGTAATTTTTGATGCTGAGCATTTTTTCGATGGTTACAAAGATGATACTGAATTTGCTCTAAGAATGATACTCGCGGCAGAAAAAGCCGGTGCGGAAACTCTCGTTTTATGCGATACCAACGGCGGTTCTTTGCCAAGCGAAATTTCGGAAATCACAAAGGATGTAATCTCAAAAGTTTTCGTTAATGTCGGAGTTCATTGCCATAACGATAGCGCGTTTGGAGTTGCTAACTCCATTGCCGGAATTCAAGCCGGAGCAATTCATGTTCAGGGAACAATTAATGGTGTCGGTGAAAGATGCGGTAACGCGAATCTTGTTGATATAATCCCAAATATTGTATTAAAACTTAAAATGGAAACTAAATCCGAAATCAATCTGACTCATCTCGCTTCGGTTTCCCATTATGTTTCCGAAATGATGAATTTGATTCCGAATTCGCGCGCGCCGTTTGTTGGTAAATCCGCTTTCGCGCATAAAGGTGGAATACATGTAAGTTCGGTTTTAAAAAACAGCGCGATGTACGAACATATTGAACCTTCTGTTGTTGGAAACAAACAACGGGTGATTGTTTCCGATCTTTCCGGACAAAGTAATATCCGTTACAAAGCAAAAGAATTGGGAATAGAATTACCTGAAACCAAAGAATTCAGCAAAACTTTTGTGCAAAATATCAAATCGCTTGAATATGCCGGTTTCCAATTTGATGGCGCCGAAGCTTCGTTCGAATTATTATTGCGTGAAGAACTTGGCAATCTTAGTCAACATTTCGAAATCAACTACGCAAAAATTAACGTGATGTTTGATGATGACGGCGACGAATATTCTGAGGCCGTACTAAAAGTAGAAGTTGATGGTGTTGAGGAACATACGGCAGCTGACGGTCAGGGACCGGTAAACGCCTTAGATAACGCATTAAGAAAAGCTATTACAAGATTTTATCCCGAAATATCGGATGTTCATTTGATTGATTACAAAGTACGTGTATTGGGTGACAGCGACGGAACCTCGGCTAAAGTTCGAGTTTTAATCGAATCAAGCGATGGAAAATCTACTTGGTCAACTGTCGGAGTTTCGGAAAATATTATCAAAGCGAGTTTGCAGGCGATAATTGACAGCATCAATTACAAATTGATGAAACTGGCTGATAGTAAAGGATCAGTTAACCGGGAAAAAATCCCCATTAATGCTTGAATTAAGAACCTGAGCGTAGTATAATCTAATCTGTATAATTGCTTATTAGGAAAATGAAAAAATTACTACCGATTCTTTTACTTCTTTTGATCTCGTCATGTGCCAGTCACATGAGTTTACTGCAAGAATACAAAGGCAAATACAGATTAGTCCTTTTATTTTCGAGCAACGAAAACCGCATCCGCACCCAGAAATCTGAAATTGAAAAATACAAGAGGGATATTAAAGATCGTGATATTCTCTTTTTCTATCTTTACGAGAACGGACAAAGCTGGTTCGAAAATCGGGAAGTGAGCTCAAATTTCAGTTTTAACCTCCGCAAGCATTTTGAAATAATGGATAATGTAACAACACTTGTTTTAATAGGAAAAGACGGAGCAGAAAAATTTAGACAAGTTGTTGATATAAATTTCCCTACACTATTCCAAGAAATTGACCGTTTGCCAACGCGAATACGTGAAATTCGCGAGGGTAAGTAGCCCATAAATTTTAATATGAATTATGAATTTTTCAATCCTCAATCTTGCTCACACTTGCATATAAAATTGATATGAACTAAATTAATCGGAACAATAATTCTGAAAAATGACAGTAATATTTTCAAAAAAATGCGAAGTGGGACTCCAATCCGTTCTCTACCTTTCCTTCCAAGAGAATGGGAAAGTTTTTAACGCACTCGAAATTTCCGAAAAAGTGAAACAGCCTAAAGAATTCGTTTCTAAAATGTTACAGATCCTTGCTTTAAAAGGCATTGTCGGATCAAAAAAAGGAAAAAACGGCGGATTTTTTATGGCAAAAGATCCTCGTCTGGTTCGATTAATTGATATCGTTGTCGCGATTGACGGAATGGATATTTTTAATAATTGTGTCCTCGGATTTGAAGGTTGCGGAACTTCGAAACCATGCCCGGTGCATGATAAATGGGGCGTGCTAAGAGACGAAGCTTTCCAAATGTTGAACCGGGAAACTCTTGCGGATTTGAGAGAAAAATCAAAAGAAAAAATTCTAAGCTTAATTTAATTTACATCAACCGTATTTAGAATTTCGCCGTCTATCCCAAGTACGATAACTTTTATGGGAATATCCCTCGAAGAGTTTTGTAAAGCCTGTTGAGCAATTTGAACCAATCCACCGCAGCATGGAACTTGCATTATCAGAACGGTAATCGATTGCAGATTAGCATAATCAATCATTGCCGTCAGTTTTTCAATGTAATTTTGTTTGTTGGAATCTAATTTCGGACAAGCAATAGCAACAGATTTATCCTTTAAAAAATCATTGTGGAAATTCGCTGAGGCAAATCCGCTGCAATCGGAGGCCAGAAGTAAATCGGAGTTTTTGTAGTAACCTGCGTTTGGTGAAACAAGATGCAATTGAATTGGCCACTGTTTTAACCGGGGAGTTTGACGATTTACTTCCGAATCAAAATTGTTTTTAACTTCCAGAGTTTTTTCTGCCGACCCGGGACATCCGCATTTTACCGCAGGGTGGGTGGGAACAAATTCCGGTACGTCAATTCCATTATTTTCTAAATAGCTGATGGCAATTCCAAGAAAATCTTTTTCATCATGTTCGTACAGATGTTCAAGATGTGCCTTTATCACATTAATTCCACCCTTAACTATAGTTTCCATTACGACTTCTTCATCGTACGGTTCGGCTTCTCTTTTTTCAATTGTTAGCGCGTTTTGAGGACATTCGCCCAAACATGCGCCAATCCCGTCACAGAATAAATCGCTTATCAATCTCACCTTTCCATCTATTACTTGCAAAGCACCTTCATGGCAAGAGGGAACACATTTGCCGCAACCATCGCATAATTTTTCATCAATTCGGATTATTTCACGCAACATCCACACCTCCTAAGCAGAATAAAATATCTGATTAAAAATAAGTACGCTTTCTGTTATATGCAATCAAAAACATGGCGGATTTTGGTTTAAAGGGACTCGGTATCTAATTAGATTAATCCTCAATAATTAGTATTGTATTTGTAGACTAAGTGTTGTAGTTTCTGATCAAATTATGGGATAAAAGTATGAAGGATTTTTTTGTTTTATTACTGTCTTTGCTATTATTATCCACACCCATCTCTTCCAAGGGAACCAAAAAACTGTCCAAACAAAATGAAGATTCCCTCAGAACATATAAATTCAATATAAACAACATTTCAACCTGGATCGGAAATGACGGTTTAACTGACAATAACCCAAATGGGAATTCCGGCTTCGAATTTCCAAAATTTTCAAAACAACAAGCAATTTTCCAAAGCGGATTAGTTTGGGGTGCGAAAAAAGAGGGAAAAATTCTTGTCGGCGGTTCAACTTACAGATCAGGATTAGTACCTGGCAATTATGATGAATTTTCAAACCAATCAAAATCTCAATCAATTTTTAGAGTTCGACGGGATTATAAAACCGCAAATTTCCTTTCCGAAATTCGTGACGAAGGAAGAGACAGTTTATCAATTTTTAACGATTACTTTAATGATTGGCAAAACTGGCCGGGTGATAAAGGCGCTCCATTTGAAGATATCAATAATAACGGTGTTTACGAACCG
>JAIPBD010000021.1 GCA_021739765.1 Melioribacteraceae bacterium
AACTTGATGTCGGATAGTTCCATTTATCTATAGAAAGATTTTGTAATAAATTTTTTAGCTCTGAATATAATTCAGGAAAAAGATGTCTTACTTCTATTTTTTCAGGAATCTTCATATTTTCCAAACGGTATAACGGCGTGGCAAATAACCGGCGCCCCAGAACAAGAATGCCGATTAGAAAGACAACGCCAATAATTTAGCAGACGGTGCGTAACTTTCATCGTACGCACCGGCCGCAACAATTTAGTTTATTACACTACTGCCGAACAGCAATGTTGTTTATTTCACTAAACTTAATAACAGTCCTAATGCCCCTTACATTACGGCGTCCGCGTTGATTTGCTTGTTAGCTTGCCATACTTCTTAATAATTCATTTATACTCTTGATATCATTTTCAACAACGCAATCATATTTCTTAGATAATTCATAAGGCTTCATGGAGAGCATATGTTTTAGAGGACCTTCTGTAAAAAAGTATTGATAGTAAGGTAAAGCTGCTCTTCCATGCTCAAAGTCATAAATATCATTAGCCTTAAATTGTCGAGTCTTATCCCACCGCATCAATGTATGAATACATGAATTGATATAAATATCTGGCAAGTAATTCCCAATTTCATCATTTAGAATTTCTTCCTCAATTTTGTCACACAACTCTTTGGGATTATTGATTGAATATTTGCCACTTAAAGAATCTAAGATCTCAGGACGATTCTTTGTAAGAAGGTTAAAATATCTTTGTACTAATTCGATGTATACGCTTAGCACGCCTTCCAGTTCAATTTTAAACAAACTTTTAATGGATTTTAAATCTGATGAGTTAGCAAATTTACCATCATTCAGTTTGGAAGCTCTTTTAGACATATCGAGGAAAGGAGCGACAGCATCCCTTATATAATTTCTCATCATTTCCTCTAAAGTGATATTCCAAGAATGATTAAAAAACTCGATTTGCATTTTTTCTTGTGTAGCTCCATCTATCTTATCATTGAAAAAATGTCCTAATCCCATTATGTAAGGAATTTTAACCCAAACATTTTGTTCGACGGGAATTAAATATTTGTCACCGAGTAATTTTTGAAGAACAAAATATTGTATCTCTAATTCCTCCCTTTCAAATTCGAAAACTAAGGTTACAGAATTGCTGAATTGATCAATAACTTTCGCAGTATTAATACGACTTTCAAGATCGTCTTGTTTTAAAAGCTCGGTAAATACACTATGATTAATTGGACACAATACTTCATTTTTTTTAACTAGATCAAGTAAGGTATTATAAAAGCCATAATAAACTGTGTCAATATCTTCTTTCATCAAACATTTTCTCAAAAATATCCAATAATTGACGTCTAAGTAAATAAGCCTCTTTTTAGAAACTTCTGAACCTAGCTGAGTTTTTTGAGACCTTATATATTGATCTATTTTTTCCATAATACTAGCAAGCTAACATATATTTATACAGAAGCCTAAACGTGGATAATTGCTCTTTATGTTATCCATTTGTTCTTGATAAACAACTTCTGCTGTTATTAAAACCTTAATTTACAACAACTTACTAGGTCGTCTTATTTTTATCCCGAATCTTTCTTTACTAAAAATACATTAATCGAGAGGACTTTTAATTCCAGTAATATTTTTCAAGACATGTGTGTAAATCATTGTCGTTCGTAATGATTTATGTCCCAATAACTCCTGTATTGTCCTAATATCGTAACCATCCGTTAATAACTGAGTCGCGAATGAGTGTCTGAAGGTATGCGGTCCGACTTTTTTATCAATCCTTGCGTTAATTACCGCCTGTCTAATCGCTTTTTGTATTGTGGATTCATGAATATGAAATCTAGTATATAAATTGTTTTCTTTAAAAAAGATTCTTTTGTCTGCGGGGAAAACAAACTGCCACTTAAATTCTCGGGAAGCATTCGGATACTTCCTCTCCAATTGATCGGGTAAAACAGAACAGCCGTATCCCTTTCTCAAATCATCACAATGCATCTGGTTTACTCTCTCTAAATGATTTTTTAAATCATTTACTATTGATTTTGGTAAAACAGTCGTTCTATCCTTGTCTCCCTTACCCCTTCGAATATTAATTGAGCCGTTACCAAAATCGATGTCCAATACCCTCAGGTTAAGACTCTCTCCCAATCTTAAACCTGCTCCATACAAAATGGAAGTCACCAACTTTGGGACGCCCACTAAATTTCCAATAACAGCCAATGCTTCATTTTTGGAAAGAACAACAGGCAACCTATTTGTTTTTTGAGCCCTTTTAACATCCTCTAACCATCCGAATTCCACCCCGAAAAATTGTTTATATAAATAAACAATTGCACAAAGTGCTTGGTTTTGCGTGGATGCGGAAACTCTTCTCACAACAGCTAAATGCGTGAGATAATTCTCAATCTCGTGTTTTCCTAATTTTTCGGGATGAATTTTACCGTTAAACAGAATAAACTCTCTAATCCATTTAGTATAAGCTTCTTCTGTTTTTTTGCTGTAGCGGTTTCTTTGTAATGAGATTCTTACTTGATCAAGTAGTTTAGGTTTCTTTAGTATTTTTATTGAAGTGGTCAATTTATCCCGTTAAAAAGAGTTGAAATCTTTTGTTCCCAAAATAATTGAATGTCAGATAGAAGATAAGTAGTAAATATATACTATACAAGAGTAAGAGATCAAAAGGTAAGTCTTTGTAATGCCCGCAAATTTCACGCTCATCATTTCCCGGCGACGAAATACAATTTTTTTCGCCCCGATGCATTTTCTGTGATGCAACGTCACTTTTTCATGCCCTGGCGTCATTTTCCTCTGCCTTGGAATCATCTTCTCATGCCCCGGAATCATTTCCTCATGCCCTGGAATCATTTCCTCATACCCCGGAATCATTTCCTCATGCCCTGGAATCATTTCCTCATACCCTGGAATCATTTTCCCCTGCCTTGGAATCATTTCCTCATGCCCTGGAGTCATTTCCTCATGCCCTGGAATCATTTTCCCCTGCCTTGGAATCATTTCCTCATGCCCTGGAATCATTTCCTCATTCCCCGGAATCATTTCCTCATTCCCCGGAATCATTTCCTCATTCCCTGGAATCATTTCCTCATTCCCTGGAATCATTTCCTCATTCCCTGGAATCATCTTCTCATGCCCCGGAATCATTTCCTCATGCCCCGGAATCATTTCCTCATGCCCCGGAATCATTTCCTCATGCCCTGGAGTCATTTTCCCCTGCCCCGGAATCATTTCCTCATGCCCTGATTTTCTCGGATGACAAAGCCCATGGTTTGGCAAATGAACTCGGCACACAACGTAGCTTAACCACCATTTCTATGTCACTACCTCCTTTTCACTATCCAATTTTGGATAATCACGCTTCTGAAAAGATTACCAGAGCTCAGGGGCAAGGAGTGGTCCATTCTCTCTGAGTACAAAACCGCAACAACCGTGAGAATTACTCTGCCCTTATTGCCTGGCTCAGTCCTATGCCCCATGCGCAAATCCCTTTGCTTTACGCTCTACGCTAAACGCTTCAAACTTCCGAGGGTGTCACGATCATAATAGCGATCCGATTAATTTCTCAGATGACAAAGCCCATGCTTTGGCAAATGAACTCGGCACACAACGTAGCTTAACCACCATTTCTATGTCACTACCACCTTTTCACTATCCAATTTTGGATAATCACGCTACTGAAAAGATTACCCGAGCTCAGGGGCAAGGAGTGGTCCTTTCTCTCTGAGTACAAAACCGCAACAACCGTGAGAATTACTCTGCCCTTATTGCCTGGCTCAGTCCTATGCCCCATGCGCAATTCCCTCTGCTTTACGCTCTACGCTAAACGCTTCAAACTTCCGAGGGTGTCACGATCATAATAGCGCTCCGATTAATTTCTCGGTTTACTTATCGAGGCATTCCTAAATAGTAACGCCGAGATAACAAACAGTACTGAGAAAAATGCGTTCAAAAATAGAATACCCGCAAACCCCGGGCTTGCTTCCAGGGTTGAACTCCAGAATATTAAAGCGATAAACGGCACCGAGATTTGGACGACCGCAGTTGTAAACATCGTTCGTGCCATTCCAAGTGGTTTTAGATTTGCAATAACCGCACCGATTATTCCGGTTGAGATCACTCCCAAATAAAGTAAATTCGCCGGATTATCTTCTGATCCGATTATTCCGACAGCGAGGTTAATCCAAATTAAGAGAAATCCCGATACTACGGCAATACCGACCGCAAATCGATATGCAGTTCTATCCGAAATTTGGGATATCAAGACGTACGTAATTCCGGTTCCGAAAAGCAGTATACCCATCACAATAAAATCGAACACACTCCAGTTAACTTCATTTGTAAATTGCATTGCGATTAAAGGAGCCATTAGGATGGCCGCGGTAACGAAAGCAACGTACCAAATTTTAAGACGAATGCTGCTTCTAATTTTTTTAATGGTTTTTAGCTCCAGATCCTCGGGAACAGAGTTGTTCTTAGGAAATAGATCGGTTTCTAATTTGCCGGTTTTAATTAACGCGGCAATCTCCGGATCGTTTTCAGCGAATTTTTCAACTAAACTTTTTGATTCTTCGCTTGCTTCGCCTTCAATGTAGGCAGGTAATAAATCTAATATTACATTTCTGGGAATGGATTCCATTGTATTCTCCTATAATTTCAAGTTTTTGTTTTTTCACGATTTGTTCGCCATTCCACGAGTTTCAATCTTAATCTGTGTACTTTAACTTTGGCGGATGATAAAGAGATATTGAGTGAGACGGCAATTTCACTATAAGACATTCCATCCGCCCGAAGAAGCAGAGCGGAACGATCGATTTCGGGAAATGTCCGCAAGTAAGTTTGTACGATTTCCAAATCTGATTTGTGACTGACTATGTTTTCCAAATGTGCGGATGAATCCGGAAGTTCGGTTGGAAATTCCGTAAGTCTATTTTGACGTCTGACTGATTCCAAATAAAGATTCCGCGCGATGGTGAGCAAATATCCCTTAACGGTAGCGGTTACAATAGGCGTCTTGCCGGTGAGGACTCGCGAAAAAGTTTCTGCCGTAATATCTTCGGCTTCGGTTTTGT
Organism: Melioribacteraceae bacterium; assembly: GCA_021739765.1. Classification (GTDB taxonomy): domain Bacteria; phylum Bacteroidota; class Ignavibacteria; order Ignavibacteriales; family Melioribacteraceae; genus JAIPBD01. The sequence continues at coordinate 5,083 of JAIPBD010000021.1, forward strand.
CTCCACAAAGGAACAAGGCAAAGCGGTAAATATCATTCGCGTAACGTGTGAATAAATCGTGGAAGTCGTTGTTAAATATTTTGCTCATATATATAGAATATGGATTTGTCCTCCAAAAGTTACATATCAACATATAATAATTTAGCATGCTTTGTCAGTTGGTTGAATCTTTCCCCGGAGTGTTAGTCCCCGGTCTCATTTTTCGGATTTGCTGTGGTGGATTTCTGTCGGAAATAGTACACTGGATTTTTTAAATGAGTGATTGAGATTCCGGATCGGAGTCCGGAATGACAGATAGAAAGAGAATTCTGAAAAAAGATCGTCAATTTGAGCTTGTCTGCTTGCGGGTTAGTCTTCGGTTTCACTTTTTTCGGATTTGCTGTAGTGGAATTCTGTCAGAAATAGTACACGCGATTTTTTAAATGAGTGATTGAGAATCCGGATCGGAGTCCGGAATGACAGATAGAAAGAGAATTCTGAAAAAAGATCGTCAATTTGAGTTTGTCTGCTTGCGGGTTAGTCTTCGGTTTCACTTTTTTCGGATTTGCTGTAGTGGATTTCTGTCAGAAATAGTACACGGGATTTTTTAAAGGAGTGATTGAGATTCCGGATCGGAGTCCGGAATGACAGATAGAAAGAGAATTCTGAAAAAAGATCGTCAATTTGAGCTTGTCTGCTTGCGAGTTAGTCTTCGGTTTCACTTTTTTCGGATTTGCTGTAGTGGATTTCTGTCAAAAATAGTACACGGGATTTTTTAAATGAGTGATTGAGATTCCGGATCGGAGTACGGAATGACAGTTGTAAAACGGTTTTATAATATTAGGTTTGAGCTATTCTGGATTTCGTTAAAGATTATGGAATTGATTTGGAACATTCGACGCAGAAGCCTGAACCTTTAATGTCAACTTCCTCAATTCCTCCGGAAGTGTGCATCAAGCAGTCCCAATCGTGGCAATGTTTTAAGTTGAAGGTGTGGCCGAGTTCGTGCAATACTTCTTTAAGGGTTCTTTCAAAAAAAAGTTTTTGGTTAGTTTTCCCGGTGTAAAATTCTTCATGTAATCTGCAAAGTGAAACGATGGCGTGTTTACCGTTAAATTGTGCTTCACCAAAAATGTATGTAAAAACGGGAACGAAAAGATCATCCTCGAATAAAATTAAAACTTTGTCTTTTACATTTCCGGTAAATTTCGCGGCTTCCTGAATTATTTGAGTTGAATAATATTGCCTTCGTTCTTCGGAATAAAACTTTTTGATATCAAGGTTTAATTTCAATTCCTGTGTGCTGAAGTTATAGTAACGGGAGAGATGATCTTCGATGTATTTAATCAGACCTTTATCAACATTTCCGATTGGGGCGATATTTATAATCATTGCGGCTGATATTCTTTGAGGCCGTATTTGTTAATTTTGTTGTAGAGTGTGACTCTATCAATCTGAAGTTTTACCGCGCTTCGGGAAATGTTCCAGTCGTTCTCCGCAAGGACTTTTAGGATATGCTGTTTCTCAATTGCCGCGAGGGAGTTATCATCCGGACTTGTAATCTGTGATCGGTGGAACGGGAGGTCATCCATTTGTACTTCGTTTGATTTTCCTACAACAACAGCTCGTTCAATCGCGTTTTCCAGTTCACGAACATTTCCGGGCCATTCGTAATTAATCAAAAATTCAAGAGCTTCATCAGAGATCTTTTTGATGTTTTTGTTCATCATCGAAGTAAACTTGTTCAAGAAATAATACGCAAGCAGTTGAATGTCTGTTTTCCTTTCACGCAATGGGGGAATATTGATTGAAAATACATTTAGCCGGTAATATAAATCCTCGCGGAATCCGCCTTCCTTGACTAAGTTTTCCAGAGATTCGTTTGTCGCGGTTATAACCCTAAAGTCACTTTCGATTACTTCGTTTCCACCGACCCGTGTAAATGATTTTGATTCAATAACTCTTAACAATTCAATCTGCATTTTGGGTGAAAGAGTTCCTACTTCATCGAGGAAAATCGAACCGCTGTGCGCCATTTCGAATTTCCCTTTTCTTTTGTGATGCGCACCGGTAAAAGCTCCTTTTTCATGTCCGAACAATTCGCTTTCTAAAATCGATTCCGCAAGAGCGCCACAATTAACGGTAACGATAGGAAAATATTTCCGTTTGCTGTTAAGGTGAATTGCTTTCGCGACAAGTTCTTTCCCCGTTCCGCTTTCACCCCTTATCATAACTGTTGTGTCGGTTGGGGCGACAGTATTAACAAGGTCGAAAATTTTTTTCATTTGCGGGCTTTCGCCAATCAGATTGTCGGGTTTAATTATGCTGTCGATCTGTGCTTTAAGCTGCAAATTTTCTGTCTGTAACTTTCTCATATTTAATGCTTTTTGCACAAGATTGCTCAATTCATCCGGATCGACCGGTTTTGTTACATAATCGAAAGCTCCGATTTTAAGGGCTTTAATCGCCGATGGAACCGAGGCGAATGCCGTAATTAGTATAACAATACAAACCGGATCAATCTCCTTAATTTTCTCCAGCAATTCTATTCCGCCCATTCCGGGCATTTTCATATCGGTTAATACGAGCGCGTATTTTCCCGCTTCAAACTTCTTTAATGCTTCGTCACCACTTGCCGCGGTTTCAACATCAAGATCATCCTCTTCAAACCAATGGAGCAAAGAATTTCTTACAATTGCTTCATCATCAACGATTAATATTTTTGAGTTATGTGACATTTTCTACTTCTGTTTTATTTAGTGGGAGTGAAAGTTTCATTGATGTACCCCGCGCTGAGGTTTCTTCCACTCGAATTGTTCCTTTATGATTTGCGATAATTCCGTACGCGATCGAAAGTCCTAAACCCGTTCCTTTCCCAATTGATTTTGTGGAATAAAATGGTTCGAAAATATGTTCGATATCATTTTTGGGAATTCCGCTTCCGTTATCAATCACACGAATCGTCGCATTTTTATTTTCTATGGAAAGGGAAATGCGAATATGACCGTCCTTTCCGACAGCTTCGATAGCATTCATAAATAATGAAATTAATGCCTGTTGAATTTTCTGTGAATTTCCGTTTATCGGTATTTTTTCTTCTTCCGGAATTTCCTTTTCAAGTTTGATGTTGTTCATCTCGAGATGATGATTAATCAAAGTTATACTTCGTTTCAGAGTATCAAGAAGATTGAATTCTACAAATGCCTCATCTCCTCGGTGTGAAAATACTAGAAGGTCCTTCACAATTTTTCCGCATCGGGCTGATTCATCGGAAATCAATTCTAGAAATTCAATTATACTTTTGTACTGTTCCGGGTTTTCCTTTTTGTAAAGTTTTTTCTGGATCAGTTTACTGTAAGTTAAAATCCCTTCGAGTGGATTGTTCAATTCATGCGCGACCGATGAAGAAAGTTTTCCAAGCGAAGCCAATTTTTCAATTTGTATAATCTGATTGTAAACAGATTTTAACTCTTCGGTTTTTTGTTCGACTTTTTCTTCAAGATGTTCGTTTAGCGATTTTATTTCATTCTGCGCGATTAATATCCTTTCTGACATCCGGTTGAATTGGGACGCCAGTTTTTGAAATTCGTCCGATGATGTCACCTCGATTTTATGTTCGAGATTTCCAGAAGCCAACTGATCAATTCCGGTTTTAATTTCGTTTAATGGTTTATTCACAAAAGCGGAGATAAAAAGTCCGATTAATACCGCGATTATTACCGTACTTCCAACCGTATTTAGTATTACACTTTTAAGGGTGTCGTTTACAATTTTATCGATGTGTTCGGTTGACATCATTACTTCGAGAATGCCGAGAATTCTTTCATCTTTAGTATGTGCATGGCAGGGGGCGCTCCAACACGATTCATGGTTCTCAATCGGGTTTACTAAAATTATAGATTTCTGTTCATTTGCCATATCCTCAATTTGAATGCGGTCATTTAATGAAAGTGATTCGAGTGTAACTGAGTTATCATGGCATGGGGAGCAAAGATTGGAATTGATGTCAATTTCTTGATTGAGCATCGATAGATCGGATGTGTGCTGAACCAATCCTTTCTTATCGATAATATTGATTAACTGAATGCCCGGTTCTTCGCTGATGTGATCAATCATTACGGCAAGTCGTTCATCGTCATTGTAGGTCATACTCATCCGAAGACTATTTTTGATCACTTCACTAAAATTGTATGTGCTTTGCCCGATGGTTTGAATCAGGTCTTTTCTTAATTGCCATGAAGTGAAAAATATTTCAGCGGCGAGTAGAATTATCAAAGTGAGTATAATTATTCCGATAAGTTTAATACCGATTTGATTCATAAATCTTTTCATAATTACTCGTTCAATTACTTACCGGAATACAAAAATAACAAATTCTTATAAAAAGATTCTTATAACCGATTAATCAAATATATTTTTTGATGAGGTTCATGTGATTGTTCTTTCCGATAACCATCGAAAGTGATTCGGCTTTTTCACCGCCGTCGTACATTGTGTTGTCAACGAAAATGCTTTTTTTGAATAAATATAACTGACTGAGTGTTTGATTCATTAACTGCTTCATATCGTTTATCGATTGTTTTTCTCTCGCAAGATCATCCTCACTAACTTCAATTAAACTCAGCCAGTTTTTATTTTCCCCGGACTCCTTTTCAGATTTGAATTTCGATATTTGATTAAAACTGATCGGTGCTTTTATAACGATCTTTCCAAAATTATTACTCACCGATATCCAATTATCATCCTTCCATATAAAATCAGAATTGGAAATAAACTCGACTTTTGAATTCCTTCCCAATAACGCTGTGAGCGGATCAACCAATTTTATGTAATATTTATTCGCGAATACTTTTTTTAGACAAGCAGCTTTGTTTAGATAAATAACTTCATTATCAATTATTTGATCTTCGAAGAAATGAATTGTTTTGTTCAGGATATCGGAAGTTGTTTGATCGCCGAGGTCAAGGTTTGTGAAAGAATCTTCACTTGAAATATTACGAATAACCTTATCGAACCGGCAATTTTCACAATCGAAATTTTTATCGCAAAGTTTATATTCAACAACTCCCGATGACATCCACACACATTTTAAATCTTCCAAACTGCTTGTCATTCTAATTACCTTTACTTTGAAGGTGCCAATTCATGCGGAGTCTCAAATGAAATCAATGATTCCTTTTCTTCCGCTTTATGTTCGAAGACCGGGAAGTAATTTGATAACCATTTGAATACAATAATACCAACCACAACCAAACTCATTGTAATACTGATCTCACCAAGCGATGGAAAATAAATATCGCCGGTGGTATAAATAATTGAAGTGACACTTACATTCAGTCTGTTTAAAATAAATCCTGTTACAACCAATACCGATGTAAGGTATAACCACTTCCGATCCATTCTGAATTTTTTGCTTGAAAGTAAAATCGCCGGAACGATAGTTCCTATACCGATTTCGATATAAAACATAAATGTTTCAATCTCTGGTTTGAATAGAAAAGCGAGTTTTCCTTCCAGAACAATATCAACTAATCGCATTGCCAGGGTAATAACCAAAAATGCCATTGTAATTCTTGAAATTTCCGAGAGAAGTGGAAATTCAATTTTATGCCCCATTCCACGCGCGCTCGTATATGATTCGAAAATCACCATCGCAAATCCAACTGCGATTGCGCTCAGGTAGAAATAGACCGGTAAGAAAGATGAGTACCACAACGGATGCATCTTTTGCGGAATTATTAAATACATGGAACCGAGAGATGATTGATGTAATGTTGAAAGAACGATTCCGAGAATGTAAATAGGAACAATAACTTTTCTTAGCAAAGTGAGAGTTTTTTGCCATTGGAATTTTTCCAACGCAAATGATAAAAACTCAAGGAACAGAACCGTTAAATAAAGCATTACACACCAAGCGACTTCAAACATTACTGAGCTTGGATTCCACATAATTAACGGATGCCAAATATTGTAAGGTTTCCCGAGATCGAACATTAACGCCAACGCGACGAATGCGTAACCGAGAAAAGCGGTTAAAATTGCAGGTCGTGAAAGCGGTTTGAACTTTTCGATGTTGAAAATATGCGTAACGGCAGAAATCGTAAATCCACCGGCTGCCAATCCAACTCCGCAGAGAATATCAAATCCAATCCAAATTCCCCAGGGAAATTCATCGGATAAATTTGTTACCGCTCCCAATCCATAAACGAATCGAACGTATGTAAAATATACGCCGGATAGAAGAATAAGTGCCGCGATTCCACGCCAGAAAGTGAATTTTTCTAATATTTTCTTAAGCATTTTCATCCTCCTTCATCCGGTTTTCTTCCGCAATTTGATTTTTTCTTTTTGTCAACCAATACATTCCGCCCAAGAATACAGAACCGACAGAAACTACATGCGGTATTTTATCCAAAGCACGTTTAGTTAATTCAGGTAACGGTTCGTTTGGTAAATTTCCGGCAAATCCAAGCTGTTCGAAAGGAACAGGAGATAAAATTAGAACGTGCGTGCCGCCGGCTTCTTCAAGTCCGTAAACATGCGGATAATAAGTATCCGGATCGTCAGCAATTCTTTGCAACGCAATTTCTTTTAATTCTTCCAGATCACCGAATAAAGTGGCTTCGGCAGGACAAGCTTCGGCGCATGCGGTCATCTCTCCGTTCTTAATTCTATCATGGCACATTGTACATTTTTGAACCACAGGATTATTGCTTTGCCATTCATAACGGGGGATATTATGCGGACATGCTTGCATACAGTATCTGCATCCCATGCATTTGTCGCCATCGTATAATACCGGACCAAATTCTGTTTTTGTGAACGCACCGACCGGGCAAACGGAAACACAAGTCGGGTCAACACAATGCATACACATTTTACGTGTGTATATTTCATCTTCATATTCTTCAACAACAGTATAAGATTTGTAAGAAAGATGATCGGTTAAAAAATCTTCTTTCCCTTCACCATTTTCATTTTGAGCTTTGCATGCGTAATAACATTCACCGCATCCCACACACATTGTAGCGTCAAATAAAATTCCTTTTTGCTTAATCATTTTTCTTTACCTCAGGATACTTTTAGGAATTCATCTTCAAATTTTTTGATTTGATTTTCATCGAGATATGAAACAACACCTTGAACGATTTCACCGCCGTCGTACATCGTAACTCCGGCGAGTTGAGGTTGTGCGGTTTGAACCGCGAGAAATTCTTTAAATCTGCTGAATTCATCTTGCAACCATTCTTTCGCGTTGAAACTATCGAAGAATGATGCTTTAGATTCGAGTAAATTTTCGGGTGCTATTTGAACCAACCAACCTTTTTCATAAACTTCTTCGGAATTGTTAACTACCGGTTTTAAATTGGTTGATGAAACTGTCCCTTCAATAGGAGAGTAAAATTTTAATTCTTTACCAAGAATATTTGCTGAAAAAAGAACATCCCCTTTTTGAACCGAATCACCTTCACCGACACTCCAGTTTAATTTTACTTTGCCGAGAGCTTTAAGAATAAACTCATCCAATCCAAGTTGTAAAGTTTCGTTTCCAACCTCTTTTGACCAAATATGGCCTTCGGAGAGAAGAACTCCTTTTGGCAAATTGAGCTGTTTTGCGTCAAATAACGGAAGGGTTGAATCAGCGAGGGAAAGTGATCTTTCAAATGCCGGGTGTTTTACTTTTTTTGAACGGACGATAAAATAATCGATTACAAGAAAAGTGATAAATAATAATGCTACAAATAACGCGACCATTTTGATTTTCTCCATGTTTTGTTTGGTTATAACATCCCAATTGTGATGCCAACAATTTTTATCAAGTTTACAAACCACCTAACTTATTGTTTTATAACAAGTTACATGAAGTTGGCTGATTATCTTTGGAATGAGCACGAAGTTGGGAGTGATGAATATTTCAACACTCCGGTCTTGTCCTTTGTGGAAAAATTCATCAATACCCTTGAAGGGGTTGATTTTATTGAGGATCGGGAGTGTTGAATTTCTTTACATAGGTGTGTTGAATTATTCTACAACTTTTGACGATAATGTGATTAAAAGTTGTTCAGAAAGTTCAATTCAACTCAGAATTGAATTATTTACTCCATCGAACTTTGCATTATGCGGGAGAGGTTTGTGGAGGCGAAAATTAATTCTAAATGTTGGCTTCGACAAGCTCAGCCAACAAATGGTATTCGACAAGCTCAGCCAACAAATGGTAAAAATGTAAATTATGGATTTAATCCGGTATGGCAATCCGTACAAAGTGATTCTTTCCACATTTCATCAATATCTACCGGATGTCTAAATTCCAACGGTTCGCCAAATTTTGCAACTTGTAAACTATCGGCGGGACCTTGCGCGTTGATTACGTGGCATTGATTACAATCATTTGAAATAACTTTGCCTTCCTCGGATTCGTGGTAAGAATCGTGGCAACGGAAACAGCCATCAAATTCAAAATGACCGATATTGTTGGGATAATAATCCCATCGGACTTTCATTTCAGGAAAAATGTTTTGATTAAAAGCGTTTTGAACACCAACAATACTTTTTTCGATTAATTCCTTCTGCTCTTCAAAAATGTCTTCATAATCTTCGGAATAAAATTCCAGTATTCCATTACGAATTGCGGCCATCGCGGAATCGGTGGTCGGATACTCCTCGCCTAATAATTCCATAGTGAGAGACTTAATTTCCGGCAGTTCAGGCGATACATCCCCTCGTGCCAAAGCTTCATTAATAAAAACAGCCGGAGGTCTGTAATTGTGAGACGGGCGGTTGTGGCAATCCATACAATCCATAGTTCTTATCTCATAATTCCCCAATGAATCCGGATCGATAGAATCATCACCATCATAAACAGTTATTTCGCCGGTTTCTAAATTCGTATATCGAACCCATGGGATTTCCTGTCTTTTTTCGTCTGTTGAAATATATTCAACTTTTGTATTTGGACTAATATGCCAATGGCTTCCTTCCGAAAGACTTTTCGCGCTGGATTCGGCACCAACTTTTACGGTTAAATTAATATCCCATCTTGTATTTTTTTCATCGCTTAAATAATGGATTTCTTTCCGCATTGTAGAAGAATAAAATTTTTCCGGCCAATGGCATTGTTCACAAGTTTCACGGGCCGGACGAAGATTTTTAATCGGAGTCGGAATCGGTCGTTCATATGTATTTGCCATTACTGCGTAAACCTGGTATAGTCCTGTGATTTTTGCTTTAACAAACCAATCAGCTCCCGAGCCGACATGGCATTCGGCGCACCCTACTCTCGCGTGTGCTGATGTTTGATAAGCTGTGTATTCGGGTTTCATAACCTCGTGGCATATTTCTCCGCAGAATTGATCTGATTCCGAGAAATGAAACGCTTCATATCCGCCAATCGCAGAGGCAAATAATAAAATTGCGGTTCCAAAAAGAAATATTGCGGTAGCATTTCTGTGTTGAGGAGTATTTAGGTTTATAATCGGTAGTTTGCCCTTATTCTCTTCAGATTTTTTTTTCTCGAAATACATTCCAATCGGAATTAAAATGAGACCAAAAATCATTACTCCGGGTAAAATCATGTAAATAATTAGACCAAAGTAAGCGTTACCTCGGTCAAGAATTGTGGTAACGATAGCTAGAATTATGATTAGTGAGAATGTTATTGCGGCTATTACAGCCCCTGCCATCGAAATTAAATTATAGAATGAATCTGGAAGTTTGTTTTTCATTTTTACGCGATAAAAAGTTATAAAAATCTTATTTCACACAAACTAACTATACTTTTTTCGAATGTCAAACGGGAATTCAATTGAAAATGTTTGCTTGATTTTAGTGAGTGTTGTATTTTAGTGGATAATAGCATCCTAATATAAATCGATTTTGGTAAGAAATGAGAAAATTTTCTCACATGTAAAAATAATCAACAGTTTTGCCGCGAAAATGAATGTTTTAGGGTCTAAAATTTATGCACGATTTTTGCTGTAACTAATTTGTTACTCAGAGGATTAATAATATGATGAAATATATTTTCTTACTTTTTCTTGGATTCATGACTTTGCAAGCGCAAGATGAAAATGAATCTTGTTTCGATTGCCATTCAGATCAAGAATTAACCAAGGAGCACAACGGTAAAGAAATATCACTTTTCGTAGAGGCCGGTAAATTTTCTGAGTCGGTACATGCTGATATGTTGTGTGTTGATTGCCACGAAGATGTTGATCCGGAAGATCTTCCGCATGATGAGGAATTAGAGAAAGTTGATTGTTCAAATTGCCATGATACCGAAGAATTCAATGAAGGCATTCACTCCGCGAAAAATATTGAATGCTATGATTGCCATTCTAAGCATGAGATTCAATTCACAAGTAATTTAATTGAAAACCAGGTTGATTTCTGTACCACCTGCCATCAAAAACCTTCGGTAAAAAATTATACTAAAAGTGTTCACTTTGCCACATCGAAAGATGGTGAAGGCCCAAAATGTTTGGATTGCCACGGCAGTTCAGCGCATGGGATAAAAGATGCAAAATTAACAGAACCAGAGCTCCACGAAATGTGCGCTTCCTGTCACAAGGATGCTGTTGTTGATTTTGAGAATAGTTTGCATGGCAAAGCTCTTTCACGAAATCAATTTTTGGCTCCAAATTGTATTACTTGCCATAACTCACACGAAATCAGATCGGCGAAGGATGTTAAATCTAAAACTTATGTGATGAATATTCCTAACCTTTGCGGTGACTGCCATAAAGACGGTACGACGGTTTCAGCGCAAAAGGGGATTGGTCAGCGGCACATTCTGGCGAATTATTCACAATCAATTCATGGTGACGGTTTATTTAGAAGAGGATTGACTGTGACGGCAGTTTGTACAAGTTGTCATTTTTCGCACAAAATTTTACCGCATGAAAATCCAAACTCTTCAATTAATAGAGATAACATTGCAAATACTTGTATGCAGTGTCATAGCCAGATTGAGACGGTTCATCAAAAAGTTATTAACGGTGAATTGTGGGAAAAAGAACCGCATAAAATTCCCGCATGTATCGAATGCCATCAGCCGCATGAAGTTAGAAGAGTCTTTTACGAAGAACGCCTTGATGATGAAATGTGTATGGATTGTCATAGTCGGAAGGACATTTCCAAAACCGTAGATGGGAAAAAGGTTTCGTTGTTTGTTGATGCAGATGAAGTTCATGGTTCAGCACACAAAGAAAATTCTTGTATAAAATGTCATACAAATGTCAGTACCGAAAACAATCCGGTCTGTTTAAGCAGCGGCAAAGTGGATTGCTCGATTTGTCATGCGGAAGCGGTTGAAGATTATACTGCGAGCACACATGGCCAATTGCACGCGGCAAATGATTCCGATGCACCTTATTGTACTGACTGTCATGGAGATCACGGGATAAAAGTTAAAGCGGATGTTAAGTCTGTAACTTTCAAGCAAAATATTCCGATGCTTTGCGGTGAATGCCATAAAGAAGGCGGAGTCGCGGCTAAAAGATATAAAGGCGAAGATCATAATATTTTTAGCAATTATCAGATGAGTATACACGGTAAGGGATTGAGTAAAAGCGGATTGTTAGTAACCGCGACTTGCACCAATTGCCACACAACACATAGAGAACTTCCCGTCGCTGATATTACTTCCTCGATTAACCCGGTAAATATTGCCGAAACATGTGCAACTTGTCATCTGGGTGTTTATGAAGATTTTAAAGAAAGTGTACACAGTCCGCTGGTAACAAAAACAGATAAAAAACTTCCCGCTTGTAACGATTGTCATCTTTCACACACAATTGAACGAGTTGGGGAGGAAGATTTTAGACTGCAAATTTTGAATCAATGCGGTAAATGCCACGAAGAAGTAACAAAAACTTATTTCGATACATTCCACGGGAAAGTATCAAAATTGGGTTCGGACAAAACAGCGAGATGTAATGACTGTCATGGTTCTCATAATATTCTTCCGCCTATTAATCCAAATTCAACTCTTAGCAGAGATAATATCGTCGAGACTTGTAAAACTTGTCATCCCAACTCAAATAGAAAATTTGTCGGGTATTTAACTCATGCAACACATCATGATAAGGACAAATATCCATTCCTTTTTTATACATTCTGGTTTATGTCAATTTTACTTGTTAGTACTTTCGCATTTTTCGGATTGCATACATTACTATGGCTACCAAGAGGACTTGCAGAGAAACGGAAACAAAGAAAAGCTAAGAAAAATCAGCCGCCTAAGGAATAAAAATGAAAAACAAAGAACAAGAAATATATATACAGAGATTTGACGCTTATTCCAGAATTCTTCACATTCTGATAATTACAAGCTTTCTATCTCTTGCATTAACGGGGATGATTATCAAATTCTCGGGCTATCCCACTTTTCAATTTATATCTGATCTGTTGGGCGGATACGAAGTTACCGGATTTATTCACAGAGCAGCCGCCTTTGTTACTTTTGGTTACTTTTTTCTCCACATCTATTATCTGATTCGAAAATTGGTAAATAAGGATATGGACCCAAAATATTTTTATTCAGGAGAAAATTCACTCGTTCCGAATAAAAATGATTTTAAAGAATTCGTTCAAACTATGAAATGGTTTTTGGGCGTTGGACCTCGTCCGCGATATGGAAGATGGACATATTGGGAAAAATTCGATTATTTCGCCGTCTTTTGGGGAGTCGCGGTAATTGGATTGAGCGGATTAATATTATGGTTCCCAGAATTTTTTACTAATCTTGGGTTACCGGGATGGTTTATTAACGTATCGACAATAATTCACAGCGATGAAGCTCTTCTTGCTACCGGTTTCATTTTTACGGTTCATTTTTTCAACACTCACTTCCGACCGGATAAATTTCCTATGGATCCTGTTATTTTTACAGGTTGCGTGCCTTTGGAGGAATTCAAAGAAGATCGTCCGAGGGAATATGAAAGATTAATAAACACCGGAACACTTGAAGAACGAATAGTAAATCCACCTTCCTCAGCTCTTTTAAAAGTTGCGAAAATCTTTGGATTTACTGCTTTTACAATAGGATTGATGATTATAGTATTAATCATATATACTATGATATTTGTATATCAATAATAACTTGGAAACATAAAATGATTGCTGAATTTTCTCGTAAACTATTAATAATGTTGGTTTTGACAACCTTTGCTGTTCAAGGCCAAGACTTTGAATGTCTCGATTGTCATGATAACCTGATTGAAAAGTCCTCCGCACATTTTGAAGTAATCGAGTGTGGAGACTGCCATTCCGATGTTGAAGACGAAGAGCACATGGATACTGGAGCAGCAAAAGTAAAATGTGCTGATTGCCACGATGAATACGCCGAGAATTATAAGTCGAACATTCACTTCCGTTTGGGCGATAAAGTCCCAAATCCCCCGGATTGTAAATCATGCCACGGCGAACATGAAATAGTTTCTCCTTCGCTGGTAAAAAATAAAGTGAAGTATTATTGCTCCGATTGCCATGCGGGGAATGTTGTTTTAGCAAACCCTTATCACACCGAAGCTGTAAGCGAGAATATTTGTGCTGATTGCCACGATATTGACGAACCAAATTTACAGCTGACAAATTCTGTGCATAGTGATTTAGAATGCGCTGACTGCCATAATTATATTTCAAATAATTTAGAAGACCACCCGGATAATGTTTCATTTAAACAAACAGCGGATTGTTATTTGTGCCATAATGACGTCGCGTTAATCCATAGAGAAAGTATTCACGGAATTTCACTCGAAGAAGGTGTTGAAGAAGCAGCGCAATGTTGGGATTGTCATAATGGACATAATGTCGTTCACGTAAAAGATCCTGCAAGTCCGGTTGCTCCAAAAAATATTACAGCGACATGCGCGACTTGCCACGATGATTCTCAAATGGCACAAAAATTTAATATCGCGATTGAAAATCCGGGCGAAATGTATTCACTCTCGGTTCATGGAAAGAAAAACGCTGAGGGACTCGAAGCCGCGAATTGTGTTTCTTGCCACGGCGGCCATGATATTTACACTGTTATCAATCCGAAATCATCAATTTCGCCTTATAATTTACCGGAGACTTGCGGTAAATGTCATGCTGATCAGACAGATGAGTATACTCAATCAATTCATTGGATTCGCGCGCTAAAAGGCGAAAGAATGTCTCCGATTTGTAATGACTGCCATAGCGAACACCAAATTGAAGAAATTCATGGGGACGATGCACAAGCTGCAATTAATTTGCTCCAAGAGCAAACATGTTTCGAGTGCCACGAAAGCTCAATAATTGCAAAACGGTATGGTAAAAAATCCGGTGAGCCAAATCTATATCGAGATAGTTATCATGGTTTAGCGGTTATGAGAGGTGATAAAGACGCGGCAATGTGTATCGATTGTCATGGGGTTCACAAAATATTACCGAATGAACATCCCGAGTCGGAAGTCGGTGACTTGAAAGTAACGGAAACCTGTCAAAAATGTCATCCCGAAGCGACAGAAGTGTTTTCAAAAAGTTATTCTCACAGATCAACATCAGAAGAAGCCGCGAAAGTTGAATCGATTGTTACCAATCTTTATTTCTGGCTGATTGTGTTGGTGATTGGCGGAATGGTAGTTCACAATCTTTTGATTTTTGTTTACGAAATAAAAAACAAGCGTAAAAAGGAAAAGAATGTAATTGTTATTCCGAGATTTTCAAAAAACGAAGTTGTTCAACATTTTCTGCTTCTTACAACTTTTATTACTCTTGTTATTACCGGGTTTGCCTTAAAATTCCCAAATAGTTTTTGGGCATCAGGTTTGTTGGAACTCGGTATGATTGAACCCGTCCGGCAAATTGTACATAGAGTTGCCGGTGTGCTGATGCTTCTTGTCGGTTTTTATCATGTATTTTATCTCTTTGTAACTGCACGAGGACGTGATGTGCTTAAAGAACTTCTCCCGAAGTTGGATGATGCCAGACACGCAATGGATAATATTCTCTACTACACCAGAATCAGAAAAGAGAAACCAAAATTCAATCAATATGATTATGCCGAAAAAGCGGAATATTGGGCATTGATTTGGGGTACATTCGTAATGGGAGTTACCGGATTTATTCTTTGGTTCCCAACAATTATTGGTGATTGGGCGCCGGTATGGTTCATTAAAGTTTCGGAAATTATTCATTATTATGAAGCCATACTTGCCTCGTTGGCGATTCTCGTTTGGCATTGGTTCTTTGTCATTTTCCATCCCGGCGAATATCCGATGAGTTTTACATGGATTGATGGAAATATGTCACTTACCCATTACAGAAAACATCATGAAGGTCATTTCAGAAGATTGCTTTTGAATTGGTATGAAAACAAAAACAATGATAAAAAGCTCAATAATTATACAAAGATGGTATTTAAGAAATTCGAAGAATTCGGATTAAAGGCCGATGATGTATTTAACAATGAATTAATAAATGATCCCGAATTGAGATTTTGGTTGGATTCGGTTACTGAGAAGAAAACTGATAATTATTTCGATAATGAATAATATTGCTAAATTATAGGGAGATGTGAAATGTACGCAAGGTTAACAACTTTCCACATTCCAATCAGTAAAACTGATGAAGCTGTGGATATTTATAAAAACAGTATAATTCCTGCAGCCGAAAACCAAGAAGGATTTGTTGAAGCGTATTTTTTAATTAATAAAAATGCGGGAAAATTTATTTCAATGACGGTCTGGCAAGATGTTGAATTTGCTGTTGCAAACCAAAAAACCGGATATTATCAAGCGCAAATTGATAAACTTGCTCATTTGCAAGTCGTTTCGCCTGAAATTGAGGGCTATGAAGTTGCAGCCAGAGAGTGCAAAATCTGATTTATCAGTTTGCCTATTTGTTGTATTTATTATATTTTAATGGAAATAAAAGATTCTTTTATCTTTTGATGAAATAAAACCTAAATGGAGGATGCAATGAAATACAGAAATCTTTTTATCGTTGCGATTGCACTTATTTTTGCAGTAACAACTAACGCACAAGACAAATTTGAATACGTCGGAGTTAAGACATGTGGTATGTGTCATAAAAAAGCTGACGACGGCGAGCAATTGAAAATTTGGGAAGCTTCTGCACACGCAAACGCATATAAGACTCTTCAAACCGAAGAAGCAGACAAAATTGCTGCTGAAAAGGGATTTAAAACCAAAGCCGCAGAAACAGCTGATTGTTTGAAATGCCATGTTTCCGGACATGGAGTCGATGCTAAATTGATCGGCAAAAAATTCAAGATGGAAGATGGCGTGCAATGTGAAACTTGCCATGGTCCGGGCTCTGAATACAAATCTAAAAAAGTGATGGAAAACAGAGAAGAAGCTGTTAAAAATGGAATGTTGGTTTTTGAAGATGTTGATAAAGAACTTTGCCAAACATGCCACAATGAAGAAAGTCCTACTTTCGTAAAATTTGATTACAAAGAAATGTGGGCAAAAATCGCACATCCGATTCCTGCAGCAAAATAAATTGGAATTCCAACAAATGAAAAAATTTTTATTCGTATTGTTTGTGTTATGCCTGAGTTTTTCAACTCAGGCACAACATTTCTCAGGTAGATTTTCTTCTTCCTTGTACTCGTTCGAAAGATTTACCGATAAGCAAAACTCAGAAACGAACCTTCGCTCATTTCAAACTTTATATTTTAATCTGGGCAATAAAGATTACTCATTAAAATCAAGATTGAATCTTGAAACTAATTTGATGAATTCGCTTGACAACGATCCGAGGCTCAGATTCTATAATCTTTATGTCGAAGCCAGAAATATATTTGATATCGCAACCGTAAAATTGGGAAGACAAACCCTTTTTAACAGTGCGGCCGGCGGATTATTTGACGGGCTGAGTTTTAAAGCAAATTATTCTATGTTCAAATTCGAAGGTTACTTTGGCGGGAATGTACCGGCTTATCAAAAACTGGCAATCATCGATAATTTTGGCGACAATTATTTGCTGGGCGGAAAAATATCTGCATATCCACTCGAAAAAGTAAAGGTTGCCGTTTCATATATCAATAAAAACTACAAACCTCAAGATTATTTAGCAAATCGACTTGATACCTTGAATAATCCGATAACATTATTGATCGAACAAAATTCGAATCAATTTGAATTTGTATCCGCGGAAGCTTCTTATTTTGATGATAAATTTTTGACCGTATTTTCAAAAATTGAATATGACTTGAATTTTGCAACCGCATCCAAATTTGAAGTTAGCGGAAGATACTCACAAATCGATGATCTCGGAGTTAGTTTTTATTATAATTTCCGTGAACCGCGAATTCGTTATAACTCCATTTTTTCTGTTTTTAACTACGGAAGTACTCAGGAAATTGAAGGTGGACTGGATTATCGGTTAACACCCGAGATTCAGTTAATGACAAAATTTGGAAATGTAACGTATGAAGATGATGATGCTCAACGTTACACATTAGGATTTAATACCATTTACGGAAATATAAGTTACCGTGTTTCTACCGGTTATACCGGTGAGCTAAATTCACTTTCCGCATATACGGCAAAATCTTTTATGGATGGAATGATCACTCCATCAGTCGGAGTTTCATTTACAGGTTACAAATTATCAAAAGATGAAGAAGAGAAATCAATAACTTCCGTTCTTGCCGGAATGAATTACAGACCGATGCGGAATTTATCTTTTGATTTGCAAGGTCAATTTTTTAATAATCCAATTTATTCCAATGATTTCCGTGTACTGTTTAAAGTGAATCATTGGTTTAATACTAACTTTTGATAATTAGTATGAAGATAAAGATATATTATCCAGTTCTTGCTTTATTCCTTTTTGTGCTTATAGCAGCATTTTCATTTTCAAATGAAGGGGAAAAGCCCTCAAACAATGAAGTAATTAAATTTTCGCATCAACTGCACGGCGAGATGATGTCTTGTGCGGAATGTCACACAGGCGTTGTTGAAAGCTCATCATTGAGTGATCGGTTGCTTCCGGAAAAAGATGTTTGTGCTGATTGCCACGATGTTGACGATGACGAAAATTGCCAAATGTGCCATTATGAAGAGGTTTATGAACCATTGGAAAGTGGGAAATCAAAGTTGATTTTCGACCATCAATTTCATGGCAATTTAGATGAACTTGAATGCGAAAGCTGCCACACGGGATTAGACGAAGTCGACTATAGTTTCGAATCAAAATCTGTTTTACCGGGAATGTCGCAATGTTACACTTGCCACAACGAAAATGCTGTTGCAACGAACGCTTGTGAGGCATGCCATATTGAAACACACGATCTACTCCCCGAAACTCACGCAATTGTGAACTTTTTAGATAATCACAGATTTATGGCAACAGAAATGGATGCTAATTGCGCGATGTGTCATGATGACGATTTTTGCGGTACATGTCATGAATCTACAACAATGCTCGGAGTCGCAAACACAGCATCTGATTTTTACACACCATATTCACCGCACACTTATACGGACGGCATCAAGCAACAACAAATTACCCGCGCCCATGATTTAACATACAGATTTACACATGGAATTGACGCAAAAGGTAAAACTAACGAATGTTCAACGTGTCACAATCAGGAAACATTCTGTGTTGAATGCCATAATATGGAAGGTGGAGATATTGCTATCGAAGGTTTTGTTCCTCATTCACATTCAGTTGATAATTTTGTGACTTTTGGGGTTGGAACCGGCGGTGGAGAACATGCTGTTCAAGCTAGAAGGGATATCGAAAATTGCGCTTCATGCCATGATACGCAAGGTGCTGATCCGAATTGTATTTTATGCCACACCGATCCGGATGGTATAAAAGGAACAAATCCTCGAACACATGAAACAAGTTTTATGTCGGATCTTAACGGTGATTGGCATAATGATGACGGATCTGTTTGTTACAATTGCCATACTGATGCATTTGCGACGGCTAAAGTTGCCGGTAACGGATTCTGTGGTTATTGCCACGGAGCAAATGTTGACTAAAGAAATTATAACCTTTTTTGGGAATCGAAATGAAAATTAGAAATATACTGGCTCTCATCTTCTCTTTTCTTTTAATTACAGTCTCTTGTAGTGATATTCAGGAAGAGTTAAACTCTCCCGCTGAAATAGGAATACATGAAGAGGGATTCGGAGAAGTTGGATCTGATAATTCTCACATTCTTCACTTTCAAAAAGAGAATTGGAATTTGAAGGATTGCCAACAATGTCATGCTGCTGATTATTCCGGTGGAACTGCCAAATTTAGTTGTTTAACTTGTCATACTGATGAAGCCGGTCCGGAAGCGTGTAATACTTGTCATGGTGATTTTAGTGATTCTTCAAGAATAGCGCCGCCAACCGATTTGGCGGGAAATATGGAAAGAACCGAGCGCGGAGTTGGAGCCCATACTTCACATGTTTATGAAAATATGCTTGGTGCCGGAATCAGTTGTTATGAATGTCATCCATCAGCAACCGGCAGCGATGAGAAATATGTCTTTGCTCATGTTGGAGAATTGCCTGCCGATATGTTATTCGGAACAGTTGCTTCTTTAAATGGAAATCCAACTTACGACTTCGACGCATTAACTTGTCAGAACACTTATTGTCATGGAAGTTTTTCATTCGATAAACCTACGAACTATAAAGATTACGCTTATACGGCAAATCAAATTGTTGGAAAAAATTCAACAGTTAAATGGACTGAAGAATATAATAGCTGCGACGGATGTCACGGTTTGCCTCCAACCGGACATATATATTCAGAATTGAATCAATGTTATTTGTGTCATGCCGATGTAGTAAATTCTTCAGGTGAAATAATTAATAAACTAAATCATTTGGATGGCGAAAAACAATCAGTTGCTGAGTCTGAACTTGAGAACTGTGCAAAATGTCATGGAAGCGCCCAGAGCGATGCTCCTCCGGTTTCATTGAGTGGAAGTTCTGATCCCACTGATCGTGGTGTCGGCGAACATGAAAAACATTTACTCACAACTTCTTTCACAAATCTGATTGAATGCGCCGAATGCCATACAGTTCCGGCAACGTATGACGCCGCAGGACACTTTGACGGCACCCAATACGCTGAAGTATTATTCGGAACATTGGCCGCATCGGATGGTGCTAATCCGCAATACAGTCAATCCACACTGAATTGTGATAATGTTTATTGCCACGGTGGTTTCGAATTTGAGAAACCGGCGACTTATGCTGCTTTCGCTTATTCTTCGGATAAAATCAGCGGAAACGATCCTTCGCTAAATTGGACCTCACAAGCTGCAAATGCAGAATGTGGAACATGTCACGGTTTACCTCCAACCGGACATATTTATTCAGAATTAAACCAATGCTATTTGTGTCATGCTGATGTGGTTAACGCAAGCGGTGAAATTATAAGTAAAGACAATCATATCAACGCCGAGAAAAATGTAATAGCCCAAAATGATCTTGAAACTTGTAATTATTGTCATGGTGACAAAAATGCCGATCCGTCAGTTCTAGCAAATGCGGCTCCTCCGGTTGCCCTAAATGGAAGTTCTGATCCGAGTTACAGAGGGGTTGGCGCTCATGAAATTCATGTTCGAACAACGGAAATTTCAAATTCAGCAGATTGCGCGGAATGTCATACTGTTCCGGCAACCTTCGATGCTCCCGGCCATTTTGATAATTCCCAATATGCGGAAGTCAATTTTGGTGAAATAATCTCTGTTTCGCAGGCATCTTCTGCCGCTGAATTCAAATCTGCCGGTACTACATGCGCAAATACATATTGCCATGGTGGATTCAAAAACGGAAACATGGAAAATATAGTAAATTGGACTGGTGGCTCGGAAGAGGCGAAATGCGGTACATGCCATGGTGACCCCGATACCGGAAATCCTTTACCAACGGGAACTCACCCTCAAGTTCAAGATTGTTCACGTTGCCATCCTTCAGTCGTCTCTGTGACGGACGGTCATTATTCTTTTGTCGATAAATCAAAACATATTGATGGTAAAGTTACAATCGGTGGAACAACATTCGATTGGACCGATCTTCAATTAAAAAAATTAAAAGCCGGGATTGACTACTAATCCCGGGCTTTTCTCCCTTAAACTAACCCGCAAATAAATTTAAACGGTGTTTCATGCTAAAGCGTTTTGTTTCAAAACGTTTCATGAAACACTGTGTTTCAAATCCTCTAACTCCTTATAAAATAACATCTTAGTCAACTCTCTTTCATTAATGAAACAACTTGTTTCACCCTCAGTTTAAATAAAGCGCGATTTAAGTCTATAATCATCATGGCACTCGTTTTGAGTATTAGTATTAAAACAAAACGGTGGAACTACTATAATGAAAAAGACTATTTCCTCTTTAATTCTATTTTTTACACTATCGATTTTCGTTTCGTTTGGCTGTCAGGAAGAAGCGGATACGAACATTGCTATTCCGGCAGAAACAGTTGCACAAACCAATTCCTGCGAAGGCTGCCACACAAATTACGATCATCTGAAAAAAGTATACACACCTGAAGAACCATCAACTGAAGAAAGCCATGGCTGCGGCGGACCTCCGCCGTATTATGAACCCTATGACAGAGTTTATTTAGGTGGTGATGGTTACAATGAATTCAAGTCTGGTATTCACGGCCAAATCGGATGCGTTGGTTGTCACAATGGTGTTGAAGGTACTTCTGATAAAACCGTGGCTCACTCGGGAAGTTTTACGGCAAAGCCTTCCTTAAACTCCGAAGATGCGTGTGGTAAATGTCATCCGACCATTGTTGCTCGCGCAAAAAATAGTTTGCACGAACAAGGCTGGGGACAGAAGGCAATGGTTGTTAGAAGATCGGGAACAGGCACGAGTCCGACGGATTTTCACAATTTGTCTGATCTGATGAAGGAGGGTTACACAAAAAACTGTATGAAATGTCACGCAACTTGCGGTGATTGTCATATTGTTCGACCAAATGCAAAAGGAGGGGGATTAGAAAGCGGACATAATTTTGTTAAAACACCCGATATGCGCGAAACTTGTGTCGGATGCCATGAAAGTCGAGGTGGTCATGCTTATTTCGGAATGGCCATTGGTACAAAACCGGATATTCATTTATCCGAAGCTGGATTCAATTGTATGGATTGTCACTCAAAAAATGAAGTTCATGGCGACGGAAATATTTATGATCAAAGATACAAAATGCCACTTTTGCCTTCTTGTGAAGATTGCCATAACGGATTAGAAACAGTCAATCCATTTCACACAAAACATTTCGATTCTTTTAACTGCCAAACCTGCCATTCGCAAGATTATAATAACTGTGGAAGTTGTCATATAGGTGGTGAAGGCGCAAGAATTGCTTCTCACCAAAAATTCAAAATTGGTTTAAATCCAATCCCGGAAACAAAACCATATCGTTTGGCAACAGTAAGAGAATCGCTTTCTGCTCCGGATAGTTGGGCGAATTACGGAATTGATAACCTATCCAACTTTGATGTCGCGCCCACTTACAAATACACAACTCCTCATAATATTCAAAGGTGGACAACAAGAACAACAATCGATACGGTTTACGATTCTTCCCAACCGGATTGTGCTCAAAGTTGTCATATCGTAAAAAATAGTGATGACGGATCGTATATCAATAAAGAATATTACCTATTTGATAGCGACCTCTTAGACTGGGAAAAGAACGCGACAAAAAATGTAGTAGTTGACGGTCAATTACCTCTGAGTTGGGGAACTGATCTTTAAAAAATGATAAATCAAAAAACATCTCAAACAAAATCTCAAGGAGTTACACAATGCAACTAAGAAAAATGTATTACCTGTTACTTATTCTTCCTCTAATTATATTTAACACTGCGTGCGAGGACGAGAATACAAACGAACCCGTGGCGATCAACGAAGCACAAGTTTTGGTTGAATACATGGAAGATAACGGTGACTTTATCAATACCGCCGCTCCTGCAATGATAGTTTCTTCAGATGTGTATGCCAATATTTTGGCTAGCACAGATCAAGTTATTCTTGATATCAGAAGTGCCGCCGATTTTGCAAATGGACATATTCAAGGCGCTGTAAACGTTACTACGGCTAATATCTTGGATTATTATGAAACGAATAACCTCGATTCAAAAAGTGTTGTCGTTATCGCTTGCTATAGTGGTCAAACAGCGGGTTGGGCAACCGGTTTATTAAGATTGCTCGGATATGATAACGTAAAAGATCTTAAATGGGGAATGAGCTCATGGAATAGTGCAACCTCAGGAAGTTGGGTAAATAGCATTGGCAATTCTCGTTCAACTTCTCTTGTTACTACTGCAACCGCTAAAGCCGCGGTCGGTAATTTACCAACATTAAACACAGGTAAAACAACAGGGGCTGATATTTTAAGAGAGAGAGTTCAAACAGTTTTAACCGAAGGGTTTGATGGAGCAAAAGTAACAAATAGCGATGTTTTTACGAATTCGTCTAATTATTATATTGTCAATTACTGGAGTGAAGATCATTACAATTGGGGACATATCCCAGGCGCAATTCAATACACACCAGGTTCTAGTTTGAAATTAGATGCTGACCTTAAAACATTACCGACAGATCAAACTGTTGCGGTTTACTGCTATACAGGTCAAACATCTGCTCATGTTGCGGCATACTTAAGGGTTGTTGGTTATGATGCAAAATCAATTGTATACGGCGTAAATGGAATGTCGTACGATGCAATGCCGGGTACTAAATTTGTAGAATCAAGCGAAGTTCGTGACTACGCTCTGGTTACTGATTAATTTATTTAGTGTAGCATGGGAAACTTCCATGCTACACTTTTTCCAAAATTTACTAACTTTGGGGAAAGTTTAGGTACAAAAATGAGTGAAATGTTAGGAAATCAGTACTTTATGGCAAGAAAATATTTACTCGCTGAATCGGAATTGGCAGCTTGTTTGGAAGAATATCCCCATAGTAAGTCAATAAAAAGAAAGCTGATAGTTTGTTACGCTCAAAACGGAAATCTAAACAAGGCGTTGGAATTGTTTTCATCGCTGATTAATCAAGATATCGAGTTTATAATTAATGCCGATCCTATCATAGATGACTGTCCTTGCGAAGAAATAATTGACGAACTCGAAAAACACAGAGAGCATAATTACAGTGCTGCCGAGTATGATTTGTTTTTGGGGATAGTTTGGTTGTTCTGTAATGCAAAAACTTCGCTCAAGTACCTCCGTAAGGCTGCAAAAACTCTACATAATAATAAATTCCTAAATTCATCAATCAATTGTTTGGAAGAATATTATAATTCTAATGCACAATCAGTTTAAGATGCGAATATCCTTTTATCGAACAACCGCTTTCGTTATTTTTAATGAACAAATTTCCACTTTTTGGCTTCGATGAACATGGCTGTTAATGACAAACTAAAGGATCATATTCTTGACTCAATCGCTGAAGGAGTTTTTACGGTTGATAAAGATTTCAGAATTAACTTCTTCAATAAAGCCGCCGAAAAAATTACGGGATATGCAAGTGACGAAGTTGTAGGAAAGTTTTGCAAACATGTGTTCAAAACAGAAATGTGTTACCTGGACTGCCCCATTTCACTTGTTTTAAAATCGAAAAAAAACCTGTATGATTTTGATTCCAGCATTCATACCATCGATAGAACTAAGCCAATAAAACTTAACGCCGCTGTTTTATATAATGAAAAAGAAGATCCTTGTGGTGGGTTGATAACCTTCAGAGATCAGTCGGAAATCGAAATCCTCCGCAAATATTATTCTGAAACCACTCAATTTCATGGAATTATTGGTCACAGTAAATCAATGAAAGAAATATTTTCTTTGATTAAAGAAATCTCAGATTCGAAAGCGCCGGTTTTTATTACAGGGGAATCGGGAACCGGAAAGGAAATGGTAGCCAACGCCATTCAGAAGGAAAGCACCCGTAAAAAAGAAAAATTCATTCTCGTTAACTGTTCGGTTTTCCCGGATAATTTGTTGGCTAGCGAATTATTCGGCCACGTAAAAGGAGCGTTTACAGACGCGATCAAAGATAGACCCGGAAGATTTGAGCTTGCAGATAAAGGAACGATATTTTTAGACGAGGTTGCCGAAATTCCACCGCAAATGCAGTTAAAATTGCTGAGAGTGTTGCAAGAAGGTACTTTTGAAAGAGTCGGGGAATCAGTTACGCGATCAACAGATGTTAGGATAATTGCCGCGACGAATATTCACATAGAAAATGCGTTATCAGAAGGGCAGTTTAGAGAAGATTTGTACTATAGATTAAACGTCATCCCGATCGAAATCCCACCATTGCGCGATAGAATTGAAGACGTAATTCCTTTAGTAAAACATTTCCTCGAGAAATTCTCAATTATCTACAAGAAAGAAATTGTTGAGATGGATGACAATGTCTATGATATTTTAACTTCCTACCATTGGCCTGGCAACATTCGGGAACTTGAAAATGTT
Source organism: Melioribacteraceae bacterium (assembly GCA_021739765.1). Taxonomy (GTDB): domain Bacteria; phylum Bacteroidota; class Ignavibacteria; order Ignavibacteriales; family Melioribacteraceae; genus JAIPBD01. The sequence goes on from JAIPBD010000021.1 coordinate 30,506, forward strand.
ATCGAATATGCGTTTGTAAGATCCTCCCCGGGTGAAAGGATAAAAATAGCAAAATTACCACGACACTTCCGCGAACAGAAACGAGAAAGAAGTGTTTCCGGGAATGGAAATTATGAGAAAAGTATTAACAACAAAGATGATCTCCTTGTTTTGCTGGATAAAAATCGGTGGAATAAAACCGAAACCGCAAAAGAACTTGGAGTTGGAAGAACGACACTCTGGCGAATTTTAAAAAAGCACGGCGTTGAGTTCTAATTAGTCAGTTCTACCCAAACACAATCAAACCATTCCTTTAATTCTTAGATAAACAGATAAATAGCAACATGATAAATTGTTGAACAAACAAGATATTTGTGTTGCTTTTTAAACATTTGTATCATATTATAATGATATCTCTTTAATATCACTTTGATAGGGGGCCGAAATGGCAAAAGAAATTTTAAGTCCGCAAAAAAGCGGTTGGACGGTTTTGTTTTTCAACATATTCTTGACACTCATTTCAATCGCTATTTTTATTTACGGAGTAGTACTTACCAAACAATGGGATTCGTATGGAGCAGGTTATTACATTGTAGGCGGAATTCTGCTTCTCATAACCTCAATTATCTTTTATGTTGGTTTTTTTACCGTTGAGCCAAATCAAGCATACGTTTTGTTATTGTTCGGCAAGTACAAAGGGACGGAAAGAGCATCAGGATTTCGTTGGACTAATCCGTTTTATTCAAAAAGAAAAATATCGCTTCGAGTAAGAAATTTTGATAGTGAAAAATTAAAAGTAAATGATAAAAACGGCAATCCGATTGAAATATCAGCAGTAGTTGTTTGGAAAGTAGCCGATACCGCCGAAGCTTTTTTTGAAGTTGACGATTATCTCGAATATGTTCATGTCCAATCCGAATCCGCCATCCGTCACATGGCATTATCATACGCGTACGATAACTTCAATACTGAGGATGAAAATGAAATCACGTTGCGCTCATCAATTGATGAAGTATCGGAAGATTTGAAGAAAGAAATTCAAGAGAGAGTAGGTGCCGCTGGAGTTGAAGTTATTGAAGCTAGAATTAATCACCTCGCTTATGCACAGGAGATAGCCCATGCAATGCTTCAACGCCAGCAAGCTGAAGCAATTATTGCAGCAAGACTAAAAATTGTTGACGGCGCTGTAGGAATGGTTGAGATCGCATTGGATAGATTAAAAGCTGACGGAGTTGTGGAACTCGACGAAGAACGTAAAGCTCAAATGGTTAGTAATCTTATGGTTGTACTTTGCTCTGATAAAGCAACTCAACCGGTTGTAAACACGGGATCATTGTATTAGTATGGCACAAAAAAAATCTGTCGTTTTAAGAATAGATCCAAAATTGTGGGCTGAACTTAATAAGTGGGCGGGGGACGAGTTACGCTCGTTGAACGCCCAAATGGAATATATTTTAAGGGAAGCTGTTCGAAGAAGAAAAGGAAAAACTGATGATGGAGGATAAATAAAATATAACATTTTCATCATCCCACTCTTGTTTCTGCCTTATCGTGCCGATATTTTTCAGAAACACCATCTCTAAATATTCGTAATTTTTTCTGGGCGGTTCATTTATATTTTTATTTTGTGGGATGAAAATGTTTTGTAAAATATTTTCCATCTTTAGTTTTTCAAGACAACCGGTTCAAGAAATCAGATTCTTTTCTGAATTTATCTGCATCCCTGTTCTTGCTTAAAACGATTTATTGCGAGGGTAATCTTCGATTAAGTCTTCACCAAAGTGATCTTAAAGTAATATTCCAAAATTTGTTCCGTCAGTTTTCGAAAATTGAACGGTCATAAGAATGTAATAAAATTCTCCATTTGCGTTTATCAAACGTATGAAGTTCGAAAAATAGGATTCGCTAAAAAGAAGTAATTAATAAATTATTTCGTTTGGTTCATTATTCACAATCGCATTAGACTGTTCATTATTGTTACCTTTCCTGATAAATATCAAATTGTGGTAAAAATGCATTGAGATTATCTTTTTATCAAAATATGTTTGTTCATAATTAGGAATAAGAAATTCTTTATTGTTCAGAGAATCTGTCAAACTTTTGAAAAAACCCATAGAAGTATTGGGGTTGTTCAGATTTTTGCTGTCTCCGCCAAATTTTTTCCAATAGGATGTCTGGGTATCCTCAACAATATAATAACCCCCATCTTTTAATTTAGGAAACAGAATTTTGAACGAATTAATGACATGTTCATTCTGATGACTCCCATCATCAATAATTACATCAATCTCTCCGATCTTGTTTACTACCGATTCTAAAAAAGTTTTGTCGACTTGACTGCCTCTGAATATTTTTATTCGAGTTTCCTCAAGCGCTGATTTCTCGTAAATATCAATTGCAAATATTTTGGCAAATGGAAAATATCTTCTCCACATTCTTAAAGATTTTCCACCTAAAAGTGGATTTTCATAACCACCTACGCCAATTTCCAGCAAGTTAATCTTTTTGTACTTAAAACGCTTGAGATGTTTCTGGTAGTGAGGAGTGTAATAATGACTGTTGAACTTATCTGTTCCATAAATTAATGCGAGTTTGTTCAAATTATTCCCGCAAAATAATCCATCAATATTCTCTTTGGAGAATATTGATTTCAGTCCTTTTATTTGTAATTTTATATAATATCTTTGTTCAGCTGTTAGTCTTCTTCGTATAAATGCTGTAATCATAATTAAAGATCATACCTCTATCATTTGAAAACAATAATAGACATTTAAAACAAAATAAAACACATGTTGAAACTGAACTAGTAATTAGGCCGGGAGGAAGGAACAGGAGATGTCATTGAAAAAGATAATTAAAGAAGATTCGAATTGGATTTATCGTAATTAAATTAACTTAAAGTATTGATGGAGTTGTCTCAGGCGCACTACCCGAATTGAAGCGGCAGAAAACCACAATCTAATTTGAGTGTTGTACAGAAATAATTTCGGTGCAACCAATCAATTATTTAGACAACACCATCAATAAATGTTTTTGTATAATAACTGCACTTTAATCTAAAGATTACTCATCCATGCCTTGCGTAATTTCAGCTGTTCCGGAGTAGGGTTTTTTATAACTTCAAACTTATGCTTTATTTTTTGAGGTGGAAATACATAGCTCAGCTCAACTTCCTCACCGCTCCGGTCGAGAACAAAGTCAAGAGTTTCGCCGGCCTTTTTGGTGTAAAGTTTAGCAAATGCCACTTGAGCATTTTGAAGAGTTACATCAATATCCACCACACGTTTAAATGCGTCGCCTACTTTTATATCCTGAGTTTCGTCTTCATTTACATTGGTTACCACCACTTTCCCATCCTCTACTCCTAAGCCAAAACCCAAGGATATTTTCGAAGAATCATATCCTAAAAATTCAGTATATTTAATTCCAACATATTCAAAATATTCCGACACCGGGAGCGGTTCAGTCCCTTGGATATAATTGTCAATAAATACACCAACTTCTGGATAAGTCATTTCAGCAAGTTCATCAAAAAAATCATCTTCACTAAACGGCCTTTCAGGTCCGTATTTTTTTGCCAAATTATTCATCAATTCACGAAGACCCGATTCACCATTTGATTTGTCGATTAAAAGCAGATCCAACAAAGTCCCTACAATCGCACCTTTCATGTAAATATTAGCATATTGAGCGGGAAGCTTTGCGGCATTTACACCAAGCTCAGTGAGTGAAATATCCTGGTTGTAAAAATCGTTGGTGAGTAATTTCTTTTTAGTTTCACGCAAATAATCCTCAAGCGTAAAGATACCGTATCTAAACTGCATTGCGTCCGAAGCCCATTCTGTCACTCCTTCATACAACCATAAATGTTGTGAAAGAGTCGGTTCTTCGAAATTAAACATTTCAACCAATTCACTATGAATATTCAGCGGAGTGACAACATGGTAAAATTCGTGGGCTACGATAGAGCGAATATTTTTTATATTCTCCTCATCCAATTCTCTCTCAGCCAATACATAATTGGAGCTGTATGAATGCTCCCAAGCGCCTGCCGGTGTATCTTCAAAATGAAATAAAAATACATATCGCTGAACAGGCAGTCCTTCGGTAAATTCAGAAGCGGCGTAAAGTATATCTTCGATACCGATTAACAAATTTTCAGATTTAATTTGATCGGTTTTTGAATAAGTGAAAACGTCTACGGTGGTTCCTTCGATATCTGTAGTCGCTTCAGATAAACGTCCGGCGAGAATCGGAGAATCGATTGCGAAATCATAGCTGCTCGCGACGTAATAGTTTTCCGAGTTCAATTCTAAAGGTGTTCCAATTATCCAATCGTCGGGTAAATTTACCTGAATCCACATTTCATCGGACTGCCTCCCGTGGAAATATCCGAGAACCGCATGATTATTGATATAAGCGTGATCTTTCTCGAGGGAGGTTCCACACATTGGATAAACCTGGTTTTTTTCGACAGGTGTATCCCAAGTTTCCGAGATTTGATAATCAATTTTTGCAACATTTTCCGGATCAGAAATTTCCCACTGGTTCGTAGAAACATTCTCAGTTTCAATTTCTTCACCATTTTTATCGTAAGCCTTGAAATATTTCACAAACCTTCCGATATCCATAATCTGATATGTCCCGGGCGCGATAGCCGCGAATTGAAAGATGTTATTGTTTTCGGAAAGATTATCTGGGTGGATGGTTACATTGAAAAGATCGTCATCAATATTATGTAAATCGATGGTAAATTTTTGTTGTGCTTCTGTTATTCCGGCTAATAATAAAAGCAAAAAAAGCATGCGAAGATTATTTTTGGCAAACATTGTTTCTCCTGGATTAAAAAATTTGGATTAGCTTTTTTAGACGAACAACAGGAAAAAAGGTTTGGCGTATTTATTCGTCGTCCGTGAGATCAAGAATATCCATAAGACGGTTGTGGACCTCGGGGGAGACCTCAGCGTTGTATCTTTTGTAAACTTCGATGGTTTTTTCGAGAGTGCGTAAATAGTTGTTTGCGCAATCGCAATCTTCGATCTCCTTCATTAATTCTTCGCACTTTAATTCTCCGAAATCTTCACCGAGATTAGAGCATATATGCTTCATCAGTTCTTTTCTTTTTTCTTCACTGACTGCCATTTTCAAACACCTTATTTAGTTCATCTCTTAAAAAAGCACGTGCTCTGTGTAATCTTGATTTTACAGCCGGAACAGAAAGATCAAGAGTTTCGCCGGTTTCTTCGGTTGACAATCCTTCAATATCCCTTAAAAGAAAAACGACTCTGTAATCCGGAGGTAATTTTTTAATTGCGTTATCGAGTTTTACTTTTAGCTCTTCATTCTCGGTAACCTTTTCCGGGGTAAACCTCCAATCAGCAAAATATTTCTCCTCAATTATGGAATCATCGTCATTAATTGAAAAGTGTTCATGTCGTTTTCTTGAACGAGCCATCATTAAACAGTGGTTTGAAACCACTCGGTAAAGCCAAGTTGAAAGCTTCGATTTACCACTAAACTGTCCAATTGATTTCACCATGCTCATAAAAGTCTCTTGCATAGCGTTTTCAGCACGGTCCTTGTTTCTACATATTTTGAAGGCAAAATTATAGACGGTTTGCTCGTTTTGTTTTACTAACTCAGCGAGTGAACGTTTATCGCCTTCTTGAGCTTTTTTAATCAGCTCATCTTCAGATATTTGATTTGATGCAATTTCCATTAATTAGTTTCAGGCCTCTCATCCAACGATTTCCAAAAATAAATCGAAGCTATTGATTCGTAAGGGTGCCAGCGATGTTTCTTGGCAAGATTTACTATTGTTTGCTCATCCGGTAAATTTTCTAAACCGTAATTTAGCATTATTGCCTTTCTTATTCCAAGATCACCTACGGGAAGAACATCCAAACGATTTAAGGTGAATATTAAAAACATGTGCGAAGTCCAAACCCCGATGCCTTTAACTTTGGTTAATTCGGCGATTATATCATGATTAGATTTTGCGCTCAGGTTTTTGAGCGAAATTGTTTTATCTAAAATTTTCTCGGCAAGATCCAAAATATACTTAGCCTTCGCATTTGAAAGACCGAACGCCCTCAAAGTTTCAAATGGTGTTTCGATAATGGTTTCAGGTTTAGGATCACGATTGTAATAATCCAAAAACCGATTCACAATTGAGTTAGCTGCTTTTGTTGATAATTGTTGTGAGATAATCGCAACTGTAAGTTGATGAAAATAATTTCTTCTTTTCCGCAGATTACAATCGCCATAAACTTTTATAAGTCGAGATAATGTTTTATCATTAGAAGAAAGATGTTTAACACCTCTATCAATTTCCGTATTTTGCATAGATAATTTTAGTCTATTGGGTAAATGAGTAATCAATTAGAAATAGCACTTCGAGAAAACAAATTACTTAAAAATTACGATATCTCCAGTTTCGATTTATCGGGAGTTAAGGGTAATTTACTTTCCATAAAGGAGGGTGAAATAATATATCGCTCGGATGAAAAAGTTAAAGAACTTTTTCTGATTATATCCGGTGAAGTAAATCTCATTATGCGTGATGAATCGAAAGAAATAAAATCGATGATGAAAAGCGCGAATGATTATTTCGGCGATGAGCATTTATTTTCCGATAATCCTCCGGAATCAACAGCGGTAGCGCTGAGTGACTGTTATCTGATTATTCTAAGCAAAGATGAAGTCGATAATTTGCTTGAGCAAAAGGATAAAACCGATGATCCAAAGATTGAAATGGATGCGAGCGAGGAAGAAGCCGAACCCGAAACCCAGCCCGAATCAACGCCCAAAGTCGAGCCCGACACTTACTTCGATTCCGATTCAGCAATAGAAAATGCTGATGTGGAAATTGAAAAGTCAGAAGAAATTGAACGGCCGATAAATGATAGCGAAAGATCTAATCTATCTGAGGTTGACGAAACAAATGAGGACGAATCGGAAGTCGCGTTAGAGGAAAATATTAAGCCTGAGAGTAATGCCGATCAAATGTTGGACGCAATGGTTGACGATGACGATATGGAAGATTTGAGAGAATTCCTTGCCGATGAAAAGTCTCTCTCAGAATTTGAAGTTGAGGAATATCGAAAATCCGCCCAATTAATTGACAAACCATGGACTTATGACCCAAAAGAAAAAGAATCCCTGGCGAATGAAGAGAATAAAAAGAATGTTTTCGATGATACAAATGAGTCGGGAAATAAAGTTGATTCATTATCTGAAGAAGAATCTGCTAATTTAAAATCAGATGCACATGAGAACTCGCTGAAAAATCAAGAACTTCAAATTGAGAGCAAAGAAGATCAAGACCACGATGCTTTTGAACGCACAATGGATGAACTGGAAAAAGGCGAAGAACCGATTGAAGACGATTCTGAAAAGATCGATATTCAAGAATTTGTTGAATTATCCGAACAGTTAGCACAGCTCGAAAAAGATCAAAAACGATTGTTCGACAAATCCCAAATTTTAGACAAATCGTTGCTTCAAATTAATTCGAGTATATATCTTGAGGATACGTTAAAAAATATTCTCGACGCCTTTGATAAAGTTGCTCCTTGCGAAAAAGTTACCCTTTATATGGTTGATAAAGAATCAGAAAGAGAATGGAACAGAATTAACGGATTAGATGAGTCCCAACTTCGTTTAAATATTGATGATTCTTTTGCGAAAGAGGTTCTAAACCTCAAAAAAGTACTTAATGTAAAAGACACGCAGTCTGGTGAAAATGGGAATTATAATTACCGGACAACGGAATCTTCAAAAAGTGTAATCGGACTTCCTCTTCTCGATCCCGCAGGAACCATTATCGCGGTTATTTTACTGGTTAATCGTAAGGATGGATATTTTACAGATGAGGATGAAGCGATGCTTTCAGTTTTGTCAAATCATTCCGCACAAGCAATTTTAAATAGTGAACGAGCCGGTCATCTTTTAAAAACAGAAAATCTTATTTCTGTTAGAAAACTAACATACTTCCTTGATGATGAATTTAGAAAAAAAGTATATTTGACAAAATCCTATCTCGAAGGAATCGGTAAATCAGATCGAAATGATGACGACGCAAAAGTTGTTAAAACAGCTTATTCTTCTGCAAAAGAGATGCATTATTCACTGAACCGAATATTTGCTTTTGCGGATGAACGCCCTCATCTCTATTTAACCCGTCAGAATCTGAATTCAGTAATTCAAGAATTTATCAACAACAATCAATCTTTTATCAGAGATTTTGGAGCAGAGATAGTTTTTGACTCCGGTATTGATGTAGATGTAAAAATTGATTTAAACGAATTTAATTTTGTTTTGAAAGCAATTATAAAAAATGCGTGTGAAGCTTTGACGGAAAATAAACAGATTAGAATTGAGTCAGATAGAGATAAACAAACTATAAATATTAATATTATTGATTATGGCATCGGAATCTCTGAAAGCGCTTATCCGTCGGTATTCGATCCCTTTTATTCAAATGGAAAAGAGAATGCTTCAGGGCTAGGGCTATCAATTTCACAAAAAATTGTTGAAGATCATAATGGTAAACTGACCGTTAAAAGCGATCCTCAAACCGGAACAAAATTTACAATCTCTCTTCCAATCGCAGCATCCTATTAATTAAAAATGAATTACAATCTGATAACCGTATTGGGTCCAACCGCCTGCGGTAAAACTACTTTGGCTGTCAGAATTGCGCAAAGATATTCAGCTGAAATTATCTCTGCGGATTCGAGACAAGTTTACAAAGGTATGGATATTGGAACCGGGAAGGATTTGCACGAGTTTGAAATCGATGGACAGAAGATCGATTATCACTTGATTGACGTTGCTGATCCTAAATCTGAATTTAACCTTTATCAATTCCGTACACTTTTTTATGATGCTTTTGAACAAATAAATTTACGTAAGCGGAATGCGATTATGGTCGGAGGCAGCGGGCTCTATCTTTCTTCCATAATTCAAAATTACGAAATGATTGAAAAGGATTTGTCGAATTTTGATACATACAAAAATATGAGCACAGAAGAGTTAGCTGATATTCTGTTATCTAAAAAAACAAATTTACATAATACAACTGATCTTATTTCAAGAGATAGAATATTAGAAGCATTAACAGTCGCAGAATCTAAATCAAAATCTAAATCTCACATCGATATAGTGTCGCTAAATATTGGAGTTAGATTTGATAGAGAAACAATAAAAAAAAGAATAACCCGACGATTAAAAACGCGTCTTAAAAATGGAATGATTGAAGAGGTCGAAAATCTTATAAATAGGGGCGTTTCGTTTGAACGAATGAAACTTTTTGGACTCGAATACAAATTTATCGCGCTTCATCTGAAAGGAGAACTTAATTATAATGATATGTTCCAAAAATTAAACTCGGCCATTCATGCATTTGCAAAACGGCAAATGACATGGTTTCGCAAAATGGAAAGAGAGGGAGTTGAAATCAATTGGATCGACGGAAGTAGTTTTGAGCAGTCGGTTGATTTGATTGAGAAAAAGTATTTTAAAACCAAATGAACAAATACGGTTTAGAGGAAATATTAAAATCATCAGATTATCCCGACCAAGTCAAAAAATATTTCAAAAAATTTGGTATTTATAAATGGGAAATCGAATTAGACCGCTTGAGTAAGTACGATGTGATTACTGTCGTTCCGGCAATCGCGGAATTTGAAAATCTTCAAAAATTAATAAGCTCACTAAAAGGTAACAAATATCCGGAGAATTTTGATGTCCTGGTAATTTTTGTGATCAATAATTCGGATTCGTGCCACCGACGTATTTTTGATGAAAACCAAAAAACAATCAGATATTTGTGGGAATTAATTGAAGAAGTTAGCCTATTCCAAATAGCGATTGTCGACGCGAGTAGTGCTGATAGCGCAATAGTTGAGATTGATGCTGGTGTTGGTATAGCAAGAAAGATTGGTGCTGATTTTGCGCTTCTCTTGTTAAAAAATTTAAAAAGATCTGTTATCAGTTATCTTGATGCGGATTGTACCGTCACCGGCAATTATTTTGAAACACTTATCGAGATTTCTAAACAAGGCCAAGAAGCGTCAGGATTTTTTTCATTCAAGCACCGCACAAATTCCGATGAAATTCTTGATGACGCGATTATTTCGTATGAAATATTCCTGCGATATTATGTGCTGGCTTTGAAATATTCCGGATCTCCATATTCGTTCCATACCATTGGTTCAACCATTTTTTTTAATCCTTTGGTTTATATAAAAATTGGTGGGATGAACAAACGCAAAGCCGGGGAAGATTTTTATTTTACTCAGAAGCTCGCGAAAATTGTTGGTTTCAATGAAATAAAGGAAGCACAAATTTATCCCGATTCCAGATCAAGTTGGCGTGTTCCGTTTGGTACGGGCAAAGCTCTCACCTCAATGAAAGAAAAATCAAGTATCAATTACGAACTTTATGATATAAAAAATTTTGATATATTAAAGTTATGGTTAGAAATTTTAGAATCACCTTTCAATAAAAATGCTGAAGAAATATTAGAACAATCCAAAAGTGTGAGTGTTGAGCTCTCTGAATTTTTAGCGATGAATGATTTTGCTAATTCATTCAATAAAATTGCAAATAATTCAAAATCTGCGACGCAGTTGAGTTTTCAAAAAAAAATATGGTTTGATGGTTTTAAAACTTTCAAACTGATTCATTTTTTGCGTGACAAAATTTATCCAAACCGACCAATGTTTGAGATGATTGACGAATTGTTAGTCCGGTGCAAAATTGATAAATCGTTTGAAAGAAAGGATGAAATTCCATCAAAGGAAGTGAGGCTGCAATATTTGGAAATCCTTAGAAAACACGGTTAAATAGTAAACAGATTCTTAGAATCGACTTTGGTATATTTGAATTCTAAACTGGAGAATAAATGGAATTCGTTGGAAAATTAGAAGAAATTAAGCGAAAATATGAAAAAATTACCGAGAGTCTTTCCGATCCCGAAATAGTTTCTGATCAAAAAAGGTATGTTTCTTTAAGCAAAGAAAGAAGTTCCCTCGAAGAAATTGTAAACGTTTTTAATGAATATGTGGAAGTAACGAGCAACATTGAAGGAAATAAAGAAGTAATTCAATCGGCGGAAGATAAAGAAATAAAAGAGTTTGCGGAAATTGAATTAGATGAATTGATTTCCAGACAAAAAGAGATCGAAGAAGAAATCAAAGTTTTGTTAATTCCAAAGGACCCGAATGATGATAAGGGCGTAATTTTGGAAATTAGAGCGGGGACAGGCGGAGATGAAGCCGGGATTTTTGCCGGAGATCTTTATCGAATGTATACTCGTTATGCTGAAAACCGTGGATGGACTATCGAACTGATTGATCTCAATGAATCAAACCATGGTGGGATAAAAGAGGCCGTATTGTCTTTGAGCGGTGAGGGAGTTTTTGGTGACATGAAGTTCGAAAGTGGTGTTCATCGTGTTCAGAGAGTTCCTTTCACGGAAGCGAGTGGGCGCGTTCACACATCGGCAGCTTCGGTTGCAGTTATGCCGGAAGTGGAGGATGTAGAGGTTGAAGTAGATCAGAATGACTTAAGAATTGATGTTTTTAGGAGTGGCGGCGCCGGCGGACAAAATGTTAATAAAGTGGAAACAGCCATAAGAATCACACATATTCCCACGGGATTGGTCGTTCAATGCCAGGACGAACGTTCGCAGTTAAAAAATCGCCAAAAAGCAATGAAAGTACTAAATGCCAGGTTGTACGATTTGGAATTACAAAAACACAATTCGGAACTTGCCGCTCAGAGAAAATCAATGGTGAAAAGTGGCGATAGAAGTGATAAAATAAGAACGTACAATTTCCCTCAGAATCGGGTTACAGACCACAGAATTGGGTTGACCCTTTATAGTCTAACAAATATTATGGAGGGTGATCTTGATGAAATGGTGGAGAAACTTAAAATTGCGGACAAGACTGAAAAACTAAAAGAGGATACAAACTAGATTTTTTTGAATTTCTCCAAAAATTTCATCAAAAACATTAATATGAATCCTATAAAACCTAACAATATGTCGGTAAAGGTAATGTCGATTGATTCAGCTCCGGTTACCCAATATCCGATTAGTTTGGTAAACATGATAACGGCTAAAAAGAGGAGAAAACCACCTAGACCTGCTTTGCCAGGTTCTAATATATTCTTTTTCATAAAATTCTCCGATACTATGTCTGTTAATTAACTAAAAATATTAATGCCAAACTGTGATGTCGGGCATATGTTATAGGCTTAGCTGGCTGATTAATTTAATTAACAATGACAACATAATAGGAAAAGCTTAAAATATCAACATCTTTTTAGAAGTTTTACAATATGTGACACAAAATTAATAATTATGTAATATTAACAAAAATGAAATTAATACCGCTCTACATCCTTTTTTTTACTGCTCAAATATTGTCAGCGCAAAATGATGAATCAACATTTGTGTTCGACGATTCACAAATAACTGAAATTCGAATTCTTGTTGATTCTTCTATTGTGGAGTATCTGTTCGATTCGCGGAATGCTCAAAGTGATTCTATGCATTATTGCTCCATCAGTTTTAAAAATAGATTAATAAACGAAAAAGTTGATTCGGTCGGAATCAGATTAAGGGGAAATACTTCGCGAAATTCAGCTAAGAAATCGTTCAAACTTTCTTTTAACACTTTCAAAAACGGCGGAGAATTTTACGGACTCGAAAAGCTGAATATAAACGGGGAACATAATGATCCATCAATTGTACGCGCAAAATTAAGCTGGGATCTTTTCGAAGAGATAGGAATGATTGCCCCTCGTTCAAATCATGTTGCCCTCTATATCAATAACCGATACTATGGTTTATATATTAATGTTGAACATATCGACGAAGTTTTTGTTGAGAGGAATTATGAAGATTATAAGGGAAATCTATGGAAATGCCTCTATCAAAATACTCCGGCAAATTTGAAATACCTGGGGAATAACCTCTCCTCGTACGAGCACAGTTATGCTTTAAAAACCAACAGGGAGGATTATGACTACACCCGGTTAATGCAGCTTATCGAAATTAGTAATTCACAATCCAACCAAATTTTTAAAGACGGAATTGAGGAGATTTTAAATACAAAAGAATTTTTGCAATATCTCGCAATGAATTTGTTACTTGGGAGCTGGGATGATTACAGATATATCCACAATAATTATTATTTGTATTTCGACCCGGGGCAACAGAAAATTAGATGGATCCCTTACGATTATGACAACACTTTCGGTATAGATTGGTTTGGTGAAGATTGGGCACTTGTCGATCCGTATAATTATCCGATTTTTAATCGAACGGAACAACCGTTGTCAGATAAATTGCTCAAGATCCCCGAATATAAAAATCTCTACACACATTTTATTGAATTCTACAATTCCGCTGTTTTTGATCTTAGTTTATGGCAAGATAGGATTGATACTCTGAAATCGTTAATCACACCATTCGCGGAAATTGATGAAATTAGGCAATTGGATTACGGGTTTACTTCAAGCGATTTTCATAATTCATTTACAGATGGTTTTTACAGTAACCAGCATGTAAAAAGAGGAATAAAAAGTTTTATTAAAAACCGCAACAGCTCCGTAAAACAACAATTAAAATATGAAGCAGCAAAACCAACTGTTTATGAGTTTAATTATGAACCAAAAATTCCGGGTCCGAATGACAGTATATACGTTTATGCATCAATTTACAGCAGTTCTGATCTTACAAAACAGGTTGTTGAATACAATCCCGGATTGCTGACAGTCGTGGAAGAATATCAGCTTGAGTGGAAACCGATTCAGAACAGCAAACTTGTAGAAGAAAATGATCGGTACTTGGCAGTTATTCCACCCATTGGTGAAGGCGGATTCGGAAATTTCAGAATTATGCTGAAAAATTCTGATGGATTTGAAACTCGTTATCCTGCTGATGATTTTATAAATATCACCGCTCCCGAAATAATTGAGGAAGGGTTAAAAATCAATGAATTTTTGGCTTCTAATAATTCGGGGATTATCGATGAAAATGGGTTGAATGAAGATTGGATTGAACTTTATAATAATTCGTCGGAAGCAATTCCACTATTTGGAATTTATTTGACAGATGATCCGGCAAATAATACGAAATGGCAATTTACTGCCAACGATACTTTAGCTCCGGGTTCATTTTTAACTCTTTGGGCTGATGATGATGAAGAAGAAGGTTTGTACCACACGAATTTTAGATTGGATAAAGATGGTGAGTTTATTGCGATTTATTCAGGCGACGGAATTACAGTCCTCGATTCTATTTCGTTCGGTTCCCAATCGGATGATATTTCTTTCGGACGAACTCCCGACGGATCAAATACCTGGAATTTTTTAACTCCTTCACCTGGCGAACCTAATTTAATTACTTCCGCTAAAACCGGTCTTCTTCCCACTTCATTTGATGTTGCTGTTTATCCTAATCCGTTTAATCCCGAAACAAATATTCAATTTAGTTTAACGTCCCCCGGATTGGTGGAATTTCGACTTTTTAATGTTTTGGGCGAATCAATTTTCGAGCATCAAAATATTTATGAATCGGCTGGAACGTTTACATTCCGGCTAAATTTAAATTCAAGTGAGTTTTCGAATCTAAGCTCAGGCATGTACTTTTTGAATGTTACAAATCAACGAAATTCGAAATTTTTAAAACTGATATATCTAAAATGATAAAACATCAAAATATTATATGGGATTGGAACGGAACATTATTTAATGATGCCGAATTATGTATGGACATTATGAATGTTCTTTTGCGAGCTTATGGCAGAACGGAGATCTCATTTGAGAGATACAGATCGATTTTTACTTTTCCACTTATTCATTATTATAAAGCAGCCGGTCATGATATCTCGAATGGTAATTTTGAAAAAGTAGGAGCCGAATTTATTGATCATTATGAAAAAAGAAAATATGAAGCTGAGCTGCATCATGGAGTAAAGGAAATATTAGAACTATTTCAATCCAAAGGGAAAAAGCAATATATGCTTTCTGCTTATACCCACGAACATCTTGAAAAATTATTAGAACATTACGGCATTGCTGATTATTTTGAGAATATACAGGGGAACGATAATATTTATGCTGACGGAAAAATGAATCTCGCAAAGCAAATGATTGAAAAGATTGGTGATCGCAATTCGATAATTATGATAGGTGATACATTGCATGATTATGAGATTGCGGAGGAATTTGGAGTCCGGTGTTGTATTTCAACTTCGGGTCATCAATCGGAGGAGAGATTTGTCAATACAAGCGCCGAACTGGTTCCTTCAATCTCAAGTCTGATTGCTGAAGAAGATAATTGAGAGTCTCTAACTTTAATGAAACTGATTCGTCTAATTTTATAAATTAGCGCTACAGGTTTTGGAAAAATGAAATGATCAGACTACCTTTTTATATCGAAAGGATGATTAAAATTAGTCTTTCTGTCAGGCTTGAATTGTTTTTATGGATAGGAGCTTTAATCTACCTTTTTAGCATTAATCCTTATTCCGAAGCTCATTTGAATTTATGTTTTTATAATCTTGTTGGATTTGAAAGTTGCCCGGGATGCGGTTTGGGCAAATCAGTTTCGTTATTGTTTACCGGTGAGTTTTATGATTCCTTCGGGCAGCACTGGTTGGGTCTCCCGGCATTGCTATTGATAGTGCATCGGATAGCGGTACTTGCCTTAAAAAGTATCGATCAACTTTATAAATATGGAGTAATAAATTATGGCAAACATATTAGAAATGTTACCTGAATTAATGGGCGAAGAACAAGCAATCGTCAGCTCGTTAATAAGAGATCTTGATGATGAGAAGGCAAGGCAATTTGCAAACGTATATCGTGTGCGAAGAAAAGATCCGCAAACCATTCTTTTATTAACTCTTGTTGGATTTCTCGGGATTGCGGGAATTCAAAGATTTATCGTTGACCAGATTGGCTTGGGAATTTTATATGTTCTGACCGGCGGCTTATGTTTGATAGGTACGATTGTCGATCTTATTAATTATAAAAATATTGCGTTGGATTATAATCAAGTCCAAGCTCAGCAGATTTATTCGATGATAAAATAGATTGTTGATATTTCTATTCGGGAAGATTATTTCAGCAGCAGAAATAATCTTCCCGTTTTTATTATTGAATTTTTAGAATATCTCTTAAAATTGGTCTCAATCCCGCGATCAAAAATTCTACTGCAATTACCATTACAATCAAACCCATTAATCTTAACAACACTTTATTCCCATTTTCGCCAAGAAATTTTTTAATTGATTTTGCTCCAATTAAACCGAATAATTCGATTGTTAGAATTAAAACGATTACTGAGATAAGGACCGCAACCATTTCCGGTGATTTTGCATCGTTGTATAATACAATCGCCACTGTAATTGCTCCCGGACCGCAAATCATAGGAATCGCAAGCGGGGTAATCGCAATATCTTCCGCATATTCTTTTACAGATTCGGCTTCAGTTTTAGTGCGAATTAATCGAGCCTGAAGCATATCGTACCCGACCATAAGGAAAATGATTCCACCAACAATTCTTAAACCATCAACCGAAATACCAAAAAGCTTAAAGATAAAATTACCGGTAAACGCGAATACAAGTAGTATGATTAAAGCGGTAATTACGGCTTTAACTGCAATCCGGTTTTGTGTTTGACTGTCCAATCCCTTGGTCATAGTCAAATAAACCGGAGTAATCCCGAGCGGATTTATCATTGTGAACAAAGATGTAAACGCAAGTAATCCAAATTCTATAAGTTCGTTCATACTATTCCAATTCTACTTTTAAAATAACCGGCTCTGATAATATTAATGAGCGGTCTAATATTCCTTCACGATTAAATTTGTTCCAATTGCTGTTAGCGACATAATAAAAATCAGATCCGACGAAAACGCCGAGGGTCGGATCATCAAAATAGCGGTGGTTCGAATCGATTATTTCCCAATCGGTAACTTCGGTTCCTGAATCATTTAGTCCCATTTTAATCAATCTATTGGGATTAACTCCATTTTGAATCGCCAGCAATTGATTATTATAAAAGTATAATCCATCAATTCCAAGAGTTGTTAAATCGTCAGGTGTTTTAATCCGAGTCCTTTTTGAAGAAGTAATATCCAATTTATAAATTCCGGTTGTGTAATCGGCAAAGTAGAGAGTTCTCTCATCAGCGAAATCTAATCCTTGCAAAGAGTAAATTTCATTGCCCGTATGTAAAAGGTCGAGTAAATTATCCGCTTCATTAACTGTATACAAATTATTTGATTTACTATCAGAAACCACAACGGTACCATTTTTAGCAATAACCAAATCCCCGAAAATGTGGGCAAGAGAATCGTTGGCAGAATATTCGGCTATCAAATTTTGACTGTCTAAATCAAACCTCATTACTTTAGATTTCCCAAGTTTCGTTGTATCAACATCAAAAGTTTGTTTAATCGCGGAGGCACAAACCCAAAGCTCCCGTTTTTGATTATTGATTTTCATTCCAAGTAAACTCCACGCATTTCCATGTTCCGGCTCGTAAAACAATTTCAAAGAATCGTTTTTAATTGAAACAATTTTTCCTTTGTGAACAGAACTTAAATAAAATGTATTATGCTTTCTATCGAACGCAACACTTTCCGGAACAAAATCATCCTCACTAAAACCGGCAATTTTTTTACTTTTTTCAACCGGAATAGTATTTTGATTAAAACCCGAAACTAAAGACTTAAATCCGTCGTTCTCGAAAATGGAAATGAAATCTGAATCGTTCACTGCGGGAAAATATAATTTCATATCAACAACTCTTGATAAATAAACAAGAGCCGAATCAACTTCGTTATTTAATGCAAAACCGGCAGCGATATTATAAAGCAATCTTGGATGGTTTGGGCGGTATCTTTCAGCCAATTTTATCTCGATTAAGAATCTTGGATGGTCTTTACTCAAATAGCTGTTTACTGCCTTTCGGTAATAATCGTTGGATTTTTCCACGTCGAACTTTTGTGAGAATAAGACGGAAGAGGAAAAAAGAAGCAGTAAAAATGATTTTTTTAACATTCGAATTCATTCTCCAATTTTTGTGCTTCAGATAATAACAATTCCCAAGCCGATTCAACATGCCTTTTTTCTGTCCTAATTCCAGAAACTACAACCCGGATAAAATAAAGATCATTTATTTTTGTGCCGGTCAGAAATAATTTGCCGCTTTTATTGATCCGATCTACAAGATTTTTATTGAATTGATTGAGAGTTTCCTCATAAGTATTATTTGGAAAATATCGGAAACACACTGTACTAAAAGTTACCGGTGCGAACAATTTAGTTTTGGGATGCGTTTTCACCTTTTCTTCAAACCACTTTGCCGAAGCAATATGATTAGAAATTATCAACTTCAAACCTTCCAAACCAAAATAACGAAATACAAACCATAATTTAATTGCTCTTAATCGTCTTCCGAGAGGAACTCCGTAATCCATTAAATTTGTAATTTCATCACCGCCTTCGGTTTTAAGGTATTCGGGAACAAGACTAAAAGCCCGTTTTAGTATACTGCGATTTTTGATATACAACGCGCTAAAATCAATCGGTACGAAAAACCATTTGTGTGGATTTATGACGATAGAATCGGCGGATTCAGATCCATCGAATAAATTTTTATACTCGTCCAAAATTGCTGTAACTCCGGCATGCGCGGCGTCAACGTGATGCCAGATATCATATTTTTTAGAAATCGCACTGATTTGTTTCACCGGATCAACGCTTGTTGTTGCGGTTGTGCCAATCGTGGAAACAACACAAAACGGAAGTTCACCATTTTTAATATCAATTTTTATCTGTTTTTCCAATTCTTCCGGAATCATTTCGAATCTGTCGTTTACGGGGATGTGAGAAATTCCATCCATTCCGATTCCAAGTGTAAGACAAGCTTTATCGATTGAGGAATGGGCTTGCGTGGAACAATACAATTTCAATTTCGGAAGGTCTTTTCTGCCTGTCATTCCTTTTTCGCGAATTTCGAGACCCGGAATATTTTCCCTTGCAGCGGCTATCGCGTGCATTGAACTGACAGAAGCGGTATCGTAAACAACACCCCAAAATTCTTTTGAAATACGAAGCGAATCGCGAAACCAAGCGAGAACTTTCTCCTCAAGTTCAGCAACTGCAGGGGATGACATCCAAACCATTCCATTAACGTTGTAGGTTGCCGCGATAAGTTCGGCAAGAATTCCGGGTGCGCTTCCTGAAGAATTAAAATAAGCCATAAAATTTGGATGCGCCCAATGAGTAATTCCCGGAGTAATAATTTTATCAAGATCAGAAATAATTTCATCGAAACTTTCTCCATCTAACGGCGGAGAGTTTGGAATTTTATCTTTTACATCTCCCGGTTTTATTTGTGACATAACCGGAAGTGATTCCAATCCCTCAAAATAGTTTGCGGCCCATCTGAGAACTTGTTCTCCGTTTGAAATAAATTCATCATAATTCATATCGCGATTTCTGATTTTATTCATCGTGAATTACTCCTTCTACTTCAATTTCAATCAATAAATCGGGTGAGATTAAATTACTTACTTCCACCATTGTTGCAGCCGGTTTAATATTATGAAAAAATTCTTTGTGAGCTTTTCCGGCTTCCTCCCACAATTCAATATTCGTTACATACATTCGAGTTCTTGTGATGTATTTGAGATCGATTTTTAACTCGTTGAGCGAAGTCTCAATTTTCTGAAAACAAAATTTAGCCTGTTTATACAGATCACCCAATCCGATTAGTTCCCCTTCATCGTTAACAGCAGTTGTGCCCGAAACAAAAAATATATTCCCGACCTTTACAACTCTCGAATAACCCACCTTTTCTTCCCATTCAGTTCCGGAGGAGAAAATTTCTCTTTTCATATTTCCTCAATTCTTTTATTGAAAAATATAAAATGTTCCGCGGGTATTTTAGGAAAGATTTAGAGGATTTCAGCTTTGGAAATTTTGTGATGCTCGCTTTCCATGCAAGAACGCAAAGAAAAATTCATGCAATGGAAAACCAATTCAAATACTATTATAAGAATTCTCATGCGTTGCGGAATCAAACTCGAATGCACCTCGACTTAAATACTAAGGTTTATAAGAAAGGCTTCATAGAATTGCGATAATCTTAGAATTATAGTTCAGCTTTTTCAAAAAACATTCACTTTCTTTGAGGTTAACTTTGTGAGCTCTGCGTGTAAGATTTTATTCTCTCAGTTGATCTTAAAAATAAAATCACGCAAATCGTTTCTCAATTTTCATTTACAAGCCCCTTTGCTTAAATTTGTTGTTTGCTAATTAATGAGTGAATCAATGAAACTTAGTTCGTCCTTTGTCCCAACCTTAAAAGAAGTCCCCAACGAAGCTGTTGTTAGCAGCCACATTTTAATGTTACGCGCGGGGTTAATTCGTCAGCTTTCAGCCGGAATTTATTCGTTCCTTCCGCTTGGATATAGAATTCTGCAAAAAATCACCAATATAGTTCGGGAAGAAATGAACGCAATCGGTGCTCAGGAGTTTCACCTACCCGCTTTGAATCCGAGGGAATTGTGGGAATCTACAGGAAGAGTTGAGGCGTTTGGCGACATCATGTTTCACGTAAAAAATCGTGATTACATTTTAGCTCCTACTCACGAAGAAGTAGTAGCTTACCACGCCAAAGGAGTTTTGAAATCGTATAAAGATTTACCTCAAACCTGGTACCAAATTCAAACCAAATTCAGAAATGAAGCGAGACCAAGGAGCGGAGTAATTCGTTCACGACAATTTTTAATGAAAGACGCTTACTCATTTGATTCAACAGAAGAAGGATTGGATAAATCTTATCTGGCTCAGGACGGAGCTTACCGTGCAATTTTTGATCGATGCAACATTAAATATTTTGTAGTTGGTGCCGCAAGCGGAGCCATGGGCGGAAGCAAGTCGGAAGAGTTTATGGTGGAATCTGAAGCGGGCGAAGATACGGTCGCTTATTGTGAAGAGAGTGGTTATGCGGCGAATATTGAAGTCGCACAATCAATAGTTGATTCCGCACCTCGTTTTGAAAACTCAGAAGAATTAAAAGAGATTTCAACTCCAAATGTAAAATCGATAGATGAGCTTTGTGAATTCTTAGCAATCGATGAGTCACAAACCGCTAAATCGAGAGTTTACATTTTTGAAGAAGAACCGGTTTTGATTTTGATGCTCGGAAATGAAGAAGTAAACGAATCTAAATTGGAAGGATTTCTTGGAGGGACAGTTCGACCTGCTCATCCGGAGGAATTACAAAAAATTACGGGAGCGGAAGCGGGATCAATCGGTCCGATCGGATTCAAACATCGAATTATCGCTGATCTTCGTTTGAAAGACGCGAACAACCTAATTTCCGGAGCGAATAAGAACGATTTCCACATCGGGGGAATTGATTTCAAACGGGATGTTCCGCAGGCAGAATTTACCGATTTAAGAATCGTTCAATCCGGTGAAAAAAGTATTGACGGGAAGGGAGAATTAAAAGTATTCAAAGCAATCGAACTTGGGCATATTTTTAAACTCGGAACAAAATATTCCGTCGGGATAGGCGCGAATTTCCTTGATGAGAACGGTAAAGAAAATCCAATAATTATGGGAAGTTACGGGATCGGAATCGAGAGAATTTTGGCTTGTTTTATCGAACAAAATCATGATGAAAACGGGTTGATTTGGAAAAAACCGATTGCCCCTTTTGATGTCCATTTGCTTGGTCTCAATATGAAAAAAGAGATTGTCGCTGAGACTTGCGAATCCCTTTACAATCAATTAAATGAAGCCGGAATAGAAGTTCTTTATGATGATCGAAAAGATGTTCAGGCCGGATTCAAATTTAATGAGGCTGATCTGCTCGGAATGCCAATACAGCTAATTGTTGGCGAAAAATCATTAAAAGAAAATATTGTTGAAGTGAAAGTCAGAGCAACAGGAGAAAGATTAAAAGTAAACTTAGATGAAGTCCTTTTGGAAATTCATAGACTGATAAAACATCAAGTTTGATGTGATTTTTTATCAAAAAATATGAAATCCACCTTATACATAGTCCCGACACCAATCGGAAATCCGAAAGATATTACATTACGCGCGTTTGAAGTTCTAAAATCAGCTGATTTAATAATCTGTGAAGAATACAAACCCGCGAGGCGGTTTTTATCCAACTATGAGATAAAATCCGAACTACTTGCTATGAACGAGCATAATGAAAAGGATGAGAGAAATGCTATCATTCTGAAAATTCTTGAGTGCAAAAATGTAGCTTTAATTTCGGATTGCGGCACCCCCGTTTTCTCTGATCCCGGTCAAAAATTACTTGAAACAGCGATTGAATTCGGAATTAATATAATTACTTTACCTGGTCCGAGTTCATTAATGACAGCACTTTCCGGCGCCGGAATTGATGTTGACCGATTCTATTTTTACGGCTGGCTGCCTCGTGAAAAGGACGAAAGAAAGAGGGAGTTATTAGAACTCAGAAAACGAAAAGAACTGATTGTATTGATGGATACACCTTACCGATTGATCAAAATTTTGTCTGAAATTGAATCGTTTTTTGGCAAAAATCGGGAAATTATTCTTGCCTATGAATTAACCAAACCGAAGGAATATTTTTATAGGGGTACTGTGTCAAAAATTCATTCCGATGCCCAAAAAATTAACCTAAAGGGTGAGTTTGTTTTGCTTGTCCGAAATGATTTGTAGATATAATTCGCTCTACCAATTGAATTATTGTTTCACTATTTTTGATCAAACAAGAATTGAACTGCTGACTTTTATTCGGCGTTTATAAATAGAAAGGATTATAAAATGTTAATTGTACAAGATGTTGATTTAACTCCCAATCCCCAAGCCCTTAAATTTGTGATGAACGAAAGGCTTTTAGTGAATGCAACCCGGGATTTTCCGAACAAAGAGATCGCAGAAAAAGATCCACTCGCAAAAGGATTATTCGAGATCGAAGGAGTTGTCGGGGTTTTCTACATGGATCGATTCATCACTATCGAAAAACGTCCTGATACGGCGTGGGGTCCCATTCAAAAAGGTTTTGTCACATTCCTAAAATCATTCGATAAGTCAACCATTCCGGTTGAAGAGGATCTTCCGCAAATGAGCAGTTTGGAAGAATCTGAAATGTTAAAACAAATCAACGATATTTTAGATCAAAGAGTTCGACCTGCCCTTGCCGGTGATGGCGGAGGATTACAAGTTGTTGATCTCGAAGGCAACATCCTCAAAATACGTTATCAAGGCGCATGTGGAACTTGCCCGAGTTCAATCCGTGGCACATTAGTCGCAATCGAAAATTTGTTAAAAAGGGAAGTGAACCCGGCTATTGAAGTAATCTCCGCAGATTTATAGTACCGAACTCAGGCTAATTCTTATCATGCCGACGTATTTAAATGACTCGTCATCCCGAATTCTTTTCGGGGTCTTCTTGAAGGAATCGTTGAAAGGATGAGCTTGAGATGCTGAACCGAGTTCAGCATGACATAACAAAAAATGGACATGTCATCCCGAACTCGTTTCGGGATCTTCTCGATGGAATCGAGGAAATGAGAGGATGAGATGCCGAACCGAGTTCAGCATGACATAACAAAAAAAGGACATGTCATCCCGAATTCTTTTCGGGATCTTCTTGAAGGAATCGATGAAATGATGAGGTTGAGATGCTGAACCGAGTTCAGCATGACATAACAAAAAAAGGACATGTCATCCCGAACTCGTTTCGGGATCTTCTTGAAGGAATCGAGGAAATGATGAGCTTGAGATGCTGAACCGAGTTCAGCATGACATAACAAAAAATGGACATGTCATCCCGAACTCGTTTCGGGATCTTCTTGATGGAATCGATGAAATGATGAACTTGAGATGCTGAACCCGAATTGTCGGGACAGCATGACAGAGAAATATAGAACTTCTTATGTCGAACATTATACCTTCCTTTGAGGTTAGCCACAAGTTTACATAACTTGAAGTATGAACAAAACATATTATGTTTATATCATAACTAATTACTCCAAAACACTTTACATTGGTGTGACTAATAACCTGGAACGAAGAATAATTGAACATAAAAAAGGTTTGATTGAAGGATTTTCAAAGAAATATAATTGCAAGAAATTGGTCTATTTTGAATTCACTGAAAGTATCGAGGACGCAATTCGAAGGGAAAAACAGCTGAAGAATTGGCATCGTCAATGGAAAATTAATTTGATAGAGAAAATGAATCCAAATTGGGATGATTTGTTTAAAAATTTTATAGAAAATGATTCAAGTGAATTATGAGGATGGAAAAAAATCACATGTCATCCCGAACTCGTTTCGGGATCTTCTTGAAGGAATCGTTGAAATGATGAACTTGAGATGCTGAACCGAGTTCAGCATGACAAAAAGCCGAAGAGAATTTGTCATCCCGAACTCGTTTCGGGATCTTCTTGAAGGAATCGTTGAAATTGAAAGGTTGAGATGCTGAACCGAGTTCAGCATGACAAATCGGGAAATGGTGGAAATGATGAGGATGAGATGCCGAACTGAACCTGCCCGACGGCAGTCAGGTTCAGCATGACAAAAAGCCGAAGAGAATTTGTCATCCCGAACTCGTTTCGGGATCTTCTTGAAGGAATCGATGAAATGATGAGCTTGAGCTGCTGAACCGAGTTCAGCATGACAAATCGGGAAATGGTGGAAATGATGAGTTTGAGATGCCGAACTGAACCTGCCTGACGGCAGTCAGGTTCATCATAACAAATAAAAAATATTGGTGTTACCATCCCTTTCCTGATTCTAATTAATTCCAGTCGGTTTTCGGATTCCATAATCTTGCATTTTCCGGAATAAATGAGTCCGGTCAATTCCTAATACAACCGCACTTTCGATGATTTTCCAATTGTTTTCATCCAATACTTTTACGATGTATTCTTGTTCAAAATTCTTTTTGGCCTCTTTTAGTGATGAAAAATCACCCGAGTCTTTTGTTGATATTTCACCTCCGAGCGCCGCATAAACATCGGAAATATCAATAATTTCAGAGCCGGCAAACACGACCATTTTTTCAACGAGATTTCGTAATTCACGAACATTCCCCGGAAAACTTTGTTTGCTTATCACCGCCAAAGCCTGCTGACTAAATGAATGGATTCTTTTGTTGTGGATATCTCTAAAATGTTTGAGAAAGTGACAAGCAAGATCCGGAATGTCTTCTGTTCGATCTCTTAAAGGCGGAACATGAATATTCACAACATTTAATCTGTGATAAAGATCTTCGCGGAATCTTCCTTCATTCACTTCCTTTTCCAATTCGCGGTTTGTTGCCGTTATTACCCTTACATTTATATTCATCGGTTTATTTTCGCCGACTACTTGAATTTCCCCTTCTTCAATTACTCTTAGCAATTTTGATTGTAGTTGAATCGGAAGTTCGCCGATTTCATCGAGGAAAATTGTCCCGCCTTCAGCCGCTCTGAATTTCCCCTTTGAATCAGCGGTGGCACCAGTAAAGGACCCGCGTTTATGGCCAAATAATTCACTTTCCAACAAGTCGTGAGGCATAGCCGCGCAATTAAGTTTTATATACTCTTTGTCCTTCCTTTTGCTGTGATGATGAATCGCCCACGCAACCAATTCCTTTCCGGTACCACTCTCACCGGTAATTAAAATTTTAGCATCAGTTGTACATACCTGAGAAATGCTCTCGCGCAGTTTTTTAGTGCCTAAACTGGTACCGATTATTCTGTAATTTTTTTCAAGTTCACCAAGTAAAATTACATTCTCCTCTGTGAGACTGTAATTGCGTAGAGCATTATTAACAGAAATAATTAATTTTTCAGCCTCAACAGGTTTTTCCAAAAAATCGAAAGCACCAAGTTTAATCGCTTCCATTGCTATCGAAATTGTACTTTGCCCGGAAATAAAAACCACGGGAATATTGATCTGGTTTTTCCTGAACTCGTTCATTAATTCAATACCATTCATACCCGGCATTTTAACGTCGCTAATCAATAAATCGTATTTATGCAGGTTACTATACTCAACCGCCTTAATTGGGTTGGATAAATAATCAACGGTGTGGTTCTCATTTTCGAGGGTTTTTTTCAATGATGAAAGAAAAACTTCATCATCATCAACCACTAAAATTTTGTGACGTATCATTTAAGTAACAATCTCCAGATAGAAATAAAATTCGGTTAGCCCCTTTTCGGAAATTACATTAAGTTTTGAACCATGATCTTCTAATATTTTTTTCGCGATCGCTAAACCCAATCCGGTTCCATCTTGTTTGGTTGTAAAGTAAGGATTAAATATTTTCTCGATATCTGCATATTTTATGCCAGTTCCGGCATTTTTTACACAAACTTTTAACTTCATCATTTCTTTTGAAACAATTATGTTAATTTCACCTTTGCCTTTTACAGCGTCAATAGCGTTTTCAGTTAAAACGTGGAGGACTTCTTCAATTTCCGCGACATCAATGTTTACACAGAGATGGGAATAATTATTTTGATAGTTAAGCTCAATCTCATGATTTAAATAACTTTCAAATTTTCTAAATGATTTTTGAATTACCGAATCCAACAACACCATTTGTTTATTTGGCGGTTGCAGGTTCGCAAACTTTAGCAGATTGTTGGTGAGATTTTTAATCCGGTCAACTTCATTTTTTACAAGATCAAAATCCTTCCCGATTTCTTCATCTTCTTGATTACGTTTAGCCAAAGTTTTCCGGATATAATTTAGATTAAGATTGATCGATGAAAGCGGAGTTTTAATTTCATGCGCAACTTTCTGAATTGCATGGGACCAGACTTGGGAACGTTCCTTTAAAATCGCTTCAGTAAAATTTTCGATATACAAAAATGTGCTATTTAACAGATTAAATCGGTCCTTAAAAACATAAAAACGGACAAGCAGTCTCAAATTTTCCTCATCTTGCTTTAACTCAATCTCTTTTCGATCTGATGTTAGAGTTGAAATGGAATTTCTCACTATTTCTAAAAGTTGAGGAAATTGTTTTACTGCTACGATCAGGTTGCTGTTTCTTTTTACGTTAAATAGAGCCTTAGCGTTAATGTTAGACTCAATTATCCTCAATTTATGGTTAGTAATAATTAAATAAGCGTCTTCGCGGTTAAAAGTGTGAAAAAGATAATTCTGATAAAGTTTGGCTCTATCTGCCACAACTAAGAATAGTAGAATAAAATTGGGAATTAGAAGAAATGCTATTAATGGAAATTGAATATAATCCCAAAGAACTTTTGGAGTGATTTTGCCGATAGTATATCCCACCAAATCATTTTCTATCCAATAAACATCTGAACCCTCTTTTACATAATTAAATACATAGCCGGCATTAAAGTTAAAAATGGGGGCTTCCATGCTTCTAATTATATTCAGATATTTATCGTACCATACAATTTTATCGACGTAGCGAATAAAGAAATAGTCGTCTGCTTGAATTACATTCCGTCCATTTTGCAGATCAAGGTCTGCAGTGTATTTGGTTAGTGTGAAATTATTATCAATCGTCCTCAGAGCATTGTTGATTGGAAGTGGAATATAATCACGAGGATCTTTTTTATCCGAAGTTAGAAATAATGGTTGTGGTGAAGTATAATTAATTGAAGATATTGTGTCGTTTTGAGGTGTGGTAAGAAGATATTTTTTATTTCCACTACCATTTTTATTTTTTTCTGAGGAACTGTAAGTAATTAATGTTTTACCTTTATAATTTAGCAGATTCCAAGAAGTGCACAGCAAAGAATCCGGAAAACCATAATGATAGATTAAATTAAGATCTTTATCCAAATAAAACATTCTATCTGTCAGATCATTAAATACTGGCATTTGCGGTAAGTTGGTAGTGTTATAAACTGCATTAGTTATATAAAATATTTCACGATCACCATCGTTGTCAAAGTCGTAAATAGCCACTCTATTAATCGGGGATGCAGTTTCAAATTTCGCTACAATTTCATAGTTCCGAAGATCTATTTTATAAATCCCTCTGGGATAAATGGAATGACCGGAAGAAATACTTATATAGAAATATTTAGGATTGCGATCAGAATCAAACCCGACACTATGCGGTATGACATCCCATTTGTTGCGGAGGGCTTCTTCGGGACGTGAAAATATTTTTTTACTAAGAATGATTATACTATCAGCTTTATAGTCAAAAACACTTATATAAATTGAATCAGCGGTTCTGTGAAGTACAAAAATCTCATCAGAACCATCAGAGTTGATATCCTTAAATTCGATATTTCCCAAATCGAAATAAGTATTATCTATATTAAATTGTTTGCTTCCAAAATATGGTTTGAAGAGAGGTCCAGCTGCTAAACTCAATACACTTGTATTTCTCCCATTCCGATTAATAGTAACTTTCTGGATTGGTTTGTTTTTTTCGAATCTGTGAAGAATTGATCCACTTTGATTATTGTATAGGATGTGAGAAACATCAACAATTTTGATACTGCTTTTGGTCAGTTCAAATCCTACATGCAAAAGAGCAAGTAAAAAAGAAACAACCATTACTAACAAGTAAAGCTGATTTCGTGATTTCAATTTTAAATTCACCATATCACATCTCTACATTAAACATACCAAAAGCCGAAATTCTATTAACTAAATATTAATAGGTAATACCAAAAGAGTAAAATATGTAAGATGTTGTAAAAGTACAACATTAAGAGGAAAGTTATGTTGTATTTCTGCAACATGGAAAGGAAAACTGACTTAAAATATCAAATAATGAGTAGTTTTTGATTGTGGAATACTATTTGAGGTAAGTGCTAATAGCTCCAAAGGGCGACTCTCCTATTCAGGCGGCTGGCTATGAGCAGTCGCCTTTTTTATCAAATCCTAATCATAATCACAGACTTCAATCCAAGATATTATTTATTGGCCCTAATCTGACACAAAAAGCTACAGCTCCGTTATCTAAAAATTGATAAATAATAATAGAAATATAAAAATACAGAAAACAAATATTGCGAAAGCACAACATATAAAGAAGCCGACGTTGTAAAAGTACAACATATAATAATATGAGTATGTAGAATTAAGTTGGCTAAATGCTAGTAAATACAATGGGAGTTATTATAGTGAAAGTATTGGTACAGATATTGTTGTAAAAATAAAGTAAATATTTTGAGGGAGATATGAAGGCATTTGGATATTTAATTTTAATACTACTTGTTGGGTGTGGTTCATCAACAACTATTGGGCGACTTGACACTAAGCAAACTACTGATGTTAGTGGTCGATGGAATGATTCAGACTCCCGCCTAGTGGCTGAAGCGATGGTTAAGGATCTGATAAATAAGAATTGGCTTCGAGATTATGAATTAGAGAAAAATAAAAAACCTGTAGTGATAGTCGGTCGGATACGCAATCTTTCTTCGGAACATATAGCAATGAATACATTCGTAAATGATATGGCTCGCGAGTTGATTAACGGAGGTAAGGTTGTGTTTGTTGCTGACAAAGAAGAAAGAAAAGAAATACGAAATGAGAGGATGGAACAGCAAAGTTATTCATCCGTTGAGACTACAAAGGAATTGGCTGAAGAAACAGGTGCTGATTTTATTTTACAAGGCTCATTAACCTCAATTACCGATGCGATAGAGGGGCAAGCTACTAAATATTATCAAGTTGATCTTGAGTTGATTAACATTGGAAATAATCAAAAAGTATGGATAGGAAGTCACAAAATAAAGAAAATGGTTGAAAGGAGTAGTTACAAATGGTAAATGTAATACAGTTATCAACAAAAGGACTCTTTTTTATTTATTTAATTCAATTGTTTATTGGGTGTGCTAGTCTAAAAACGAATACAGAAAAATATCGAGAAATAGATAAACTTGTAGAATCTGAGAGATACTCTGCTGCAATTCATGAGATAGAAATGAAAAAAGACGATTATTATGATGACAAAGACATATTGCTTTATTATCTCGATATGGGAGTGCTTCACCATTATGCGGGAAACTACAAAGAAAGTAATAAATATTTAGAGCGTGCAAATCAGTCTATTGAAGCTCTCTTTACACAAAGCATTTCCAAAGGTGCTTCCTCAGTGCTGCTCAACGAGAACGTTCTCGATTATTCAGGTGAGGACTATGAAAATCTATATATAAATATATTTCGTGCCATGAATTATTATAAACTTAATGATATTGATGCTGCTTTAGTTGAGATACGGGCAATGCATGAAAAATTAGATGTCATAAATGATAATTACGCTGATCTAATTGATTCAATGAATAAATCCGATACCACTTCAATTGACTATTCTCTTCCCGAACTTGAATTTAAGGACTCTGCTTTTGGCCGATATTTTTCATCCATTTTGTTTGAAAGGCTAGGTTTTGAAGACGATGCAAGAATTGACCTTGAGAAAGCCATTGATTTGTGCAAGGAGCAAAAAGTGATCTATAATTTCCCAATACCATCATTCGAGTTTACAAGCGCGAAGATGAACAGCACCTGTATTGATTTAATAGTCTGTTTAGGAAGAGCTCCATTGAAGGAACCTAAAGAGTACTATATATCAACCACAAACAATTATTTAATAATTAAAGAAGTTAAAGGAAATAGCAGCGTAAAAGTTGAAGAAATATTTTGGCCAAAGATCAAACCCAATCTGAATTTTAAATTTGCCGTCCCAATATTAATTTCCCAAGGTAGCTCAGTTCATAAAATCAAAATTTTTGACAAAAATGAATTTCTGGGAGAACTTAAAAAATTCGAATCAATTAATAATATCGCAGAAGAAACCTTTGAACGTAAGAAGAAAATAATATATCTAAAAGCCATTGTTAGGACTATAGTAAAAGGACTACTTGTTGAGGCAGCGAATAGAGAACTTGATAAACAAACGGGTGGAGGATTATTAGGTTCGCTTACTCGAAGTATCTCATCGAAATTAATGAATTATACTGAAAATGCCGATCTCCGTACTTCGCGTTACTACCCCGGTGAAATTTGGGTGGGGAAGGTCTTGATTCCACCTAAGAAACAAACATTGGAAATCAAATATTATAATACCTCGAATATTCAGATGGGTACAGATAGTGTTAATGTAAATACTATAGATAGAAATGATCTAGTTATTCTTAATCATACATGGTAGAATCATGAAGTTTCCGACATTGCTTATAATATTCATTTGTTCAAAAATCATATTTGCACAGGTCCCATCATGGTATTTATCACCAGAAGAATACTTCCCCTCAACAAAGTATTTAATGGCCACTGGTGAAGGGGAATCTGAAGATATCGCTTATAAGGATGCGCTTTCAAAACTATCTTCAAGATTTAGTGTTGAAGTGAAATCAAACAAAATATTAAGAGAAAACTATGAAGAGTCAAAAGATAGGCAAGACTATAACTCGAATATCGAAAGGAATATTAAAACAGAAACAAGTAACAGCTTCGAAAATATACAAATATTAAAAAGAGAAATCATGTCGGGTAAATTTTATTTATTGATTGGACTCGATATTTTCTCCGCTTCAACTCAATTAGAGGACAGCATTAAATCGAATGAATCACAAATTTTTGCCTATCAATCAGATTTGGAAATATCAAAATATAAATTAGAAAGGCTACGAATTTATAAAAATATTTCGGAGTTAATTCAGAAAAATAAAAACAACTATAAATTATTATTAGTCTTATCTGGAAATTCTGCATTGATGAGTATAAACTCGGAATTATATAATCAACTAATGTCAGACTATGGTAAAGAAAAGAATAAAACATCGTTCAAAATAGAGTTTTTAGATAATTACAACTCTGCTATCTATTCAAATATATTAGCACAATTCATTAAACAAGGATTCACGTACGATGCACATAAACCTCATTTTACTATTATGATACGAATTTCTTATGATGAGCAAGACATAGGTAGATCCGACATCACAACTATGGCATGGTTTTTTGATATTGATATATATGATCAGAATAATCAAATATTTCAATCGGAAAATATGGCCGGTAGAAAATCTGGATTGAACAAAAAGACAACGATCAAGAAAATTGAAACAGAATTGTCGAACAAAAAACTAATTAATTTATTGTGAAAGAAAGGAGAAAATATCATGAAAATTAAAAATCTAATAATATTGTTGATTATCACTGGAAGTTCGCTACTTCTCTCTCAAGGCAAGAATCAGTTTATAGGGGTTGGTTACGGAACCTTTTCATGGGGAGACTCAGACTTAGCTCAATATACGGAAAGTCCGGCTCCATTAGTGTTTGAATACAGCAATATGACATCTGAATATTTTGGAGCTCGGATATCCGTTTGGACCATGAGTAGTAACTGGGATTATAACTTGGGTGATATGTCTCAATTAGGTGCTTCGATAGATCTATTGGCAAAATATCCAATACATCTTGAAAGCTTAATCCCGGCTATTTATGGAGGCGCAGGACTAGTATATCAAACCACTAAAGTTGAAACAAATGCAAGTACCTTTGGCTCATTTGAAGCTGCTGAGCATAAAGGATATGGTATTACATATTTCTTTGGGGCAGAATTAATTATTGCTGGAACTGTTGGGATATACAGTGAGTTTAGAGGAATTAGTTCTAAGGTGGAAGATTTAGATTTCAGTAGTTCCGGTGTAGTAATTGGTGCAAAAGTGGTTGGAAATAATATAGGAGAAAGAGAATGTTACACATGAAAAGGATATTTGGTTTACTGATTTTGAGCTTATTACTCATTAATTGTGGTGATGATGGACAAGATGGGAAAGCATTTCTGTCGTTTGATTGGGTATATGCCCCTGCCTGGTTTAGTGATGACTGTCCAGCAACACCATCAACTATTCGCAAGAATAGTGAGTATCAGGTCGACGCAGGTAGTTACTCCATGATGTATGAATCATGGGATGGAAGCGTTTGGTCCTTTAATTATTCAATAAGTATTAATAGTGGAACGGAAGGTTCGTTCCCTTTTCAGAGTGGAGAGGACGGTGAAAATAAATACTATGAAATAAATCTTTATTCCTCCGGACCAACCATGTATGGTTCCATTGCATTATTACAAGATGAAACTGCGCTCTTAAAAACTCATAATGAAACAAGAGAAAATGGACTTATTTTTGAGCAAACAATCGATAAAAATGATTATAAATTTAATCTTATAAAATCAGAATATAAAGATATTGGTAATTCAACAATCATTTTGGATATATATAAAGGTAAAATAAAATGAAAAGTCTAAAGAAAATCACGTTGCTATTTCTCTCAGCATTACTTTTTGCTTGCTCTGCGTCACAACCGAGCAAAAAAATTGAAGACAGTTCGGAATGGAATTCTGTGCAAGACCCTATGTCAGGATTAAAAACACATGTGGCTAATTTAATTGAATCTGGTTCCGTGGCAGCATACGGAGAAGGGCGTTCGTATAGAAGAGATCTGGCTTATGAGAAAGCTAAATCAAACGCACTAGGATCGTTAGCTGAAATATTTGAACAGAAGGTCCAGAGACTTAGGAAAAATTTTCAAGAAGAAGTTGGTCAGGATAGAGAGTCAGAGATAAACGAGATGTTCACACAAGTAACAAAAACGACAACAAATAAGGTTTTAACAGGTGCACACCCCGTTAAAGATAACCTTATGCAAAATGATGAAGGGGAATATTTAAGTGGAGTAGTGATGGCAATTACACCAAAAAGTGTAAATACTTCAATCATTGATGCCATGCAAAAAGGAAGTCCCGAACTTTATCAGAGGTTCCGAGCATCTCAAGGTTTCGAAGAACTAGAGAAGGAGATGGAAAATTATGAGAATTAGACAGATATATATAGTTCTATGTGTAGTATTTATTACGAGTTGTGGATCTCTAAAACTCATTTACAAAAATTCAGAGGCTACAAAAAATCTTGCGATAGAAATAAATGAAATGCTTGTGAGGGATTATCCTGGCGATTATTGGAAAAAGCACGGATTAGAGGCATATGCTGCCAATAATGGAATTATAATAAATATTCAAACATTATTAGAAGCAAAGGAAAAATCAAAATTTGAAAATATTTGTAAAGAAATTAATTCTAAAATTATTAAGTCAACAAAAAGTAAATGCTCTGAATGGAATGATGTAGAATTTTTCTTTTATAGGATAAGTAGTAATATATTTTATTTCCATGAGGGAAGAGAATTGACTAATATTTGTAATTCTGATGGCGAAATGAAAGATAGAGGTTTCGAAGATTTGCCAGAACATGTTTATACTGCATGGAGAGTTGTCTCTACTGCATCAAACTACAAGCTTCATTGGGGGGGATAGGGCTGACCCGAAATCTAACTATTTGGAGCCCAATTGAAAAATAATAAAATATTAGCTTTAAGGATAATACTATGAAATTATTAGTGAAAACATCTGAGATTTATAATGTCAATTATAAAGATAGTTACTCTTACAAAATAGTTGATTATGTCGGCATCGATGCCATTCCAAGCATATTAGTTGAAGGGAAATGGATTAAAGGATATTTAACTGAACAATTGCTTTCATACATAATTTTGAGTGAAATCAAAGAAAAACATGAAATAGACTAAATATGATAAACTTCTTGAATATATTGCTCATCATTTTATTTATAAATAATGTTCTCCTTGCGCAAAAAGATTATGAAAAATGGTTAACGAAGGATCGAACTCAGTTTGAAAAATATATGGAAGAACAAGATAAGAAATTCATTGAATTTCTTAATAAAGAATGGAAGCCATTCTTATTGAATGACGGTAATGTTTTGGATGAGAAACCCAAAATCAAGGCCCCTCCAATAAAAAAGAAGCAACAACTTCAAAAATCAAAGAAAACCATAAAACTGGAGAATATTAACAAAGATTCTGATGAAAAAGATAATCCAAATGATTTGTTGTCTATTCCTGTAAAAGTCAATTTACCCAAAAACAGTATAGAGGAAGCGTCTGATTTACCAAGAATAAAACCAGCTCAAACAACACTGATAACTCGCGAATTTAATTATTTGAGTGAACTGATCAGAATAAAAGAAAATAATGATTTATGGCCAGAAATTAAACATCCGATAGATAAGCAAGTGATTGCAGAATTTTGGCAGTCAATTAGTTCAAAAGATTATAAAACTGTTTTAGATTTATTAAATGCAGAAAAGGTGCAGAAGCATCTCAATGATTGGGGATATATTCAATTACTAAGAGAGTTAGCAAAAACGGTTTATCCTACCTCTCCTGACAAACAATACCTAGCAATATGGTTTTTAACAGTTAAGTCAGGGTATAAAACACAAATAGGATTTAAAGGCGATAATTTAAGATTATTTCTAGTATCTGATAAAGATTTGTATGGTATTTCCTACATCAGAACAACATCATCCAACGAAAAAAAATACATAATTAATTTTGATGATTTATATAAACATGAGGCAGGGGGGATTTCTACATATTCGGATGAATATCCTGAAAAGCTGCATTCTGTAGATTTAAGAATTACGGTCGAACCAAAACTTACTGAGAATCGAGTAACTCAAAATTTGATATTTAATTATGAAGGTAAAACCTATACTTTTTCTCCGAAAATAAATAAAAATGTAGTAGAATATTATAAAACCTATCCTCATACAAACTATGATGTCTATTTTAATGCAAAAGTAGATATTGATTTACGAGAGACACTTTTAAAACCGTTTTCAGAAATTATTAAAGGGAAATCTGAGCATGAAGCGGTTAATATGATGCTACGTTTTGTTCAAACTGCCTTTCCATATAAGCTGGATAAAGATAATTTTGGACGAGAAAAAGTGTTATTTCCTGAGGAAACCATAAATTATCGTTATTCGGACTGCGAAGACCGATCGATTCTTTTTGCATATATGGTGTCTAACTTAACTGAGTTGGATATTGTTGGGGTGGATTATCCTGGACACGTCTGCACTGCGATTGCCTTTTCAAATGAGCTTGATGGGAAATTTATAAAACATAACGGGATGAAATATTACATTTGCGACCCAACATATATAAATGCAAATATCGGTGAAAGTATGCCCGAATTTGTTGAGGCACCGATAGAAAATGTTATTGTAATAAGAGGAGGAATCCGATGAAAAGATTTGGTCTAATTTTCACACTCTTTGGTTTGATTAGCTGTGCTACAATATCGAAAACATCATATTCAGATTATGATATATACGAAATGAGTAAATCTTATATTATTAATGGTGATGAGGAAAGTAAATTATATTTACAATTTCAAAAGAAAATATATATAGATAATAGATCATCAAAATACCAGTTGTTCGTAATGCTTTTCTCAAATAAAGAAGTTCTTGGGGATGAACTAAATAGGTCTTTAGAATTTGTTATCGACGATAATAATATGCTAGTTGATTCGGTATTATTTGCTCTGCCAAGTAGTCAGTTAGTCACTAAAAATAGACTGACTGGAGAAATAAAGAAAAGACACGATGATTTTTCTGAGACAATCATGTATCAAGTGGATGATGAATTGGTAGATCATATTATTCAATCAAATGATTCGAAATTAGTCAGAGTTGGGGTTAGAAAAGAAAATTTCCTTTTGAATTCTGATTATAAAGTTGTACTAGAAGAATTAACAATGGCTCCAAATATTAATTAACTACAATGATTGTAATAAATATTGTGAAGATGAAATATTCTTCAAAATTTGCATTGGCGATAATAATAAAGTGTTTTTACACCTATTAACGAAACATCACGAATAAATCTTTCATTCAACGCACCAACAATATTAATAGGGAAATCTTGTGAAAAATTATAATAAAAAAATCTTATCAGTTCTTATTGTATTTGTATTATTAATTTCCTGCAGTAAAAATAATAACCCGGTAGAACCACACCTTCCGGTAGATAAAATTATTGCATCTGGCACAGTCGACTTGCCCTCAGGCACCAATAGCTCAGATTTTAGGGTTAAGTCGGGACTGAATGAAAGTGACTTAAACAACAACGCATATAACATACAATTAAATAAAAATACTGTTCAGATGGTTGGTTTATATAATTTGTCTGATACACCAATATTATTAAATATTACAATCGCAAATACTGAAAATAAAGAAATTACGTTAAATGCAGAAACTACATTGGAGGCATTGATTTTTCTAAATCCCTTAATTTGCTCTAGTGATAAAGATGAAGCCACACAAATATTAAATTCTTTTAAAGCACTATCCTCATTCAATTCTGCCGTAGCAATAATTCAAGGCCAATTGGATAATGGTTCTTTTAGCTTGGATGCTAGTAATGTTATTCTATTTAATGCTATTCAAAATATTTACGAGGATTTCTATGAAAAGTACGAAACGGAATTAACAAAAAAAATATCACATATAAATAAAACAGCAAACATATCTCCGAATCCCGATTTTGAAGTAAATGGCTTGGTGATCGAAAATTATTCCGAAAATAACGGTGATGCTACTTTTAATGTTAGTAATAGATACAAAAGATGGATTTCAGTTTTTGTAGATAAAAGTACGGATGGATCTAGTTTTAATGCTTCTTCAGAATGGGTTGACTTAATACCCTCTCCGAATATTAGTATTTGGAATTTATTTAAACAAGGAATAAATCTACCAGCTGAGAGAAGCAAAGATATAACTACATCAACTCAGGGTTTTCAAAAAATCGCAATCAAATGCTACGGGATGGGAATATTGAACGGTAATTCTACGGATGAAGAGTTAACACGTGCAATACTTCCGGCAGCGATGACCGGTGTTTTTGATCTTGGCATTCCACTTTTTGAGGTTGTTACCGGATTGAAACTATCTGTTGAATTACGGGGTGCTCCCGCAAATCACCCATTTTATAAATTGGTGACGAAAGTTGCTCAAAGTATTGTTACGGATATTGTCAAAAAAGCAAAATTCTATACTTGGTATAGGGAAGGGAATATTGTTAAAATTCTAGCAGAAATATCCAAATCAGTATTTGATACTGTGATAAATGAACCGTCATATGTTGCAGATATTTTAACGCAAACTGTTGGAAGAAGCATTACAAGGTCGGCAGTCAATTCTTGCTTTGGTCCATTCAGAATTATGAATGCAGTTTTCACTGTGGCTAATTTATCTTATACGATTGCGTCAGTATTGTCAACTGAAGCAGTTACTACTTTTATCCTTGAAGATTACAACAATAATATTTATCCTATTACAATCAAAGGCATAGTGAAAGACTTTGAGAACTCAACTGGTATATCAAATGCAACTATAACAGTTTACAATTCATCTGGTAATATATTTAATACTGTATTTACAAGTAATGATGGTTCTTATGAATTTCCATCTAATTATGGAATAGTTAATTTAAGAGTTGTTGCGCACGGGTATAAGGTGGCTAATCAAAATCTTGATATACATGAAGATCTAATCATTCAAAGTCCACCAGTATATTACGCTCCAACAACTTGGTTATCGCCCTACACCAATGAAGTTGGTAATATCGGAGGAACGGTAAAAGATGCAACTAATCTAAATCCCATTTCCAATGTAAATGTTGTTTTAAGATTTGGCGTAAACGATCCGATTCAAGAGATTGTTGACCAGAAGACATCCAGCAGTAATGGTACCTATTCTTTCAGCAATCTAAGTTCCGGCACATACACTGCTTATTTTTCTAAAGAGGATTATATTGACGATTTCTTGGTCGTTACTGTTTTAGGTAATCAATCAACTGGTGGTTTTGATATAAATCTTTCTCCTAATATTTCAACCAATGGAGGTTATAGGGTAATTCTCACATGGGGACAATATCCAACTGACCTTGATTCTCATTTATTTACACCCATAATTTTTGGTAATAATTATCATGTATATTATTCTGATGAAGGAGATTTGTCTAATCCCCCCTATGCAAGCTTAGATGTTGATGATATTACCTCGTATGGTCCTGAAACGGTAACAATAAGTCAAGTATTTAGCGGAATCTATAATTACTCTGTTTATAACTTCAGCAAAGATGCGCATTTAACAAATTCGAGTGCATCAGTAAGTCTATACGGCGAAAATGGATTTATTAGAAGTTGGAGCGTACCATTATCAGGAAATGGTGAGTGGTGGAATGTTTTTGAAATAAATGGTGCAACTGGTCAAATTACTACCATAAATCAAATTATTGATAATGCTCCAGGAAGTAATGTGTCCATATTTAAGGAAGATTTTGATAAAGTTAAATAGATGTTAATATATTCAAATATTTAAAATATAAATAAAATGCGTTCAGCTTTTCTATCCAACCAGAGTCACTCTGTCGCATTTATGTGAGTGTAGTTTTTTACATAAGAGTCTTTGTATTAAGAATGCAGTTAAAAATAAGTTTTAATTAATACTTTTCATTTAGTAACGCTGCTGTCTATGAGCAGTCGCCTTTTTTATCAAATCCTTATCATAATCGTTATCGACTTAAAGCTATCTCAGCAAACTGCCAACGAGAAAAAGAATACCGTTTTCCCATCTTCAATTTTAAGCTCTAGTTTTGTGTTGTGATCTTCCAGAATCTTTTTGGCGATTGCCAAACCCATTCCCGTTCCGTGTTTCTTTGTGGTAAAGTAAGGATCAAAGATTCGGTGTAAGTTTTCTTTGTCGATAGTTTCACCATCATTACTTACGCTTATTATTGCCTTATTCTCGGATTTGTTTATTGTAACTGAAATCGCGCCTCTCGCCGATATCGCGTCAATAGCGTTTTCAACCAAAACGTGCATAACTTCCAGAAATTCTGAATAATCCACTTCTACTTTTGTCGCAGGGTCATCGATTTTGTAGTTAAT
>JAIPBD010000022.1 GCA_021739765.1 Melioribacteraceae bacterium
ACAATTTTTTTAATTTCGTTCATCACTCTGAAACAATCATCAGAAAAATATGTTGTACTAAACTTTTCCCAGATATAGTTTACAGCTTGTTCGCTCGGATGCAGTAAATCAGACGCGAAAAACCTGTAATCCCGCAAATCGTCCATTAATATTTCATACGACGGGAAGTAATCGGCGATGGGAATGTTTTTAACAACTTCATTCACAGCAAGCAGTAATGTTGATTTGCTCAACTGATTTTCAACCGCTCCATTCTTCCAATGTCTGATCGGGCTTACTGTTAGAATTATTTTTGCGTGTGGGCTGATTTGATTAATTATTGTAATCATTCGAGAAATGTAATCAACGGTTTCGTGCAAGTTTAGTCTGAATGATTTGAATTCCTTGGCTGGAATTTTATGGCAATTGGAGACAATCCGTTTCTCGTTGATAAATTCAAAAACTAATGCGGTTCCGAGCGAAATAACAATCCACTCGCTTGCTTTTAAAAACTCGCGCGCGTCTTTTAAGGAAGAATTTATTTTTTCTAAACTTTGTAGCGGATCGTGAGATGAAAAATCGGAGTGATGATAAAAAGAGTGAAATTCACCGTTGTGATAAATCAGGTCATTTTTTTCAAAAATCTTATTTGAATTAATTAAATCAATTGTATTGTATATTGAAATAGGATTGTAAATAATTCCCGTTGGATTAAGCAAAGTCCCGAATTTGAAGTAATTCAATTTTTTCGAAATGTTTTCCGCGAAACATGATCCTATCAAAAAAATTTTGTGGTTGTGTTCTATTTTCGATTTACTGCTTTCGATTTCTACTTCGGTTCTAAACTGCATCTTATTCCAATTTTACTCCATAACAATATTTGCAAATTTTTGATAAAGTTCTATTCGGAATTCGAATCAATAGAATTCATTACAAAACGATAAGATTTAATCTTAATTAAATTCCAGGGAAGGTTTGGTGTATTGATTACTCGAAATGCACGACAGAATATATATTGTTTCAATTAAAGTTTTATTCTAAAACTACTTATTGATTTTCCGTTGTTTGAGTTTGGTAATTCCTCTACCATTTGTTCCAAACCAGAGGTCATTATTATTGCCCAACCGGGCGACGTTGATATCCATCGTATTTAATTGTGAAGTAATTATACCTTCATACTCACCGACATATAAATCGGTATAAGCATATTGTCTGTTCGTACCGCCCTTAATTAATTCTAATCCGTTTCCGGTAGATATCCATTTGTCATTATTTCGATCGACCCAAATATCTCTAATTTCAACACTATGGCGTACAAGCGAGATTTCGATAAATTCGCCGTTCACATACTTTGTAAGTCCACCCCTATCACCTCGAAAAGTATTTTGGGTATGGGCAAAATAGGGAATATCGTCCTGGTCAACATCTATCGAAGAGATTCCATTTCCGGGTAAATCTTCAACATTGTATTTGTGATACACTGTGTATCCAACGCCATCAAAGTAATTTATCCCATACGAAGTTGTGCCTAACCAAGCTGCACCGAAGGCATTAAATCCAATCGCTGAAACAAAACTGTCGGATATTCTCGAATTATTCCTGTCTATAAGTTCCCATTCTCCATTATCCAAAATGAGTAAGCCGAATTCAGTACCGACCCAGACTCTGCCATCCTGATGAAACTTTATGTCTGAAATCACTCCGATATTCACACCCGGGAAGTTAAAAGTGACGTTTTCAATAACCCCATTGTCATAAATAGCTAAACCGAAAAGCGTACCAATCCATACTCTGCCGTCAGGTCCTATTTCTATACAATTAATTGAATTGTTAGGCAAATTTGAATTACCGGTATTAAAAGTGACAAATTCAACGTCGTCATATCTGGTAATGCCCTCGGAAGTACCGATCCATTTGGTTCCGGAATCTTCAATTTCAAGAGCTGTAATAAAATCATTAGGCAGATCAGAATTAAGGACATCGTATGAAACCCAAAGAGATGTATCGACTAATGTTAAATTAATTCGTTGTGTGGTATTGCTTTTCACCACAACTGAATCAACAGCATGCCTGTGTTCTTCGTACTCTCCTCGCACAGTATATTTTTTTGGAATCAACCCATAGAAAGTAAAAGGAGTAACAGCTCCGGTAACCGAGCCATCCAAAAATAATCTTACCCCGGATGGTTTTGAAGTGACTTGGATT
The DNA here is from genome assembly GCA_021739765.1 of Melioribacteraceae bacterium. Taxonomy (GTDB): domain Bacteria; phylum Bacteroidota; class Ignavibacteria; order Ignavibacteriales; family Melioribacteraceae; genus JAIPBD01. The sequence continues at coordinate 2,185 of JAIPBD010000022.1, forward strand.
TTACCATAAACACGCGGACTTAACCAGTAATCAACAAAAACTTTTTTTGTAGTTCCTTTAACTGCAAATACACTAACAGTTGTATCAAAAAAGTTCTCAATTTTTAATGATATATTATAGCCGCCTTCATCCAACCATGTTAATGAATCGGGTGTGTATTGGCCGGTTGCTCTTCCATTAACAAAAATTTCAGCCCCGGAAGGACTAGATTCAACCAGAATATTTGCGTCTGTAGGTGGGGGCGCTTCAATGGGTGATCTGGAAACTTCCTTTTCGCAAGAGTAAAAAAGAGTTATTGAAACAAAGAGTAGTAAAATATTTTTGGTAACATTTTTCATAAAAATATTATTCTGTTAAACCCGGTTCATAACCAAAAGAACGGATATATTCATGGGTAAATTTTACGGCTGTTCGCTGCTTATAGAACGACCCAAAAATTCCTAACCCACCTTCGATATTTGTATATTCAGCCTGATCCAAACTGATGGAAAAATCCTCCGAAATTGCGGACGTGGACGCATAATAACTTGTTAAATATTCATCATAAACCATAATTTCAAGGATAAAAGCAAGGATCTTAAATTTCGTTTTATCAGGTTCCCCTTCGGATATTTCTTCCATTGCTCTACTGAAGGTTTTTAACTCAATTTCAATCGAATTAGTGAATGATGGTTCGGGATAGTGCGGTAATATTTTTCCGTTGAATTCAATGTATTCTTGTGGAACAATTTTTTCATACCTGACTTCAGTACCATTTTCGTTTTTAAAGTAAACCACTTTAAATCTTGCGGCTACATACCGATCAGGTTCCGGAGCAAACCATGCCACATGTATAATCTCAGAATCGTCTTCAGGCGGAATTCTTTTCGAGATATTTGTATAAAACGAGATTTTTTTAGGCAGAGTTGTTGTAGATTTTAATCGTCTGCCGTTGGGAAGAAGAGCCTCAATTTCATAAGTTGTACCGGCCTTAGGTACAAAATTATCGACCGTATAAAAAATAAATGGAGTTGAGTATCTTCCACCGGGTTGACTCGGAACTGAAGCTTCGCTAAAAAATTCGACTTTATCGCCTTCCCATATTCTCACAATCGCGCCTTCGATCGCTGGATCTTTTACCTTGCCCGTTTCGAAATTTCTGATGTTATAACTACTGGAAACAGTAACAATCTGCTGAGTAGTATCGGATCTGAGAACCGAGTTCATAATATAATTTTCGCGATAAACGCCAAACGGTTCATAATCTTCACTGCAAGAAATTGCAAAAAGGCTAATTATCAAAACAAATAATATTTTATTGAATATTTTCATCATATTTCAAGTTTAACAGTCGCAGTTGGTAGAAATGGCAACATATTGACTCTTTCACCGGTGTTTTTGTCGAAATAAAATAAATTCTTCCGGTCGTATACGTTTATAATACTGAAATCGATACTTCCTCTGAAAAATGTAAAATCGAATTTTTTAGAAATATTAAAATCCAGCCTATGGTAATCGGGTAATCGTCCGAGGTTTTTATCATCGAGAATTGAAATTGGTATTTGATTGTGATAGAAATTCCCGTCAAAATAAATATCATCAATAAAATATTTATCATAAAACCCGGAAAGTTGTGTAAAAGGCAATCCCGAACTATAAATCCAAACCAAACTCGAACTAACTCCCCATCCCCAATTATACTCTAACGATATATTCGCAGAATGTCTCACATCATATCTTGGATAGTATACCCAGTTATCAATTTCTTTGTATGAATAGGCATTTGTGTAAGATGCGGTAAATCGCACCGGATCCGCAGTAAGCCTAACCATAAATTCAATTCCGTATGATTCCCCTTTTCCGGCAACAAAATCATTGTCAGTTGAAAAGGCTTTATTATCATTTAGAAGAGGTAAACTGAAGATATCTTTGTAATACCCTTCAACATTAAATTGGAGGAAATTATACGGCTGCATCTGCACACCGAGAATGTAATGGCGCGATTGAGTCGGTTTAAGATAAAATGGGTTTATAAGCCAGGGTTCAAAAATTGTGATAACTTCATCTTCATCGGTCACGGTGGAAAGCTCTTGGGAATAAATTCCCCATGCTCCTTTAATCGCAATTTCGGGGATAATTCGGTAAGTAAAACTTAATCGTGGTTCAAATCCTCCGGTGTTATCGCCCGCGCCTGAAAGCCCGGTTAAGTTAATTCGTGAACCGATATCAATGCCGAGATTTTCATAACGTAAAAATTTATACTTTGCGTAGAAACTTAGAAGCGTTCCATGCGTTCCCACATTTGAAACCGCTCCTTTCGAATTTTCCAAAAACAACTTAGTTTCTATATCTTTTACATGCACACCAACACTAAACTCATCTTTGCTATCATAAACATAGGTGAAATCCGTTTTGAATGTAACGTCTTCAACTTTATTCAATTTTGGTTTTACATTGCTAAAGTTTGGGATAACCTCGCCTTTGAAATCACTAAAGGACAATCCAAGTTCCAGAAATAGCGGCGAATCACTTATTTGAAACCAGTTAAAACCAAACAGATTATTTTTCCATTCAAAATCCTCTTTAAATGGATCTCCGTTACTAACTTTGTCGCCACTGAAAAATCCATGAAAAGTAACTTTTGCGCCTTTAATCAAGTTTGGAGAACTAAAGTTGGCTTTGAAAGACATATCATAGAAATCTGCAGGTACAGTCTGTTCATTCAAAAATTTCTTGAGAATATCATTGGAGTAGCTTTTTCTTCCGGTGATCATAAATGATCCGGCAGGTAAAGGGCCTTCGAGCAATAATTTCCCGGTCAAAAATGATGAACTCGCTTTCGCCGCAAAATTATTTTTATTTCCATCCTTAGTATTAATTTTAAGAACGGATGAAATTCTATCTCCAAATTCTGCTGAGTATCCACCTTTATAAAACTCGATACTGTTAATCACTTCGGGATCGATAGCACTGAACAATCCAAGAGCGTGGAATGGATTGTAGAGAGTTACGCCGTTTAATAAGACTAGATTTTGGTCAGCCGAACCACCTCTTACATAATATCGAGCAGAAACATCGCCGGTTGACTGAACACCTGGCAGATATTGGAGTGAACGAAAAACATCGGTTTCAACACCTTTGGGCAAATCCTCTAATTCTTTAACGGTTATTCTCTGCAAGCTAATATCTGTCGCGTTAGATTCCGCTACTCTTTGACCAACCTTCTCAATCGTTTGTAATTCATAGCTTGAGGGCGCGAGTGGAATATCTACTTGTGTAATTTTGTTGGGTTCAACATGAATTCGGAGGCTCTTTTTTATGTATCCGACATAAGAGACTATCAATGTATAATTTTTATTGGCCGGAATTGAAGTGAGAAGAAAATAACCATTCTCATCCGTTGAGGCACCCCGGTTTAATTCCTGAACAAGAACATTACCAAAAGCTAATGCTTCACTTGTTGAAGAATCACTAACAACCCCTCTTATAATTCCAGTGTTTTGTGAATATGCTACTTGGAAGGAACCAAATAGGAAAAAGATTATGAAACTATATTTGACCAGCAGTTTAATTTATCCCCCGAACAAACAACCAAAATGAAAACCAATAACTAATCTAATCGTTTGTTCCCAAAAAAGTATACTATTATTTTTCTCTTTTTTACTTAAAAAAACTTTATTAACAAATCTATTAGCTTCGAAACGACCTTTTTGTAGGGTGGAAATAAAAATTTCATCGCACTTAGAGATGGTTGAATCATCACCGATCGTTCATGAGAAAATGCCTTGAATCCGTAATAACCGCGAGCACTCCCGATTCCACTTGAATTTCTGCCTCCGAACGGAATATTTGGATTAACATAATGAACAACCACATCATTAATCGCGGCTCCTCCCGATGGTATTTTTAATATTATTTTTTTCGCGTCTTTCACCGATTTTGAAAAAACATATAACGCCAATGGATTCGGATTTTTTGAAATTATTTTCTGAATATCTACTTCATCTTTATAAGTAATTATTGGAAGTACCGGGCCAAAGATTTCGTTTTTCATAAGAAGGGAGCTTAGTTGCACATTGCTGATTATTGTCGGACCAATAAAATTTTTAGATTCATCTACATCTCCTCCAAATTCAACTACGGCATTATTGCTTCTTGCTTCTTCCAAATAGCTTGCAACTCTTCTTACATGCGATTGATTAACTATCCTGCAAAAATCACCGTTTTTTTCTAATTCACTCTTCCCGTAATATTTTGAAATTGATTCCTTGAGATGAGTTATAAACTGTTGTTTCAAATCATCGGATACAAGCACATAATCGGGGGCAATACAGGTTTGACCTGCATTCATAAATTTTCCCCAGGCAACTCTTTCCGATGCCAATCTTAAATCTGCATTATCCATAATTATTACAGGAGATTTTCCGCCTAATTCAAGTGTTACGGATGTTAGATTTTGAGAGGCGGCTGACATTACTTTTTTGCCAATCCCGGTTCCGCCAGTAAAGAAGATATGATCGAAAGGTAACTGCGTTAATTTTTGGGAAACTGCTCCATCCCCTTCAATAACAACACCTTCGGATTTTTCGAACACCGCGCCGACAATTTCTTTTATAATCTTGGAGGCATTAGGAGTATGCTCGGATGGTTTACAAATAAAATTATTTCCCGCTGCAACCGCTGCAATTAGAGGGTCCATTGCAAGCAAAAATGGGAAGTTCCACGGCGAAATTATCAATACCGTCCCTTTCGGTTCAATAAATATTCTGCTTTTTGATCCGAAAAAGGTAATCGGCATTGGAGCCCGCTTCGGTTTACTCCATTTATTGAGTTTTCTGATAAAAAGTTTAATTTCTGAAGTTGCGGGAAAAATTTCCGTTAGTTTTACTTCATCGGGGGCTTTCCTAAAATCCTTATAAATTGCTTCCTGAATATCATTACTTCTTCGAAGAATTTCGTCGTGAAGTTTTTTCAACTTCTGTTTTCTATACGAAATCGGTCTTTGGTTGATAATTCTTTGATTTTGAACTAAATATTCAAATATTGATTCGATATTTTCAGTTGCGCCAGGATTCATTTTTACACCTTTTTATTACTCTAAAACGTCTATTTGTTTAGTTAGTAATAGAAGTCAACTCGTGATTGAATTGCTATTTTCAGTATATTTGCCGTTCAAAATAACGAAATCATCTTCCATTTCAAGCGTCTAAATGAAAAAGGCTTTTATGTTAAAATTGTTAACTCTGCTAATAATGATACCACCGGTTATGTTTGGTCAACAAGACTCGGTTCGGTCATACGTTCTTGATCCGATTACTGTAAAGAGCGGTTTAATTTTGGAGCCGCAGACAATTCGTAAGATTAATCTTGAAAAGATTCGGTTTTCAGACGCGAATTCCTTGTACGAAATCGCCCAATATATTCCTTCTGTAAAACTTCAAAATAATTCTCGAGGGGAAAGTTTGATATACCTTCGAGGTTCGGGCGAGCGACAGATTTCTCTATTTTTTGACGGTGTTCCATTAAATATACCGTGGGATAACAGAATTAATTTAGGATTGTTACCAACAGATGCAATTCAAGGAATCGAAATTACAAAAGGAGTTCCTTCGATTATTTATGGAACAAATTCCGCTTCAGGAGTCGTAAATGTCAGTTCAATGGAACCAAGATTTGAAGGACATCAGGGGAGCTTCTCAACACGAATTGGTGAGAATAATCATCAAAAATACTCTGCATATTATACGAACGGGAACGAAAAAACTTCTTTTTTAATTTCAGGTTCATACGCAACCGAAGATGCATATAATTTGTCCTCATCTTTTAATAACCCGACAGCGAATCCGGGAAATAATAGGATAAACAGTTATTTTAAGTCATTAACCGGTTATGCAAAATTGAAGCATTTGTTTTCATCTTCGGCAAGCATTACTGCTTCGCTTTCGTACACGAATGCAGAAAAAGGAGTACCGCCCGAAATTGATGTCGCGAATCCGAGATTTTGGCAATATCCGGAGTGGAATAAATTGAGCGGCACCTTAAACGGTGACCTCCGAATCGGGAATGGAAACAGATCAATTTTAGCTTATACATTATCAATAACAAAATTTGATATGCAAATTGATGAATTTACCGGTTCCGATTATTCCACAATAAACGAAGTTGAAATCAATGATGATTACATCTATTTCGGCAGATCGATTTACACATATCTTTACGGATCAAATTCAATCTTTAAATTCGTACTAACTAATCAATATTCAGATCACTTCGAAGGATTTTTAAGCAGCAATTTTTCGGAACTCAAATACTCGCAAAACTTATTTAGCGGCGGCGGCGAATATGAATACTTCGATGATAATGTAAAAGTCATTTTGGGGTTGGGAATTGACGGCTTGTCGACTCCAAATACCGGCGATAAAGAATCAGGTGAAAATATCTGGGATTTTAGTATTAACTCAGCTTTGCTTTATTCTTTCGATAACAATTATTCGGCACAAATAAATTTAGGTAGGAAAACCCGATTTCCAACTTTACGAGAGACATATTCGGGTGCGTTGGGAAGGTTCGTTCCCAACCCGGAACTCAAAGCTGAAGTTATGAATTCGGGAGAGATACAATTTGCGGCTAAATTTAAAAATTTAACAACCGATTTCAGTTTATTTATGAATTATTTAAATGATGGAATTGTAAGAGTTTCGCTTCCCGGGTCACAATTCCAACGAGTTAACAAAGACCAGATAAGAATAATTGGTTTTGAGTTGACGTCGAGTTTCAGAATTGACGAAAATACTTCCGCTGATTTTAATTTTACATATATGAACTCATTCGCGAAAAGTGAAGATGGCAGTTTTTCTGACTCATTGGAATACAAACCAAATATTCTCGCCGGCTTTAATTTGTATTATAATCTGTCTCAATCCTTGACTTCACTTGTGGAATTAAATTTTGTCGGCGAAGAATATGGCCTGAAAGAGGGCGATATTTATTTTCAAAAATTGCCCGATTATGTATTAGCAAATTTTAGAACTGGATATAATTTCAATTTATTTGAACATAAATCCGAATTGTATTTCAGGATAAATAATCTATTCGACAATTTGTATTACACCAAGTGGGGTTTGCCCGAAGCGGGAAGATTTTTCAGAGCAGGTTTTACATTTAATTTTAAATAGATATTTAGAGTCGAACGCATTTTATGAATAAATTATCCGTTGTAATTTTTGGGAATGAGCCCTCACATAAACTACCGGCGCAGCTTAGCAATTATAATATCGTCACAACTGTTACGAAGTGTTCGTACAATTTTGAATCTCCCTCCTATTTAATATCCTTTAGTGAATTAACAAAAATAGTTTCGAATATTCAAACTGATTACGTTCTGTTTGTGACAAACAACGTAAGTGACATTCCGGAAACGTCCTTACACCGATTATTAAATGTTGCCGATTCTACCGAGGCTTCATTAATCTATTCTGATTTTTTGTCGCATTCATCTGATGGAGTTCAGTACAGAAAAACAATCGAATATCAACGAGGAAGTGTAAGAGACAACTTTAATTTTGGCGATGTAATTTTATTGCGAACTGATAGACTCAGATCCGCACTAAGTGAAACGGGAAATGATTTGCTATACTCCGCTTTCTATTTCACAAGATTAATCTTATCAGAGAAGAATGATTTTTTTCGAATTCCCGAACCACTATATACCGGCTCGCGAATCGATCACCGCAAATCCGGAGAGAAACAATTTGATTATGTAAATCCGGCAAACCGGAATGTTCAAGTTGAGTTAGAAAAAGTATTTACTACTTTTTTGTCTAAAACGAATTCTTTAATTAAGGGGCAGCCGATTCAAATCAGTTTTGAAGATTATTTTGAAATAGAAGCATCTGTTGTAATTCCGGTTCGCAACAGGGTCAAAACCATTAAAGAAGCTGTTTTATCCGCGATCTCTCAGAAAGCAGATTTTGATTTTAATGTAATTGTGGTTGATAACCATTCGACTGACGGAACGACGGAGTTGATAAAATCATTGCAAAAAGAACACAAGAATTTGATACACATTATCCCGGAACGAATCGATTTGGGAATTGGCGGATGTTGGAATGAAGGCGTTAACCATCCGAATTGCGGTAAATTTGTCATCCAGTTGGATAGTGATGATTTATATCTCAATGAAAATACTCTTGCCGCAATCGTTGAAACGTTTTATAAGACGAAAGCCGCGATGGTGATCGGTTCCTACAAAATGGTTGATTTTGACCTCAAAGAATTGCCCCCGGGAATTATCGATCACAAGGAATGGACAGACGAAAATGGAAGAAATAACGCCTTAAGAATTAATGGTTTGGGAGCGCCACGAGCTTTTTACAATCCGATTATTAAAAATTTCCAATTCCCAAATGTGAGTTATGGTGAGGACTATGCAGTCGCAATTCGAATTGCGCGGGAATATGGAATAGGCAGAATTTATGAACCGGTATATCTCTGCAGAAGATGGGCAGGCAATTCCGATGCTGATTTATCAATGGAAAAGGAGAATGAGTTTAATTTTTACAAGGATCGACTCAGAACAATTGAACTTGCCGCGAGAAGGAAATTAAATGCATGACCGATTGATCCAAAGGAAAATTTTATCCGAAAACGATTCATTCGATTCATTTTCAGATGTTAGAATAACCTCTTCAATGAGCCGTTTATTCGAAGAACAAAAACGAAATTGGCCTTTACTTAATAAAAACTTTAGTGCTTTAAAAGATGTAAAAACTAAATCATTTTTTATTAATGGAAATGAAATAATTGCACAATTTAATCCACATAGGATGGTTTCGACGGCTGCAAAGGTTGATCGGGAAAGCATTAAAAATCGTAAGTCCTTTTTAAAACTGGAAAACTTGCCGGAAGAGCAGAAATTAGTATCAATCGCGAACCGGTATTTTATTTTGGCAAATCCATTTCCGATTTTTCAAGAACATTTTACGATTCCGACAATCGCTCAAATTCCGCAGATGCTTAATTCAACGACAAAAATTTATTTAGAACTGACGAAAAATTTCGAGGGGCGATACTCGGCATTATATAATGGAGCAAAATGTGGGGCATCCGCGCCCGACCACTTTCACTTTCAAGCCGGAACAATCTCCTCCACACCAATCGAAACAGAAATTAATAATTGCAAAATTGGACAAGGGGAAAAAATTGCCAGCTACAGTCAAACACAACTGTTTTCGGTAAAAGATGGATTGAGACGGTACTATTTAATTAAATCTCAAAATTCTGTTGAATCCGTCGACATGCTTAAAATTTTAATGGATTCGCTTGGTGAGGTTTTAAACACTGACGAGGAGCCAAAAATAAATTTGTTTTCGTTCTACAAAAACGGCTTTAACATCTGTGTTTTTCCGCGCCAAAAACATCGCCCGTCATACTATTTTTTGGATGAACCGGAACGATTTCTGATCAGTCCGGCAGTTGTTGATTTAGCGGGAATTTTGATCGTTCCACGCGAAAGAGATTTTGAACGTCTTAATGCAACTATTATAAAAAATATATTTGATGAAGTTATGATAAACGAAGAGATCTTTGACGAGGTTAATTCGGTTCTGAGTAAATTGAAATCAAACTGATATCATCTTCGAATTTACCTTTGTTAAACTCGGAGAATTTTTTTCTAATTGTTGATATCATATTATTCAGATCAGTTTCAGATTCAACAATTTCTTTCAGTTTTCCCTGCCCGAAAGCTTCCCCGGATTCATTTCGTGATTCGGTTAAACCATCTGTGTAAAGCAAAAATAAATCATTCGGTTTAAGTTTAATTTCAATATTTGAATAGTTTCCAAACTCCTTAAACCCAAGCAGCAAACCTTCTGATTTAATAAACTCTACCGTCCCCGATTTATGAATAATCGGAAGATCACCGGCACCGCAATATGACAAAGTCATATTGTGTGTATCAATAATTACGGCAGAAAAAACCATAAACACATCGGAAATACGATCATCTTTGAATACTGCTTCATTAATTTCTTGGATTATTTCGGCAACGGAAAAATCCTTATTATTCTGAAGTACCATTCGCACCGCGCTTCTGACATAACCGGCATAAGCAACCGCGTAATACCAAGCTCCCCATTTTTTACCCATCACATCGCCCAATCCGATAAATAAGCGATGATCATTCAACTTAAAGTAATTGATAAAATCACCGCCGGGCGTATCTTTATATGGTTGATACCAATGCGAGATTTTGAATCCGTTTAATTCGGGCGGCTCTTCCGGTGCGATAGCTAACCCTAACTTGTCCGCAGCCGTTTTTACCTCTTTTGAAAATTTTTCCCTTTCGCGAACTACATCTTGCAATATTGAGGAAATTTTTCGACTGACAATTTTTGGACTTGAGGTTTTAAGTATGTAGTCTTTTATTTTAAGATCATACCCTTTTATCATATCGTCTTCTGTTCCTTTAGCGGTTAAAAAGACAAATGGGATATCTTTTGTTTTGGGATTTTTGAGCAACTCCTTCCGAAATTCGATTCCATCCAAGATTGGCATCATGATATCGCTCAAAATAAGATCGGGATTTATTTTCTCAACATTATCAAGCGCGGCCTGCCCGTTTTTGTGTATCACACAATCAAATCCATCTCTGGTTAAAACAAAATGAAAAAGTTTTGCGATATTTATTTCATCCTCAACAATGAGAATGATAGGTTTTTGCACAGAAGATTTTCCTTTCAGATAATTAGATCTTAGCCAAAACTACTCAGCGCTTCCCTTAGATCTGTATGAGTATCAAAAACATTAAACATTCGAGTCAGTTCAAACATTACCCGAACCCCTTTTTTGAATCCGACTAATTTCAATTGACCATTTTTCTTGTGGATTGATTTTAGAGCGCTTACAAGTACGCCCAAAAAGGTTGAATCAATAAACTCGCATGCGCTAATATCAATTACAAATTTTAAGTAGTTTGCATCAATATATTTAAGCATCAACGACTTCATCTCTTCTGAATCATTTAAAGTTGCGCGGTCGGTATTAACAACAAGCACAATTATTTCACCAATTTTTTCTTCAATAATTTTCATTCTCTTCTCAATTTTTAGGTGATTCGATATTGTATTTATCCATTAGCCGATAAAGCGTTGCTCTTCCAAGACTGAGCTTTCTTGCCGCTTCAACAATATTCCCTTCGGTACTTTTGATTGCGTGCCGAATGGCTTCTTCCTTTAGTTTTTCGAAAGGAATGATTGGCGAACTTTCGTCGAACAATGGACCAGTAACCTTTAAACTTACAGAGCCATCCGGAGATTGAATTTGTCTTGGAAGAACATCGACTTCAATGTTGTCACCATCCGACAAAATTACACACCGTTCTATTGTATTTTCAAGTTCTCTTACATTGCCGGGCCATTCATAATCATATAATAATCGCGCGGCTTTTCTTGAAACTCCTTTCACTTCTTTGTGTAATTTTTCATTAAATTTTTCTATAAAATGCTCTATCAGCACAAGGATGTCATTTTTTCTATCTCTTAGCGGCGGGATTGTAATCGGGAACGAACTTAAGCGATAATACAAATCTTCCCTAAATTCTTTTGCTTCAACAGCTTCTTCCAAATCCCGATTGGTAGCGGAAATTATTCTTACATTAGTCTTAATAAGCTCGGAACCGCCAACTCTTTCAAATTCTTTTTGTTGAATAACACGCAAAATTTTAGCTTGTAAAGACATTTCCATTTCGCCAATTTCATCCAGAAATATCGTTCCGCCTTGCGCCGATTCAAATTTCCCTATTTTCCGCTGATGTGCTCCTGTAAACGCTCCCTTTTCATGCCCGAACAATTCACTTTCCAATAATTCTCGTGGAATGGAAGCGCAATTAACAACAATAAAAGGTTGATCTTTTCTAATACCGTTATAATGTACCGCTCTTGCGATCAGTTCTTTTCCGGTACCACTTTCGCCGTTTATTAAAACCGTTATATCGTTATCCAAAACTTTCGAAACCATTTTGAAAACATCTTGCATCCGTTTATCGCTCGAAACGATATTATCAAAACTGAATTCTTCTTCGAGGTTCTGCTTAATTGCTTTTAGCTGCCGGTTTAAATCATAATTTGTGATGGCATTTTTCAGCGCCGGTTCCAAGCGGTTTTTATCAATAGGTTTCGGGAAATAATCGAACGCCCCAAGCCGAAGTGATTCTAAAGCCACTTCAACACTTCCTTGAGCAGAAAGCATTATTACCGGCAAATCCGGATTCTGCGCTTTAATCATTTCCAATACTTCTGTTCCGTTTATATCGGGCAGCATTATATCGAGTAACACTAAATCGGGATCTTTGTTGAGATTATCTAAAACGTCATTACCATTTTCAAATGTTTGTACATTGTAATTCCATTGACCTTTAACCCAATGTGTAACCAACTTGAGTATGGATGGTTCATCATCAACAATAAAAACTAGTTTTTCCTTTTCCGACATCTAAACCTCGTACTTAATTTTTGGGTAGACGAATAATAACCGTTGTTCCTTTTTCCGGTTCGCTTTTAACTTGAACCAATCCTTTGTGTAAATCAATTATTTGTTTAACAGATGCAAGGCCAAATCCTGCGCCCGGTAATTGCGAACCGGGTCTATAAACTTTCTGAAACTTATTAAATAGTATTGGAATTTGTTCTTCTGGAATGCCGATTCCGGTATCGCTGACTATTATTTCAACTTCATTTAAAAATTCTTGGGCAATTACCGTAATAATTCCCTCTGAAGGTGTAAACTTAACCGCATTCGATAAAACATGACCGAATGCCTTTGAAATTCTATCTTTATCTGCTTTAATGATAATTTCTGATTCGGGAATTTGATTGTGTACTTTTATTCCCTTGTCAAAAGCTTGACCGCTGTATGCGGAAACAATTTCTTTCAACGCGCTTACAATGTCAAAATCATTTTTATGAAGTTCTTCTTCGCCGGCTTCTAAAACAGAGAAGTCTAAAACATCGTTTATTAATCGTGCTAGCCTTTTGGCTTCAGTGAACATAATTTCGTTAAATTCGGTAATCATCTCTCGTGGCAATTCCGGATCGGAAGCGATTGTTTCAGCGAAGCCGACAATCGATGCCAGCGGTGTTCTTAACTCATGTGATACATTTGAAATAAATTCGTTTTTCAGATTATTTATTTCCTCCAAAACTGAAATTTGTTGTTTCGCTCTGTCGCGTTCAATCGATATTAACCTATTCGCTTCCACCAGCTTCGAGTTTAATTCTTTTAGTTTGTTTTCATTTCGAATTTGATCTGTGATATTTTTCCCAACGCCAAGCATACCGGTAATATTACTCTTTGTCATAATCGGTTGGGCTGTTACCTCCAACTGTACTTTCCTCTCCATTTTATCGTTAAAACCGGCGATAAATGAATGCGGCGTTTTTGAATTGAGAATTCTCTGAAAAGCAATCGCGATTTTTGCTTTTTCATTTTCATCTATAAACTCAAGGAAATGTTTCCCTATTATTTTTTCTTTTGAATAACCTAAAAGGGAAGCTCCATTATTATTAATGGTAGTAAAATAACCCGAACTATTCAGCGTAAAAATTAAATCGTCTGAAATTTCAGCTAATTGATCATATCTGCCGCTTAATTTTTTTAGATCTTCAACAAGACTTTTTTCGTTGGAAATATTTGAAATATAGCCGACAATTCTCTCAACCTTATCCTTCATTTTTACAGGAAAACCGGTATGCTTAATCGTAATTAAATTTTCATCGGAATCTTTTACGTGATATTCAACAGAAGCGGGCTCACCGTTTCTCAAGTTTTTCAAAAAACCACGAAACTTTGGTAAATCATCCGGAATAATTTTCCGGATTAATGAAATTCTTTGCTCCTCTATATTAGGGACGTTAAAACCCAAGAGTTTCTGAACTGACCCGGAAACCGCAAAGGAATTTTTGCCGTCAGCATCGGATGAGTAAATAACGATCTCCAAATTATCAGCGGCTTCTTTTAATCGTTCGGCAATATTGTCCTCTTTTGTCGCGTCCCAAAAAGTGCTAAGTACGTATTCGGGTTCGTTTTTAGTATCACGAATCAATATTGAATTTACTTTAAAATGTTTTTCCGTATTTGAATCATCAGTAAAATATAAGTCTTGTTCAGAGGTTGTTCGATTTTTGGAAATAGATTTTATGTAGGGATAATCTGCGACATCTATCCTTTTTCCGTTGCTATTATAGAATTTCAATCCAGTTAAAGTAAAACTTGGCATCTCTGAACCGGTCAAACCAAACCACTGATTAAACAATGAATTGGAAAAAATCTTTTTTCCGTTTCTATCGGTATAAAGTATGGCTGTATCCGCATATTGAAAAAGTTGATTCTCAATATCCTTAACATCGACCGTTTCCTCTGATTGCAAAGCATCGAGCAATATTGATTTAATCAATAAATAGTCTTCGTTAACTGAATCTGGTGCATCATTTTTAAAAAATTGAATTAATAAATACTTGTGATCCGAATTAACTAAAAGCTCCGATACATCAACAGTTTTTAATTTTGATTCCTTTTTAAGCTTGTCCATCGCTTTTAGATCGGATAACGCGACTTCGTTTAATGAGTGTAATGTGATTAATTCCTCATTAAAGGCGGCAATTAGTTTAAGTTTTATTTCATTTTCATAATAACTGGAGAGTATCGACGCCCCATTTCCATCATTGAATAGAATATAAGTATACACCGCATTGGTGTATTTACTCATAAGCTTCAAAATTTGGGAAATATTTTTCATCGAACTTTGCGTCTATCTGTTGATTATATTAGTGTCTCAATTTAAGAAAATTATTGTAGATTTATAAGAGAATGATTTGAGTTCAGAATTGAAAAAACCAAAATTACTTGCTCCCGCCGGCGACTGGCGAATGTTGAACGCTGCAATTAATAATGGCGCCGATGCTGTTTATTTCGGAGTTGAAGTCTTAAATATGCGCGCAAAAGCTAGAAACTTCGTATCCGATGAACTTTCTGAGCTGGTTACACTTGCAAAAGAAAAAAATATTGAAACAAATCTTACAATAAATACCATAGTTTTTGAAGACGAACTCTCTGATTTAGACCAAATTATCCTAAAAGCCAAGAATGCCGGAATTGATTTTGTGATCTGCTGGGATATGGCAGCGATCGAAAAATGTATTCAGCACGAAATGGCATTTTGTATTTCTACCCAAGCTTCCATTTCAAACTCGGCTTCAGCAAAAATGTACGAACGACTTGGAGCCAAAAGAATTGTAACGGCACGGGAATGCAGCCTTGAGCAAATCAAAGAAATCAAGCAAAATACCAATTTGGAAGTGGAAGCGTTTATTCATGGCGCTATGTGCGTTGCAGTCAGCGGACGATGTTTTATGAGTCATGAAGCTTTTGGGAAAAGTGCCAATCGTGGCGAATGCATTCAACCATGCAGAAGAGAATTTGAAATTCGTGATAAAGACGGCCAGTCGGAATTTATAATTGGCGAAGATTATGTAATGTCTCCGAAGGATTTATGCACAATCGAATTTGTTGATCAACTAATCGAATCCGGAATTGATGTATTCAAAATAGAAGGGAGAAAAAGAGCACCGGAGTATATTGCCAAAGTTGTCTCAACCTATCGAAAAGCAATCGACCTTTATTTTGAAAATAAATTGACTTACGAAATCAAAAAAGAAATGCTTGCCGAATTAGGAAAAGTTTATAATCGAGGATTCTCTCGAGGATTTTATTTCGAGAATCCGAATTCAATCGATTTTTCAGAAAAATACGGTAGCAGCGCTACTACAAAAAAGGTATATATCGGCAAAGTAGTTAACTATTTTGATCAAGCGCAGGTTGCTCACATTCTTTTACAAGCCGGCGATTTAGATGTCGGCGATTCAATTTATGTAATTGGTGAAAAAACCGGTGCTATTGAAATGCAAGTTGATTCAATGTTTGTAAATGATGTTGAAGCAGAACATGCCGACAAAAAAGATGAAATAACATTCAAATGTAGCCGGCCAATCAGGAAAGGGGATCAAATTTATAAGATTGTGGAAGTTGAAGTGACATAAAAGCACCTTTTAAGTACGTTTATAAGTACTTATATTTGTGTGAAAAGATGGAGAGGATAATGCTTGCTGCGAACTACAGCGAATTTAGGACTGATCTCAAAAAATATTTGGATCAAGTTGAAAATGAACAAGAAACACTAGTTATTAAAAGAAGAAGCGGAAAAGGCACTGTTCTAATCTCACTTGAGGAATACAATTCACTTATGGAAACAGTGCATTTGCTGAGTACTAAAGCTAATGCCAACAGAATTCACGAATCTATTGAACAATTAAATACCGGAAAAATCGTTGAGTTAGATAGCCTTGACGAGCTATGAAAATTATTTTTTCGCAAAAAGCTTGGGAAGACCATTTATACTGGCAAGATAAGAACAAGAAGTACGTTCAGAAAATCAACAAATTACTGAAAGAAATCGCAAGAACTCCTTTCGAAGGATCAGGAAAACCCGAACCACTTAAGTTCGATTTGCTTGGCTATTGGTCGAGAAGAATTGACCGAGAGCATCGTTTAGTCAGTAAATATGAAAATAAAACCATTTCAATCATCAGTTGCAGATACCATTATGAGTAAACATTTCAAAAAAATCATTTTATTATTCTATACAATTCTTTTCATCTATCAACTGTTTTTAACACAAATAAATGCGGAATCAATTATGCAACAAAAAGAATTCGTGCCCCAATGGGCAAAAGAAGTTGTATGGTATCAAATATTCCCGGATAGATTTAACAATGGCGATAGAACTAATGACCCAATTCTTGAGTCAATTCATGGTTCTTGGCCGCACGACAGCACATCCGCCTGGGATCTTCATCCATGGACTTCAGATTGGTACAAACTTCAACCATGGGAAAAAGAAAACGGAAAAGATGTTTGGTTTAATATTCAGCGTCGCAGATACGGCGGTGATTTGCAAGGAATTATAGACAAGTTAGATTATTTACAAGATCTTGGCGTTACGGCGCTTTATTTAAATCCAATTTTTGAATCGCCTTCATTACATAAATATGATGGCGCCACATTCCATCATGTTGATCCTCACTTTGGTCCTGATCCTGCCGGCGATAAAAAACTTGTTCAATCTGAAATTCCACACGATCCTTCTACCTGGGTAAATACCGAAGCCGACAAATTATTTTTCAAACTTGTTAAAAAAGTCCACAACCGTGGAATGCGGATAATTATCGATGGTGTGTTTAATCACATGGGATTGAATTCATGGGCCTTTCAGGATGTGAAAAAAAATCAGCAGCGCTCTTTATACAAAGATTGGTTCAAAATAATTTCATGGGATGATAAAAAGAGTGAAACCAAATTTGAATATAGCGGTTGGTTCGGTGTTCGTGAATTACCGGAATTAAATCAAGATGAAAATGGAATTGTTGAAGGACCAAAAAAGTACATTTTTGACGCGACGAAAAAATGGATGGACCCGAACAATGACGGAAATACGGCTGACGGAATCGACGGGTGGCGGCTTGATGTCGCTTTTCTGGTTAAACATCCTTTTTGGAAAGATTGGCGGAAACATGTAAAATCAATTAATTCGGAGGCATATTTAACTGCTGAAATTATTGATTCAATTGAGTTCAATACTCCTTATTTGCAGGGTGATGAATTCGACGCGGTGATGAATTACAATTTTGCATTTTCATGCGCGGATTATTTTATCGCAGATAAAACAAGAATCAGCACAACCGAATTTGATAAACAGCTCAAAACTTTGAGGGAAGCTTATCCGGGTGGAGTTGAATTCGTGATGCAGAATTTGTTTGACAGTCACGACACAAACCGATTGTTATCACACATTGTTAATAAAGACTTGCATCCTTATCGAGATTGGTCCAAATATTTTGGGAAATCAAAAGGCGATTATAAAAAGTACAAAACATCAGCGCCGACCGGAAAAGATTTTGAAACAATGAAACTAATGATCCTTTTCCAAATGACTTACCTCGGCGCACCGATGATTTATTATGGTGATGAAGCCGGAATGTGGGGAGCAAATGATCCTTGCTGCAGAAAACCAATGGTTTGGGAAGAATTAAGTTTTGAGAATGAAAAAGTAAAACCGGATCAAACACTTTATGAAAAAGAATATCAGGTAACATTTAACAAAGAAATTTTTGAGTGTTACAAAAATTTAATCGCGATTAGAAACAAGTCTAAAGCTTTAAAAAAAGGAACATTCGAAACATTTTTCATGGACGATAAAAAACACCTTTATGCATTTAAAAGAAAATTTGAAAAGGAAGAATTGATTATTGTATTAAACAATTCAAATGTTGAACAAACTTTTTCGATCAAAGGAAATTTTAGGGATATTTTAAACCCGCAAGAAGAAGTCAAAAATCTTGAAATTAATATTAATCCTAAATGGGGCAGAATTTTAGTAGCTCAATAGTAATTGAAACATGCCATTCCCGGATGAAATGGCATGTTTCTGTAAATTATGATTTAATCAGATATCTTTTAATTTTTTGTGTTGTTGTTTTTTCAAATTCATTTTCTTGGATATGGAACCGAACAATTTTCTTATATGAGGTTAGCTGTTTATTCACTGATTCGATTTCATTGCTGATAACATCATGGATCAGGTCATCGTTAATTTCTATCATTTTAGAATCAGCATATTCAATAAATGCTTCAGTGTCGGGAACAATTTTCGCGGCTATAATTTCATCATGTTTCACATCGTTTTCACCGTAAACCACAGACTCCAAAACAAATGGTGAGCGGTTGATAATATCTTCAATTTCTTCGGGGAAAACATTTTTTCCGCTTCGAGAAATAATAACATTTTTTTTGCGTCCGTTAATATGCAAGAATCCATCCTCATCTATAAATCCAATATCCCCTGTTTTGAACCAACCATCCTCAAAAGTTTCATTTGTCGCTTTTTCATTTTTGAAATAACCGATCATTACATTATCGCCCTTCGCAAAAACTTCACCGTTCCCATCCGGATCGGGATCATTGATCTTTAGTTGAACTCCGGGTAAAGGAATTCCGGCGGCGTTGTCCTTGAAATTATCGAGTCTATTTAAAGCGAGAATCGGCGAAGTTTCCGTAAGGCCATAACCTTGAATAAAATTAAAGCCAAATCCTCTCAGGCCTTCAGCTACTACAGGATCCGGAGCCGCTCCACCCGCTATAAAAACTCGAATGGATCCGCCAAATTTTTCGTGCAACTCTTTGAATAATTTTTTCTTTAATTGAAACACACTAATTTTATCAATAAAATTGCTCACCTTAACCAGTGGCGGAACGATCTTAGATTTAACTTTATCGTCGCTGATAGTTTTGGAGATACGTTTAAACATTTTATCATATAAAAGCGGAACACCTAACAACATTGTTGCTTTCACACTTTGTAAATCATCAACAACTGTTTTTAAACTTCGTGCAAAATGAACTGACGCACCGGAATAAATTGGACACAACATTCCGCATGTGCATTCATAAGTGTGATGCATTGGAAGCACCGAAAGGAATTTATCTTCCGGATAAATTTTCAACATGCTGACCATAGCCATTAAATTCGCAGCCAGATTTTTTTGAGATAGCATAACTCCCTTGGCCCTTCCCAAAGAGCCGGAAGTAAAAATAATCTCAGCCAGCGCGCTCGGGTCAATCTTGGGAAGTTCATTCTCCGGGTGAGCTGTTGTTTCACTAATCATTTTTTTCATTGAAAGGAAGCTTGAATTTTTCGTTTCATCCATACAAATGAAGTGGCGGATGTTTTTCAACGCGGAATTATTTGCCAAAAACATTTCCGAATAGCCAGCGGAAAATATCACAACTTCAGCCTCGGATTCATGTATAATATTGTAAACTTCGTGTTCCTTTAAATTTCTGTCAATCGGAACAATTACATAATTAAACAGCATAGATGTTAAATAAGCTACAGCCCATTGAACTCTATTTTCACCGATTATTCCTATGTGAGTCCGTTCTTCAATATTCAGGTTTTTGAGAGCTGCACCAAACTTTAGAATTGTATTGAATAACTCAAAATAGGACAGTTCAGGTATTGGTGTTTCAACAAGATCTTTTAACGCGATTCGTTGCGGAAAGGTTTTTTTCGAATTAATAAGCATACTTTGAATTGAATCGATTTTTGGGACGTCGTACAGTTTGAAATTTTTAGACATTTTCTCACCTCGCATTATTTATTTTCCCCAACTACAAATGTATATAAAAAGACTGGATAATCTTTATTATTCGGACAACATCTCCTTTTTGTGATTACATCATCGTGACTAACATTATAAAAAGAGATGCCATTTCTCGAAGAAATGGCATGTTTTGACGAGATAGAAAAATTGTGTTAATCAAATTATTTTTACTTGTGAATCTAAGAATCCCATCATCTCTTCAGATTTTATTTTATCAAAATCATTTTGCGAGTTTGAGAAAATAGACCGGTTTTAAGTGTATAATAATAAACTCCGGATGACTGCTCCGACAAATTAATCCTTAGAATATGTGTTCCCCGATCATACTCTTCCCCACTGTGTATCGTCACTGTTCGACCAACACAATCATAAATTATAAATTGAGGGATAGTTCTGGATGGAACATAGAACGGAATATTTGTAATTCCGTTAAAAGGATTTGGAAAATTTGACAACAAACGGATTGATTCTTGAGACCGGCTTGGGGGAACATAAACTGAATCGCTATCAATTAATTTATAGATTCCCGAACCTCTTGTACCCGCATATATTCCCGTGGAAGGTGTTACTTCTAAATCGAGAACCGATTTTATTCCAATTCCATTTTGTGATTTGGAAAATGATCCCAATCCATCAATCGATACATAAATTCCGTTTGATGCAGAGTAAAAAATCCGGCCATCCGAAGCCTTAACCAAATCAGTTGCCCCGGTTGATAAAAAATCGCGCCGGTTCCAACGGATACCTGAATTCGAAGAGTAAAATATTCCTCCCGAATCCGCAACCGCAAATAAATTCCGATCATCGATTTTTAATATTTTAACTATCGTTTCTTTATTTAAACCATTATTACTCAGCGCCCAGTTCGAGCCATTATTAGTGGAGATATAGATCCCTCCGGCTTGAGTTGCGGCAAATAATTTTGAATTAGAAGTTGATTGAATATCATGAACAAATAAATTTCGCAAACCGGTGTTTGATTCGATCCAATCCACACCAGAATTCGTTGACCGAAAAATTCCGCCGCCGGCCGAGCCAACAAAATAATTACCCTCTCCAATTCCAAAAATTGAAAGAATAACATTGTTGGTTAAACCGCCCGAACTTTGATACCAAGTTTTTCCGGTATCGGCTGAAATGTAGAGTCCATTGCCGTTTGTACCGACCAATGTTTTCTGATCGGAAAAAAAGATTTCGTTGATTGAGAATTCGTCAAAATCTGAGGAAGGTTTCTGCCAGGTATTGCCGCTATCGCTACTTAAAAATATTCCGTTACTTTTGGTTCCGGCAAAAATAAACTGATCATTCACAGCTTTGATTGCTGTAACGACTTTATTGTTCATTCCTGACTGTATCCAAAAATCTTGTGAATACAAGAGAACCGGAAAAAATAGTAATAGTGGAATTATTCTTTTCAAAACGAATTTAATTTTGCTTAAAAATTATTCGCCAAGATAGAGAAAATGCGCAATTCCAAAAGCGGAAAAAATTACTCCTCTTCGAGAGCCAGAAGATAATCTGCTATAATTCCCAAGTTTTTTACGTCAATATTATTATATGATGGCATAACAATATTGGTGTATTTCTTTTTGTATTCCTCAAATCGTTTATCATTGGAATAAGAGGCCGGATTTCTCAAATAATTAATTAATTCAGAACGATCAAAAAGTTCATTTGCGCTGTAAAGTGAAGGAGCTAGTTTCCCACCTTTCAGATCACCGCCATGGCAATTTAAACAGCCGATGTTTTTCATCAATGCAAGTCCGTCAAGTTCCTTTGGCTGCATCTCGGAATCGCTTTGATAGTATTCCATATCGTCTAAATCTATTTCGTCAGTTTCTGTAAATTTTTGTAGGAAGAACAAAATTAAAAACAGGAGTAAAGCGGCAGTTATCCACTTTTGGGCATTGGTCATATAAAGATCTCAGTTTTTTATTATTAACGAACTAAAAATATAAAAAAGGAATGAATTTCCAGGTAAAATCGGATATTAACTTTCTTCATCCAGAATTTTATCGTAATAGTTTTTGAAGGAAACAACAGATTGGTAAATTGCTTTGGCGATTGACGCCTGTCCTTTCGAACTGGCCATATATCGGGCATCCTTCGAGTTGGTGAGGAATCCGTTTTCGATTAAAACTGACGGCATAGATGCGCCGACAAGAACCAGGAACCCAGCTTGTTTAATTCCCCGAGAGGGTATCTCAACATTCTTTTTCCAATTCTGATTGAGTAAATCAGAGAAATGCTCCGAATAACGCATGTACGCGGAATGGGCCATACTTACGAGTATAAAATTTTCTTCAGTTAATTCTTCATACCGTTGCGGATTGTCTTCGAATTCAATTACGCTGTTCTCCTTTTCCGCAATTTTGATTGCTTCATCTGTTCTTCCGGGCCGTAAAAGATAAACCTCAAATCCTCTGGTATTTTCATCCCGCCTCGGTAACGAATTACAATGAATCGATATGAACAATTTTCCATTATTTTCGTTGGCAATTTTTCCGCGTTTATAAAGATCAACAAAACTATCATCACTGCGAGTGTAAACAATTTTTACATCTGTCATAGTCTCTTTTATCATTTTCCCAAGCTTTAGCGCAACTCCGAGATTTATATCTTTCTCTTTAATTCCGCCAATCCCGATTGCTCCCGGATCTTTACCGCCATGTCCGGCATCGATAACAATAACATCAAAATTCCATTTCTCCCTCTCAACGCCAACCGGTTTTTGATCGGTGATAAGTTTATCGTTATGAATTGTGATAAAAAAATCTTTCGATGATTCATCAATAAACGATTCGTGTGAAGCATATCCTTTTTTAAGTTTCAGTTCAAGCTGCTGCTGTCCATCGACATTTTTGATTGCAATCGATTTAATTAATCCGGCCGATTTGAACTTATTAAAAACGGTGTGATCAACTTCAATTCCCGATAAAAATATGTAAAGAATATCGTTACGGATTGATGTCGGAGGTTTAAATTTGAGGTCGGTCATACGAAAGCGGACTAATGTTCCGTTCGCCTTTTCAGCGACTTCAATTCCGTAGATGTCGTATTTATCAGATCCCGTTGCTCTATAATCCGCGCCGTATTTTTTGTTTTTATCAAGCATATTGCCCGATGCGAAACTTTCACCCGAATAGGTTAAGGATTTTGTGCCACTGTTAAAATCTAAATTTTTGCCTAATCCAAATGAAAGATATTTTGCGGTATAGGGTAAAGGAATAAAAACATCATTATCAATAATTACTGTGGAAATTGGCAACTGATAAACGGTTGGATTGTATCCGGTTCGATCGGTTAAAACAACAAATTGATTCCTCGCAGTAAATTTGACCCGGTATTCGGGAAATTTAATCTCGGCTTTTTCATTTTGTGGATTGTAATAATAACCTGCTCCAAAAATTCCGGCCAATTCTTTTAAAGAAACATACTCTGAACCTTTTCGGTCTACAAATGATAATTTTTCTTTTTTGCCGTTTAATTCAACGGTTATACCATCATAACGTTGAGCGGTTAAACTAATTGATAAAATATAAAGTATTACGAAAATGTATCTGAATTTCATAAATGCACGAATAATCCTTTGAGTTCAACAAAGATAATAATTATTCCTTTGAAAGATTTTGAGTTTTTGAAAGAAGCCAGATATGCGGAGATTTTTTAAATCTCCGCATTTTGTTTACCCAATCGTCGTTGTATCCAAATCTTTTAATCCGGAGTGTAATTGGTGTGACAATTTTCGTATTTTAATCATCATGAGTGAAAAGTCATTTGACGCAAATAAATTAGTCGAATTTTGGGTAGAAAGTTCGGATGAAGATTACGAAGCAATGTTGGTACTTAATGAATCGCACAAATTTGGCTGGACTTTATTTATTGGACATTTGACCATTGAGAAATTATTAAAGGCGTATTTTGTTTGGAGTAAAAAGAACTATCCACCACTTACTCATAACTTATTGAGATTAGCAGAGTCATCTGATTTGCAGCTTGATTTTGACAAAAAAGAATCACTGGCAACAATAACAACTTTTAATATTAATACACGTTATGATGACTATAAGATGAGTTTTAAACAAAAAGCCGATAAAGAATTCACAGAAAAATGGGTTGATGAAATTAAAAAAATTAGATCATGGATAAAAGAACAGTTAAAGTAATAACAGACTTTACTAAGCTTGTAAGAAAAAAGTATTCAAATCTTGAGAGTGCTTATGTTTTTGGTTCATATGCTCGAGGAAATTTTTCGGAGGATAGCGACATCGATATTGCATTGATTTTTAACAACTTAGACTCAGCCGCTCGGTTCGACATGCAAGTTCAATTGATTCTTCTAGCTTCAACCATTGATACGAGGATAGAGCCACATCCAATTTCAAACGAAGATTTTAATTCTGAAAATCCTTTCTCATTACAAATTAAAAATGGAATTGAGATTATTGAATCAATGACATTTGCCAATCCAACCTAATAATTTAGGGAGCAGAAATATTTCCGCTCCCAGTAAGTGTTTTTATCATATCGTCGGTGTATCCAAATCTTTTAAGCCGGAGTGCAATTCATCATAAGTTAGATGATGATCTTGTAATTTTCCTTCAAAATAATCCTGATATGCGGACATATCAAAATATCCATGACCACAAAGATTGAATAAAATGGTTCTTTCTTTCCCTTCTTTTTTCGCTTCTTCGGCTTCACGAATAACTTGCGCGATTCCGTGAGTTGCTTCCGGAGCCGGCAAAATACCTTCAGCGTTCGCAAATTTAACACCAGCCGCAAAACATTCTAATTGTTGAACCGCAACCGCTTCAATCAATTTATCTTTTAACAACTGACTTACAATAACTCCGGCGCCATGATAACGTAATCCCCCGGCGTGAATGGCTGCAGGAACGAAATTGTGTCCCAAAGTATACATCGGTAATAATGGTGTCAATCCTACCGTATCTCCAAAATCATACCGAAACTCACCTTGTGTCAGTTTTGGACATGATGCCGGCTCAACCGCGATGCATCTGACATTTCTGTTTTCAGTTAATTTATGTTGAAGAAATGGAAACGCAATTCCGGCAAAATTTGACCCGCCGCCAAATGGAGCGATAACAACATCGGGGTAGTCACCTGCTTTCTCCATTTGTTTCAACGATTCAAGTCCGATTACGGTTTGATGCAGAAGCACATGATTCAAAACGCTTCCCAGAGCATAATTAATACCTTCATCTTTTGCCGCTCTTTCCACCGCTTCGGAAATTGCAATTCCCAAACTACCGGGCGAATTAGGATCACCTGCCAAAATTTTTCTGCCCGAGTCCGTTTTATCGGTCGGCGAGGCGTAAACATCCGCTCCCCAAGTATTCATTAATAATTTTCTGTATGGTTTCTGCTCGTAACTTATTTTAACCATGTAAACTTCAAGATCAATTCCAAAATGCTGACAAGCAAAACTAAGCGCGCTTCCCCACTGTCCCGCACCCGTTTCAGTTGTAATCTTTTTTACACCTTCCATTTTGTTATAATATGCTTGCGGCACAGCTGTGTTCGGTTTGTGTGAACCCGCCGGACTTACACCCTCGTACTTGTAATATATCTTTGCCGGAGTATCCAATAATTTTTCGAGGTTGGAAGCTCTAAACAATGGAGTCGGACGCCACATTTTGTAAACTTCTCTTACTTCATCGGGAATGGCAATCCATTTATCCTGACTAACTTCCTGCTTAATTAATTCCATCGGGAACAAAGGAGCTAAAGCTTCGGGTCCGATCGGTTCTTTTGTTCCGGGATGCAATGGAGGTAAAGGTTTGTTTGGCATATCCGCAACAATGTTATACCAGTTTTCGGGAATTTCATCTTCGGAAAGGGTGATTTTTTTCTCGTTCATCTTTCTGGTTCCGTTATTTGTTTATTGATTAATTATTAGATGTACAAATTTATATGAATTTGAAACTTGTTTATGAATTGGGCAAAAATAGTGATAAAAATTTTTTATGCAATATTTGGTGACAATTTGTGGCGAGTAAAATAAAATTAAAAAATTGCATCAATTATAATCACTCGAAGAAAGCACACATCGCTGACGTATTGCATAGAATGCTTAAATCTATTTAAAATAATCCAACAACATTTATTGAGGAATTAATAAATTTGTTTTTTGTGAGTTGAAATGAATGGATAATCTACACAATAAATACGCCCCATATTGGGCCGCAGCAATGGTTGTCTTTGGAACTATTGGTGTATCAACAATCAATTTTGATTTGGGAAGTTTTTGGAAAGGTTATGTGTTAGATATTGTAGGACCGGCTTGGAACTATATTTTATTTCGGGGACTATTTACTGAAAGAGCAAACAATTTTTGGACTCGATTTTTCACTCCAAACAAAACTTTCTGCATTTTCGTTTTAGTATGTTTTGGAATCGAAACTTTACAGTATTTTCAGTTTTATGAATCTACTTTTGACCCCTTTGATCTGATTGCTTATTTAATAATCCTAACTCCACTTTATATTCTTGATTCAAAAATTGTAAAACAAGATTAGTCTGATACGAAACTCAATTCTTCTCAAAAATATCCTTTATGGAAAAACCTAACTCAGATTTATGATCTTCAATAAAACTTAAAATTTCTTCAACCGGAATTACTTTCGTTATTCCGACTTGAGCATTTGCTCTTCTTTCAACATAAAAGCTTCCTGTGTAAGGCACTGCAGGACTAAAACCCTTCTCCAACTCTTTTACATCAGGAATTAAATTATACTCGTATGTCGCGGGAATAGATTTAATAATTCCGACAAATTCAAAATTAGGAACCCCGTCTCTCACGGCGAGAACCAATCCACCGCTGGCTCCACGATGAAACATTACATCGAGGAGAAATTCCCCGTTTTCATTTCTGTTCGGACTGCTGACAATTCCGCGTGTTAACATTTTATAATTGTACGGGTATCCAAAAACATAAACGAATGAACCCCATTCCAATTCTTTTGCTTCTCCGGCCGGGTAATTAAAAACCTCCGGATTATCCGCTGTTCCCGATTGCAAATAATTCCCAACTATTGCGAGATCAAGTTTATTATCAATTGCCATAATCTCCAGCTCACCATTTTTGAGATTTGTATAATTATTCTGGTTCATTTTGATGGAAATGCTTTCGATTATATCGGTCACTCTACCTGAAGCATCGCTGTAAAAAGTAAATATTGTATCCTCAAAGTTGACGACATGCGCGCAGGTCAACAAAGCAATTGAGCGGTCATCGAAAAATATAACCGTTCCGGTTCCGGAAGAATTTTGATTAAAAAGATCGGTTCGCGAAGCAGTCTCTTCAACCTCCAATTTGGGAACATCGACTATTTTTATGCCGCGAGTGTGATCAAAAAAGTAACTTTTGTAAAATGCGATGCTATTAATCAATCGAATTGAGTTGCTGATTTTTTCCAATTGCAGGGAACTGCTTTGATACGGAAATTCGCTATCGTAACGACCGTCGTTTAAAGTAGGATAAACGGAATTTCGAATTGCTTGTTGATTTGAACATGAAGTAAGTAAAACTGTTATAAACAATACTGCTAATTTCCGGCGCATTTTATCTCCACGTTTGCAATCTATTCTTTCCATTCTTTGAAGAAAATCCCGGTTAAAGCTTGTGTGTCGGAAAATATGTCCGGGATGACAATTCCATCTGCTGACTTTTTAATGCCGTCCCGACAATTCGGGATCTGCATCTCATATTTTTTACATTTCAAAATTACATTTCTTCAAAATAATCTTTCATCGGATTAAAATAATGTTCAATCCAGCCCGATTTATACTTTTCACCGTCACCGGGTTGGAGATTAGAATGTTTGAGTGTGAGTTTTGTTCCATCCTTATCTCTTTCAAAAATTATCTCAAGCAAGGAATCCTCTGCCTCTTGAGGGAATTCTGAAGTTCGCCAGCTTTGTAAAATTTTCTTTCCGAATTTAAGTTCAAGATTTTTTCCGGTGATATATCCGTCCCAAGCCGCAAATTCGGCACCTATCTCGTCGGAAATTTCCGCTGCTCCTCCGGTCATCTCAGAGTGCTGATCTTCATCCAACCACGCTATATATAAAAGTTCAGGGGAGATGTTAAATATCTCCGTTAATTCAAATTCATCCATCATTCCTCCTCTGGTGGATCGATTCTAACGATATTCTCTATTTCGATTTCGGGCGTTAGTCGTTGTTCACTTTCGGGCGAAAGTTGAATCTTTTTCACAATATCCATTCCTTTTGTTACTTTTCCGAATGCGGCGAAACCTTGTAGATCCGGATTCCTTTTGCCACCGAAATCGAGTTCAGGTTGGTTACCGACACAAATAAAAAACTCCGATGCCGCGGTTCCTGGTTCGCTCCTGGCCATTGAAATTACACCATCAAGATGTTTAATTCCGGTTTTTTCTGTGGTTTCATGTTCGATCGGTTCATGCATATCCTCTTCGAATTTTAGACCGCCTTGGATTACTTCAATTTTTACATCGTTATTGGGTTGGTTTGTCGGTGTAACGACTCTGTAGAAGCTTGTATTTTCAAATTTTCTTTCATCAACATATCTTAAAAAGTTCGCCGATGTAATTGGAGCTTGCTTGAAAAAGATTTCGATTTCTATACCGCCTAATTCAGTTTGAATTTCTACTTTTGGATTTGGTTCTGGTTTTTCACAAGAAAAAAGAAGCATGGAAATTAAAAACGCGAGGATAAATTTTACCGGTGATCTCATATCGAAGGTTCCGTTTACTGAGTCAAATAATTATTAATGCAAAATAGGAAAATAATAGAAGTCAGATTAAGCCAATATTGGAAAAGAAATAAGATGCATTATTCTTTATTGCTGACCACATTCTGAATTTTCCATTCCGAATTGACTTTAATCCAGGTAAAAGCATCAATCCCAGTCCATTCAAAAACACTACCTTCGTTTCCTGCTCTGGCTTTATACTTAATCCAGCCATGAGCAAGATTTTTTGATACCTCGAATTTTGATTCCAAAACTTCCTCTTCGAAAATTGAGAGTTTGGCGAGGACATCTTTTGAACGTTTTACAAATTGCATCGGGGTTAATGATTCCACCACTTCTTTTTGAGTTTGTGGATTTATTCTAATCAAACTTAATTTTGCCCCCGACGTAAAATATTCCGGAATAGAATCCCAATCCCTCCCGGAAAGATTTTCATAGAATAACAGAGTGGTCGATTTTAGATAAACTTCATCAGTTTTTTGAGAATAAATTGATGCGGAAAATAAAAGTAACAGCAGAATCGAAATTGTTAATTTCTTCATATTCCCCCCGGAATTGTTTTTATTTGTAGGGCTAATTCTAACTAATTTTCTAATAATTTATAGAATTCGTTATCGCCAATATGATAAGATTACCGAATAAGCAATCATGCAAGATAGATCATATCCAATATTCATAAATATTAACTTAAATGATTGGCTATGAAACAAACCGTGAACAAAATGTATACCGGCAACGGCAACCCAAAGTGATAGACCAATTCTCAATCCGCCTGAGAGATCGTTTGCTTGGGTAAGTACCATCAAGTATGCTATTATAAGTGATACAAAAAAGTGCGCAATAATTGTGAGCCCGTAAGTTTTTGCCGGATTAAATTCAGCTTTTAATTGCTCTTCGGTTTTACCGATTTCGGCCATCCAGGCTTTCCCGAAAATCGGGCCATACCAAAGCGCACCCAAAATCATTGCCGAAAAAGTACTTACTGCAACTGCGAGGTAATTTATTGATAGATGCTCCATCTCGTTTCTCCTTATTAATTGGGAAATTGATTTTCCACTAGTAAACCGGATAAAAAATCCGAATTCCTCGATAAGAAATCAAGATAAATTTTGAGGAAGTTTTAAGATCGAGATACACTCTGTTCTTCGCCAAGTTTTCTTATCGGCTGAACTAACCGTCATGAACTTGACGAAGAAAAAGATGTATCACTTGATGAAATAAATTCCAAGGCTGTCACTGCTTGTCCCGATGCTTCGGGAGTCATAGTAGCAATCTTAGAAATAATAACCGTGACACAACTACCTAGAACTTTACACAAACCGCAAACACAGACTAAAATAAATTCAAAAACATTGTCGTTTATTAAATACTCACGCACGGTCGCGATTGTGAGGATATAGTCATGTTCTGATAATTACAAGCAACAATCCTCCTCTGCGCTCTTCGCGACTTCTTCGCGTCCTTTGTGGTTATGTATTCGATTATGATATCGAATATTAAATCGAAACAGAAGATGTGCTAAGCACAAAAGATCGAGAATCAAACTCAATTCGCAAACATCGCCACAACCGGCTCTTCCCCGGCTTTAAAAGAACCCCGGAACATTCCCTCGGAATTAAACGGCATAGAAATATTACCAAATTTATCGATTGCGATGACACCACCGCTTCCGTTTTGTTTAACAAGTTTCCGCATAACTACAGAATCCGCCGCTGCTTCAAGACTTAATCTGGCATGTTCAATCAAAGATGAAATTTGGTAAGCAACAACATTACGAATAAAATACTCTCCATGTCCGGTCGCCGAGATCGCGCAAGTGTTATTATCCGCGTAAGTTCCCGCACCGATAATCGGAACATCTCCAACCCTTCCCCATCGTTTGTTTGTCATTCCTCCGGTAGAAGTGGCCGCAGCAAGATTTCCATCTTTATCCAAAGCAACGCATCCCACCGTCCCAAACTTATAATCATTATCATTATCGTAATCGTTGTCATTATCGAGAAGAGATAGTTTCTCCCTTTCCAAAATCTTCTGCAAACTTTCCCACCTTCTCTCAGTATAAAAATATTCGGGATCGACAAATTCAACTCTATTCATTTCGCCAAATTTTTCTGCTCCATCTCCAATCATCATAACGTGTGGCGATTCCATCATCACCAAACGCGCAAGGGTAATTGGATTTTTTACCCGTTTAATTCCTGCAACAGTTCCGGCATTGAGAGTTTTTCCATCCATGATCGCGGCATCAAGTTCATTTGTTCCGGCATTTGTAAAAACCGCTCCTTTACCGGCGTTAAAAAGTGGAGAATCTTCAAGAACATTCACAACTTTTTCGACACATTCAAGACTCGTACCCCCGTTCTCCAAAATTTTATAACCGACTTTAAGCGCTTCTTCGAGTTTATCGGCAAATTCTTTTTCTTCAACAGGGGAAAATTGTCCCGGCTTTATTGATCCGGCTCCTCCGTGAATTGCGAGCGCGAATTCGGGTCTTGGTGTTTTAGTCTGTGGTTGACACGAAGAGATTACGATAATCGCCAGCAAACTTATTTTCCACTTTTTCATTTTCCGCCTCATTTATTTTTTTAATCCTGACTACAACTATATTCAATATTCTTGTAAATTAGAGTCAATAATAATTAATTGAACGCGAAATGAAAAATCTTGAATTCAAAACAAAGATAAAAGGAAAGTTTATAAGGCACGAGGGACTCGCAGATTTAAAAGGAAAGGAAGTTCGTGTGTTAATAAAAGAAATTCAAGAGCAGAATCAAAAACAATGGAAACTAATTGGGTCTTTGAATCTAAAAGGTGAGTTAGATTTAATTAACATTCGCGACTTTGCAAATGAGTAAAATTTTCATCGATACGAATGTATTCATCTATGCACTCGATAAAAACTCAAAATACCATGAATGGTCAAAAACTATTTTAACAGATTCAAAGATTGATCTATTGACTACAACAAAAAATATAAGTGAATTCTTTGCTGTTACCACAAAATTTGGTCTTCAATTCGAATCAACATTTTCATTTTACAAAGAAATGAGAAAAAACTGTACAATTCTGTTTCCAAGTGAGAAGAGCCTCACAAAATTTGCAAATCTATTAGAAAAATACCCCTCGAAGGGAAATAGAGTATTTGATTCGGAAATTGCTTCCATATTATCAAACGGTCTGAATAGACTGGCATCGTTAAACAAAAGAGATTTCGAAGAAATAACAGAAATTAAAACGGAGATTTTATGAAAAAACTATCACACCTCCTCACGCTAGTTATATTGTTCCCTATTCTTATTTATTCTCAAGACTCGGACAAAAAAGAGAAGAAGGAAAAACCTGAACGTCAAAAATTTGAAATGATGTACGACATCAATTGTACTGAAGTTAAAGCGCAGGATAAAACCGGTACATGCTGGTCGTTCGCGACAGCATCATTTTTTGAAGCTGAACTTATCAGAATGGGAAAGGGTTCCTTCGATTTATCTGAAATGTTTATCGTCAGACATACATACCCTATGAAAGCTGAAAAATATGTTCGTTATCAGGGAATGGCAAACTTCGGTCAGGGCGGACAAGCGCACGATGTTTTTCACGTAATGGAACAATACGGGCATGTCCCTCAGTCGGTTTACGGCGGAAAAATTGTTGATAAAAAGAAACACAACCACGGCGAACTTGAAGCTGTTTTGAAGGGAATTTTAGACGGTGTTTTGAAAAAAAGAGGCGGAAATATTTCTCATGTTTGGCCGGGAGTTGTTGAATCAACCTTGGATCAATATCTCGGTGAAGTTCCCGAAAAGTTTGAATTTGAAGGGAAGGAATACACACCAAAAAGTTTTGCGGATATGCTCGGACTAAAAAAAGAAAATTATATTGAATTGACCTCCTTTACACATCATCCTTTTTATAAGGGATTTAACTTAGAAATTCCCGACAACTGGACAAATGACCTATTCTATAATTTACCGATTGATGAACTTGTTGAGGTTATGAATTATGCATTGGAGAATGGTTACTCGGTTAATTGGGATGGAGATGTAAGTGAAAAATCTTTTGATATGAAAAAGGGATATGCGGTAATTCCGGTGGAAAAAGAGGATGATAAAGATCAAGACAAAGACAATGAAAAAGATGAAAGCGAGGAATCAGAACCCGAAGTAGAGAAAGAGATTACTCAGGAAATGAGGCAAGAAACATTCAACAGTTTTGCAACCACTGATGATCATCTTATGCACATCGTTGGTTTGTCGGAGAACCAAAACGGAACAAAATTTTATTACACGAAGAACAGTTGGGGCGAAAAGGGAAAATATGATGGATTCCTTCATATGTCCGAACCATACATCAGATTAAAAACCATTGCGATTATGGTTCATAAGGATGCAATTCCCGAGGTAATAAAAGAGAAATTAGAATTGAAATAAGTTTGCAATATTCTGTGCATATTCATTTTTTAAAACGATTTGAATGAGAACCAATAATTAAAAGTCCATCCGACTTAAACTTGGATAATCGCCGGAGTTGGTGGTACTTTGTTACGATTTGCACAGAACACCACAAACACTATTTTGGTGAAGTTATCGACGATAACATGAATCTAAACGATCTGGGAAATTAAGGGCCAAGCACCCAAGAATTTTTACGATTAGTTTTTATAAAAAAGGAAATTAAATGACTAATAAACTCAATAAAACAATTATTTCTTTAATAACTCCATTTATTATTTTTTCTATTTTTTCATGTTCCGATCCAATCCCACAAGATCCGGAACATGTAAAAGAAATTGATGACTGGCATGCAAAACGAATTGAGAATTTGAAAAAGGAAACCGGATGGCTAAATCTTGTTGGTTTATTTTGGCTTGAAGAAGGTAAAAATAAAATTGGTTCGGATAAATCGATGGATATCATTTTCCCGGAAGGAAAAGCAGACGACTACATCGGAACTATAATTAAAAGTGGGGAATATTTAACTTTTATAACAAACCCGGCCTCCGAAAATTTCTCCGAATCAAAAAGAGTAAAAACGATTGCTTTGCAATCTGATAATGAAGAAAACACAACTTACCTTACACACAAAACACTAAAATGGCACATTATTAAACGGGGTGACCGGTATGGAATTCGACTTAAAGATTTAGAAGCGGAATTGCTGACAACGTTTAAAGGCATTGAGCGTTATCCGGTTAGTTTAGATTGGAAAATTGAAGCGGAGACAATCCCATACGATACACCCAAACAAATAATTATTCCTTCAATTATCGGTACCAAAGATACCGTGCTTGTTGAAAATTATATTCAATTCGTTTTTAACGGAAACGCTTATAAACTAGACCCCCAAACAAGTGGCAATAGATTTTTTATAATATTTGCCGATGAAACGAACGGCAAAGAAACTTATGGTGCGGGAAGATTTCTTTACGTTGACGGACCGGATTCCTCATCCAATAAATTTACACTCGATTTTAACAAAGCATATAATCCGCCATGTGCATTTACCGAGTACGCAACTTGTCCACTGCCTCCTAAAGACAACTATCTTAAATTAGAAATTGAAGCCGGTGAGAAGAATTGGGGTAATCATTAACAAGTGATGTAATTTATTTTGCTCGGTTATTGAAAATCTTCTTTAACCAATTGCCTTGATCGTTTTACTTGATCAGGATTAACTTTATTAGGGAATTCCTTTGATTAATTTTTGGATGAGTTACCGTTGAAAATTGGAGCGACAAATATTCTTCTAAGCTAAGTATTAAGAATATTTGTTTTTAATATTGTGTTCATGTTAAATCGCTCCCCAGCCAGACTATTCGATACTTGTTGTAACCTTTGTTTGATTTCTTCAGTCCAAAAGCTACAACAAAAACGGAGCATGGATGAAAAAAATAATAGTTCTGAGCATCTTTACCTTTACAAGTCTCTTCGCACAAAACATAGATAACAAATCATTTAGAAATAAAATTTCCCAATTTGTTCAAAAAATTAAATCGGAAATAAACTTAGAGAGTGGATTTAACTTCTTGGTCGTAACAAAAGATCAGATACTTTTCCAGGATGAATATGGAATTCGTGACGTTAACCGGATGGAACCCGTAGTTCGCAAAACTCCATTTTATATCGCGTCATCAACAAAATCGTTTCTTGCCGCAGCAATAATGAAGCTGCATGAACGTGGAGATATTGATATAAACAAACCGATATCAAACTATTTGCCCGATTTCAATTATAGTTCGGAAGCGAATTCGGATTCAATTACAATTAAAAATTTACTTACACATACCAAAGTTGTTGATGATTTTGCGATAGCTGTAAGAACTGCTTATTCGGGACAATATGATGACAAACTTGTTTTGAATATGATAAAAGATGGAAGATATTTTGGTGAAAATTTCCGTTATACTAATACAGGATATTTGTTCGCTGCGATAATAATTGAAAAAGTTACCGGGAAATACTGGAAACAAATTATACATGATGAAATTTTAGCTCCTCTCCAAATGCAAAATACTTCTTGTTATGTCAGTGATTATAGCATGGATGAGCTAGCGCAGCCTCACGAGTTTACAAACGGTATCGGCAAACAATTTCCATTTGTAAAAACCGATACAACAATGCACCCTGCCGGGGGCATGATTTCAACTTCGGATGATATGATTAATTGGATTCGATTTAATTTAACTGGAAAAACTCCTCACGATGAAAATTTATTGAGTTTGAATTCTTTCAAAGAACTGCATAGTCAACATGCCGATGTTGATAAAACTTTCTGGGAATATCATAGAACGGGATACGGACTCGGTTGGTACATTTCCGACTACAATGGAGAAACATTGATTCATCATTTCGGCGGATATATAGGTTTTCGCGCGCACGTTTCTTTTATGCCGGAGTATGGAATCGGAATTGCTTCAATGATTAATGATGATGGTGAAGGATTTTTTGTCCCGGATTTAATCGCCGATTACGCTTACAATCTTTTTCTGGGAAAAGAAAATGCGGAGGAACTCGCTGAAAGCGAATTAAATAAAATTGTTGAAAGCGCAAAAAAGAATAGAGAGAAAAAAGCAGAAAATGAATCAACAACTAAAGTTGAGCCTGATCTTGATTTTGCATCGGTAGCAGGGAAATATTCTAATTCTTCCATTGGCGATATTTCGGTTTCGATTGAAGAGAATGATCTTGTTTTTACAATGGGTAACCTCTCCAACAAGGCTGTTTTCAGTTCGGAAGAAGATTTTTCAGTCGATTGGTTTTTTGTAAAACTTGGTGGAAAGTTTAATTTCGAAAATGGGAAACTAATCTCAGTTACATTAAAAGCCGGTAATTCTCCATTAGAATTTAAGAAACTCTAATTGCTTTTTTTGTAGGCGCAGCTTTCATACTGCGCCTATAATTTCAAATTCTCAATACACGCTTCGCGCAACCTGAAGGTTGCGGTTACGTTTTTTGGAATTTTCACAAACAAGATGGTCTTAATTTGAAATATTGCATTTAAAATAATCCAACAATAATCATAATTATTAGACAGATGTTTGTATTTACCCCAGTACTTCCATCTGTCGTCAAATCAATACCTCCAACTGCTCAAATCAGCTCCTTCGGGAGCTGATTCCAGAATTCTTTTTTCAATTCTCGGCGCGTACATTTGGATGTAGCGCAATCTTGAAATCGCATTCGGCAAATTCGGATCACCATTCCAGCAATGCTCGGCTCTGTCACCGTATGCAACTTCTCCACCGTAATAAGGATCGGTTGTTGATTCCAGAAATTCTTCCAATAAATAAACGGCATTATTCAAATAATAATTATCCATATCTCCGCAATAGACGTTTATTTTACCTTCCAACTTTGGTCCGAGAGTTTCCCAATCCCTTTCGAGAATATATCGCAGATCGTAATTTTCCTTCCAGTACTCTGCTATTTCTTTATTAATTTTTCCAGATTCTTTATCCCATATTTCCTTGGGATAACCGTCCTCGCCAACGGGTGAATAAACCGCTTGCCAAATATCAAGCTGCTGCCCCGAACGACCTTTGGAACCAAGCGCCATCTCATATTGGCTTGCCATTTTTATTGTTGAACTTATTTTTCCCAAATAATCCCTGTGCGCCGGGCGGTCAACTTTAGTAAAAGGGCCGGATTTATAAAACGCATTCATATCATTATAAAGATCAACAATCATATAAGAACGAAAATCAACTGGATCGGGACACGCGGCGAAGCAGCCGTTATATTCATCGGGGTAAAATACTTGAACAGCCAACGCTTCCCATCCGCCCGTGGAACCGCCATAAAGGAATCTCGACCAACCTTCGCCGATTCCCCGAAACATTTTTTCGATGTAAGGAATTAATTCGTAAGTAATCGCGTCGCCGTATGGGCCGTTATTTTCTGAATTTACCGCGTAAGAATCATCGTAATAAGGAGTCGGATGTTGAATTTGAATAACCAACATTCTTGGATAGTTCGGACTTGTCCAATCTTTATATAACTGATGTGCCTCTTTTTGCTGAGTTATATTGTATCCATCCAAATTGAAACGGGAGCTGTAAACCGGCTCTTGAGTTGTATCGGCCGGGGTTTCGCTGAAACCGCCAAAACTCGAAGGGAAATGTCCGTGGAAAATTGCGAGCGGATATTTAGCTTCCGGATGTTCGTCAAATCCTTGCGGCAGCAAAACAAAAGCGCCGAGATAAATCTCCCTCCCCCAAAACTCTGAAAGCAACTCACTTTTCATTTTAATGTGTTTGATATACTTTGTATCAACCGGATCGGGAATCGGTGGAATTTTTTGATCGAATTCCAACGAAATTGTTTTTCCCAAATTTGGATTAAGTTTAATCTTCTTCGGAGTGCTTATTAAATTACCCGGAGCGCGGTTCCATTGCTGCCCTTCGCCTCTATCCATCGGAAGTTTTACCGTGTGTCCATCCGATCTGACAAACGTTTCATATTTATGAAAAAGTATTTGAACAAAATATTCGCCTTCCGGAATCTCGGAGAGTTTTTCTACCGGATAACCAACGGCGTTGTTATCAAAAATAATTTCTTCTCCGGGGGTAACGCCTTCAACATCCACCCCAAAGATCTGTTGAGTTCCGACACGGTCATTAATTTGGAATCGCGGTTCGCCTGTTCCTTCTGTGGAAATCATCAGAAAAACCCGCCCGTCCAACTTCCCGGATTCCAATTCTGAATTAAACTTAACTGAGAATTTTGTATTGTTTTGTGAAAATGTGATTCCGACAAATAGCACCAAATAAAATGAGACCAATCCTGTTCTGAAAGTCATATATAATTCCTTAATTATTAACATCTATTATTATTTAAATTGCTCCGGATGTTTCAACTGAAAACCGGTGGCATCCTGATACTTTTTTGCGATCGCGAGAATCGTTCCTTCATCAAAGAGTTTGCCTATAAAAGTAAAAGTAGTTGGTGTTCCCTCTTCGGAAAATCCGTTCGGGACAACCACACACGGATGGCCTGTTAAATTTGTTAAGAGTAAATTTTCCCCGACCCATGAAGGCGCAATGTACAAATCAATGTCCGACATTATTTTTTCCATCTGTTGGATCAAAATGTAACGGAGGCGATTGGCGTTTATATATTCAACCGCCGGAATAAATCTAGCGGAGCGGAAAACATTCGGCCACGCGTTTCTGCCTTGTCGAACGAGAAGATCGTCTTTGTTTGATCTTGTTAATAAATCAAATGCTGCCGCGGCCTCAGCGGAAAGGATGAATGAAATATCGTAAACCGACAAACTTTCCTGATCGAATTTGGGTAATTCAATTGGGATTAATTCAGCCCCGAGCTCTTTCATTTTTACCAACGCAAGAGAATCGTTTTTATGGAAAGGATAATCCCCGTCGAAATCATTCTTCAGATATCCGATTTTCAACTTTGACAAATCTATTTCGTTGTCATAATTAAAAGGAACATTATACAAAGTTTGATCTATTTGATCTTCGCCTTGAATCGCATCAAAAACTATAGCCAGATCTTCGGTGGTTCTGGCTATGGTACCGATTTTATCCATTGTCCAGCTCAATGCCATCGCGCCGGTTCTGCTTACTCTGCCGTAAGTCGGACGCAAGCCGCTTGTTCCACAAACCGTAGAAGGTGAAACTATCGAACCCCAAGTTTCGGTTCCGATCGCGAAGGGAACCAACCCGGCAGAAACAGCCGAAGCGCTTCCCGCAGAGGAACCACTCGAACCTTGTTCGGTGTTCCAAGGATTGCGCGTTTTACCTCCGAACCAAACGTCGCCCCAAGCGAGCGCTCCCATTGTTAACTTTGCAACCAAAACGCCGCCGGACTCTTCAAGTTTTTTTACGACCGTTGCCGTCTCATTTATTACTTGATCCTTAAAAGGTGTCGCACCCCAAGTTGTTTTGTAGCCTTCAACCGTCAGCAAATCTTTTACACCAAAAGGAATACCGTGCAGTTTTCCTTTGTAATTTCCGGAGGCGATTTCTTCATCTGCTTTTTTTGCAAACTTGATTGCTCTTTCCTCGGTTAAAGTGATTACACAATGTAAAACCGGATCAAACTTTTTTAATCTTTCGATGAAAAATTTAGTCAGCTCCAAAGAAGAAATTTTCTGTGATTTAATTAGGTGAGCTAATTCTCCAATCGAATAAAATGCCAATGCATTTCTGTCTTCAGGCATTTTGGTGTTTGAATAATCATCAAACTTTAATGGTTTTTGCTCATCCGGAAAATCAAATCCAACCGGGATAGGATTGAATTGAACAGCCGGAGGAATTGAATTCTTTATTTCATACTTGTGAAGATCCTTGTAGTTCGCCAACTGATCATATAGATCCGCCAACATTGAATCTCTTTCAGAATCTGTAAAGTTTAAATTTATTAGTATTTCCGAAGATTTAATATTTTCTATTGACACGCTATCTTTTTCTTGAGCAGAAGAAACGGATGTTTGCAAAGCCAATAAAATGATTGCAAAACACGAGTAAATTCTTTTCATTCAATTGTTCCCTATTCTGAAAAATTATGCTAACATTCTACAAAAATATTTCTCAATTTGCGTCTTCGCTTTATTGATTCGCTATAAGGAATTTATCAATTGCAATTTTTCCAATCGATGAAGGAAATCCCCAGGAGTATCTGGTACATTTCCATCGCGGCAGTGATTAACAGGATGGGAATGATGGTACTTCCTTTTCTCGCTCTGTATGGGACAAGCGAATTAAAAGTTTCGGAAAGCGAAGCCGGATTATTGCTCACTTCTTTTGGAATCGGGTCTCTTATCTCCGCTCCCTTTGTCGGTAAAATGAGTGATCGATTTGGTGA
The DNA here is from genome assembly GCA_021739765.1 of Melioribacteraceae bacterium. Taxonomy (GTDB): domain Bacteria; phylum Bacteroidota; class Ignavibacteria; order Ignavibacteriales; family Melioribacteraceae; genus JAIPBD01. Next base: position 42,518 of record JAIPBD010000022.1, read on the forward strand.
ATTGGCAGTTATTAAATTTTCGCTTTATTCGACGGGCATTTTTCTTTTTATATTATCGTTTGTTGAAACTTATTCGCTCCTTCTGGTTTTATGTTTTGTCTTTGCGATTTTCAGTGAATCGTTCAGGCCGGCAACGCTTGCGTTTTTGTCGAATCAAGTTACACCGGAACAAAGGAAAACTTCATTCGCAATTTACCGTCTCGCAATTAATTTTGGTATGAGTATCGGCCCCGTACTCGGCGGATTTCTAAGTACAATCGATTTTAAGTATTTGTTTTATTTTGACGGAACAACCGCGCTTCTGTCAGCTTTTTTTGTCTCTTCAATTAATTGGGACAAGTTAATAAAGAAAAAAGTTAACAGATCGGCGGAAGAAATTGGATTGGCAAATCCAAAAACTATTTTGAGCGATTCTAAATTTTTGTATTTCTTACTCGCGGTTTTACCCGTTTCAATTGTATTCTTTCAACATTTTAGCTCGATGCCGCTATATCTCGTTGAAGAACTTGGTTACGAAAAAACAATTTTTGGTTTATTGGTTGCGTTTAATACTGTGATAATAATTTTCCTCGAAGTTCCTCTAAACAACTGGATGAGCGGTTGGAAGGATAAAAATTCATTGGCGTTTGGAGCTTTTCTTACTGCCATTGGTTTTGGAGCATTAGCGTTCGTAATTGATTTTTCAGCAATCGCGCTTACAATAATTGTTTGGACATTCGGCGAAATGATATTTTTCCCGGCGGCAAGTTCTATGGCAGCTGAATTATCACCGGATGAAAAACGAGGCGAATACATGGGATATTTTCAGATGGTTTTCAGCCTCTCTTTAATTATCGCGCCATGGATGGGAACCTCAATCTTGGAAAATTACGGGGGCATTTATGTTTGGTATGTTTCTTTCATTCTCGGAATGATATCCGCCGTGATGTTTTATTTGCTCAAAGAAAAAGTGCCTAGAGAGATTTGAGCGCTAACGTTAGGATCGTTAATTCAATTATGAATTCAAAAATCATTTATGCTTTTCAACAGGTAAATTATTTTGATACCATTCGATTATTCCACCTTCTAAATTCAGCAAATTGCTGTAATCAAATCCGATTAACTGATTGATTAAGTTTCCACTTCTTGCTCCTGATCGGCAGTAAATAACCACGTCTCCCGCATCTGGGATCTCTTGCCATCTGTTTTGCATTTCACTCAAAGGTATTAATTCTGTGTTTGGAATACAGATTTCGTCATGTTCTTCTTTTTCCCGGACATCGATAAATTTGACACCCTTATCATATAATTCTTTAGCTTCCATCGAATTAATATTTCTACTCATCACTCTACCTTTTAATTGTCTGCATAAATATGCAATTAGAATTGTTGTATTTTTACTGATGCCGAAGTTATTATGTTTAAGTGACTTAGGCAAATTTTTCTTTTTCGAATGGTGGCAATGTATGAAACAAATCTTGATTGATGGCAATAATTTAATCGGTAAGCTTAAATCAACAAAATCACTTCAAAAAAAAGATAAACAGGGATCGAGGGAAAAATTAGTATTCGTACTTGATCGGCATTTTGCTGATAAAAAGCAAAACGTTACACTCCATTTGGATGGATTTCCGGGTGGAACACTTTCATCATCAAAAATGAAAATAGTTTATTCGAACAATAAAACCGCAGATGATAAAATACGGGATCAAATTTCCCGTTCTAAAAATCCGAAGTTAATGACTTTGGTGAGTTCTGATTTTGCGCTTGCTCAGTTCGCAAAAAAGTGCTCATGCGAAATTATCAAAAGTGAAGTGTTCACTAAAAAATTGGAATCAGCTAATTCAAAAAGTGAAGAGGAAATCACCCGATCAATAAGTAATGAAGAAATGTTGAGATTGTTTGAAGTGTCATAAGATAATTGATGTTGACACTGTACATACTATTAATTAACATTAAGCATGATAATTTGGGATGAGAGAAAGAATAAAAAATTAAAAGCTGAACGTGGAATATCTTTTGAGGAGGTTGAAGAAATCATCAAACAAGATAAATATCTTGATATCATTGAAAATCCAAGTAGAGCATCGCAGGATGTTTTTGTAGTTAAAATCAACAATTATATACATCTGGTGCCATTTGTGTTAGATGATAAAAGTAATATTATTCTTAAAACAATATTCCCAAGTCGCAAATTCAATAAAATTTATGGTAAGAAAGATGAAGAAGATAAAACTAACTAAGGAAGAGCAACTAATAGAAGACAATGCAGAGAATTATATTTCGATAAAAGGAAATAAATTAAAGCAAATTAAAAAAAGCATTTCTGAATCAAATGAACGTGAACGAATATCATTACGTTTGAATCAAAAAACATTAAAATTAATCAAGGTTAGAGCAAGCGAAGAAGGAATCCCCTATCAGACTCTTATTTCCAGTGTTCTGCATAAATTTGTGAATGATGATTTAGTTGATGGTCGTCAATTAAAGAAATTAAGCAAACATCTTTAGACCTAAACACTTAATCTTAACTCCTCATCGGATCCTTTGCGCAAACTCATTCTCAATCTCATCTCGATGAAAAAGATTATACGAACAAAATGGAATTATTTTCCCGTTCGGTGCCGAGTAATTTATAAAGCAGCGTTCAATTTTCTCGCAGTCATAATTATTTAAATCTGATGTATGATCGAATCCAACCAGCAAAACATTCTCTTCGTGGAATCTTAATGCAGCGTCAACCGATCCTTTAAGAACAACATTCTTGAGCAATTTGAACATCATACCCGAAAGTGAAAAACTCTTTCGTTTTAACAATTTTGGTAAACCGAATAAAAGCTTCATGCTGTTAAACGAAGATGACTTCGAATTTAAACTGTTCATCAGATCCGCCAATCCTTTTAGATCAATCAACTGATTTAGGGGAATAAGATGCTCACCTTTTTTTATCATATACGACATCGTGAAGCAGACCGGATGCACGCTACATTCAACAACGTTTTTATAATTGTGATTTCGCTTAAGATGATTTAAAAAACTATTGATGGTAACCGTTGCCACAAAATCATCTTTGGTTATATCTCCACTGAATTCTTTCGCCAAAATATTAATCCCATCACCCGAAGTAATTCTTCTTTTCATTAATTCATCAAGGTCAAGTTTTCCCATCAATGCGATTGGCTGAAAAAGAATACCCCTAACCGACTTGATATTTTCAGCAGCGAATCTGACTATTTCCCCGATTTCATGATCATTAATTCCTTTTCCGATAGTGGGCACAAGAACTACCGTCGGATAAGTTGTTGATTTATGGATGTTTTCAAGAGCTTTTTTCTTCAATGGCAGAAGATTTTCACCGCGCAGCTTCATATAAGGCGACTCGGTTACTCCATCAAACTGAAGATAAATTATATCAACATGCGCTTTACCAAGTTTTTCGTGATAATCCGGTTCTTCGGCAATTCGTTTTCCGTTTGTTGCAACGATGATGTGCGAAAATCCCTTTTCATGTGCAAGATTGCATATTTCAAAAAAGTCTTCACGAATGGTAGGCTCACCCCCGCTAAAAAGTACAACCGGACAAGGCGGATCAACATTTCTCAGGTTATCCATCATCTTGCTTATCTCATCCATTGTCGGTTCATATTTCGCTTTATTCGCGTGGCATTGAGCGAAACAAACCGGACAACTCAGATTGCATTGATTCGTTACGTCAATAATTCCGATTATCGGACTGCTTTTGTGATTATCGCATATTCCGCAGTCTGTTGTGCATTTACCCTCAAATTTGGTTATCGGATTGCTGATTCCATTTCCGGAATAAAAATCTTTCATCAATCTTTTATAAAGTTCAGCATCGCCGTAATACAAATCCGTGAACTCGCCATGCTCATTACAGCTTTTATTCATGTAAATTTTATCATCGTTTTCATATATTTTTGCAGAAATTGGTGCGTGACACACGGGGCAAACAGATCTTGTTTTACGCAATTCGTTCATCTTGTAACCAAATTGTATGAGTGATATTTCGATATATCTATAGAGACGTAAATTTAACCAATATTCTTAATAAGACAAATGGATTGAGTTATTGGCTTATATTTATTTTCTTATATTTATAGGACTTTTTTAGATAGATATAAATGAATAAGTAATAAAAGGAAACCAAGATGGTATATAAATTCAAAAAGATTTTTTTGGCAATTTTTGTTACAGCTATTTTAAGTACTTGCGCAACTGACGAAACTCATCCGCAAAAAACGCATGTGGAGGCAGATAAACATAAAAGCCATAACGACAATAATCCTTTGGTACACTTGAAACTTAATCATGATCAAAAGTGGGAAATGGATGATCATACTAGAAGAGTTACAACCCAAATGAAAGAGAGTATTAATTCATCTGAATTGAACAAAATTGAAGATTATAGATTACTTGGCGGGAAATTGCAATCCCAAATTGATATGCTCGTTCAAGGCTGCACGATGAAAGGTGAATCTCATAATCAATTGCATATTTTTCTTGGGGCATATATTCCAACAGCAGCTTCATTAATAAATATAAAAGATCTTGAAGAAGGCGCTCTGAAAGTTAGTGAACTAAAAAGTCAGTTTGCGATTTACGATAAATACTTTCAATAATACCGAGAGGCGACATATGAAAAAGTTCATATTCTGGTTTCCGAGAATTCTTGCCATTCTATTTGCTCTATATTTAAGCTTATTTGCGCTCGATGTTTTTAATGAACCGCTTCCGTTCTTGGAGCTGGCTATTGCACTCATAATGCACCTTCTTCCAACAATTGGAGTTTTCGCGATCTTAATTTTTACCTGGAATTATGAATGGATTGGTGGAACACTCTTTATTTTATCGGGTGTGGGATATGTATTAATGTCCTGGGGTAAGTTTCCGACTTCAACATATTTAGTGATCGCCGGACCTCTTGTCGTAATCGGGATTTTTTATTGGATAAATTGGATCTTCCGAAAACAAATCCGTTTGGAATTAACAAAAATTAAAATTTAAGAACCAATTATTTTGCATTTGCCAATTAATTTATTTCTCCTTTTATTTTAGTTCTGACATAAAATAGGTGTGAAGCGATTGCAAATTGTTTGCGTGAAATATTCTCCAGTGTAATGCTCTTCCATTCTTCGGTGGGATAAATAAATTCAAACTTATCCTGTTCGGTCATTATCTTAACCGGCATTTGGAAGTTTTTTACATCAACCAACCATCGATAATTTACGACAAGTCCGCTTTCACTTTCTTCGAACTTTAGATCTAAAATTGGTGGAGAGGGATAACGCAGATACTGATCAAAGATTGGGGTGTAATCTTTACCGAGAGAATTGTTGAAATATTTAATTATATCCTCTGTTGTAACAACCTGGTAGCGAAATTCATAATTGAGATTATAAATCGTTTTCCACCAGAGGGAATCGTTATCAACAACATGCCTTAATGTGTTCATTAATAATGCGCCTTTGGGATACATATCCGATGCGCCTTGTTTGGCAACATTCTTCGGTCCGATAACCGGTATTTGATTTCGCACGAATCGTTTTTTTCCTTCAAGCGAATATATTGCCCACTTTTTACCCCAACGTTTTTCTAAATAAACCATTTCAGAATAAACGCCAAGACCTTCGTGAATCCACATATCGGCTAAATCTTCCGAAGTAATATTATTGCCGAACCATTCGTGAGCTGACTCGTGAACAATGATAAAATCATAAAGCGTATCCGCAATTGACATTTCCCTTCCGCCGGTTCCTTTTTGGTATCCGTTTCCATAAGTAACAGCTGATTGGTGTTCCATTCCCCAATATGGAACTTCAATCAATTTATATCCATCTCGAATAAAGGGATATTCACCAAAACTTTCTTCGTAGTATTTATGCATCGGTTGAACTTCGCTTTTGAAATGAACTTTAGCTTTTTCCAAATTTTCGGGCATTACATAATAATCGAGGGTTAGATCATTTTCTTTTCCTTTGTAAACATCGCTGAAATGTTCATACTTGCCGATGTTAAATGAAATCGAATAATCGTTAATCGCATAACTTACAAACCAACTAAATTTTTGCCACCCATCATCTAAAGTTGTTACCTTCCTTAATCTGCCGTTTGAAACATCGGTTAAACCCGGAGGAACAGTTATATTTATAGAAACACTATCCGGCTCATCGGATTGATGATCTTTATGCGGCCACCACAAACTTGCTCCTGTTCCCTGAGAAGTAACAACTACCCACGGATTTCCTTCCGAATCCAGGTTCCATGAAACACCACCTTCCCATGGCGGTCTTTTTGCTTCAATGGGTCTGCCGGCATAGTATACTGTGATTCCTGTCTTTGCTCCTTTTTCAATCATTCCCGAAAATTCAACAAAAACCGCGTCGAATTCTCGTGTGTAATCAACTTTCCAAAAGTCATGGGTTATTTCGACAATCTGCATGTTATTGAAAAGATCAATTTGCATTTTGTTAAAATCAGTCGTTGCTGTAAATTCGATATAAACTGCGCCGCCGATCCATTTTTTTTCCGGATCAACGCGGACATCTATGTTATAAAAATTAACATCGTAACATGTTCGGAGTGGAGTTAAGATTCCCCGAAGTGTATCACGGCGAGTAGTTTGGTAATAATCGTTTTGGGCAAAAACTGACTGAGAAAGAAGAAAAAAAGTAAATACGAATAAAATAATTCTTTTTGAAACGTTCATCATTTTGTCCCCATTGCTTTGAATGCTACAGCATACATTTGGATTTGTTTCAACATTGAACCGAGACCGTTTTTTCGGGTTGGCGAAAGGTGGTTGTCTATTCCAATCTTTTTAATAAAATGCGGTGGAGTTGATAGAATATCTTCCGGAGTTTGATTCGAATATACTTTCACCAACAAAGAAATCAGACCCTTCACAATTGTCGCGTCACTATCAGCTTGTAACTTTACTTTTCCATCAACGAACTCAGCGTTAATCCATACTTGTGATTGGCACCCGGAAAGTTTGTTTTTTTCAATCCGATGTTGTTCGGGCAATGGTTCAAGCTCTCGACCATATTTAATAACAAGCGCGTATTTATCTTCCCAATCCAAACATGATTCAAATTCTTCTATTATTTCGTCTTGATTTTGTTGTATTGTCATATGCTTCCAAACTATTTTAATTTTATTTTACAATCAAACTACAAAATTAATGATAAATCCATTATTGAATCAGACTTTAGTAATTTTTCATATTAACAGATGAACCGAATAAATAAACTTGGTATACACTTTAAAATTGAGCAGAAACACTAACAAATTTTTCCTACTCAGAAACAAATTTGGTGAAAATTTCAAAAAATACTATCTTCATTTTTATCGATTAAGCTTAACTGAATTTCGCTCCTCTGTTTCTATTAAATTTGCATTAATAACCGGTTCCCATAATGATAATGAACGATGATACTTTTTCTTATACGGACAAATCAATAGCTGTCCTTCCCTTTGTAAATATGAGCGCGAGCAAGGAAAATGAATTCTTCAGCGATGGAATAACTGAAGAAATTATAAATGCACTCGCAAAAATTCCCGAATTAATTGTGACATCACGAACATCCTCGTTTTTATATAAAAACAAAAATATCCCGATCAATCAAATCGGGAAAGAGTTGAACGTTTCTACGATATTGGAAGGAAGCGTTCGTGTAGCCGGAGAAATTATAAGAATAACCGCTCAGTTGATTCATGCAGAAAAAGACTTTCATTTCTGGTCTGAAACGTGGGATCGCAAATTGGAAAACTTGTTCGAAATTCAAGATGAGGTCAGTTTAATAATTGCTGAAAAATTGAGGGAATTTCTTGGTCATTTTGAAATTGCCGACCACTTAGTGAGCAAACAAACCGAAAACTTAAACGCCTATCAGCTTTTTTTAAAAGGCAGATTTTACTTTCGTAAATGGAATCCGACTGATGTAAAAGAAGCAATCACCTATTTTGAGAAAGCGGTTGAATTAGATGGAAATCATGCGGAGTCAATTTTAGGTATGGCGGATTGTTACAGTTTTTTGGCTACCACCGGATTTATGCCGTTTCAAGAAGCTTGGGACTTGGCTGAAAAATTTACACATCAAGCATTGGCAATTAATTATCAGCTTGCCGATGGGCATTATCAGCTCGCAAATCTTTACTTCTTTACAAAATGCGATTTTATGGAATCCCTAAAATCCGCGTTAAAAGCAGTAAGTTTTAATCCAAATTTTGTTGAGGCTCAACAATATTTAGCCTTTTTATACACGGTATCCGGCGATATGATTAAAGCAAAATCTTACTTGGATGTTGCAGTAAAAATTGATCCAATTTCTCAAGAAACTTTATTTTACCGAGCCTATTTTGATTATATGAGTGAGAATTATCTCGAATCCTTGCAACAATTAGACAAAATAATAGAGAACAATCCTCAAAATATTCCGGCGCATTCAATAAAATGTTATTGCCTTTTGCAGCTTGGGAAGTACGATGAAGCTCTTTATTACTATGATAAATTACCGGATCAGATTGTAGTTGAAGGTGATAAAATTGGAATAAAAACTCTGGCGTTTACACTAATGGGTGATAAAAATAACGCTGAAAGCTGTTACGATAAATTGATTGAATACTCGAAAACTCCGCAAGGATTTCGGGAAAGTTCTTTTCTTTTATTTATCTATGCCGTAAAAAATGAACCGGATAAAGCTTTTGAATGGATTAAAAATGCTATTCAAGAAAAATCCCCCTTGCTTCTGATTCACTTTTCCGATCCATTTGTAAATAGCATTAAATCTGATCCTCGATACAAACAATATCAAAGAGAAATTTTTCCGAATGTTGAAACTAAATCGGAGTTAAAATCAAGAAAGAAATTGTTGACTTCTGATCAAATCGAACACTATTTAGCGGTCGTGGATGAACATTTTGCGTCCGAAAAACCATTTCTCGATCCGGCTTTATCTTTAAGGAAACTGGCGGAACAGATTAAAATACATCCAAATCAACTTTCATGGTTAATTAACGAAAATACCGGAAAAAATTTTAACGAGTTTATCAATCATTACCGAATTGAATATTTTAAACGGATTGTCAACGACCCCGATTACAAACATCTAAATCTGATAGGACTCGCATTCGAAGCCGGATTTAATTCCAAAACCGTATTTAACACATACTTCAAGAAAGAGACGGGAATTACACCTAAGAAATATTTAAACCGGCACAAATAGGATTGTCAATTCAATTTGAGCTGAAAGGCTAATTTTGTATAAAAATGTTCAGAATTATAATTTCGAACGAGTAAAGCGGATAATTGATCTATTTTTGATCAGTAATTAAAAAGTTAATCAGCAAGAGGAGTAAAAATGAAAAGTGTTGAATATAAATCTTATGGAGACCCTGAAGTTTTACACTTTGTAGAACAAGAAAAACCATCCCCAAAAGAAAATGAAATTTTATTGAAAATCTCCGCATCCTCCGTTACAAAAACCGAAACAATTTTTAGGCAGGGCAAACCTTATTTTTCTAGATTATTTACAGGCTTAACCAAACCAAAAAATCCAAGATTGGGCGAAGAGTTAGCCGGGGAAATTATTGAAGTTGGAAATGCAGTAACAAAATTTAAAGTCGGCGACAATATTTTCGGAACAGCCGGACCGGAATTCGGCGCAAATGCGGAATTTATCTCACTACCGGAGGATGGTGTGATCGCGCTTAAACCGGAAAATTTGTCGTTTACCGAATCAGCTTCTAATGTTGATGGTTTCCTTACAGCTCTCCCATTTTTAAGAGACAAAGGGAATATCAAAAAAGGAGACAAAGTACTTATTTATGGCGCTTCCGGTTCAATCGGAACGGCGGCGGTACAAATTGCAAAATATTACGGTGCGGAAGTTACAGCGGTTGCATCTACCAAGAATTTAGAATTACTAAAATCATTGGGAGCTGATTACGTTATTGACTATAAAAATGAGGATTTCACAAAATCTTCAAAAACGTATGATATCATTTTCGATACAGTTGGAAAAATAAGTTATAACGATTCGAAAAAGAGTCTTTCCAAAAGTGGAATATTTTTAGAAGCCGGAATCACTTTGGGAATAATGCCCTTTGTGATGTTTACTTCACTTTTTACAAAAAGGAAAGCAAAAATCCATGCGACCGGAATTAGAAAACCGGCTGAAAGAAGGAGGGATTTAGAATTGTTAAAAAAACTGATGGAAGAAGGGGAAATAATTCCGGTTGTCGATAAGACTTTTAAATTTGAGAATATCGTTGATGCACACAGATATGTCGATTTAGGACATAAAAAAGGGAATGTGGCGATTTCATTCAATTAGAATCGATTTATTTTAGATTTTAACTGACTAATGGAAATCAGCAAAGGAACAACTATCACAGTCATTAAAGATGAAAGTCCTATTCCACCGATAACCGAAAGACTCAAACTCTTCCAAAAAGAGATTCCATCGGTTAAAAGTAATGGTGTCAATGCACCAATAGTTGTTAAAGTAGTTATAGAAATTGGTCGGATTCTTTCATAACTGAATTGAATAATTTTGTTAATATCAGTTGCCTTTTTTATTCCAACCACGTAGTCAACAAGTAATATTGAATTATTGACCGAGAGTCCGATTAGAAGTAAAATGCCGGCATAAGCACCGCGGTCAAGTGAATAATCAAATAAGTAAAATAAATAGATAGTTCCGATAATCGAAAATGGAATAGCTGAAATAATAATAAATGGATTCTTAAATGATTCAAATAAACCCGATGTGATCATGAACATTAACATCACCGCCACCAGAATAATTAGCCATACATCAACTTCATTTTCTTGAGCGAAGAAAAAAGAAAATTCCGGTTTACTCATTCTATATCCATCCGGTAATCTCATTTTTTTCAATGAAGTAATTACAAACTCATTGCCGAATTTAAATGGACCTTTGAAATTAAAAGTTACATTTCTTGTATATTGTTGATTCTTTCGATATATGGAAGACATAACACGTTCGCGATCAAATTCCACCAGATCGCCGATTCTACTTGAGGCACCTTGCTGACCAGTGAGAATCGTCTTTTCGATATCAAAAACATCAACATATTTATAATCGGCAGATTTTAATTCATACGGAATTTTTTCTTCTCCCAAATACAAATAATCGCGTTTTTGATTTCCGGAGGTTTGAGAGGCTATTCTCGAAACTATTCCAGAATTGCTAAACCCATAGCTATTAGTTTTTTCTCTATTTATTTTTCCAACAAGTTGGAAAGTGTTTTCTTCCCAAAACCTGTTGGATTTATTAATATCTATTTCATCGATTCTTGGATTCAAAGAAATAAGATCTTTGTATTCCTTTGCAATCTGTTCAACTTTGCTAAAATTTGATCCTTTTATCTCAACTCTAAACTGAAAACTTGAACCACCCAATCCGGATGAAAAACCAGGTCCATAACCATAAACGGAAATATTCGCACCTCCAATTCGAGAAGCATATACCGATAAGTAATTTTTAAGTGAATATGGAAAAGAAGTTAATGACTGATCATCATTAAATTCAATTCTCATCGAAGCACTCTCTTCATCAGTAACTTTTGTAACAACTCGTTCAAAATTTTCCCTGTAAACAAATAATTCTTTCTCCAGATCCAGAGTCAGATTGTTTATTCTTTCAATCTTATTCCCATTCGGCAGATTAATTCTAACAGTGAGGTAAGTTGGTTCATTGTAAAGCCAATATTCCCCCCGATTAATTTTCTCGAAAAATAAATAAGAAGCACCACCAAATGCATAATTGAGATATGGTCGTAAATCATAAAAAATATCGGAAGAAAATACCGGGTTGTAAACTTCTTTCAATACGGGTGTTTCAATTTCATCGGGTAATAACCAAACCGGTAAACCGACTAATAACAAACATATCGTTGCCGTAGTTTTGATTTTTTTGTGAAAATAAAAAATGATTTTCGAGTAAATTTTTTGGGGAAATGAAATATAATTCCGTTGTTCCTTTGAACTTTGACGAAAGAATTTTTGATAAAGAAGTGGAATTAAAGAAAACGATACTAAAAATGAAGCTAATAAAGTAAAAATCACACCTTTTGCGAACTGAATAAAATATACTTTCAATTCACCGGTCAAAAACAGAAGCGGGATAAATACCGCAAGTGTGGTTAAGGTTGCAGCGAATACAGGCGGCAGAATCTGTCTAAGCAAAATCGCATTTCTAAATCTGTTCTGTTCATGTTGGTTTCTTTCAAGATACTCAATCACAACAATTGAATTATCCACCATAAAACCAAAACCAAGAATAAAGGCTGAGATAGTTAAAATGTTCAGACTTATCTCAAAAACAAAAAACAGAATCAACGCAAATAGTATTGAAAAGAGTAATGAAATCAGAACGACTATGGTCAACTTATATTTCCGAAAAACCAAAAGCAGTATTAATGCTAAAAGTATAATTGAATAAATTGCGTTGTCGGAAAGCTCGGTAAGTTCATCTCTGATGTTTTCACTGCGATCAATATCTTTTGTGAATTGAAAATCCGATGGTAATTCATTTTTGAGTTTTCTAATTTTTTCAAAAACGTTTGCTGCTACTTCTAAAGTATTGGCGCCTGCCTCTTTACTTATAATTATATTTACAGTTTCACGACCATTAATTCTATAATATGTATTTGGTTGTTTATAACCATCCACAACATGAGCGATATCTTTCAGTTTTAATGAACCGCCGGAACTAAATATTTTGATTTTTAGATTTTCGATTACACTGGAATTGAGAAAAGTGTTATTTAATGTCACTAAACGAAGAGTTCCATTTGATTCTATTTTTCCGCCGGATTCAATTTTATTCGATGTCGCCAACGCATTCTGAATCTCATCAAGCGTAATAGCGAACTTCTTCATTTTATCCGGATCTATTAAGATTTCAATTAATCTATCTGTTCCGCCGGTTATCGTAACATCAGAAACTCCATTTAGTGAGCTGATCTGATAGAGGACTTTCTCTTTCAAAATTTTGCGAATTTCGCTCTGATTTCGTTTTGATGAAACAGAGTACGTAATAAATCCTTGCAAATCTTTGAGTTCTTCGGGTACATAGTCTGTAATCCTTGGCGGGGTTATTCCAACAGGAAGAGTTTTATGTAGAGCTGAGATTTTTTCGCCTAACTCTACCCTTTTAAACTCAATGTTTTCTTTTGAGTTAAAAGTAATATCAATTGTGGATAATCCATACGAAGTTGTTGAAATAATTTCTTTTATTCCAACAATGGAAGCAATTTCAGATTCAATTACGGATGTAACTTCCGCCTCAATTGTTTCAGGTTCAACTCCGAACCAAAAAGTGTTGATGGTAAATTTTGGCAAGCTGATGTCCGGCGAAAGTTCGAGAGGTAGGTTAAATAATGAAGTGATACCTATAATTAAAACAGTAAAATAAATAACAAAAAGTGTGATCGGACGAGATAATACAGTGTAAAATACTCGTTTCAATTTGATGCCGGTACGATTTTTACTTTTGAATCATGACCAAGCGTGAAATGCCCATCAATAATTACATTTTCACCCGGCGTGATGCCATCAAAAATTTGATAGTATTTCTCGTTTCTTTCACCTAAAGTAACGTACTTCCATTTAGAGAAATCATTTTCTACGGTAAATACAAGGGTTCTGTTATCCCGAAATAAAACTGCTTCGACAGGTACGAGGGTTTGATCTTTTTGTCTTTCGGTTTCAACCCTCACTTCAGCAGCCATGCCCGGTTTTATTATATTCTTTCTATTATCAATTATAACTATCGCTTTACATACCCTAGTTTCATTGTCAATAAAAGGGGAAATGAATTTTACCTGTCCGACGAACTCAATATTTTGTAACGAAGGAATACTTATTAACGCTTTATTCCCCTCTTTTATGGATGAGACATCATTCTCTAAAATTCCTAATTCTATTTTTATTTTATCCGTATCCAATAATTTGAAAAGTTCTTCGCCGGCCGAAATTCTTTGTCCGGCTACCATGTTTACATTCCCTACTGCCCCTGAAAACGGTGCTTTAATTTTCGTATAAGCCAAATTAATTTTCGCTCGTTTGAATGAATTAATCGCCGATGTTAATCCGCTTTTATTTAAGATCAATTCTTCTTTTCGTGCCCCGGTAAAAAGTACGCCGAGTTCCAACTCATCCATTTTTGTGAGATATTCTTCCTCACTTACAATACCTCTTTTGTAATCACTTTCCAGCTTTTCAATTTTCCGATAAATCTCATCCGCTTGTAAAATTGCCGCACTATCAACCTCATTTCCTCTGATTAAAAACCCATATTCAACTTTTGCTTCAGTTACTCTAACCTCAGCATCATCTACTGCAAGCAAGTGTTCTTGATCGTCGAGTTTGATGAGCAAATCCCCTTTGTTTACTTTCTTGCCCTCATAAATATTTACACTATCAACTATTCCATTAATATTTGAAGTGATTAAAAGTTCTTTGTTGGCTTTAACTAATCCAGAAGCATTTACATAACGGTAAAATTCCCCTTTTATTACATCCGAAGTTTTTACTTCGAATTCAATATCGTCAAGTTTTTCGTATTGGATTGACTTTGATGATTCATTTACAATTTCCTTGGTTTCGGTGGATAAAATGTAAATTGCTCCACTAACGACCATAATTATAACTAACGAATAAACATAAAACTTAAATGTAATTTTCATTGCCAACCTATTTATAATTTTTTCGTGAGTACTTTTCTAAATATTCGAACAAAACCGGGATAATTATAAGAGTCAAAATTGTTGCCGATAACAGCCCACCGGCAATCGCTATCGCTAATGAAATCCTTAGTTGTGTAGCCGCTCCAAGTCCAATCATCATAGGAAATAATCCCAATATCACGGTAAAAGAATTCATAACGATTGGTCTAAATCTATCACGACCGGCGGCAATAATTGCGTTCCGTACGGGCAATCCTTCTTTTATTTTTCTTATGATGAATTCTACTTTAACAACCGCATCATTGTCAGCAATACCGATTAGAATCACCAAACCTGTCAGTGAAATTATGCTTAAACTTTCACCGAGAAGATAAAGTGAAATTATTCCGCCGATTAAACCAAGTGGAACAGAAAAAATGATGATAAAAGGAAACAGGAATGATTCGAATTCAGAAGCAAGCACCATATACATTAAAATAAATGAGATCAGCAACGCTGCATACAAACCACCAAATGAATTTTCAATCTCTTCATTTAATCCACCGACTTTGTAGTTATAATTATTTAGAATCGTATTTCCATTTATAAAGGAAGAGATAGCGACTTCTGCTTTTTGAAATTCGCCATTAAAACTTCTTCCATAAAATCTCAGAATGCGGTTTTGGTCTTCTCTAATTATTTCCCCGGTTCCTGTTTTAAGATCATACTCTACAAATTCATTGATGGGAAATAAATTTCCATTGATGGAAATATTTTCTTGCAAGATTTTATTAAAGTCTTTTGCGAACTTGCTTCCGGATTGTATTCTTATGGCGATCTTTTTATCAAATTCAGAGAATTTTATTTGATCATTCCCTTTTATTCGTGCTAATAATTCATCTCCAATCAGTTGTGGTTTTACACCAATCCGTAAACATTTTTCGAGGTCTATACCTACAACATATTCCGGTGCTCCGGCTGCATTGGCAATTCTTAAATATTCTACATTATCAATTCCAGCGGATGATAATTCTTGAAGAAGAAGTACTTGAATAGAATCAATATTTTGCTGTGAGTTTAATCTAAATTCCAAACTGAGGTCATCTTCTTGCGAACCGATTAATGAGCTGTATGCGGTTTCGGTTTGTTTTATTTTGAAAGTAATTCCATTGATTGATTGCAGAAACAGAGAAATCTTTTTCTTCACGTCAAAATAGTTTTCTGAATTATTCAGTTTTATTAGGAGTTTGCTTTTGTTTTCTGCGGTTTCAGATAAAGCACGATAATTATGCTCTTGAGTTCTTCCGATATATGACACAATATTTTCAATGTCCACCAAACTCAAAAGCTTCTTTTCAATTGCAGCGGTCACTTCAGCATTTCCGGTTAAAGAAGTGTTTTTGCTGTAGGTGATTTCAACTATAAAATCATCTGAAGCTCCTTCCGGAATAAACTCCTTCTTCATTTCAATCACACAGAATATTGTGATAATCACGAGGATTAATGATATCAACAAAACGAATGATTTATTATTTAAAGAACGGATTAACAATTTTTCATAAACAGTAATGGTCGAATCAATTAGCCGATTCGAAAAGGCAAAGAAATAATTCTCGAAGCTTTTGGTAATTTTTATTCCAAATTGAACAAGTACTTTTAGAAAATGAATTGTTCCACGAATTAAAAATAAAAACGGGAACTTGATCCAATATTTAACTTTTGCGAAAATATTCGACGGCACAGCGGGAAGTATAATCTGATTGCTCAAAACTGAATTCGAACTAGAGAATTTATATTCTCTCGAAGCCAGCATTGGTATTAATGTAAGTGCAACAAAAACAGAAGAGAAAAGTGAATAAACTATTGCTAACGACTGCTCCCTGAAAATTGCTCCGGCAACTCCCTCCAAAAATATAAGCGGGAGAAAAACGACCGCGGTTGTAAGAGTTGCGGCAAATACGGGCATCGCAACTTCTTGTGCTCCTCTGAATACTGCCGATTTAAGCCGCTCAACTTTTTCTAACTTTGTAATAATGTTTTCAATTACAACTATTGAATTATCCAGCAGCATTCCAATTCCGACCGCAATTCCACCAAGTGAAATGATATTGAAATTGATCCCTGTCAAATACATCAGCAGCATTGTGAGCAACAATGAAGCAGGAATTGTAATACCGATAATTACAATATTTTTAATTTTCCCGAGGAAGAAGAAAAGAACAAATACGGCAAGAATTCCACCATAAACAATCTCTTGCTCAACATTTGAAATTGCGTTTTCAACAAATTCCGATGTATCGGTAACTACAAAAAGATCAAACTGTTTATTCTCATTATTTAACGAACTAATAACCTTCTTAACTTCTTCGGAAACGTTTACTGTATTTGAACCCGGTTCCTTGTAAACTAAAATTCCGATTGTCTCAGAGCCATTCAAACGTGTAAAACCCGTTCTCTCCGAAAATCCGTTTTTCACGTTTGCGATATCGGAAACACGAATAAAACTACCGTCCTTGTTGCGCTTAATAACAGTGTTTCGGATATCTTCCACGCCGGTAAATTCCCCAAGCACTCTCAACGAATAACGAAACTGACCGCTCATTATTGAGCCGGCGCTCAAATTTATATTTGATGCTTTTAATTCATCGATTATGTTTCCGTAATTCAGTTTGTACAAACTCATCCTGTCGGAATCAATTTCTACAATTAATTCTTTATTTAAACCGCCAACAACCGATGCTCTGGAAACTCCGGCAATCTGTTCCAACCTTCTCCGCACCAGTGAATTAGCGACTTCTTTTAAGTTTATCAATTCTTCAATTTCTCTTGCAGAAGAATTTTCCGTAATTATTTCCGTGTGAAATTGATTACTGTTTTTTCTCGCTTTTACAATTGCCAACGACATTACAGGGGCGGCTGTAGGATCATGCTTTATTATCACCGGTCTTCCGGCCTCTTCGGGAAGTGTGAAGCGCAAGTTGTCCAATTTTTCCCGCAAACTTAAAAGCCGTAAGTCTATATCAGTTCCCCACTCAAAAGAGACAGTAACAAATGACACTCCCTCCTTTGTTATGGAACTAACTTTTTTAACTCCTGGAACAGTATTAGCCGTAGATTCCACCGGTTCAGTAATAAGCCTTTCTACTTCACTAGGTGCTGCACCAGGGTAATCGGTTTGGATAAGGATTTTTGGAAGGTCAACATTCGGCAGGAGATCAACACCCAATCGGGAAAACGCATAAATTCCCATGAACGCTATCGCCAAAAATAGCATTGATGTGGCAACGGGTTTATTTATTGCGAGTTTGATCAAATTTAAGATTAGATAAAGATTAAAAATTAGTTTGTGAATTTAACTTCTGTGCGAACCAAGTGAACAAGCGTCAATCGTTAGTTCTTTTTTTTAATTCTCCATTTCTACGAAAAAGAAATACACTCTTATTTGGTTGATCGACAACAAGTAACTCACCTTTAGATGAGACATCAAGGCTGCTAATCGTGCTTAAGTAAATATCTTCTGTAAATCTTATTGTATCGGAATCTATTAATTGAAAGGATTGGGAGTTAGAGTTGTTAGCTAGAGAAAGAGTTAACAGAACAACCAGAGCAAAACTATTTTTTCTCATTTGTTAAATTACGGATGATTTTCGACTATTTTCACTACGTATTTAATAACTGAGGGATACGGCTCCACAGCATTCGCGTATAAATATTTTCCATTACACTCAATTGAAATCGCTAGATTTCTTTGACCCAATTTTGAGATTCCTAGATATTTGTCTGTATTCAAAGACCACAAATCAAGATATTGTGTGTAATATTCATCACCTTCATTTTCCGTATGTAGAATATAGTTTACTAAGAGTGAATCATTCAACACGCCACTTTCAATAACCATGGAAGGGAAATGATACCATTGACCGCGTGGTTCGTGTTTAAGCTTCGGAGATTCAAAGAAAGCGACCTCTCGTTTATAACTATTTAACAATTCCCCACTTAAGCTATATTGATTGATGATGTAAGGATAGGGGAAAGTATGAAACAAACTGTTTTTAGCAAAAAATATCCTACCTGTATTAGCGGAGTTGTATAGTTTTAGATTATTATTATCAGAATAGACTTCGTCAAATTCAGTGTGGGATTCTTCAATATTTTCTTTTGTAAAATCATATTTATGGATCAATTTTTTATCGGCTTCATATCGAAGACGCAGTACGAAAACTTCCGACAAAGAAACCGCCGCCACATCACCATACATATTATTAAATTTTTGCATTCTAATTACTGCTCCCGTTGAGTCGAAAACAACTATACTATGATGTTTAAGATCACATACATATAAATTCAATTGTTCATCAACTGCAATAGACCTTGGTGATCTGAACTCACCTGGTCCGTCCCCCTCTCCATTTCCAAAAACCTTCATCAACTTTCCATCAACGGAAAACTTCTTTACCACCTTGAATGGTGTGTCCAATGCATAGACATTTTCATATTTATCGACCGCCATGAACCTAACTGAACCAAAAATTTCATCAAGGCTTCCATCTTCAGCACCATAAACTTTTTCTTTTACTAGTTCTAATTCAATCACTTTCTCTTCAGGTTTACACGATGATAAAATGATGATCGCGACAGTCGGAAAAACGTACAAAAATGCTTTTAAATTTCTATTCATTCTTATTTTTTTCTTCTCTTTTTTTGAAACTAAATTCATACTTTGAAACTGATATATGTGGGGTGCTGGAATTTGAATAAAGGTTTCCATATTTATCTCCCACTAGGGATAAAGAAACTTTATTCTTTTCCAATTTTGAGGTTCCAATGTACTTCCCGGTATTTAGTGACCAAAAATCAAAGTATTGAGATATCAGACCACCATCTTCATCCACATCAAAGAGATAATTAATAAAAAGCGTGTCTGAAAGAATCGCTCCTTGCAATGAACCGGATAAATTACGGATGTATCTCGTAGATTTTCTCTTCAAATAAGGTGGCCGGAAGAACTCCACTTCACGAACAAATTCACTTAAAAGTACTCCATCAACATTATATAGTTGGATGGAATATGGATAACCTGAAGTATAATAGATAACAGAATCTTTAACCATAACTTTGCCATATAAATAAGAGTTATATATTTCTAACTCATAATCACCGGTATATTTTCTACCAAATTTTAAATTAGGCTCCTCTTTTCCTTCAAGAGTATAATCATACTTAAAAATTAATTCATCAAAACCACTGTTGAAACTTGGAAGAATGAATACGTTTTCAAGATTAATAGCCGCTATTGAGGCAGGTCTATAATTTAAATTGACAAGTTTGATAATGTTCGCGGAACTATCAAACACGGTAACACGGTGCAACTGCAGATCCAGAACGTATAGATTGAATTCATCATCCACACATATATCCCTCCCAAGTAAAAACTCTCCAGGACCCTCACCTTCACCATTCCCAAATACTTTTATTAACCTTCCGTCATTGGAATACTTTTTTATTTTTTTAAACACAAAATCATTTCCATACACATTTAATTGCTTATCAACAAATATATCCCTTACTCCTCCGAAAATTTCATCAGGCTCTCCATCTTCCAATCCGTAAGATGTTACTTTTATTAAGTTTATTTCTAATTTATCGTATGTTTTTTTTGAGCAATTTACAAGAAGTAAAAGCGAACATATTATTATTGTTTTTTTCATTTATTTATAGGGCAATTAGCTTGATTGATAATAAAATCAGTCTCTACATTTTGCACAAGTGGCATTTGAAGTAGAATTATCTTGACCGCATTCCAGATCGGAACATGGTAGTATTTCCCAATTATTAGGTGAACAGCTAGGATCTCCTTGACATTTACTTTCTGGCAAGGCGCTAATGGTTGTAATAGAGATTATCATTATTATATTAACGACAATTAGTTTTAAGTACTTCATAATTTCTCCAATTTTATTGACCTCCACCGCTGCAATCACACATCATACAGGTCCGTATTGTTAAATCATTAGTTAAACAGCCCATGATACAATCAGATTCATACCAACAATTAGCATGACATCCACCGGTATATCCTGTACAATCACCAGCTGGAGGCTCAGGATGTATTGTCATAATAGCACCCATTAAAAACAAATTCACGAAAATTATTTTAATCATTTTTCTCATTTGTACTCCTTTGTTATAGATTTGCTAATTGCCCAAGTTCTGCTAAAAATTTTTTATGTGACTCTAAATCACCATTAATTTTACTAAGGTGAATAACTTTAGAATATTCGTCTACTATAATGCGAGCTGGAGTTATCAATCTAAAACTATCAATTATTCTGGCATTTCTATCAAAGTACACATCAGTTAGTTGTTTCTGCTTCGCAAATAATTGCACTGTCCTTATATTTTCATCATACCCCAATATTACTAATTTTATATTTTTATTATATCGTTTATATTCGTTCCATCGAAAAGCATCTGCCAAACATGAATTGCAATCCGACATCTTGAATATCAATATTAATGTAGTGATATCATAACTTATAACTACGCTATTCCCTTCCAAGTTATGAACCTTCATTGGCTCCAAATAATCACCATGATCTAAGGATGTTTCCCGATTAATATAATTATATAAAGCAATTATTATATATAAAGATAATATGATGATTTCTGTAATATTTTTTGTTGCTTTTCCCATATTATCATAGTCCAATAATACATCATTATGATTCCATATATATATACTTAACAGAAATAAAAAACCATCCCTAATCACTGTTAAATAGTTCATTTTTATTTCAAAAAACCCTCCAAAGCAGGCACAAAAATAATTGCCCCCTAAAATGACAGCTGATATATTCAAAATAAAAAAAGCACCAAACAAAATGATTATAATGGCTTTTGTTTCTTTTTGATAGATATTAAGAGTCAAGAACATACTTAGGACAAGTTCGAGTAGAGATAGCGCAATTATAGTGTAAGAGACTAAACTTTCTTCAATTATATTATATCCTACTACTATGCTAATAGTATTATCTAAATCTATGAGCTTCAATACTCCAGATAGCAATAATGTTATTGATAATATAAGTATAAATGATCTTTGTAACAAAGATATATCCTATTAATTAACTTTATCTCATAACTATATTAAGAATGTATTTATCAATTATCTATTTAGGAATTCCTATATATTTCAATTGCTACTTTTGTTAGATCTTTGCAATTTTTTATATTCAGTCTTTTACATATATGAACTTTGTGTTGCTCTATTGTTCCTACGGATCGACTAAGTTTTTCTGCTATTTCTTTATTATAATAACCCTGTCCAATCAATAAAAATATTTCAAATTGCCGCATTGTTAGGATAGTATAAACGTTGTAATAATTCATAGATGTTAATTCCATTATATTTGTGATGATGTGAGCAACAAAGTGCATTCCAATTATTAGATTAATAGCTAATCATGTTTTATTATCACTTGTCTTCAAGTAGTGTAAACCATAAGTTGTCCAACTTTTCACGCAGACTTAAAAGCCGAATATCAACATCGGAGCCCCACTCAAAAGAGACAGTAACAAATGACACTCCCTCCTTTGTTATAGAACTAACTTTTTTAACTCCGGGAACAGTATTGGCTGTAGATTCCACCGGTTCGGTGATAAGCCTTTCTACTTCACTAGGTGCTGCACCAGGGTAATCGGTTTGGATAAGGATTTTTGGAAGGTCAACATTCGGCAGGAGATCAACACCCAATCGGGAAAAGGCATAAATTCCCATAAACGCTATCGCCAAAAATAGCATTGATGTGGCAACGGGTTTATTTATTGCGAGTTTGATCAAATTTAAGATTAGATAGAGATTAAAAATTAGTTTGTGAATTCAACTTCTGTGCGAATTTGGTGAACAAGCCTCAATCGTTAGTTTTTTTTAATTCTCCATTTCTACGAAAAAGAAATACACTCTTATTTGGTTGATCGACAACAAGTAACTCACCTTTAGATGAGACATCAAGACTGCTAATCGTGCTTAAGTAAATATCTTCTGTAAACCTTATTGTATCTGATTGGATCAACCGTAAAGATTGAGTGTGTGTATCAATGACGAATGACAAAGTTAAAAAAAAAATTAAAATCGGAATTCGGTTCATGTTTAAAGAATATTTTTGTATTTAATAATCGAAGTATACGATTCAACCAGGTTTAGAAGTGAAGCTTTCTCATCATGTTCGTAAAATCTTGAATGAAGACTAATGGATTTTGTAGCTAGGGATTTATTTTCATCTTTTAATACATTGAATTTTACTATTAAGAAAATGTATCCAAATATAATGCAGATCGAAAAGAATAATTTTATATAACTATTCATATTCGCTATCTCTCTATTGGAACTCTTAAAATGGATTTCTCACCATTATTCAATGTCAACAAATAAACTATGTCTTTATTGATAGTAGCATCAACTATCTTCTCGAATTTACCATCTATTATTATTTGTGCTTCGAACTCTTTTGACAATGTATTATACTTCATAATAGAAATATCCTCAACCAAACTAATTAGTATTAACGCATTATTATACTTTAGTAATTTCTTAATTTTTAGTTTCAGCTTCTCTCGAAAAATGCTTTTTTCCTTATCCTCAATTAGGTTATTTGTTTTCCCGTTTTTAGGATCAAATTGAAAAATTAAAAAAGAGTTATCAAAGCAGATGTAAAATATATTATCAATTTCAATAAGACTCGTCTTGGGAATCCTCGTTCCAATCTGTTCATTTAATTCCAATGGTATGGATATTTCGAATAAGTTTTCTTTATTAAGAATGTCATAAAACGCATACGTCTTTAAAACTGATTCATATTCGGGTTTAATCTCTATTGCAATTATGCGGTCATCAATAACTTCAAATGCGATAAATATTTTCTCCGGTGTAACATTTATTCTTCTTAATCTATTTTCTGATACTTCATATATATATAATTCAGCCGGATTATCATCTTTTCGCCAAATCATCGCTGTGGTTGAATTCATCCTTGAACACTTTGAAGGATAATCTATTTGTTTTACCGGTGGAGATGATTCCGGTGCAAGTCTTTGTTTCCAAATAGATTCGTCTTTTGTGCCCAGAACAAATAATTGATCTTCATCTGCTATAAATATTGACCAATTAACACTCTGATCAATCTGCCCGATAGCATTTACCGCAAAGTGTAAAGCTTCAGACGGAAATGGAATTTTCATAAATTACATTAGAGAAAAAAAGGAGAATTCCATGAAAAAGAGAAAGCGTTATAGCGGCGAACAAAAAGCAATAATTCTACGAGAGCTATTAGAGAATAATGTTCCGA